>NZ_OZ075067.1:0-1200000 GCF_964186585.1 Microbacterium sp. MM2322
ATGTCCGAGCACGAACTTCCAGATGTCCCCGTCTGGAGCGCTGTGCTCGACGTGCTGGCGAAAGACGACCGCGTCACGCCGCAGTTGCAGGGCTTCGTGAGCCTCGCCGTGGCGCAGGGTGTGATGAGCGGGACTCTCTACCTCGATGTGCCCAACGACCTCACCGCCGGGCAGTTCAACAAGCGGCTCCGCGGCCCCATCATGGAGGCCCTCGCCCAGGTCGACGCCGAGCCGGCGGCGAGCACTTTCCGCGTCGTGGTGAATCCCGAGCTCGGTGACGCCCACCTCACCGCGCCGGTGCCCGTGCAGTCCGCACTGTCCCCGACCTCGTCGGCACCGAGCCGCCCGGGCGCTGACGACTACGCCGAGCAGGCGGCTCCGGCATCCCGCAACGACACCCGACTGAACCCGAAGTACACCTTCGATAGCTTCGTCATCGGTCAGTCCAACCGGTTCGCGCACGCCGCCGCCGTCGCCGTGGCCGAAGCACCGGCAAAGGCCTACAACCCGCTCTTCATCTACGGCGACTCCGGATTGGGCAAGACCCACCTCCTGCACGCCATCGGCGATTATGCGATCAACCTCTACACCGGGATCAAGGTCCGCTACGTCTCGAGTGAGGAGTTCACGAACGACTTCATCAACTCGATCGTGAACAACCGCGCATCTGCATTCCAGGCTCGATACCGCGACGTCGACATCCTCCTCATCGACGACATCCAGTTCCTGCAGGGTCGCGCCGAGACGCAGGAAGCCTTCTTCCATACGTTCAATCAGCTGCACGACCACGACAAGCAGGTCGTGATCACGAGCGATGTGCCGCCTCGTCACCTCACCGGATTCGAAGACCGGATGCGGAGCCGCTTCGAGTGGGGCCTCATCACCGACGTGCAGGCCCCCGACCTCGAGACGCGCATCGCGATCCTCCGCAAGAAGGCGCAGTCCGAGCGTCTGCAGGTTCCCGACGAGGTGCTCGAGTACATCGCCACGAAGGTGTCGAGCAACATCCGCGAGCTGGAGGGCGCGCTCATCCGGGTGTCCGCTTTCGCGAGCCTCAACCGGTCGAACCTCGATATCTCGTTGGCGCAGACGGTTCTTCGCGACATCGTCGACCAGGACGACGCGAACGTGATCTCACCGACGGACATCATCTCGGCGACCGCCCAGTACTTCCGACTGACGATGGACGACCTGTACGGCTCGAGCCGTTCGCAGTCCGTCGCGACCGCCCGACAGATCGCCATGTATCTCTGTCGTGAGCGCACGAGTCTGTCGCTGCCGAAGATCGGTCAGCTGTTCGGCAACCGCGACCACACGACCGTCATGTACGCGTACAAGAAGATCAGCGAGCTCATGAAGGAGCGGCGCTCGATCTACAACCAGGTCTCCGAGATCACTTCGCAGCTGGGCCGTTCCTCGCGCTGACGGTCCCACACGCCCGAGCCGTCGGGCGTACTTGACAGTCCTCCCGGACGACCCTCACAATGCGGTTTCCCACAGTGTGGAAAGCCTGTGGATAACTGTGCGGCGATGGCCGTCGAATGTGAACGAATGACGACAACCTGTGGATGACGCTCTGAACCACACGTCGACGGAATCGAAGTTGTCACCCGTCTTTCCGCAGCCCGTGCACAAGTTACACGGATGTGGTTCCGGCTCCGCGACTGGGATCGCCCGACATATCCACAGTTTCCACAGCTGTTAACAAGAAGACAGAGAACTATCTAATGAGAAGCCGATCCGATCACACCCACGGGGTGCGAGGCGGCAGCGGCTATCGCGGAGGCATGCTTCCGGAGGCGCTCGTCGTGGGCACTAGCATGAGAGAGCCCATCTCGCCGTCAAGGGAGCATCAGTGAAGTTCCACGTCAACCGCGATGTATTCAGCGAAGCCGTGTCGTTCGTCGTGAAACTGCTCCCGCAGCGGAACCCGCAGCCGATCCTCGCCGGCGTGCTCATCGAAGCGAGCGACGAAGGACTGTCCCTCGCCGCGTTCGACTACGAAGCATCCGCTCGTACGCGTATTGAAGCGACGGTCGACGAGCCGGGCACGATCCTCGTCCACGGCCGACTGCTCTCCGAGATCGCCAGCCGCCTGCCGAACGCACCGATCCAGATCACGCAGGATGCCGACGGCGAGATCCTCTTGACGTGCGGCTCTGCGCGCTTCACGCTTGCCGCGATGCCCGTGGCCGAGTACCCGGCGATCCCCGAGGTCTCGGGTGACTCCGGTCTCGTCCCGGGAGACGACTTCTCGACGGCGATCGCACAGGTCGCGTTCGCGGCATCCCGCGACGACGTCACTCCTGTCCTCACCGGTGTTCAGCTCGAGGTCACCGGCAACGAGCTCAGCCTCGTCGCCACCGATCGCTACCGTGTCGCGCTCCGCGAGATCCGCTTCGACAGCGGTGCTGTTGCTCGCGAAGAATCCACCACCGCGCTGGTCCCCGCCCGCACCCTCACCGAGGTCGGCAAGACGTTCGCCCACTCCGGTGACATCCAGGTGTCGTTCTCGGGATCGGGGGACCGCGAGATCATCGCGTTCACCGCGGGCAACAAGACCGTCACGTCGCTGCTGATCAAGGGCAACTTCCCCCCGGTGCGTCGCCTGTTCCCCGCGCAGACCGAGCACTACGCGGTCGTCAATACGGCGGAACTCGCCGAAGCGGTCCGTCGTGTCTCGCTCGTCCTGGACCGCTCCGCTCCGCTGCGGTTTACGTTCTCGGACGAGGGTGTGTCGATGGATGCCGCCGGCACCGAGCAGGCTCGCGCCACCGAGTCGGTCGACGCGACGCTCGCCGGCGACGAAGTCACTCTCGGACTGAATCCGCAGTACCTCCTCGAGGCGCTCGGCGCCGTGAAGAGCGAGTTCACGCGGGTCACGTTCACCTCGAGCGAGAACGCGAACAAGCTCAGCCCGGTTCTCATCACGCCGCAGACCTCCGGCACGCCCGAGACCTTCAAGTACCTGCTGCAGCCGAATCTCCTGCTGCGCTGACCCCGGCGTCCGTCCACATCGAGGCGTGTCGGTGCCTCGAAGGAGGGTGATCTGGTGATCGTGGAGCATCTGAGTCTCGTCGACTTCCGCAACTATGCCGCGGCCGAGGTGAGTCTGGTCTCAGGACCGAACGTGTTCGTCGGTCGCAACGGCCAGGGAAAGACGAACCTCGCGGAAGCGATCGGCTATTTCGCGACGCTCGGGTCGCACCGGGTATCGCAGGATGCCCCGATGGTCCGATATGGAGCGGATGCCGCGTTCGTTCGCGCTCGCCTGGCGTACGGCGATCGCCGCATCCAGCTCGAAGTGCAGCTCAACCGGACCGGATCGAACAAGGCACGGGTCAACGGCTCGCCGGTTCGCACGTCGGAACTTCCGCGCTACGCCCAGGTCGTGCTGTTCGCCCCCGAGGACCTGCAGATCGTCCGCGGCGATCCGTCGTCGCGGCGCCGATTCGCCGATCAGCTGCTGGTCCAGCGCGCGCCGCGCATGACCGGAGTGCTCGGCGACTACGACCGGGTGCTCAAACAGCGCACCGCGCTCTTGAAATCCGCACGAGCTCGCGGACTGAAGGCCGACCAGCTCACGACGCTCGATGTCTGGGACGACAAGCTCATCTCGCTCGGCACCGAGATCATCCTCGCGCGACTTCGCTTGGCCGAGGACCTCGCCCAGCCCATGCGCGACGCCTACGAGGCGATCGCCGGCGCCGATCACGACCCGCAGCTCGAGTGGTTGTTGTCCGTCGACGGCGCCGATCCCGAAGACGAGTCGTCCGCGGTGGCCGAGACCGGCTCGTCCGTCGGAGCGGACGCGATCGCGGCATCCTTCCGTGCCGGACTCACCGCCAAGCGTGCACAGGAACTGGAGCGGGGCGTGACCCTGGTCGGTCCGCACCGCGATGACCTGCTGCTGAGGCTGCGGGGATTGCCGGTGAAGGGCTACGCGTCGCACGGTGAGTCGTGGTCGACCGCGCTGTCGTTGCGGCTGTCATCGGCGCAACTCCTCCGCGACCAGTTGCGCCTCGGCGACCCGATCGTCATCCTCGACGACGTCTTCGCCGAGCTCGATGCCGAGCGCCGAGCTCGTCTCGCCGGCGTCGTCGCCGACTTCGAGCAGGTCATCGTCACGGCAGCGGTCGAGGGCGACGTCCCCGAAGCCCTCCGCGTGCGGACGGTGCGCGTCGAGGCGGGCACGATCGTGACGGATGCCGATGTCTGACGCCACCGGCATCCCCGAAACGGTCGCGACCTACATGCGACTTCGCGGACTCGAGCCGTCCGCCGCGAAGAAGAGACGTAAGAAGCGCCGGAACGACGACGACGAGAACCAGCCGTTCACCGCGGGTCGTGATCCGAAGGGGATGGGCGACCTGCTCGCCGATCTCACCCGTCAGTCGGGCTGGGACGTTCAGCTGGCCAAAGAGGACCTCGTTCTGCAGTGGGCGCAGGTCGCCGGTGAGGAGACCGCGAGGCACGCGGATCCCGTCGCCCTGAGCGACGGCGTGCTGACCGTTCAGTGCGACTCGACGGCGTGGGCGAAGAACCTTCATCTCATGCGGGCGAGCATCGTCACCGAGCTCGTCCGACGGTTCCCCGACGCCGGTGTCGAATCCGTCCGTTTCGTGGGGCCGGACGTCCCCTCGTGGAAATGGGGCCCCAGAGCCGTTCCAGGGCGGGGCCCTCGCGATACCTACGGGTGAGGGACGTCCCGCACCCTCCCGAGAGCTTTCGCGGGCTCACAGCGCCGTTCAGCCGCTATTGACGCGTCCTTTCCGATAGACTGGGAAGAAGGCCTGAACGATGGATGTGGAGCGCACGAAACCGATGACGTCAGAAACCCCCGACACCGTTCCCGAAGAACCCGAAACCCCGGCAGAAGCCCGGATTCCCGCTGAATACGGCGCATCCGAGATCCAGGTGCTCGAGGGCCTCGAGGCGGTTCGCAAGCGTCCCGGCATGTACATCGGTTCGACCGGTGAGCGCGGCCTGCACCACCTCGTCTACGAGATCGTCGACAACTCCGTCGATGAGGCGCTGGCGGGGTACTGCGACACCATCAATGTGACGATCCTCGCCGACGGTGGTCTCCGCGTCGTCGACAACGGTCGCGGCATCCCCGTCGATCCCCACTCCTCCGACCCGAGCAAGTCGACGGTGGAGGTCGTCCTGACGGTTCTGCACGCGGGTGGCAAATTCGGCGGCGGCGGATACGCGGTCTCCGGTGGTCTCCATGGTGTCGGCTCATCCGTCGTCAACGCGCTGTCGACGCGGTTCGAGGTCGAGATCGCGCGACAGGGACACATCTGGCGGCAGACGTTCTCCGGCGGCGGCAAGCCCGAAGCCCCCCTCGCCCAGGGCGAAGAGAGCGACAAGACGGGCACGACGATCACGTTCTGGCCCGATGACACGATCTTCGAGGCGACCGACTTCGACTACAACACGCTGCGGACGCGCTTCCAGCAGACCGCGTTCTTGAACAAGGGCCTGCGGATCACGCTCACCGATGAGCGGGCCGAGGCCGTCGACGTGGTGGATCTGCCCGAGGGTGGCTCTGACACGGTGCAGCGTCACGACGACTTCCTCTACGAGCGCGGCCTCGTCGACTACGTCGAGTACCTCAACAAGGTCCGCAAGGCCGAGGTCATCAACGACGAGATCATCGAGATCGAGTCCGAGGACACCGTCCGTCACATCTCGCTCGAGCTCGCCATGCAGTGGACCTCGGGGTACACCGAGAACGTCTTCACCTTCGCGAACACGATCAACACGCACGAGGGCGGTACCCACGAAGAGGGCTTCCGCGCCGCGATGACGATGTACATCAACCGTTACGCGCGGGAGAAGGGCCTCCTCAAGGAGAAGGACGAGAACCTCGCGGGCGAGGACATCCGTGAGGGCCTCACCGCCGTCATCTCGGTGAAGCTCGCCGAACCGCAGTTCGAGGGCCAGACGAAGACCAAGCTCGGCAACACCGAGGCCAAGGCCTTCGTCCAGAAGGTCGTCGGCGACCAGCTCATCGATTGGCTCGACCGCAACCCGGCGCAGGCGAAGCTCATCATCACGAAGGCCCTCGAGGCCGCCACGGCTCGCATGGCTGCCCGCAAGGCGCGCGAGACCGCTCGGCGCAAGAGCGTCTTCGAATCGGCATCCATGCCCGAGAAGCTCAAGGACTGCACGAGCAAGGACCCGTCGATCAGCGAGATCTTCCTCGTCGAGGGTGACTCCGCCGGCGGTTCGGCGGTGTCGGGTCGCGACCCGGAGCGCCAGGCGATCCTGTCGCTCCGCGGCAAGATCCTCAACGTCGAGAAGGCGCGTCTCGACCGTGCGCTCGGAAACGCCGAGATCCAGGCGATGATCCAGGCCTTCGGCGCGGGAATCGGACCCGATTTCGACGTCTCGAAGGCTCGGTATCACAAGGTCGTCCTGATGGCCGATGCGGATGTCGACGGCCAGCACATCACGACGCTTCTGCTGACGCTGCTGTTCCGCTACATGCGCGGACTCGTCGAAGCGGGCTTCGTGTACCTCGCGCAGCCACCGCTCTACCGCCTCAAGTGGTCGAACGCGCCGCACGAGTACGTCTACAGCGACGCCGAGCGCGACGCGCTCATGCGAGACGGGCTGGCCGCGGGCCGCCGCATCCCGAAGGACAACGGCGTGCAGCGCTACAAGGGTCTCGGCGAGATGAACGCCAAGGAGCTGTGGGAGACGACGATGGACCCCGAGACGCGCACGCTGCGTCAGGTGACCATCGACGACGCCGCGGCGGCCGACGAGATCTTCTCCGTGCTGATGGGCGAGGACGTCGAGGCGCGACGCGGGTTCATCCAGCGCAACGCCAAGGACGTGCGGTTCCTGGACATCTGAGTCCACGCCGCATCCCGCACCCGCATTCCGACGACGAACGAAGACTGAGAGAACATGGCTGACGAAGAGCGTCCCGACCCGAACGCCGGCTACCAGCACGGCAACATCGACCAGGTCGACCTCCAGGTCGAGATGCAGCGGAGCTACCTCGACTACGCGATGAGCGTCATCGTGGGTCGCGCGCTCCCGCGGGTCGAAGACGGCCTGAAGCCCGTGCACCGCCGTGTCATCTACGGCATGTACGACGGCGGTTACCGTCCCGACAAGAGCTACTCGAAGTGCGCCCGCGTCGTCGGCGAGGTCATGGGTCAGTACCACCCGCACGGCGACAGCGCGATCTACGACGCTCTCGTCCGCCTCGTGCAGCCGTGGTCCCTCCGCTACCCCCTCGCCGATGGTCAGGGAAACTTCGGCTCGCCCGGCAACATGGGCGCTGCGGCTCCCCGGTACACCGAGACCAAGATGGCGCAGCTCGCCCTCGAGATGGTCCGCGACATCGACGAGGACACCGTCGACTTCGAGGACAACTACGACGGTCGCACCCGTGAGCCCGTCGTCCTCCCCTCGCGCTTCCCGAACCTCCTCGTCAACGGTTCGGTGGGTATCGCGGTCGGTATGGCCACGAACATCCCGCCGCACAACCTCCGCGAGGTGGCGAACGGCGTGATGTGGGCTCTGGAGCACCCGGATGCCTCCCGTGAGGAGCTGCTCGACGCACTGCTCGAGCGCATTCCCGGTCCCGACTTCCCCACCGGCGCGCAGATTCTCGGCACCAAGGGCATCCGCGAGGCGTACCGCACCGGTCGCGGCTCGATCACGATGCGCGCGGTCGTCAACGTCGAAGAGATCCAGAACCGCACCTGCCTGGTGATCACGGAGCTCCCGTACCAGGTGAACCCCGACAACGTCGCGGCGAAGATCACCGCTCTCGTGCGCGAGGGCAAGCTCAACGGCATCGCCGACATCCGTGATGAGACGAGCGATCGCACCGGGCAGCGCCTGGTCATCGTCCTCAAGCGCGACGCCGTCGCGAAGGTCGTGCTGAACAACCTCTACAAGCACACCCAGCTGCAGGAGAACTTCGGCGCCAACATGCTGGCGATCGTCGACGGCGTGCCCCGCACCCTCCCGATCGACGGGTTCATCAGCTACTGGCTCACGCACCAGTTCGAGGTCATCGTCCGGCGCACGCAGTACCGCCTGCGCGAGGCCGAGAAGCGCATGCACATCCTGCGCGGATACCTGAAGGCGCTCGACGCGCTCGACGAGGTCATCGCGCTCATCCGCCGCTCCCCCACCGTCGACGAGGCCCGTGACGGCCTGAAGACGCTGCTCGAGATCGACGACGCTCAGGCCGACGCGATCCTCTCGATGCAGCTGCGGCGCCTCGCCGCCCTCGAGCGTCAGAAGATCGTCGAGGAGGCGACCGAGCTCGAGCTCAAGATCGAGGACCTCAACGCGATCCTCGCCTCACGCGATCGGCAGAGCACGATCATCGCCACCGAGCTGGGCGACATCGTCTCGAAGTTCGGCGACGAGCGTCGGACGCACATCCTGCACGGGTACGACGGCGACATGTCGATGGAAGACCTGATCCCCGAAGAGGAGATCGTCGTCACCGTCACCCGCAACGGCTACGTCAAGCGCACGCGGAGCGACAACTATCGCTCGCAGCACCGTGGCGGCAAGGGTGTCAAGGGTGCGCAACTGCGCGCCGACGACGTCGTCGAGCACTTCTTCGTCTCGACGACCCACCACTGGCTGCTGTTCTTCACGACGAAGGGCCGCGTCTACCGCGCGAAGGGATACGAACTTCCCGAGGCCGGACGGGATGCCAAGGGTCAGCACGTCGCCAACCTCCTGGCCCTGCAGCCCGGCGAAGACGTGGCGCAGATCCTCGACATCCGCGACTACACGACGGCCGAGTACCTCGTGCTCGCGACGCGCGACGGCAAGATCAAGAAGACCGCGCTCACCGAGTACGACACGAACCGTCAGGGCGGCATCATCGCGATCCGCCTGCGCGGTCAGGACGAGGAGAACGGCGACGAGCTGGTCAGCGCGATGCTGGTCGACTCCACCGACGACCTCCTCCTCGTCTCCCGCCTCGGCATGTCGCTGCGCTTCACGGCGAACGACGACACGCTGCGTCCGATGGGTCGTTCCACCGAGGGCGTGAAGGGCATGTCGTTCCGCGAGGGCGACAGCCTGCTCTCGGCATCCGTCGTCCGGGATGACAGCTTCGTCTTCGTGGTGACCGAGGGAGGCTTCGCGAAGCGCACTTCCGTCGACCAGTACCGCGTTCAGGGTCGTGGTGGTCTGGGCATCAAGGTGGCCAAGTTGCACGACGATCGCGGCGAGCTCGCGGGCGGTCTGATCGTCAGTGCGGACGACGAGGTCCTGGTGGTTCTTGCCAGCGGCAAGGTGGTACGCTCGGCCGTTGCCGAGGTGCCCGCCAAGGGCCGCGACACGATGGGCGTGGTGTTCGCCCGGCCTGACGACGACGACCGGATCCTCGCCATCGCCCGTAACGGCGAACGGGGACTGGCCGAGAGTGCGGAGGCCGAGGAGGCCACCGAGGCTCCCGAGACCACCGAAGAGAGTGACGCATGAGCTCCGTAGCCGACAAACTGGCCAAGAAGTCCTCGAGCCGGACGACCGCGAAGCAGGTCCGCCTCCGTCTTGTCTACGTCGACTTCTGGTCGGCCGTGAAGCTGTCGTTCCTGGCTGCGGTCGCCTTGGCCATCGTCACGGTCGTCTCCACGCTGCTGGTTTACCTCGTGATCAGCTCGACGAACCTCATCGGGCAGATCGACGCGCTCCTCGGCGCCGTCAACGGTCAGACCACCTTCACGCTCGCGTCGGTCATCAACCTTCCGCAGGTGATGGCGTTCGCGGCGGTGGTCGCGATCCTGAACCTGATCGTGGTGACGGTGCTGGGCGCTGTCACGGCCGGTATCTACAACCTGATGGTGAAGGTCACCGGCGGCTTGCTCGTCGGATTCACATCCAACTGAGTCGGATGCCGCGGCATCCGGTCACAAGACCGAGGTGCCGAGCAGCAATCCCAGAGCCCAGGTGACGGCGAGGGCGAGTGCCCCGCCGATCACCAAGCGCATGACGGCGCGGCGCCGGCCTGCACCGCCGAGCCGGGCCGAGATCGTCCCCGTCAGTGCGAGGGCGATCAGGACAGCGACGAAGGTGGTCGGGACGCGCCATTCCGCGGGCGGCAGGATGATCGCGAGGAACGGCAGCAGCGCTCCGAGCGTGAACGCGATCGCGGACGACACGGCTGCTTGCCACGGGCTCGTCAGATCGTCGGGGTCGATGCCGAGTTCGGCGTCGAGGTGGGCGCCGAGGGCATCGTGCGCGGTGAGCTCCGTGGCGACCTTGAGCGCGGTCTCCTCCGAGAGGCCCTTCGCCCGGTAGAGCTCCGCGAGTTCAGCGAGCTCCTCGTCGGGCATCTCCGCGAGCTCGCGCTTCTCCTTCTCGATGAGCGCCCTCTCGGTGTCGCGCTGGCTGCTGACCGACACGTACTCGCCGAGCGCCATCGAGATCGCGCCGCCGACGAGGGCAGCGGACGACGCCGTGAGGATGGGTCCGAGGTCCGCCGTCGCGCCCGCGACACCCACCGCGACAGCAGCGACGGACACGATGCCGTCGTTCGCCCCGAGCACGCCCGCGCGCAGCCAATTCAGCCGCTGCCCGATGTTGGCGGCGTGTGGTTCGGTGTGGGTGGTCGCGCTCATGAGCCAAGTGAACCAGAACGAGCGGATGCCGCGGCTCGCCTCCCGTCTCGATTCGTCAAACGGCGCCATCTTCGGGTAAAGTCTTGGAGGTTGCAGGCGTAAGCCGGCAGCGACGGGGCTATAGCTCAGGCGGTTAGAGCGCTTCACTGATAATGAAGAGGTCCCAGGTTCAAGTCCTGGTAGCCCCACCGTCACCGCATCAGGGGGCCTTAGCTCAGTTGGTAGAGCGCCTGCTTTGCAAGCAGGATGTCAGGAGTTCGAATCTCCTAGGCTCCACAGTCACGAAAAGCCGGATTCCTCAGGGTCCGGCTTTTCTCGTCTTCGGTGTGGCTAGGGTGAACGAGTGGATATCCGCGTCGCTGCGTATGCCGTCGTCACCGACGGAGACCGCATCCTGCTCGCCCATTGGAACAGCCCTACGCGACCCGCGTGGACGATGCCCGGAGGTGGGCTCGACCCCGGCGAGGACCCGATGGATGCCGCTGTCCGCGAGGTCCTCGAAGAGACAGGGTTCCACGTGGAACTCGACGGCATCCTCGGCACGGACTCGCTGGTGATCCCCGAGAAGGACCGGTTCCACGGCACCGGGCCGATCCAGGCGCTCCGGATCGTCTATCGCGCGCACGTCGTCGGCGGTGAACTTCACAACGAAGAGGACGGCTCCACGGACGAGGCTGCGTGGTTTCCTATCGACGAGGTCGCGTCGCTCACCCGGGTGGGGCTCGTGGACACGGCGATGACGATGGCAGGCCTCATCCCGCGGTGACCGGCCGCTCCGGCATCGGCTGCGAGATGTCGGCCACGGTGGCGCCGTAGGACCGGATGAGGTCGTCCGCGTCAACGAAGAGGCTGAAGCCGTGCGCGCCCGCGCCCATGGCGATCCGCTTGCCTGCGATCGACGCATCGGCGTAGACGGGCCAGTCCGTCGTGCTCCCGATCGGCGTGATGGTGCCGCGCTCGAACCCCGTTGCGGCCAACGCGAGCTCGGGCTCGGGAAGCCGCAGCTTGTTGACCCCGACGACGGCGCGCAGCTTGGGCCACGAGATCGCCCGGTCTCCGGGGATCAGCGCAAACAGGTACGTGTCGTCGCTCCGCTTCACGACGAGCGTTTTGACGATGTCGGATGCCGCCAGCCCGAGCAGCGTCGCAGCCTCTTCAAGACTGCCCGCCGCCGGGCGGGCGACGAACTCGACCGACAAAGACCGGGAGCGCGCCGCTTCAGCGACGCGCTCCGATGGTTCAGGCGTGGATTCAGGCATCCGGTGCGCGCAGCGGGTCGTCCGCCACCCACAGTTCGTCGTCTGCCCGCAGCGTCTGCCAGGCGGCGTAGAGAACACCCGCAGTCGCGGCGACACCGAAGATGATGGCGAGGACGCCGCCGGCGCCCAGGCCCTTCTTCTTCTCCGGAACCGACAGCTTCTTGGTGGCCTTCTTGCCAGCCTTGGCAGCGTTCTTGCGGAACGAGTCCGCGTCGAAGCCACCGAGGCCCTTGCCGTGCGACAGGCGGTGACGCTGGTCGTTCGCGACATCCCACACCGACATCGCGGTGCCGACGACGGCGCCGGCGGCGGGAACGACAGCGCCGTTCAGCACCTTGCGACCCGTCTCGACGCCACGGTCGACGTAGGGAGCCGCGTACTTCTCGTACGAGTGCTTCGCCGTAGGCACGATGTGGTCGTGGTTGTACTTGCCGAGCTGGCGACCCGCCTCGCGGGCGACGTCACCGGCCTGACCGACGAGCACCTGCTGTGACTCCCACAGGTTCGCAGCCTGCTTCTGCAGCTTGCGGAGTTCCTTCTTGGTCTTGCGGTTGAGGCTCACGGGGCCCTCCCTTTTCGGGGTTCATCCGGGGACGTAGTGGGTCCATACTGCCAGACGCATTCAGCCGGCGAGGGGGGTTGCAAGTGAGAGGATGATGAGTATGCCGATTCACTCCGCTGTCGCGACCCTGCACACCAACCACGGCGACATCGTCGTCAACCTGTTCGGCGACCAGGCGCCCCGCACCGTCAAGAACTTCGTCGGTCTGGCCGACGGTTCCCAGGCCTGGACGCACCCCGCCACCGGCAAGCCCGGCGAAGGCCCCCTGTACACCGACGTCATCTTCCACCGCATCATCCCCGGCTTCATGATCCAGGGCGGCGACCCGCTCGGTCAGGGCGTCGGCGGACCGGGCTACAACTTCGATGACGAGATCAGCCCTGAGCTGACGTTCGCCAAGCCGTACCTCCTCGCCATGGCGAACGCGGGCCTCCGCCGCAACGCGATCACCGGCAAGGCCGAGGGCACCAACGGCTCGCAGTTCTTCATCACCACCGACCCCACTCCGTGGCTCAACGGCAAGCACTCGATCTTCGGTGAGGTCGCCGACGACGCGTCGCGCGCCGTCGTCGACGCCATCGCGGCCGTTCCCACCGGAGCGCAGGACCGTCCGGTCGAGCCCGTCGTGATCTCGTCGATCGACATCACCGAGGCCTGATCCCTTCGTGACCTCAGCCGACCCCCGCACCAATCCGGACAACTTCTGCTACCGGCATCCTGACCGTCAGAGCTTCGTGCTCTGCCAGCGGTGCCTGCGGACGATCTGTCCCGCCTGCCAGACCCCGCTCCCCGTGGGTGTCATCTGCCCGGAGTGCCTGGCAGAGCAGCAGAAGGGTGCGCGGTCGGCTGAGGTGAAGCGGATGCCGGGGCGGTTCGCGCGGAAGCTCCGCAGCGACCGCCCCGTCGTCACCTACGCGATCGTCATCGTCACGATCGCGGTCTACCTGCTCCAGCTCATCCCCGTCGTGGGAGGCACGATCACGGGTGCCCTCGCGTTCGCTCCCGCCTACGTGGTGCCCGCAACGGGCGTCCCTTTCGAGCCATGGCGGATGCTGACGGTCGCTTTCGTGCACTCGACTCCGCTCCCCTTCCACGTCGCGCTCAACATGCTGGCGCTCTGGGCGCTCGGCCGGAGTCTCGAGCCGTCGCTCGGCAAGGTGCGCTTCCTCGCGCTCTACGTACTGAGTGCGATCGGTGGTTCTGCGCTCGTCGCGCTCATCGCGCCGGGAACCTTCGTCGTAGGCGCCTCGGGTGCGGTGTGGGGACTTCTCACGTCGATGCTCATCATCGGCCGGCACCTCGGCGTGAACATCCTGCCGATCGCGATCCTGCTCGGGATCAACCTGGTGTTCTCGTTCGTCGGCTCGGGAGTCTCGTGGCAGTCCCACATCGGTGGCGGTCTCGTCGGCCTGCTGGTGGGCTACATCTTTTCGAAGACCCGCGCGCAGAAGCGCCAGGGACTGCAGGCGGCACTGCTCGTCGCGGTCGGGATCGGACTCGTCGCAGTCGCCGCGATCATCCCGGGACTGCTCTACCTTTGAGTTATCCACAGATTCATCCCCAGGCTGGGGATGAATCACACCGGTGTAATTCCGGTCAGCGGATGCCGGAGGTCAGCGCCAGCGCGTGGTCATCAAGAACCCGACGAACGCGATGCCGAAACCGATCGCGAGATTCCACGGGCCGATGTCCGGAATCGGGAACGCCTGGCCGCTCAAGTAGAAGACGATGATCCAGACAAGCCCGATGAGCATCAGACCGATCATGATCGGCTTGAACCACACCGGGTTGGGGGCGGCGTCGCCCTCGGGCTGGACCAGACGGTCCTCGTCCTTGTCTCCACGTGCCATGGGGAGAAGTCTACCTGCCAGCCCGGATCCAGCCTTCGCTGGCTAAACTCCGTTCGTGACCGACTCCTCGCTGACGGAGCAGACGACTCGACGTTCGCGTCGATCCCGTCCTCGTCCCCGTGCCACATTCCTGAGCGTCACGGGTGAGATCCTGCTGACTCTCGGCGTCGTGACGCTCCTCTACGTGTCGTGGCACACCTGGATCGGTGATGCGATCGTCCAGAGCGAGCAGCACGCGGCAGCTCAAGCCCTCGCCGAGCAGTGGGCGAACGAGGACGACGCGTCGCCCGAGGCATCCCCGCCGCCGACACCGAGCCCCGACGGCTCGCCGGTCATCCCCGTCCTGGGCGATCAGAAGCATGCCGAGGTCTTCGGGATCATGAAGGTGCCTCGCTTCGGCGCGGACTGGCAGTTCAAGATCGCGTCGGGGATCTCCAGACCCGACATCCTGGATCGCGGCGAGGTCGGGCACTACCCCGACACCGCCATGCCCGGTGCCGTCGGCAACACCGTGTACGCCGCGCATCGGTGGACGTCCGGCGCCCCCTTCGACCCGATCGACCGTCTCGTGATCGGCGATGCCATCGTCATCCAGACCAAGGCCGGCTGGTACACCTACCGCTTCCGCTCGCTGGAGTACGTGCAGGACACCCAGATCCAGGTGCTCCTCCCCGTCCCCAACCAGGAAGGCGTCGCCGCCAACGGGCGCTACCTCACGCTGACGAGCTGCGCGCCGAAGCTGAACTCCTTGGAGCGCATCATCGCCTACGCCGTGTTCGACGAGTTCACGCCGGCCGCCGACGGTCCGCCCGCGTCTCTCACCGGTGGGGTGGGCGTCTGATGTACGCAGCTCTGTGGCGGGTGCTTCCGGGTCCGTGGTGGGTGCGGGTGCTGATCCTGCTCGTCCTGGCCGCCGTCATCCTCTACCTCTTGTACTTCTACGCCTTCCCGTGGGTCTTCCAGACGGTGTGGCCGAGCGAGGAGTCCACTATCGGCGGCGGCGGGTGACCGACGGCATCCGTGTCCTCGTCGTCGACAATCACGACAGCTTCGTCCACACGCTGATCGGCTACCTCGTCGAACTCGGCGCGCAGGTCGACATGATCGAATCGGATGCCGCTGACGCGATAGACCGGGTCGATTCCGTCGACGGCGTGCTGATCTCCCCCGGGCCGGGCACGCCGGAGGACGCCGGTGCGTCGGTGGACATCGTGAAGCGATGCGCGGCACTCGGCGTGCCCCTCCTCGGTGTGTGCCTCGGGCATCAGGCCATCGCGGCGGGCTTCGGCGGCGTCGTGTCGCACGCGGCGGACCTCATGCACGGGCGCACATCGCTCGTCCACCACGACGGCGACGGCGTTTTCGCGGGGCTACCCCGACCGTTCGTGGCCACCCGGTACCACTCGTTGGCCGTCGAGCGGAGCTCCCTGCCCGGCGACCTCGCCGTCACGGCGTGGACGGAATCGGGGACGGTGATGGGTCTCGCCCATCGCTCGCTCCCGATCGAGGGCGTTCAGTTCCACCCCGAGAGCGTGCTCACCGAGGGCGGCTACCTCCTGCTCGGCACCTGGCTCGAACGACTGGGACTCGAGGGCGCGACGGAGCGGGGCGCGCGGCTGTCGCCGCACCGGACCGTCAGCTGACCCTCCGGATCAGCCGCTGCAGGTCGTCAGCGTGATCTCCGACCCCACCGGCACCTCGCCGATGGCCGACTGGACCTTCACCAGGCGAGGATCGGTGGCGGGACACGACGGGTCCTCTTTGACGACCGGAACCAGTCCGTACTCCTCCGACTCGAGGATCTCGGACGCCTTGTCCACGGTGTAGTTGAGCGCGAAGTCCTCGACCGTGACCGTGCCTGTCGCGACGACGAGGTCGATCGACGAGCCCTTCGGAAGCTCCTGGCCGGGGGCGACCGGAGCACCGTCGACCGAGCCGCTGATCACGACGTCGGCGGCGAGTTTCGGGTCGTTTCGTCGCGTGATCGAGCCGGCCGTCAGACCCGCCTGTTCGAGCGAGGTCGTGGCCTCATCGACCGTGAGGTTGGCAATCGTGGGGACGGTGGACTTCTCGACGCCCTGAGAGACGTAGACCGTCACCTGGTCGCCCGGCGCGACCGTCGTCCCGGCGGCCGGAACGGTGCGCACGACGGATCCCTCGGGCACGTCGGCGCTCGTCTCCGTCAGCTGCACGGCCTCGAGCTTCGACGTATCGAGCACCTGCTCCGCACGGTCCCACGTCATGGTGACGACGTCGGGGACGGTCAAGGCGTTCGGGGTGATCGCGCTCGCCTCGGGACGGATGGTGTTGACCCAGATGAACACCGACACCAGCAGGACCGCGAGCATCGCGATGCCCGCCCACACCCAGGCGACAGGGGGCCCGGCCTGTGTCCGGCGCATGGTGTCGTCGCTCGTGAGCTGACGGAGCGAACGAGCGGTCTCGGCGGCCTGCTTGGGGTCGGGGCCGTACAACTCGTTGCTGAGGGATTCGACGCGACGCTTGCTCGGCGCCTTCCGCCCGGTGGTCGCCGCGAGGGCATCGCGGAAGGCGACGGCTGTCTGCGGGCGCTGGAACGGGTCTTTCGCCAGCGCGCGGAGGACCAGCGCGTCGAGTGAGCGAGGAACGGTGTCGATCACTTCGGACGGCGGAACCGGCGCCTCTGACACGTGCTGGTACGCGACGGCGATCGGATTCTCGCCGCGGAAGGGCGGCTGACCGGTGAGCAACTCGTAGAGGACGATGCCGGCGGAGTAGATGTCGGCGCGCGCGTCGACCGGGTCGCCCTTGGCCATCTCCGGGGAGAAGTACGAGGCGGTTCCGATGATGGCGGTGGTCTCGGCGACCGTCGACGACGAATCCGACACCGCGCGCGCGATGCCGAAGTCCATGACCTTCACCTGGCCGGCATCCGTCACCATGACGTTGCCGGGCTTGATGTCGCGGTGCACGACACCGGCGCGGTGCGAGTACTCGAGCGCTTCGAGGATGCCGTCGGTGTAGCGCAGGGCGTCTTCGAGCGAGACGGGTCCGGCGCTGATGATGTCCTTGAGCAGGCGCCCGGTCACGAGCTCCATGACGATGTACGGCTCGGGATGCGGGGTGCCCGCGGAATCCGTCCGGGTCTCTTCGCCGGCGTCGTAGACGCGGACGATGGCGGGGTGCGACATCCGCGATGCGGACTGCGCCTCGAGGCGGAACCGCGTCCGGAACGCGCCGTCGGCGGCGAGGTCGGGCTCGAGGATCTTGATCGCGACAGGCCGCCCGAGGGTCAGGTCCTGTCCGCGGTACACCGAAGCCATGCCACCACGGCCGATGAGGTCATCGACTCGATAGCGGCCCGATAGCACGCGTGACTGAACGGACAATTTACTCCCCGGAGTGGAACCCGGACAGCCTAACCGACCGCGCTCGAAAGCCTGCTGAAAGGAGCCCCGATCAGCCGTCGCTGCCGTTGCCGTTGCCGTTGCCGCCACCGTTGTCGGTGCCGCCATCGGCGGGAGGAGTCTGCTCCGGAGCGGGGACGATGGATGCCGCGGCCTCGGACGAGTCCCCTGAGACGCGTTCGGTGTCGGTGCCGTTGCACGTCACGGTGTAGGTCACCGAGAGCGCCTGGCTGCCGCTCTCGTCGACGACGACCTCCTGCGGACGGTCCGTGATCGCGAAGCTCGCCGTCGATTCGCCGTTCTTGTCGAAGACGCCGCCCGACAGGGTCATCGTGTAGGTGGTGGCTTCGGGCGCACCCGGGGGGCACGTGTAGCTGTCCCACATGACACGAACGGTCGAACCGGCGGTGACGGTGCCGTCGTCGTTTCCACCCTGGATGCTCGGTGCGGCAGGTGAGGTCATCTCCGCCGCCTGCGTGTACAGGAGAAGCGTGATCAGGTCGGTCGCTTCGACCTTTCCGGTCGGGTTGACCCGGTACACCTGACCGACCGCGTCGTCCGTGGGGGCGGGGACGTCGCCGTCCTGACACTTGACGTTGTCGAGCCCGTTGTCACTCAGGATCTGCGTCGCTTCCTCGCAGGACTTGCCCACCAGATCGAGAGAGGCAGGGTTGGGGATGACCGTCGTCGGACTCGGGCTCGGCGAGGGAGCGGCGGATGAGGGGGGCGCACTCGGGCTCGGCGGGGCGCTGTTGGACTGCGCAGGAGCAGGGTTCGTGTCGCCCGTCGGCATGAAGAGCGCGACGAGGGCCCCGATGAGCACGACCGCGAGCAGCGCGATCAGCGCGACGAGCGGCCACGTCCACGGGCTGCGCTTCTTCTTGGCGGGCTGGTCACGAACGGGCTGATCCGTCGCGAGCGCAGCGGTGCCCGTGCCGACACCGGCGGCCGCACCCGCCGCGGCGGCGCCGGACGGGAGGAGGCGGGTCGTGGCATCCGACCCCGTGTTCGAGGTCAGGAGCTGCGTGAAGGCGTCGGGCGAGACGGATCCCGCGATCGCCGGAACGATGGCGGCCGCACCTGCCACGTCACCGCGGCGGAGCGCACCGGCGGCACGCGCGACGGCAGATGTGGAGGCGGGACGCTCGTCGGGCTTCTTCGCGATCATGCTGATCACGAAGCGCTGCACGGGCTCCGAGATCGTGTCGGGAAGGGGCGGCGGGGTGTCGTTGATCTGCGCCATGGCGATGGCGACCTGCGACTCGCCCGTGAAGGGACGCCGTCCCGCGAGCAGCTCGTACGCGACGATGCCCAGCGAGTAGATGTCGGTCGAGGGGGATGCCGCGTGTCCGGATGCCTGCTCGGGCGACAGGTACTGGACCGTCCCCATGACCTGACCGGTTGCGGTGAGCGGCACCTGGTCGGCGATGCGCGCGATACCGAAGTCGGTGATCTTCACGCGACCGTCGGGGGTGATCAGCAGGTTGCCGGGCTTGATGTCACGGTGGACGAGACCGGCAGCGTGGGCCGCCTGCAGGGCCGAGGCCGTCTGGGCGACGATGTCGAGCGTCTTGTCGGTCGACAGGGCGCCTTCGCGCTCCAGGATCGTCGACAACGCTTCACCGGGGACGAGCTCCATCACGAGGAAGGCGGAGCCGTTCTCCTCGCCGTAGTCGAAGACGCTGGCGATGCCCTCGTGGTTGACGAGCGCGGCGTGGCGGGCCTCGGCGCGGAAGCGCTCGAGGAACCCGGGGTCGCCCATGTACTCGTCTTTGAGGATCTTGATCGCGACGGTCCGTCCGATGACGTGATCGGTGGCCTCCCAGACCTCGCCCATACCGCCGATGGCGATCCGCGAGTCCAGTTCGTACCGTCCGCCGAAGCTCACACCCTGCGTCGGTCTCATTCGCTCAGCACCGCCTCAATCACTTTCTTCGCGATCGGGGCCGCGATCCCGTTGCTCGTTCCGTTCTGGCCGAGCCCACCACCGTTCTCCACCATCACCGTGACGACCACCTTCGGGTCCTCAGCGGGCGCAAACCCCGTGAACCACAGCGTGTACGGGTCGCCAGGGTTGTGCTCCGCCGTTCCGGTCTTACCGGCGACGTCGACGCCGTCTATTCTCGCACCCGAAGCAGCGCCGTTTTTGACATTGGCGGTCATCAGCTCCGTCATCGTCTTGGACACCTCGGGACTGATGGCGCGACCGAACTCGGTGTCGGCAGGTTCGTCCTGCACGGTCAGGTCGGGAGCGACGACGCGGTCGACCATGCGCGGGTTCATCACGACGCCGCCGTTGGCGATACCCGCCGCGACCATCGCCATCTGGAGCGGCGTCGCGCGGACGTCGGTCTGGCCGATGCCGCTCAGTGCGGTCTGCGGCGCGTTGAAGCCCTCGGGATAGCTCGAGGCGGCGACGTTGAGGGGGATCTCGAAGCTCGAGTTGAATCCGAACTTCTGCGCTTCTTCGCGGATCGCGTCGGTCCCGAGTTCGAGCGCGAGTTCGGCCATCGGGATGTTGCAGCTCAGTCGCAGTGCGGTCGCGAGGGTCGTCTTCTCGCCGGGGCCGCACGTGCCGCGGTCGAAATTGTGCAGGATGCTGTCGGTCCCGGGGAGCGTGAACGTCGCCGGGTTGTTGAATTCCGAATCGGGCGTGTACTTGCCCGACGACAGCGCCGCCGACGCGACGACGAGCTTGAACGTCGATCCGGGGGGCTCGGTCTCGCGCGTCGCGCGGTTGGTCAGCGGACGCAGCGGGTCAGCCTCCAGCTTCTGATCCGCGGCGTTCACGGCCGAACTGTTGTGCGAGGCGAGCAGGTTCGTATCGAAGCTGGGGCTGGTCGCCATCGCGAGGATCCTGCCCGTGTCGGGCTCCATCGCCACGACAGCGCCTTCCAGGCCGTCGAGTGCGTCGTACGCGACCTTCTGGATCGTGGGGTCGAGCGAGAGGAGGACGTTAGATCCGCGCGGCGGCTGCCCGCTCACGATCTGGTCCAGGCGGGTCAGGAACTGCTGGCTGCCGGTTCCGGCGAGGGCGGCGTTCATCGCGTACTCGAGACCCGTGGAGGAGCGGAGGACGGGGTTGATGAAGCCCGTCACGGGCGCCCACATCTCGGCATCCGGGTACGTGCGGATCCAGCTGTAGACGTCGTCGCTCGGCTTCGACGAGGCGATCGCCGTGCTGCCGGCGTAGACCGTGCCGCGCTGGACCTCGTAGGAGTCGTACAGGGTGCGCCGGTTGTCGGGGTTCTCGTTCAGCTGACCGGCGAGGGCGACCTGGATCACACTCGACGCGGCGAACAGGCTGAGGAACATCAGGAGCACGACGACGCTCAGTCGGCGTAGTTGCTTGGTCATCCGATCACCACCCGGGGCCTGGAGCGAACCGCGTCGGAGATCCGAAGCAGGATCGCGATGATGAGGAAGTTCGCGATGAGCGACGACCCGCCCGCCGCGAGGAACGGCATGGTGAGGCCTGTGAGCGGGATGACGCGGGTCACACCGCCGACCATGATGAACACCTGCAGGGCGAGGGTGAACGACAGGCCCGTCGCGAGGAGCTTGCCGAAGTCGTCCTGGCCCGCGATGCCGATGCGGATGCCGCGGCTCACGAACACCATGTAGAGCGCCAGGATCGCGAACACCCCGACGAGCCCGAGCTCTTCGCCGAGGCTCGGGAGGATGTAGTCGTTGTGCGCGAGGGGGGTCAGGTCGGGGCGGCCGAGGCCCAGCCCGGTTCCGATCAGCCCGCCGTGGGCGAGGCCGAAGATGCCCGAGACCAGTTGGAAGCTGCTGCCGTTGATGTAGTCCGGGTTGAATGCGTCGAGCCAGTTCGAGAAGCGCGACCCGACGTACGGCAGGATCTGCGAGGCGACAAGGGCGCCCCCGACGGCGAGCAGTACTCCGAGGATCGCCCAGCTCGCCTTGCCCGTCGCGACGTAGAGCATCGCGATGAACATCCCGAAGATGAGGATGCCGGTACCCAGGTCGCGCTGCAGCACGATGATGCCGAGCGAGACGCCCCAGATGATGAGGAGTGGGCCGAGCTGGCGCGCCTTCGGCCAGGTGATGCCGAGGAACCGCGTTCCCACGGAGCTGAGGGCTTCGCGGGTGCGGACGAGGTATCCGGCGAAGAAGATCGCGAGGCAGATCTTCGCGAGCTCACCGGGCTGGAACGAGAACAGCCCGCCGATCGACACCCACACGTCCGCGCCCGCCTTGATGCCGAGACCCGGCACGAACGGCAGCAGGAGCAGGAGGATGCCGCTGAGCCCGAACACGTAGGTGTAACGGAAGAGCACGCGGTAGTTGCGGAGGAAGACGACGATGAGGATCGCCCCGGCGATCGCGATCGCCGCCCACACCAGCTGACGGAAGCCGAGGGAGCCCCAGCCGGTGCGTTCCTCCGCGATGTCCAAGCGGTAGATCATCGCGATCCCGAGCCCGGTCAGCAGCGTCGCGATCGGGAGGACGAACGGGTCCGCATCGCGCGCGCAGATGCGGGTCACGATGTGGAGGGCGAGTGCGAGGCCCGCGAGCCCTCCGCAGTACGACAGGAACGTCGGGTCGATCTCGCCGCGCGTGCCGAGCTGCACCAGCACGACCGCGGCTGTCGTGACGACGGTGGCGAACAGGAGCAGTCCGAGTTCGCGGTTGCGCTGCGTCGCCGGCATCCGCAGTTTGCGCAGTGCCTTGATAACCGTGGTGTCGGTCTCGACCGAGGCTGTCATGGGGTCCCCTGGCGGAGGTTGTCGACGATCGCCTGCGCGTCGGCGAGCGATCGGGCGGAGATGGTCTGCTCGACCGACTCCCGCTGGTACTCAGGAAGGTCGGCGAGGAGGATGTTCGTGTCCTCGAAGGGCGTCGAGAGGGAGATCGGACCGATGTCCTGCTGGATGCCGCGGTAGATCACGACGCTGTCGTCGTCGGGCCCGACGAAGTAGCGGGTCTGCGTCCAGGCGTACCCGGCGAAAACGCCGGCGGCGATGACCGCGACGATCGCGATGAAGCCGACGAACCACCAGACACGGCGGCGCCGGGCGCGACGACGATCCTCCTCGATGAGCTCCTCGAGGTATTCCGCTGCGGGCTCGAAGTGGCTCGGCTCGTTCGCTGCCTGGCGTCCGGTCTGGAACCAGCCCGTGCGCGCCGGTCGCGCCAGGGGCACCTCGATGCCCTTGGGCGTAGCGGCCGATCCGACGACGGTCGCGGTGCCGCTGTACATGGGATGCCGGCCGCCCACGTCGACGAGGACGATCGTGACGTTGTCGGGGGCCCCGGCATCCAGTGCCAGTTTCAGCAGCATGTCCGCGGTGCGACCGGGGGCGAGGTCCTGCCGCAGCACCTTGGCGCTCTGCGCGTCGTCGACGACACCGCAGAGGCCGTCGGAGCAGATCAGCCAGCGGTCGCCCGGCTGGGTCTGCATGATGAACGCGTCGACCTCGGGGTCGGTGGCCATATCGCCGAGCACGCGCATGAGGACGGAGCGGCGGGGGTGGTACCGCGCCTCTTCGGGCGTGATTCTGCCCGAGTCGACGAGTCGCTGGACGAAGGTGTGGTCGGTCGTGATCTGCGTGAAGACGCCGTCGCGGAACAGGTACACGCGCGAATCGCCGATGTGGGCGATGACGGCGTAGTCGTCGACCATGAGCACGGCGCTGACCGTCGTCCCCATCCCGGCGAGTTCGGGACGCTCCGCGACCGTGTCGACGAGGACGTGCGCGGCATCCACGATCGCTTCACGCAGCTCCCGCTCCGCCTCGGCGGGGGTGGGGAACGAATGATCGAGGCCCTCGAGGTGGTGGACGGCGATGCTCGAGGCGATGTCGCCGCCGGCGTGACCGCCCATCCCGTCCGCAACGACGAACAGGTTCGAGCCGGAGAAGCCCGAGTCCTGGTTGTTGGAGCGGACTTTCCCGGTATGGGAAATGGCTGCGCTCGAGCCCTCGAAAACCATCGGTGCGGGCCGTTACTTCCGCAGCTCGAAGGTCGTGGCGCCGACCTTGATGGGGGCGCCGACGATGACAGGGACGGGGGATGCGACGCGCTCGCCGTCGTGCCAGGTGCCGTTCGTCGAGTCGAGGTCCTGGACCATCCACTGCTCGCCCCAGAGGACGAGGCGCGCGTGGTGGCTCGAGGTGTAGTCGTCGCGGATGACGAGTCCCGATTCGCTCGATCGGCCGATCGTCAGAGGTTCGTTGCCGAGGGGAAGCTCGAGGCCCGCCTTCGGGCCGCTGGTGATGACGATGCGCGACACCGTCTGGGTGGTCGCCTTCTGCGGGCCCTTGGGTGCGGCGGGCCGCGTGGCGATGGGCGAGACGATCGAGGTCTCTGCGTTCGCGGGCGCCGTTGCGATCGGGCCGGGAGCTGCCGCCGCCGGTTCGGGCATCTTCCGCACCTTGACGCCGAACAGGTCGGCGCGGAGCGAGTAGACCAGGGCGAAGATGAAGAACCACAGCAAGATCAGGAACCCGATCTGCAGCAGCAGGAGAGTCAGTTCACTCATGCCTGGCCTCCGAGGTCGAACATTCGGGTCGCGGGATCCTGCGGTCGCGGGGGGATGCGGGAAGCCTGCGCGACGACGCGGAACGTGATGCGGGTGCGGCCGATGGTGACGACGGAGTCCGGCTCGAGAGCCGCCTCCGACACCTTCATGCCGTTCAGCTGGGTGCCGTTGGTGGAACCGAGGTCACGCACCATCGCACGACGCCCGTCCCACAGGATCTCGACGTGCCGGCGGCTCGTGCCGGCGTCGGAGATCGTGATGTCGGCATCCGTTCCCCGACCGATGACGGTGCGGCTCGCGGTGAGGGGGTGCTGCTGGCCGTCGATCTCGACGACACCGTGCCAGGACACGTCTTCGGTGCCGGCCGAACCGGAGTCGACGCGGACGGTACCGGGCGTGAGCGATTCGTCGGCGTTGATCGAGAGTGACACCGGCCCGGCGAAGCTGTACTGCTGCGCCTTCGCGTGGCCCTCGACCAGCTGGACGAGTTCGTCGTGCAGGGTGCGGCCGAGTGCGCCCATGCGTTCGTGGTCGGCGGGGGCGAGCCGCACGACAAGGGTGTGAGGTACGAGGATGCGGTCGCGCGAGACGACGGCAGCCTTCGCGTCGAGTTCGGATCGCAGCGCGGAGGCAATTTCGACAGGCTGCACACCGCTGCGGAAGGTCTTCGCGAACGCGCCGTTCACGGCGCGTTCGATTCCCTTCTCGAAGCTGTCAAGTAGTCCCACGGGGCTCCTCAGGCAGTCTGGACCGGTGCTCACATGCTAGTTGTCGACCCTGGCAGGGTCTGGGGAACAAGGCTGCGGCCGTTTCTCCGGCGGGCTCGCGCCATGATATCCTCGGAAAGTTGATCCCGTGGCGACACGGGTTCGCGCGAGTGGCGGAATAGGCAGACGCGCTGGCTTCAGGTGCCAGTGCCCGAAAGGGCGTGGGGGTTCAACTCCCCCCTCGCGCACAGACGGGTCTGTGTGCAAATACAGGCAGTAGCTGTGTGGAAATTAAAAGGCAGAGCCGGTCGGTGATGAAAATCCCGGCCGGTTTCGTCGTTGATGAGCGAGCTCAGCCGCTTTTGATCCTGATCCTGTCGTTTTGCCCGTAGTACCCCAACACGAGTAGCCCCTTTCGGGGCTACTCGCTTCTGTTCACTTCGTGTCGGAGTTCAGGACCCCGGTGGCAGGCGCTACTCGGCTCGGTTCCTCGTTCGTTCCCTCAGCGCTTTCTCGCCGAGGGCTGTGACAGCCTGCGCCTGGATGAAGCTGACGATGCGGCGCATGTTGGCGACGGCGAATGCCATAGCCGAGGTGAGCGCGTGATATCCATATTCGCGCGCTCGCCGCTTCTCCGGGTTGCCGAGGTCAGTCTCCGGCGCTGGAGCTACTTTTCCGGCGCGAAGCACCTCTGGACGTCGAGCCCGCTCTCTTCCACCTGGGCGAGGATGGTGTCCGCGTCCTTCCCGGGCGTGATGCCCATGTCGGTGAGGCACTCGCGGTACTGGACGAAGGTCTCGGACTCGTAGGAGTGGGCGATCTGCCACTGGAAGTCCACGGGCGCGAAGGCGACGTAGCACTTGTCGTAGACGGCCTGGCCGGTGTCCATGTAGGAGAATTCCTTCACCTGGCCGACTTCGCGCTCGCCGAACAGCGGCGACCCGCCATCCTTCATGCAGGCGGAGAACTCGGAGAACGCCTTGTCGTAGACCTCCTGGGTGACGACCTTGACACCGTCGGGGAGAGGACCGGCTTCGGGGTTGGTGAACGACCCGCCGAATGCTGCCACCGCGCCAGCTGCGACCAGAGCGGTGGCGCCGAGGGATGCGCTCACGACCATCGTGCGCTTCTTCATGTCGTGCTCCTTACGAGTTGGTCGAGCCGATTTGGACGCCGGTGCCGTTGAACGCCTTGTGGTAACCGTTCCAGATGCCACCCTGCGTCTGAGAAGTCACGGGGCCTTGCTGTACCCGCTGCGACGTCGTCGCCCACGGGCCGCCGGGGTAGACCTGATAGCGCAGCTGCAGCCCTGCGTTCGGGCTGCTGCCTCCGCAGCCAGTGTCGAGGTACGTGTTCCCGCCGGCGTTGGAGAACGAGATCTGGTACGAGCGGCCGGAGAGGATCCCGCCCCCTGAGCAGCTCACGACGGGGCTCCGGAGCGATCGGTTGGTCGACGGTACCGCTCCCACGCCGTCACGTACAGAGGCGTCCCTTGCTCGGAGAGATAAAACTGTTCCGCAAAATCGCAGGTCGCAGGCATAGAACACTACCGAACGCTCCATCGGGATCAGCGTTGATGACGTCGCGTCTGTCGAGTAATACGAGTACCCGTGGTCCGAGGTGCCGGAAACGCTCGAGCAACTCACGATAGAGAAGCCAGAGATACTGCGCGAATGGGTACGCGCGTATACGAAAGGGCCGGTGACTGAGGCGTCGAAGACCGATGAAGAGGAGCTCAAGGGTAAGCAGACGCAGTCCAGCAGATTCCTGCTCAAGGACGGTAGATCGGTCGAGGTCAGCGCGATCTGGGTCGGGCCGAAGGACGTGATCGTCGTGTGGCCCGATGGATCGGTCGGTGAGACGACATGGGGCTCGCCCGACCTCTTCAACTTCTACGAGACCTCCGGATCGGTTCGAGAGGTCGGCGCGGACGAGCGTCCGATCGTGTCTTTGCCCAACTGAGCGAGCCCGAGTTGGTAGCGGCCGACTGACAGGCTGGCGACGTCAGTTCGGGTTGAGGTGATTCAGGACCTGACGGTGCTGACGCACGAAGACGTCGACATCCTGCCTCCTGCACCGGACGACACGGCACGCAGATCGAGCGCTTCCGGAAACAACTCTTGACCTGGGCGTTGGAAAGGATCTGGGCCATCCCTGGAACGCTCCTCGAGGTACCTTCGTCGTTTCCCGGCCCCGCCGCAGGCTCGTAGGCTCTTCAGGTGAGTGCTTCGCGTGGCCGGATCTGGACCGGGGTCATCCGCGTCGCGCCCTACGACCGCGATCACACGGTCGCGGTCCGCGCGGCGATCAGCGTGGGCGTCCCGCTGCTCGTCCTCTGGGCGATGGGCCGGCTCGATCTCAGCATCTACGCGAGTTTCGGAGCCTTCGCCTCGCTCTACGGGCGCACCGACCGGATCGGCGATCGGATCCGGATGCAGGCGTCCGCCGGCGCGGTCCTGGTCACCGCCATGCTCATCGGCACCGCCACGTCGGTCGCCGACCTGGCCGCACCGTGGGCGATCGTCGTGGTGTCGGCCGGCGCCTCGATCGTGACCCTGCTCGCGTACTCGGCGCAGTGGCATCCACCCGGCGCGCTCTTCATCGTGTTCGCCACGGGGGCCACGGCATCCGTTCCCGCTGATACCACCCGACTGATCGACGTCCTCGCCGTCGGCCTCGCCGCGGTGGTCTTCTCCATCCTCATCACACTCGCGTATGAGGCGGTGTCCGCACGGTCGCTGCCGGACCTCTCACGAGGGAAGGAGCGCATCCCGGTCGGCTCGGTCGCGGCCGAGATGTCGCTCACGGTCGCCATCGGCACCCTTCTCGCAGGGATGCTGGGGCTCGTGCTGTTCGACGCGCACTGGTACTGGGCGATGGTCGGGGCGGTCGCCGCGGTGAGCGGTCCGCACGTCAAGGCCCGCGTCATCCGCGGCGTTCAACGGTTCGTGGGCACGGTGATCGGCGTCCTCCTCGCCGCGGCGATCCTCGCTCTCGACCTTCCGCCCCTGGCGGTGATCCTGATCGCGATCGCACTGCAGGCGGTTGCCGAGCTCTTCGTGGGACGCAACTACGGCATCGCGATGGTCTTCATCACGCCGCTGGCACTGCTCATGGTGCAACTCGCGGCGCCGACGACCGCGACCGTCCTGCTCACCGACCGCCTTGGCGAGACCGTCGTGGGAGTCGCGACGGGAACCGTGGTGGCTGTCGTCTCGGCGTTCGCCCGCCGCCGCGCGGCCCGCTGACAGCGGGGAGCTGGTCGGATGAGGGCGGTACGGCGAACGAGTGCTGCCCCGTCAGCGCGCCGCGATAGGTCGGTCGCGATGACGCAGAGGTCGCGTCAGAGCGATCGCCCCGAGCGCGAGCGCGAGCAATCCCACGAGGCCCAGCCAGAAGACGTCGAGTGCGAAGAGGTTGCCTGCCCCTCCTTCGCGGTCGACGCGGTCCATCTGCGCGTATGAGTTGAGGCCCGCGAGGACAAGTAAAGCGAGCCCCAGTGCGACGAGGACTGCTCCGGATACGATGCTGACCGTTTTACTCATCGGGCTCTCCCTGACGGTGGCATGCGGCGAGGACTGTCGCAACGTCACCCACAGTAGGGCGCCACTCCTCGATATTCCACGAAGTCTCACGGACTCGGCGGACACCTCAGCTCAGGGAGAGGAACAGCTTCTCGAGCTCTGCCATGCGCACGCGTCCCTCATCGCCATCGTCCTCCGTGAGGCACTGCTGCATTGCGGCGGCGATCACCGCGAACCCGGCCCGGTCGATCGCACTCGAGACAGCGGAAAGCTGCGTGACCACCTCGCGGCAGTCTCCGCCTCCCTCCACCGCGGTGATCACCGCGGTGAGTTGGCCCTGCGCGCGCTTCAGCCGGTTCGCGATCCGGCGGGCGGCATCTGCGTCGTGCACGGTGGTCGACACGTCACTCACCCCTTCTCTCGCAGCGCGGCCTCGAGGCCGTCGGTCCAGGTGAGCCACCCGCCGTCGAGATTGCGGACGTCGTGACCGAGCTGCTGCAGGATGCGGCTGGCGGTGTGCCCGCGCTGCCCCACCTTGCAATGGACGATCAGCGGAGCGTCCGGCAGTTCGCCGTGCCGTTCGCGCAGCTCGTCGAGCGGCAGGAGGATCGACCCGGGGATCGCGCCCGCCTCGTGCTCGCCCGTCGTCCGCACGTCGACCACGACCGCGCCGGCTGCGCGAGCGGCATCCACTTCATGCCACTGGATCGTGCGATCCGTTCCCGTCGCGAGGTTCTCGGCGACGTACCCCGCCATGTTGATCGGGTCCTTGGCCGACCCGTATTGAGGTGCGTACGCCAGCTCGAGCTGGGAGAGAGCGGATGCCGTGAGCCCGGCCGTCATCGCGACCGCCAGGACGTCGAGCCGCTTGTCCACACCGGCCCGCCCCACGAGCTGCGCGCCGAGGAGAAGGTCGGTCTCGGGGTCGATCAGGAGCTTCATCGCCATCTGTTCGGCACCCGGGTAATAGGTGGCATGCGAGAACGGATGCGTGTGCACGACGCGGTGGGCACGTCCTGCCGCGCGCAGGCGCCGTTCGCTCCACCCGACGAGTCCGACCGTGAGGCCGAGGACCCCGACGATCGTGGTGCCGAGGGCGGGGGTCGCCGGTACGGTCGCGGCTCCGGCGATGTCGTCGGCGACGGCCCGGCCGTGCCGATTCGCGAGCCCCGCCATCGCGACGAGGGTGGCCTCGCCGTCGAGGTGGTCCGACTTCTCGACCGCGTCGCCTGCCGCCCAGATCCCCGGGACGTCGGTGCGGTGCCTGCCGTCCACCGCGATCCCGCCCGTCGGACCGAGCGCGATGCCGGCTGCCTCTGCGATACGCACATCGGGACGCACTCCGCGCGCGTCGACGACGAGATCGGCGGCCACCTCCGTGCCGTCGGACAGCGTGACCCCGTCGGCGTGGATACGCGTGATCGTCGTGCCCGTGCGAAGCTCCACCCCCGCATCCGTCAGCGCGCGGTGCACCGGCGAGGCCATCTCGGGATCGAGAGGGCTCAGCACCTGCGCGCCGCGCTGCGCGAGTGTGACGTGCGCCCCGCGCGCCACGAGGTTCTCCACGGCTTCGATCCCGATGAACCCGGCACCCGCGACGACCGCCCGCGGCGCCGGCAACCCGGACAGAACCTCGGTGATCGCGTCGACGTCCTCGACGCTCCGCAGACTGATGACGGGTACGCCGTCACCAGGGATGCCGCCGGTGACCCGTGCCCCCATGGCCAGCACCAGGTCGTCGAACTCCTCGACCCGCTCCGCGCCGGCGTCGAGGTCGCGAACCGTGACGGTCTTCGCGGCCGTGTCGATCGCGACGACCTCGTGACGGACGTGCACCTGCAGGGCGAACCGAGCGGCGAGGGATGCCGGGGTTTGAAGCAACAGCGCGGATCGATCCTCGATCACGCCGCCGACGTAATAGGGGAGACCGCAGTTCGCGAAGGAGACGTCGGGCCCGCGTTCGAAGACGACGATCTCACGCTGTTCGTCGAGCCGGCGCAGACGCGTGGCCGCCGACATCCCGGCCGCCACACCCCCGATGATGATGGTGCGCATACCTCGGAGGATACCCCTGGGGGTATCACGACGTGTCTTTCGCTTGTCATGTTGACTACCGAGAGGGGTCCGGCAGGCAACGTTTGTGTCACCTTAGGTCACAGGGGGAGACAGCGGGCGCCATGACAGCTAGGTTGGGGAAGGACCGGCGCACGTGTCGTCGGCATCAACGAAGTAAGGCAGTTCATGAGCGTCAGCGGTACCGTCAAGTGGTTCAACTCGGAAAAGGGCTTCGGGTTCATCGCCCCCGATGAAGGCGGCGCCGACGTCTTCGCCCACTACTCAGCCATCGAATCTTCGGGCTACCGCTCGCTGGAAGAGAACCAGCGAGTCGAGTTCGACATCGCCCAGGGCCCCAAGGGCCTGCAGGCGGAGAACATTCGCCCCGTCTGAGGTTTCACACCTCAGTTGTGAGGAGCAGGCGGCGGAGCTCGACCATCGTGTCGACCGCCGCCTGCGCTCCTTCACTCTCGTGGGGCCAACTAAAGCCCCACCGTACGAAAATGACGGGGACGCCGTTCGCGGCGGCCCCGTCTACGTCGTGGTGGCGGTCTCCGATGAGAATCGGACGGCTGATGTCCGCACCTGCTGCCGTCAGGCGGCGGAGCGCCTCCGCCACGATGTCGGCCTTCGAGGCCAGGGTCATCTCGTCGGGCGTCGCGCCGGCCATCGCCTGCATGTGCTCTGAGAGCCCGAAGTGCTCCATGAGCGCGACGACCTGATTCTCGGGCTTCGAACTCGCCGTCGCCTGCGGGATGCCCGCTGCCGCGATGTCTGCGATGAGCTCTCCGACGCCCGGGTAGAGCTCGACGTTCGCAGTGAAGCCGTCTGCTCTGCCGAGAGCGCGGTAGTACGACACTGCCTCGGTGGCCTGCTCCGGCGTCATCCCGACGTTCTTCTGGAACGATTCGTACATGGGCGGCCCGATCCAGTGGACCAGTTCTGCCCGCGTCGGCGGCGCGTACCCGAAGTGGGTCAGGCACCGGTCGAGCCGGCTGAGGATGCCGACGGATGCGTCGACGATGGTGCCGTCCACGTCCCAGAGGATGCAGGACCAGGGGGAGCGTGTCGTCATGCATCCAGCCTAGAGGGACGGATGCCGCGGGTAGGCTCGTCGCCGTGCGTCTCGTCATCGCCCGTTGCTCCGTCGACTACACCGGTCGCCTGAACACGCATCTGCCCCCCGCCACCCGCCTGATCATGGTCAAGGCGGACGGCACCGTCGCGTTCCATCGCGACATCCAGCACCAGCCGTTGAACTGGATGAGCCCGCCCTGCACCCTGACGGTGATCGAGCCGGGGGAGGACGACATCGACGTCGTCGAGAAATGGCGCGTCACGCATGCGAAGACCGGTGACGAGCTCACCATCCGCATCTACGAGGTGCTGCACGACTCTTCGCACGAACTCGGTGTCGACCCGGGACTGGTCAAGGACGGGGTCGAAGCCGATCTGCAGCGGCTGCTGTCCGAACAGGTCGGCGTGATCGGTGAGAACCTCACGCTCGTGCGGCGGGAGTTCCCGACCGCGATCGGTCCGGTCGACCTGCTGCTGCGAAACCCCGAGGGCGGCACGATCGCCGTCGAGGTCAAGCGTCGCGGCGACATCGACGGTGTAGAACAGCTCACCCGCTACCTCGAACTCTTGGGGCGCGATCCGCACCTCGCTCCCGTCACCGGCGTCTTCGCCGCGCAGGAGATCAAGCCGCAGGCGAAGGTCCTCGCGACCGATCGCGGCATCCGTTGCGTCACCCTCGACTACGACGAGATGAAGGGCATCGAGTCGGGAGCCCCCCGCCTGTTCTGATCTCGCTCAGTGGCTCGTGCCGCGGGTTCCTGGCAGGGGCTTGGCGGCGCCGGAGGCGAAACCGGATGCCGCGACCAGCGCCGCGATGATGAACAGCGTCGGCAGCAGGCCGATGTGGGTGCTGATGAGGCCGAGGACCGGCGGGCCGCAGAGGAACGCGACGTAGCCGATCGTCGCCGCTGCGCTCACTCGCGCCGCGGCCCGCGCCGGGTCGTCTGCCGCGGCCGACATCCCGAGGGGGAAGCCGAGCGATGCCCCGATGCCCCACAGCGCAGCGCCGACGAAGACGAGCGGCAGGTTCGGCGCCAGGATGAACAGCAGGATGCCGACCACGGCCGTCGCGGCGAGGACCCGCAGCGTCGCGACCCGGCCGAAGCGGTCGACGAGCGGCCCGCCGAAGACGCGGACGACGGTCATCGCGATCGAGAACACCGTGAGGGCGGCGGCGCCGAGCGCGAAGCCTCCCTTGTGATCTTCGCTGACGCCCAGGGCCAGCCAATCATTCGCGCCGCCCTCGGCGAACGCCATGCCCAACATGACGACGCCGAGAACGTAGGTACGGGGTTCTCGCCACGCCGACAGCGCGGTCGAGAGGCGGTCACGCCAGCCGGTGGGCGCGTCGTCTGCGGAGCCGAACTCGCGGTGTGGAACGTAGCGGTAGGCGATGACGGCGAGTACGACGATCGCGACCGCCACGACGGTGGTGTGGGGGACGACGGCGATCCGCGCGCTCGCCGCGAGTGCTCCGATGCCGGCGCCGATGACGGTGCCCAGGCTGAAGAACGCGTGGAACAGCGGCAGGATCGTCTTCTTCACCTCGACCTCGATCGCCGCACCGTCGACATTCATCAGCACGTCGAGCGTGCCGTTGCCGAAGCCGAACAGCGCGAGGCCGACGAGGACGAGGGGGAGCGAGGGGATGACGTCGGTTCCGATGCCGATGAGGAAGATCCCGCCAGCCAGAACCAGCATCACGAGCAGCATCCCGAGGCGCGTGCCCAGCCGCGCCGCGACGACGGACGCGACGGACAGGCCGATGATCGAGGCGGCACCCATGCCGAGGAGCAGCAGGCCGATCGTGGCGTTGTCGATGTCGAGCGCGGCCTTGATCGACGGCACCCGCGACGCCCACGTGGCGATGCTCAAGCCGCTTGCTGTGAAGATCGCAAACACGGCGAGGCGCCATGTCCACAGGCGGGAGGCGGTCAACTCGAGGGTCATGACGGTCACTCTAGCGGGATCTCCGAATCGATTCGACAATCCGCTTCCGGCGGCTACGATCGAGGCATGAACAGCCGCCGAGCGACGATTTCCGACGTCGCGCGCGAGGCCGGAGTGTCGGCGTCGACGGCATCCGTGGTCTTCAGCGGCAAGGTCGCCGTCTCGGACGCGACCCGCGCGAAGGTGATGAAGGCAGCGGATGCACTGGGGTATTCGGGCCCGGATCCCCGCGCGGCGTCGCTTCGCACCGGGCGGGCCGGCGTCGTCGCCGTCCTCTTCCGCGAGCGCCTCGGCACGGCGTTCCGCGACCCCGTGACGACCGCCATGATGGACGGCTTGAGCGATGCAATCGGTCCGATCGGAGCCGGCATCCTGCTCCTCAACGAAGATGGCCCGGTCGAGACCGGCCCGACGCTGACGACCGCCCCGCTCGACGCGGCGATCCTCCTCGGTTGCAACGAGATCCTGCAGTCGTCGGTCGACATCCTTCGGCGTCGCGGCATCCCCGTCGTCGTGATCGAGGGCGATGCCGGTCCCGACGTCCCGCGCGTGCTCCTCGACAACGTCGAAGCGCAGCGCACCGCGGCCGAGCACCTGCGCTCACTCGGCCACGAAGACGTCGCGCTCGTGACATTGACGAAGGATGCCGCGCGCCCCCGCGGTTTCATCGACGACCCCGCGCAGATCACCGTCGAAGTCACCCGTGACAGGCTGCGCGGTGCGCGAGAGGTCTTCCCCGACGCGCCCGCCTACGCCGTCGGGGCCAGTTCGATCGACGAAGGGCTCGCGGCGGGCCGGGTGCTCCTCGCGGGCCACCGTCCGACGGCGATCATCGCGCAGAGCGATCTGCTCGCCGCGGGCGTCATCCGCGCCGCGGAGGAAGCCGGTCTTCGCGTGCCGGAGGACCTCAGTGTCACAGGCTTCGACGGCGTGACGGTCGACGGGCTCGCCCCGTACGTACTCACGACACTCGTGCAGGACTCGATCGCCAAGGGGCGCGCCGCAGGCGAGGCCGTCGTGGCGATGCTCGAGGGTCGGGAACCGGCATCCCTCACCCTCACCTGCACATTCCGACGAGGGAACACGACGGCGCCGGTATCGGTCTGACCTGGGAGGTGGCCGGGCGCCGCCTTTGTCTCAGCCGGTAGACTGAACATCTCGACCCCCGCGATTGCACAGAGGAGGCCAGGTTGCTGATCCTCCTCGCGGCGTTCGCGCTCGTGCCGCTTCTTCTGCCGGCCCTCGTCGCCCGCCTCGGGTCCCGCACATTCCTCGTGGCCGCGCTCGTTCCGATCGCCGCTTTCGTGCACACCGCCCTTCAGGGTCCGCGCGTTCTGGCGGGAAGTATCCCGTTCGAGACATACGCCTGGATCCCGGACCTCAAGGTCCAGCTGTCGATGCGGATGGACGTTCTCGGGTGGGTGATGGCGCTCATCGTCACGGGCGTCGGCGCGCTCGTGATGCTCTACTGCCGCTGGTACTTTGCCGGCAAGCGCGAGGGCCTCGCGACCTTCTCGGCGGTGCTGCTCGCCTTCGCGGGAGCCATGTACGGACTCGTCCTCACCGACGACATCGTGGTGCTCATCATGCTGTGGGAGGTCACGAGCGTCCTCTCGTACCTGCTCATCGGCTTCTATCACCGACGCGGTGCGAGCCGGCGCGCCGCCCTGCAGGCTCTTCTCGTGACGACGCTCGGCGGACTCGTCATGCTGATCGGCGTCGTGATGCTCGTCGTCCTCTACGACACCACGAGCGTCACCACGATGATCGAGACCGGCCCGATCTTCGAGGGCGGCGAGGCCGTCGCGTTGGATGCCGCGATCGTCATGCTCCTCGTCGGCGCGCTCAGCAAGTCCGCGATCTTCCCCTTCCACTTCTGGCTGCCCGGCGCGATGGCCGCTCCCACCCCGGTGAGCGCATATCTCCACGCCGCCGCCATGGTGAAGGCGGGTATCTATCTCATCGCCCGGTTCGCCCCCGCTTTCGCCGACACCGACCCGTGGCGACCGATCGTCATCGGACTCGGGATCTTCACGATGCTGCTCGGCGGGTTCCAAGCCCTCCGCGAGTCCGACCTCAAGCGCATCCTGGCGTTCGGAACGGTCAGCCAGCTCGGCATGCTGACGGTCGTCCTCGGATACGGCGAACGCAACAGCGCCCTCGCCGGTCTCGCTCTCCTCGTCGGACATGCCCTCTTCAAGTCGGCGCTCTTCCTCATCGTCGGCGTGATCGACCGTCAGCTCAGCACGCGTGACATCGGCGAGCTCTCGGGAGTGGGGCGCCAGGCGCCGACCCTCGCGACGTTCTCGATCATCGCGATCGCCTCGATGGCCGGCGTCGCCCCGACCGTCGGGTTCGTGGCGAAGGAAGCGGCACTCACCTCGTTTCTCGAGGGAGGCGCCTCGCCGGCCGCCCTCATCCCCCTCGTCGGGATCCTGCTGGGATCGGCCCTGACCGCGGCGTACGGCATCCGTTTCGTGTGGGGTGCGTTCTGGACGAAGAAGGATGCCGCCGGTGCCCCCCGCGAGCGAACCGAATGGCCCGACCCGCCGATCGGCTTCCTCGTGGCCCCCGTCGTCCTCAGCGGGTTCTCGATGGTGGCCGGGTTCGCAGCGCCGTTCCTCGACTCCGGCCTCGCGGGGTATGCCGACGGCATCCCGCTCGAAGAGGGCGGCAAGGCGTACCACCTGGCCCTCTGGCACGGGTGGGAGCCGGCGCTCTTCCTCTCGCTCGGCTCGATCGCGCTCGGCGCCGCGCTGTTCTGGATCACCCAGCGGCGCCCCGCGCCGCAGCGGATGCTGCCGTTCACCGCAAACGACGTGTACAACCTCACCCTCCGCGGGATCGCCCGCCTCTCGGTCTGGACGACGTCGCTCACCCAGCGCGGCTCGCTGCCCTTCTATGTCGGGACGATTTTCGTCGTCTTCATCGCCGCTGAAGCGACGGCACTCGCGGCGACCACCGAGTGGCGGATCGCTGTCGACGCGTGGCAGAGCCCCGCGCAACTGCTCGCGGCGCCGGTCATGATCCTCGCCGGGTTCGTCGCGATCCGCGCTCGCAAGCGCTACACCGGCGTCGTGCTGGTCTCGGTCACCGGGCTCGGCATGGTCCTGTTGTTCGCCACGAGCGGCGCCCCCGACCTCGCCCTCACACAGATCCTCGTCGAGACCGTCACCCTCATCGCGTTCGCGCTCGTGCTCCGCCGCATCCCCGCCCGCCTCGGCGACCACAACGCCTCCGTGCTGCCGATCGTCCGGGCCGTCCTCGGCATCGGGGTCGGCGTCACAATGGCGGCCATCGCCCTCATCGCGACCGGCGCCCGTGTCGCCGAGCCCGTCTCCGGACCGTTCCCCGATCTCGCCTACGAGATCGGTCACGGCATGAACGTCGTCAACGTCACTCTCGTCGACCTGCGCGGGTGGGACACGATGGGCGAGCTCTCGGTCCTCATCCTCGCGGCGACCGGCGTGGCATCCCTCGTCTTCGTGACGAACCGCTCTGACAGTCGCGTGCTGCCGTCGCTCCCGACCAGCACGGGTCGCAGCCGTCGCCCGCTCGTCGAGACCGCCGACGGCCCGCGGCCCCGTTCGACGGCACCGGGATCGACGCGCCAGGCGTGGCTCGTCGGCGGGCTGAAGGTGAAGCCCGAGAACCGGTCGCTGCTGCTCGAGGTCATCGTCCGCGTCCTCTTCCACTCGATCATCGTGGTGTCGGTGTACCTGCTGTTCTCCGGTCACAACCTGCCCGGCGGCGGATTCGCCGGCGGTCTCGTCGCGGGGATGGCCCTCGTCATGAGGTACGTCGCCGGTGGTAGATGGGAGCTGGGTGCGGCTGCACCGACGGATGCCGGTCGGCTCCTGGGTGCGGGCATGGTCCTCGCCCTGTCGTGCGCCATCGTGCCGCTCTTCTTCGGCGTCGACCCCCTGACCAGCACCTTCTGGGAAGCGGACATCTGGGGCATCGGTCACGTCGAGTTCGTCACCTCGACCATCTTCGACGTGGGCGTGTACCTCGTCGTCATCGGTCTCGTCCTCGACGTGCTGCGCTCGCTCGGCGCCGAGGTCGACCGGCAGACGCAGGCCCTGCGGGATCGGGTGAGCGCATGACCGTCTCGCTGGTCCTCGTCATCATCATGGGTGCGCTCTTCGCAGCCGGCGTCTACGCGATGCTGGAACGCAGCCTCACCCGGGTGCTCATCGGCTTCCTGCTCCTCGGCAACGCCGCAAACCTCTTCCTCCTCGTCGTGATGGGCGCTCCGGGCATCGCGCCCTTCTACGGCAGCGACACCGACGGCGAATCGTTCAGCGATCCGCTGCCGCAGGCGCTCTCGCTGACAGCGATCGTCATCACCTTCGCGATCTCGTCCTTCCTCCTCGCCCTCATCTACCGGTCCTGGCAGCTCGGGCAGGCCGACACGGTCGCCGACGACGAGGCCGACCGCGAGGTGCGCGAGCGCGGCGCCCGCGACGAAGGGGCGATGGACGACGAGATCACCGACGAGGATGACGATGCCACGACCGACTTCATCGGGACGGAGACCTCGCCCATCGTGATCCTCCACGCGCAGGACATCGCAGAACTGCGCGACGACGCGGGCGTCGACAAGCCGGGAGGTCAGCGATGAGCGCTCTCGTCCCCCTCCTGGTGACCCTGCCCCTGCTGGGCGCGGGCATCGCACTGATCTTCGGCCGTCACCGGCGGGTGCAGGTCGGCGTCTCGATCGTGACCCTGACCGTCGCCGCCGCGATCGCCGCTGTGCTGCTGTACTACGTCGACGTGAGCGGTGCGCCGCTGGCCGTGTCGGTGGGCGGATGGCCGATCCCGTTCGGCATCGTCCTGTACGTCGACCGGCTTGCAGCCCTTCTCGTGCTCGTTTCGAGCATCGTGCTCTTGGCCGTCCTCCTGTTCTCGGTGGGACAGGGCGCGGCCGACGGGGATGAGGAGACGCCGGTCTCGATCTTCCACCCGTCGTACCTGATCCTCGCCGCGGGCATCTTCAATGCCTTCATCGCGGGCGACCTCTTCAACCTCTACGTCGGGTTCGAGATCCTGCTGGTCGCCTCGTACGTCCTCATCACGCTGGGCTCCACCGAGTCCCGCATCCGGACCGGCGTCGTCTACATCGTCGTCTCGCTCGTCTCGTCGATCCTCTTCCTCTCGGCGATCGCGGCCATCTACGGAGCGCTCGGCACCGTCAACATGGCGCAGCTCGCCGACCGCATGGGGGAGCTCCCCGACGAGGTGCAGCTGGTCCTCCACCTCATGCTGCTCCTCGCCTTCAGCATCAAGGCGGCCGTCTTCCCGCTGTCGTTCTGGCTGCCCGACTCCTACCCGACGGCGCCGGCGCCGGTCACGGCGGTGTTCGCGGGACTGCTGACCAAGGTCGGCGTCTACGCCATGATCCGCACCGAGACGCAGATCTTCCGCGAGAACGACGTCAATCAGCTGCTACTGATCGTCGCGCTGGCCACGATGGTCGTCGGCATCCTCGGAGCCGTCGCGCAGGCCGAGCTCAAACGCATCCTGTCGTTCACGCTCGTGAGCCACATCGGGTACATGGTCTTCGGGCTGGCGATCGCGACCCCCGAGTCGCTCGGCGCCACGATCTACTACATGGTCCACCACATCGTGGTGCAGACGACGCTCTTCCTCGCCGTCGGCCTCGTGGAGCGTCGCGCGGGGTCCACGTCGATCCTCAAGGTCAAGGGGCTCATGCGGGCGGCACCGCTGCTGGCCGTGCTGTACTTCATCCCCGCTATCAACCTCGGCGGGCTGCCACCCTTCTCGGGCTTCATCGGCAAGTACGCCCTGTTCGATGCCGCCGCGGCCGTCGGCACCCCGATCATGTATGCGCTGATCGTCGCGGGAATCGTCACGTCGCTCCTCACCCTGTACGCGCTCATGCGCGCCTGGAACCTGTCGTTCTGGCGCGAGGAGGAGGACCACACCGAGGAGTCCGGGGTCGTCGACCGCATCTCGTACCTCGACGACGCTCCCGCCGCCGGCGTGCAGACCGAACGCCGCGTCATCCCGCGCATCATGACCGCCTCGACGACCGGCATGGTCGCCGTCACGATCGCCCTCACCGTCTTCGCTGGCCCGCTCTACCACCTGTGCGCGAGCATCGGTGCGGCGCTGCCCAACCCCGTGAGCCTCACCCAGCTGCAGGACGAGGTGAACGATGGGAACTGAGGTCCACCGCAGCGCCCTGACCGGAATCTGGCGTCAGCTGCCGTTCTTCCTGTGGCTGATCGCGCTCTGGATGCTGCTGTGGGGGCAGTTCACCGTCCTCGCCTTCCTCACCGGCACCGTCGTCGCGGTCTTCGTGACGAGCGTGTTCCGCCTGCCGCCCGTCGAGCTGTCGGGCCGCCTGAACCCCTGGTGGCTGCTCGTCTTCCTCGTCCAGTTCCTCGGCGCCGTCATCAAGGGGTCGCTCATGGTGGCGTGGCAGGTCGTCTCGCCCCGCCGACAGCCCGGAGTCTCGGTGGTCGCCGTGCCGCTCGTGACCGACGACGACCTGATCATGGCGCACGTCGGGGTCACGGCATCCCTCATTCCCGGTTCGCTCGTCCTCGAGACCGACCGGGATCGCCGCATCCTGTATCTGCACGTCCTCGGTGCGGCGACGGATGCCGAGGTCGAGACGCAGCGGCGGATGGTGCAGCGCTGGGAGGCCCGCCTCGTCCGGGCCGTCGGGTCGCGCGCCCAGCTCGAGGCCGTCCGCGCCGCGGGGAAGGAGGAGCGCTCGTGACCACCGTCCTCATCGTCGTGATCAGCGCCGTCTTCGGCGTGGCCGCCCTGCTGACCGTCTGGCGCATCATCATCGGGCCGTCGATCCTCGACCGCGCGGTCGCATCCGACGTGCTGCTCACGCTGCTCATCTGCGCCCTCGGCGCTGAGATGGCGATCAACCACCACACGCGGACGCTTCCGGTGCTGCTCATCGTCGCCGCGGTGGGCGTCTTCGGATCTGTGTCGATCGCGCGTTTCGTCGCTCGTCGAGACGGAGGAGCCGAGCAATGACCGAGATCCTCCACGTCGTGGCGCTCCTCCTGATCCTCGTCGGGGCGCTCCTCTGCCTGACCGCCGCGATCGGGCTGCTGCGTTTCCGCGACGTCCCGACCCGCCTGCACGCGGCGACCAAGCCGCAGGTGCTCGGGCTCCTGCTGATCGCGATCGCGGTCGGCCTCGAGCTGCGCTCGTGGGCCGTCGTGGCCTTCCTCGTCCCCGTCCTGCTGATCCAGTTCGCGACGGCGCCGCTGTCCGCACACATGGTGGGGCGGCAGGCGTACCGCAACGGGACGATCGACCGCCGTCACCTCCACGTCGACGAGCTCGCCGACGCCAAGGAGACGCCTCCCGGCGCAGGCGGCTGAGTCTCAGCCGATGAGGCTCGGCTGCAGGTCGCGCATCGTCCGGCGGAACGTCATGCGCGTGACTCCCGCCATGGCGACCAGCAGCGCGCCGAGCAGCCAGATCGCGAGCACCGCGGCATCCGTCCATGCCCGACCTGCCACACCGCCGTACATGACCTGCCGCATCGCGTCGACGACGTAACCCATCGGCAGCACGTGATGGAGCGCGGCGAGCGGCGCGGGCAGCGTCTGCCACGGGAAGGTGCCACCTGCGGTGACCAGCTGCAGCACCATCAACACGAGACCGACGAACTGGCCCACCGATCCCAGCCACACATTGAGCGCGAGGATGATCGCGGCGAAGGTCGCCGATGCGAGCAGCAGGATGCCGAGGGTCGGCAGCGGATGCGTGAACGAGAAGCCCAGCGCGAGTGAGAGCACGCCGAACAGCGAGACCATCTGTACGGCGCCGAGGGCGGCAGGCGTCAGCCAGCCGGCGATCGTGACACGGATGGGGGAGCGGAGCGCCGTGACGGCACGACGCGAGACCGGCTTCACGATGAGGAACAGCGCGTAGATGCCGATCCAGCCGGCGAGGGCGGCGAAGAACGGGGCGAGACCCGCGCCGTAGTTCTGCGCCTGCGTGACCGAGTCCGCCGTGATCCCCACGGGGCTGGAGAGGGTCGAGGCTTGCGCGGCGCGCGTCTTCGCGCTGTCATCCGGCAGTTTCGCCGCTCCGTCGCGGAGGCCGTCGCGGAGGGTCGCGGCACCGGCGTCGAGCTTGTGGATGCCGGAGGCCAGGGTGTGCGCACCCGAGTCGAGCTTGTGCGCACCCGCATCCGCGCTCGTGATCCCGGCAGCGAGGGTGTGCGCTCCCGTCGCCGCGGTGGCCGCACCCTTCTCGAGCTTCGAGCTGCCGCTCGCGACCTGGGCGGCGCCGTCGTCGAGTCGATCGATCTGCGCGACGGCCTGCTGCACGCGGGACTCGAGCGTTCCGACGCGGTCGCCGATCGGGTCGAGGACGTCGAGGACGTCGGCGATCTGCGCGGCGTCGAGCCCCTGCTTCTTGAGTGCGGCGGTGAGGTCCTTCCGCACCGTCGGGACGGCGGACGACACCCGGCCGGCGGCGGAGCCCACGCGGTCGGCGACGCTCCGGAGCTTCGCCGTTCCGCCCGAGACCTGCTGGGCGCCCGACGTCAGCGAGCGGAGACCGCCCGCCAGGGTGTCGACACCGGAGGCGAGCGAGTTCGCGCCCTTCGTGAGCTTCGTCGTGCCCGTCGCCAGGGTGTCCGCGCCACCGGCGAGGGTGTCGGCGCCGTCGCCCGCGGAGCCGAGCCCATCCGTCAGGGTGCTGGCTCCGTCCGCAGCGTCGATCAGCTTGACGCGGACCGTGTTGAGCGCGTCCAGCATGGTCAGGCCGGCTTCACGGACGACCTTCTCTGTCACCGTCGTCCGGATGCGCTGGACCGCCTGGGTCCCGATGGTCGAGGCGAGGTAGTTGTTGGCGTCGTTCGTCGTCAGGTCGATCTCGGCCTGGCGCGGGTCGGAAGACGAGATTGAGGCGACCGCCGACGTGAAGTCGCCGGGCAGGGTGACGGCGAAGTCGAACGCGCCGTCATCGAGGCCCGCGCGGGCACCGTCGGCATCCACCACATGCCAGTCGAAGCTGCCGTCGTCGAGCAGTGAGTCGGCGACCTCGTCGCCGAGGTTCCGGTCGGTGCCGTTGAGCGACGCGCCCGTGTCCTGCACGACGAGGGCCACGGGAACCTCCGAGAGGTTGCCGTACGGGTCCTGGTTGGCCCACAGGTACAGCCCGCCGTAGAGGACGGGAACCAGGATGAGCGCGATCAGCGCGATGACCCGCATCCGGGTGGAGGTGAGGCGTCGCAGCTCGGCGGCGAACAGGGCGGGGATCTTCACGAGAGGATGCCTCCGGTCGGGGAAGGAGGGGTGTCGAGGGCAGTGGATGCCGCGGTGCCGGCGATCACGAGGACCGCGAACCCTCGGGTGGCGAACTCCTCGGTGATGCGCCACCAGTGGCGCGGGTCGCCCCCGTGGCGGTCGGGGGACACGAGGACGAGAGCCTCGATCCCGCGCCGGAGAGCGGCGAGCTCGAGCAGCATCCGGATGCGGTCGTCGGCATCAAGCTGACCGATTGGCGTCCGTGCGAGGTGGCGCCAGCCGTGTTCGCCGAGCCACGTGCGGGCGGAGAGCGGGTCGGCACGGCGCCCGGCGAACATGAGCTCCTCTTCGACGACGCCGACGACGGTCACGTCGGGCGCCGGGTCGTTGACGTCGGGGGCGTCGACGAGCGCCGCCGCTCGGCGGACCTGGCGGGCGCTCGGCGAGCCGTCGATCATGACGGTTCCGGTGTCGGGGCGCATGCGGCCGGTGGCGATGAGTCCGAGCACCGACGGGCGCTGTTCGGTCTCCGCGGTCGCGAGTGAGACGCGGCCGGATTCGATCGCGAGGTCGGTGGGAGGGAGGATGCTGCCGGCGCGACCCTTGGACACGGCGGCGAGGGCGATCTTCACGCTGCGGCCTCCTTCAGGATCTCGTCGGCCTCACGCCAGCCGAGGCCGGCGACGCTGAGGATCGCCCGGACCGCGACCGAGGCGGCCTCGGGTCGGCTGGTGTCGAGACGGGTGATGACCGTGCGAGCCGCCTCCTCGATGAGGCGAGCGACGGTGACCGCGGGCATGTCGGTGCGGATGGTGCCCTCGTCGCGCCCCCGCGTCACGAGGGCGAGGACCCGGCGGCGGATCGGGGTCAGCACGGCGGCGGTCTCGTCGATGTGAGACTCGTCGAGGGCGACCGCCGCTGCGAACTGCACGCCGGCAGCGCCATCCCAGAGCGTCGCGGCGAGCCGGGCGAGCGCGACGGGGGCGGGGCCGTCGTCTTCGACCCCGTCAGCGAGGGCGTTGAACCGCTCGGCGCCGCTGAGGATCATGGCGCGCAGGAGCGCATCGCGGTCGTCGAAGTGCCCGTACAGCGCGCGGCGGCTGAGGCCGGCGGCGCGCGCGATGGCGTCGATCGGTGCGTGGGGGTCGCGGGCGATGGTGGCCGCCGCCGCCGCGAGGATGTCGACGCGGTTCGACGCGGCATCCTTTCGCGGACGACGCGGCGATGCGGTCGTGGTCACCCCACGAGCATACGAAGTTGCACAGTCGTGTGCAACTTAATTCAGCGAGCTCTCAGTCGGCGCCGAAGTCGAAGGATGCCGAGTCGCCCGACTCGTCGATGGCACCCGCCAGCTCGTCGACCTCACCGGAGTTACCCGTGATGGCCGCAGCGCCGCCCTGCTCGAGTTCGCCGACCAGCTCGGCGGTCGCCCCGCCGATCATGCCGAGCGACACGAAGTGCTCGAGGCGGGCGCGCGAGTCCGCGATGTCGAGGTTGCGCATCGTCAGCTGCCCAATGCGGTCGGTCGGGCCGAAGGCGGCGTCGCCGACGCGCTCCATCGAGAGCTTCTCGGGGGAGTACGACAGGTTGCGGCTCTCGGTGTTCAGGATCGTGTAGTCCTCACCGCGGCGGAGGCGCAGCGTCACGGTGCCGCTGATGGCGGAGCCGACCCAGCGCTGGATCGACTCGCGCAGCATGAACGACTGCGGCTCGAGCCAGCGGCCCTCGTACATGAGGCGCCCGAGGCGTCGGCCCTGCTCGTGGTACGTGGCGAGGGTGTCCTCGTTGAGGATCCCGTTGAGCAGGCGCTCGTAGGCGATGAACAGCAGCGCCATGCCGGGGGCCTCGTAGATGCCGCGGGACTTCGCCTCGATGATGCGGTTCTCGATCTGGTCGCTCATTCCGAGGCCGTGGCGCCCGCCGATCGCGTTCGCTTCCATGACCAGGGCCACGGCATCCGAGTATTCGACGCCGTTGATCGCGACGGGGCGTCCCGCCTCGAAGGTGACCGAGACGTCTTCGGTCTCGATCTCGACGGCGGGGTCCCAGAACCGGACGCCCATGATGGGCTCGACGATCTCGAGCGACACGTCGAGGTGCTCGAGGGTCTTCGCCTCGTGCGTCGCGCCCCAGATGTTCGCGTCGGTGGAATAGGCCTTCTCGACCGAGTCGCGGTACGGGAAGCCGTGCGAGACGAGCCACTCGCTCATCTCGGTGCGACCACCGAGCTCGGTGACGAAGTCGGCATCCAGCCACGGCTTGTAGATCCGCAGCGACGGGTTAGCGAGCAGGCCGTAGCGGTAGAACCGCTCGATGTCGTTGCCCTTGTAGGTGGAACCGTCGCCCCAGATGTCGACGCCGTCCTCCTTCATGGCGCGGACGAGCATCGTGCCGGTGACGGCGCGGCCGATCGGCGTGGTGTTGAAGTAGGTGCGTCCGCCGGAGCGGATGTGGAACGCGCCGCACGAGAGGGCGACGAGGCCCTCTTCGACCATCATCGGCTTGCAGTCGATGAGGCGGGATCCCTCGGCGCCGTACTGCAGCGCGCGGCCGGGGATCGACGCGATGTCGTCCTCGTCGTACTGGCCGAGGTCGCCGGTGTAGGTGAAGGGGACGGCGCCCTTGTCGCGCATCCAGGCGACTGCGACGGAGGTGTCGAGACCCCCCGAGAAGGCGATGCCGACGCGCTCGCCGATGGGCAGGGACTGAAGGACCTTCGACATGGCGCCAATCCTATCGACCGGCGCACGCTCTCCCCCGCGCTATGACAGTGCTCACGGAATGTGAATGCTCACATTGCCGCCGGGATCGGGTCGAGCCATCGGGCACCCGATCTCTTTCTCGTGCCCTGCGTTACGGAAATGTTATCGCTCACAACCTGGCGCTGGGCGAAATGTTAAGGCTAACATTCGAGCTACCGGTCGCCATGGCGGCGACGGTCACCGGCCCTGGGCCGGACCCGAACGAGGAGGTTTAGGGATGAAGAAAAGCATTTTCGCGGCAGCCGCCATGCTGGGAGCGCTGGCTATGGTCGCGACAGGCTGTGCCGGCGGTGGCGCACCCGGCGCCGGTGGCAACGGCGGTGGCGACGATCTGATCACGGTCGGTTTCGCGCAGACGGGCTCCGAGTCCGGATGGCGCGCGGCGAACACCGAGTCGATGAAGAAGGCGTTCTCGGAGGAGAACGGGTTCAAGCTGACCTTCAACGCTGCCGACAACAAGCAGGAGGCGCAGATCTCCGCGGTCCGCAACTTCATCAACCAGGGAGTGGACGCCATCGTCATCGCCCCCATCACGGTCGATGGCTGGGACGACGTCCTCAAGGAAGCGAAGGATGCCGGCATCCCCGTCATCCTCGAAGACCGCACGGTCTCGGCGAGCGACGACCTGTACGCCTCGTGGGTCGGCCTCGACTTCGAGCAGGAGGGTCGCACCGCCGGCGAATGGGTCAAGGAGAACTTCGACGGTAAGGGCGCGAACCTCGTCGTCCTCGAGGGCACGACCGGTTCGTCGGCCGCGCTCGACCGCGCCACCGGCTTCAATGAGGCCATCAAGGGCACGGACGTGAAGGTGATGGACTCGCAGACGGGTGACTTCACCCGCGACGGCGGCAAGAAGGTCATGGAGGGCTACCTCCAGAAGTACGGCAAGGACATCAACGTCCTCTTCGCTCACAACGACGACATGGGCCTGGGCGCTCTCGATGCCATCAAGGCAGCGGGTCTCACCCCCGGCAAGGACATCCAGATCGTCACGATCGACGCGGTCAAGGACGGCATGACCGCTCTGGCCAACGGCGAGTTCAACTTCATCGTGGAGTGCAACCCGCTGCTCGGTGAGAAGGCCGCGGCCCTCGTCAAGGACGTCGTCGACGGCAAGACGGTCGAGAAGCGCACCATCGTCGAGGACCAGTCGTTCACGCAGGAGCAGGCCGCCGAGGTCCTGGACTCCCGTCCGTACTGATCGACAGACCCTCCCGATCCCTCTCCTCTGAGTGAGGGGTCCCCGAACACCGCCGGGGACCGGACTCCGGTCCCCGGCGGTCATCACGGAAAGGCGCGCCTCATGGTCGATGTCGCAGCCACGCCGGGCTCCCCGGCCACCGCCCCGCAGCACGACGAGGTCGTGCGGATGCGGGACGTCACGATCCGCTTCCCCGGCGTCCTCGCGCTGGACCGGGTCGACCTCACGCTCCGCGCCGGCGAGGTCCACACCCTCATGGGTGAGAACGGAGCGGGCAAGTCCACGCTCATCAAAGCGCTGACGGGTGTCTACTCGATCGACGACGGGACGATCGAGGTGGCCGGCGAGCCGCGGGTCTTCCGCTCGACGGCCGATGCCGAGGCATCCGGAATCTCCACCGTGTATCAAGAGGTCAACCTCTGCACGAACCTGTCGGTCGGCGAGAACGTCATGCTCGGCCGCGAGGTGCGGCGGGCCGGCTTCATCGACTGGCGGGCCACCCACCGAGAGGCGACGCGCTACCTCGCGGCCCTCGGACTCGACATCGACCCGCGCTCGGCGCTGTCGTCGCACTCCATCGCTGTGCAGCAGCTCGTTGCGATCAGCCGCGCGACCGTCGCCGACGCCCGCGTGCTCGTCCTCGACGAGCCGACCTCGAGCCTCGACCGCAGTGAGGTCGAGCAGCTGTTCACCGTCGTCCGCGGACTCCGCGACCGCGGTGTCGCCATCCTCTTCGTCACCCACTTCCTCGACCAGGTCTACGAGATCTCCGATCGCCTCACGGTGCTTCGAAACGGTCAGCTGGTGGGGGAGTACCTGCCGGCCGAGCTGCCCCGCGGCGAACTCATCGCGAAGATGATCGGTCGCCAGCTCGACGAGCTCGAGGCGCTCGCCCGGTCGTCCGAGCGCGAGATCGACCGCACCGCGACACCGGTGCTCCGGATCGACGGCCTCGGCCGCAAGAACGTCATCGAACCCGTCGACATGGAGGTCTACGAGGGCGAGATCGTCGGCATCGCGGGCCTCCTGGGCTCGGGACGCAGCGAGCTCGTGCGCCTCGTCTACGGCGCCGACCGTGCCGACACCGGCAGCCATCGAGTGCGAGGGGATGCCGCGCGCATCACGAACCCGCGCCACGCGATCGACAAGCGCATCGCCTTCTCGAGCGAGGACCGCCGCGCCGAGGGCATCATCGCCGACCTCACCGTCGCGGAGAACATCGTCCTCGGCATCCAGGCCAAGCGCGGCGCGATGCGCCCGATCGGCCGCGCCGAACGCGACGCGATCGTGTCGGAGTACATCTCGGCTCTGGGTGTACGCCCGGCCGACCCGAACGCGCTCGTTCGGAACCTCTCGGGCGGCAACCAGCAGAAGGTGCTGCTCGCCCGGTGGCTCGCGACGGCGCCCCAACTGATCATCCTCGACGAGCCGACCCGCGGTATCGACGTCGGCGCCAAGGCCGACATCCAGCGCAAGGTCGCCGAGCTCTCGGCGGAGGGCCTGTCGGTCGTCTTCATCTCCTCGGAACTCGAGGAGGTCGTCCGCATCGCCCAGCGCATCGTGGTGCTGCGCGACCGTTCTAAGATCGGCGAACTGGACGCCACCGACGTGACGGTCGACGACCTGGTCGCCCTCATCGCACAAGAGTCCAGCGAGACGACGTCGTCTCGCCTCAACCCGGAGACAGCGGCATGAACCCGACCCTGAAGCGCTTCCTGGCGCACCGCCTCGTCTGGCCGATCGCCGCACTCCTCGTGCTCGTGATCGTCAACACGATCGCGCGGCCGTCCTTCATCTCGATCACGGTGCAGAACGGCCAGCTGTACGGCCCGTTGATGGACATCCTGCGCAACAGTGCGCCGCTGATGCTCGTCGCCCTGGGCATGACGCTCGTGATCGCGACGCGCGGCATCGATCTCTCGGTCGGCGCCATCATGGCGGTCTCGGGAGCGGTCGCGCTGACCTACATCTCCGCCTCGCCCGCGCCCGAGGACCCCTCGACCGTGCTCATCGCGATCGCGCTCGCCGTCTTCGTGGCGCTGCTGCTCGGCGCCTGGAACGGTTTCCTCGTCGCCGTCGTCGGTGTCCAGCCGATCATCGCGACCCTCGTGCTCATGCTCGCCGGTCGCGGTGTCGCCCTCCTCATCACGGGCGGCTTCATCACCACCATCACGAGCGCCCCCTACCGCTTCATGGCGCAGGGCTACCTCGTCGGGCTGCCTTTCGCCTTCTACGTCTCGGTCATCGCGATCGTCATCGTCGCGGTGCTGCAGCGTCGCACGGCCCTGGGTGTCCTCACCGAGGCCGTCGGCATCAACCCCGAGGCCAGCCGTCTCGCCGGGGTGCGCTCGCGCGGCATCATCTGGGGTGCGTACGCCGCGAGCGGCCTGCTCGCCGGATTCGCCGGCATCCTCTACTCGTCGAACATCATGGCCGCCGATGCCAACGCGGCCGGGCTTTACATCGAGCTCGACGCGATCCTCGCGGTCGTGCTCGGCGGAACGAGCCTGATGGGCGGCAAGTTCACGATCGCCGGAACCGTGGTCGGCGTCTTCACGATCCAGACTCTCAAGTCGACGATCACCTTCCTCGGGGTGCCGCCGGCGGTCAGCCCGCTGTTCCTCGCCATCGTCGTCGTGATCGTCGTGCTCGTGCAGTCGCCACGCTCCCGTTCGCTGTTCGCCAAGGCGGTCGATGCCGTCCGAGGCGGCGGCCGTCGCACCGTGGAGGTCGCCTCGTGAGCGCCGTAACCGCAGACTTCGAACGGACCGGCGGGTTCGCCGAGACCGTCCAGCGCTTCCGCAGCCGGCACGCCTCGTGGGTGCCCGTCTTCGCGGCCGTCGTCATCCTCGTCGCGATGCTGATCGGGGCGCAGGCCTACTTCGGCAACTTCGTCACGCCGCGCGTGCTGTCGGCGCTCCTGCTCGACAACGCGTACCTGCTGATCCTCGCGGTCGGCATGACCTTCGTCATCCTCACCGGTGGCATCGATCTGTCGGTCGGCGCGGTCATGGCGTTCACCGGGATGCTGGGGGCCAGCATGCTGAGCCAGGGCACACCGGTGGCGGTCGTCATCCCGGTCATGCTCGTCCTCGGCGCGCTGATGGGTCTGTTCGTCGGGGTACTCGTGCAGTACTTCGGGGTGCAGCCGTTCATCGCGTCGCTCGCAGCGATGTTCGCGGCCCGCGGGCTCGCGTTCATGGTCAGCCTCTCGTCCATCCGCGTCGAGGAACCCGCGATCCTCTGGCTGCAGTCCACCCGCATGCAGGGAGGACCGGGCAGCTTCTACCTGACGCCGACCGGCATCCTCGCGCTCGTCGTGGTGGTCGTCGGCATCCTGATCCTGCAGTTCACCCGATTCGGACGCACGATCTACGCGATCGGCGGCAACGAGCAGTCGGCGCGGCTCATGGGTCTGCCGGTGGTCCGCACCAAGCTGCTGGCCTACGTCATCAGCGGGGTGTGCGCGGGGCTCGCCGGTGTCGTCTTCACGGCGTACACCGGGGCGTCCTACCCGCTGAACGGCATCGGGACCGAGCTCGACACCATCGCCGCGGTGGTGATCGGCGGCACGCTGCTCACGGGCGGCAGCGGGTTCGTCCTCGGCTCGATGATCGGCGTGTTCGTTTACGGCACCATCAAGACGGCGATCTCGTTCCTCGGCGTCGACCAGTCCTGGACGCGCATCACGATCGGCACGCTGCTGCTCGTCTTCGTGGTCGTGCAGCGCCTGCTGGTCGCGCGGACGGCGCGAACGTCACGGTGAACCTCGGGGAGGCTCACCGCGGGCATGATGGTCCGTATGGATGCGCGCGAAGCAGCGGTCGCGCCGGTCGTGGAAGTGACCGGCGCGACCGTTCGCTTCGGCGCCGAAACGGTGCTCGACGCCGTCGACTTCCGCCTGCTGCCGGGTGAGGTCCACTCGCTCATGGGCGAGAACGGCGCCGGCAAGTCCACGCTCATCAAGGCGATCACCGGTGCGCTGCGACCGGATGCCGGCGCGATCCGCGTCGGCGGCGAACCGGTGCACTTCGCCTCGCCGGCCGATGCGCTCGCCGCGGGGATCAGTGCGGTCTACCAGGAGATCGACCTCCTGCCGAACCTCTCGGTCGGCGAGAACGTCCTGCTCGGACGCGAGAGCCGCCGCCTCGGCGGGATCGACTGGCGCGAGACGCACCGCCGAGCCGCCGTGATCCTCGACTCGCTCGGCCTCGACATCGATCCGCGCACGCGGCTGTCGGGGCATTCGCTCGCGGTGCAGCAGCTCGTCGCGATCGCCCGGGCGATCTCGGTCGACGCGCGCGTCGTCGTGCTCGACGAACCGACCTCCAGCCTCGACCTCGACGAGGTCGCCGAGCTGTTCCGCGTCATCCGCGAGCTGACGGCGCGCGGCGTCGCCGTGCTGTTCGTGTCGCACTTCCTCGATCAGGTCTACGAGATCTGCGACCGCATCACCGTCCTCCGCGGCGGCCGGCTCATCGGCGAGTACGTGCCGGCCGAGCTCCTGCGCATCGACCTCGTCGAGAAGATGCTCGGCCGTGGTGCCGACGAGATGGAGGTCCACCCGCGAGAGGATGCCGCGGCATCCGTTCCGGTCGCACTCGCCGGACGCGATCTCGCCTCGGGTAGGGGGCTCACCGAGGCGAACCTCGAGATCGGCGAAGGCGAGGTCGTCGGCCTTGCGGGGCTCCTCGGCTCGGGTCGGAGCGAGCTGGCGCGTGCGCTCACGGGTGTGGACCGACCGGATGCCGGTGTCGTCGAGATCGGCGGAGCGCCCGTGAACCTTCCGACCCCGCGCCGCGCGATCGGCCGGGGCATCGTGTACTCGTCCGAGAACCGTCGCACCGAGGGCATCATCGGCGACCTCAGCGTGCAGGACAACATCACGCTCGCGCTGCAGGCGGATCGCGGAATCCTGCACCGGCTCACCAACACGCGACGCCGCGAGCTGGCGATGAGCTGGATCGAGGCCCTCGACATCCGTCCCGCCGATCCCGACCGGCCCGCCGGAACGCTCTCGGGCGGCAACCAGCAGAAGGTCCTCCTCGCGCGCCTGCTCGCGATCTCGCCTCGCGTGCTCGTGCTCGACGAGCCGACCCGCGGCATCGACGTGGGGGCGAAGGTCGAGATCCAGCGGCTCGTCGCCGACCTCTCCGACAACGGCCTCTCGGTCCTGTTCATCTCGGCCGAGCTCGAAGAGGTGCTGCGCGTCTCCAACCGCATCGCGGTGATGCGCGCGGGGCGACTCGTCGAGACGATCCCGGCGGATGCGCTCACCGTCGACTCGTTGCTCGCGCTCGTCGCCCGGCCGGAGGACGAGTCGTGAGCGACGAACGCGGCGCGAAGTCCGCGAACATCTTCGACGTCGCACGTCTCGCGGGCGTCTCGCACCAGACGGTGTCGCGCGTGCTCAACGATCTGCCGAACGTCCGGCCTGCGACGCGGGCCCGCGTGCAGCAGGCGATGACGCAGCTGCGGTACAGCCCGTCGCCCGCGGCGCGCGCGCTCGTCACCAAGCGCACGCGGACGATCGGCCTGATCACGCCGGGAACCGCGGATTTCGGACCCACGTCGATCGCAATGCACTTCAACGTCGCGGCGCGTGCCGAGCGGTACTCGGTCGACTCCGTGACAGCGCCCGACACGGATGCCGCCAGCATCCGCTCGGTCGTCGAAGGCCTGCTTCGTCAGCGCGTCGATGCGATCGTGCTCGTCGTGACGGATCTCGGCGTCCTGGAAGCCGTCCGCGGCCTCGACCTGGGCGTGCCGATGGTCGCCGCAGCCGCGACTCAGCGCCGCAACCCCCAGCTCGTGTCGATCGACCAGTACCGGGGCGCGCGGTCGGCGGTGCGGCACCTCGCCGAGCTCGGCCACCGCCGCATCCTGCACATCGCCGGTCCGCCACGGAACCCGGATGCCGTCGAGCGCCTCCGCGGCTGGCGCGACGAGCTCGCGGCCCACCAGCTGGTGGTGATCGAGCCTGACCACGGCGACTGGACGGCGGCCAGCGGTGCGGAGATCGGTCGGACCCTCGACGTCGCACCGGGGGATGCCGTGTTCGCAGGCAACGACCACATGGCAATCGGTCTGCTCTCGGCGCTCCGAGCTCGGGGCCTGGAGGTGCCGCGCGACGTCGCCGTCGTCGGGTTCGACGATGTGCCCGAGGCGGCCTACCTGTCGCCGCCGATCACGACCGTGCGGCAGGACTTCCGCGCGCTCGGCGAACTGATGATGCAGAAGGTGCTGCTCGCCGTCGAAGAGCCGGATGGGCTCACGGAGGACACGCCCCTCCCGACCCACCTCATCGTGCGGGAGTCTTCGCAGCGCTGAGCGATCGGGCGCGCAGTCGTCCGACCCACACGACGACCGTGGCGACGATCGCGAACGTGATCGCGATGCCGACCACGTAGGCGACGACTCCGCCCCACCCGTTCACCCCGTTGGGGTTGAGGAAGGGATACGGGTACCAGAACGGCACTCCGGTCGATGGGTTCGTGATGAGGGGTCCGCGCAGCAGCGTGTAGGCGATCCAGATGATCGGCACGGTGAGGACCGCGAGCACCGATCGCCAGGGCAGGGCGCGTCGAGTGGGCGCGACGAGCAGGTCGATCAGGAGGAACAGCGGCGCCACGACGTGGAGGATCTCGTTCGCCCAGGCGACGTGATCGTCGGCGGTCGGGTACCCACGCAGGAGCAGGTTGTAGACGACTCCGGTGATGACGAGGAAGGTCGTCGCGGAGGCGAGGGCCACCGCGACGCCGGCAGGCTCGCGGTCTTCGTGATGCGGCCGCATCCAGAACCAGATGACCGCCCCCAGCAGCGCGAGCACCCCCACGATGTTCGAGAGGATCGTGAAGAAGCTGAAGAAGTTGGCGATCGTCGTCGGGACGTCGCGGTCGTTCGAGATCGCCGTCCGGATGGTCGTGACGAACTGCCCCACGAGCGCCGTCATGATGACGGCGGCCGCGACCAGCCGGAGTGCCGACCACACTGTCGGCCACGTTCGGGTACGCATGACCGAACCCTAGCGCGCGGTAGCCCGTCAGGCGGCGCCTTCCCGCGGGTGCGTTCCCCGTCCCCACCGGGCTCCGGCGCGGAAGACGCCGATCCCGAGGGCGGCGACGGCGAGGACAGCGGCGAGCCCCAGCATCCCGGTGACGGCGTCCCACATCGTCAGTCGGATCAGCCAGATGATCGTCCACACCGTCGCGGCGCCGCCGACATGGCGGGCGACGGCGCGGGCACGCACGACGGCCGCGAGCAGGGCGAGCACCCACACCGCGCCGGCGACGAGCCAGGTGAACTCCTCCGTGAGGACCCGGAGCCAGATCCCGTCTGACGGGCTCTCGGGAAACACCTCGAAGAAGAGGTGGAAGAACACGAGGATGCCGGTCGTTACCGCCGCGGTCACGGCCGCCGCGATGCGGGACCGGACCGGGGCGAGCATGGCGAGCAGCGCGAAGACCGTCAGCGTCACCGTCGTGATCGCGCGGGGACCGGCGAGCGGGTCGAGCTGCGCGTAGACGAACGCCCCGATGCCGGCCATGGCCGTGGCCGCGAGGGCGATACGGGCCGCCCGTGCGGCGCCGCTCAGGATCAGGACGAAGGCGATGACCCAGAGCCCGGCGGGCACGAGTCCCGGGCTCGGCTGCAGGTCGAGATTCTGCCCCTCGGGGGAGGCGCCAATCCACACGCGCCTCGAACCCGCTGAAGACGGCGAACATCACGGCGAGGGCGAACCCGGTGGCCGCGGACGCGGTGGCGAGGGCCTCGCGGGCGGGGTGCGGCATCCACCCCAGGATGCGGACCGCGAGGCCGCTTCGCATCAGCGCGACGCGCTCGCCGCGGGAGGGTTCGTCTCGTCCCTGCGCCTCGGCTTCGTCGAGCAGCGTGCCGAGCATGGCCTCGCCGTGCCGGTCGCGCCAGGAGGAGGGGTACGCCCGGAGCGCGCGGCGCCAGGGGGTGTCGTCGATCGTGGTCACAGGGCACCTCCGAGAGCCGGGCGCAGCGCGAGGCGGCGGCGGGCTTCGGCCACGGTCACCTCGCGTCGGGCGACCTCCTCGGCGAGCAGGTCGACGCCGCCGGGGGTGAGTTCCACGTACCGGCGGACGCGCCCCTGCACCCGCTCCTCGCGGGCGATCCGGATCGTGCCCTCCTTCTCGAGTCGGTCGAGGGCGGCGTAGAGGGTCGCGACTTTCAGGCGGACGTGGCCGCGAGAGACGCGGTCGACCTCCTCGATGAGGGCATAGCCGTGCTTCGGGCCGTCGGCCAGCGCGGTCAGCATGAGGAACGTGGGCTCCCGCATCTCCTGGGTCATGAGGCGACCATACTCTGACAGGCAGAGTATGCGCCACCCTCCGTCGGCTCCTGTCACCCGGCCCGATAGGATGGGGTGTAACCGTCCGATAAACGGGGGAGAGCCATGCCAGGCATCGTGATCGTCGGCGTTCAATGGGGAGACGAGGGCAAGGGCAAAGCCACCGACCTCCTGGGTGAGCGCACCGACTGGGTCGTCAAGTTCAACGGCGGTAACAACGCCGGCCACACCGTGGTGATCGGCGACGAGAAGTACGCCCTGCACCTGCTGCCCAGCGGCATCCTGTCGCCGGGCGTCAACGCCGTCATCGGCAACGGCGTCGTCATCGACCTCGAGGTGCTCTTCGCCGAGCTCGGCGCCCTCCAGGCTCGCGGCCTCGACGTCTCGCGGCTCAAGGTGAGTGCGAGCGCGCACATCATCACGCAGTACCACCGCACCCTCGACAAGGTGACCGAGCGTTTCCTCGGCAAGAAGATGATCGGCACGACCGGTCGCGGCATCGGCCCGACCTATGCCGACAAGATCAACCGCACCGGCATCCGCGTGCAGGACCTGTTCGACGAGAACATCCTGCGCCAGAAGGTCGAGGGCGCCCTCGACCAGAAGAACCACCTACTCGTGAAGGTCTTCAACCGCCGCGCCATCACCGTCGACGAGGTCGTCGAGGACCTGCTGTCGTACGCCGAGCGACTGCGCCCGATGGTCGCCGACACCGGACTGATGCTCAGCAACGCTCTGGACGCCGGTGACGTCGTCGTCTTCGAGGGCGGCCAGGCCACGATGCTCGACATCGACCACGGCACCTACCCGTTCGTCACGTCGTCCTCCGCCACCGCGGGCGGCGCGTCGACCGGATCGGGAGTCGGTCCCAACCGCCTCGACCGCATCGTCGGCATCGTGAAGGCGTACACGACCCGCGTTGGGTCGGGTCCGTTCCCCACCGAGTTGTTCGACGAGAACGGCGACTTCCTGCGCTCGCGGGGCTTCGAGTTCGGCACCACGACGGGGCGTCCGCGCCGCGTCGGCTGGTACGACGCTCCCATCACCCGGTACGCGACGCGGATCAACGGCATCACCGACCTCGTGCTCACGAAGCTCGACATCCTCACCGGTCTGAAGGAGATCCCCGTCTGCGTCGCCTACGACGTCGACGGCGAGCGGTTCGACGAGGTGCCGGTCAACCAGACCGACTTCCACCACGCGACGCCGATCCTCGAGAACTTCCCCGGTTGGAGCGAGGACATCTCGACCGCTCGCACGTTCGAGGACCTGCCGCAGACCGCGCAGGACTACGTGCTCGCCCTCGAGAAGATGAGCGGCACGCGCATCTCGGTGATCGGTGTCGGCCCCGCGCGCGACGCGGTCATCGTCCGCCACGACCTGCTCGACTGATCCGTGCGGTTCCTGCTCGGCGGGTACTCCGCCGATATGGGCGGCTCGGCGACGGGCATCGGACTGCTGGATGCCGGTGGCCCCGACTCCCCGCTCGCGAGTGGGCCGCTCGGGGTGGGCCGTGACGTGGTCGCGGCGGAATCGCCGTCGTGGATCGCGCGGCATCCGACCCTCGACGTCGTCTACGCCGTGCTCGAGGGTCGCGGCAGCGTTCGCGCCTACCGGCGGACGGGCGAGACCACGTTCGTTCCGCTCGGCGCGGAGGTCGCCGTCGGCGACGGGCCGTGCCACGTGCTCGCGCTCGAGGACGTGCTGATCGTCTCGTGCCACGGCGACGGCGGAGTCGTCCACGTGGGGCTCGCGGCCGACGGCAGGCCCGGTGCCGCACGCCGCTGGGCCGGCGTGGTCGAGGGGGCGCCGGCATCCGATCTCGCTTCGGCTGCCCGAGCGCTCCGGGCGATCGTGGGCGAGGAGTACGCGGACTTCATCCCGCATACCGAAGATGAAGAAGCGGATGCCGCCGCGGTCGCCGCCCCTTCGAGCCGTCCGTCGCGCGCGCACCACGCGGCGACCGCGCCGGGCGGACTCATCGCCACGACCGACGTCGGCCTCGATCTCGTGCGCTTCTGGCGCGGCGGGCGCGAGATCCAGCGGTTCGAGCTGCCGGCGGGGACGGGTCCGCGGCACCTGCGGCCGCACCCCAGCGGGCACCTCTACGTCGTGACCGAGTATTCCGGCGAAGTGTTCGCCCTCGCTCCCGACGCGTCGGGGGAGTGGCGGCTGGTCGGCGGCGCTCAGCTGGGCGCTTATCCGGGGGATGCCGGGGCCGAGCTCGCCATGTCGCGCGACGGCGTCTTCCTGTATGCCGGCCTTCGCGGCAGCGACACGATCGCGACCGTGAAAGTCCGCGGCGGCGGTGAGACCCTGCAGTCGGTCGCGCTCGCCGAATCGGGTACCGTCTGGCCGCGCCACCACGTCGTCGAACGCGACACCGTGCTGGTCGCGGGACAGCGCGCCGACGAGGTCGTGTCGTTGGCGATCGACGAGCGGACGGGCGTTCCGGGCCGGGTGCGGCATCGGACAATAGCACCGTCGCCGACCGCGCTCCTAGCCTTCCCGGGCTGACCTCCGCGCCCGGTAACGTGTCCCGGCGGAGGGGGAACATGAGCGCGGGCGGACGGACGACGGTTCGGCGGTCCACGGGACCGAGCCTCGGCGGCTTCACCGGCCTCGTCTGGATCGTCGGCCTCGTGATCGCGGGAATCACCTGCGTCATCTATGCGGACGACGGCGCGTTCGAAGTGGGCGCCGTCGGGCGCAGCGACGACTATTCGACCTCACCGTGGACGAGCGATGATCCCGTCGTGGCCGAGGAGAGCGGCGGGGGCGTCTACGAGGGATCCGATGGCGCCGTCATCCGGCTCAGCGGCGTCGACGTCACCCAGCCCCTCGTGGTGAGCCCGGAGGGGGAGTCGTACATCAGCAGCGTGCGGGTGACCGGCCCCCAGGGACGCATCGTGACGCCCGGCGAGTACGAAGGCGATCCGCCGCGGTTCAGACCCTTGGCCGATGGTCGTGTGGCGATCTTCGTGGAGCAGCCCGATGTCGAATTGTGGGTCGATGGATCCCGCGACGAGAACTGGAGAGCGCGAGTATCGTCCGGCGGCCTCAACCGCGCGAATGACGTGGTCACCGCCTTCTCCTCCGCAGACTTCCTCCACATCGGCGAGGCGTCGACGGCGCGCGTGACCGTGCGCGGCAAGGGCAGCGTCGACATCCAGATCGTGACGCCTCAGGGCACGGACTCGGTTCTCTCGGGCGACGCCCCCATCGACCAGTCCGTCGCCTGGCGCGACGCACCGCTCGTGCTTTTCTCGGTCACGGCGTGGGACGACGCTGGGTGGCGGATCGAGTTCCCACCGTCTCCCACGCCGTCCGCGGTGCCCTCGCCGGAGGTGACACCGTGAGCACAGCGGATGCCCGGATCCGACGCTTCTCGACGATCACCTGGCTGGGCGGGTCGGCCGTCGCCGTCGTCCTCGCCTTCGTCATCTTCCCGTTCGTCGGGATCAATCCCGCCACGGGCGAACTCCTGCTGCACAACCCGAACGACTACGAGTACCGCCCCTGGACCGACCCCGACGCGCAGGAGGTTCGGGTGGAGGGCGGCGAGGTCATCGGCACGGCGACGAGCGGCTACCTCGACCTGTCGGCCGGAGACGATGTGTGGGTCGTCGGGCCACTGCGCGGGGGCGAGGAACGCTCGGTGGGCGTCTACCATCAGCGAGACACGAGATCCACCGAGGGCGACGCTCGGCCTGCCTACCTCGGCAGCATCAGTGGACGCTCGAGCGAGGTGCTCGTCGCGGGAGAGTCCGACGGGCGCGTCTGGTTCGCCCCGCGACTGAACGGCTGGCGAGCCGACCTCACCCGCGAGACGCCGATCTCCATCGAGGACGGCGTCGCCACTGGCGAGGGCAGCGCGCTGCTGTCGTACACGGGCGATGCGCTGAGCGCACGCTTCACCTTCGAGGGCGAGGGCTTCTTCATCGTCGACGCGCTCTTCCCCGGCGAGGTCACCCGCCTCGTACGGATCGTCGACAGTGCCGAGGTCCGCCAATCCTGGCCGGTCAAGGGTCGGGTGATCTTCCGAGTCGAGGCGGACGAGGGCTCCGGCCCCTGGAAGATCACGCTCGACGAACCGGCATCCGGAACACCATGACCACCTCACGAAAGGGAACCGACGTGACTTTCGACGCCACGCTGGATGCCGCCTTCAAAGCGCGTCTGCCGCTGTTGTACCTCGAGACCGCCGAGGAGGTGCGCGCGGTCACTGCAGTCACGGATGCCGCCCACGCTCAGCGCAACCGTCGCCAGGTCTGGACCTGGACGTCGGCGCTCGGGCTCATCGACCCCGACGGCAAAAGCATCTCGAACACGACGAATCCGGCGCGCGCGCTGCAGCACGTCGCCGGGGTGACGGACCCGAGCGTCTTCATCTTCTGCGATCTGCATGCCTACTTCGGGGGCGAGCACCGGCCCGGTGACCCGGCGATCATCCGGACCGTCCGGGAGACGGCGCTCGAGTTCCGCCACGGCGACGTATCGCGCACCCTCGTGGTCACCGCGCCGGTGCGCGTGATCCCGCCCGAGCTCGACGAGCTGACGCACCTCTTCGACTTCCCGCTGCCGACCGCGGCGGAGATCCGCGAGCTGCTCGACGCGATGATCGAGAACAACGCGGGCGAGATCCGCGTCGACGCCGACGACGCCGCGCGCGAATCCCTCGTCCAGGCGGCGCTCGGCCTCACGATGGCCGAGGCGGAGAACGCCTTCGCGCAGGCGATGGTGAACGACGGCACGCTGGGGGGCGACGACATCCGTGTCGTCCTGCACGAGAAGCGCCAGGTGGTGCGGAAATCCGGTGTGCTCGAGTTCGTCACGGGCGACCTCGACCTCGACGACGTCGGCGGGCTCAACAACCTGAAGCGCTGGCTCGCGCGTCGTAACGGGTCGTGGCTGCCGAGCGCCCACGAGTACGGCCTGCCGTCTCCGAAGGGCGTGCTCATCACGGGCGTGCCCGGCTGCGGCAAGTCGATGACGGCGAAGGCGACGGCGGCCTCGTGGGGGCTGCCGCTGCTCCGCCTCGACATCGGTCGGATCTTCTCCGGCCTCGTCGGCTCCAGCGAGCAGAACCTCCGGACCGCCATCGCGACCGCAGAGGCGGTGGCGCCCTGCATCCTGTGGGTCGATGAGATCGAGAAAGGCTTCTCGAACACCACGGGTCAGGGCGACTCGGGGACGACCGCACGCGTGTTCGGCACGTTCCTGACCTGGATGCAGGAGAAGAAGCATCCCGTCTTCGTCGTCGCGACGGCGAACAACATCGACGCCCTGCCGCCCGAGTTCATGCGCAAGGGCCGCTTCGACGAGATCTTCTTCGTCGACCTGCCCACCACGGTCGAACGCGAGGTCATCTGGTCGCTGCAGCTTGCCGCGCATGCCACGCCGGCGAACGGGCTCGATGCGATCGCGAACGATGAGGCCGCGATCGACGCGCTCGTCGCCGCGAGTGAGAACCACTCGGGAGCCGAAATCGAGCAGGCCGTCGTGGCCGCGCTCTACGAGGGTTTCAGCGGTCGTCAGACCATCACGACGGAGGTCGTGAACCGGGTGGTCGAGACGATGATCCCCCTCGCGGTCACACAGGCCGAGGAGGTCCAGCGGATCCGCGCGTGGGCCGCTCAGCGCGCCGTCGGCGCGACAGGAGCCGAGGACCTCGACGCTCATGACGCCGCCGGGAGCGCAACGGACGCCCACGGGGCCCTGTCGTCGCGTCGCGGCGGTCGTACCGTGGACTACTGACCGGCCGATAGGCCGAGGAACGGGAACCGACGATGAAGAAGCTCGTGGTGCAGCTGCGACCCGATGGGTCGGTCGCGGCGGAGACGTTCGGGATGACGGGGGCCGAGTGCCTCGACTACATCGAGCAGCTCGAAGCGCTGCTCGACGCCGAGACGTCCTCGTCGCAGTTCACCGAGGACTACACGCGCGTCGCGTCGGCGGCATCCGACTCGCTTCTGCAGGAGGATCGGGACCGGTGATCGTCACCCAGTCGCGCGGTGTCGGCGGGGAGGCGAGCCTCCTCGGTGCGACGCCGCCTCCGCGCGCCGACGCCGCACTGCGCTGGTCGCGCTTCGTGCCGGCGACGGCCGCCGAAGGCCCGGGACTCCGCGCCGCCGTGTGGGTGCAGGGGTGTGCGGTCCGGTGTCCCGGGTGCTTCAACCCGCAGATGTGGGCCGCGCGCGGTGCGCACCTCGACGACCCCGCGGACCTCGCATCGAGATGGATCGCCGACGCGCGTGCGGCGGGAGCCGAGGGCGTGACGCTGCTCGGCGGCGAGCCCTTCGACCAGGCGGCCGCGCTCGCTCTCGTTGCGGAGGCGTTCCAGGAAGCGGGCCTCGGGGTCATGGCCTTCTCCGGCTACACCCTCGACCGCCTGCAGGTCTGGGCAGAGGAGCGCGCCGACATCGCCCGCCTCCTCGCCGCGACCGACCTGCTCTGCGACGGTCCGTATCTCGCCGACCTCCCCGACATGCGCCGGCCGTGGATCGGGTCGCGCAATCAATCGATCCGTGCGCTGACCCCGCGGCACGCCGCCGAGGTCGACCGCATCGCCCACGAGGGTGGGCGCGACGCTCTGGAGGTGCGCATCAGCGCCGACGGAGTCGTCGCCGTCAACGGATGGGCGACGGATGCCGCCCTCGCAGATCTTCTGGACGATCTGGGTGTGCGTGCAGACCGCGCGGCATCCATCACGAAGGGAACACCCCGATGAGCATCTCGCTGATCCTCGTCCCCGCGGCGCTCGCCGCCGCAGCCGCCCTCGGCGGCACCGGCGTCGTCGGGGCCCTCTCGCTGAACGCGGGTGCGAAGGCCGAGCCCGGCAGCCGCGGGTCCGAGGCCGTTCCGGTCGCCGTGCAGACGCGGATGAAGAACCCCGACCTGCTCGCCGCGTCGCTCGCCGACCTGGGTGCGACGGACGCTTCACTCGAGGACGGCGTGCTGACGGCGACCCTCGACGGCCTGGAGGTGGTGATGTCGCGCACCGAGGACGGCGTCTGGGGCGCGCACCTGTCCCGGCTCGACGGGCACGAGGTGACCGAGGCCGAGGCGACCGCCGTGATGACGCAGCTGGATGTCGCCTACGCCCGTCACGTGCAGCGCGCCGTCGCCGACCGCATCCGCTCCCGGGCCGACCAGGCCGGGTTCGAGCTCGTGTCGGAGACCCGGGACGAGGACGACACGGTGACGATGGTGCTGAACGTGCGGGATCAGGCGTGAGTTCGACGGCGCGCCCGACCGTTCCGGGGTGGGGCTGGCTGATCGGGGTCAGTTCATGGCTCATCGCGGTCTTCTTCGGTCCGGCGACCGCGTGGATCGGCTTCTTCATCGTCGGCGCGGTGTCGCGGCGGCGTGCGGCCTACATCTCGGGGGCCGCCAGCGGCATCCTCGGGTTCACCGTCGCGACCGAGGTGTGGGGCGGCTTCAGCGACCTCGTCGGCGCCATCGTCCATCTCGGTGGCATCATCGTGGGCCTGGCGCTCAACCCCGGGTGGCTGCGAACGCTGTGGGAGCGCCGCGTCGCGGCGGCGAGCAAGCGCGGTTCGTCGCGTAAAGCGACACCTGAGCGATCTCGACGCGGAACCACGGCATCCGCGGGCACGTCGAAGAGCCGCCGTCGCGGATCGCGCAGCCGCTCGACCGCCGCGGAGCGGACGGACCGGCCCGAGGCGCGCCGGTTGGCGGAGAGTGTCGGGGCGTCGTCAGCCGACCTGCTGCAGGCCACCGAGCCGGCGGAACCGGTCGACGTGCAGACCGCCTCGGCTGACGAGCTCGCCGACCTGCCGGGACTCAACCGCACGAAGGCGCGCCGCGCCGTGAAGGCCCGCACCGCCCACGGCGGATTCACCTCGGTCGAGGACTTCGGTGAGGCCGCCGGGCTGCAGCCGCACGAGATCGTCCGGCTGCGCGCGGCCGCGACCTGCTCGCCGCGACCGCGCGGGGAACGTCGCTTCGGGCGCCGCGTGGATCTCTGAGCCGGCCCTCACGGGAGACTCGACACTCACCGCGCTACGCTCGTCGCCGGAGGAATCATGACCGACCCGAACGACCAGCTGCAGACCCTGCGATCCAGCATCGACAACATCGACGCTGCCCTCGTCTTCATGCTCGCCGAGCGCTTCCGCTGCACGAAGCAGGTCGGCGTCCTCAAGGCGGAGCACGGGATGCCGGCATCCGACCCTTCTCGTGAGGAACAGCAGACGGCACGTCTGCGCCGGCTCGCGGAAGAGGCCGACCTCGACCCCGAGTTCGCCGAGAAGTGGTTCAACTTCGTCGTCGCCGAGGTCATCCGCCACCACACCGAGGCGGCTGAAGAGCGCTGATCGGCCGGTCCTGCGCGTCAGCGGATGCAATGGATCTTCGGCGACACGCCGGGCCACGGACGGATGCCGCGGCGCGCCGCGCGGCATCCATTGCATCCCGTGACGGGCCGGGGCCTCAGACCTCGATCGGCCAGCCCGTGTACGCCTCGGCGAGGTAGGTGCTGCCGGCGCGGGACTCGACGACTGAGCGCAGCTCGCCGAGCTGGCGGCGACGGTCGAAGTCGGTGGCGTTCTCGTCGGCGTGCAGCATGCTCGTCATCCACCACGAGAAGTGCTGCGCCTTCCAGATGCGGCGGAGCACGGTCTCGGGGAACTGCTCGATGAGACGCTCGTCGTTTTCGAGAAGGAGCGCGCGGAGGGCCCGCTCGAGGACGATGACGTCGGCGATCGCGAGGTTCATGCCCTTCGCGCCGGTGGGCGGCACGGTGTGCGCGGCGTCGCCGATCAGAGCGACCCGGTTCTTCCGCACCTCGTCGGCCACGAAGCTCCGGAACCGCAGCACGTCGCGCTGGAAGATCGGCCCCTCGGTCAGCGTCGTGCCCGGGACGCGCAGCTGGAGCGCATCCCACAGCTGAGCCTCGCTGTACGACTGCGGATCGGTGTCGGGAGCGCACTGGAAATACATCCGCTGCACGGTCGCGCTCCGCTGGCTGATGAGCGCGAACCCATCCGGCGAATTGCTGTAGATCAGTTCGTCGGCGCTGGGCGGGGCCTCGCACAGGATGCCGAACCAGGCGAACGGGTACTCGCGGAAGAAGCCCGAGTGTGTGCCCGACACGGCCTTGCGCACGACGCTCCGCGAACCGTCGGCGCCCACCACGACGTCCGCGACGATCTCGAGGGGTTCGCCGTCGGCATCCACCGCGATGATGCGGGGATGATCGGATGCCGCATCCTCGACGCGGAGCGCGGTCACCCCGAACCGCAGGTCCTGACCCTGCTCGAGGCGCACCGCGATGAGGTCTTTCAGAGCCTCGTGCTGCGGGTACAGCCACACGCTCCGGCCGACGAGGTCGGCGAAGTCGATGCGGTGGCCCTCGCCGTCGAAGCGGAGCTCGATGCCGTGGTGCTCGTTGCCGACGGTCTTCACGCGCGTCGACGCCCCGGTCGCCTCGAAGGCGGCGACGGTGCCGTGTTCCAGGATGCCGGCGCGGATCGTGGTCTCGATCTGCTCGCGGGAGCGCTGATCGATGACGACCGACTCGATGCCGGAGAGGTGCAGCAGGTGCGAGAGGAAGAGGCCGGCGGGGCCCGCTCCGACGATCGCGACGCGGGTGCGAACGGTGGTCATGTCGTCTCCTTCGACGGGCACGGCGGGGGTGTGGGATCAGTGTGATCCCGGTTCCGTGCGGCTACGGCAAGTTCCCATTGAATGGGACTACGGGACTCAGCCCCTCAGGTCCGCCTCGATGCGCGCCGCGGCATCCTGCAGGGCGCGGACCGCCGCCGCCGGATCCGTCTCTCGCGGCAGCACGACCGACAGCGCGGCGGCGACGACACCGGCGTCCCGGATGCCGACGGCCACCCCGGTCGACACGGTTTCGATCGAGCCGGGCGCGATCACGACGCCGGTCCGCCGAATCTCGGCGAGCAGGCGGCGGAGGGCCGCGGCATCCGTCACCGTCTCGGGAGCCAGCGCGCGGAGCGGGCCCGCAAGCACCCGCTCGCGCACGGGCGCCGCGGCGTGGGCGAGCAGGAGCAGCCCCGACGACGACGCGTGCAGGGGGAGGCGGCCCGCGATGCGCGTGATGTTGGCGCCCGCGTCGGGGTGCGAGAGCCGCTCGATGAACAGGGCCTCGTCGTTATCGAGCACGGCGAGCTGCGTGTGCTGGCGGATCGTCGCCTGCACGTCCTCCATGTGCGGGAGCGCCGCCTGCCGCAGCCGCAGCGCGAACGAGCCGCGGAGGGCGAGTTCCCACAGGCGCATGCCGAGATGGATGCGGCGGTCCTCGTCGCGCTCCAGGAGTCCTGCCTCGACGAGCTCGTCGACGACCCGGTGCGCCGTCGACGGCGGCAACCCGGCGCGGCGGCCGATCTCGGCGGCGGACTGCATCGACCGCTCCGCCGTGAAGGTCTCCAAGACCCGCACGATGCGGTCCGTGAGGGACTCGCCGGAGGGGGAGTTGGCCATATGGACAGGATGGCACGCGTCCCGCGGCGGTAGCCTCGGTCCATGTCCGAGCCCCTGCCGATCGCGTCGTCGCCCGAGACGCCGCTGTCGGTGCAGGCCACGGCCGACCTCCTCGCCGGCACAGGGGCGCGGTGGTGGCTGTCGGGCGGAGCCGCGCTCGACCACTGGCTCGGCGCACCGATCCGGGGCCGCGCGAACACCGACGTCAGCATCCTCCCCGGCGACGTCTCCCGGCTGGCCGACGCGCTGCCCGAGGGCTACTCGGTGTGGGCTCCCGCGGGCGAGGGCACCGTGACCCCGTTCGCCGACGCGGTGCCGGATGCCGACCTGCAACCGCTCCGCATCCGTGACGACCGTGCGGGCACCTGGGTGCTGCAGGTGAACGTCGAGGACGGCACCGAGAAGGTCTGGATGTACCGCCGCGATCCGCGGCTGCAGCTGCCCTGGGACCGCGCGGTCCTCGACGTCGGCGGCATCCCGACCGGCGCTCCCGAAGTGCAGCTGACGTGGAAAGCCCTCCGCCCCCGGCCCGAGGACGACGCCGACAAGGCCGCGGCGCTGCCGGCGCTGTCGGACGATGCCCGCGCGTGGTTCGAGCGCGCGATCTTGACCGTCCACCCGCACTCGACCTGGTCGATCCACGTCCGCAGTCCGTTCGCGCCGGCGAAGGCGAGCTGGAACCGCCGCACGTCCTAGCGGGCGCGGTACTCGCCCGCCGCGACCGCGGTGAAGACGAGCTCGCGGAACCAGCGCTGCGCGGGCGACAGGCCGGCTTCGGTGCGGGAGTAGATCGAGACCGGTGTGCTGGTCGCCGGCCACGGGAGTTCGGCGATGCGCAGCCGCGGGAACCACCCGCAGAACACCTCGGCGACGTGCCGCGGCAGCAGGACCACGAGGTCCGTCGTTTCGAGCACGGCGGGCACGGTCGCGTACTCCTCGACGGTCAGGGTCACCTGGGGCAGGAGGCCGCGCTCGATCATCGCCTGCAGCGGATAGACGTGACCGCCGCGCGCCGACACCCGCACGAAGCGGCGCCCGGCGAACATGTCGTCGGCCGTCGACGGCAGCGGGTGGTCGCTCGAGGCGAGGGCGACGTACTCGACGCTGCGGATCGGCGTTCGCCACAGCCGCTGCGAGTCGACGAGCGACACGGTCACGGCGAGGTCGACGGTGCCCCGCAGTAGCCCCTCCTCAACCTGGTCGGCATCGAGGCGCTCGACCTTGAGGTGCAGCCGCGGCGCCTCGCGCTCGAGCAGCGGCATGATCGGCGGGAGGAACGTCTGCTCGCCGATCGAGGTCAGCGCGAGCGAGAGCTCGCCCTCGAACGACGAGGCGTCGAACGCGTCGGGAGCGGTCACCGTCGCGTCGATCTGAGCGAGCGCCTCGTGGATCGGACCGAACAGCTGCTGCGCCCGCGGGGTCGGCACCATGACGTGTCCGTGGCGGTGGAAGAGGTCGTCGCTGAAGCGCTGGCGGAGCGATCGCAGGGTGTAGCTCACGGTCGGCTGGGTCACGTGCAGGCGTTCCGCCGCCGCGGTCAGGCTCCGCAGTTCGTAGAGCACCACGAACGTCCGCAGCTGGTTCAGATCGGCGAACGGCATCCATAGATCCCATCTATCGAGAAGCGGTGTCGAATCTATTGGACCACGACCTATCGCCGATCTACAGTCAACGAAACGGCACCATCCGGCCGCGCTCCCCGACGACGAGGACTCCCGCGTTGATCATCGACATCCACGGCCACTACACGACGGCCCCCGCGCAACTCGGTGCCTGGCGGGACCGCCAGATCGCGTTCACGGAGGGCACGGGCGAAGCCCCGGATGTCGCCGATCTGCACATCAGCGACGACGAGATCCGCGAGACGATCGAGGCCAACCAGCTGTCGCTGATGGATGCCCGGGGCATCGACCTCACCGTCTTCAGCCCGCGGGCGTCGTTCATGGCGCACCACATCGGCGATCTCGAGGTGAGCGCGACCTGGGCCCGGATCTGCAACGACCTCGTCGCCCGCGTCGCGAGGCTGTTCCCCGACCGGTTCCTGCCGGGCGCGATGCTGCCCCAGTCGCCGGGCGTCGACCCGAAGACGACCCTCGCGGAGCTCGACCGGGCCGTCGACGAGCTCGGCGTCGTGACGGTGAACATCAACCCCGACCCGTCGGGTGGGCTCTGGACTGCGCCCGCGCTGACCGACAAGAGCTGGTATCCGCTGTACGAGAAGCTCGTCGAATACGAGCTGCCCGCGATGATCCACGTCAGCACGTCGTGCAAGCCGGTCTTCCACACGACCGGCGACCACTACCTGAACGCCGACACGACGGCCTTCATGCAGCTGCTCAAGGGCGACCTGTTCCGCGACTTCCCCGACCTGACGTTCGTGATCCCGCACGGTGGCGGCGCGGTCCCGTACCACTGGGGGCGCTTCCGGGGCCTTGCGATGGCGCTCGGCAAGCCCGAGATCGAGGAGCACCTGCTCGGCAACGTGTTCTTCGACACCTGCGTCTACCACCAGCCGGGAATCGACCTGCTGACCGCGGTCGTCCCGACCGACAACGTCCTCTTCGCCAGCGAGATGATCGGCGCCGTCCGCGACATCGATCCGCGGACCGGCCACCACTTCGACGACACCCGCCGGTACGTCGACGCCACTGACAACCTGTCCGCCGACCAGCGCACCGCCGTGTTCGAGGGGAACGCGCGCCGCGTGTACCCCCGACTCGAGCGTGCGCTCGCGTCCCGCGGGCTCTGAGAACCGGGAGCACTCATGACCCAGCGCCTCAACGATCTCGGGATCGTCCGCACGAACATCACCCGTCCGCATCCCGACGACGTGGCGAAGCTGTCGGAGTTCGGCGTCGCCACCGTCCACGAAGCCATGGGACGGGTCGGACTCCTCCGCCCCTACATCCGGCCCGCGTACTCGGGCGCCCGGATGTGCGGCCCCGCGGTGACCGTGCTGCTGCAGCCCGGTGACAACTGGATGATGCACGTCGCCGCCGAGCAGGTGCAGGAGGGCGACGTCCTCGTCGCCGGCTGCACGACCGAGAGCGAGGACGGCTTCTTCGGTGAGCTCCTCGCCACGTCGCTCGCCTCGCGCGGGTGCGCGGGACTCGTGATCGACGGCGGCGTCCGCGACGTGGCCGACCTCGAGAAGATGGACTTCCCCGTCTTCTCCCGCGCGATCAACGCGAAGGGCACCGTGAAGGCGACCCTCGGCTCGGTCAACATCCCCGTCGTCGTCGCCAACGCCCTCGTCACCCCCGGCGATGTCGTCGTCGCCGACGTCGACGGCGTGGTCGTCGTCCCGCAGGCCCTCGTCGGCGCGGTCGCTGACGCGTGCGCCGCGCGCGAGGCGAACGAGGAGTCGAAGCGCCGGCAGTTCCGCGCCGGGGTTCTCGGCCTCGACCTGTACAAGATGCGCGAACCGCTCGCGGCGGCCGGCCTGACGTATGTGGAGGACTGAGATGACGCTCACGGACGGTGCTCCCCACGGCTCGACGAGCGGCGGCTTCGAGAAGACCGCGGGCTGGCTCGACTGGTACGACGGCCCGAGCACACCGACGTTCCGCCTCCCCGCCGGGGCGGTCGACGCGCACTGCCACGTGTTCGGTCCGGGTGCCGAGTTCCCCTACTCCGCGGCCCGCAAGTACACGCCCTGCGACGCGTCCGCCGATCAGCTGTTCGCACTCCGCGACCACCTCGGTTTCGAGCGGAACGTCATCGTGCAGGCGACGTGCCACGGCGCCGACAACAGCGCGCTCGTCGACGCGCTCCGCCGGAGCGACGGCCGTGCGCGAGGCGTCGCGACGGTTCGCGCCGACATCACGGATGCCGAACTCGACGAGCTCCATGCGGCAGGCGTCCGCGGGGTGCGCTTCAACTTCGTGAAGCGCCTCGTCGATCGCGTCCCCACCGACTCGCTCGAGGCGATCGTCGCGAAGATCGCCCCCCGCGGCTGGCACGTCGTCATCTACTTCGAGGCCGAGGACCTGCCGGGGCTGTACGACTTCTTCTCGGCGATCCCGACCGACATCGTGGTCGACCACATGGGGCGCCCCGATGTGACGAAGCCGGTGGACGGGCCGGACTTCGAGCTGTTCCTGCGCTTCCTCCGCGAGAACCCGAACGTGTGGACCAAGGTGACGTGTCCCGAGCGGCTCAGCGCCAGCGGTCCCCGCGCCCTCGACGGCGAGCAGCACGCGTACGTCGACGTCGTCCCGTTCGCCCGTCGCGTCGTCGACGAGTTCCCCGACCGCGTGCTCTGGGGAACCGACTGGCCCCACCCCAACCTCAAGGACCACATGCCCGACGACGGGCTCCTGGTCGATTTCATCCCGCAGATCGCGACGACGGCCGAGCAGCAGCAGAAGCTGCTCGTCGACAACCCGCAGCGGCTGTACTGGCCCGAAGGAGCATGACATGACGCTCGACAAGCCCTACAAGAACGTTCCGGGAACGACGATCTTCGACGCGGATCAGGCTCGCAAGGGGTATCACCTGAACCAGTTCTCGATGTCGCTGATGAAGCCCGAGAATCGCGAGCGCTACCTCGCCGACCGCGAGGCGTACCTCGACGAGTGGCCGCTCACCCCGGCGCAGCGCCAGGGGGTGCTCGACCTCGACCTGAACGCGTGCATCCGCGAGGGCGGGAACATCTACTTCCTCAGCAAGATCGGCGCGACCCACGGACTGAGCTTCCAGCAGATGGCCGGCTCGATGACCGGGATGTCCGAGGCCGCCTACCGCGACATGATGATCGGCGGCGGGCGCCGCCCCGACGGCAACCGGCTGAAGGACCTGGACGGGTGGGCCCCGCCGTCGACGGAGAAGTCCGAGGTCATGCGCCCCGACGCTCCCGCCAAGTTCACCTCGGCCCTGTTCACCTCGCACGTGCCGGCGATCGGCGCGGCGATGGACCTCGGCAAGACCGAGGAGCCGTACTGGAAGAAGGTCTTCGACGGCTACGAATGGACCCGCGCCTGGGCGAAGGAGAACACGCCGGACGTCGTCATCCTCGTCTACAACGACCACGCCACCGCGTTCGACTCCAACATCATCCCGACATTCGTGCTCGGCACCGGCGCGCACTACCCGGTCGCCGACGAGGGCTACGGACCCCGTCCGGTCCCCGATGTGAAGGGCTACCCGGAGCTCGCCGCGCACATCGCCCAGTCGGTCATCCAGGACGACTTCGACCTGACCCTCGTCAACGAGATGGTCGTCGACCACGGCCTGACGGTGCCGCTCTCGCTCGTTTTCGGCGACGTGGCGGAGTGGCCGTGCCGCGTCATCCCGCTCCCGGTCAACGTGGTGCAGTACCCCGTGCCGTCGGGGCGGCGCTGCTACGAGCTCGGCCGGGCGATCCGCCGCGCGCTCGACAAGTGGGACGGCCCCGCGCTCAACGTGCAGATCTGGGGCACCGGCGGCATGAGCCACCAGCTGCAGGGTCCGCGCGCCGGCCTCATCAACGAGGAGTGGGACAACGCGTTCCTCGACCACCTCATCGCCGACCCGCTGGGTCTCACCGAGTGGTCGCACATGGAGTACGTCGACGAGGCAGGCTCGGAGGGCATCGAGCTCGTCGACTGGCTCATCGCGCGCGGCGCGATGGACGATCAGTTCGGCGGGCAGAGCCCCGAGATGAACCACCGTTTCTACCATGTGCCCGCATCGAACACGGCTGTCGGACACTTGGTATTGACCAACCCCACCGCATCCCAGGAGGACCCCTCATGACAGCCGGAAAAGTCCGCATCGCCGTCGTCGGCGCCGCCGGCGCGTTCGGGATGAAGCACCTCGACGGGCTCCGCAACATCGCCGAGGCCGAGGTGACGGTCGTCAGCGGCACGAGGCCGGAGTCCGTGCAGGCCGTCGCCGAGCAGTACGGCATCCCGAACGCGGTCGTCGGACTGGATGCCATCCTGGCACGCGACGACGTCGACGCCGTGATCCTCGCCACTCCCACTCAGCAGCACGCCGCGCAGACGCAGGCCGTGCTCGCCGCTGGAAAGCACGTGCAGGTCGAGATCCCGCTCGCCGACTCGCTCGCGGACGCCGAGGCGACGCTCGCCGCGGCCGAAGCATCCGGCCGCATCGCCATGGTCGGTCACACCCGCCGGTTCAACCCGTCGCACCAGCTCATCCACAACCGCATCGCGGCGGGCGAGTTCGCCGTGCAGCAGATGGACGTGCAGACGTACTTCTTCCGCCGCACGAACACGAACGCCAAGGGCGAAGCCCGGTCGTGGACCGATCACCTGCTCTGGCATCACGCCGCGCACACGGTCGACCTGTTCGCCTACCAGGCGGGGCGCATCGTGCAGGCGAACGCGATCCAGGGCCCGATCCACCCCGAGCTCGGCATCGCGATGGACATGTCCATCCAGCTGAAGGCCGAGTCCGGCGCGATCTGCACGCTGTCGCTGTCGTTCAACAACAACGGACCGTTCGGGTCGTTCTTCCGCTACATCGGCGACACCGAGACCTACATCGCGCGTTACGACGATCTCGTGACCGGCCGCGAGGAGCCCATCGATGTCTCGGACGTCGCGGTGAGCACGAACGGCATCGAGCTGCAGGACCGCGAGTTCGTCGCCGCGATCCTCGAGGGCCGCGAGCCGAACTCCTCCATCCGCCAGGTCATCGACTGCTACCGTGTGCTCGGTTCGCTCGAGGAGCAGCTCTCATGACGCTGCCCCGCATGGGCCTCGGCTGCATGCCGCTGAGCCACGCCTACGGCATCCCTCCCGCCGCCGACGAGGGCGTCGCGATGCTGCAGGAGGTCATCGACCGGGGCGTCACCTTCCTCGACACCGCCACCCTGTACGGCGCGGGCAGCAACGAGCAGGTCGTCGGTCGCGCACTCGCCGGCGGCCGTCGCGATCGGGTCGTGCTCGCGAGCAAGGGCGGGATGGCGATCGTCGACGGCGTGAAGGTCATCGACGGGCGCCCCGAGACCCTGCGCGCGCAGGTCGACGCGTCTCTCGGTCGTCTCGGCGTCGATCACATCGACATCTACTACCTGCACCGGTGGGACAGGCGCGTCCCCATCGGCGAGAGCGCCGGTGCGCTCGCCGAGATGGTCGCGGCCGGCAAGATCGGCGGCGTCGGACTGTCGGAGGTCTCGGTGGCGCGGCTGCGCGAAGCGCACGCCGTCACGCCGATCGCCGCGGTGCAGAACGAGTACTCGCTGTGGAGCCGCAACCCTGAGCTCGGCATCCTCGAGGCGACGCGCGACCTGGGCGTTCCGCTCGTCGCCTTCTCGCCCGTCGCGCGGGGATTCCTCTCCGACGGAGTAGCCTCGCCGGGCGACCTTCCCGAGAAGGACATCCGACGGGGGATGCCGCGCTTCCAACCGCCGCACTGGTCGGCGAACGCGCAGCTCCTGCCCGCCTGGCGCCGGCTCGCCGCGGAGGCCGGCTGCACCCCGGCCCAGCTCGCGCTCGCGTGGCTGCTCTCGCGCGGCCCGCACGTCGTGCCGATCCCGGGCACCACGAGCGCCGCGCACGCGCTCGAGAACGAGGCCGCGACCACCCTCACCGTCGCGCCCGAGCTGCTCGAGCGCGCCGGCACGCTGATCGACACCGCGACGGTGTCGGGACCGCGCTACAACGAGACGAACGCCGCCGAGGTGGATGCCGAGTCGTTCGGCGACGCGGCATGAAAGCCATCTCCTCGATGGCGACGAAGGCGGTGCTGGGTGCGCTCGCCGAGGAGGCGGCCCGATCCGGTCATCCGCGGCTCGACATCGAATCCGTCGGGGGAGTGGATGCCGCGGAGCGAGTGCGCGCGGGAGAGAGGCTCGACCTCGTGTTCCTCGCGGACAGCGCATTGCGCCGCCTGGCCGTGGAGGGGCACGTGGTGCCCGAGACGGTGACCCCCCTCGTCCTGTCGCAGGTCGCGGTCGCCGTCCCGGGGGAGAGTGACGCGGCCGAGGTTCCCGCCGGCCCCGCGTTCCCCGACGCCGAGGGCCTGCGGTCGGCGGTGCAGGCCGCGAGGCGCATCGGCTATTCGACCGGTCCCAGCGGGACCGCGTTCCTCGACCTGCTGACGGCCTGGGGCATGATCGATGACGTCCACGACCGCCTCGTGCAGGCGCGGCCCGGGGTGCCGGTGGCCGGCCTGCTGCGAGACCGCGAGGTCGATCTGGGACTCCAGCAGCTCAGCGAGCTGGCGGGGGCACCCGGCGTCCGGATCCTCGGCACACTGCCCGCGGACTGCGCGATCGACACCGTGTTCTCGGGCGCGGTCAGCCGGTCGTCACAGAGCCCGGACGACGCCCTGGCCGTCCTGCAGTCATTCGCATCGGCCGCGTCGCGCCCGACGATCGAACGGCTCCACTTCGCTCAGGCCGGCTGAACGCGCAGCCAGCGGAACCCGTGGGCCGGAAGCTCGAGCCCGTCGGACAGGTCGGCCGCCGTGCCGTCCACGACGTCGATCGCCGTACCGTGGAACCCCGACAGGGTGACCGCGTCGATCGTCACGGCGTCGTCGCCGACGTTCGCCAGCACGAGCACCGAGCCCGCCGCGCCGAGACGCTGGAACCCGACGACCGACGGATGCGGCGTGTGGAACGGCGTGAGCGGGATGTCGGCGAACTCGGGGGTGCGCCGCCGCGCCTCGATCAGCGCCGTCAGTCGGGCGTGGATGCGCCCCGCGACCGTCGACGGGTCGTGCCGCGCGCCGAACGCCTCGGCATCCGCTGCGGGCCGGTGCACCCACCGGCTGTCATCGGCGTGGGCGGGGTCGTCGCGGTACGTGTAGTCGTTGAGCTGTCCGAGCTCGTCACCGAGGTAGAGCAGCGGGATGCCGCCGGTCGACAGCGCGAGCGCATGCGCCAGGATGACGCGGTCCTCACCGCCCGGGTCACCCGCTTCGACGCCGGCGAGGGACGCCGTGGTCCCCGCGATGCGCGCGTCGCCGGTCTTCGGGTTCTCCTGGAAGGGGACGCCGCGCGAGAACGTGCCGTCGAAGCGCCCGACGTAGAAGTCGTTGAGGAACCGGCGATGGGAGTATCCGTCGATGCCGAGGGTCGCGGCATCCTCATCGGCGAAGGTCCAGCCGATGTCGTCGTGGCTGCGGACGTAGTTCACCCACGCGGTGCCGGCGGGCAGGGCGTGGCGCTCGTCGAGCGCCTTCTGCAGCAGGCGGCCGTCGCGCGTCGCGAGAGCCTCCCAGCCGAGCGCCATCTGCAGCGGGTTGTAGGAGAGCTGGCACTCCTCGGGGGAGATGTAGGTGATGACCTCGTCGGGGTGGACGATCGCCTCGGACTTGAACAGCACCGACGGCGCGCCGAGCGTGAGCACCTGGTTGAACGCGCGCAGCAGGAGGTGCGCCTCGGGGAGGGACTCGCAGGCGGTGCCGAGGCGCTTCCAGATGAAGGCGACGGCGTCCATGCGGAGCACCTCGACGCCCTGGTTGGCGAGGAAGAGCATCTCGCCCGCCATGGCGGCGAACACCGCGGGGTTCGCATAGTTCAGGTCCCACTGGAAGTGGTAGAACGTCGCCCAGATCCACCGGCCGTCGGGCAGCTGCACGAACGAGCCCGGGTGGTCGTCGGGGAAGATCTCGCGGACGGTCTCCTCGTAGCGATCGGGCATCGTGCGGTCGGGGAAGATCAGGTAGAAGTCCTCGTAGCCCGGCTCGCCGGCGATCGCCTTCTGCGCCCACTCGTGCTCGTTGCTCGTGTGATTGAAGATGAAGTCCACGACGAGCGAGATGCCCGCCTCGCGCAGGTCCGCCGACAGAGCGGCGAGGTCTTCCATCGTGCCGAGGCGGTCGTCGACCGCGCGGTAGCTCGACACCGCGTACCCGCCGTCGTTGTTGCCCTCAGGCGCGGCGAACAGCGGCATCAGGTGCAGGTAGGTGAGGCCGAGCTCCTGGAAGTAGGGGATGCGATCCCGGATGCCGCGGAGCGACCCCGCGTACCGGTCGACGTAACAGACACCCCCGAGCATCTTCTCCGACAGGTACCAGCCGGGGTCGGCGCTGCGCTCCTCGTCGAGACGCTTCAGGTCGGCGGGTCGCTCCCGCCAGCTCGCCGCCGCGGCGGTGACGACCGCCGCGAACGCCTCCTGTCCGTCCTCGCGCTCGCCGTAGAGCTGGGTGAAAAGGTCGTGCAGCACGGGCAGCACCTCGGCCAAGCGGCGGTGGAAACCGGCATCCGTCCCGGCGAGCTCCGCCACGGCGGCGGCGGTGGCGACGTCCAGATCGACGGTCGAGTGCGTGGTCAGACGTGCCATGGTGCTCCCCAGCGTCGGGTCGGGTGGAGCAGATCGTATCGCGACAGTGCCGCTCCGCGGAGACGCGGAGCGGCACTGGGGCTCTGAGCGATCAGGCGCGCGGTGCGATCAGGCGATCGCGCGGCGGAGGATCCCATACGAGACCGCGGCCAGCGCGGCGCTGGCGAGCACGAGCGCCGCCGTCAGTGCGATCGGGGTGAGCGCGCCGAACCAGGCGAACACCGAGCCCCAGGCCTGCATCTGACCGATGAGCCACATCGTGGCGATGAGCAGCAGGCCCAGCCCGATGAAGACGACCGTCAGCACCAGGTTGCCCCACCGCTTGTAGACGGTCGCGAAACAGAACCCGACGATGAAGAAGAGAAGGGCGAGGGCGAAGAAGAACAGCCCGGCGACGAGCGGGCCCTGCGACCAGATCCACGTGAGGCGGAACATGAAGGCGTTCATGCCCCACCCGCCGGTCGCCTCCTCGATGAGCCCGCCGATCACGAAGATCACGGCGAGGCCAGCCGAGGTCAGTCCCGCGGTGACGAGCGTGCCGAGGTAGAACTCCCGTCGGGTCACGCTCATCGCCTGCGAGAAGGGGAAGGTGAGCGTGAGCGCCTGGACGCCCACGGCGAGGAAGTACCAGAGGGGCGCCTGCGCGCCGCCCCCGAACATCGTCGCGCTTGCTCCGGCGCTCGAGATGAGGCCGAAGATCGCGAGACTGATCACGACGGTGCCGGCCAGCACGATCAACGGCACCCAGACGAACGTGGCGCGGTTGACGAGCTGCATGCGCACGACGTTGAGGGTGCGGTTCATCGGAGTGCTCCTTCGTCGGTGGTGGTGGTGGCGGCACGCTGCGTCTGCCGCACGATGAGCTGTTGCAGCGACACCGGGGTGGCGTCGAGGTGGGATGCCGCGAGTTCGGCGCGGTCGGCCGCGCTCAGCGCGCCGAGCACGGTGGCGCTCGTGACGCGCCCGAGGCTCTCGCGGTGGATCACCTCGCGCCCGGTGACGAACGCCTCGACGGCGGTGCTCTCGCCGGTGACGGTGGCGGCGCGGCCCCGGATCGACTCGGTGTCCTCGTCCATGATGATCCGGCCGCCGTCGATGACGATGACCTTCTCGAGCAGGTTCGAGACCTCGTCGATGAGGTGGCTGGAGAGGATGATCGTGCGCGGGTGCTCGGCGTAGTCCTCGAGAAGGCGGTCGTAGAAGATCTGGCGGGCGACGGCATCCAGACCCAGGTACGGCTCGTCGAAGAAGGTGACCTCGGCGCGTGCGGCGATGCCGATGATGACGCCGACGGCGGAGAGCTGCCCGCGCGAGAGCTTCTTGATGCGGGTCTTCACCGGCAAGCGGAACTCGGCGATCAACCGGTCGGCGAGGGCTTGGTCCCACTGGGGGTAGAAGAGTCGCGCGATGCGGAACGCGTGCAGCGGCGTCGCGTCGTCGGGGTACTTCTGGCTCTCGCGGACGAAGCACATGCGGCTGAGCACGGCGGCGTTCTCGTAGGGCGACTCCCCGAAGACGCGGATCTCGCCGGCGGTGGGGAAGTTCTGCGCCGTGAGGATCGACATGACGGTCGTCTTGCCGGCGCCGTTGCGGCCGAGGAGGCCGTAGATGGCGTCGCGTTCGATCGTGAACGAGATGTCGTCGACAGCGGTGGTGTCGCGGTAACGCTTGGTGAGGTTCTTCACCTCGATGACGGCGGTCATCGTGTCGTTCCCTTCGTGGTCGTGGTGGTGGCGCGCTCCGTCAGCAGACGGGCGAGGTCATCGGGGCCGAGACCGAGCTTTCGGGCTTCGGCGATCAGGGGGTCGAGGTAGCGGTCGGCGAACGCCGAGCGCCGTTCGGTGAGCAGGAGCTCGCGGGCGCCGTCGGCGACGAACATGCCGATGCCGCGGCGCTTGACGAGCACGCCTTTGTCGGTGAGCATCGCGATTCCCTTCGCCGCGGTGGCCGGATTGATGCGGTGGAAAGCCGCCAGTTCGTTCGTCGAGGGCGCCTGTTCCTGTTCTGACAGGGTGCCGTCGATGATCGCGTCCTCGACGCTCTCTGCGATCTGCAGGAAGAGCGGGCGTCCTTCGTCGACCATTCCGACTCCGCGTTCTCGTTAGTGGGTTAGTTACATGAGTAGGTAACCACCGAACCTCGTTCGTGTCAACGATGATTTTTCGGAGGCCCGCGCCGCCCGCGCGCGAAATACCGAGGGATGCGCGATGCGTCAAGGGGCTAGGTCGATTTGATCGGGGTCAACCACCTCGTTACCGTCGAAGGTGGGCCTCGTGCCCTCGACGACCAGTCCGCGGCCGTTCGACCCGGCGCCTCACGGTGCGGCGACGAGCAGACGTATGGTCGGCGGTCTGGGCGATGAACCCGATGTTCGTCGCCGGAGCAGCGCACTCGAGTGACACTTCGCTCGTGCGGATGCCGGTGATCGCCACCCGGGCGCTACCGATGCGGACGCGTGCGCGCCCGCCGAGGGAAGCACGTGACAACTGCCGCTGTCGAAGCGAAGAATCTGTTCAAGGTCTTCGGACGAAATCCCGGCCAGGCGGTCAAGCGCCTGAAGGCCGGGGAATCCCGAGACCAGATCCGCGACTCCGGGACCGCCGCCGTCATCGATGCGAGCTTCCGCGTCGAACGGGGCGAGATCTTCGTGATCATGGGCCTGTCGGGATCGGGGAAGTCCACCATCATCCGCATGCTCAACGGGCTGCACGACGCGACCGGCGGTGAGGTCCTCGTCCACGGCGAGCCGATCACCGGCATCCCGGCCGCCAAGCTCCGCGGCATCCGTCGGGAGCGGATCGCCATGGTGTTCCAGCACTTCGCGCTGCTGCCGCACCGCACGGTGGCCGCGAACGTCGCCTATCCGCTCGAGCTGCAGGGCGTCGGCAAGGCCGAGCGCCTCGCGAAGGCCGAGGAGATCCTCGGGCTCGTCGGCCTCGAGGGCTGGGGCGACAAGCTGCCCTCGGCGCTCTCGGGCGGCATGCAGCAGCGCGTCGGCATCGCCCGCGCGCTCGCCGCCGACACCGACATCCTCCTGATGGACGAGGCGTTCAGCGCACTCGACCCGCTCATCCGCCGCGAGATGCAGGAGCAGCTGCTCGAGCTCCAGCAGAAGCTGCAGAAGACGATCGTCTTCATCACGCACGACCTCAACGAGGCGATGTTTCTCGGCGACCGGATCGCGGTCATGCGCGATGGCCGCATCGTGCAGATCGGCACTCCCGAGGACATCCTCACCGACCCGGCCAACGACTACGTCGAGCAGTTCGTGCAGGACGTCGACCGTGCCCGCGTTCTCACGGCAGCGAACGTCATGGAGCGGCCCAGCTCGGTGGCGGTGACGGATGCCGCCGGTCCCCGCACCGCGCTCCGCACCATGCGGGATGCCCGGATGGCGGCGGTCTACGTGACCGACCGCAGCCGCAAGCTCCTCGGCATGATCAGCGACCGCGACGCGCTCAAGCTCGTCCGCCGCGGCTCGACGACGATCTCGTCGCTCATCCGTCCCGTCCCGCAGGCCGTGGGCCGCGACGACGTGCTCATCGACCTGTTCGTGCCGGCCGCCGAGTCGCCGCTGCCGCTCGCGGTGACGGATGCCGAGGGTCGCCTCGTCGGCGTCATCCCGCGCATCACGCTGCTCACCGCGCTCGGTCCGGCGACGACCGAGACGACGGAGATCCCCGTCATCCTCGACCCCGTCCCGGGTGCCGAGATCGATGCCGCCCTCGCGAGCGAGGGCCATGCCGGTACCGACGGGCAGGCCGGTGGTGCGGGCGAAGGCCCTGCCGCCGAGAAGGAGGAGGTCCGCTGATGGGTGGTTTCCGTATTCCGATCGGCGAGTGGGCCGAAGCAGGCGTCGCCTGGATCCGTGACACCCTCGGCTGGCTGCTGTCGGGCGTCTCGACCGTGGTCGGGTGGTTCGTGGACACGCTCGCGAACGGTCTGCTGTCGCTTCCGATCGCCGCCGTGATCGTGATCTTCGCCGCGCTCGCCTGGCTGCTGCGCTCCTGGCGTTTCGCCATCGGCACCGTCATCGGCTTCGTCCTCATCTTGGGCGTCGGCCAGTGGGTGAACTCGATGCAGACGCTCGCGCTCGTCCTCGTGGCGGCCCTCATCGCCGTCGTCATCGCGGTGCCGCTCGGCATCGCTGCGGCCCGCAACGACGCCTTCAGTGCCGTTCTACGTCCGGTGCTCGACCTCATGCAGAGCATGCCGGCGTTCGTGTACCTGATCCCCGCGATCGTGTTCTTCAGCATCGGCGTGGTCCCCGGCGTCGTCGCGACCGTCATCTTCGCGCTCCCCCCGGGCGTGCGGCTGACCGAGCTCGGCATCCGCGGCGTCGACAGCGAGACGGTCGAAGCCGGCCACGCGTTCGGTGCGACCCCGGCGCAGATCCTCCGCGGCGTGCAGCTGCCCCTCGCAATGCCGAGCATCATGGCGGGAATCAACCAGCTCATCATGCTGGCTCTGTCGATGGCGGTCATTGCCGGTATCGCCGGCGCCGACGGTCTCGGCAAGGAGATCGTCCAGGCCATGTCGACCGTCGACATCGCGAAGGGCGTCGAGGCCGGCCTGAGCGTCGTGATCCTCGCCGTCTACCTCGACCGCCTGACGGGCGCGCTTGGCGCCTTGAAGACGCAGCGCGGTTCGCTGCTCGGCGCCATCGCGCGTCGCCGCGGCCCGAAGGACGCACGCTCGACGGCTGCCGCCGCCCCGGCGTCGGCCGAGCAGGACGTCCCGACGGCCGAGCGCACGCCCGCCGGCGTCTGATCCACCTCTGACCCGCACCATACGGAACCAGTAATCACATACGGAAGGCACTCATGAACAAGCGACACCTGACCAGCATCCTCGCGATCGGAGCCGCGGCATCCCTCGCTCTCAGCGGCTGCGCGACCGGCAACGACGTCGCCGCCGGCGGCTCGAACGGCGGCGGTTCGAACGGGGGCGGCGAGGGTGACCTCGGCACGATCACCCTCGGTTACCTGCCCTCGTGGACCGACGGCCTCAGCACGGCGTACTTGCTCGAGGACCAGCTCGAGAAGATCGGCTACACCGTCGAGATGCAGGAGCTCACCGAGGCGGGACCGCTCTACGCCGGCCTCGCGCAGGGTGACGTCGACATCTACCCGTCGGCTTGGCCCGAGCTGACCCACAAGTCCTACATGGACCAGTACAAGGACAAGATCGAGGACCTCGGCGCCTACTACGAGGGCGCCAAGCTCACGATCGCCGTGCCCGACTACGTCGACATCGACTCGATCGAGGATCTGAAGGCGAACGCCGATCGTTTCGGCGGCAAGATCTACGGCATCGAGCCGGGTGCCGGTCTGACGAAGCAGACGCAGGAATCGATGATCCCCGCGTACGGCCTCGACGACAGCTACCAGCTCGTCACCTCGTCGACCGCAGCGATGCTCACCGAGCTCGACAGCGCCGAGGCGGCGCAGCGCGACATCGTCGTGACCTCGTGGCGTCCGTTCTGGGCCAACGACAAGTACAAGCTGAAGGACCTCGAGGACCCGAAGGGCGCGATGGGCGAGGCTGAGGCCCTGCACTTCCTCGGCACCGCCGGGTTCGCGAAGGAGTACCCCGAGGCCGCCGAGCTCATCAAGGGCATCAAGCTCGACGACGAGCAGTACGCGAGCCTCGAGGACACCGTCGTCAACAAGTACGGCGAGGGCAAGTACCCCGAGGCCGTCGACGAGTGGCTGAAGGAGAACCCCGACGCCTACGACACGATCGTCACCGACTGATCGGTCGGCGATATCACGGGGATCCGGCTTCGGCCGGGTCCCCGTTGTCGTTCGGCCGCTCGGTCAGCGGCTGCGCGACCTTCTTCTCGAGCACCTCGACCGCGTCGTCCGACAGCGCGATGAGCCCCTCGATCTCCTCCCGGACGCGCCGGTAGGCGAGCTGGCGTTCGGCGGGTGTCGCGGCGTCGTCGGTCGCGACGGCGAGCATGCGGGATGCCGTGGCGAGGCGCTTGCGCTCCGCGTCGGTCAGTCCCGAGTCCCGCACGCGACGGGCCTCGCGCTCGGCGAGGTCGAAGGCGACCTCGAAGTCGGTCACGGCGCGGCGGTACTCGGTGATCTGGTCGGCCGTCGGCTTCGACCCTGCGGCGGGCCGGGCGCGGTCGGCGACCGTCTTGGCGCGGAGGAAGGCCGCGGTGAGCGGGTCGCGGCCGTCGCTCATCGACGGGAAGGCGATCAGCTTCGCGACGTCGAGCTCGTAGTCGAGCCAGCGGTGGGTGACCTCGTCGTGGACGGCACGGAGGTCGTCGGCCTGATCGGTCAGCGACTGCACCGGGGTCTCGACCTCGGCTGCGGCGGCCGACCCGATGCCCCGCTTCACCGACGCGCGGGCGGCAGTGAGCTCGGCCTTCGCCTTGATGATCTCGAGGCGGTGCTTGTGGCGGCGCTTCGAGGCAGCGGCGAACGATCCGCTCGCCGCGGAGGCGAGCCCGAACAGCGGGAACACCAGCCACCAGTTGTTGCTCGCAAATGCCCAGAAGCCGTCCACTCGCTACACCCTACGGCTGGTCGCGGTCGCGACCGTCGCGGCGGGAGCGGTAGGCATCGAGAGCGGATGCCGCACCTTCGGCCGCTTTCGTGATCCCGTCGACCGACCGGGCGATGGCTTCGGAGGCGACGATCGTCCAGCGCGGGGCGCCGGGGCCGTCTGTCGGAGCATCCTCGGGCCGGTGGCCGGCCAAGCGCCAGGCCTCCTGCTCCGCGGCGGCGAACGCCCGACCTGCAGCGTCGACGGCCGCCCGGTAGGTCGTGAACTGCTCGGGGGTGAGCTTCGCCGTGGGGGATGCCGGGCGATGCTCGCGGGCGATGCCCTCGAGGCGCAGGAACTCGGCCGTCGCGGGGACGCGCACGTCGCTGAGCGCGGGGAAGGCGAGGCGGCGGGCGGCATCCGTCTCGTACTCCATCCAGCGCGCCGCGACCGCGTCGTGCGCGGCCATGAGGCGAGCGAGGGGGAGGTGCTTCGGGTCGGTGCCGCGGGCGGGGACGGCGGCGCGCTCGGCGCCGACGCGGGCGCGGGCGACGCGGATGCTCGCCGTCGCGGCGGCCTTGGCGCGCTGCGCGGCCTCGAGCGCTCGCCGCGCGGTGCGGACGTCGTCGGGCCGGGCGCGGCCGACAGCGCGCTCGGCTTCGGCGCGGGTGAGTTCTGCCTGCGCGACGCGAGCCGCGGCGCGGGCGCCGATCGCGTCGGCCCGGGCCTGCTGCAGCTCGTGCTGCGCGGCCGCGAGCCCGAGGCGCCGCGCGCGGGTCGTGCGTCCACGGCGGACGCCGACGACGCCGGCCGCTCCGGCGCCGACCGCGGCGGGGGCGACCCACCAGAACTCCGCCAGGGCGGCTCCGATCCCCACGATCCAGAGCTGCATGTCGCCATGCTATCCGCGGCTGGTGGCGGCGTTCCCAGGTGGTGCGCGATCCGTACGCCCGCCGTTCACCGAAGAGACGCTTCGGCGTGCGATGTTCACGGCATGGGGACCGAAGAACGAACCTGGGCCGACTCGCCGGTGTGGTGGATGGTGGCAGGCGTCGCGTGCCTGGTCGGTGCGCTGGCGGCAGTGTGGTTCGCCGCCGCCTACGGCGTCGAGACGATGATGTGGGATACCTCGCACGGCACCTGGGCGTACGTCGCTCGGCCGTTGTCGGACGTCGTCACCGTCCTCGGCTTCGCGCTGGCGGCGATCCTCGTGGCGCTCGGAGCCGCGGTCATGGTGCAGGCGCTCCGCCGCAGGTCGGACGCCGTGCTCGCCTGACCCGATGTCGAGCGTGATCGCTACGCTCGGGGCCATGGGCACATGGAGCGAAGAACCGTTCGGCAACGACACCGCCGCGGACTGGGCGTGGGAACTCGACGAGGCCGACTCGTGGGCGTTCATCACCGACGTCCTCCAGGGCTACGCGGCGGGTGATGAGGAAGGTCAGGACCTCGACGCGATCGCCGTCGCCGCGGCCGCCGTGGTCGCGCACGGAGCCGGGTTGGCGCTGTCCGAGGAGGACGACACCGAGTCCGTGGAGGGGTTCCTCGCGCGCGTGGGCGCACCCCCGGCATCCGTCGTCGCCCTGGCGCGCACCGCGCTCGACAAGGTCGGCGGGGACTCCGAGCTCGCCGAACTCTGGGAGGAGAGCGGCGAGATCGACGAGTGGCGGGCGACCCTCACGCGGCTGCGCGAGGCGCTCCCCGCCTGATCTGCGTCAGCGGACCCGCTGGGCGGCTGAGAAGCGCGTGATGACGCCGGGATGCCGCGCGGGCATCGCGAGCACCGAGTCCGGCGCGCGGTCGGCGAGACCGCGGAAGCCGGCGTCCGCCAACAGGCCGTCGTCGAGACGCTCGACGTCGGCGCTCACCAGGGGCCACGGCTCGTGTTCGTTCGCGGCCCAGATCGTGCGGCCCAGGTGCCGCTCGTGGAAGCCCCACCGCGCCGTGAGGAACCGGCTCAGCGGATCGTCGACGATCTCGGTTCCGGGGACGACCCGGATGCGGGTGCGCACCCGTTCGCCGAAGCCGGGATGCCGCCGCGACGCGTAGTCGAGCGCGTCACCGTCCGTGCGCGCCGCGGCCTTCGCCCAGCGGTACGGCAGGCCGAAGACGGCACGGGCGCCGAGGACCGGCAGCAGGTGTTCGGCCTCGAGCGTCTGGAAGACGACGCCGCGGCGGCCGTCGGCATCCTTCGCGTAGGTGCGGACGTTGATCTCGACGAACCGACCCACGAACGGGACCGGTGCCAGCGGGAGGAAGCGGAACTCGCTCAGCACGAACGGGATGAGGCCCACCCACGCCGAGCCGTCGAACACGTCGGGCTCGGTTCCCGGCGGCAAGAGCGGCGCGACCTGCGACGGGTCGACCCGCCAGTGGAGGAAGCACGCTCCGCTCCAGCGCTGCTGCAGCACCGCGCGACCCAGCAGGGCAGGCGCGGTGGCATCCATGACCGGGGTCAGCCGAAGAGCAGCGTCAGGACGGTCGCGCCACCACCGACGAGCACCATGGCGACGATGACGGTCCAGGCGACGACCTTGGTGCGGGCGCGCTTGCGTCCGGCGAAATCTGCGTACTCCGGGTCATCGCTCACGCGGTGACCTCGTCGACGATCGCACCGAAGGCGGCGGGAAGCGTGGCCTTCGAGGTCTGACGCAGCTCGGGGACGGGGACGGTGAAGACGCCCTGCACCTCGAGCGCGGCGACCTCGCCCTCGGCGGCGGAGTCCGTCACGCCGATGCGGAGCACGGGGTAGCCGCGGCCCTCGCACAGACCGCGGAACTTCACGTCCTCCTCGCGGGGCACCGACACGATGACGCGGCCGGTCGACTCGCTGAAGAGGGCGGTCGCGGCATCCACACCGTCGCGCTCCATGATCTCGCGGAGCCACACGCGGGCCCCGACGCCGAAACGCATCGTCGCCTCAGCGAGGGCCTGACCGAGGCCGCCGGCCGACAGGTCGTGCGCGCTCGAGACCAGCATCTCGTCGCGCGCCGCCTGCAGCAGGCCCGCGAGGGTCTTCTCACCGGCGAGGTCGACCTTCGGCGGGCGACCGCCGAGGTGGTCGTGCACGGTGTCGGCCCAGGCCGAGCCGTCGAGTTCGGTCGAGGTGGTGCCGAGGAGGTAGATGTTCTCGCCGGCATCCTGCCACCCGCTCGGGATGCGGCGGGACACGTCGTCCATGATGCCGAGCACGCCGACCACCGGGGTCGGGAAGATCGGCTGGTCGCCGGTCTGATTGTAGAAGCTGACGTTGCCGCCGGTGACGGGGACGCCGAGTTCGAAGCAGGCGTCGGCGAGGCCGTCGACGGTCTGGCCGAACTGCCACATGACCTCGGGGTTCTCGGGGCTGCCGAAGTTCAGGCAGTCGGTGACGGCCGTCGGCTCGGCACCCGTGACGGCGACGTTGCGGTACGCCTCGGCGAGGGCGAGCTGTGCACCCGCGTACGGGTCGAGCTGGCAGTAGCGGCCGTTGCAGTCGGTCGCGATCGCGAAGCCGAGACCCGACTCCTCGTCGACGCGGATCATGCCGGCGTCGTCGGGGAAACTCAGAGCCGTGTTGCCCATGACGTAGTAGTCGTACTGGTTGGTGACCCAGGACGTGTCGGCCAGGTTCGGGCTGCCGAGCAGCTGCAGGAACTGCTCGCGCAGCACCTCGGGGTCGTCGCTGCGCTCGAGGGACGCGGCCGAGTTCTCGCGGAGGGCGTCGATCCAGGTCGGGTAGGCGACGGGACGTTCGTAGACGGGGCCGTCGACCGCGACGGTCGACGGGTCGACGTCGACGATCTGCTCGCCGTGCCAGAAGATCTGCAGGCGGCCGTCGCCGGTGACCTCGCCGAGGACGCTCGTCTCGACATCCCACTTCTCGACGACCGCGAGGAACGCGTCGAGCTTCTCGGGAGCGACGATCGCCATCATGCGCTCCTGGCTCTCGCTCATGAGGATCTCCTCGGGCGTGAGCGACGGGTCGCGCAGCAGCACCTTCTCGAGGTCGACCTTCATGCCCGAGCCGCCGTTGGCCGCCAGCTCGCTCGTCGCGCACGAGATGCCTGCGGCGCCGAGATCCTGGATCGCTTCGACGAGCTCGCCCTGGTACAGCTCGAGGCAGCACTCGATGAGCACCTTCTCGGCGAACGGGTCGCCGACCTGCACGGCGGGACGCTTGGTGGGGCCGCCGTCGGCGAAGGTGTCGGATGCCAGGATCGACGCGCCGCCGATGCCGTCGCCGCCCGTCCGGGCACCGAAGAGGACGACCTTGTTGCCGGCGCCGGTGGCGTTGGCGAGCTTGATGTCTTCGTGGCGGAGGACGCCGACCGCGAGAGCGTTGACGAGCGGGTTGCCCTGGTAGACCTTGTCGAAGACGGTCTCGCCACCGATGTTCGGGAGGCCCAGGCAGTTCGCGTAGAAGCTGATGCCGCTGACGACGCCGTGCACGACGCGGGCGGTGTCGGGGTCGTCGATGTCGCCGAAGCGCAGCTGGTCCATGACCGCGACGGGGCGCGCGCCCATCGAGATGATGTCGCGGACGATGCCGCCGACGCCGGTCGCGGCACCCTGGAACGGCTCGATGTAGCTGGGGTGGTTGTGGGACTCGACCTTGAAGGTGACGGCCCAGCCCTCACCCACGTCGACGACGCCGGCGTTCTGGCCCATGCCGACCATGAGCCGTTCCTTCATCTCGTCCGAGACCTTGTCGCCGAAGCGGCGAAGGTAGATCTTCGAGGACTTGTAGGAGCAGTGCTCGCTCCACATGACGGAGTACATCGCCAGCTCGCCCGAGGTGGGGCGACGGCCGAGGATCTCGCGGATCTTGTCGTACTCGTCGGGCTTGAGGCCGAGGGCGCCGTAAGGCTGTTCCCGCTCCGGCGTGGCGATGGCGTTCTCGACGGTGTCTGCGATCGAGGGGCTGACTGGGGTGCTCACGCGGCTGGGCTCCAAGACTCGGGATGCCGGGGGACGTACTCATCCTATCGGCGGGGCGCGGGCATCCCGTCGTCGTCCGTCTCTGCCGTTCCGCTACTCTGAGCGCGTCTCTGTCACTTTTCTGGTCCGGGGGGATCCATGTTCGTTCGTCGTACCGGCGCTGTCGTCGCTCTCGCTCTGGCTGCCGTGATGCTGTCGGGCTGCGCGACGTCTCTCACCACATTGCTCGGCGGTGCTGGCCGCGATGAAGAGGGGCAGATCGAGTCGGGCGGCGATCTCGACGTGTTCACGATCAAGGTGGGCGACTGCTTCTTCGACGACGCTCTCGCCGGTGTGACCGGTGACGAACAGAGCGAGACGAGCACGGTGCGCGCGGTTCCGTGCGACGAGAAGCACATGTTCGAGGCGTACCACGACTTCACGCTCCCCGAGGGCGAGTTCCCGGGCGCCGATGTGCTCGACGAGAAGGCGCTCACCGAGTGCGGAACGGCGTTCGATGAGTACATCGGGGTGCCGTACGAGGATTCGATCTACGAGTACTCGTATTACACGCCCTCTCCCGAGACATGGGAGTACAACGACGACCGTCTCGTGTCGTGCGTCCTGAGCGACCCGGAGGGCGAGACGCTGACCGGGTCGCTCAAGGGCATCGGGAAGTAGCCGGGGTCAGTCCTCGTCGGGGGTGGAGTCGATGACGCCGATCCCGACGGCGTGGTGGCTCGGCTCCTCGCCCTGCTTCGGCGGCGCTTTCGGCTCTTCGCCCGGCTCCTTCGCGACGCTGGGTTCTTCGAGTTCCTCGGCGTCGGGCATCTCTTCGGGGTTCTCGTGCTCGGTGGTGTCGTCGGTGTCGGCCATGGCGGTTCCTTTCGTCGAATCCCACTGTGCGCGCGGGATGCGGCGGCCGCGACGGTCTTGACGGTCGCCGGGTCGGTGGGTACGCCTACGCTGGCCCGATGGATCCGGTCGACCTTCTCCGCGCTCGCGAGCGTGCGCTGCGGGCGCAGTTGGCCCGGCTCGACGCCGATGACGCGGCCCTGCGGGTCGACCGGTCGGACGCGACTGCTGACGACGAACACGACCCCGAGGGGTCCACGCTGTCGGGGGAGTGGCAGCGGGTCGACGCGTTGAGAGCCTCGACGCGCGACGAGTTGGCGCAGGTGGCGACGGCGCTGTCGCGGGTGGATGCCGGGACCTACGGGGTGTGCGAACGGTGCGGTCGCGCGATCCCCGAGGCGCGCATGGAAGTGCGCCCGCAGGCGACGATGTGCGTCGCGTGCGCTTCGCTGGGGTGACCGCCGGCGCCGAGAGGTTGAGGGCGGTGCTGGTACTGGTGCTGGGCGCGGGGCGCGCGTCCGAGGTGCGCGGGGTGCACGGGGCGCGCGTCCGAGGTGCGCGGGGTGCACGGGGCGCGCGTCCGCAGTGCACGGGGTGCGGCTGGGCGCCCGACGCGCCCGAGCTGCCTGAGGCGCGCGGGGCGTCAGAACGGTGCGGATTCTCCGGGAACCGGTGGTGCGGCAGGGGTGAACGCGACGGCCGGGGTGGGGGCGTCTTCGCGGTAGGTCCTGCCGAGGGGTGAAGTCCATTCAAGAACGCCACCCTGGAGTTGTCGGACTCGCCAGGCGGTGAATTGCTTCATCGAATGGTGTCGCTGGCACAGATGCGCGAGGTTCGAGAGTTCGGTGGCGCCGCCGAGGGCGTGATCGTGAGTGTGGTCGACCTCGCAGCGGATCGCGGCGACGCGGCATCCGGGGAATCGGCAGTGCTGGTCACGTGCCTGTAGGAACCGCCGCATCCCGGAAGGAACGCGGTACGAGTCGGTTGCGATGGTGACTCCGGTGGTGGGGTCGTGGAAGAGGCGTTGCCAGACGCCGGTGTCTCCCGCGAGTGTGCGTGCCGATGCGGGGTCGATGGGCGAGCGACCGGACAGGTCGCACGGCCCGTCCTCGTCGCCCGTCAAGGTCGCTGCGGGCACGAGCACCTGCACCCGTGCGCGGATCGCGCCGAGCGGCCCCGCGCTGGTGTCACGGGTGTCGTCGAGCGCTGGGGTTCCGGCGAGGAGCAGGTCGGCGAACACGTCTGCCCGGACTTGATCGCTCGTGCGAGCGTCGGTCGCGACGACGTTGGTGTCGTCGCCGGTTGCACGCTCCTCGCGTGTGTCGACGATCGCCCGTGCCTGCTGCGTCAGCCGGTCGTGGATCCCTTCGGCGATGACGGTCGGCAGGGTCGCGATGAGATCCGACATCCCGTCTCGTCCGGGCATCAGCCGCACGCACCGACCGGCTGCGGCCTCTTCGTGTCGTTCCGCGAAGGACCGCGGGTGCATCCGTAAGGCGAGGATCTCGAGCTCGCCCCGCACCCGGTTCGGGGTGTCTTGCTCGCACCGTTCGATCGCGATCGCCTCGAACTCGCCCCACATCTCGGCGGGCAGGGTCGTCCCGGCATCCACGATCGCCCGCACATGCTCGCGGACGATCCGCCCCGACTCCCACGCCACCACAGCCGCAGGAAACCCTTCGATGATCGTGCGCGCTTCCCCGATCCGGCGTTGCACGGTCCTGTCGGTCGTGCGCAGGACCCCGCCGACCTCGGCCGCGATCGACCGGAGCGCCATGTCGTGGAGGCGCACTTTCGCGTTCCTGGGCGCGATCTGCTCTTCCGCCAGGCGACCCGCCGCAGCCAGTACGCGCAGCTGCTCGATCTGGGCCCGCGCGATGCGGCGCTCGATGCTCCCGACGTCCGAAACGATGCCCGCAAGTGTGGCGAGATAGTTCTCGCCACCGGGGGTTTCCATCGGTTCGGTCATACCTTCACTCTTGCACCAACCTCCGACATTCAGACGTCGAAATCCGCCGAACAGACACGTTGTGCACACCCCGAAGATGAGGGTTCGTTCATCTCATTGAGAGCAGTCGCTCGCGACATTGCAGAGGGCCACCGCAAGCATCGAGAAAGCTCTCCGCCCTACGCCGATGAGAAGCCGCAAGATCAGGCTGGCCGCCGAAAACACGGATCCCCGACGACGGTGACGCCAGTGGAAGTCGTCGAGTTCGGAAAATTCAGAGACCGCTTGACACCCGGCATCCCGAGCTCTAACGTACAACCAAATGGTTGCACAAACGGGGCTCAGCGATGAACAGATCGACCGCGTCTTCCACGCACTCGCCACGGCGACGCGGCGCGACATCCTGCGCCGTACTCTCGAGCGTGAACAGTCGATCTCGGCGCTCGCGGCCGACTACGAGATGTCGTTCGCGGCCGTGCAGAAGCACATCGCCGTACTCGAGGCAGCCGAACTCGTCGTCAAGCGGGCCGAGGGGCGCGAGCGCCTCGTCCGCGCGGACCCCGAGATGATCGCCCGCGCCCGCGCGCTGCTCGCGCAGTACGAAGACCTGTGGCGCGCCCGCATCGACCGCCTCGACGCCCTGCTGGCCGAGCCCGAGAACTGACCCATCCCACGAAGGAGTAGGACATGCCCGTCACCGACATCACCACCGATACCGACAATCTCACGATGACGCTCACCGCCGATGTCGATGCCCCCGTCGACCGCCTGTGGCGCGCGTTCACGCAGCCGCGCCAGCTCGAGCGGTTCTGGGGTCCTCCCGGCTGGCCCGCGACGTTCACCGCCTTCGACTTCGCCGTCGGCGGTCACGCCCACTACGCGATGACCAGCCCACAGGGCGAGAAATCGCGCGGCACGTGGGAGTTTCTCGCCATCGACGAGGGACGCAGCTTCGAGGTGATCGACGCGTTCGCCGACGAGAACGGCGAACCGCTCGCGGACTTCCCCTCGATGCGCATGCGGTTCTCGTTCGACGAGACCGCGACCGGCTCCCGCCTCTCGAACATCACCTACTTCACCTCGGTCGAAGCCCTCGAGCAGGTCGTCGCGATGGGCGCCGTCGAAGGCTCCCGCATGGCGATGAACCAGCTCGACACCGTGCTGCACGACCTGCGCGACTGGTTCCAGGGCAAGGGCACGGACGTCGAACTCCTCGACGACACCCACGTGCGCATCACCCGCCTCGTCGACGGGCCGCGCGACCTGGTCTGGCGCGCCCACAACGACCCCGACCTGATGAAGAAGTGGATGCTGGGCCCCGACGGCTGGTCGATGGTCGAGTGCGTGGTCGGCGAGAACTACCGGAACGTGTGGGAGCAGGACGGCAAGCCCGAGACCCGCTTCGGCTTCGAGGGCGAGACGCTCCTGCTCGACGAACCGCGCCGCTCGGTCAGCACCGAGCGGATGATCGGGATGGACGGTCCGTCGACGACGAACGACCTGCAGTTCTACGAAGAGGACGGCGCGACGCTGCTGACGCTCCTCATCGAGTACCCCGATATCCAGACGCGCGACATGATCCTCGCCACCGGCATGGCCGACGGCATGGAAGCGTCATACGCTCGTCTCGAACGCGAGGTGCTGCAGGCGGCCTGACCGCTCGCTCGAAGCGACGTCCTCGTCTGCCGGCTCAGGCCCGGGCGAGGGCGTCCTCGAGCGCGACCCACGCGAGCATCGCGCACTTGACGCGGGCCGAGAACTTCGACACCCCCGAGAGAGCCGCCGCGTCGGCGAACGTCTCTTCATCGAGCGGGATCGCGCCGCGCGAACGCAGCGCCTCACGGAACCCGTCGATGAGCTTCACCGCATCCTCGCGCGGCAGGCCGGCCTCGCCGCCGTCCTCTTCGATCAGCGCGGCGAGCATCGACGCCGACGCCTGCGAGATCGAGCAGCCCGAGCCCTCCCACGAGAGGTCGACGATGCGCTCACCGGCCTCGTCGACGCGCACGCGCAGCGTGATGTCGTCGCCGCACATCGGGTTGTGCTGGTGCGAGCTCGCTGTGCGGCCCTCTTCCGGAGACAGGCCCTGCCCGTGCGGGTGCTTCGAGTGGTCCAGGATGAGCTCCTGGTACAGCGAGTCGAGACCGTTCATTCGTTCACTCCGAAGTAGGACCGGATGCCGCTGACGGCATCGACCAGGGCATCGACGTCGGCGTCGGTGTTGTACAGGGCGGCGGAGGCGCGGACGGATGCCGTCACGCCGAACCGCCGGTGCAGCGGCGCCGCGCAGTGGTGCCCGACCCGCACGGCGATGCCCTGCGCGTCGAGGAACTGGCCGGCGTCGTGCGCGTGCACGCCGTCGACCACGAAGCTCCAGAGCCCGACTCGTTCGGCGCCCTTGGCGTCGCCGAGCAGACGGATGCCGGGGATGTCGACGAGGCCCTCACGCATGCGCTCGGCGAGGCGGACCTCGTGCGCGTGCACGGCGGGCATGCCGGCGTTCTCGAGGTAGGAGACGGCGGCGGCGAGCCCGATCGCGGGACCGATCGGCTGCGTGCCTGCCTCGAACCGCTGCGGCGGAGGCAGGTAGCCCGCCTCGTCGAGCGTGACGGTGGTGATCATCGATCCGCCGGTGAGGAACGGCGGCAGGGCCTCGAGCACGTCGCTCCGCCCGTACAGCCCGCCGATCCCGTAGGGCCCGAGCATCTTGTGCCCGCTGAAGACGGCGAGGTCGACCCCCATGGCGGGCAGGTCCAGACGCATGTGCGGGGCCGACTGGCACGCATCCAGCACCGTGAGCGCGCCGACCTGCTGTGCGAGCGCGACGATCTCAGCCACCGGGTTGACGATTCCCAGCACGTTCGAGACGTGCGAGAACGCGACGATCCGGGTGCGCTCGCCGATGATCTGGGCCGCGGCATCCAGGTCGAGACGGCCGTCGTCCTGCACCGGGATGTGCCGCAGCACGGCGCCGGTCCGGGCGGCGAGCTCCTGCCAGGGGATCAGGTTCGCGTGGTGCTCGGCCTCGGTCGCGACGATCTCGTCGCCGGGCTGCAGGGCGAACCGAGCGGATGCCGGTGCCCCCCGCCCGAGCGTCGCGTTGCCGATCGAGTACGCCACGAGGTTGAGGCCCAGGGTCGCGCCGCTGGTCCAGACGAGCTGCTCCTCGCGGGCGCCGACGAAGCGCGCGACGGTGGACCGGGCATCCTCGAACAGGTCCGTCGCCTCGGCGGCGAGCGTGTGCGCACCGCGATGCACGGCCGCGTTGCTGCGGGTGAGGAAGTCGTACTCGGCCTGCAGGACCTGCCTCGGCTTCTGGCTCGTCGCGCCGGAGTCGAGGTAGACGAGCGGATGCCCGTTCACCTCCTGCTGGAGGATCGGGAAGTCCTCGCGCAGCCGGGCAGCGTCGAGCGTGGCCGGCTCGGACAGGGCGGGGGAAGTCACCCCCCTAGGCTACGCCGGTGCAGGGTACCCGGGCCGAGCACCGTTCGACCGCCGGGGTGACCTCACATCTGGATGTAGGCGGAGTACCGGATGGTCTCGACCGTGGTGCCGTCCGCGCCCGTGTCGGCGATGACCACCCAGCGGTCGGGGGCACCCGGCGTGCCTCCGTTCGTCGCACCGTTGCTGTCCCGGTCCACTCCGAAGATGAAACGGATACCGTCCTCCCCATCGAGCCCGAGCGGCTCCTGGGAGTCGGGCCCGAGAGCGCGGACCTCGTCTGCCGACATGCCGGGAGAGAGACCGAACTCGGCACGTACGACGACGTCGTCGCTCGTCGGTCGGTCGGTCAGGGTGATGAACGAGGGGAGACCATGCTCCTCGCGGGTCACCAGATCCTCGACCATCGTCGAGAACGCGAATCCGCCCCAGGAGTGGACGGTGTACTCCGGGAAGTGCGAGTCGCCCTCGACCGTGGACAGCACGGGGTCTGAGCCGAATGCTGTCGTCAGCGCTGCGATGGCCTCTGACGGCTCCTCCCGCCACGAGAACGTGCCGAGGCTGCTGTCGTCGGCGGCGATGATCTCGAAACCGCCCGCGCCGAGCACGATCTCTCGGGCCGCGGCGGCGTCGGCTGGAGCCGAGGCCGACGCACTCGGCGAGGCCGCCGGAGCCGGAGGTGACGCGTTCGACGGCGCTGTGGGAGTCGGTGTGGTGGCGCGCGCGGTGTCGATCGGTGTCGTGACCATCCACACGGAGACCGCCGCAACGGCTACCGCGAGGAGACCGGCGGTGATGAGAAGGGCGAGAAGTCCGCGACGGCGGCGAGTGTCTGGCACATCACCATTCTGGGGAGCATCCGTCGGTTACTCCATCAGTTGTCGGAATGCTCTACCAAACCGTAATGACGCTGGTCGATCCGCCCGCCGCGGTCGTCGCCGGGGAGCGGTCGCGACCGCCGACCGTAGACGATCTCGGACGAGTCGAGCAGCCACGGCACGAGGGTGACGGTCACGCCGTGGACCATCATCAGCTGCTGCGCGATGCGCCGTGCGCGGCGGTTGTGCAGCGGCGCCTCCCACCAGTGCCCCACGATGTACTGCGGCAGGTAGACCGTGACCACTGACGGGCCGTGCTTCTCGCGGTACTTCTCGATGAAACCGATCAGGGGAGAGCCGTACTGGCGGTAGGGCGAGTCGACGACGACGAGGGGCACCGGCATCCGGTGATACTCCCAATCGGCCTTCAGCTCGGCGATGTCGTCGGAGGTGACGGCCACATGCACCGCGAGGGTCTTCTCGTGCTTGGCCGCCAGGGCGTAGTCGATCGCCTTCGCGACGGGCTTCTGCAGTGTGCCGACGAGGATGATCGCGAGGTCGCCCGACGAGCCGTACTTCACGGTGTCGTCCATCTCGATCTCGTGCTCGACGTCGCGGTAGTACCGGTTCACGCCGATCATGAGGAACGCGAGGACCGGCATGGCGAGGAAGACGAGCCAGGCGCCGTGGGTGAACTTCGTGACCGTCACGATCGCGAGAACCGCGACGGTGAACGCCGCGCCGATCGTGTTGATGACGAGGCCCGAGAGCGCCGCACGGCGCGCGGGGGAGTTGCCCTTCAGCAGCTTCAGCTCACGGCGCCAGTGGCGGACCATCCCGATCTGGCCCAGCGAGAACGAGACGAACACGCCGATGATGTAGAGCTGGATGAGGGTGGTCAGGTTGGCCTGGAAGACCACGAGGATCGCGATCGCCGCACCGCCGAGGATCAGCATCCCGTTGGAGAACACGAGGCGGTCGCCGCGCGAGTTCAGCGCCTTCGGGGCGTAGCTGTCGCGGGCGAGCACCGAGCCGAGCAGCGGAAACCCGTTGAAGGCCGTGTTGGCCGCCAGCAGTAGGACGCACGCGGTCGCCGCCTGGATGATGAAGAAGAAGACCGAGTCACCGCCGAAGGTCGCGGCGGCGACCTGGGCCATGAGGCTCGGCTGCGGGCCCGACGTGCAGTCGAATCCGATGAGCGCGCACGGGTTCTCGGCGTAGCGCACGCCCGCGATCAGCGCGAGTGCGGTCAAGCCGGCGAACAGCACGATCGCGATGCCGCCCATGAGGACGAGGGTCGTCTGCGCGTTCTTGACCTTCGGGGTACGGAACGCGGGCACGCCGTTGCTCACGGCCTCGACGCCGGTGAGGGCCGAGCAGCCGCTCGAGAACGCGCGGAGCAGCAGCAGGATGAACGCGACCTGCGAGAGGCTCTCGGGCTCGACGGTGTAGGCCGCGCTCGCCGCGACCGGCGAATCGCCGATGGCCCACCGGAACAGCCCGGTCCCGATCATCAGCGCGACCGAGCCGATGAAGACATACGTGGGGATCGCGAAGGCGTGTGAGGCCTCCCGGACGCCGCGCAGGTTCACGATGACCAGCAGGATGACGAAGCCCACCGCGAGCTCGACGCGCCACGGATCGAGCACCGGCAGCGCCGAGATGATGTTGTCGACACCCGACGAGACCGACACCGCGACGGTCAGCACGTAGTCGACGAGGAGCGCAGAGCCGACGACGACGCCCGCCTTCTCGCCGAGGTTCGTCCGGGCGACTTCGTAGTCGCCGCCGCCCGAGGGGTAGGCCTTGATGAGCTGCCGGTAGCTGAGGACCACGACGATCAGCAGCACGACGACCGCGGCGGCGACCGGCGGCGCGAAGGCCATGAAGGCAGTGCCGCCGATGAGCAGGATCATCAGCAGTTCCTGGGGCGCATAGGCCACCGACGAGAGCGCGTCGGACGCGAAGATCGGCAGCGCCCGCTTCTTCGGCAGCAGCTGCGCGTCGAGCTTCTCGGAGTCGAGCGGCTCGCCGATCAGCATGCGCTTCACGGCGGGGGAGGGGGCCGCGTTCGGGTCGCGGCTGTCACTGGTCACGGCGGGCGACATTACGCCTCCCGCGAACTCGCCGCAACGCGAGCGGTCCCCCCCGCAGTCCCTAGACTCCCCGCATGACCGGCCAAGTGTTCCCCGCAGTGATCGCGATCCTGTTCGGAGGGGCCGTCGGCGTCATCCTCTTCGTCCCTCTCGTCGCGGTCAGCTACCGCCGTCGCGGACGGCTCAGCCTCGGCCGGGTGGCCTTCTGGGCGGCATCCCTCGTCTACTTCATGGCGATCTGGAGCTACACCCTCCTCCCGCTCCCGGCCTCGAACGAGTACCGCTGCGTCGGAGCCGTGCTCTCCCTCGGGCCGACCGTCGACGATGTCGTGGGCGCCGTCGCGGACGGTTCTCCCCTCACCGACATCCGGCTGCTCCAGGTCGTCTTCAACGTCCTCCTGTTCGTCCCGTTGGGATTCCTGATGCGGGTCGTCGGACGCCGCGGCATCGTCATCGGCGTCCTGGCGGGAGCCGTCGTGTCCCTCGTCATCGAGACGACCCAGCTGACCGGGGTCTGGGGCATCTTCCCCTGCGGCTACCGACTCTTCGACGTCGGCGACCTGCTGACGAACACCCTGGGCGCCCTCCTGGGCTCGGTCCTCGGGCTCGTCGTCCCGGCGCGGCTGCGGGGTGTCGAGAAGACAGCGGATGCCGGTGCTCCCCGCCCCGTCACCCGCGGTCGTCGCCTCCTCGGCGCGGTCTGCGATCTGCTCGGTGCGACGATCGTCGGCGGCGCCGTCGGCACAGTCGTGCAGCTGTTCCTGCAGTTCGCGCTGCGCCGGGAGGACCTCGTCGCAGATGCCGTCATCGCCGACCTGGCGACGGGGTGGGCGCCGATCGCGCTGTGGCTCGGCGTCACTCTCGCCACGGGACGCTCGATCGGCGACCTCGCGGTCGAACTCCGCTACGAGGGCGGTCGTCTGCCTGAGATCGCCGCGAGGTTGCTGCGCTTCCTCGGCGGCATCGGGGGCTATCTGCTGCTGGGGCAGATCGTCGGGGACACCGGCATCCTCGTCTTCGTGTTCTTCGTCACCTCAGCGGTCCTGCTGTTCACGACGCGCGCGGGACGCGGCCTCCCGGGAGTGGTTACCGGACGGGAGCTCGTCGACGCGCGGTCGAGCGAGCCGTCCCGTCACTGACCGCGGGCGCGGAACGTGTACGTGATCGAGGCGACCTTCTCTGCCGCCTCGTCGGACTCGACGAAGGCACTGAACTCGCGCTTGCCGTTGCTGTAGAACGTGCCGCGTCCCTCGCCGAAGGTGAGCCGCACGTGGCCGTTCGTGAGGGCGAACTCGTCGAACGGGCCCTTGCTGCGCGCCTGGTCGAGAGTGTCGCCGACGGCGACGCCGAACTCGTTCGTGACCTGGACGCCCTGCGGCAGGCCGGAGCTCACGGTGACCCACGTCGGCGCGGGTACCTCGCTGCGCGAGCGGCCGCCGTCGCCGAGGAACACGTCGTACAGGCGGAAGCCGGGCCACACGTAGATGTCGTAGGCCCAGTTCTCGGCGTCACCGTTGACGAAGTCTTCCGTCGGCGCCGTGCCGAAGGCCTTCGTCAGCGCGGCGACCGCGGGAGCCGCGTCATCCGCCCACGCGTGGGAGACCTCGCCGTCGGCGGTCTTCACGGTGAAGCCCGCTCCGTTCATGACGATGGTGGATGCCGCGGCGGGCGGCTCCTCTTCGGCCGGCTCCGACGGGTCGGGGTCCTGCGGGGTCGACGGGGCCGGCTGCGCGGCGGGTTGCGAGCTCTGCGCCGGCGGCGGGGCCGCCGTCGTCGGCTCGGTCACGCGCAGCAGATACGCGCTGACCACGACGATCACGGCCACGAGGAGAACGCCGGCGACCGCGCCGAGGACCATCGGAACCCGGTTCGGGTTCTCCGGACGCTCAGGCTTCTGGTGCTCCTGCGGGTCGAGAGGGGCGAACGGCAGCCAGTCGTCGTTGCTCACGTGAGGAACTCCCGCGCGGCGACGGTCAGGGCGTCGACTCCGCGCTCGATGGTCGGGTGCAGGACAGGGGCGAAATACGGCGAGTGGTTCGTCGGGATGTCACGCGAGATCGTACCGGCGGCGACGGCATCCGCGTACTGCTGCGGGTCGACACCACCCCAGAACCAGTAGACGAGTGGTGCGCCCGAGTCGCGGGCGAACCACGAGACGTCCTCGCTGCCGGTGAACATGCCGGGGTCGACGACGGTGCCCTCACCGAAGGCGCGGTCCATCGCCGCCGTCAGCCGGGCGGTCGAGTCCGCGTCGTTGATGGTCGGCGGCAGCGTGTGGAGGGTCGAGATCGTGGGTTCCTGCTCGGCGCCGGATGCCGCGGCCTCCGCGCGGACGACCCGCTCGACGCGCTCGAGGATGTCGGCGCGCGCCGTGTCGTTCGGGTAGCGGAGGCTCAGTTCGAGCGTCGCTTCGGCGGGGATGATGTTGTTCTTCAGGCCCGCGTGGATCGATCCGACGGTGACGACCGCCATCTCGCGCGGGTCGACCTCGCGCGAGACGATCGTCTGCAGCCGCATGACCGTCGCCGCGGCCATGACGACGGGGTCGATCGTGGAGTGCGGGCGCGAGCCGTGGCCGCCGCGGCCGTGCAGCACGACCGTGATGCCGTCGGATGCCGCCATCTGCGTACCCGGGCGCACGCCGATCGTGCCGGCGGGGAGCGGGGTCAGGTGCTGGCCGAGCACGATGTCGGGCTTCGGGTACCGGTCGAAGACGCCGTCGGCGATCATCGCCTGCGCACCCGCACCGTATTCCTCGGCGGGCTGGAAGACGGCGACGACCGTGCCGGACCACTCGTCGCGGGTGGCCTGCAGCTTCTCGAGGGCACCCAGCATGGCAGTGACGTGCATGTCGTGACCGCACGCGTGCATGACGGGGACGTCCTGCCCGGCGGGGTCGACGCCGCGCGCCGTGCTGGCATAGGGGAGACCGGTCTGCTCGGCGACGGGAAGGCCGTCCATGTCGGCGCGGAGCCACACGACGGGACCGTCGCCGCTCCGGATCACCGTGACGACACCGGTGCGACCGACGCCCTCCTCGTAGTCGAGGCCGAGCGCTGCGAGCTCGCGTGTGATGACTCCGGCCGTCCGGGTCTCCTGGAACGACAGTTCCGGGTGCCGGTGCAGATCGGTGTAGATCGCTTCGAGATCGAGGGGCATGCCTTCGAGCCTACGGCGCAGAGGCGCCCACTACCTCAGCGAGTCCTCCACGGGGACGGCTCGTCGAGGTCCGTTCGACGAGCCGAAAGGCCAGGTCGCCGAGCTCCTCGCGTCCGTCGAGGGCGGCGAGGACGGCGTCGGCTGCGCGCTCACCCTGCTCGTGCGGAAACTGCGCGATCGTCGTGAGGCCGAAGAAGTCGCCCATCTCGTGGCCGTCGACGCCCACGACCGAGAGATCCGCCGGCACGTCGAGGCCCCGGTCCCGCGCCGCGAAGAGCGCTCCGAAGGCGATCTCATCCGACGCGGCGAAGATCGCGGTCGGCGGTTCGGCGCTGTCCAGCAGTGCGAGCGCGGCCCGATGACCGCCCTCGATCGTGAAGTCGGCCGGGACGAACGGGGCGTTCGCGATGCCGGCATCCGCCATCGCCGTCTCGAAACCGAGTCTGCGGAGCGAGGGGACGTCGAGCCCCGGGTCACCCGCGTGCCCCGCGCCGATGTGCGCGATGCGGCGGTGACCGAGGTGCAGCAGGTGCTCGGTAGCGGCACGAGCGACGGCGAGCTCGTCGACCCGCAGGGCGGGCAGTCGTGCGCTCGTCGCGCTGAGGCCCACGATGGGCAGGTCGAGCGCGAGCAGCCGGTCGATCTCGTCCTCGTCGAGGGCGAGCGACAGCACGATGAGCCCGTCGACCCGGCCGCGCCGGAGCGACTCGTCGAGCACGCGGTCGCGCTGGGCGGGCTCGGCGCTCATGCTGTACAGCGTCATGTCGTAGCCACGGGGAGCGAGCCGGCTCGCGATGCCGTCGAGCACGTTCGCGAAGAACCAGCGGTCGAGCAGCGGCACGACGACGCCGATGTTCGCCGTGTGACCCGTCGCGAGAGCGGATGCCGCGGCCGAGACCACGTAGCCGAGGTCGGCCGCGGCGGCGCGCACGCGGGCGCGGGTCGCATCGGAGATGCGCCCGCGCCCGCTGAGCGCACGGGAGACGGTCGCCGACGACACGCCTGCGGCGCGGGCGACGTCGTCGATACCGGTCACGTCAGTCCGCGGCGATCCACACGGTCGTGTCGGCCGGGAGCTCGCGACCCGTGAAGGCATCGCTCTCGACCAGCAGTGTGCCCTTCGGGAGGGCGACGGCATCCGTGCCGACGTTCGCGATCACGGTCACGTCGCCGTTGCGGAACGCGATGACGTCGTCGCCGAAGCCGTCGAGCCATTCCAGCGACCCCGCACCCAGGTCGTGGGCGCGTCGCGTCGCGAGCAGCGTGCGATACAGCCACAGCGTCGAGTCGGGCTGGTCCTCCTGCACGTCGCGGGCAAGGGCCGTCCACTCCGCCGGCTGCGGCAGCCAGCTCTCGCCCGTCGGGCTGAAGCCGAACGCGCTCTCATCGGCGGTCCAGGGCAGCGGCACGCGGCATCCGTCACGGCCGTAGCGCTCGCCGTTCGTACGGAACCAGGTCGGGTCCTCACGGACGTCGTCGGGGAGTTCCATCGCCTCGGGGAGTCCGAGCTCCTCGCCCTGGTACAGGTAGGACGAGCCGGGGAGCGCCAGCATGAGCGCGGTGGCCGCGCGAGCGCGGCGGAGGCCCGCGGCGGGGTCGGGCTTGCCGGGGGTCGCCGGTCCGACACCGTGGCCCTGCGGGTGGCCGGGCATCGCGAGGCGCGTCGCGTGGCGGATGACGTCGTGGTTCGAGAGGACCCAGGTCGCTGGGGCGCCGACGGCGGGGAAGGCCCGCAGGGACTCGCTGATGACGACGCGCAGCTGCGCGGCATCCCACTCGCTCATCGCGTAGGGGAAGTTGAAGGCCTGGTGCATCTCGTCGGGGCGCACCCACTTCGCCGTCTCGTCGACGGTGGGGAGCCACGCCTCGGCGCAGAGGGCGCGGTCGCCCTCGTACTCGTCGAGCACGCGGTGCCACTCGCGCCAGACCTGGTGGACGCCCTCCTGGCCCCAGTACGGGACCGGCTCGGCGCCGCCCATCGAGTCGGCCTCGAGCGGCGGGGTGTAGTCGGGCAGGCCCTCGGCCTTGATGAGGCCGTGGGCCACGTCGACGCGGAAGCCGTCGACGCCCCGGTCGAGCCAGAAGCGGAGCGTCTTCTCGAACGCGGCGCGCACCTCGGGGTTCGTCCAGTCGAAGTCGGGCTGCGAGCTGTCGAAGAGGTGGAGGTACCACTGGCCGTCCTGGATGCGCGTCCATGCCGGGCCGCCGAAGACGGACTCCCAGTTGTTGGGCGGCAGTTCGCCGTTCTCGCCCGTGCCGTCGCGGAACATGTAGCGGGCGCGCTCGGGGCTGCCGGGGGCGGCGGCGAGGGCCTGCTGGAACCAGACGTGCTTGTCGGAGGAGTGGTTCGGGACCAGGTCGATGATGACGCGGATGCCGCGGGCGTGCGCCGCTTCGAGCATGTCGTCGAAGTCGCCGAGGGTGCCGAAGAGCGGGTCGACGTCACGGTAGTCGGCGACGTCGTAACCGGCATCCTTCTGCGGAGACGTGAAGAAGGGGCTCAGCCACACGGCGTCGACGCCGAGCGAGGCGAGGTCGTCGAGGTGCGCCGTGATACCGGGCAGGTCGCCGATGCCGTCGCCCGAGGCGTCGGCGAAGGAGCGGGGGTAGATCTGGTAGATGACGGCGGTGCGCCACCACTCGGCGCCGGGGCGGCTCTCGCCGATGGGGGCCAGCGTCGACGTGGCGGTCGAGGAGGGGGTCGAGGTCATGCGCGCCAGCCTAGTGCAAGCGCTTGCGCACGCGGCATCCCCCCACTGTCCTGCCCCCAACACCCTGCCCGCGGCGCCTGCCACGCACCACCCTGCCCGCGGCGCCTGCCACGCCCCACCACCCTCGCGGATTCGGAGATCAGGCGCGGATTCGGATGCGCAAGCGCGTGCCCCTCCGAATCCGGCGCGGATGTCCGAATCTGCGACGCAGGACGTGCCCCGCGGGTGCGGTCGCGTAACCTCGACCCAGTGAATCCCGACGCACTCGCCCGAGCCGAATCGCTCATCGCGACGATCCCCGACTTCCCCGAGCCCGGCATCCTCTTCCGCGATGTCTCGCCGTTGCTGGCGGATGCCGCGGGCCTCCGCACGATCGCGATGGCCATGGCCGAGCCGTTCGTCGGCTCGTTCGACGTGGTCGCCGGGGTCGAGGCGCGCGGGTTCCTGCTCGCAGGTGCGATCGCGATCGCCTCGGGGACCGGCCTCGCGCCGATCCGCAAGGCGGGCAAGCTGCCGCGTCCGGCCGGAGCGGTGAGCTACGACCTCGAATACGGCAGCGCGACGATCGAGATGTCGGGCGACCTGGCCGCCGGTGCGCGCGTGCTGCTGGTCGACGACGTCCTCGCGACGGGTGGCACGCTCCGCGCCGGCCAGCAGCTGCTCGAGCAGCTCGGCTATTCCCTCGCCGGCACGTCGGTGCTCATGGAGCTCTCGGCGCTGCAGGGCCGCGGGGTCTGCGGCCCCGTGCACAGCGTCTTCACCGTCTGATCAGAGTTCCTCGTCTGATCGGGGTCCGCACCCGCCTGGTCAGGTGCGGATCACGACGTTCTCGGGCTCCTCGCCCGCGAGCAGGTGCGCGATCTGGCGGCGCAGCAGGCGCACGATCCGCGGGTGCATCGCGTCGGTCGCGCCCCCGACGTGCGGGGCGATCACGACACCCTCGAGCGACCACAGCGGGTGATCGGCGGGGAGCGGCTCGGGGTCGGTGACATCGAGTGCCGCACGGATGCCGCGGCTCTGCACGTGTGCGACGAGGGCATCCGTGTCGATCAGCGACCCGCGTCCCACGTTGACGACGAGGGCTCCGTCGCGGAGTGCCGAGAGGAACGCGTCGTCGACGATGTGCCGGGTCGCATCGCCGCCCGGCAGGGTGACGATGACGATGTCGACACCGGGCAGCAGGTCGTGGACCTCGTCGATGCTGTGGACGTGGATGCCGTCCTCGTCGCGCGCGCTCGACGCGACCGCCACGAGGTCGACCTCGAACGGCGCGAGGCGAGCGGCGACCGCCTTCCCCACGCCGCCGTATCCGAGCACCATGACGCGGCGGTCGGCGAGCCCGGTCGCCTGGAACGGCGCCCACTCCGCGGAGCCCTGCGCGCGGACGAACCGGTCGATGCCGCGCTGGGACGTCAGGGTGAGGGCCACCGCGAGCTCGGCCGTGGCGGCTTCGTGCACCGTCGCCGCGTTCGCGAAGACCACGCCGGCGGGCAGGCGATCCTCGATGCCGTCGTACCCGATGGCCTGCCCCTGGATGAGGCCCACCTCCACGCCCTCGAGCCAGCCGAGGGGGTTTCCCGCCATGTAGGGCGGGACGACGAGGTCGATGCGCGGGCGCGGGGCCGCGGCATCCATCTTCCAGACGAAGACGTCGGCTCCGTCGATGTCGGTGAGGTCCTCGGCGAGGCGGGCGGAGGGGACGCTGACGCTGATCGAAGCCATGCGTCCGAGGCTAGCGCGCGGCCCCGGGTGCCCGGCCCGCGCATAGGCTTGTCCGATGCCCGAAAAGCCCCGCGGAAACCCTGACGCCTTCGTCCGCGTGCGGGGAGCGAACGAGAACAACCTCCGGAACGTGGATGTCGACGTCCCGCGCGACGCGATCGTCGCCTTCACGGGTGTCTCGGGTTCGGGCAAGTCCTCGCTCGCGTTCGGGACGATCTTCACCGAGGCGCAGCGTCGCTATCTCGAGTCGGTCGCGCCGTACGCGCGCCGGCTGATCCAGCAGGGGCACGATCCGCACGTCGACTCGATCAGCGGCCTCCCGCCGGCAGTCGCTCTGCAGCAGCGTCGCGGCGCCCCCAGCTCGCGCTCCAGCGTCGGCACCGTGACGACCCTGTCGAACTCGCTGCGCATGCTCTTCTCGCGCGCCGGCACCTTCCCCGCCGGGTTCACCACGCGGCTCGACTCCGACGCGTTCTCGCCCAACACGGCCGCGGGCGCCTGCCCCGAGTGCCACGGCGTCGGCGTCGCGCACACGGTGACCGAGGAGACTCTCGTCCCCGACCCGTCGCTCAGCATCCGCGAGGGCGCGATCGCCGCGTGGCCGGGGGCGTGGCAGGCCAAAAACCTCCGCGACATCACGATCGCGCTCGGCTACGACGTCGATCGGCCCTGGCGTGAGCTCGACCGGGCCGACCGCGACTGGCTCCTCTTCACCGACGAGCAGCCCGTCGTGCAGATCACGCCGCAGCGCGACCGTGTCGCGAAGCCCTACAACGGCATGTTCTGGAGCGCGAAGAAGTACGTGTTCCACACACTGTCGGACTCGAAGAGCGCCTCGATGCGCACCAAGGTGCTCGCCTTCGTCCGTACCGGGGTGTGCCCGCTCTGCCACGGCACGGGTCTTCGCCGCGAGGCGCTCGCCGTCACGTTCGCGGGGAAGACGATCGCCGAGCTGAACGCCCTGCCCATCCGCGAGCTCGCCGAGATCCTGCGTCCGACGACGCTGATCCGGGATGCCGCGTCCGCCCTCCCCACCACGGCATCGGGCGAGCGCACCGACGTCGCCGTCGCGATCACGACCGACCTGCTCGCCCGCATCCAGGTGCTCCTCGACCTCGGGCTCGGCTACCTCGGACTCGGCCGCGTCACGACGACCCTCTCGCCGGGCGAGATGCAGCGGCTGCGCCTTGCGACCCAGCTGCGGTCGGGGCTCTTCGGCGTGGTCTACGTGCTCGACGAGCCGTCCGCAGGGCTGCATCCCGCCGACGCGGCACCCCTTCTCGACGTGCTCGAACAGCTCCGCGCGTCGGGAAACTCCGTCTTCGTCGTCGAGCACAACATGGACGTCGTCCGCCGGGCGGACTGGATCGTCGACGTCGGCCCCGGCGCCGGCGACGCGGGCGGCGCCGTCCTCTACTCCGGCGAAGTCGACGGCCTGGCAGAGATCACCGAGTCGGCGACGCGGCCGTTCCTGTTCCCCGGCGACGCGGCACCCGTTCCGCGCGAGCGACGGACGGGAGACGGGATGCTCTCGCTCGACGGCGTCTCGCTCCACAACCTCGACGGCCTCGACGCCGAGTTCCCGCTCGGCACCCTCGTCGCCGTCACGGGCGTCTCTGGGTCGGGCAAGTCCACCCTCGTCAGCCGTGTGCTCCGCGAGGTCGTCGAGCGGCACCTGCGCGGGGGAGTGGTGACGGATGCCGACGACGCGGCCGACGACGCCGACGACGCGTCCGAGGGACTCGCCGAGGCGACTCTGCCCGCGGCATCCGTCGACACCCTGCGGGTCGGCCGGGTCTCAGGACTGGAGCGCATCGACCGACTCGTCCGGGTCGATCAGAAGCCGATCGGCCGCACCCCGCGGTCGAACCTCGCGACCTACACGGGTCTCTTCGACGCCGTCCGCTCGGTGTTCGCGGCGACCGACCTCGCCCGTGAGCGCGGCTACACCGCGGGGCGTTTCTCGTTCAACGTCGCGGGCGGCCGGTGCGAGACGTGCCTCGGCGAAGGTTACGTCTCGGTCGAGCTCCTCTTCCTCCCCGGCAGCTACGGCCGGTGTCCGACGTGCCACGGCGCGCGCTACAACGCCGAGACGCTCGAAGTCACCTACGAGGGCAAGACCATCGCCGACGTCCTCGCGCTGACGGTCGACGAGGCGGCGGCGTTCCTCGAGGCGGTGCCCGTGGCATCCCGCAGCCTCCGGACTCTGCAGGACGTCGGCCTCGGTTACCTGCGCCTCGGCCAGCCGGCGACCGAGCTCTCGGGCGGCGAGGCGCAGCGCATCAAGCTCGCGACCGAACTGCAGCGGGCGCGGCGCGGCCACACGCTCTACCTGCTCGACGAGCCGACGACGGGTCTCCACCCCGCCGACGTCCGGCGGCTGCTGGCCCAGCTCCACGCGCTCGTCGACTCCGGCGACACGGTGGTCGTGGTCGAGCACGACATGGACGTCGTCGCGGCGGCCGACTGGGTCATCGACCTCGGTCCGTCGGGCGGGGATGCCGGCGGTCGCATCGTCGCGGCAGGAACGCCCGATGCCGTCGCCGCCGACCCCGACAGCCGTACCGCTCCGCACCTCGCCCGCAGACTCGGCGCGTGAGCGGCCGTCACTCGACGGTGGTCACCATTCCCCGGCGGGCGAGGACGACGTTCTCGACGATCTGCACGACGTTGTAGAGCACCAGCGTCACGAGCGTGATGATCGCGACCGACGCCCACAGGTCGTCGAAGCGCGCTTGCGCCGTGAACTTCTGGATCGCGCCGCCGATGCCGGTTCCCGTCGACAGCCACTCCGCCAGCAGCGCGCCGGTGACCGCGCCGGGAACGGACACCCGCGCCGCAGCGAACAGCGACGGCAGCGCACCGGGGATGTTCACCTTCCAGAGCTGTGCGAGTCGCCCGCCGCCGTAGACGTGCACGAGGTCGAGGCTCTGCCGCGACGCCCGCGACAGTCCGAACAGGATCGACGCGAGCGCGGGGAACAGCACCACGATGCTGCCGATGACGGCGACGGATGCCGGGGTGCCCCGCCCCGTGATGAGGATGATCACCGGCGCGATGGCGACGAGCGGGATGCTGCGCAGCAGCAGCGCGAGCGGCATGACACCCGCCTCGACCGCCCGCGAGAGCGAGAACGCGACGGCGAGGACGAGGGCGGCGATCATCCCGGTGAGAAAGCCCAGCCCGGCGTCCTGCAGCGTCTGCGCGAGGAGCGGCCACAGGCCGTCGCGGTTCTGCGCGGCATCCTCTGCGGTGAAGAGGAACTCCCACACGTCGGCCGGACCCTTCGCGACATAGGGCGAGATGCCCGTGAGCGAGACCACCGCCCACCACGCGGCGAGGACGATCCCGATCGTGAGCAGGGCGTTCGCGGCCGAGCGTCCGAGGGGCCGCAGCACCGGCCTCATGTCGCCACCGTCCGGCCCGACACCCACGGCGTCACGATGCGCGAGACGAGCCCCACGATCGCGTAGCCGAGGAGCGCGACGGCGGCGGTCAGGAGGAACACGGCCCACACGCGCGGCGAGTCGAGGTCGCCCTGCAGTTTGATGAGCGTGATCCCGACCCCGCGGTCGATCGCCCCCATGTACTCGCCGAGGATCGCGCCGAGGAAGGCGCTCGGGACGGCGATCTGAAGGGCCGTGAGGATGGCGGGTGCCGCCGCGATCAGCCGCACCTTCCGCAGCTGCGTGAACCGCGATCCGCCGTACACGCGGACGACGTCGAGGGTGGCGCGGTCGGCCGCCTTGAACCCGAGCAGAGCGCCGACGACCGTCGTGAAGAACACGGCGAGGGCGGCGAGGAAGATGGCTGTCGCGCTCAGGTCACCGGCGCGTTTCGCGGCGGGCAGGACGACGACGGCGATGCCCCCGACCGCGACCACGGGCAGGCAGTAGCTGACGACGGCGACCTGCGTGATGACGGCTTCGGCCTTCGGCAGCAGGAGGACGACGGATGCCAGGAGCAGCGCGATCCCGTTGCCCCAGGCGAACCCGATGAGAGCTTCGGAGACCGTGACCTGGAAGACCGGCCAGTAGGCGGCGAGACCGTCGGAGGCGATCGTTGCGACGACGGTGCCGGGCGCGGGAACCGGGGTGAACGTCGTGCCCTCGGCGGGGATGAAGACGGTCGCGGAGAAGAGCCACCAGGCGCCGACGAGCACGACGACGCCGATCACGCCCGCGAGCCAGCCCGGGAGACGGAACCCGCGCATCACGCCTCCGCGGCCGCGCGACCGTCGTCGCCGAACAGCAGTTCGGACGCCTGGTCGACGAGGGCGTGGAACTCGGGCGTGCGCTGCATCTCGGGCAGGCGCGGGCGGGGAAGGTCGACCTCGATGATCTCCTTCACCCGGCCGGGTCGCGGTGACATCACGGCCACGCGGTCCGAGAGGAAGATCGCCTCGGAGATCCCGTGGGTGACCATGAGCGTCGTCGCCGGCTTCTCGGTCCAGATGCGGAGCAGCTCGAGGTTGAGGTTCTGCCGCGTCATGTCGTCGAGGGCGCCGAACGGTTCGTCGAGGAGGAGCACCGACGGTTTCAGGCTCAGCGCTCGCGCGATCGAGACGCGCTGGCGCATGCCGCCGGAGAGCTGTGCCGGCTTCGCCTTCTCGAAGCCGCGGAGCCCGACCAGACCGATCAGCTCATCGATGTAGTCCTTGTCGGGCGTGCGTCCGGCGATCTCGAACGGCAGCCGGATGTTGGTGAGCACGCTCCGCCACGGCAGCAGCGCGTGGTCCTGGAAGGCGATCCCGAGTTCGTGGTCGCTGCGGAGCTGCGCCGGCGTCTTGCCGTCGACGAACACCTCGCCGGCGGTCGGCGTCTCGAGGTCGGCGAGAATCCGCAGGATCGTCGACTTGCCGCATCCGGACGGGCCGAGCAGCGACAGGAAGGATCCCTTGTCGGTGTGCAGGTGCGTGTCCTGCAGGGCGGTGACGGATCGGCCGCGGCCGGTGGGGAAGGTCTTGGCGAGACCGTCGATGCGGATGCCGGTACCCGCCAGGGCACCGGCATCCGCCAGGTTGGAGCTGGTCATGTCAGGGGAGGTAATCCTTGAGGTCCGGGTTCTCCTTGTAGATCCCGTCGATGATGGAGGTGTCGAAGAGGTCGTCGACCGAGACGTCCCAGCCCGCGGCGCCGAGCGAGGCGACCGTCTGCTTCTTGAGGTCGTCGGAGATCGTGAAGAGGCCGTTCGCTTCGGTCTCCTCCGTCGAGACGAGCAGGTTCTGCGCCTCGATGCCCTTCGCCGTCTTCTTCGGGTCGAGGGCGCCGAAGGTCGATTCGAGGCCGTCCTTCGACTCGTCCGCCGCCTGGTTGTAGTACTTCTCGACGAGCGAGACCGTGTCGTCGACGGGCTCCTGGAAGACGTGCGTCCAGCCCTTGATCTCGGCCGTGAGGAAGTCCTTCAGGAGCTCCTGGTTCTCGGCGAGGTACTGGTCGGTGACGGTGAACGTCTCGGCGACGTAGGGCACGCCGTTCTCGGCGTATGCGAGGTTCGTGACGTCGTAGCCGGCGAGCTCCACCGTCAGCGCCTCGTTGGTGAGGTACGCCATGAAGCCGTCGACCTCGCCGTTCATCACCGGAGTGGGGTTGAAGTCCACGGGGACGACCTCGACGTCGGCGGGGTCGATGCCGTTCGCGTTCAGGAGAGCGGCGAACACCGACGCGTTCGAGTCCTGGACGCCGATCTTCTTGCCGACCAGATCCTGCGGGGTCGTGATGTTCGCGCCGTCGGCGAGCGACAGGATCGTGAACGGGTTCTTCTGGAACGTCGCGCCGATGATCTTGAGGGGGGTGTCCTCTTCGGCGATGGCCGCGCCGACGGATGCCGCATCGCTCAGGGCCACCTGGACGGTGTTCGAGAGGAGCTTGGCGACACCTGTGTCGGGTCCGGAGATCCCGACGACGTCGGAGAAGCCGGCATCCTCGTAGTAGCCCTTGTCGTAGGCGTAGAACTCGCCGGCGAACTCCTCGTTCTTGATCCAGGAGTACTGGACGCTGATCTCACCGTGATCGTCGGACCCTCCAGAGGATGCCGGTGCGGTGCCGGCGCAACCGGCGAGGGTGAGGGTGGCCGCCGCGGCGAGGGCGGCGGTGCGGACGAAACGGCGCAAGGGAACTCCTTGTTCATGCTGCGGGTGACATGCGAGGTGCGGATCCGACGCTAGACGTCCCGCATTTCCGCATCGTTTCGCCCGTGTGGCGCTCCCGACGCGCTGCCGTCGACGCGCGACGAAGAAGCGACCGCGAGGTCGCCGCGACCGAGGTCGCCGTGCCGGCTCAGGCGGCGCTGTGCACGACGGCGGAGACGGCCGCCGTGAAGAACTGCAGACCGTCGACGCCTGAACGCATGGCTGCGGCCGTGTCGGGGCCGAAGCCGGGCTCGATCGCGTGCTCGGGGTGGGGCATGAGTCCGACGACGTTGCCCCGCTCGTTCGTGAGGCCGGCGATGTCGTCCATCGACCCGTTCGGGTTGACACCCGCGTACCGGAAGGCGACGAGGTTCTCGCCCTGGATGCGCGCGAGAGTCTCGTCGGAGGCGATGTAGCCGCCGTCGGCGTTCTTCAACGGGATGACGATCTCCTGGCCGCGACGGAACTCGCTCGTCCAGGCGGTGTCGGCGTTCTCGACGACGAGGCGCTGATCGCGGCGGATGAACTGCTGGTGCGCGTTGCGGATCAGCCCGCCCGGCAGCAGGTGCGCTTCGACGAGCATCTGGAAACCGTTGCAGATGCCGAGGATCGGCATGCCTTTGGCCGCGGCATCCTTCACCTCGGACATGATCGGCGCGAGCGCGGCGATCGCGCCGGCGCGCAGGTAGTCGCCGTAGCTGAACCCGCCGGGGAGGACGAGCGCGTCGACTCCCTCGAGGTCGTGCGAGCCGTGCCAGAGAGCGACGGGCTCGGCGCCGGCGAGGCGAACGGCTCGGCGTGCGTCGCCGTCGTCCAGCGAGCCGGGGAAGGTGATGACCCCGACGCGAACGGTCACTCGACGACCTCGATGCCGACGACATCCTCGATCACCGAGTTGGAGAGGATCTCTTCGGCGATCGTGCGAACGGCGGCGAGGGTGGCCTCGTCGGCGCTCTCGACGGTCAGCTCGAAGCGCTTGCCGATGCGGACGTCACCGAATCCGGCGTGGCCGAGGCGCTGCAGCGCGCCGGAGACGGCCTTCCCCTGCGGGTCCAGAAGCTCGGCCTTGGGCATGACGTCGACGACGATGGTGGGCATCAGGTGGCTCCGGGATGTCGCGGGCAGGGGTGCGGGTCAAGTCTAGAGCCCGCGACGACGCCTCACCGTTCCGGCCTCTCTTCTCCCGTGACCAAACCGTGACCGGCTCCGTGGGAGCGCTCCCTTGACAGGTTTGGGAGCGATCCCATAGCGTCACTGCCAACCCGATGAGAGCGCTCCCAAAGCGGAGTCACAGCACCTCGCTCTCGTCCACACCACAAAGGAGTGTCTTGTGAACTCACGCGCTTTGCGACGGGTCGGCGTGATCGCCGGCGCCGCCGCCACGTCCGCCCTCGTCCTGGCCGGCTGCTCCGGCGGCGGCACGCCCGACGCTAACGGCGGTGGCGGCGAGGACGTCACGCTGACCGTCACGACGTTCGGCACCTTCGGCTACGACGATCTCTACGAGGAGTACGAAAAGGCCAACCCGGGCGTCAAGATCGAGGCGTCCAACATCGACACCGGCGGCAACGCCCGCACCGATCTGTTCACCAAGATCGGCGCCGGATCGGGGCTCTCCGACATCGTCGCGATCGAGGAGGGGTGGCTCGGCGCGATCATGGAGGACGGCGTCTCCGATCTGTTCACCGACCTGCGCGACTTCGGCATCGAGGACCGCAAGGGTGACTGGGTCGACTGGAAGTACGACAACGCGACGGATCCCAACGGCCGTGTCATCGGCTACGGCACCGACATCGGCCCGAGCGGTATCTGCTACAACGCCCCCGCGTTCGAGGCGGCAGGGTTGCCGACGGACCGCGAAGGCGTCGCGGAGCTCCTCACCGGCGACTGGGAGAACTTCTTCACGGTCGGCCAGGAGTACACCGACAAGACCGGCAAGGGCTGGTACGACCACTCCGGCTTCGTGTGGAACGCGATGGTCAATCAGCTCGACGAGGGCTACTACACCTCCGACGGCAAGCTCAACGTCGAGGGCAACGCAGAGCTCAAGAAGCGTTTCGAGATGCTCGGCGCCGCGACCGAGGGCGGCCAGTCGGCCGCTCAGACCGCGTGGGACTGGAACGGCAACAAGTCGTTCGTCGACGGCACCTTCGCGACCTTCGTCTGCCCCGGCTGGATGCTGGGTGTCGTTCAGGAGCGTGTCGAGGGTGCGGGCGGCGACGCCTCCACCGGATGGGACTTCGCCGATGTCTTCCCCGGCGGCGCAGCGAACTGGGGCGGCGCCTGGCTGTCGATCCCGGAGACCTCGGCGCACAAGGAAGCAGCCGCGAAGCTCGCGAACTGGCTGACGCAGCCGGATCAGCAGGTGAAGCAGTCCGCCGCCGCGGGCAACTTCCCCTCGACCATCACGGCGCAGGAGAAGCTCGCGAGCGATGCGACGCCGAACGAGTTCTTCAACGACGCCCCGACGGGCGCGATCCTCGCGGAGCGCGCGAAGGGTGTCGTCGCCCAGTACAAGGGGCCGGACGACTCGGTCATCCAGGAGAACGTCTTCGGCCCGGCGCTGAACTCGCTCGACCTCGGCGAGGTCGACACGGCCGGCGCATGGGACAAGGCGATCTCGCTGCTGGGCGACCTCGTCGAGACCAACTAGCAGTCCCGCACGGGTCACCGGCATCGCCGGTGACCCGTGCACCACCCCCGGCGCACACGAGAGGACATCATGACCACCACCGCATCGCCGCCGCCCCGTGTGCGCTCCGAGACCGACACGAACGCGAAGCCGCAGGCGCCGCGCCGCACGACCCGGCAGCGGCTCTCGCTGCTCGCCTTCCGCGGCTCGCCCTACGCGTACATCGCACCGTTCTTCCTGCTGTTCGGCCTCGTCGGCCTCTTCCCCCTCATCTACACCGTGAACGTCGCGGTGCACGAGTGGGACTTGCTGAAGGGCCAAGGGGAGTTCGTCGGATTCGGAAACTTCTCCGAGATCCTCGGCGACTACATGTTCTGGAACTCGATCGGCAACACCCTGAGCATCTTCCTGCTCTCCGCCATCCCCCAGCTGGCCGTCGCTCTCCTCGTCGCCTACCTCCTCGACCGGGGTCTGCGCGCGCCGACCTTCTGGCGGATGAGCGTCCTGATCCCCTTCGTGGTCACCCCCGTCGCTACCGCGCTCATCTTCTCCAGCGTCTTCAACGAAGCCGACGGCCTCGCGAACAACCTGCTCAACCTGATCGGCATCACCGACCAGCAGTGGAAGCACGACTCGTTCTTGAGCCACCTCGCGATCGCCATCATGGTCAACTTCCGGTGGACGGGCTACAACGCCCTCATCCTCCTGGCCGCCATGCAGGCCGTGCCGCGTGACCTCTACGAGTCCGCCGCGATCGACGGCGCCGGGCCGACCCGACGGTTCTTCTCGATCACGATCCCGTCGATCCGCCCGACGCTCATCTTCGTCATCATCACCGCCACGATCGGCGGGCTGCAGATCTTCGCCGAGCCGAGGCTGTTCGATGTCTCCACGGCAGGCGGCATCGGCGGCAGCGACCGCCAGTTCCAGACGACGGTGCTGTTCCTCTGGGAGCTCGCCTTCTTCCGCCGCAACCTCGGCGAGGCGTCGGCGGTCGCGATCCTGCTGTTCGTGCTCATCGTCGGGATCGGTCTGATCAACTTCCTGGTCTCGCGTGGCATCGCCAGCGGGGACGGCCGTTCCCGCAGGGCGCGCCGCGCGCGCCGCTCCGACACCACGAAAGGCATGCGATGACCACCGCGATCCCGGAACCGCTGCCCGCACAGCAGATCGATGTCGTCGAGCCCGAGCGGCCGCGCCGCGGCGGGCCTCGCCGCTCCCGCGAGAGCGGACCGGCAGGCATCGGCAGCCGTCCCGGCTTTCTCACCTACGGTCTGCTGGCGGCGTTCGTCATCGGCAGCGTGTATCCGATGTGGTGGTCGTTCGTCGTCGCGAGCGGCACCAACGCCACGAGAGGCGAGACTCTCCCCCTCGTCCCGGGCGGCAACTTCTTCGCCAACGCGCTGAAGGTCCTCGACGCGATCCCCTTCTGGCTCGCGCTGGGCAACTCGGTGCTCATCTCCGCGATCATCACGATCTCGGTCGTGTCCTTCTCCACGCTCGCGGGCTACGCCTTCGCCAAGCTCCGCTTCGCGGGCCGCAACGGTCTGATGATCTTCGTCGTGGCCACGATGGCGATCCCCACGCAGCTCGGCATCATCCCGTTGTTCATGGTCATGCGGGAGCTGGGCTGGACCGGCACGATCGGGGCCGTGATCGTGCCGACCCTGGTCACCGCGTTCGGAGTCTTCTTCATGCGGCAGTATCTCGTCGACGTGATCCCCGATGAACTCATCGAGGCGGCACGGGTGGACGGCGCGGGTCAGTTCCGGACGTTCCTGACCGTCGGCCTGCCTGCTGCGCGGCCCGCGATGGCGATCCTCGGACTGTTCACCTTCATGACGGCGTGGACGGACTACCTTTGGCCGCTCATCGTGCTGAGCCCTCAGAACCCGACGCTGCAGACGGCGCTCAGTCAGCTGCAGTCCGGCTACTACATCGACTACTCGATCGTGCTCGCCGGCGCCGTCCTCGCCACGCTGCCTCTCCTCATCCTCTTCGTCGTGGCCGGCAAGCAGCTCATCAGCGGCATCATGGCCGGCGCGGTCAAGGGCTGACGGCGCCCCGTGAACGTCCTTTCGCAGGAGTACTCTGCCCCCGTGCCTGCTGTCGCCCCGCGCCCGTTCCCGACCGACTTCCTCTTCGGAGCGGCGACCGCCGCCTACCAGATCGAGGGCGCCGCCTTCGAGGACGGCCGGACTGCCTCGATCTGGGATGCCTTCAGCCGGGTCCCGGGCGCCGTGATCGGCGCCGACAACGGCGACGTCGCGTGCGACCACTACCACCGGTACCAGGGCGACGTCGCGCTCATGAAGGAGCTCGGCCTCGAGACCTACCGGTTCTCGACCTCGTGGTCGCGGGTCCGTCCCGACGGCGGGCCGGTCAACCCGAAGGGCATCGACTTCTACGAGCGCCTCGTCGACGAGCTCTTGGGGGTCGGCATCCGTCCGTGGCTCACGCTGTACCACTGGGACCTGCCGCAGACGCTCGAGGACCGCGGCGGGTGGACAGCGCGCGAGACGAGCGAGCGGTTCGCCGAGTACGCGTTGTCGGTGCACGATGCCCTCGGCGACCGGGTCACGGACTGGACGACCCTGAACGAGCCGTGGTGCTCGTCGTTCCTGAGCTACACCGGCGGCATTCACGCGCCGGGGCGGTTCAGCATCGGTGACGGGATGCTGGCCTCCCACCACCTGCTGCGCGGGCACGGCCTCGTGGTTGAGGAGCTCCGGCGCCGCGACCCTGCCCTGAACCTCGGGATCACCCTCAACCTCACCGTCGCCGAAGCCGCCGACCCGGCCAAGCCCGAGGACGTCGACGCCGCGCGGCGCATCGACGGCCAGTTCAACCGCTGGTTCCTCGACCCGATCTTCCGCGGGAGCTACCCCGAGGACATCGTCTCGGACATCCGCGCCGTCGACGCCGACGCGGTCGCCCGCTTCGAGGCGGCCGTGCACCCGGGCGACCTCGACACGATCTCGCAGCGACTCGACGTGCTGGGCGTGAACTACTACCACGGCGAGTTCGTCGGCGGCAGCGCCCCGGCCGACCCGCCCCTTCCCGGCGATGCGCCGACCGACCGCGTGGTGGGATCGCCCTGGCCGGCGGGCGACGGCATCCACTGGTACGAGCGCGGCCTTCCCCGGACGGCGATGCACTGGGAGGTGCAGCCCGCGGGTCTGACGGTGCTGCTCGAGCGGGTGTGGGACGAGTACGCGAAGGATGCCGGGACGGCGCTATTCGTGACCGAGAACGGCGCGGCCTTCGACGACGAGCGTGTCGTCGAAGACGGTGAGGTGCGGGTGCACGACGCGGACCGGGTCGAGTTCCTGCGCGGTCACCTGGGAGCGATCCTGGATGCCGCCGATGCCGGCGTCGACGTCAGGGGCTACTTCTACTGGTCGCTGATGGACAACTTCGAGTGGGCGTGGGGCTACGACAAGCGATTCGGGCTGATCCGCGTCGACTACGCCACGCAGGAACGGACGTTCAAGGACAGTGCCCTGGAGTATCGTCGGGTCATCGCTGCCCGAGCGATCGATTGACTGCACTCCCCGAGGTGGCCGTGTCCGAAACCCTTCAGTCCCCGGTGGCGAGCGCCTCTCCTGTGACCATCGAGGAGGTCGCCAGCGCGGCAGGGGTGTCGCGCTCCACCGTCTCACGCGTCGTCAACGGCTCGACGGCGGTGAGCCCGGCGGCCCTCGCGGCCGTTCGCCAGGCGATCGACGAGTTGAACTACGTGCCCAACCGTGCCGCGCGCTCGCTGGCCAGTCGCGCCACGATGGCGGTCGCGCTCGTGGTTCCCGAAGACACGACCCGGTTCTTCGGCGATCCGTTCTTCGCGGCGATCGTGAGCGGAATCAACAAGCGGGTCTCGAAGTCCGACTACGTCCTCAACCTGATCATCGCGAGCGACGACCCGAACGACAAGGCGACGGAATACCTCCGCAGCGGCGCCGTCGACGGTGCGATCATCGTCTCCCACCACACGAGCGACGCCTTCATCGACCGCATCGCCGCAGCGATGCCCGTCGTCTACGGCGGTCGTCCCGTCCGTCAGCGTGAGCGGGACTACTACGTCGACGTCGACAACGTCGAGGGTGGCCGGCTCGCGACGCAGCACCTACTCGACCGGGGCCGCACGCGGCTCGCGACGATCACCGGCCCCACGACCATGCCCGGCGGGATCGACCGTCTGACCGGGTTCCGCGAGGCGCTGGATGCCGCGGGCCTGTCCGCGGTCGCCGTCGAAGACGGCGACTTCACGGCCGCCGCGGGCGCTGCCGCCGTCACGCGGATCATCGAGTCGGGCGTCGAGTTCGACGGCCTCTTCGTCGCCAGTGACCTCATGGCGCGCGGAGTGCTCGTCGAGCTGACGCGTGCGGGCCTGCGCGTCCCCGAGGACGTCGCGATCGTGGGATACGACGATTCGCCCGTCGCCACCTCGGTCTCGCCGACTCTCACGACGGTGCGGCAGCCTTCCCTCGTGCAGGGGGAGGTCATGGCCGACATCCTGCTGACGCTTCTCGCGGGAGGGGCGCCCGAGCGGGAGACGCTGCTTGAGACGCAGCTCGTCGTCCGCGAATCCGCCTGAGGCCGCTTACGCCACGCTGGCGTGCAGGGTGTTGCGCCACGGATCGGTGAAGGTCGCCGTGCGCCCGTCGTCGGCGATCTGGATGCGGTGGTGTCGCAGACGCTCGCTGAGTTCGCCGAAGCTGTCCCGGTCAGGCAGTGCGAGGTCGACGCGACCGAGCCCGAGCGCGGGCATCCGCGGCCCCGCGCCGCGCGAGTTCCAGGCGTTCATCGCCATGTGGTGGTGGTACCCGCCGGCACTCACGAACAGTGCCGACCCGCCCAGCTCAGCCGTGACGTCGAACCCGAGCGCGTCGACGTAGAAGGCGCGCGCCGTGCTCACGTCTCCCACCGACAGGTGGACGTGACCGACGGATGCCGCGTCGGCGGCCGTCGACCCTGCAGCCGCGGCATCCGTCAGGTGGTCCCGGATGAAGGCGTTCGGGTCGAGGTGCAGGGTCGCCATCTCGACCTGACCATGGGTCCACGACCAGTCGCTGCGGTCACGATCCCAGTAGAGCTCGATGCCGTTGCCTTCGGGGTCGGTTGCGTAGAACGCCTGGCTGACGAGGTGGTCGGCGCTGCCGGTGAAGGTCTGGGGCGCGTGCTGGGCGAGGGAGAACAGCGCGGCGGCCAGCGCGGTCTGCGACTCGAAGAGGATCGCGGTGTGGAACAGTCCCGCAGCGCCTGCGGGCGCGTGGCGTAGCCCTGGCTCGTGGCGGAGGATGACGATCGGGCGCCCGGCGCGGCCGAGCGTCACGGTGTCCCCTTCGGCGGTGAGGACCTGCAGGGTGACGACGTCGCGGTAGTAGCGGGTCATGCCGTCGAGATCGCCCACGAGAAGCGTCACGGCGCCCATCGAGGTGGCGGCGGCGAGGCGGTCCGAGGCAGGCATATTCACATGAATAGGTAACGCCGCGGCATCCCGTTCATTCCCGCTCGAGGCTTAGTCCGGGTCGCCGCCGAGCTGACCGATCGGGACGATCGGGCCGCCGTCATCCGCGCCCGTCTTGCGTGCCCGGGCGATGGCGTTGCCGGCGTGGTAGATCACGAGGGCCGCCACGGTGCCGAGGACGATGCCGCCGAACTGCAGCTGCCCCAGGTTCATCGTGAAGTTCGCGATCGCGATGACGAAGGCGACGGCGACCGTGTACTGGTTGACCGGGCGCGAGAAGTCGACCTGGTTGTCGACCCAGATCTTGATGCCGATCACGCCGATGAGGCCGTAGAGCGCGGTCGTCACGCCGCCGATGACGCCGTTCGGGATCGTGAACAGCACCGCGCCGACGACCGGCGAGAACGACAGCAGCACCGCGATGATGCCCGCGACCCAGTACGCCGCCGTCGAGTAGATGCGAGTCGCCGCCATGACGCCGATGTTCTCGCCGTAGGTGGTCGTGCCCGAGCCGCCGAACGCGCCCGCGAGCGTCGTCGCGAGGCCGTCGGCGAGGAGCGCGCGCCCCGTGCGTTTATTGACCGTGGGGTCGCCGGTCATCGTCGCGACGCCGCGGACGTGGCCGACGTTCTCGGCGACCAGGACGAGGACGACGGGTAGGAACATCGGCAGCAGCCCCCACGCCACCGGGTCGCCGAACGAGGGCAGGTGGAAGGTCGGGAGACCGATCCACTGGCCGTTCTCGATCAGCGCGGTCACGCCCGAGAAGTCGACGCGCCCCATGATCAGGGCGGCGATGTACCCGACGACGACGCCCAGGAAGATCGAGACCCGGCCGAGGATGCCGCGGAACAGCACCGCGAAGAGGATGCAGGCGACCAGGGTGATCGTCGCCAGCACGCCATCGGTCTTGAAGTTGTTCCACGCTGCGGGAGCCAGGTTCAGGCCGATCAGCGCGACGATCGCACCCGAGACGACGGGTGGCATGAGCTTCTCGAGCCAGCGCGTTCCCGTCGCCTGCACGAGGAAGCCGATGCCGGCGAGCAGGATGCCGGCGACGAACACGCCGACGAGCGCCTGGCCGATCTGCTCGGGGCTGTCGAGCGGCTTGCCCTGACCAGGGCCGAAGGCGGTGATCGGCGCGATGAACGCGAACGACGACCCGAGGTAGCTGGGCAGCTTGTTGCGCGTGAGGATCAGGAACAGGAGCGTCCCGAGGCCGGAGAAGAGGAGCGTCGTGCTGACGGGGAAGCCGGTCAGCAGCGGCACGAGGAATGTCGCGCCGAACATCGCGACGACGTGCTGGGCGCCGATCGCGATCGTGCTGCCCCAACCGAGGCGTTCACCGGGCGTGACGACGGCGCCGGGGGCGACGCGGCGGCCGTCGCCGTGAAGGGTCCAGATGGGCATGCGCGTGCTCCTCAGATGGTCGGGGGATGCCTGGGGTCAGGCTACCTGGGAGTCGGCTGAGCGCGCGGCAGTCGCCGCATCACGCAGCGGCGAGTCGGTCCAGGAGCTCTCGGTACTTCGCGGCGGTCTGCTCGACGACGTCGGCCGGGACGGTGGGCGGCTCGCCGTGCCGGTTCCAGTTCGCGGCGAGCCAGTCGCGGACGATCTGCTTGTCGAAGCTCGCCATCCGTTCGTTCGGGGTCGCGCCGGTGCGCCATGCCTCGGCATCCCAGTACCGCGACGAGTCGCTCGTGAGCACCTCGTCGCCGAGGGTCAGGATGCCGTCGGCATCGAGGCCGAACTCGAACTTCGTGTCGGCGAGGATCAGTCCCTTCGCCTCGGCGAGGGCGGCAGCGCGGCGGTAGATCTCGAGGGACGCGTCGCGCAGGTCGGCGGCGTGCGCCTCACCGACGAGCTCGACGGTGCGCTCGAACGAGATGTTCTCGTCGTGCTCGCCGAGCGGCGCCTTGTACGCGGGGGTGAAGATCGGCTCCGGCAGGCGGTCGCCGTTGGCGAGGCCGGCGGGAAGGGGGATGCCGCACACGGTGCCGTCAGCCTGGTACTCGGCCCAGCCCGATCCGGTCAGGTAGCCGCGGACGACGCACTCGATCGGCTGCATCTCGAGCTCCCTGACGACCATCGCGCGGCCGGCGACCTCGGCGGGAGGCTCGATGCCGTCGACGAGGTGGTTCGGGATCGGGCGCCCCCCGTCGCCGCCGGCGAGCTGCGCGAACCACCACAGGCTCAAGCGCGTGAGGAGCTCGCCCTTGCCCGGGATGCCCGGGTCGAGCACGTGGTCGAAGGCGCTGACGCGGTCGCTGGCGACCACCAGCATCCGTCCTTCGTCACCGTCTGCGGGGCGGTAGAGGTCCCGGACCTTGCCCGAGTACACGTGGGTCCATCCGGGCAGGGAGGTCGCGGCATCCGTCACCTGGCCATTATCGCGGGCGCGGCGCCCCCTGCGTACCCTGGCGTGATGCGCCGACCACTCCTCGCCCTGACCGCCCTCGCGCTGTCGCTCGGATTGAGCAGCTGCGTCTCGACGACCGGCGTGGATGCCGTGTCGCCGTCGCCGAGTCCGTCGGAGGCGGCGACGTCCACTCCGTCTCCGCCCTCATCCCCGTCTCCCGAGGCCGAGGAGTCGCCGGACCCTTCGTACGGGATTCCCGTCGAGAGCCCGCTCGAAGCGAGCCGCCTCGTGTTCACCGGCGATGCGGTCGGCGTCGTGCCCGAGACCGCACTGAACGTCGCGGCGAGTGCCGTGCAGGGCCAGGAATACACGCTCGAGTTCGACTGCATCCCCCGTGACGCGACCATCACCCTCTCGCTCCGTCCTGCGACGGGCGAGAATGACCCGCCTGCGACGATCTCGGGGCCTACCACGGTGACGCAGGGCTGCGCGGCTCCGGGACGAGTCTCGGGCATCACCGTCAGCCGGATGGTGGGTGTCCAGATCTCGGTCATCGCCGACGGCGTCGATCGGGCCTGGGCCGTCTTCCGCGCGACCGAGTGACGGCTGCGACCCGTATAGTCCATATGGACTAATCGACGGGAGGGAGCCCCATGGCGGATGCCGTCGCACGGCTCACCCCGACCGCGATCATGCTCCTCGCGCTCCTGCGCGAGGACGACATGCACGCCTACGAGATGGTGCGCCTGCTCCGTGAGCGTCGCGCCGACCGGATGATCGCCCTCACTCACGGGACGATCTATCACACGGTCGCGCGCCTCGAACGGCAGGGCCACATCGCCGAGGTGGGCAGCGACCGAGCCGGCAACCGTCCCGAGCGGACGACGTACGCGTTGACGGATGCCGGTGACGCCGCCCTCCTCGACTGGATCCGACGCGAGCTCGTCTCGATCGACGACCCCGAGCGCTTCCGGATCGCGCTCACCGAGGCGCACAACCTCGCGAGGGACGAGATGATCGCGCTGTTCGCGCAGCGGCGTGAGCTGCTCGCGGCATCCCTCGACGCGCACCGCGGTGCCCGCGACCATGCGATCTCCCACGGATCGCATCCGCAGTTCCTCATCGAAGTCCACCGGCAGGCAGCCTTGCTCGCCGCGGACATCGCCTGGCTCGACGAAGCGGTCGAGTTCATCCGTCGTCCCGACACCGTCTGGGGTGTCGTCGACATCCCCGTCACCGACCGCTATCTGGCACAGAGAGAAGCCGCACGCGCATGAGCGAGAGCACAACCACCGTCCGCACCCCGGGCGCGTCCCCCATCCCCACGAATCCGTGGCCCGCCCTGTGGGCGCTCGTCCTCGGCTTCTTCATGATCCTCGTCGACACCACGATCGTCTCGGTGGCGAACCCCGCCATCAAGGCCGCACTCGACCCGTCCACGAGCAACCTCGACAACGTCGTGTGGGTCACGTCGGCCTACCTGCTGACCTACGCGGTGCCGCTCCTCGTGACCGGCCGCCTCGGTGACCGCTTCGGGCCGAAGAACATCTACCTCATCGGGCTCGCGATCTTCACGGTCGCGTCGGTGGCCTGCGGACTCTCGGGCTCGCTCGAGGTGCTCATCGCGGCGCGTGCCGCGCAGGGCCTGGGCGCGGCGCTCATGACTCCGCAGACGATGGCCGTCATCACCCGCACCTTCCCCGCCGAGCGGCGCGGTGCGGCGATGGGCCTCTGGGGTGCGACCGCCGGTGTCGCCACGCTCGTCGGACCCCTCGCGGGCGGCCTCCTCGTCGACGGCTTCGGCTGGGAGTGGATCTTCTTCGTGAACATCCCCGTCGGGATCATCGCCTTCGTGCTCGCGTGGCGTCTCGTCCCGCAGCTGCCGACCAACCCGCACCGCTTCGACGTCCTGGGCGTCGTGCTGAGCGCCGTCGCACTCTTCCTCATCGTCTTCGGCCTGCAGGAGGGCGACCACTTCGACTGGGCGCCGTGGGTGTGGGGCATGATCGCTGCCGGTGTCGCGGTGCTCGGCGTCTTCATCTGGACGCAGGCGCGCACGAAGAGCGAGCCGCTCGTGCCGCTCGATCTGTTCCGCGACCGCAACTTCGCGATCTCCAACCTGGTGATCGCCGCGGTCGGTTTCACCGTCACGAGCATGGCGCTGCCGATGGCGTTCTTCACGCAGCTCGCCCGTGGCCTCACCCCGACCGAGTCGGCGCTCCTCCTCATCCCGATGGCGGTGCTGTCGGGCGTTCTCGCGCCGTTCGCGGGCCGCTTCCTTGACCGCGTCGACCCGCGGGTGCTGCTGGTTCCCGGCCTGTCGCTCATGGTGGTCGGACTCGTCGGCTACGTCCTCCTGATGAACACGGAGGCTCCGATCCTGCTGCTGCTCATCCCCTCGGCGATCATCGGTGTCGCGAACGCCGGCATGTGGGGACCGCTCGCGACGACGGCGACCAGGAACCTCCCGCCGCAGCAGGCGGGTGCCGGCTCGGGCATCTACAACACGACCCGCACCATCGGGTCGGTCATCGGTTCCGCGGCGATCGCCGGCGTCATGCAGTCCCGTCTCGAGGCGAACCTGCCGGGCGCGGGAGACGCCGCCGGGAGCGACTTCGGGGGAGGGATGCCGGCGGCCGTCGCCGAGGGCTTCTCTACCGCCATGGGCCAGTCCATGCTGGTGCCAGCCGCCGTCATCGCACTGGGCGTCGTGATGGTGCTGTTCCTGCGGCGCCCCGCACACCTCGCGAAGCGCTGAGTTCTCAGCCTGCGGACTTCAGCCCGCGGCGCGGAGCCTTCAGCCCGCAGCGCTGAGCGCGATGTCGCGCCGGTAGTGCGCGCCCTCGAGCGAGATCTGCTCGAGGGCCGCGTACGCCCGGTCGCGGGCCTCGGCGAGGTCGCCGCCGACGGCCACGACGTTCAGCACACGTCCGCCCGTCGCGATGAGGTCGCCGTTCGAGTGCGCCGTCGCCGCGTGGGCGAGGTGCACGCCGTCGACGGATGCCGCGGCATCCGTTCCCGTGAGGGGGCGACCGGTGACCGGCTTCTCGGGGTATCCCTCGCTCGCCAGCACGACGGTGACGGCGGCGTCGGGGGCGAACTCGAGTGCCGGCTCCGACTCGAGCGTCCCGCTCGCCGAAGCGAGCAGGAGGCGCGACAGCGGCGTACGCAGTCGCGGCAGGACGACCTGCGTCTCGGGGTCGCCGAAGCGCGCGTTGAACTCGATCACCTTGACGCCCGCGTCGGTGAGGATGAGGCCCGCGTAGAGCAGACCGATGAACGGGGTGCCCTCGGCATCCAGTTGACGGATCACCGGCTCGGCGACCTCGGCGGTCACCTGCGCGACGAAGGCCTCCTCGCTGCCGAAGCGCTCGGCGAGCCAGGGGAGCGGGGAGTAGGCGCCCATGCCTCCGGTGTTGGGTCCCTCGTCGCCGTCCAGTGCCCGCTTGAAGTCCTGGGCGGGGCTGAGCGCGCGGACGGTATCGCCGTCGCTGAGGAAGAAGAGCGACACTTCGGGGCCGGCGAGGAACTCCTCGACGAGGACGGGACCGTTCGGCAGGTAGGTGTCGGCGTGGGCGAGGGCGGCATCGCGGTCGGAGGTGACGATGACGCCCTTGCCGGCCGCCAGGCCGTCGGCCTTCACGACGTAGGGGGCGCCGAACTCGTCGATCGCGGCGGCCACCTCGTCGCGGGTCTGCGCGCGGGCGGCACGTCCCGTGGGGACACCGGCGGCATCCATGATCCGCTTCGCGAACGCCTTCGACCCCTCCATCTGCGCCGCGGCCTTGCCGGGACCGAACACGGGGATGCCGCGCTCACGCAGGGCATCGGCGACGCCCGCGACGAGAGGCGCTTCGGGTCCGACGACGACGAGGTCGATGTTCTCCTCGTTCGCGTACTGGGTGACGGCGGCGGGGTCGTTCTGGTCGAGGTCCGCCACGAGGGTCGCGTCCGCGGCGATGCCGGCGTTGCCGGGAGCCGCGAAGATCTCGTGCCCGGCGCCTTCGGCGACCAGAGCGAGGATGATGGCGTGCTCGCGCGCGCCCGAGCCGAGGACCAGGATCTTCACCCCGTCAGACTACCGACCGGCGCTCGCGCGTTACGGTGGCATCCATGCCCCGCACCATCAGCACCGGCGACGGTCGCGACGCCCTCGCCGCCGTCGCTGCCGGCTCGCCCGCCCGCGCCGAGCTGGCCACCGCGGTGCGCTACCTGCTGCAGCTGCTGGTCGAGAAGGCTCCGGGCAACTCGGTCGAGGTGCGCGTTCCCCCCTTCGGCGCCGTCCAGGTGGTCGAGGGGCCGCGCCACACGCGGGGCACTCCTCCCAACGTCATCGAGACGGATGCCGCGACCTGGATCGCGCTCGCCACGGGACAGACCGCCTGGGCCGACGCCGTCACCGCCGGGCTCGTGCGGGCCTCGGGCGTGCGCGCCGATCTCCACGGTCTCCTTCCGCTCCGCCCCTGAGCCCCCCCGACGGTACGATCGCCTGCGGAGAGGAACGGCATGCACGCACGGCACCTCGAGGTGGATGCTCGTTTCCCGATCCTCGCGATCGCACTCGCCGTGGCGCTGCTGCCGATCATCGGAGCGGCGGCACCGGCCCACGCCGCGGCACGCAGCTGCATCGTCTCCGAGGCGAAGGCCGTGTGGGATGCCGGTGCGTCCGATGTCGAGGCCGGTGGCGCAGTCGCCGCGGCCGACGGCATCCTCACCTTCACCGGCGGGACGGGTGTGCTCGAACCGGTCGGCCCGACCGGCAGCGTCAGCTTCGACGGCACCCTCGTCTACACGAGCGCGGCCGGCGTCACGACGACGCTCTCCGCCCCCACGATCGTGATCGACGGCACGAAGGGCACGCTCCTCTTCGACGTCCAGCCGGAGGGCACCGAGCTCGTCCCGCAGGCACCGCTGGCCGATGTCGATCTCGGTGCCGCGGCCGTCTCCGAGTCCGGCGACACACTCAACCTCGACGGCGTGGGAGCCGCCACCGACCCGACCGGCGAGGGACGCGACGTCCTCTGGTCCGGCACGCTCAGCGGCCTCGACCTCACCATCGCGGCCGACTGCGCCACCCCCGAGGCTTCGGCCGACGCCGCTGCCGCAGAGAAGGATGCCGAGGGCACCGGCATCCTCGTCCCGGTCGTCGTCGTGGGCGTCGCCGCCCTCTTCGCCGCACTGCTCGCAGTCGGGTCGGTCCAGCGGCGCAAGCGCAACAGCGCCCGCACGGCGCAGCCGGAACAGGTCCACGACCCGCTCCCGTGAGGCGGGGGTGGACAATGGAGTCATGGCCGAGCATTCCGAAACGCACGTCGAGTCCGCGGAGCTGCGGCGGAGCCCCCGGTTCGCGGCGTTCTTCGCGGCAGGGGCTGCTCTCGGCATCATCGTCGCGCTGATTCTGACGTACGCGTTCGGCGACGGTCAGATCAGCGAGAGCACGGGAGCGCGCTATTCGCAGAGCCAGGTGTTCGGCTTCCTCCTGCTTGGCTGCGTGCCCGCCGGGGTCGCGATCGGCGGCGTCGTCGCTCTCCTCTTCGACCGTGTGCTGGGACGCCGGCAGCGGACGGTGCGGATCGAGCGGGAGCGCGTCGAAACCGACGACTGACAGCGGTCAGGCGAGTTCGGCGATGATCGGCTGGATCGCCGGGTCGAATGCGGCCACATCGCCGCGGAGGCCGTCGGTGACAGCGATCGTCAGCGATCCGATCCACCAGACCCCTCGCTGCGTCAGCGGAAGCACCTGCACGTTGAGCTCGAACGAGTGGGCCCGGCGTCCGACGCGTCGCTCGTGCTCGGCGATCGCACTGGCATACGCGCGGTAGCTGCTGGCCGATCCCGATCGCGCCTGCTGGGCGTAACGATCGCTCGCCCAGCGGGCGAAGGCCACTGCGTCGGCGGCCAGCGGCGCCATCGCGGCCCGCAGCTCGTCGAACCCGTCGACGGGGAGCACAGCTAGCGTCTCGAATCCATCGACCAGGTCGAGGGGAACGGGGGAGGGGTGAGCCTGCGGCTCGACCGCCATCGCCCAGTACGCCAGCCATTGCCGCTCCAGGAGGCGCGCATCGTCGTCGTCCTCGGGCTGGGCGGCCGGAGCACCCCGCAGGTGCGGCACCTCTTCGGGGGCACGGATGCCGAGGGCCTGACGCACGAACAGCGCGACGAGCACCGTCGCGCTCGCGTCCTCTCGCACGACCCACTCGGGCCGCTCAGCCCCACTCATGCGGACATCCTATGGCTCGGCTGTGCCGGGCGTCCCGCGACGCGAGTGGCAGATGGCGGGGCCCGGCGGCCGGTAGGCTGTGCGGGTGGCCTCCACCCCCACCAATCCCTATTCCGCTGCCGGCGTCGACACCGCGGCGGGAGACCTCGCCGTCGAGTTGATGAAATCGGCCGTCCGTCGCACCCAGGGCCCTGAGGTCCTCGGTGGTGTGGGCGGCTTCGCCGGCCTCTTCGATGCATCCGCTCTGCTCGGCTACGCCAAGCCGCTGCTCGCGACCTCGACCGACGGTGTCGGCACGAAGGTCGCGATCGCCCAGGCGATCGACAAGCACGACACGATCGGCCAGGACCTCGTCGGCATGGTCGTCGACGACATCGTCGTGGTCGGCGCCAAGCCGCTGTTCATGACGGACTACATCGCTACGGGCAAGGTCTTCCCCGAGCGCATCGCCGACATCGTGCGCGGCATCGCCGACGGCTGCACGGCCACGGGCACCGCGCTCGTCGGCGGCGAGACCGCCGAGCACCCCGGCCTGCTGGGCATCAACGACTACGACGTCGCGGGCGCGGCGACGGGTGTCGTCGAAGCGGATGCCGTCCTCGGCGCCGACCGCGTGCGCTCGGGCGACGTCGTGCTGGCGCTCGCATCGAGCGGACCGCACTCCAACGGCTACTCCCTCATCCGCCACATCATCGCGAACGCCGGCATCGGCTACGGCGACAACGCCGCCGACTTCGGCCGCACCTGGGGTGAGGAACTCCTCGAGCCCACGCGCCTCTACACGTCGCCGCTGCTCCGCGCGATCGACGCGCACCCCGGTGCCGTCCACTCGCTCAGCCACGTCACGGGCGGGGGCATCGCGGCGAACCTCGCGCGGGTCCTGCCCGTCGGCACATGGGTCGACGTCGACCGCTCCACCTGGTCCCCGTCCCCCGTGTTCCGCGTCCTCGCCGACATCGGCGGGCTGTCGCTCGAGCAGACCGAAGGCACCTGGAACCTCGGCGTCGGCTTCCTCGCGGTCGTCTCAGCCGAGGCCGCCGAGGCCGCGGCATCCACCCTCTCCGCCGAGGGCATCCACACCTGGCAGGTCGGGACGGTGTCGGACACGACGCTTCCGGCCGGCGACTACGAGCAGGGCGCGAAGGGCGTCGACGGTGGCGCAGTGCGCCTCGTCGGCTCCTACGCAGAAACGGACTGAGCTACACCAATGTGCGGAATCGTCGGCGTCGTCGCGCAAGGGCCCGCCAACCAAGAGGTCTACGACGCCCTGCTGCTGCTGCAGCACCGCGGGCAGGACTCGACCGGCATCGCCACGGCGGAATCGAGCGGGATCTTCCACATCGCGAAGAACCGCGGCATGGTGCGTGAGGCGTTCCGCACCCGCGACATGCGCGCGCTGCTCGGCACGATCGGCCTCGGACACGTGCGGTACGCGACCAAGGGCACGGCATCCAACGAAGAAGAGGCGCAGCCCTTCTACGTCAACGCTCCGTACGGCATCGTCCTCGTGCACAACGGCAACCTCACGAACACGCGCGAGCTGACGGAAGAGCTCTTCCGCACCGACCGTCGCCACCTCAACACGAGCTCCGACACCGAGCTGCTCGTCAACGTCCTCGCGAACGAGCTGCAGCAGGTCATCTCGGGGCTCGAGCTCGACCACGAGCAGATCTTCGAGGCCGTCACCCGCGTGCACCAGCGTGTCGAGGGCTCGTACGCCGCCATCGCGCTGATCGCCGGCTACGGCCTGCTCGCCTTCCGCGATCCCTTCGGCATCCGCCCGCTCATCCTCGGCACCCGCAAGGCCGCGAACGGTCACTACGAGTGGACCGTGGCCTCCGAGTCGCTCGTCCTCGAGAACGGCGGCTTCGAGGTCGTCCGCGACGTCGAGCCCGGCGAGGCGATCTTCATCGACCTCGAGGGCAACCTCTTCACGCAGCAGGTGGCGCCGAACCCGAAGCTCATCCCCTGCTCGTTCGAGTACGTCTACCTCGCCCGCCCCGACTCGGTCATGAACGGCATCTCGGTCTACGAGGCGCGCCTGCGGATGGGCGAGCGTCTCGCCGACACGATCGCGAAGTACACGCCCGAGGGGTCGATCGACGTCGTCATGCCGATCCCGGATTCGTCCCGTCCCGCCGCGATGCAGGTCGCGCGCAAGCTCGGCATCGAGTACCGCGAGGGGTTTTACAAGAACCGCTACATCGGCCGGACGTTCATCATGCCGGGCCAGGCGATCCGCAAGAAGAGCGTGCGACAGAAGCTCAACGCGATGTCGACCGAGTTCAAGGGCAAGAACGTCCTCCTCATCGACGACTCGATCGTCCGCGGGACGACGTCGCGCGAGATCATCCAGATGGCACGGGATGCCGGGGCCAAGTCGGTCACGTTCGCGTCCGCTGCGCCCCCCATCCGCTTCCCCCACGTGTACGGCATCAACATGCCGTCCCGTCACGAGCTCGTCGCGTACAACCGGACCATCCCCGAGATCGCAGAAGAGCTCGGCTGCGATTACCTGGTCTACCAGGAGATCGAAGACCTGAAGGCGGCCATCCTCGAGGGCGCTCCCGACGTCGAAGACCTCGACATGAGCTGCTTCGACGGTCGGTACGTCACCGGCACCGTGAGCGACGAATACCTCGCCTGGGTCGAAGGCACCCAGGAGTCCTGACCCGGCCTAGGGTGGATCGGGTGACGTCTTCCGATCCCCGCGCCCGGCGACGGGGTCGGATCCTCGCCCTCGTCGGCATCGTCCTTCTCGCGTTCTCGCTGAGGTCCGCGGTCGCCTCGCTGTCGCCGCTCTTCGACGCGATCGGTGAGGAGTTCACCCTTCCCGCAGCGGTCCTCGGTCTCATCGGGACCGTTCCGCCGCTGTGCTTCGCGGTGTTCGGCCTCCTCGCCTCCGGGTTCGAGCGCCGATTCGGCCTCGAACGCACGGCGCTCGTCGCGCTCGGGGCTGTGGGTGTCGGGCTCATCGCGCGTGCCGCAGCGACGGATGCCTACGGGCTGCTCCTCGGTTCGGCCGTCATCTTCGCCGGCGTCGGAGTCGGCAACGTGCTCCTGCCGGCGCTCGTGAAGAAGTACTTCCCCGACCGCATCGGCCTTCTCACGACCGTCTACTCGACGATGATGGCGATCTCGACGTTCACGCCTCCGCTGGTTGCGGTCCCCATCGCGGATGCCGCGGGGTGGCGCATCTCGCTCGGGCTCTGGTCCGTCTTCGCATTGGCCGGTCTCGCGCCCTGGATCGTGCTCGCGGTCCGCGCCCGGCGAGCGGCTGCCGCCGCCGACGTCGACCTCGAACCGGTCAGCACCCGCGTGTTCGCTCGCCTGTGGCGCCTCCCGACGGCGTGGGCGCTCGCCGTCACCTTCTTCGCCTCGAGCGCCGTCGCGTACACGTCGTTCGCGTGGTTGCCGAAGATCCTCGTCGACACGGCGGGCGTCACGCCCCAGGTCGCCGGCATCCTGCTGTCGCTGTTCGCGCTCATCGGCCTGCCGGCCTCGCTCGTGGTGCCGGCTCTCGTGGCGCGGCGCGGCATCGTCCTGCCGCTGTTCGTCATCGCGTCGGTCGCGGGAGTGTTCGGCGCGGGCGGTCTGTTGCTGGCCCCGGCATCCGCTCCGTGGCTCTGGGTGTCACTGCTCGGCACACTGCCGCTGCTGTTCCCGCTCGTGCTGACCTCGGTGGGTCTTCGCACGCGAACGCATGACGCGACGGTCGCCCTCAGCTCGTTCGCGCAGAGCCTCGGCTATGGCGCGACGATGTTCGTCCCGCTGAGCGTGGGTCTGCTGCACGACGCGAGCGGGTCGTGGACGGGACCGCTCATCATCCTCGTCGTGATCTCGCTGCTGGCGCTCCCGGCTGGCGTCGTGATCGCGCGACGGAAGACGGTCGAACAGGAGTGGGAGCAACGCCACGGCCCGTGGTGAGTACGACCGGGGAGGTCAGGCCTTCTCGAGTGACGGAGAGGGGGATTCGGACTCGTCGTCCTCGTCGTCCTCATCCGTGTACTGGTCGGCCCACTTGTCCTCGTACTGCTCGTCACCAGGCGCGCCGAGCTCACGCTCGAGCGCGTTGATGTTCAAGCTGTAGGTGTCGTACTTCAGCTCACGGGCGATTTTGGTGTTCTTCGCCTTTTGACGGCCACGCCCCATGCGTAACCCCCTCATTTCACGAGTGCGGGCTTGGTCCGGCAGCCCGACGCAGTCACAGTCCGGCAGTGGCCGGGAAGAGTAGCATTCAGGCTACCACGGTGCGTTCCCGTCGCCCTCGCGGGCGGCGACCAGGAAAGGTGAGACGACATGTCCGATGCCGTATCGCAGCCGACTGTCCGCCGTCCGCATCGCCCCGTCATCGTGGGGATCGTGCCCGGACAGCCCGCTCGCGTGCTCCGCGAAGCGTCGCACTACGCCCGGTTGCACGGCGCATCTCTGCTCGTCGCTCACGTCGACGTCACCCGGTTCGTCTCCTATGAAGACCCCGACGGCTACGTCCACACGGCGCCCATCAACCTCGACGCGATCCCCGGTGAAGCTCTCGAGGCACAGCTGCGCGACGAGGCATCCCGTTCGCTGTCGGGTGTCGACGTCGCGTGGCAGCTCGAGATGCTCGCGGGCGATCCGGCGCTCGCGATGAAGGATCTCGCCGAGCGGACTGATGCCCGACTGATCGTGGTCGGAACCCGCAAGCGGGGGATCGGCGACTCGATCCGCGAGTTCTTCACCGGATCGGTCGCCGCGCGGCTCGCCCACAGGCAACCGCGGCCGATCCTCGTCGTCCCGACCGGCGAGCCGGTGAAGGACGACGAGGACCCGTGGCGCGAGCGGCGGTCATGGCCCGAGGAGCTCTGACCCGGGGCTTGATCACGGCCGCGTCGCGCGCCGCACAGCTTCGGCCGCGTCGTCGAGCGCTGTCTTCAGCTCATCGATGACAGATGCCGCCAGCTCGCCGCCGTGTGCGACGTGGCTCCGGAGGTCGGCGCGCACCTCGGTGCGGAACTCGCTCAGTAGCTCGTCCGCTCGACGGACCTGTTCGCGGGCGGACGCACGCGCGTCGGGTGCGGAGGGTTCCGTCGGACGGGAGGGAGCGCGGGATGCCGCGGCGAGGTCTGCCTGCAGACTGCGCATGGCCTCGCGGACGCCCGCGCGCACCTCGTCGGCGATCAGACGCACACTGTCGGCGAGGCCGGCTTCGATTCCGGCGAGGTCACCGGAGCGCGACGACACCTCGGCGCGACCGGCATCCGTGATCTCGTAGACGGTCTTGCGTCCGTCGACGGTCTTGGTGACGAGGCCTTCTTCTTCAAGCTTCGACAGGCGGGGATAGACGGTGCCGGCGCTCGGGGTGTACGTGCCGCCGGTGCGGTCCGACAGCGCCTGCATCAGGTCATAGCCGTGACGCGGCGCCTCGTCGAGAAGGCTCAGGAGGTAGAGGCGCAGATCGCCGTGCGAGAAGACGGGGGGCATCTCAGTACTCCTCTGCGACGGGCGCATCGTCCGAGATCGCGGCCGTCACGCGGCGGATGACGGTGACGTCGCCCGAGACGGTGTTGGCGCGCACGTCGGCGAAGGATCCACTCAGCTCGCCCGCGGTCCCGGAGTAGTTCGACCCGATCCCGCTCTGCGAACGGTCGATGCCGTCGACCCGGAGCTTGCCGCTCACGGTGCGGAGGGAGTACTTGGCGGGGACAGCCTCATCGAGTCGGACGGTGGCGGCACCGCCGACGGTGTTGAAGGAGATGTTCTGCGTGGGTCCCGTCGAATCGATGAGCACGGCGCCGCTGACGGTGTCGGCGTAGGCGGTGCGGATCGTGCCGACGGCTGTGATGGCGCCCGACACGGCGTTGGCGTTGATGGTCCCGGTGAGTCCACGCATCTGCACGTCGCCAGAGACCGAGTTGGCAGTCACGTCGCCCGTGAGGCCGTCGACGATGATGTCGCCCGACACCGTGTTGAGCTTCGCATCGGCCACGAGACCGGCCACGAGAGCACTGGCGCTCACGACGCCGAGCGTGAGAGCGACGTCGCGGGGGACGGCGATGCTGATCTCGGCCTGCGGTCCGCCGCTGCCGAAGTTGCGGAACGACGCGAGGAAGTTGTCCCAGCGAAGCTGTGCGTGATCGATCTCGATCGCACCGTCCTGCGCTTCGATGCGGAGTTCCTTCTGTGTCACCGAGTGGACCTCGATGCGAACGCCCGGCTCGTCGTGGGCGACGACGTCGATCTGACCACCGACCATTCCCACTTTGAGGCGGCGGATGCCGTCGAGATCGATGACGCGGGCCTCCCCGGGCTGAACCAACCACTTTTCGAGAGTCATGTTGTCTCCTGCGGAATGAGCGCGAATCGAGATATATCGCGTTGAGAGGAAGATAACACGATATATCTCGAACGTCCACAGCGGAGCTCCTCGCTCGCGAGGGTTCCGGGCACGTAAGAGGCCCCCTCTACCGCGATGCGGGAGGGGGCCTCATGACGCTCCTGGGGGAGAGCGCCGCTGACGCGCCTGGGGGTGCGCGTCAGACGGTCATGTGTTCTTGCGGAGTACGCGCAACAAGAAGGCGATGAGCGCGATGACACCGACGATGATGGCGACCCAGAGCAGGAACTGGAGGCCTTCCGTGATGCCACCCACGATCGCCAGGACGATGGCGATCACGATGATGATGATGAGTGCGAGGTTCATTGGAGGCTCCCTCTGTTTGTCTCCGTTGTCCGCCGGGAGGCGGGGGTGACGCGGGTGTGCGTCTGTCCATTGTTATCAGCGTTCTCTCAGGTGGCAGGGGGGCTTGACAGGCTCCGGCAGCGGTGACATACCGTGGCCGCACGCGGGTGATCCCTGCCCGCGCCGACCACGAGAGGCGGGTGCACCATGCCGGCAGGACGCGGCTCGAACAGCCTGAAAGACCCTGAACTCTACGAGGAACTTCGCTCCGATGGCGCGTCGAAAGAGAAGGCCGCACGCATCTCGAACGCGGCCGCCCGGGACGGCCGGAGCGCCGTCGGAAGCCGGGGCGGCAAGGCCGGGGACTACGAGGAATGGACCGTGGCGGACCTCCGCGCCCGAGCGAAGGAACTCGGCATCCGCGGCTACTCGAGCGCCCGCAAGGCGGATCTCATCGACATGCTCCGATCGCACTGACGTGCCGAGACTGAAGCGGGTGCGCCCGGGCGCCGACCTCGGCTATCGCAGGGTGGGGTCGCCGCCCCGATTCCGTTATGTGGATGCCGACGGCAACCCGCTCCCGAAGGACGAAGCCGAGCGGGTGCGCGCCCTCGTGCTGCCGCCGGCATGGCAGGACGTGTGGATCTCCGCTGTGCCGAACGGCCACATCCAAGCGACCGGCGTCGACGAGGCCGGCCGCGTCCAGTACCGCTACCACCCGCAGTGGACGGCGGGCCGCGACCGCGGCAAGTACGCGAGGGCCCTCCAGCTCGCAGACGCGCTGCCCCGGGCGCGGGGGCGCGTGACGACGTCGCTCCGGCGGGAGGACCTCGACCAGGAACGGGTGCTCGCCGCGGCGTTCCGACTGCTCGATCTCGCCGCCCCCCGCGTGGGCGCGGAGCGCTACCTCGTCAAGCACGGCAGCCGCGGTCTCACGACGCTGCTGCGGCGCGACGCCGCGGTCGACGGCACCGTCGTCGCCCTTCGGTTCCCCGGCAAGAGCGGTCAGCGCCAGGAGATGGAGGTCGACGATGTCGACCTCGCCACGGCTGTCGAACTGCTCGTGGGCGGCCGGCCGAGTTCACCCCTCCTGGCCTACCTGCGAGGGCGCCGCAGGGTCGCCCTCAGCCCGACGGACGTCAACGCCTACGTCCGCTCGATGACCGGCGGCACCTTCACGGCCAAGGACTTCCGGACGCTCCGCGGCACGATCACCGCGGCCGATGCGCTCGCCCGGATCGGTCCCGCCACCAAGAAGGCCGACATGAAGCGGGCCGAGGTGCTCGCGGTGAAGGTCACGGCCGAGGCCCTGGGCAACACCCCCGCCGTCGCCCGCAGCTCGTACATCGACCCGAGGGTGTTCGATCGGTACCGGCGCGGCATCCTCCTCGACACGACGATTTCCCCCGAATCGGCGATCCGGACGCTCATCCTCGCCTGACCTCCGCTCCCAGCCTCACCGCGCGCAGGGCGTGGGATAGTTGAGCCCATCCCCGCACCCTCACCCTGCACCGTGGAAATGGGCTTTCGTTGTCTCACCTCGCCGTCCTGAGCCTCAAAAACCGCGCGCTCATCGCCCTCATCACGATCGTCGCGGCGATCTTCGGAGGGCTCGCGCTCACGAGCCTCAAGCAGGAGCTGATCCCGCCGATCCAGCTGCCGCAGCTGTCGATCCTCACGACCTACCCCGGTGCGTCGCCCGACGTCGTCAACAACGATGTGTCGACCCCCATCGAGCAAGCGATCCAGGCCGTACCCGACCTCGAGTCCACGTCGTCGACGAGCACGACGAACGCGTCGATCATCCAGGCATCCTTCGCCTACGGCACCGACCTCGCGACGGCAGAGCAGAAGATCCTGCAGTCGATCAACCGCATCGACGACACCCTGCCCGACGGCATCGACACCAGCGTTCTCGCCTTCTCGACCGACGACCTCCCCGTCATCGCCCTCGCCGTGACCGGATACGACGACGAGGCTGCCGTGCAGTCGCGCCTCGAGAGCGCCGTCGTCCCCGACATCGAAGACGTCGACGGTGTCGCGGCCGCCCAGATCGTCGGTGGCCGGACGTCGCGCGTCACCATCACTCCCGACCAGGAGGCGCTCGCCGCCGCGGGTTACACGCAGACTGCGATCACCGACGCGCTCGACCAGAACGGCCAGCTCTTCCCCGGTGGCACGGTGAACGAGGGCGATCAGACCCTCACCGTCCAGACCGGCACGAAGCTCGACTCGGTCGATCAGATCACCAAACTGCCGCTCGTCCCGACGAACGCCGACCAGATCGCCGCCGGAGCCCTCACCGTCGGCGACGTCGCCAAGGTCGTGCTCGACACCGACCCCGTGACCTCCATCTCACGCGTCGACGGCAAGCCCGCCCTGACGGTCTCGATCACGAAGCTCCCCGCGGCCAACACTGTCGACGTCTCGCACCTCGTCCGCGACAAGATCGGCGAGCTGAAGGATGCCCTCGGCAGCGGCGCGACCATCACGGTCGTCTTCGATCAGGCGCCCTACATCGAGCAGTCGATTGAGGCGCTCGCGCAGGAAGGTCTTCTCGGCCTGGCGTTCGCCGTCGTCGTCATCCTGATCTTCCTGCTCTCGGTGCGCTCCACCCTCGTCACCGCCATCTCGATCCCGACGAGCGTGCTCATCACCTTCGTCGGCATCCAGGCGTTCGGGTACTCGCTCAACATCCTCACGCTCGGTGCGCTCACGATCGCGATCGGGCGCGTGGTCGACGACTCCATCGTCGTCATCGAGAACATCAAGCGGCACTATGTCGGCGGTGCCGACAAGCTGCAGTCGATCCTGCTGGCGGTCCGCGAGGTCGCGGCGGCCATCACGGCATCCACTCTCACCACCGTCGCCGTCTTCCTACCCATCGCCTTCGTCGGCGACCTGACCGGTGAGCTCTTCCGGCCGTTCGCCCTCACCGTGACGATCGCGATGCTCGCCTCGCTCTTCGTGGCGCTGACGATCGTGCCCGTGCTGGCGTACTGGTTCCTGCGGCCGGGTAAGCCGGTGCTGGATGCCGCGGGCCGGGCCGTCGACCCCGAGGACCCGACCGCGCCGCCGACCCGCCTGCAGAAGTCGTACCTGCCGGTGCTCCGGTGGACCCTCCGCCACTCGGTCGTCACCCTGCTGCTGGCCGTCGTCGTGCTCGGCGGCACCATCGCCGCCGTGCCGCTCATGAAGGTCAACTTCCTCGGCGACTCGGGCCAGAACACCTTCACCGTGACGCAGAACGTCGGCGCGACCGCGAGCCTGAAGACGCAGGACGCTGCGGCCGAGCGGGTCGAGAAGGTCTTGCTCGACGTCGACGGCATCGACACCGTGCAGACGTCGATCGGCTCGTCCGGCTCCGCGCTCCGCGACGCCTTCTCGGGCGGCGGCACCGGCATCACCTACTCGATCACGACCGACCCCGACGCCGACCAGGAGCAGATCCGTACCGACGTGCAGAAGGCCGTCGCCGACCTGAAGAATGCCGGCGAGGTCACCGTCGCCGCGTCGCAAGGCGGGTTCGGCTCGAGCGACATCGAGGTCGACGTCACGGCGCCCGACGCCGGCGTCCTCCGCGACGCGACGGACAAGGTCGTCGCGCAGCTGAAGGATGCCGACGGCATCGACCAGGTCGACTCGAACCTCTCGGCATCCCTGCCGTTCGTCTCGGTCGCCGTCGACCGCGCCAAGGCCGCGGACCTGGGCCTCTCGGAGGTCGCCGTGGGCGGACTCGTGTCGAACACGATGCAGCCGCGTCAGATCGGCACGGTCGAGATCGACGACTCCACGCTCACCGTGTACCTGCAGGCGTCGGAGATCCCGAAGACCATCGCGGAGCTCCGCGGACTCGAGATCGCCAGCGCGACGGGCCTCATCCGCCTCGACGAGGTCGCGACGGTCACGGAGTCCGAAGGCCCCTCGTCCATCACGAGCGAGCGCGGTCAGCGGACGGCATCCATCACCGTCACGCCGTCGAGCGATGACCTGAACGCCGCGAACGCGACGGTCACGGCCGCTCTGAACGACGCCGACCTGCCACAGGGGGCGGATGCCGCGATCGGCGGCGTCGTCACGCAGCAGCAGGACGCGTTCGCGCAGCTCGGACTCGCGATCCTCGCCGCGATCCTCATCGTCTACATCGTCATGGTCGCGACCTTCAAGTCGCTCCGCCAGCCGCTGCTGCTGCTCGTGTCGGTGCCGTTCGCGGCGACCGGCGCCATCCTGCTGCAGATCGCGTCGGGCGTACCCCTCGGCGTCGCCTCGCTCATCGGTGTACTGATGCTCGTCGGCATCGTCGTGACGAACGCGATCGTCCTCATCGACCTCGTCAATCAGTACCGGGAGAAGGGTCTGTCGACGCCCGAGGCAGTGATCGCCGGTGGCGCTCGACGTCTCCGACCGATCCTCATGACTGCGCTGGCGACGATCTTCGCCCTCACGCCGATGGCGCTCGGCATCACGGGACATGGCGGCTTCATCTCGCAGCCCCTCGCGATCGTCGTCATCGGCGGACTCGTGTCGTCCACGGTGCTGACGCTCCTCGTGCTTCCCGCCCTCTACAACCTCGTCGAGGGCGCCAAGGAGCGTCGCGCCGCGAAGCGCGGCGACGTCGCTCCCGCCGTGGCGGCGAGCGAAGCGCCGATGACGCGTCGGGCACGGCGGGGCGCGGCATCCACCGCCGTCACCGGTGCCGCAGCGGTCGACACCGCCCTCGTCATCGAGGAGGCACCGGACGTCGAGATCCCGCTGAACGAGCCGCGGGGCGACTCCGAGCGTCGGGACTGAGGCTCAGCCGACGAGGTCGACGCCCCAGTCGAGCGTCCAGGTCTCGTCCGGCGCGAGCCGGCGGAGGCTCCGGCCGGAGTTGAACGCGTCGGCAGGCGCCGTCATCGGCTCGATCGCGACGGCGAGGTCGTGGCCGGGGAACCGGTCGGTCGTGAACACCTGCACGTACTCGAACCCCTCGCCCGCCCAGACGGTCAGGCGGCGGCCGTCGGGTGCGATGAGGTGCGCCTCGACGCGTCCCTCGCGGCGGGGGAGGCCGGCGTAGGCCACGTCGAGCGCGAGGTCGCCGACGCGGCGCGGCGCGCTCAGGTCGTGCTCGTCGTCGATCGGTTCCTCGGCCACGGGGATGTTCTGCTCGTCGAGGCGGAACCAGGTGCGGGCCTCGAGCTGCAGCGACAGATCCGCGGTGTCGACATCCGAGATGCGGAAGTACGGGTGCGTTCCGACGGCGACGGGCGCGTCACCGGACCCGACGTTCGTGATCTCGTGCGTGACGCGGAGCCCGCCGGCGACGAGCGCGTAGGTCACGCGGTTCTCTAGGTGGTACGGGTACCCCGACTGCGGGAAGACATCGGCGCGCAGGGTGATCGCGGCATCCGTCTGCGTTTCAGCCCGGTAGGGAGCGAAGCGGAGCAGCCCGTGCGACGCGTTGCCGAACTTCGGCTCGGTGATCGCGAGCTGGCGGAGCTCGCCGTCGTCCTCCCAGCGTCCGTCGCGGATGCGGTTCGGCCACGGGACGAGGACGATGCCGGATGCCGCTGGTGTCGGCACGTCGGCGGGGTAATCGGGCACGAGGTCGACCCCACCGACGCGGAGTGCGCGGAGTGCGGCGCCGACCTCGGCGATCTCGGCCGACACGTCGGCGGCGCGGAGGGAGAAACGGGTTCCGGTGGGATCGGCGGCCATGCCGTCAGCGTATCGGCGCGGCGGGTTCCCAGGTGGGACCGGTAGCGTAGTCACGTCGGCGGAGGACACCGCGCTGTGCGCGGGCATCCTGTGTAGTCCTCGGGGCCGATCGCGACGCCCGATCCGCGGCGTCGCAACCAGTAACTGGAATGGCCCCCGGCCGACGGAAGTCCGGGTTTGACCGTGCGTGCGCGCACGGCGCTGTTCTCGTGCGAGAACTCAGAAAGAACACGCATGCCCAAGAACAAGAAGCCGGCCGGCGGCCGCGCTCAGAACTTCGAGCCCCGCTTCGGCAAGAAGACCTCCTACCAGGACGCCAAGCGTCGTCCCGGTCAGGCATCCGCCGGTACCGCCGGCAGCTCGAGCCCCAAGCACCGCGGGTACCGCGCCGCCGAGGAAGGTGGCGCCACGAAGGGCCGCTGGACCGAGCAGGACCGCGCCGGTCGCGCCGAGGCGCGCGGCATCCGCTCGCACGCGCGCAGCGACCGTGGTGACCGTCCCGCCGGTGGCGAGCGTCCGCGCTTCGACCGTGCGGGTGGCGCGGAGCGTCCTCGTTTCGACCGCAGCGAGCGTCCCGCTCGTTCGTTCGATGACCGTCCTCGTCGGGATGACCGCACCGAGCGTCCGCGCTTCGACCGTGCGGGTGGCGCCGAGCGTCCGCGCTTCGACCGCAGCGAGCGTCCCGCTCGTTCGTTCGATGGCCGTCCTCGTCGGGATGACCGTCCCGCCGGTGGCGAGCGTCCCCGCTACGACCGCGCCGGTGGCGGCGCGGAGCGTCCTCGTTTCGACCGCAACGAGCGTCCTGCGCGTTCGTTCGACGACCGTCCCCGCCGGGACGACCGGACTGAGCGTCCGCGTTTCGACCGCAACGAGCGGCCCGCTCGTTCGTTCGACGACCGTCCGCGTCGCGATGACCGCACCGAGCGTCCGCGCTTCGACCGTGCCGGTGGCGCCGAGCGTCCCCGTTTCGACCGCAACGAGCGTCCTGCGCGTTCGTTCGACGACCGTCCCCGTCGGGACGACCGGACCGAGCGTCCCCGTTTCGACCGTTCCGAGCGCCCCGCTCGTTCGTTCGACGACCGTCCCCGTCGCGACGACCGGACCGAGCGTCCCCGTCGCGATGACCGGACCGAGCGTCCCCGGACCGAGCGTCCCGCTCGCACCTTCGACGACCGTCCCCGTCGGGACGACCGTCCGAACCGTGGAGATTGGAAGGCCGACGAGAAGTCGAAGGCCCACCAGGACCACGTCGACGTCGTGCACGAGCGTCTCCAGGCCGAAGCGGTGGATGCCGCATCCGTCGAGCAGGCATCGTTCAGCGACCTCGGCCTCGGCCAGAACCTCGTCCGCACCCTCGAGGGGATGGGCGCCAAGGCCCCCTTCCCGATTCAGGCTGCGACCGTCGGTCCGATTCTCGAGGGCCGCGACGTCCTCGCCCGCGGCCGCACCGGCTCGGGCAAGACGATCGCCTTCGGCGCTCCCCTCGTCGAGCGCGTGCTGCGCGGCCAGGCCGGCAAGCGTCGCGCCTGGGGCCGTTCGCCGCAGGCCCTGATCCTCGCGCCGACGCGTGAGCTCGCGCTGCAGATCGACCGCACCGTGCAGGAGCTCGCGCAGAGCGTGGGCCTGTTCACGACGCAGATCTACGGTGGCGTCCCGCAGGGCCGCCAGGTCGGTGCGCTCAAGAAGGGTGTCGACATCATCATCGGTACCCCGGGCCGCATCGAAGACCTCGAGAAGCAGGGCAAGCTCGACCTGTCCGAGGTCGGCATCGTGGTCCTCGACGAGGCCGACCACATGAGCGAGCTGGGCTTCCTCGAGCCGATGCAGCGCATCCTCCGCCTCGTGCAGGACGACGCGCAGAAGCTGCTCTTCTCCGCCACGCTCGACCGCGAGGTCGCCGCTCTCGTCGACGAGTTCCTCGTGAACCCGGCCGTCTACGAGGTCGCCGGTGAGACGCAGGAGACCAGCACGATCGATCACCGCGTGCTCGTCATCGACCACAGGGACAAGGCCGAGATCCTCACCTCGCTCGTCGACCGCGACGGCAAGACGCTCGTCTTCACGCGGACCCGCGCGTACTCCGAGATGCTCGTCGAGCAATTCGAGGATGCCGGGATCGCCGCCGTCGCCCTCCACGGCGACCTCAACCAGGCCAAGCGCACCCGCAACCTGCAGCGTCTGACCGACGGCAAGGTCAACGTGCTCGTCGCGACGGATGTGGCGGCTCGCGGCATCCACGTCGACGACATCGACCTGGTCGTCCAGGCCGACGCGCCCGACGAGTACAAGACGTACACGCACCGCTCCGGCCGTACCGGTCGCGCGGGCCGCACGGGCACGGTCGTCACGCTGATCACGCGTCAGCGTCGTCGGCGCATGACCGAGATGCTCGAGCGCGCCGAGATCGACGCGCCGTTCGACGAGGCTCGCGCCGGCGACGACGTGCTCGAGGAGATCACGGGTCGTCAGGCCGCGAACGTCGACGCCTGAGCGTTCTCACTAGGGTGGGCGGATGCCGATCGTCATCCGCCCCCTCGGTGATCCCGACGTCGAGCCGGTCGTGTCGCTGTGGCACGCGGTCGGGCTGACGCGTCCCTGGAACGACCCGCACCGCGACATCGCGCGTGCCCGCGCCGTCTGGCCCGACCTCTTGCTGGTCGCGGCAGACGGCGCTCGTGTCCTCGGATCGGTCATGGCCGGCTACGACGGCCATCGCGGCTGGCTGTACTACCTCGCGACCGATCCCGACCGGCGCGGCGAGGGCATCGGACGGATGCTGGTCGCCGAAGCCGAGCAGCGCCTCGAGGGCCTCGGGTGCCCGAAGGTGATGCTCATGGTGCGCGAGGGCAACGACGCGGTCACCGATTTCTACGACTCCATCGGCTACGCGCGTGACGCGACCTCCGTCCTCGGCAAGCGCCTGATCCCCGACGACTGACGGCTCAGAAGAGCATGGCGGAGGCCTGTTCCCGAGTCGCCGTCTTCATGACGGGACCCGTGGCCCGCACCGCCCCGAGACCCGCCCGCGGCGGCACGTCCTCCTCTTCGAGCCGGCCGTGCAGGCCGTGGCGTCGCAGCAGCGGACGCACGCGAGCCGAGAGCCACGTCCGGTACCCCTTCGGCGCCGAGACCGACGCACCCGGGTAGAGGCCGCGGTAGGCGGGCACCAGGTCGGGGCACTCGCGTTCGAGCCACGCCCAGAACCACTCCTTCGCCCCCGGTCGCAGGTGCAGTGCGCCGAACACGACCCGACGGGCTCCGGATGCGGCGATCCGAGCGATCGCATCGTCGAGGACGTCGACCCCGTCGGTCAGGTGCGGCACGATCGGCATGAGGAAGACCGTGGTCGAGAACCCGGCATCCGTCGCTGCCTTCACCGTGTCGAGGCGCGCCTGGAACGACGGCGCGCCCGGCTCGAGGAGCTGCCGCAGCGGCTCGTGCGGGATCGCGATCGACATGGCGATGTGGATGGGGACGCGGGTCGCGGCATCCGTCAACTGCGGCAGGTCGCGGCGCAGAAGTGTGCCCTTCGTGAGGATCGAGAACGGCGTGCCGCTCGAGGCGAGGGCGTCGATGATGCCCGGCATCAGCCGATAACGCCCCTCGGCGCGCTGATACGGATCGGTGTTCGTGCCGAGCGCAACCGGCTCGTGTCGCCACGACGGCTTCGCGAGTTCGCGGGCGAGCACCTCGGCCACGTTCACCTTCACGACGATCTGCGAATCGAAGTCCGCGCCGGCGTCGAGGTCGAGGTAGGTGTGCGTGTTGCGCGCGAAGCAATAGGCACATGCATGTTGGCACCCCCTATAGGGATTCACCGACCAGGAGAACGGCATCGCCGATCCGCTCGGCACGTGGTTGAGCGCGGACTTCGCGACGACTTCGTGGAAGGTCATCCCCGCGAAGTCCGGCGTCGTGACCGAGCGGACGAGCCCACCCATCGACTCGAGGCCGGGCAGAGCGCCGTCATCGACCGTCGAGATGTTCTGACCCTGCCACCGCATCTTCACAGTCGAACACATCTTCGAAATACTGTCAACGACACACGCGGGGTGGTCGAACACCGGGAACGCGAGAGATCGACTGCGAGACTGGGCAGGTGTCTGAGACGAGGAGCGCCGCCCGGCGGCAGGTGCTCCGCAGGCGCCGTCAGCGCCGAGCGCTCCTGCTCCTGACGCTCACCACCGCCCTGATCGTCACGCTCGTCGTGGTTGTCTCCCGGGCGATCGCGCCCGACGACGCCGTCGCAGACCCGGCATCCGATCCCGTTCCGGCCGCGTCGTCACCCGTTGCCGTGTCCTCCCCGCCTGCCGCCGACCCCGCAGAAGAGACCCGGCCGATCTGCGAGACGGATGCCGTGGTCTCGGCGCTCGCGGAGGGTTCCGACGCCGACGTGATCGCCGCCTTCGGGGGTGGCGAGCCGTTCCGAGCTGCCGTCGCCGCGGGCGAGGCGCCCTGCGTCGATCTCCACGAGGCGGGTCGCATCTGGGTCGTTGCGAACAAGCGCCACGCGCTCGAACCGATCGATCACTGGCCCACGCCGCAGGCGCGACCGCAGAGCACGCGCATCGTCGCGGGCGGGTGGCTGCTCGACCAGACCGCCGCCGCGCTCGACGAGCTCTCGGCGGACGTTCGCGCCGCCGGCGCCGGCACGATCGGTGTCAGCAGCGGCTTCCGCCCCTATGACTTCCAGGTCGAGACCTACAACCGCCATGTCGCCAACCGGGGCAAGGCCGCGGCCGACCTCCGCAGCGCCCGCCCCGGCCACAGCGAGCACCAGACCGGACTCGCGGTCGACGTGGTCGCGTGCGATTCCGGATGCGGCGACCACGACAGCTTCGGCGGCACCCCGCAGTCCGAGTGGATCGTCGCGAACGCCTGGCGGTACGGCTTCATCGTCCGCTACGAGGAGGGGCACACCGCCACCACGGGATACTCCGCCGAACCATGGCACCTGCGATTCGTCGGCCGCGAACTCGCCGCCGCGTACGCCGACGGCGGCTTCCACACGCTCGAGGAGTTCTTCGGCCTCGAGCCGGCGCCCGACTACGGCTGAGGCTCACGCTCCACCGGCAGCCACAGCTCGCACGTCGCCGTCGAGAAGTCCTCCCCTCGCTCCAGGATCGAGACGATCGACGGCCCCGGGCGCAGCCGCCACGGGTTCGCCGGGAACCAGTCCGTCGCCGTCGCCGCCCACACCGTCTGCAGCGCATCGGGGTATGCCCCGCTCGAGCGGAACACCGCCCAGGTGCCCGCGGGGACCTCGATGACGTCGAGATCCGGCGGCACGGAGCTTTCCGCGGCGCGCGCGACCCCGTGCAGATACGTCAGCTCGGTCCCCTCCGCATAGTCGGGGTCGACGCCGTCGCTCACCTGCAGCAGCCCGGCGGGCTCGGTATCGCTCAGCCCCTTCAAGCGAGCGTGTTCGGCGGGTGGCAGCGACGCGATGTGCGCCTGGATGGCGGGGTTCGCCCCGCGGTGGATCAGTGGCACGCGTGCGGCGTGCCCGATGAGGCGGAAAGCGGGGTGGTCGACGATACGGGTGTCCATGGGGCTGCTCCCTTCTACGGTCAGGCGGAACCTGAGCTGCGGTTGTGTGCGGAGGGGGCCGCCGTCTCGCCTCACGGCAGACGGCGGGGCGCCGTGCACGGCCTGGAACGCGCGGGCGAACGCCTCGGTCGAGCCGTAGCCATAGCGCACCGCGATCGTCAGCAGGTCCTCGGACCCGACGAGGTCGCTCGCCGCGACCGTCATCCGCCGACGCCGGACGTACTCCGACAGCGGCATCCCGGCGAGCGACGAGAACATCCGACGCAGGTGGTACTCGGTCGTGCCGTGCGCGTGGGCCACGGTGGCGATGTCGAGCTCGTCGCCGAGATGCGCCTCGATGTGCTCGACGACGCGGGTCAGTGCGCTGATCACGGTTCCTCCTCCGGCATCCACTCTCATCTTCGCGCCCGGGTCACGCCCGACTTCTGCGGACCGGAACGATCGGATGCCGCGCCGCGGCACTCAGTCGCGCTCACCCTGGCATTCAATCCCACGGGGCGCGTACAGTGGATGCCGGCGACGCCGCCCACGAGCGCAGCGTCGCGCGTGTGTGAAAGCACCGACACGAAGGGGGTCCGCGCATGGAGCGGAACATCTACGACGAGGACCACGAAGCGTTCCGCGACGTCGTCAAAGAATTCATCAAGCGGTACGTCACGAACGAGAAGCGCGAACAGTGGGATGCCGCGGGTGAGATCGACCGCGCGACGATGCTCGCGGCGGGCGAAGCCGGTGTCATCGGTCTGAGCGTCCCCGAGGAGTTCGGCGGCGCGGGAATGCTGCAGGACTACCGCTTCCGCACCGTCGTGAACGAAGAGATCATCCGGGCGGGGGCCGGCTCGCTCGCCGGCGCCTTCGGCATCCAGGACGACCTCGCCGTCCCGTACCTCGTGCACATGGGCACCCAGGAGCAGAAGCAGACCTGGCTGCCCCGCATGGCGACCGGTGAGGTCCTCGGCGCGCTGGCCATGACCGAGCCCGGCGCGGGATCCGACCTCCGCGGCATCTCGACCACGGCGAAGAAGACCGACGGCGGCTACATCGTCAACGGCGCGAAGACATTCATCTCGTCGGGGACGACCGCGGACATCTTCGTCGTCTTCGTGAAGACGGGCGAGGGCAACCGGCCCGACGCCTTCTCGCTGCTGCTGCTCGAAGCCGACATGGCCGGGTTCGACCACGGCAAGAAGCTGCACAAGATGGGCTTCCAGGGGCACGACACCGCCGAGCTCAGCTTCACCGACGTCTTCGTTCCCGACGCGAACCTCATCGGCGGCGAGGAGGGCAAGGGCTTCATCCAGCTGATGATGAACCTGCCGCTCGAGCGCCTCTCGATCGGCGTCGCGGGCGCCGCAGCCGCACAGGCCGGCGTCGAGTGGACGATCGCCTACACGAAGGACCGCGAGGCCTTCGGTCAGCGGATCATCGACTTCCAGAACACGCGCTTCACGATGGCGGACCTCGTCACGACGGTCGACGTCATGTGGGCCTACATCGACCGGGCGATCGCGCTCTACGGTGAGAGCAAGCTCTCGGCGGAGGATGCCGCGCAGGTCAAGTTCTGGGCGACCGAGCGCGAGTGGGAGGTGCTCGACGCGTGCGTCCAGCTCCACGGCGGGTACGGCTACATCATGGAGTACCCGATCGCGCGCGCCTTCCTGGACGCCCGCGTCCACCGCATCTACGGCGGCACGAACGAGATCATGCGCGACATCGTGTCGCGCCAGATCGCCGGCAAGCGCTGACCTGACGACCGAGGTCCCGATCGGGCCGGAAAACCTGCGTGGTTACCCGGCCCTATCGGGACCTCGGCGCGTCAGGCGCGACTCGGCCCGCGACTACTTGGCGACGAGCGTCGTCTCGAAGCTGTAGAGGTCGGGGCGGTAGCAGTGGTGGCCGTACTCGCATGCGCGACCGGAGTCGTCGAACGCGACGCGCTCCATCGTGAGGACCGGGCCGTTCGAGTCGATGTCGAGCAGTTCGCCCTCGTCGCCGCGGGCGCTCCGGGCGCCGATCTTCTGCTTCGCGACGCGGATGGTGACGCCCCGCGCGCGCATGATCTCGTAGAGGCCGTGCTCCTCGAGCTGCTCGCGCGTGATGTCGGCGAACTCCAGCGGAAGGTAGTTTTCGAGGACGGCGACCGGGACGCCGTCGGTGCTCCGCTGACGCCGAACGAAGACGACATCGTCGCCGACGCTCAGCCCGAGGCTCTGGGCGACGATCTCGGACGCGGGCACGACGTCGTGCCCCAGCACACGGGTCGCGGGAACGTGCGAGGAGTTCTTCAAGTCCTCGTACAGGCTCGTCAGTTCGACCGCGCGCGTGACCTGACCCTGGACGACCTGCGTCCCGATGCCCCGGCGCCGCACGAGCAGCCCCTTGTCGACGAGCTCCTGGATCGCCCGGCGAATCGTGGGGCGCGACAGCCCGAGTCGCTGGCCGATCGCGATCTCGTTCTCGAGGCGGCCTCCCGCGGGGATCGCGCCGGAGTGGATGGCGGCTTCGAGCCTGCTGGAGACCTGGAAGTACAGCGGCACCGGGCCGGTGCGGTCCAGGTCGGCGAAGAGTTCCGCGGGCCAGTAGGTGGCGGCATCGACCACAGCCCTCACACTCCTTCTGATGGATGACGGGTGCCACCGGCGTTTGTACCGACAACATCACGTGTCAGGCTAACGGCACATCCGCTCTGGTCTCGGGATTTGCCCTTGTGTTATTGTTAGGACATGTTCGCGCCACGAGACACGACCGCCGGATGACCTCTCGCGCCATCGCCCCGGAGGTCCTGTCGATCGGACGACTCGGCGTCGACATCTACCCGCTGCAGACCGGCGTCGGCCTCGAAGAGGTCTCGACCTTCGGCAAGTTCCTCGGTGGCAGCGCCGCCAACGTCGCCGTGGCCGCCGCCCGTTACGGCCACGATGTCTCACTCGTCTCGCGCGTCGGTGACGACCCGTTCGGCCGGTACCTCCGCGCGGAACTCGACCGGCTGTCGGTGAACCCCGACCTCGTCAGCGTCGACGGCACCTACAAGACGCCGCTCACGCTCTGCGAGATCTTCCCGCCCGACGACTTCCCGCTGTACTTCTACCGCGAGCCGAAGGCGCCCGACCTCGAGGTCACGCCCGACCAGCTGCCCGACGAGGTGCTGAAAGAGGCATCCATCTTCTGGCTCACCGTCACCGGCCTCAGCCAGGAGCCCAGCCGCGCCACGCATCTCGACGCCCTGCGGCGCCGGGGTCGGTCACGGCACACGATCCTCGATCTCGACTACCGGCCCATGTTCTGGCCGGACCCCGCCGAGGCGACCGCACAGGTGTCCGCCGCTCTCGAGCACGTCACGGTCGCCGTCGGCAACCGCGAGGAGTGCATGGTCGCGGTCGGCGAGACCGATCCGATGCGCGCCGCCGATGCGCTCCTCGACCGCGGCCTCGAGCTCGCGATCGTGAAACAGGGGCCCGACGGGGTTCTCGCGAAGACTCGTGACGAGACGGTCGTCGCGCCGCCCCACTTCGTCGACGTGGTCAACGGACTCGGCGCGGGCGATGCGTTCGGCGGCGCACTCTGCCACGGTCTGCTGAGCGGCTGGGACCTGGAGCCGATCCTCCGCTTCGCCAACGCAGCGGGCGCCATCGTGGCATCGCGCTTGGAATGTTCGACGGCGATGCCGACGGCCGACGAGGTCGAGGCGATCCTGAGCGCGGGGAGCGCGACATGAGCGACCGAGTCATCAGCGAGGCGGCCTTCGCCCGGCTCCGGCAGCTGCGCGCCTTCGACCCCGAGTCGATCCGTCACGCCGTCGCGACCCGCACCCGCCGTCACCTCGACAGGGGCGACGGCCGGCTCTTCATCGTCGCTGCCGACCATCCCGCCCGCGGCGCCCTCGCGGTGGGGTCGGATGCCACGGCCATGGCCGACCGCTACGAACTGATCGAGCGCCTCGCCATCGCGCTCAGCCGACCCGGTGTCGACGGCGTGCTCGGGACGCCCGACATCATCGACGACCTCGCCGCCCTGGGCCTGCTCGACGGAAAGATCGTCGTCGGATCGATGAACCGCGGCGGACTCCGGGGGTCGTCCTTCGAGATGGACGACCGCTACGGCGCCTACGACGTGCCCTCAATGATCTCCGCGAATCTCGACTTCGCGAAGGCGCTCGTCCGCATCAACCTCGACGACCCGGCGACCGCGGCGACCCTCGAGGCGACGGCGCGTGCCGTCACCGCTGCGGCGGGCGCCGGCATCCCGATCATGCTCGAACCGTTCATGAGCACGTGGAACGACGGCCGGATCGTCAACGACCTGTCGACGGATGCCGTCATCCTCTCGGTCGCGATCGCGGCGGGCCTCGGCGGGTCGAGCGCGTACACCTGGATGAAGTTGCCCGTCGTTCCCGACATGGAACGGGTCATGGCCGCCACGACGCTGCCGACCCTTCTGCTCGGCGGCGACTCGGGAGACGACCCCGACGAGACGTTCGCCTCGTGGCAGGACGCTCTCTCGCTTCCCGGCGTCCGCGGTCTCACTGTCGGCCGCACCCTCCTCTACCCGCCCGACGGCGACACCGCGGCGGCGGTCGACATCGCCGCGGGCCTCGTCCACTCCTCCCTCCTCACGAAGGAACAGTCATGAGCACCTTCTCCACCCAGAACCGCGTCATCGGCCACTGGATCGGCGGCGCGCACCGCGCGTCCACGAGCGGACGGACGGCTCCCGTCTACAACCCCGCGACCGGTGCGGTCCAGGCCGAGGTCGCCCTCGCCGACCAGGCCGAGATCGACGCTGCGATCGCCGCCGCCGACGAGGGCTTCCGCACCTGGTCGGCTTTCTCGATCGCGAAGCGGCAGACGGTCATGTTCGCGTTCCGCGAGCTGCTGAACGCCCGCAAGGGCGAGCTCGCCGAGCTCATCACGAGCGAGCACGGCAAGGTCGTCTCCGACGCGATGGGTGAGATCCTCCGCGGCCAGGAGGTCGTCGAGCTCGCGACCGGGTTCCCGCACCTCATCAAGGGCGCGTACTCCGAGAACGCTTCGACGGGGATCGACGTGTACTCGATCAAGCAGCCCCTCGGCGTCGTCGGCGTCATCTCGCCGTTCAATTTCCCCGTCATGGTCCCGCTGTGGTTCGCACCCATCGCGATCGCGGCGGGCAACGCCGTCATCCTGAAGCCGAGTGAGAAGGACCCCTCGGCAGCGCTGTGGCTCGCCGAACTGTGGCAGGAGGCGGGCCTTCCCGCCGGTGTCTTCACGGTGCTCCAGGGCGACAAGCTCGCCGTCGACGGTCTGCTCCACAGCCCCGTCGTGCAGTCGATCTCGTTCGTCGGCTCGACCCCGATCGCGCAGTACATCTACGAGACGGCATCCCGGAACGGCAAGCGGGTGCAGGCGCTCGGCGGGGCGAAGAACCACATGCTCGTCCTCCCCGACGCCGACCTCGACCTCGTGGCCGACCAGGCCGTCAACGCCGGTTTCGGCGCGGCGGGGGAGCGGTGCATGGCGATCAGCGTCGTGCTGGCCGTCGAGCCCGTCGCAGACGAACTGATCGCGAAGGTCACCGAGCGCATCGCGAAGCTCACGATCGGCAACGGCGCGGGCCAGGACGGCGTCGAGCCCGACATGGGTCCGCTGATCACCGACGTCCACCGCGACAAGGTGTCGTCGTACGTCGACATCGCCGAGGCCGACGGGGCGACGGTCGTCGTCGACGGCCGCGGCTTCACGGTCGAGGGGCACGAGGACGGCTTCTTCTTCGGTCCGACGCTGCTCGACAACGTCCCGACCACGTCGCGCGCCTACACGGAGGAGATCTTCGGACCGGTGCTGTCGGTCATCCGCGTCGAGAGCTACGACGAGGGTCTCGCTCTCATCAACTCCGGTGAGTTCGGCAACGGGACCGCGATCTTCACCAACGACGGCGGTGCCGCACGCCGGTTCCAGCACGAGGTGCAGGTCGGCATGATCGGCATCAACGTGCCGATCCCCGTGCCCGTCGCGTACCACTCGTTCGGTGGCTGGAAGAAGTCCCTCTTCGGCGACGCGAAGGCTTACGGTGTCCAGGGGTTCGATTTCTTCACCCGAGAGAAGGCCATCACCAGCCGGTGGCTCGACCCCGCCACGCGAGCCCTCGGCGACCAGGGTGGCATCAACCTCGGGTTCCCCCAGAACAACTGATCGCACGCCGTCCGGCGGCGGCATTCCGAGAGCGCGAAGATGAGCATCGAGAACACCTGGTTCCACCGCCGCGGCGACCTGGCCGCAGGCGGCTGGGAGAGCGTCGTCGGTCGGGAGACGCCCGGCTGGCAGCACACCGGCATCCGTGTCGCCGACCTCACCGAGGGCGACGCGGTGGAACTCGCCGAGACCGATGTCGAGCGCATCATCGTGCCGCTCGCGGGATCGTTCGAGATCGTCCACGTCGATGCCGACCACGCACACGGCGCCGACCGCGAGTGGACGAGGCTGCACGGTCGCCGGTCGGTGTTCGACGGCCCGACCGACGTGCTCTACCTGCCGGTCGGGCGCACCGCCACCCTCACGGGCCGGGGCCGCGTGGCCGTCGCGGAGGCCCCGGCATCCGTTCGTCACCCGTGGCGCTACATCGCCGCCGCGGAAACTCCGGTCGAGCTCCGCGGAGCGGGATCGTCGAGCCGTCAGGTGCACAACTTCGGGACGCCGCAGGCGCTGGATGCCGACCGCCTCATCGTCTGCGAAGTGATCACCCCCGCCGACAACTGGTCGTCGTACCCGCCGCACAAGCACGACGAGCACGTTCCGGGGCACGAGTCGCGCCTCGAGGAGATCTACTACTTCGAGTCGGCGCCGGTGGCAGGGTCCGCGGCATCCGCTGAAACCGCCTTCGGGATGTTCAGCACCTACTCGTCGCCCGCGGGCGAGATCGACATCAACGCGATGGTGCGGACGGGCGACATCGCCCTCGTGCCCTACGGCTACCACGGCCCCGCCGTCGCTGCGCCGGGCTACGACCTGTACTACCTGAACGTCATGGCCGGGCCCGATCCCGACCGGGCATGGCTCATCAGCGACGACCCCGCGCACGCGTGGGTCCGCGACACATGGGCGGAGCAGGACGTCGATCCGCGACTCCCGTACCCGACAGAGGAAGGCCGATCCTGATGGCAGAGACGAAGCGGATGACGGTCAGCCAGGCGCTCATCGAGTTCCTGGCCCACCAGTGGACGGTCGACGGCGACGTGCGCGAGCGCACGATCCCCGGGGTCTTCGGCATCTTCGGTCACGGCAACGTCGCCGGCATCGGTCAGGCGCTCACGCAGCTGAACGTCCACGATCCCGACCTCATGCCGTACCACCAGGCCCGCAACGAGCAGGCGATGGTGCACCAGGCCGTCGGCTACGCCCGGATGCACCGCCGCCGCGGCACGTATGCGGCCGCGGCATCCGTCGGTCCGGGCGCGGCCAACATGCTCACGGGAGCCGCCCTCGCGACGACCAACCGCCTGCCCGCGCTGCTGCTGCCGAGCGACACGTTCGCGACGCGCGTCGCCGACCCCGTGCTGCAGCAGCTCGAGCAGCCGTGGGACATCGGGCTCACGGTCAACGACGCGTTCCGTCCGCTCTCGAAGTTCTTCGACCGCGTGCAGCGGCCCGAGCAGCTCTACTCGATCGCGCTCGCCGCGATGCGGGTGCTCACCGACCCCGCCGAGACCGGCGCCGTCACGATCGCGCTCCCCGAGGACGTCCAGGCCGAGGCGCTCGACGTGCCGATCGAGTTCCTGCAGGACCGGGAGTGGCACATCCGCCGGCCGCTCCCCGAGCGCGGACCGCTCGAGCGGGCGGTCGCCGCGATCCGCTCGGCGAAGACGCCGTTCATCGTCGCGGGCGGCGGCGTCATCTACTCCGAGGCCGAGGAGCAGCTCCGTGCGTTCGTCGAGGCCACCGGCATCCCCGTCGGCACGACGCAGGCCGGCGGCGGGTCCCTCGCCTGGGACCACCCGCAGTACCTCGGCGGGGTCGGCGCGACCGGCTCGCTCGCGGCCAACCGGCTCGCCGCCGAGGCCGACGTCGTCATCGGGATCGGCACGCGCTACAGCGACTTCACGACGGCGTCGCGGACCGCGTTCCAGAACCCGAACGTCGTGTTCGTCAACATCAATGTGGCCGCCTTCGACGCCTACAAGCACGGGTCGGAACTCCCGGTCATCGCCGATGCTCGGGAGGCTCTGATCGCGCTGGCGCGGGAGCTCGAGGGCTTCCGCGTCTCGGCGGAGCACGCCGAGCAGATCGCCCGTCAGAAGGCCGAGTGGGACGAGATCGTCGACGGCGCCTTCGCGCGGTCGGGCGCCGACCGCCCGGGCCAGCCCGAGATCATCCACGCGGTCCACGCCGCGACCGACCCGCGCGACGTGATCGTGCAGGCGGCCGGATCGCTGCCCGGCGACCTCCACAAGCTGTGGCGCGTGCGGGACTCGCTCGGCTATCACGTCGAGTACGCGTTCTCGTGCATGGGCTACGAGATCGCCGGCGGCCTCGGCGCCAAGCGTGGACTCGAAGCCGCGGGCGACGACCGCGACGTCATCGTGATGGTGGGCGACGGGTCGTACCTGATGCTCAACAGCGAGCTCGTGACGGCGGTCGCCGAGGGCATCAAGATCATCGTGGTCCTCATCCAGAACCACGGCTTTGCCTCGATCGGCCACCTCTCCGAGACCGTCGGGTCGCAGCGCTTCGGCACGCAGTACCGCACCTACGACCCGGCGGCGAAGAACTTCCAGGGCGGCGACGTGCTCCCCGTCGACCTCGCGATGAACGCCCGCAGCTACGGGCTCGAGGTCGTCGAGATCGCGGAGGGACCGGATGCCGCGGCGAACCTGACCGCCGCGGTCGCCGCCGCGAAGGCATCCGACCGCTCGACCTTCATCCACATCAACAGTGATCCGCTCGTCTACGCGCCCGACAACGCCGGATGGTGGGACGTGCCCGTTCCGGAGGTGTCGACCATCGAGTCCACGCAACGGGCCCGCGAAGCCTACGTCGGCGAACGCGCCGCGCAGCGCCCCCTCCTCGGGGGAGGTCAGCGATGAAGGCGGTCGTCGCCGGTGCACCGGTCAGCTTCGGCGTCTTCGAGCTGACCCCCGAGGGCGCCGAGACGATCTCGCCCGACGCGATGATGGCGGCACTCGCCGAGGCGGACTACGCCGGCATCGACCTGGGTCCCCTCGGCTTCTTGGGCGAGAACGCGGCGCTCCGTGACCGCCTCGAGCGGTTCGGCCTCGGGCTTGCCGGCGGCTGGGTGCAGCTGCCGTTCTCGGACGACGAGGCGTTCGCCGCAGCCCTCCCCGACCTGCGCGCCGCGCTCCGGCAGTTCTCGGCGGGTGCCGACGCCGGCGCCGGCCCCCTGCCGCTGCCGACTCTCGCCGACGACGGCTCCTCGCTCCGCCGTGGCGCACCGGGTCGCGGCGCCGAGGTCGACCGGCTCGACGCGGATGCCTGGGGCCGCCTCACCGACAACGTCGCCCGCGCCGCGCGCCTCGTCCGCGACGCCGGGTTCGAGCCGACGTTCCACCACCACGCCGGGACGTTCGTCGAGTCGCCCGACGAGATCGACCGATTCGTCGCCGACACCGACGTCGACCTGACCCTCGACACCGGTCACCTCTTCATCGCGGGCGGCGACCCGCTCGCCGCCGTCGAGCGCTGGGGCGACCGCATCAACCACCTGCACCTCAAGGACGTCGACCTCGCCGCCCTCCGCCGGGTGCTCGCCGCCGGCGGCGGGATGCCGGAGGTCTGGTCGGGCGGATCGTTCGTCGCCTTCGGCCAGGGCGACATCGACCTCGCCGCCGTCATGACCGCCCTCGACGCCCGCGGGTACGAAGGCTGGGTCGTCGTCGAGCAGGACGTGCTCAACGGACCCGACGTCGCGCTCGACGCCTTCGTCACCGCCCGCTCCGCCGATCAGATCACCAACCGCGACGCCCTGCGCGCGTGGGTGTGACCCTTCCCCCTCTCTCGACGAACAGGAACGACATGACCGCCACCCCCGTCCGCTTCGGACTCTTCGGCTCCGGACGCATCGGCCAGGTGCACGCCGCGAGCATCGCCGCATCCCCCGACGCCGAGCTGGCGTGGATCGCCGACCCGTTCATCGACGGCGCCAAGCGTCTGGCCGCCCAGTACGGCGGAAAGACCACGACCGATCCCGCCGAGGTGTTCGCCTCGGGTGAGGTCGACGCCGTGCTCGTCGCCTCGCCGACCCCCACGCACGTCGACCTGATCCGCGCCGCGGTGGAGGCCGGCATCCCCGTCCTCTGCGAGAAGCCGATCGACCTCGACATCGCCCGCGTCGAGGCGCTCCGTCCCGTGGTCGCCGCCGCCGGTGTGCCCGTCGCACTCGGCTTCAACCGCCGGTTCGACCCCGGCTTCCGCACGGCGCGTGACCGCGTCGTCGCCGGCGAGATCGGACGCCTCGAGCAGCTGACGATCATCAGCCGCGACCCCTCGGCGCCGCCGGCGTCGTACGTCGCCGTCTCGGGAGGCATCTTCCGCGACATGACGATCCACGACTTCGACATGGCGCGCTTCTTCCTGCCCGACATCATCGAGGTCACCGCCTTCGGTACGACGACGTTCGACGAGGGCGCCCGCGAGCACGGCGACTTCGACACCACGACGGCGATCCTCAAGTCCGCCTCGGGCGCTCTTGTCACGATCGTGAACTCGCGCCACAGCACCACCGGCTATGACCAGCGCATCGAGGCGTACGGCAGCGAGGGCGACCTCACCGTCGCCAACCAGGGCACGAGTCTCGTGAGCCTCTCGAACGCGAACGGCGTCGCAGCCGGTGCGCCGTTCGAGGCATCCATGGTCACCCGCTACACCCCCTCGTACCGGGCCGAACTCGCCGAGTTCATCGCGCTCGTGCGCGGCGAGCAGTCGTCGAGCCCGACGTTCGACGACGGCCGCGCTGCCCTGCTGCTCGCCGACGCCGCGCAGCGGTCGGCGACCGAGGGCGTGTCGGTCGCCGTCGACCTCAGCTGACCGCGGATCGAGGTCCCACTCGGGCCGGGTATGCGTCGTCGTGACCCGGCCGAAGTGGGACCTCGCCGTGCCCGCCCCGTACGATCGACCCTCGTGAGGGATGCCGCCGCCGAACGTCGATCGTGGGCGTTCCCGTCGGTCGCGTTCGGGGCAGGGCTCCTTCTGCTCGCCCTCGTCGCAGCGATGATGCTGGCCACGTCCGACCTGGACGTCTGGTCGATCCTCGCGGCCGTCCTCGGCGGCTCGGCCATCGGTGTGGCCTTCGTCGACGCGGTCGAGCGTCTCGGCGTGGCGGGCCTCGTCATCCATCTCCTCGTCGCGATCTCGGCGGGGATCGTGCTCGCTGGCGTCGGCTCATGGGGAGAACCGCCGGATGACCCGCTGCTGCGAGCGGTCGTCGTCGCCGGCGGTATCGCTGCGGCGCCGGCAGCCGCGTGGACCTGGATCGCCCTTCTCGGTCGTTTCCTCGGCCGCGCCCACACCGGCCGGCGGCGTCCGCCGCAGGAGCAGTCGACCCTCGAATGGCGCGCTGCGCCGACCGACGGCGCCGTCCTGGACGTCCGGGCGGTGCCGATGTCGATCCGGAGCCTGGCCGGCCTGATCGTCCTCGCGGTCGTGGTCACCGCCGTTCCCGTCGTCGCCGTGGTGATCAGCTTCTCCGACGTCGTCGCGCGGTTCGGCCCGCGCACCCTCGTCATCCTGGTCGCCCTTCCCTTCGCCGGTCTGGCGTACCTGTGCCTGTGGGCAGTCTTCCGCCGCAGGTCCGGGGAGTACACGATCACGTTCGGCGCCGGGGAGGTCCGCCTCGCATCCGGAGCGCGCGAGGAGCGGTTCGCCTACCGCGACATCGAGATGCTCCGCTGGCGCGAGCGCGGCGAGTACGCGCGGGTAGAGGTGCGCACGGCCGCGGCGCACCGCACCCTGCTGGTGGGACTCATCCGCCATCCCGCCCTGCCGCCCCTGTCCCGCCGGACGGTCGACCTGCTCGAGGCGGCAGGTCTCACCGCGCAGGTCTCCCGAGACCGCGCAATGACCACGTACCGGCGCTGAGTCGCCCTCGAGGTCCCGATCGGGCCGTTTATGCGCCCCGGTTTCCCGGCCGAAGCGGGACCTCGCGCGCTGTCAGGCGTCGCTCGCGACGGGATGCGGCTGCTCCCGCATCCCCCACGGCGAGCCGTAGCCCTCGGGCCGGGGCGCGGCGAGCAGGTCGAGGAACGGCTTCGCGTCGAACGCCTCGGGGCCGAGCACGCCCGTGCCCGACCACGTGCCGCGGGCGAGCAGCTCGAGCGCGATGACCGGGTTGATGGCCGTCTGCCACACGACGGCCTGCGAGTTGTCCTCGCGCATCGTCTCTTCGTTGTCGGCCACGTGGTACAGGTACGTCGAGCGCGGCTGACCGTCCTTGCCGGTGCCGGTCACCCACACGCCCGCGCACGTCTTGCCGCTCATCTTGTCGCCGAGGGTCGCCGGGTCGGGGAGGGCGGCGGCAACCACGTCGCGCGGCGAGACCTCGACGCCCTTCACGGTGAGCGGGGCGGTCTTGTCGAGGCCGAGCTTGTTCAGCACCCGCAGCACCTCGATGAACTCGTCGCCCAGGCCGTACTTGAACGTGACGCGCTTGGCCTTCGTCCACCGCGGCATGAGGAGCACCTCTTCATGCTCGACGTTGACGCACTCGACCGGTCCGATGCCGTCGGGGAAGTCGAACACCTCGGGCTCGCTGAAGGGCTCGGTGACGTACCAGCCCTTCCTCTCCTCGTAGATGACCGGTGGGTTGAGGCACTCCTCGATCGTCGTCCAGATCGAGAACGAGGGCGCGAAGTCGTACCCGGCGACCACGAGGTTCGCCCCGTCGCGGACGCCGAGCTCGTCGATCTCGTCGAACAGCTCGTCTTCCGCGTAGCGCGCGAAGACGTCCGAGAGGCCGGGTTCGACGCCGATGCCTACGAGCGCGAGGCGCCCGGCATCCTTCCACTCCTGCTCCTTCGCGAACTGCTCGTCGCCGAGCTTCACGCCCACCTCTTCGTAAGGGCGATCCGGATGCCGCACCGACAGGCTCATGGCCATGTCGAGGTACGTCGCGCCGGCCGCGAACGCGCCGTCGAAGATCGGCATGACGAAGCGCGGATCGACCGCGTTGAGCACATGGGTGGCGGAGTGCTCGCGGATGAGGGATGCCACGGACTCGGCGCTCGAGGCATCCACCTGCGCCGCGTGGAACCGCTCGTCGCCGAGCTCGTCGACGAGGGCCTGCGGGCGCGCCGGGTCGTAGTCGGCGATCACGACGGTCTCGAAGAAGTCGCGGCGACGGAGGATGCGGGCGGCAGCACTGCCCACACCGCCCGCCCCGATGATGAGGATGCGCATGGCGGGGGATCCTTTCGGGCGGTCAGATGCCGCCGTCGATCGAACGGGGGAGGGAGCTCGTGTCGTCGGGGACGAGGACCGGGGTCTCGCGGTTGAGGCTCTCGCCGCGGAAGAACCGCTTCGAGCGCGGGAACAAGAACCACACGACCATGAGGACCACGCCGAGTGCGAGTGCCCCGATGCCGACGACGAACGTCGAGCCGACGCCGAGCAGGGTGCCGTAGTAGCTGTAGTCCGGGGCCAGCATGTCGATCGCCGACTGGATGAACGCGTACGTGAGCATGAGCGCGCCGATCAGCGGGAAGAGCCCCTTGAAGAAGAAGTCGCGTGCCGAGCGGAACAGGTCGGCCCGGAAGTACCAGACGCAGGCGAATCCGGTGAGGGCGTAGTAGAACGCGATCGCGAGGCCGAGCGAGAGGATCGTGTCCTGCAGGATCGCGTCGCTGATCGAGGTCATCACGACGTAGTAGACGCTCGCCACGACCCCCATGACGAGGGTCGAGAACGACGGCGTCCGGTAGTCGGGGTGGACGTCCTTGAACTTCGCCGGCAGCGCCCGGTAGACACCCATCGCGAGCGTGCCGCGTGCGGTCGGGAGGATGGTCGTCTGCGTGGACGAGACGGCGGAGATGAGGACGGCGACGACGAGCAGCCAGCCCCACGGGCCGAGCAGACCATCGCGGATGCCGAGGAAGAAGTCGTCGGCGTTCGCGTCGTTGGCCAGGCCCGGGCCGTCCTCGCCGAGGCCGGCGTACATCATCGCGGCAATTGCGACGGTGACGTAGGTCACCAGGAGCAGCACGCAGGTGAGGAGCGCGGCCAGGCCCGGGATGCGCTTCGGATCGCGGGTCTCCTCGTTGAGGGCGAGGCAGGTGTCCCAGCCCCAGTAGATGAAGATCGACAGGAGGATCGCCTCGACGAAGCCGCCCCACTCGCCGAAGGCGAACGGGTTCAGCCACTGCCAGTCGAAAGCCGTCGCGCCCGGTGCGGAACCGGCGAAGAACTGCGTGAGTGCAGCGACGACGAAGACGATCAGCGCCAGGTACTGGATGCCGAGAAGGATGTTCTGGATGCGCTCGCCGATCTCGACCCCGCGCCACGAGATCCAGGTCATGGCGGCGATGAAGGCGACCGCGACGACGATGATCCGCCAGTCGTTCGGCTCCTCGAACTCCTGGCCGAGCAGGGCCCAGAAGTAGACCGAGGCGACCTGGGCGAGGTTCGCGAGCACGATCATGCCGGCGATCGCGACGCCCCACCCGCCCATCCAGCCGACCCACGGTCCGAACGCCTTCGTCGCCCACGTGAACGCGGTGCCGCAGTCGGGCACCGCGTTGTTGAGCTCGCGATACGCGAAGGCGATGAGCAGCATCGGCACGAAGGCGATGACGAGCGCGATGGGCGCCTGCCCGCCCACGGCGAGGACGACGTAACCGAGCGTCGCGACGAGCGAATAGACCGGCGCGGTCGAGGCGAGCCCGATGACGGTGGAGCCCCAGAGACCGAGGGTCCCCGAGGCCAATCCCTTGCCGTCCTGCCGGGTCAGATGAACGGGAGTCGTGGTCACGCGGGCCTCCTCAGAAACGCGAGCCGCTCCCGCGTTCGGGTGCGGCCTGCGGCATCGGGAGCCGGGGCCCTGCGGGAAAGTTGCCTCACCCTAGCACCGACGATCCCGGGCGCACGAGGGCCGGCGCGCGGCATCCGTTCAGGCTGTCTGGGGCGCCCGTCGTCGCGCCAGCCGGGCCACGCCGGCGGCCCGCAGTCGGTCCGCGATACGGATGCCGGCCCACGTCCCCGCCAGGCAGCTCACCGTGCAGAGTGCGATGAACAGCACCACGAGCGGCGGGCTCATCGACCACAGGTCGAACGACTGCGCGGCCAGGATCGGGTAGGCGATGCCGATGGCCGCGCCGCCGACGTAGTGGAGCCAGGTCGACCAGCGTCGGTAGAGGGTCACCAGGAAGGGGAGCTCGGGGAAGAGCGACCAGAAGACGGTCGTCGCGACCGCGGAGATCGTCCAGAACGGGGCGAGGACGAGGCCGGAGATGACCCCGACGAGCAGTCCCGCGAACGGGCGGTTGAGTAGGCGCAGAGCGATGACGGCCGGCATGACCCAGAGGCCCGCGATCGCGACGCTCGCGAACGGGACGGTGGCGAACAGGCCGAGCGACACCCACCATCCGACGGCGAGCACGATGCCCGAGGCGACGCCGATCGCGGCGCAGGTGAGCAGGTAGGCGGTGGTGATCTTGCCCATGGTCAGTGTCCCGTCTGTGCGGTGGCGACCCGGCCGCCGGTGGCGGTGCGGTCGGTGCGCCAGTACCCGATGAAGCTGATCGCGGCCTTGTCGACGCCCTGCGCCACGAGGTGGCGGCGTGCAGCGGTCGGCAGGTGCTGCTCGCCGACGATGAAGTGATGCGCGTCCGGTGTGGGTGTGAGCCGCTCGAGCTCGGCGAGGGCGAGCGAGCCGGGTGCGGCATCCGCGTCGCGCACGAGCCAGCGGACGTCGACGCCGGCTGGGGCCTCGAAGGCGAGGGTGTCCTCGGCGCTCGGCGCCTCGATGAGCGCGACGCCCGTAGCCGATGCCGGCAGCGACGCGCACACGCCGGCGACCGCCGGAGCCCCCGTCTCATCGGCGACGAGCACGACCCGCTCCACCCCGCGGGCGGGGTTGAACCCGAGACCCTCGTCGATGATGACGACGCTCTCGCCCGGCTGCGCGCGCTCGGCCCATCCCGATGCCGGGCCCGCGGCATCCCCGTGTCCGTGCAGGACGAAGTCGACATCGATCTCGGCACCTCGATCGGTGGATGCCGCGCGGTAGGCGCGCACGGTGTAGTTGCGCATCACGGGGCGGACTCCCTCGGGGATGCGCAGGAACCGGAGGTAGCCCAGCAGACCGTTCGCCTTGGCGGGGATCCGGTCGAGACCCTCCTCGCCCCCGATCGGCAGGAACAGCCGGAACCACTGGTCGTAGCCGCGGAACGTGAATCGATCGATCTCGCCGCCGCCGAGGGTGACGCGCATCCAGTGCGGGGCGATCCGCTCGGTGCGTACGACGGTGAGGTGCAGGAGCTCCTGCACCTCGGGCTTCACGAGGGCGCTGGCGCGGGCCATGACGGGTTCCTTCTCTTACAGGGTCCAGGGGAACAGGGCGATGAGGACGGCGGCCGATGCGATCCAGAACAGGGCCGTGAAGACGGTGTCGCGGGGGCGCCAGGGCAGCAGGTACCGCTCGGTGCGGTCGGGGTGGGCGCCGAACGCGCGGGCGTCCATCGCCAGCGCCACGCGCTCGGCGTGACGGATCGCCCCGGCTAGGAGCGGCACGATGTATCCCCACCACCGGGCGATCGCCGCGAACGGGCCGCGGCCGACGTGCGCGCCGCGCACCCGATGCGCCTGGCGGATGACCTCGAGCTCGTATCCGAAGCGCGGCACGAACCGGAAGGCGGCCAGGGCCGTGTACCCGATGCGGTACGGCACGCGCAGCTGCTGGACGAGCGCGCGGACGAGGTCGGGGCCGGTGGTCGTGAGTCCGGCGATGAATCCGAGGGCGAGGATCGCGGCGAGCCGGATTCCCGTCGCGAGCCCGATCTCGATCGCCCCCAGGTACAGCGTCCAGTCGCCGAGAGAGAGGATCGGCACCGACCGGTCGACCCGCGACGGGTCGGCCCAGAGCGACAGGGCGAAGCCGATGACCGCCGCCCCGACCGGCACCGCGACGAACAGCAGCAGCGCGACACGGCCGGTCAGGCGCGCCCCCGCGAGCACCAGAACGTAGGCCAGGCCGAGGAAGACCGCTGGGGTGGCGAGGTCGCGCGTGAAGATCAGCAGCAGCATCGCCGGGAGCGGCCCGGCGAGCTTGGCGAGCGGACTCAGTCGTGCGAGGAACCCACGCACGGGCGCCCCGACCGCGTACGGGTCGATCGTCGTGGTCATCCGAGCGCCGCCTCGAGGTCGGCGAGGCGGGTGAGTCCGGAGAGGGACGGATGCCGCGTCACGCCGCGCAGCGCGGCGGCGAGCGGCGGCGTCCGCAGTCCCGATCGGTGCAGCAGCGCCTCGTCGGCGAACACGTCCCGCGTGGGGGCGTCGGCGACGATCCGCCCGTCGTCGACGACGATCGTGCGGGTCGCATACTCCGAGACGAGCTGCATGTCGTGGGTGACGACGAGGATGGTGGTGCCGCCGTCGTTGAGCCCCCGCAGCAGGCGCAGGAGCTCGTCGGCGCGGGCGCGGTCCTGCCCGAAGGTCGGCTCGTCGAGCGCGAGGATCGGGGCGCCCCCGACGAGCGCGGTCCCCACCGACAGACGCCGCTTCTGCCCGCCCGAGAGCAGGAACGGGTGGACGTCGGCTTTGTTCTCGAGTCCGAACCGCGTCAGCACCGCCATCGTCTGCGCGCGGATCTCCTCCTCGCCGAGGTGCCGGCCGCGCAGGCCGTGGGCCAGTTCGTCGAAGACCGTGTGGGCGATGAACTGGTGCTCGGGGTTCTGGAACACGAACCCGATGCGCTGCGAGAGGTCGCGGAGTGCCAGGCGCGCGGCATCCGTCCCTGCAACCCGCACGGCGCCGCGCGGCGGCGGGATGACCCCCGCGATCGCCTGCAGCAGGCTCGTCTTGCCGGCGCCGTTGGCTCCGACGACCGCGACGAACTCGCCGGCCGTGACGGTGAGGTCGACGTCGTGCAGCACCTCGCGCCGGCCGCGGCGGAGGGTGAGCCCGCGCACCTCGATCACCGGGTGTGCCGAGTGCAGGTCCACGCGCGGGTCTACGCCCTGTTTCGGGACCTCCGGCGGCGCTGAACCTGCACTGGGTACCGGGGCGTCGGTCGCCTCGAGCATCTCGCGGAGTTCGGTCGGGGTCAGCGGGATGCGGGGCAGGTCCCACCCCGCCCGGCGGAGGGCGAGCGCCGCGGTCGCGGAGACGGGCAGCCACACCCCGAGCGCGTGCAATTCCTCGGCGCGCCCTCGGAGCACCTCGTCGACGGTGTCGTCGGCGATGGTGCGGCCGGCGGCGTCGAGCACGACGACCCGGTCGGTGATGACGACGGCGGCGTCGAGGTTGTGCTCGACGAGGAGGATCGATCGCCCGTCGGCGACGACGGCGGCGAGTGCGTCGTAGACGTCCTCGATGCCGGCGGGGTCGAGGTTGGCGGTCGGCTCGTCGAGGACGAGGAGGTCGGACCCGAGCGCGAGGGCGCTCGCGATGGCCAGGCGCTGCTTGCCGCCTCCCGAGAGCCGGTCGGGGTTCTCGTGGCGCCTGTCCCAGAGTCCCATCCGCCGGAGCGCATGCTCGGTGCGGGACAGCACCTCGTCGACGGGACGCCGCAGGTTCTCGGGTCCGAAGGCGACGTCGTCGAGGACCGTGCCGGTGATGAGCTGCGCGTCGGGGTCCTGGAAGACCATGCCGACGTGCGAGGCGAGCGCAGCCACCGGCGTCGTCGCCGCGTCGAGTCCGGCGACCGAGACCGTGCCGGTGAGCTCGGCGGGCACCGCCTGCGGGATCAGGCCGTTCGTGGCGAGCGCCAGGGTCGACTTGCCCGATCCGCTGGGACCGAGCAGGAGCACGACTTCGCCCGGCCCGACATCGAACGAGACGGATGCCGGTACCGCCGTCTTCGCGCCCTCGTGCACGATTGCGACGTCTCGCACACACAGAAGCGCGGGCGGCGTTCCCGGGGCGAGCGGGGCTGCGGCGGCGCCGGAGTCGGCAGAGGTCACGGGAGTCCAAACGGGAGGGGTGCTCCCAGGTTAGCCTACCCTTACCTGGCGTGGAGGGTCGGTCGTGCGACCCCAGCCCGGCGCAGGCTCGAGCCCACGCCGAGGCCGGCGGCGGTCCACGCGACCGGACCGAGGATCGAGATCACGAAGTAGGCGATCTGCGCCCAGGTGGGGAGCACCGTCAGGTCGGCGGCAAGGGCCACGGCCCCGGCGACCACGATCCCGATCACGACGGCCGAGACGTAGAAGCGCCAGCGCCCCCAGGCGCGGTACCGGGTGAGCGCAGCCACACCCTCCTGGATCGCGCCGAACAGGAGCGCCGTGCCGAGGAAGCGCCAGATCCAGGCCGGGTTGACGGCGCTGGCGACGAGCGCGGCCAGCACGTGCGTCAGGAGAGCGACCAGCGGCATCCGGAACACCTGCTGCGCGATGATGCCCGGCAGCACGTGAGATCCGAGCACCGCGCCGTACGCCCAGGGTGCGAACGCGATGACGGCGGGCGTGACGACGCCGGCGACCCCGCCGAGGAGGCCGGTGGCGACTCCGAGCGCGGCGCAGACGAGCAGCACGCGCGTGGAGAAGACGGGGTGTCGGGGCACGGCACAAGGCTATCCGCGGAGGAGAAGAGGGCGGGCCGTGCAAAACAGCCACATGCCGCTCATAGCCGCCCCACTGGTGCGCCAATGTCGGCAGACCGACACTGGGGCGAGAGACGAGGAGTCCCGCCATGAACAGTCCCCGCCCCACCGACACCCCCGACGGTCCCGCTTTCGAGGGTCGTCTGCTCGATCGACCCGAGGACGACGTCGTCGATCAGGGCGCCGCGTTCGACATCCGCACGCTGCTGACCCGCCGGAGCGTGTTCGGTGCGCTCGGGATCGTCGCCGGCGCGGCGGTGCTCGCCGCCTGCACCCCGCGCGGGTCGACCGTGCCGGCGACCTCGGCCGCGGCATCCCCCTCCGTCGCCCCCTCAGCCCCGGCAGCGAGCGCTGACGCCGCGCTGCCGGCCGGCGAGATCCCGGAGGAGACCGCGGGCCCGTACCCCGGCGACGGCTCGAACGGGCCCGATGCGCTCGAACGCGCCGGGGTGGTGCGCAGTGACCTCCGCAGCGACATCGGCGGCGGCGAGTCGGTCGCGGGCGTCGCCCTCACCTTCACGCTGCGCCTCACCGACATGGCGCAGGCCGATCGCCCGCTCACCGGCGCCGCCGTCTACGCGTGGCAGTGCGACGCGGAGGGGCGCTACTCGATGTACACGAGCGGGGTCGAGGACCGCTCGTGGCTCCGCGGCGTCCAGGTGACGGATGCCGACGGCCAGGTCACGTTCACCTCGATCGTCCCGGGCTGCTACCCCGGCCGGTGGCCGCACATCCATTTCGAGGTCTACCCCGACGAGGCGTCGATCACCGACGCGGGTACGGCGATCGCCACCTCGCAGCTGGCGTTCCCCGCCTCGGTGGCGGACGCGGCCTACGCGCAGGACGGATACGGCGATTCGGCACGCAACCTGTCGCGGCTCTCGCTCGATTCCGACATGGTCTTCGGCGACGACGGAGGCGCGCTCCAGCTCGCCACCGTGACGGGCAGTGCCGGAGCGGGCTACGCCGCAAGCCTCGCGGTGCGCATCGACGCGACGACCTGACGGCGGGTCAGGGTCGCCGGCGACGCTTGGTGAGCCGGACGGTCGGCAGCGGCGGTGCGGGGATCCGCTCGTCGCCGTGGGTGACGACGTGACCGAACCGCGGCGCGTCCGCCTCCCACTCCTCCCGTGCCGACACGATCTCTTCGTGGCTGCGACCGACGAAGTTCCACCACATGACGATGTCGCTCTCGAACGGTTCGCCGCCGAGCACGAAGACCGTGACATCGGTCGGAGCCTCGATCTCGATGTTCTCGCGTGCGAGACCGAGGTAGAGCAGATCGTGATCGCCGAGCGCGACCGGCTCGTCGCCGGCATGGACCAGGGGTGAGCCGTCGACCCCGACGATCGCGTGCTCCCAGGCCGGGTTCAGGGGGATCCGGATGCGCGCCCCGGCGGGGATGTAGACCTCGGCCCCGACGATCGGCGTGTACATGGTGGCGGGTGAATGGATGCCGGCGAGCTCACCGACCACGACGACGGCCGCCGCTCCCTCGCCGAGGTCCACGATCGGGAGGTCCGTGTGGCGCTCGAAGTCGGGCTCGCCGTGTCGCCGCGACTCGGGGAGCGCCACCCACAGCTGGAGGGCGTCGGTCACGGTGGGCTCGTCGCCCATGGAGTACTCCGAGTGCGCGATCCCGGCGCCGCTCGTCATGATGTTCAGCTGGCCGCGCTTGATGACGACGTCGGAGCCGATCGCGTCGCGGTGGCGGGTCTCGCCCGCGAACGGCCACGTGACCGTCTGCAGGCCGATGTGCGGGTGGGGTTCCACGCGCATCGTCGTCACCTGCGGCCCGAAGCGGTCGAGGAAGCACCAGGCTCCGACCATCGGCAGCTCGCGCTGCGGCAGGGCGCGGTGCACCTGCATGCCGCGGACGCCCCCGAGGGGGACCTCCCGTGCGGTGAGCAGGAGGGAGCGTGGCCCGTCGCAGGCCGTCGGGGCGTCGACCGATTCGGTCGGGTCGGCGTCGAGGCGCGTCATCCCTTACTCCGCGTCGGGTGAGGCGACGGTGAGTCCGGGCACGTCGTGGTTCTGCAGGTATCCGGCGACGAACGGACACTGCGGCACGACCTCCTCGCCGCGGCGGGCCAGGTCGGCGAGCGCATCCGCGACCAGCGTCGAGCCGAGGCCGTGGCCCTTGTACGCGGGGTCGATCTTGGTGTGGGGCATCACGGTGCGCCCCGACCCGTCCGCCGTGAACAGGGTGTACCCCGCCACCGCCCCGTCGACGTGGATCTCGTAGCGGTTCTTCTCGTCGTTGCGCGTGACCGTCGGTGCAGCGTCGTGTGCCACGGTGACCCCCTCTGTCGTGTGGGTCAACCGTAAGCGCCGCGCGAGCCTTCCCGCCAGACGGAGCCGAGTTGGCCGTTCGTCGCGCCGGTCGCGCCGCTCGTCGCAGCGAGCTCGGCGGTTGCGTGGGGGAGCGGCATCCGTCTTCCTACCCTGGCCTGTACGCAAGGACGCGCCCCGAAGGAGTCACCCATGTCTGCACCGTCGCGCCGTGGCAAGGCCGCCACGCTCGAGCCGGATCCCTCGCTTCCCCCCGTCGCCCTCACCGAGGAGCAGACGGCGAAGGACAGCCGCTGGACGCCCGCGAAGATCGTCATCTGGGCGCTGATCGCCCTCGCCGGTGGTCTCGGCTGGACGATGCTCGCCATCGTCCGCGGTGAGACCGTCAACGCGATCTGGTTCGTGTTCGCGGCCGTCGCCACCTACCTCATCGGCTACCGCTTCTACTCGAAGGTCATCGAGAAGCACCTGCTGCGCCCCGACGACCGTCGGGCGACCCCCGCCGAGGTCAAGCAGGACGGCAAGGACTACGTCCCGACCGACCGTCGCGTCCTCTACGGCCACCACTTCGCCGCCATCGCCGGCGCCGGTCCCCTCGTCGGCCCGGTCCTCGCCGCGCAGATGGGCTTCCTCCCCGGCACGATCTGGATCATCGTCGGCGTCGTCCTCGCCGGCGCCGTCCAGGACTACACGGTGCTCTTCTTCTCGATGCGTCGCGGCGGCCGGACGATAGGCCAGATGGCGCGTCAGGAGCTCGGCCGCATCGGCGGGACGGCGGCGATCATCGCCTCGCTGCTGATCATGCTGATCATCGTCGCGATCCTCGCGCTCGTCGTCGTCAACGCGCTCGGTGAGAGCCCGTGGGGCGTCTTCTCGGTCTCGATGACCATCCCCATCGCCCTGTTCATGGGCTTGTACCTGCGGTACCTCCGCCCCGGCAAGGTGACCGAGGTCTCGATCATCGGCTTCGTGCTGCTGATCGGCGCAATCGTCGCCGGCGGCTGGGTCGCCGAGACGGCGTGGGGCCAGGAGTACCTGCACCTCGACCGCACCGTCATCGCGTGGGGCATCATCATCTACGGCTTCATCGCCGCGATCCTCCCCGTCTGGCTGCTGCTCGCTCCCCGCGACTACCTGTCGACCTTCATGAAGATCGGCGTCATCGTGATGCTGGCCGGCGCGATCGTGCTCGTCCGCCCCGAGATCACGGTGCCGGCGGTGACCGACTTCGCCATCGCCGGAACCGGGCCGGTGTTCGCGGGGCCGCTCTTCCCCTTCTTGTTCGTGACGATCGCGTGCGGCGCCCTGTCGGGCTTCCATGCGCTCATCGCGTCGGGCACGACCCCGAAGCTCGTCGAGAAGGAGCGCCAGACGCGCTTCATCGGCTACGGCGGCATGATCATGGAGTCCTTCGTCGCGATCATGGCGCTCGTCGCCGCGATCTCGATCGACCAGGGCATCTACTACGCGATGAACGCGTCGGCGGCGTCGACGATGGGCACCGTGGAGGGCGCTGTCGCGTTCGTGAACTCGCTCGGCATCACCGGGGTGAACCTCACCCCCGAGATGCTGACGAGCACCGCGGCGGCCGTCGGTGAGGAGTCGATCGTCTCGCGCACCGGTGGCGCACCGACGCTCGCGCTCGGGCTCGCGCACATCATGCAGCAGGCCCTCGGCGGCCAGGCGATGATGGCGTTCTGGTACCACTTCGCGATCATGTTCGAGGCGCTGTTCATCCTCACCGCGGTGGATGCCGGTACCCGCGTCGCGCGCTTCATGCTGCAGGACTCGATCGGCCACTGGGTCCCCAAGTTCCGTGACGTCTCGTGGCGTCCGGGCGTCTGGATCACGACGGCGATCATGGTCGCCGGCTGGGGAGCGATCCTCATCCTCGGCGTCACCGACCCGCTCGGCGGCATCAACACGTTCTTCCCGCTGTTCGGCATCGCCAACCAGCTGCTCGCCGCGATCGCGCTCGCCGTCGTCCTTGCGATCATCGCCAAGCGCGGTCCGTCGTACGTGCGGTGGCTGTGGATCGTCGCCCTGCCGCTCGCGTTCGCCGCGGTCGTGACGATCACCGCGTCGGCGTACAAGATCTTCTCGCCGAACCCGGCGATCGGATACTGGTCGAACCACTTCCGCTACCGCGACGCCCTCGCCGCCGGCGACACGACCCTGGGCGAGCCCGCGGTCATGGAGGCCGTCATCCGCAACACCTTCGTCCAGGGCACCCTGTCGATCGTGTTCGTGGTGCTCGCCATCATCGTGATCATCGCCGCGGTGTGCGTCACGATCGCCGCGATCCGCCGCGGCGGCGGGGACAACAACGAGGACGAGCCGGTGCCCTCGCGCCGCTTCGCCCCCGCCGGGTTGCTGGCGTCGTCGAACGAGCGCGAGCTCGAGAAGCAGTGGGAGCCGATCCTGGCCGACGAGCGCGCGACGAACAGGCACTGACATGACTGCACAAACGGATGCCGCGGTCTCACCGATGCGGGCGATACTCGACCTCGTCGTGCGGGCGGGCCGCGGCATCCGCTGGTACATGACCACGCTCATGGGCGACACGGCCTACGGGACCTACGTCGCGCACCACCGCCGGGTTCACCCCGACGAGGAACCCATGACCGAGCGGCAGTTCTGGCGTCAGAAGATGGACGACCAGGACCGCAACCCGGGCGCCCGCTGCTGCTGACCCCCGGGATCTAGGCTCGTCGCATGACCGATGCCGTCGTCCTCGCCGCTGTGCTCGGCGTGGTCGGCGGCATCGTGCTGTCGGCGCTGCTCCTGCTCGCCCGGCGCTACGCGCGCGGGCCGGGCGGACTCGGGAGCGAAGCTGAGGAGGCGACCTACCGGGCGCTCCACCAGGCGAGCCTCGCCGCTCCCTATCTGCGCGGCGGGCTCGACACCGCCGACGTCGCTCGGGCTGCGCGGCACCTGCGCGCCGTCCTCGGGAGCCCGGCCGTGATGCTCGTGGTCGGCGATGTCGTCGTGGCCCGTGATGGACAGACCGAGGGATTGGATGCCGCGGCCCGCCGCATCGCGGCGCAGGTCGCCGAGACCGGCAAGCGCCGGGTCTTCCCTCGTGCCGACGGCGGGGACGGTCTCGAGGCGGTGGGCGCGCCCGTCCGCGTCGATGGCGCCGTCGCAGGGGTACTGATCGCCTTCGCCGCTCCCGTTCGCGCCGCGCTCGTCCGCGCGGCCGGCGAGGTTGCGGACTGGTGCGCGGCGCAGGCCACCCTGGGCGAACTCGACGCGTCGCGGGCAGCGCTCGCCGAGGCCGAGCTGAGGTCGCTCCGCGCGCAGATCTCGCCGCACTTCATCTACAACGCGCTCACCGCGATCGCCTCGTTCATCTCCACCGACCCACCGCGCGCCCGCGAACTGGTGCTCGAGTTCGCCGACTTCACGCGCTACTCGTTCCGGCGCCAGGGGGAGTTCACCACCGTCGCCGAGGAGCTCCGCAGCATCCACTCCTACCTCGAACTCGAGCACGCGCGCTTCGGCGGGCGGCTGTCGGTGACGCTGCGGATCGCACCCGAGACGCTGGCGACCGTCATCCCGTTCCTGTCGGTGCAGCCCCTGGTCGAGAACGCCGTCCGCCACGGGCTCGAGCCGGGGGAGGGTGGCGGCACGATCCTGATCGCGTCGGAGGATGCCGCGACCCACACCGAGATCACGGTCGAGGACGACGGCGCGGGGATGGACCCCGAAGAGCTGCACGCGCTCCTGACCCGCGCCGATGACGGCCGGAACGTCGGGCTGCGGAACGTCGACACGCGCCTCCGCCAGCTGTACGGCGCCGAGGGCGGACTCGTCGTCGAGACCGCGCCGGGCGCGGGTACCCTCGTCCGCATGCGGATCCCGAAGTCGCAGCCGCACCACCTGACGCGGGGCGAGGAGTGAGCGTCGTGATCGACGTCCTGGTCGCCGACGACGAGAAGCCCGCGCTCGACGAGCTCGCCTTCCTCCTGCGCTCCGACGACCGCATCGGCGAGGTGTTGACGGCGTCGTCGGGTGCCGAGGCGCTGCGCCTGCTCACCGAGCGTCCCGTCGCCGCGGCGTTCCTCGACATCCACATGCCGGGGATCACGGGCCTCGAGCTCGCCGGTGCCCTGCGTGGGCTCGCGACGCCCCCCGCCATCGTGTTCGTGACCGCCGACGACGCGCACGCGGTCGACGCGTTCGAGCTGCGCGCGCTCGACTACCTGCTCAAGCCCGTGCGGGTGGAGCGCCTGCGCCGCGCCGTCGACCGGATCGCCGTGGACGATCGCCCCGCCGAGTCCGACGAGGTGCTGCCCGTCACGGTCGGGTCGGCCGTGCGCTTCGTGCACCGCAGCGACGTCCGCTGGGTGCGCGCCGAGGGCGACTACACCCGGCTCCACACCGACGGCCCATCGGGGCATCTCGTCCGCATCCCGATCTCGGAACTCGAGACCCGGTGGGGGGATGCCGGCTTCGTCCGGGTCCATCGCTCGTTCCTCGTGCGGGCGGCATCCGTCACCGAGGTCCGTCTCGCGGGAGCCGAACCGACGGTCTGGATCGACGACATCGCGCTGCCGGTGAGTCGGCGCTTGCTACCCGCGGTGCGCGAAGCGCTCGTCGGGCGAGGCGGATCGTGACCCGGGAGCGGGTGCGCGTCACCGCGGGAGCCGGGCGCCCGGGCGCCCCGACGCGCGGCATCGCCCTGCCGGGTGCGCCGGTCGACGACGCGGAGGCGGCCTACGCGCGGGCGCTCCGGCGCTCGCAGTTGCGCCTCGCGCTCGGCACACTGCTCGGCTTCGTGACGGTGACCCTGGTGCTGCTCGGCGCGCTCACCCTCATCCCCGAGCTCGACGACATCGTGCTGCTCGGCGTGCCGCTGTCGTGGCTGCTGCACGCGTTCGGCTTCTACCCCGTGATCGCCGGGTTCGCGATCCTCTACGTCCGCGGAGCGAACCGCAACGAGCGGCGCTGGCGCGCGCTCCGCGACGAGGGCGCGTGAACGCGCTGCTCGACCTCGTCGCGGTCGCCGCCGTCGTCGGGGCGACCGCGCTCATCGGTGCGTACGGGCTGCGGGTCTCGCGGACCACGAGCGACTTCTTCGTGGCATCCCGCACCGTCCGGCCGGTGTGGAACGCCTCGGCGATCAGCGGGGAGTACCTCTCGGCGGGGACGTTCCTCGGCCTGTCGGGACTCGTGCTCCTGAGCGGTGCGGAGGGGTTCTGGTTTCCCATCGGGTACGCCGCCGGATACCTGCTCGTGCTGCTGTTCGTCGCCGCTCCCCTCCGCCGGAGCGGGGCGTACACGATCCCCGACTTCATCGAGGCACGCCTCGAGTCGCGCCTCGCCCGTCGGGTCACGAGCGCGGGATGCCTGCTCATCGGCTGGCTGTACATCGTGCCGCAGCTGCACGGTGCCGGCATCACCCTGCAGGTCGTGGCCGACATCCCGCCGTGGGTCGGTGCGGTCCTCGTCGCTGTGCTCGTCGCTGCCGCTGCGGCGGCGGGCGGGATGCGGTCCATCACCTACGTGCAGGCGTTCCAGTACTGGCTGAAGCTGACGGCGCTGCTCGTCCCGGCCGTGCTCATCGTGTTCGCCGTGACCGGGGGCGCACGCGACGTGGACCCGCTGGTCGTGTTCCCGGCAGAGGCGGGACCGTCGGGACTCGACGCGTACGCAGCGGGATCGCTGCTGCTCGCACTGCTGCTCGGCACGATGGGGCTCCCGCACGTGCTCGTGCGGTTCTACACGAGCCCCACGGGCGGCTCCGCGCGGCGGACGACGGTGCTCGTCATCGTCATGGTGAGCGTCTTCTACGCCGTCTCGAGCGTCATCGGTCTCCTCGCGCGGGTGGTCGCGCCCGACCTCGCCCGGCCGGGCGTCGCCGACACCGTCGCGCTCGTCCTGCCCGCGCGCGTGTTCCCCGGGGTCGTCGGTGAGCTGCTGACCGCGCTCGTCGTGGCCGGTGCGTTCGCGGCGTTCCTCGCGACCTCCGCGGGTCTCACCGTCTCGCTCGCCGGCGTCATCAGCCAGGACGTCTTCTCGGGGTCCGTCCGCTCGTTCCGCCTGTCGGCCGTCCTCGTCGCACTCGTCCCGCTCGCGATCGCGCTGCTCACGGTCCCGGCCGGGCTTGTCGCCTCGGTCGGTGCCGTGTTCGTGTTCGCGGCATCCGCTCTGTCGCCCGTCCTGCTGCTCTCGATCTGGTGGCCGCGGCTGACGGCCCGTGGCGCCGTGGCCGGCATGGTGACCGGCGCGGCGGCGTGCGGGGCGGCGTTCCTCGTGCACGCGGCGGTCGGCGGGGTCGGACTCGCGGCGCCGCTCCTCGCGCAGCCCGCCGCGTGGACGATCCCGCTCGCCACGACCGTCACCGTCGTCGTGTCGCTGACCGACCGCGCGGGCGCGCCCGTGAGCGCGGGCGCGTACCTCGCCCGTCTGCACACACCGGGGCGTGCCTGACCGCGCCGTGCCGCGCTCACCCGCGTGCGGCCGGCACAACTCCGGATGAATCGCAGTTGTGACCCACGAACGGCCCCGCGCGGCGGCATCCATCCGGAGAACGGCCGCCGGCCGGTCACTGCAGTGCGGCGAACCGTTCCGTTCGCGCGACGGGGCCGATGACGATGAGCGTGTCACCCTCGCCCACGACCGACGACGCGCCCGCGGCGTGCCACTCGCCGTCGGCGGCCTTGATTTTGACGATCGTGACACCGTGGCGGCGCCGCACCGCCGACTCCTCGAGGGTCCGGCCGACGATCTCGCTGGGCGCCGTCGTCTTGGCGACGACGAGGTCGCGGTCGAACTCGACGTAATCGAGCATCTGACCGCGCACCAGGTGTGCGACCCGGCGGCCCATGTCGGCCTCGGGGAAGATGACGTGCTCGATCCCGAGCTGCTCGAGGATGAGGCCGTGCTGCTCGCTGATGGCCTTCGCCCAGACCGAGCGCACCCCCATCCGCTTCAGCAGCGACGTCGTGAGGATGCTCGCCTGGATGTCGGACCCGATGCCGACGACGACGCGGTCGAAGTCGGCGATGCCGAGCTGATCGAGGGCGGCCTGCCGAGTCGAATCGGCCCGAACGACGTGCGTGAGCACCCCGTTGAGCGATTGCACGATGTCCTCGTCCGCGTCGACGCCGAGCACCTCCGTGCCGGATCGCGCGAGTTCGACGGCGAGGGCGCCGCCGAAGCGGCCGAGTCCGATGACGGCCACGGAGGTGGCTGAGCTGTCGCGGCGGCGCGACCAGAAGTGGTTATCCAATGATCGGACGCTCCTTCGGGAGTTCGTATTGACGTTTCTGCACGGTCAGGGCGAGAGCCGACCCGAGCAGCACGGGCCCGAGTCGTCCGATGAACATGAGGACCACGAGGATCGCCTGCGCCGCGATCGGCAGATCGGCGGTGATGCCCGTCGACAGGCCGACCGTCGCGAACGCCGAGATGACCTCGAACAGCACGCGGTCGAAAGCGAACGGACTCATCAGCATGATCGCCAGCGTGGCCGAGACGACCAGGCCGACCGACAGCAGCGCGACGGTGAGCGCCTCGCGGTGGGTCGAGCGAGGCAGACGCTTGCCGAACATGTTGACCGCTTCGCCGCCGCGGAGCTCGGTCACGATGATGAAGAACAGCACCGCGAACGTCGTGATCTTCAGGCCACCCGCCGTGCCGGCAGGGCCGCCGCCGATGAACATCAGGATGTCGGTGACGAGCCAGCTCTCGGAGTTCATCTGCGAGATGTCGATCGTGTTGAACCCGGCGGTGCGGGGCATCACCGAGGCGGTGAACCCGGCGAGCAGGCGCCCCGCCGGGTCGAGCGCGCCGAGGGTCGCGGGGTTCGACCATTCGAGCGCCGTGAGGGCGATCGTGCCGGCGACCAGCAGGACGAGCGTGCCGATGACGACGGTGACGGTGTTGAGGGTCCAGTGCCGCGGGCGACCCAGACGCCGTCGCAGCTCCATGATCACGGGGAAGCCGAGGCCGCCGAGGATGATGGCGCCGCAGATCGGCAGGCAGATCCACGGGTCGGTCACGAAGCCCATGAGGTTGTCGCTGAAGAGGGCGAACCCGGCGTTGTTGAAGGCGCTCATCGCGTGGAAGACACCGAGCCAGATCGCGTCCGGCAGGGTCTCGCCGTAGCCGAGCCACCAGCGGAGCGTCAGCATGGCGGCGACGACGGACTCGACGGCAAGGGTGATGAGGGCGACACCGGCGAGCACCCGTCGGACGTCGCCCACGGCGACCGTGTGCGTCTCGCTGACCGCGGTGAGCCGGGTGCGGAGCCCGAGGCGCCGCGCGACGAGCAGACCGAGAAGAGTCGCGAACGACATCACGCCGAAGCCGCCGATCTGGATGAGCGCGAGGATCACGCCCTGCCCGAACGGCGACCAGAAGGTCGGGGTGTCGACGATGACGTGACCGGTCACGCAGAGCGCGCTCGTGGCCGTGAACAGGGCCTCCATGAACGTCGCCGACCGCCCCTGCGTCGCCGCGGGCGTCAGCAGCACGCCGGTGCCGAGTGCCAGCACGGCGCCGAAGGCGAGGGCGATGGTCTGTCCCGGCCGCACGCGGGCCAGCAGCAGGGAGAGGCGGAGGGGTCTCATCGGTCGGGTCCTGATCGGTGGATGCCGGGGCGCACGCACCGTCGGCACCGAGGTTACTCTGCGGTTCTCCGGATGAACGGCGTCTGCCGCGCCGGAGATGGGCGTGCCGCGGCGTTCATCCGGAGAACGGCACACTCGTGCAGGAGCAGAATGTCGGTGTGCGTCGGTCACTGAGATGGTCTGCCCTCGGCGCGGTGCTCACCGCGTCGATCCTCGCCGGATGCTCGGCGTCGCCCGCGGCTTCCCCGCCGCCCGCGTCGAGCCCGTCGGCATCCACACCGTCTGCCCCTTCTCCGGCGCCGTCCGCCACGCCACCGGCGACACCCTCGCCGACGCCCTCGCCGACGCAGAGCCCGGTCGACGCCCTCACGCTCGAAGAGCGGGTCGGTCAGCTGTTCATGGTCGGGACGACAGCCACCGCCGCGTCACCGGCGACCCTGTCGGCCGTCGAGGACCGCCACGCCGGCGGCGTGTTCCTGAGCGGCCGATCGCACGCCGGCGTGCAGGCGACGGCCGATGTCGTCGCCCGCTTCACCGCCGCCGCGGGGACGCAGATTCCCTTGTGGGTCGCGACGGACCAGGAGGGCGGGGAGGTGCAGGTGCTCCAGGGCCCCGGATTCGATGCGATGCCCTACGGCATCCGCCAGGCCGACCTTTCCGACGATCAGCTCCGCGCGTCCGCCGAGACCTGGGGGAGGGAGCTCGCCGCCGCCGGCGTCAACGTCGACCTCGCTCCGATCGCCGACATCGTCACGAGCAAGGCGACCCGCTTCGACAACCCGCCGATTGGCGGCTTCGGACGGCAGTACGGGTACGACGCGTCGACCGTCGCCGCCAAGGCGGGCGCGTTCGCGGAGGGGATGCGGGATGCCGGGATCCTGCCCACGTTCAAGCACTTCCCGGGCCTCGGCCACGTCTCCGCGAACACCGACACCACGGCGGACGTGGTCGACTCCGTCGTCACGCCGGACGGGCCCGATGTGGACGTCTACCGTCCGCTCACCGAGGCGGGGCCGTCGACGGTGATGGTCTCGTCCGCGATCTACGACCGGATCGACGGGTCGACACTCGCCGTGTTCTCGCCGAAGGTGATCGGTCTTCTCCGCGGCGAGGTCGGCTTCGACGGCGTCGTGTTCTCCGATGACCTCTCGAAGGCGGTGGCCGTGTCGGCCTGGTCGCCGGCGGAGCGGGCCGTGAAGGCGATCTGCGCCGGCGTCGACGTCGTGCTGGTCTCGGCGGATCCGTCGGTGTTCCCTGCCATGTACGACGCGGTGCTCGCCCAGGCGAAGAAGGAACCGCAGTTCGCCGCGGAGGTCGACGCGGCGGCCGCGCGCGTGCTGGCGGCGAAGTCCGACATGCCCTGACGCGCCCGTCGCGTGTGCCCAGTGCAGGGCGAGACGCCGTCGGAGCCGGTTCGACGGCGCCCGGAGCCGATCCGACCTGCACCGGGCACACCGTCCCGACGCCCGTGAGGCAGACTCGAGGGATGAGTGCGACGCTGCGGGACCGGATCCCGGAGGGGTCGACTGCTGACGCCGTCTACGAGGGCTTCCTCGAATGGACGATCGAGCGCGGCATCGACCTGTACCCCGCGCAGGACGAAGCCGTCATGGAGCTCGCCTCCGGCTCGCACGTGATCCTCGCGACGCCGACCGGCACGGGCAAGTCGCTCGTCGCCGTCGCGGCACACGCGGCATCCCTCGCCCGCGGCGGCCGAACGTACTACACGGCTCCCATCAAAGCCCTCGTCAGCGAGAAGTTCTTCGCCCTCGTCGACATCTTCGGACCGGATGCCGTGGGCATGGTCACTGGTGATTCGTCGGTGAACCCCGACGCGCCGATCATCTGCTGCACCGCGGAGATCCTCGCGAACGTGGCACTGCGCGTCGGCCCGGATGCCGAGATCGACCAGGTGGTGATGGACGAGTTCCACTACTACGGCGATCCCGATCGCGGGTGGGCGTGGCAGGTCCCGCTGCTGCTGCTCCCGAAGGCGCAGTTCCTGCTGATGTCGGCGACCCTCGGCGACGTCTCGGCTATCAAGAGCGACCTCGAGCGGCGCACCGGTCGACTGGTCGCGCACATCGCGGGCGTCGAGCGCCCCGTGCCGCTCGACTACTCGTACGCCCGGCGGCCCGTGCACGAGGTGGTGGAGGGGCTGCTCGAGAACCGCGAAACGCCCGTCTACATCGTCCACTTCTCCCAGGCCGCGGCGCTCGAGCGGGCGCAGGCGCTGTCGAGCGTGAAGATCACGACCCGTGAGCAGCGCGACGAGATCGCCGATGCCATCGGCGGGTTCCGCTTCACGACCGGGTTCGGCAAGACGCTGTCGCGCCTCGTCCGCTCGGGCATCGGTGTGCATCACGCCGGGATGCTGCCGCGCTACCGGCGGCTCGTCGAGACGCTCGCGCAGCGCGGCCTCCTCCGCGTCATCTGCGGCACCGACACTTTAGGCGTCGGCATCAACGTCCCCATCCGGACGGTGCTGATCACGGCGCTGTCGAAGTACGACGGCACGAAGATGCGGCAGCTCTCGGCGCGCGAGTTCCACCAGATCGCCGGCCGCGCGGGACGGGCGGGGTACGACACGCACGGCAGCGTCATCGTGTTGGCGCCGGAGTGGGAGATCGAGAACGCGGTGGCGCTGGCGAAAGCCGGCGACGATGCCGCCAAGCGCAAGAAGATCGTCCGCAAGAAGGCGCCCACGGGTGTTGTGAACTGGGGCGAGGGCTCCTTCGAGCGGTTGGTCGCGGCCGAGCCCGAGCCGCTCTCCCCGCAGCTCAAGCTGACGACGGCGATGCTCATCAACGTCATCGGACGCGGCGGCGACGTGTTCGCGAACGTCCGCTCGCTCGTCTTCGACAACCACGAGCCGAAGGCGCGGCAGTACGACCTGGCCCGGCGGGCGATCGCGCTGTTCCGGACCCTCGTGGCGGCGGACATCGTCGTGGCGGATGCCGACGGCATCCGTCTCACCGTCGACCTGCAGCCGAACTTCGCACTCAATCAGCCCCTGTCGCCGTTCGCGCTCGCCGCGATCGACCTGCTCGATCCGGATGCCGGTGACGCCGGCGTCGGCAGTGGTCACTACGCGCTCGACGTGGTGAGCGTGATCGAGTCGACGCTCGACGATCCCCGCGCGATCCTGTCGCAGCAGGAGTACAAGGCGCGCGGCGAGGCGGTCGGTGCGATGAAGCGCGACGGCATCGAGTACGACGAGCGGATGGAGTTGCTCGAGTCGGTGACGTGGCCGAAGCCGCTCGCCGAGCTCCTCGCGCAGGCCTACGAGACGTTCGCGTCGAGCCAGCCGTGGGTGCGGGACTTCGAGCTGTCGCCGAAGTCGGTGGTGCGCGACATGTTCGAGCGGGCGATGTCGTTCGGCGAGTTCGTGTCGTTCTATCAGCTGGGGCGGAGCGAGGGACTGGTGCTGCGGTACCTGTCCGACGCGTATCGCGCGATCCGGCAGACGGTGCCGGCCGAGGCTCGCACTGACGAACTGCTCGATCTCATCGAGTGGCTCGGCGAGCTGGTGCGTCAGGTCGACTCGAGTCTGGTCGACGAGTGGCAGGCGCTGATCAACCCGGCCGCGGACCCTGAGGCGCCGGTGGTTCCGCCCGCGCCGCCGTCGGTGATCGCGAACCGGCGCGCGTTCGTCGTGCTGGTCCGCAACGAGATGTTCCGCCGGGTGCAGCTTGCCGCGCTGCAGAACGACGATGCGCTGGTCGAGTTGGATCCGGATGCCGGTTGGCCCGACGTCCTCGACCGTTACTTCGACGACCATGACGAGATCCTGACGGGCGGCGCCGCCCGCAGCCCCGCCCTGTGCGTCTTCGACGAGTCTGATGCCGCGAACGGCATATGGCGGGTGGAGAAGATCATCGACGACCCGGCCGGCGACCACGATTGGCGGATCCGGGCGGAGGTCGACCTCGAGGCATCCGTCGAAGAGGGCGCCGCCGTGGTGCGCGTGACCGAGGTCGTGCGGCTCTAGCTTTCGCGGGTCCAGCCGTCGCCGCTGCGCGCGTACACGATGCGGACGTGTCGACGGTCGGGCGATCCCTGCCAGAACTCGATGCGCTCGGGGATGAGCCGCCACAGCACCCACTCGCCGGGTTCGATGAGGGCGCCCGCGGGGCTGCCGCCGATGTCGGCCGCGCTCTCCTCTGGCGCCGCCTCGTTCACCGTGCCGCGAACGCGCACTGCTTGCATGACGGGCTGCCACCAGAAGTTCAGAGCGGCCGCAGGGTTCTCGGCGAGCTGGGCGCCTTTGGCCGATGATCGAGGGCCGGCGAACGCCCAGCCGTCGGTGTCGACGCCCTTGAGGATGAGGGTCCGCGCGTCGGGGCGACCACCGGCATCCGCTGTCGCGAGGGTGGTGGCGCGCGGCTCGGCGACGCCCACGTGGACGGCGTGGCGGATCCACGTGTCGAACAGCTCGTGCGGGTCTGCGGGGAGGTCGGTGGCGTCGAGCGGCGGCGGGGTTCCGATAAGGGAGGGCTGCTCGCGGAGCCAGCGCGTGAGCTCGTTCATGCTGTCCATCCTGCTCCTGTCGGCGGCGATGTCGGTTCGAGCGGGCAGACTGAGCGGGTGACGACGTATCTGGCGTTTCTGCGGGCTATCAATCTGGGGGCGAAGCGCGTGTTCCCGAAGGGCGACATCCGTCGTGTCGTCGAGGATGCCGGTTTCGGGAGCGTCGAGACGCACATCAACACGGGGAACGTGCGGTTCGAGTCGCGGATGCGCTCCCGCGAGCGGATTGAGCGAGTCCTCGAGGAGGCGTTCATGGCGGACCGGGGTTTCGAGGTGCCGACGATCGTGTATTCGGCCGCGGAGTTCCGGGCCGTCGCTCAGCAGACTCGTGAACTGGCCGACGCGCACCCGGGGATCGCGCGGCACTACGTCTACCTGCTGAAGGACGACCTGACCCCGGGGCAGGTCGCGGACGTCGAGGCCCGCGCCGACGGGCGGGGTCGGATGGTGGTGAGCGGGCGTGCCGCGCATGCGCTGCTGGAGCCGGGGTACCAGGAGGGCGCCGTCGACCCGCTGAGTGCCGCGAAGCTGCTGGGCGTCGCGACGAACCGCAACGCGAACGTCATCCGTACCCTCGCGGAGAAGTGGTGCGGCGCGTGACGTTCGTGGTGCGTGAGCCGCAGATGACGGATGCCGAGGCGATCGCCGCGCTCCACGTGGCGACGTGGCGCGAGACGTACGAGCATCTGCTGCCGGAGGGGTTCTTCACCGCTGACGTGGCGGACATGCGACGCCGGATGTGGACGCAGATCCTGTCGACGCGGCGGCCGGAGCACACCGTGCGGGTGGCGGAGGCGGGCGGGGGTCTGGTCGGCTTCGCGATGTCCGGCAGGTCGGCCGACGACGGCGCGCAGCTGTACATCCTGTACGTGCTGGCCGCACATCACGGGACAGGCGTGGGGCAGGCGCTGTTCGATGCGGTACTCGGTGAGGGTCCGGCGTCGCTGTGGGTGGCGACCGAGAACCCGCGGGCGATCGCGTTCTACCGCCGCAACGGTTTCGCGTTCGACGGCGCGGAGCAGTCCGACCCGGGCACGCCGGGGATCGTCGAGGCGAGGATGGTTCGGTGACTTCCGGGACCGATGCAGTGATTGCGGTGCTGAACGACGTGGACCCGTATGGGCTGGCGCCGGGTGAGCCGGATGGCGCTCCGCCGGACGAGTATGCCCCTGAGGCGTCGGAGCTTGCCGGGATACTCGCGCAACAGGGCAGCGTGTCATCGCAGGATGTCGACCGCGTGTGGCGGCACTGGTTCGGTGACGCTCTCACGGGCGTGATCGGCGCCGATGCGATGACGGCTTTCGTGGTGCGGCTGAACGAACTCGCGTCCGCGTCCTAGAACGGTGGTGGGTCGGTGGTGAACTGCGGGATGCGGCGTTCGGGCTGAACGAGGTAGACCCGTCCTGCGGGTGAGGTCCATTCGAGGGTTCCGCCGGGTTTCGCTCTGACCCGCCAGTCGGTGTGGTGTTTGAGGGTGTGGTGGCCTCGGCAGAGCGGGGCGAGGTTGCTCGCGTCGGTGTGGCCGCCGTGGTGCCAGTCGATGGTGTGGTCGATGTCGCACCGGTCGGCGGGAATCCCGCATCCGGGCGCCATGCACCGTGCTGCGCGCCACGCGACGAGGCGTCGGAGGTCGGCCGGTGGCCGGTACTGCTCGCGTCCGACGGAGAGGACGACACCCGTTTCGGGGTGGGTGAGAACCCGCATCCACCCGGATGCCGCACCACACAACTCCCGCGCCCGGTCGAGGGGGATCGGGCCGACGCCGTCGACCTGCGCGGCGGGACCGTCACCGGTGAGGAGTGTCAACGCGGGGACGGTGATCGCGACGGTCGGGCGGATGCCGCGGGCAGAGTCGGGGAGGGAGGTGGTTTCCCCGTCGATGAGGAGGTCCCCGAACACGTCGGCGCGTTTGTGGTCGAGGGTGCGTTCGTCGTCGAGGGTTTTCGCGATTGCGGTGAGCCTGCCGAGGATCGCGTGTGCTTCGACGGCGGGCAGGTGCGCGGTGAGCCACGCCATCCCGTCAACGCCCGGCTCTACGCGCACGTGGCGGTGGGTCACGGCGGCGGCGTGCTGCTCGGCGAGCGTCGCTTCTCGTTCCCGATCCACGATCCGTCGCACGTGGCGGCGGAATGGCCCGGTGGCCATCTCCTCCGCGGCCGCGAGAACCTCCGCGACGAGGTCCTCGCGCACACTCTCGAGCTGATCGAGTCCGTCGACGATGATCGTCGCGTGCGTGTCGGTGATCGCGGCCCGGCTCATGGAGTCGAGCACTGTCGGGTACCGGTAGACCAAGGCGCGCCCGAGGCCCATCAGCCGTCCGGCGGCGTGCTCGGTGATCCGCAGTGCGCCCGCGACTTCGAGGCGTACTGACCGTTCCACGAGCACTGCGTCACGGTCGTTCCTGTGTTCCTCCGCGATCGCGTCGTCCCAGAGTGCGACGATGCACCGGTAGCGCTGCGCTGCGTGAACGGTCGCCATGTCCGCGCACATCACCACCCAGTCCAGGGTTGACGGGACGTCGGGCGGCACCTCGGTGGGCCACCGCTCGAACTCCTCATCACCGGACATAGTCCCAGACTAGGAGGGGGTTCCGACATCGTCCCTGGAGTGGGAAACCGCCGCATCCGCTACCGTGACCACGGTGTTCCAGGTGCGGTGCACCCCGAAAGGATCCCCCGATGCCTCCCGCCGACGCAGCTCTCGTCACCATCCGCGACTACCGGGAATCCGACGCCGACGGCTGGGTCACGTGCCGGGTGCTGAGCTTCGTGCAGACCCAGTACTACGACGATGTGAAGCCGTCGCGGACTCGACTTCCCGATGGCGCGATCGAGCTCGTCGCAGTGGCGGACGGCGGTCGGATCGTCGGCATCCTCGACATCGAGGTCGACGGCGCAGAGGCCACGATCGACTCCGTCGCGGTGCGTCCCGGATGGCAGCATGCGGGCGTCGCCACGCGGCTTCTCTCGCATGCGCTGGTCGTGCTCGAGGGCCGCGGCGTCCGGACCCTCGATGCGTGGACCCGAGAAGATGCTGCCGCGAATCGCTGGTATCAGCGGAACGGCTTCGCGGAGACCACCCGCTACCTCCACGTCTACCTCGGCGACGGCGACGATCCGTCCGACTTCACCACGCCGGACGGTCTGAGCAGTCCGGTCACCGTATTCGTGCACGGACGCATCGAGGACGAAGCCGACCTCCGCGCGCGATATCGGCGGGTCTACGTGTGCCGTCGGTACGCCCGCGACCTCACCGTCCGCTGACCCCCGGCATCCCTTCCCCTTCCCCCGTCGCAAACTGCAGCACCCGACGGCGCGTCGTGACAGGGGAGCGACACCGAGCGGCATCCGCGCTTCCCCTGTCGCACACTGCAGCCCTCGACGGCGAGTCGGGACAGGCGAACGCGCGCCCCGAACGCGCCGAGCGACCTAAACCGAAAGCCCCCGCGCCCACGCGACCTCGCGCGCCAACTGCCCGGTCTCGACGAACGTCCGCACCTGGTGCGTGTCCGCCAGAACCCGCGCGAGCTCCGCGCGATCCGCCGCGGCGAACCCGAGCGACTGCCAGAACCCACCCGACCGGCGGCTGAACAGCCACGCCGTGGTCGCCCCGTCGGCGGCGGCCAGCTCCAGCGCCCACGTCGCCAGTTCGCGTCCGCGCCCGGCCAAGCGGCCCTCGGGACGCACCGCCACGCTCCGGATCAGCGCGTGCTTCCCGTCGCCGCTCAGCTCATATCCCGTGCTCCCGACGATCCGACCGTCGTCGTCGCGCTCGACCCACAGGCGCACTGCGGGCGCCTCCAGACCGGTCACGGTCAGGTCGACCTCACGCAGGAACGCCTCGACCTCACCGGCATCCGCCGCCGTGCACCTGATCAGTTCCATGCTCGCCCCTCCTCCCCATCCTCGCAAGGACGCCGAGACTCTCCACATCCGCAGATCGTGTCGGATGCCGCGGCTAGGGTTGACCGGGTGAGTGACGGCGGATGGCAGAACGACCCCTACGCCGATCTCGTGTGGGATCCCGATGACGTCGCGCCGCCGGAGGACTACGACTCGCCGCCTCCGCCAGACCCGCGTTACGACGACTACGCCGCATCCGTCGCACGCGCCTCGCGCGCCGAGCCCACGCCGCCCGCACAAGTGCGCCCCGCCCGCGCTCAGCCCGCCCGCCCCGCGGCACCGCCGGCATCCGTCCTGCAACTCGAACGACGTGATCACGTCGGAGACGATCCGGTCAAGGTCCTGACCGAGGTCTTCGGCTACACCGCCTTCCGCGGCGATCAGGGCGACATCGTCTCGCACGTCATCGCCGGCGGTGACGCGGTCGTCCTCATGCCCACCGGTGGCGGCAAGTCGATCACCTACCAGGTGCCTGCGCTCGTGCGTCCCGGCACGGGACTCGTCGTCAGCCCCCTCATCGCGCTGATGCACGACCAGGTCGAGGCGCTCATCGCTAACGGCGTCCGCGCGGCTTTCCTGAACTCGACGCAGAGCCCTGCCGAACGCGCCGGGGTCGAGCAGGCGCTCCTCGACGGCGAACTCGACCTCATCTACGTCGCGCCCGAGCGTCTCTCCGTTCCCGCGACCACCGCGCTCCTGCAGCGCGCGCAGCTCAGCGTGATCGCGATCGACGAGGCGCACTGCGTGTCGCAGTGGGGTCACGACTTCCGCCCTGACTACCTCGCGCTCGGCGATCTCGCGGAACGGTTCCCCGGCGTCCCGCGCATGGCGCTCACCGCCACCGCGACCCGCGCGACGCACACCGAGCTGACCGAGCGTCTGCACCTTCCCGACGCGCGCCACTTCGTCGCGAGCTTCGACCGGCCGAACATCCAGTACCGGATCGAGCCCAAGGTCGACATGCGCCGCCAGCTCGTGCAGTTCATCCGCTCCCAGCCCGAGGGCGCTGCCGGCATCGTGTACGCGCTCAGCCGCAAGTCCGTCGAGCAGACGGCCGAGTATCTGCGGACGCAGGGTCTCGACGCCCTGGCCTATCACGCGGGGTTGGATGCCTCGATCCGCGCCCGGCACCAGTCGCGCTTCCTCCGCGAAGACGGCGTCGTCATGGTCGCCACGATCGCGTTCGGCATGGGCATCGACAAGCCCGACGTCCGCTTCGTTGCGCACATCGACCTGCCGAAGTCCGTCGAGGGTTACTACCAGGAGACCGGTAGAGCCGGCCGCGACGGTGAGCCCGCCGTCGCGTGGATGGCCTACGGCCTCGGCGACGTCGTCCAGCAGCGACGCCTCATCGACCAGTCGCCCGGCGACCGCACCTACAAGATGCGCATGGGGCAGCACCTCGATGCGATGCTCGGCCTCTGCGAGACGGTCTCGTGCCGTCGTCAGAACCTCTTGAACTACTTCGGGCAGTCCTCGGATGCCTGTGGCAACTGCGACACCTGCCTCACCAAGCCCGACACCTGGGACGGCCTCATCGCCGCTCAGAAGCTCCTCTCAACGATCGTGCGACTGCAGCGCGAGCGGAACCAGGCGTTCGGCGCCGGCCACCTCATCGACATCGTCCGCGGCGCCTCGACCGAGCGCATCCGCCAGCAGGGCCACGACAAGCTCTCGACCTACGGGGTCGGGAACGATCTGTCCGAGCAGGACTGGCGCTCGGTGGTCCGTCAGCTGCTGGCCCGCGGCATCCTCGTCGCGCAGGGGGAGTACGGGGTTCTCGTTGTCGGCGACGCGGGCATGCCGGTGCTCCGCGGCGAGGAGCCGGTGCCGCTCCGCCGCGACGTCCTGGGCCGCACCGGCGGCGGATCGACTCGCGCGAAGAAGCAGTCGGCCGCCGACGCGCTGCCCGAGGGCGACCGCGACCTCTTCGAGGCGCTCCGCGCGTGGCGTGCCGAGCAGGCGAAAGAGCAGGGAGTTCCCGCCTACATCGTCTTCGGCGACGCGACCCTGCGCGCCCTCGCCGAGCACCGTCCGACGTCGGTCGCCGACCTCGACGGCATCACCGGCATCGGCGCGAAGAAGCGAGAGGCGTACGGCGAGGCCGTCGTCGCCGTCATCGCGAACGCCTGAGCCGAGTCAGCCCCAGACGTCCCGCTCGACCCGCACATCGACACCCGTCCGGGCCGACTCGCCGATCGCGAGTCCCAGCAGGTGGTCCTGGCAGGCATCCGCCAGTGGGTAAGGCTCGGGCTCGTCGCCGCGAGCCCACTCGCCGGTGAGTTCGAGCAGCGAGGCGACCGCGATGTCGTCCTCCGACAGGCGTGTCCCCACCCACGGGTTCCGATAGACGACGCGCCCCTCGAAGGCGGCCGACACCACGTCGTTGCCCTCGAGGTTCAGGTCGACACCGGTGCGGCGGTAGGTGATCGGCGACGTGATAACCTCGTCGCCCTCGAAGCGGCGCACCGTGTCGTCGACGAGCTCGCCGTGCGAGCCGCGGAGGACGATCCGGCGCGACAGGATCGGGTTCCACCACTGGTTGTCGACGAAGTCGTAGAGCCCCATCCGACCATCGCCGAAATCGAGCGTCGCGATCGTCGTCATCCGCTCCTTCGGGGCGAGATCCCCCGACCAGCCCGCCGGGCTCAGCGGGTCGACGAGCGGCGCGACGAAGGTGCGCGCCGACACGGTCGCCGCGGCCATCCCGGCATCGAGGAACGTCCGGATCATCGAGGTCGCGTGGTACAGATGCGTCGACGAGACCTGCACCCCGCCGATGGTTCCGAGTGCCCCCGAGCGCACCACCTCGAGGCGGGCGGCGTGGCCCGGCATGAGCATGTACTGCTCCGCCACCTGCACGAGTCGGCTGCCGCCGACGTCGTGCCAGAGCTTCCGGAGACCGTCGGCATCGGGCGCCGGCGGCGTCTCGGCCAGCACGCGCACTCCGCGTTCCACGAGCTCGGTGACGACCCCCGGCATGGCCGGCCAGCTCACCGACGCGATCACGAAATCGGGTCGCGCGGCGAGCAGGTCGTCGAGCGACCGATGCACCGGCACGTCCCACCCGGCGACTCGGGCAGCAGACGCATCGGACCGGGCGAGCACGCCCACCGCCTGCAGCCGAGCGGGCGCCGCAGCAGCTACCCGCAAGAAGAACTCCGAGCGCCAGCCCGTGCCGATGATCGCGAATCGCGCCGGTTCCGTCATGAGACTCCTTCGTCGTGCCCCGATGCGGGCGCCCCCGGCATCCTTCAGGTCTGCCCGTCCCGGGTCAACCCCGGTGCGTCACTCCCCGGCGCCGAGTCTCCCGCTGAGTCGACCGTGGAACGCGGATGCCGTGTCGTTCAACCCGACGATCGTCACCGCCGTCCCGATCCGGTCGTACTTGCTGACGATCGCGTCGAGCGCGGCGACCGTCGAGGCATCCCACACGTGCGAGCGCGACATGTCGATCACGACGTTCGCCGGATCGATCGAGTACGAGAACTGCGTCGTCAGGTCGTTGCTCGACGCGAAGAACAGCTCGCCGTCGACTGCGTAGTGGGCGGTGGATGCCGCGGCATCCACCGTTCGCGTGACCGTCACGAAGTGCGCGACGCGGCGCGCGAACATGACCATCGCGGCGATGACGCCGAGCACCACGCCGATCGCGAGGTTGTGGGTCCAGACGGTGGCGACGACGGTGATGACCATGACGGCGGTCTCGCTCTTGGGCATGCGACGCAGCGTCGAGATCCGCACGCTGTGCCAGTCGAACGTGCCGATGCAGACCATGATCATGACGGCGACGAGCGCGGCCATCGGGATGATCGCCACGACGTCGCCGAGCGCGAGCACGAGGATGAGCAGGAACACGCCGGCGAGGAAGGTCGAGATGCGCGTGCGCGCGCCCGAGGCCTTCACGTTGATCATCGTCTGGCCGATCATGGCGCAGCCGCCCATGCCGCCGAACGCTCCCGACAGGATGTTCGCGGCGCCCTGACCCAGAGCTTCGCGGGTCTTGGAGGAGTGCGTGTCGGTGATGTCGTCGACGAGCTTCGCGGTCATGAGGGACTCGAGCAGCCCGACGACCGCCATCGCGATGGCGAACGGGGCGATGATCTGCAGGGTCTCGAGCGTCAGCGGCACGTTCGGGATGAAGAGCGACGGGAGGCTTTCGGGGAGCTCGCCCTGGTCGCCCACGGTGGGTACGTTCCACGCGAAGATGACGACGGCGGCGGTGATCAGCACGATCGTGACGAGGGGAGCGGGGACCGCCTTCGTGAGTCGGGGCATCGCGTAGAGGATGAGGAGTCCCACCGCCAGCAGCGGCCACACGAGCCAGGGGATGCCGTCGCCGAACAGCTGCGGCAGCTGCGCGAGGAAGATCAGGATCGCGAGGGCGTTCACGAAGCCGACCATCACGCTCCGGGGGATGAAGCGCATGAGCTTCGCGACGCCGACGGCACCGAACAGGATCTGGATGGCGCCGCCGAGCAGCACCGTCGCGATGAAGTAGTCCATCCCGTGCTCGCGGGCGACGGGGGCGATGACGAGCGCGACGGCGCCGGTCGCGGCCGTGATCATCGCGGGGCGTCCGCCGAGGAACGAGATGGCGACCGCCATGATGAACGACGAGAAGAGCCCCACGCGGGGGTCGACGCCCGCGATGATCGAGAAGGCGATCGCCTCGGGGATGAGGGCGATGGCCACGACGAGTCCGGCGAGGACTTCACGGGTCAGCAGTCGCGGGCTTCGTAGCGCCTGCAGCACGGTCGGTTCGATCCGGGGGCGCACGGGTGCGGTGGTGGTCATGAGGGCTCCGATGACTCGGGGATGCGCGCGGCATGCCGGCAACGCGGAAGAATGGGGGCGCGCACATCGCGCACGACCGAACCTAACGTAACGTGAGGTTTGCGTCCATTCGAAGGGAAGAACGTGGCGGAGAGCACGATGCGCATCGGCGAGGTCGCCGAGCGGACCGAACTCTCGTTCCGCACCCTCCGGCACTACGACGAGATCGGACTCGTCACCCCGTCCGCCCGCACCGACGGCGGCTTCCGGCTCTACACGGAGGGCGACGTCGCCCGCATCCTGCTCATCCGGCGCATGAAGCCGCTCGGGTTCACGCTCGACGAGATGCGAGAGCTCCTCGAGGTGGTCGATGCGATCGAAGCGGATGCCGCCGACCCGCAGGTGCGGGCTCGCCTCGACGGTGTGCGCGCCGAGGCCGCGGCCCGTCGCGAGAAGCTCAGTCGTCAGGTCGAGATGGCCGACGAGTTCCTCGACCAGCTCGAGCGGATCTGACGACTCGCGTCAGAGTGCGGTGAGCTCGACGACGACGGACTGCTGCGGGTTCTGCACGGGCGGTCGGAGGCCCACGACCGCGAGCTGACGTCCCGTCAGGACCGTCTCGTGGTGCGCCCACTCGAGCGGCGACTGCGCGGGGATCTGCACGAGCCCGCCGGGCGTGACCAGCTGCACCCGGTACGTCCGATCCGCGTCCAGCCCCGGGAGCCGCACGCGTCCCGCCGGCGACGAGATCAGCGTCTGGGTCTGCGTGATCGTGAAGAACGCGGATGCCGCATCTGCCGCGACCACGCCGCGGACATCGAGTCCGGGGTCGGCGACATCCGCGTTCATCAGGCGGCCCGTGGCGACGAGGGGGCGCACGCGCTTGGCGAGCGCGACCCACGCGCCGACAGCCGCGGCATCCGTCTCGGACAGCGTCGTGACGTCCCACTCGATGCCGAAGTGGCCGAAGAGGGCCACGGCGCCGCTCATCGTGAGCGACACGGTGCGGCCGGTGGAGTGGACGTGCGGGGTGGTGAGGTGCATGCCCATCATCTCCGGCGGCACGACGAGCGCGGTGTATCGCTGGTTCTCGAGGCGTTCGACGGGGTCGAGGCAGTCGCTCGTCCAGATGCGGTCGGTGCGGTCGAGGATGCCGAGGTCGACCCGGGCACCGCCCGATGCGCAGCTCTCGATCTCGAGACCCGGGTGGGTGGCTTTGAGCTCGTCGATGAGGCGGTAGACCGCGAGGGTCTGCGCGTGCACGCGTGCGGCACCGCCGGGGCCGGCCGCGGCGTCGACGAGGTCGCGGTTGTGGTCCCACTTGATGTACGAGATCGGATACTCGTCGAGGATCGCCGAGATGACGCCGAGGACGTAGTCGTACGCCTCGGGGTGGGCGAGGTTCAGTACCTGCTGCTGACGGGCCGAGGGCGGCAGGTCGGTGCGACCGCGGAGGATCCAGTCGGGGTGCGAGCGGGCGAGGTCGCTGTCGGGGTTGACCATCTCGGGCTCGAACCAGAGGCCGAACTCCATGCCCTTCGCCACGACGTGGTCGGCGATGGGGTGGAGGCCCTCGGGCCAGACGGTCTCGTCGACGTACCAGTCGCCGAGGCCCGCCGTGTCGTCGCGGCGGTGGCGGAACCAGCCGTCGTCGAGGACGTACCGCTCGACGCCGACCTCGGCCGCCGCGTCGGCGAGGGCGACGAGCTTGGGCAGGCGGTGGTCGAAGTAGACCGCCTCCCACGTGTTGAGGGTGATCGGCCGGGGCCGCGTCGGGTGCTGCGGCCGCGCGCGCCACTCCCCGTGGAACCGTGCCGCGAGCTCGTCCAGGCCGTCGCCCCACGAGCCGAGGAGTTCGGGCGTCGCGATCTCCTCACCCGGGGCCAGACGGATCTCGCCCGGCAGATAGAGCTCGCCGGCGCCGAGGAAGGATTCGCCCGTCGGGATCCGCTCGGCGAAGATGCGCGAGTTGCCGCTCCACGCGAGGTGCGCGCCGTGGACGAGGCCCCGTTCGAATCCGAACCCGGGGATGCCGGCCGCCAGCAGCAGCGTGGCGTCGGCGCCGGGTCGACCGCGGCGCGATTCGCGCAGGTGCGTGCCGAAGGTGAGCTCGTGTCGCTGCGCCGACCGCTCGCGGAGGTGACGCCCGGTCGTGTCGAGAATCTCGGTCGCGTCCCACGGCAGCGGCAGCGTCGTGTGCAGCGCCTGCACCGTGTAGACACCCGCGCCGTCGTTGCGCAGCGTCGTCCGCACTCGCACGAGACCGGATGCCGTCACCCGCAGCTCGTAGCGAGCCGACAGCTCCGCCTCGGGGTCGGTGAACTGCAGCGCGAGCGAGTCGCCGGTCGCGTTCACGTCGGTCAGCGCGAAGAGTGTGCTGACCGCCTCGCCATCGCGGTGACCCTCGATCGAGGGAGTGCCCGCCCATCCGGATGCCGCGGTGCGGACGACACCGAGCCGCACCGTGTGGTCGAGTCCGCCGGAGATCCGCTGGAGCCGCGCGGCCGTGGCGAGCGACACCAGCGTCTCGTGCGGGGCGTCGCCCAGATCCTCGCCCCAGTGGACGATCGCCGGGACCTCGCCGGGCTGTAGGTCGACGACGACGCTGGTGCCGCCGGAACGAAGGTGGACGACGCTCGCGTCGGAGGGGAGAACGGGCATCCCACAAGTGTGTCAGGACTCTGGGAGCGTGCACACTCGGTGGCGCACACCTATGACGGGCACTTCTCCCCATCGCCGCCGAGCGGCGGAGTGGATAGTGTCGGAGCGGAGGGTGACGCTATGGCGATGGCCGATGGACTGAGCGGGGGTGCGGAACGATGAGTGCGGTCAAGTCCCTGTTCCGCCAGCTGCGCGAGTCTGTCCTGACCGGGACTTCTCGAGCGAAAGACAAGCTCCACCAGTTCACGGACAATATCGACTCGCATCTCGACACCGTGGTGAAACGGGTTAACGACCGTGACACCTACGACGGTCCCGGCGGCGGGTCTGGCAACGGGGCCGGCAGCCCCGGCGGCGGCTCCTCCGGTCCCGGCGCATCACCCACGGGTTCCGGCCCCTCGTACACGCACGGTGTCCGGTTCTTCGGCGCCGAGCAGCTGAAGTACTACACAACCCCCGGCTCCACGCTCGGCCCTCCCGGTTCCGCGGTGTTCATGATGCCGGCGGAGGACGCGGTCAACGTCCACGACGCGATGAGTGCCGCCATCGAGAGCGGTATGGCCCCGAGCGTCACTCAGGCGTGGCGCAACGGCGAGCCCGTGTACGGAGCCCTGATCCCGATCGACCACCTCCCCCAGCGGCTCCCCACCTCGGCCGACGCCGGTGGCTTCGAGCACTACCTGCCCGGTGGCAACACGGCGGTCAACGTGGGCGGCATCCACTTCGTGAACCCGACGCGGGAGATCGTCGTCGACGGAGGCACGCCGCTGCGGCCGGGGACCGCCGTCTTCGAGCTGGGCAACGGGGGGACCTGGGATATCTTGGGCATCTATGGCTAGCGCAGACGCATCACAGCGGTCCGAGCTCGACCGGCTCGCGACGCGGGCCCAGTCGGGCGGGCAGAACGATCAGGACGCGCTCATCGAGGCGTTCCTCGCCGCAGTGATCGTCGTGCCGTTGGCGTCGGACCCGACGACGGGGCCGTTCGAACCGGTGATGACCGACATCGACGGCGTTCCGCACATGCTCGTCTGCGACTCGCTCGCCGCGACGCATGAGGTGCAGGATCTGGCGAGGTTCGCGACGTCCATGCGAGGTCTCGACGTCGTCAGAGGGCTGCAGCCCGGTTACGCGATCCTCGTGCGCACCCCGTCGACGCGGTTCGCCCTCGACGAGGCGCTGCTCGGCGAGGCGCGGGCACGGCACGCGTGACGCAGATCGCTCGCCCTGGTGCGTGCGAGGTGTGCACGGCGTACTGGGTGACCGGCGTCGGCCGTTTCGTCACACTGGGCGAGAGTCCCGCCCGGATGGCGGAGATCTGGAGATGCCGGGTGTGCGGTGCCTACTGGCAGGTCGGGGACTTCGATCGGCCGAAGGTGATCCGAGCCGACGACGCGCGCAGTGCGCTCCCCGATCTCGACGTCATCGAGGCGACGCTCGGCGTGGATTTTCCGCAGGCGCCGCCGTTGCCACCGGCGCCGTGACGGCCGCCGCGGACGCTCGCGTGTAGGCGCCGCACAACCGTGTCGGACCACGTCCGCCCTCGCTCTTGTCCGTCCTGCACAACCAAGTTGGTCAGGCGTTAGAGGACTCCTACCGTGAATGTCGAACTTCCCTGTCCCGTCGCCTCACCCGGCGTCCTCAGAAAGGCCAGTGATGACCGACACCGTCGTCCGCTCCTCCACCCCCGCCACCGACAAGCGCACGCCCGCCGGCGGCGCTCCTGCCGCGCCCCACTCCGCTGACGAGGCGCACGAGGCCCGCATCGATATCGACGCCGTGGGAGCGATGCTCCGCGGCACGTGGGGCGAGACCCGCCTCACGGTCCGTGAGCTGATCAAGGACCCCGCGTACTGGCGCATCGACGGGCAGAGCGTCGCCGACCACCGCGAGCGCGTCATGGGTCAGGTGCGCCTGCTCGCGAAGAACGGCGGCTCCACCCGTGCCCTCCCGAAGGAGTACGGCGGTGAAGAGGACAACGGTGCGAACCTCGCCGGCTTCGAGGAGCTCGTCCTCGCCGACCCGAGCATGCAGATCAAGTCCGGCGTGCAGTGGGGGCTTTTCGGCTCCGCCGTTCTGCAGCTCGGCACGAAGGAACACCACGACAAGTGGATCCCCGACATCCGCGATGCCACGCTCCCCGGCGCCTTCGCCATGACCGAGATCGGACACGGTTCCGACGTCGCCGCCATCGGTACCACGGCGACCTACGACCCCGAGGCCGAAGAGTTCGTCATCCACACCCCGTTCCGCGCGGCGTGGAAGGACTACCTCGGCAACGCCGCCGTCCACGGCCAGGCGGCGACCGTCTTCGCGCAGCTCATCACGAAGGGCGTGAACCACGGGGTTCACTGCTTCTTCGTCCCGATCCGCACCACCGACGGTGAGCTGCTCCCGGGCGTGCAGAGCGAGGATGACGGGGTCAAGGGCGGCCTCAACGGCATCGACAACGGCCGTCTCGCCTTCGATCACGTCCGTGTGCCGCGGACGAACCTCCTGAACCGCTACGGCGACGTCGCCGCCGACGGCACGTACTCGAGCCCCATCGAGAGCACGGGCCGTCGCTTCTTCACGATGCTCGGCGCCCTCGTGCAGGGCCGCGTCTCGCTCGACGGTTCGGCGACGATCGCGTCGTCGCTCGCCCTCCACATCGCGCTCACCTACGCCAACCAGCGTCGCCAGTTCGACTCGGGCGCGGGTACCGACGAGGTCACCCTGCTCGACTACGGCAAGCACCAGCGGCGCCTGCTGCCGCTCCTCGCGCAGAACTACGCGCAGTACTTCGCGCACGACGAGCTCCTCCGCACCTTCGACGGCGTCTTCAGCGGCAAGGCCGACACCCCCGCCGAGCGCGAAAACCTCGAGACGCTCGCCGCGGCGCTCAAGCCCCTCAGCACCTGGAACGCGCTGAACACGATCCAGGAGGCCCGCGAGGCCTGCGGCGGGTCCGGCTTCATGGCCGAGAACCGTCTCGTCGGTCTCCGCTCCGACCTCGACGTCTACGTCACCTTCGAGGGCGACAACAACGTCCTCCTGCAGCTCGTCGGCAAGCGACTGCTCGCGGACTTCGCGAAGCAGTTCAAGGGGGCGGATGCCGCGACCCTCGCGAAGTTCGCCGTCGGTCAGACTGCGGGCAACATCTTCCACGGCGCGGGCCTGCGGAGTCTCGGCCAGACGGTCGCCGACTTCGGTTCGACGGCACGCTCGGTCGAGCTCGGGCTCCGCGCCGAGCAGCAGCACGAGCTGCTGGCCGGACGAGTCGAGCAGATGGTCGCCGACATCGCGGGGGCGCTGCGCCCGGCATCCAAGCTGCCCTCCGACCAGGCGGCGGTGCTGTTCAATCAGCACCAGGCCGAGCTCATCGAGGCGGCGCGCGCGCACGGCGAACTGCTGCAGTGGGAGGCCTTCTCCGATGCGGTCAAGGCGACCGCCGACGACGGCACGCGCCAGGTCCTGACGTGGCTCCGCGACCTCTTCGGTCTCGTGCTCATCGAGAAGCACCTCGCGTGGCACCTCATCAACGGGCGGCTGTCGACTCAGCGCGGCGCGGCGGTGTCGAAGTACATCGACCGGCTGTGCGCGCGGCTGCGTCCGCACGCGCAGGATCTCGTCGACGCGTTCGGTCTCGCTCCCGAGCACGTCCGCGCACCGATCGCATCGGGCGTCGAGCAGGAGCGGCAGAACGAGGCTCGCGCCTATTACGCCGATCTTGCGGCCCGCGGCGAGGCGCCGATCCCCGAGAAGTCCCTCAAGAAGAAGTGAACGTCGGAGGCCGTCGGTAGCCTGAGCGCGTGGAACTGCGTCTCGGGCCCGACGGTCTCCTCCGGTGCGGGTGGGTCGGCGACGATGCCGAGTACCGCCGGTATCACGATGAAGAGTGGGGCCGGCCGCTCCACGGAGACCGTCCCCTGTTCGAGAAGATGAGCCTCGAGGGGTTCCAGGCCGGGTTGTCGTGGATCACGATCCTCCGCAAGCGACCGCGCTTCCGTGAGGTGTTCGCCGGTTTCGAGCCCGAGATCGTGGCAGCCTTCGGCGACGCGGAGGTCGACCGACTGATGGCGGATGCCGGCATCATCCGCAACCGTGCCAAGATCCTCGCCACGATCGGCAACGCGCGCCTCGTCACAGAGATGGCCCCTGGCGAGCTGGACGCCTTCATGTGGTCGTTCGCCCCGGCATCCCACCGTCGTCCGTCGTCGTTCGCCGAGGTCCCCGCGACGACGACCGAGTCCGACGCGATGTCGAAGGGGCTCCGCGCCCGCGGGTTCCGGTTCGTCGGCTCCACCACGATGTACGCGCTCATGCAGTCGTCCGGAATGGTCGACGATCACGTCGTCGGCTGCCATCGCGCCGACGACTGAGCCGCGAAAGTGGGGAGGAGTCCCCATGGGCAGGTCCGCGCCGGATCGGTAGCGTCGATGCCGATCGGGGGTGACGATGAGCGACGTGCAGCTGGACCTGGCGGAGTTGGCCGCAGCCAGGGACCGTGCCGTCGCCGCATACGACACCTTCTCGTCGGCGGACACGGTGAGTGGGGACCTCGCCGACCTCACCGGCGAGGCACGGCTGGCGGGCAAAGTCCGAGACTTCGCGGCGAACTGGGACTACAACCGCGGAAAGCTCGAGGACCAGCTCGTCACCGTGCGTGATCTGCTCACGGCGATCGTCGACTCCTTCACGGAGCTCGACGCACAGGGGGGACGCCGGCCGTGAGCGCATTGTCCGCAGAGTTCGAGGACCTCTTCGACGGTCGTCCCGACGACCTCGAGGGCCGGGCCGGGGACCTGGGGAGGACGGCCGAGGCGATCGCGTCCGCGGCCCTGGCGCTGCGGGACCTCGTCCGGCAGCAGCAGAGTCTGTCGACGGATGCCGCGGGCACAGCCTCGAGCGAGGCCGCGGCCGGACTGCAGCGCGCGCAGGATCGATATCAGGGGACATCGACTGCGCTCGTGACGTATGCGGTGGAGTTGGGGGACATCCAGCGCGAGGCGCGCGTCGCCATCGAGGAGGGCGACGCGCACCTCGGTCAGATCCCGCTGCGCGAGGCGGAGATCCACGACCTTGAGAACGCGCTCACCCTCGCGATCGCGAAGGGGGAGTCGACGAGCACGATCGAGGACCGGCTGGGGGAGGCGCGCGTCGCTCTCAGCACCGCGATGGGGGCAGCGGAGGACGCGCGGCAGGCGCTGAACTCGGCGCGACGGCGATTGTGGGACGCCGCCGACCGCGCCGGAGACCAGATATCGACCGCGATCGAGGAGGGCGCCGACTCGTTCGGCGACAACTGGAACCAGTTCTGGGAGGGCGTCGGCGAGGTATTCGCGATCGCCCGGGACTGGGCCGAAGGGGTCCTCGCGGCGATCGTCTTCGAGCTGGCGGAGATGGTCAGCGCCCTCGTCTCGGCCGCCGTCGTCGCGGTCATGATCCTCGTGGGCGTCCTCGCGCTCGGCTTCGTGTTCCTGACGCTGGGAGGAGCGGGCCTGCTCCTGCTCGTCGCCCTCGTCTCGGCATCCCTCATGACGATGGCGATCCGCGAGTTGATGGCGCCACCCGTCGTGCAGCGCATCGACCGATTCGAGGTGTCGGACGATCTCGAATCCCGTGACTACCGCGACCTGTTCGGCGAGCTCGCCGCGCAAGACGGCGCCGGTGGCGAGGAGTACACCGAGATCCGGGTGGTCGCGGTCCGCGACCAATCGGGGGAGACCGTCGCCTGGCGCGTGCAGCTGCCGAGCACGCAGCAGTGGTCGCCGACGAACACCGACGGGGCGCTCAACGACCTCCGCACCGACGTGATGCTGTCGATGTTCCCCGAGCTGCAGACCCAGTACGAGCAGGCCGCGTGGGAGGCGATGACGGATGCCGGTGTCTTCGACAGCGACGCGCCGATCATGTTCACGGGGTGGTCGCTGGGCGGCATGATGGCCGGCGAGATGGCAACGGATCCGCGCGTGTCGAACCGGGTCGAGTCCGTCGTGACGGCGGGGTCAGCCATCGACAAGCACTACAGCGACATGCCTCCCGACGTCCGTGTGACGCAGTTCAACAACGGCATCGACCCGGTGCACACGCTCGAATTCTTCGGTCTCGACGTCGGGGACTACCTCCGCACCGACCAGGATTGGCAGACGTACCGGCCTCTCAGCTGGCCGATGCACGACGCCACGATGTACGGCGATGCCGCCGAGCGGTATCTCCCTGAGCCGCGTCCCGGCGACGACATCTTCTTCGCGGGTGCCGGAGGCTCGGGAAGCGAAGAGGTCTACGTCGCCGAGTACACCCGAGGATCGTGAGGATCGCATGCCGCGTCAGCGCCGCTCCCTGACCGCCTTCGCCCTCGCGGCGATCACGGTCTGCGCCGGGACGATCGGCCTCTCCGGCTGCGCCGCTGCCGCCGCCCCCGACACGGCGGGGCTCGAGAGCGAGCTCGCGTCGGTCGCGGGGGTCAACGGCGCCTTCGTGTGGACGACGCATCCCAACGCGCCGTGGGTGACGCGGGTGCAGGTGATGCTGTTCCTCGACGACCCATCGGATGCCGGAGTGGTCGACGCCGTGCGCGCCGCCGCCCCCGTCCTGTCGGCCGATGACGCGGTTGCCGACGCCGACGCGGTGGGTCTGACCTTCATCGATGGTCGGCGAAGCGACTACACCGCCCGCGGTGAGGCGAACCGCGACGTCATCGGGCTCTCGCCCGAGATCGCGACCACCCTCGGTGCGAAGGATGCCGGCAAACGCCAACTGCTCGTCTCGCCCGACGAACTGCGGGCGCTCACCGAGGCGGAGTGAGCGTGACGGCGCGGCTCGCCTTCGCCCTGCCGGGCACGTGGCTTGCGATCGACCCCGGGGACGAAGCGGCATCCTTCGACCGGGTGGATGCCGCGGTCCGCGACGTCGTGGGAACGGCCGACGACGCCGCCACGACCCGACGGCGGCTGCGCGATCAGCTCCGGGCCGTCGTGGCGGCGGCCCGGACGTCGGGGGCGCAGGGCGTCTTCCTGTGTCGGGAGGTCGCGCCCGGGGTTCCGCTGCCGGCGACGCTCACGGTGCACGCGCCGTCGGCGATGACCATGACGCCCGCGATCGGCACCGCTCCGGATGCCGTGCTCGACACCCTCCATCACAGCCTGCAGACGCTGGCCGCCGCCGGGGCTGACACCGCCGTCCGCGTGCCGGCGCCAGACGGGGGAGCGCTCCGCATCCACCGTCGCATCGACGAGCAGCTCGAGACGGCGGCCGCAGAGCCGCCCGTGCAGCGGCTCGAAGCGGACTACTGGTACCCCGTTCCCGGTTCCAAGCGCGTCGTGCTCGCGAGCTTCGCGACGCCGCTCGGTCATCTGCACGACGCGATGCTGAACCTCTTCGACTCGATCGCCGCCGCCGCGAGGTTCGAGTCCGCCGCTACTGGCCTTGCCCCGTGAGGTCCGATCCCGCGATCATGTGGAGACGGCGACCGGGAGGCGGACATGGCAGGTTACGAGATCACCGAGATCGGCCGGCTCGACCAGTGGCGCGACCACTTCGGCGGGTTCGCCCCCGCGCGTTCCCGTGACGGGAGGCGCGTCGTCGATCACGAGCTCGCGATGCAGTTCATCGGGCTGACGGCCAACGCGCTCGAACCGGGTGAGGAGGCGGGCTACTGGCACACCCACTCCGAGGTCGAGGAGCTCTATGTCTTCCTCGAAGGACGCGGCCAGATGGGCCTCGACGACGATCTCGTCGACGTCGGTCCGGGGTCGGTCGTCCGCGTCGCGCAGGGCGTGTGGCGCACCTGGCGTGCGCACCCCGAGAGCCCGGGACAGCTCCGGTGGCTGTGCATCCGCGCGGGCGGCGAGGAGCTTCCCCATCTGCCGTCCGACGCCTCGCGCGATGAGCGGCCGATGCCCTGGCCCACCGCGGGAGCCTGAGCCGTGGCATCCGATGCGCACGTCGCCGACGCGCACGATGTCATCCGCGTCCTCGGGGCGCGGGAGAACAACCTCAAGGACATCGACGTCGAGATCCCGAAGCGGCGGCTGACGGTCTTCACGGGCGTGAGCGGGTCGGGCAAGTCCTCGCTCGTCTTCGGCACGATCGCCGTCGAATCGCAGCGACTCATCAACGAGACGTACCCGACGTTCGTGCAGCAGTTCATGGCGCAGTTGAACCGGCCGGACGTCGACGGGCTCGAGAACATCAGCCCCGCGATCATCGTCGATCAGGAGCGGATGGGGTCGAACGCGCGGTCGACGGTCGGGACGGTGACCGACGCCTACGCGATGCTGCGTCTGCTGTTCAGCAGGCTCGGGCAGCCGCACGTGGGCTCTGCGCAGGCGTTCTCGTTCAACATCCCCTCCGCGCCGGGGGCCGACACCGTGACCGGTGGCATGTGCCCGCGCTGCGAGGGGCTCGGCGACGTCAGCGACGTCGACCTCGACGAGCTGTTCGATCGGTCGAAGTCGCTCGCCGAAGGGGCGATCACCGTTCCCGGATACAACGTCGACGGCTGGATGGTCCGCATCTTCACCGAGTCCGGGTTCCTGGATGCCGCGAAGCCGATCGCCGACTACTCCGACCAGGAGCGTGCGGACTTCCTCTACAAGGAGCCCACCAAGGTGAAGCTCCAGAACATGAACATGACCTACGAGGGTCTCGTTCCGAAGATCACGAAGTCGTTCCTGCAGAAGGACCGCGAAGCCCTGCAGCCGCACGTCCGTGCCTTCGTCGACCGTGCGGTCAAGTTCCTGCCGTGCCCGGAGTGCGGGGGCAGCCGGCTCAACGAGGGCGCCCGTTCGTCGAAGATCGGCGGCGTCGACATCGCAGAGGTGTCGGCGATGCAGATCACCGACCTCGCCGCGTGGCTCGACACGGTCGATCCGACGGCGATCGGTCCGCTCCTGTCGTCGCTCAAGAAGGTCATCGCCTCGTTCATCGACATCGGACTCGGATACCTGTCGATCGATCGCTCGTCCGGGACGCTTTCCGGCGGCGAGGCGCAGCGGACCAAGATGATCCGTCATCTCGGCTCGGCGCTGACCGACGTGACGTACGTCTTCGACGAGCCGACGGCGGGCCTTCACCCGCACGACATCCAGCGGATGAACGAGCTGCTCCTCCTCCTCCGCGACAAGGGCAATACCGTGCTCGTCGTCGAGCACAAGCCCGAGGTCATCGCGATCGCCGACCACGTCGTCGACCTCGGTCCGCGGGCGGGTTCGCGGGGCGGCGAGATCATGTACGAGGGGGATGTCGCGGGACTCCGCGCATCCGACACGCTCACCGGGCGGCACCTCGACCACCGGGCGACGCTCAAGACCACCACCCGGCGGGCGACCGGGACGCTGCCCATCCGCGGCGCGACCCAGCACAACCTCACGGGCGTCGACGTCGACATCCCTCTCGGCGTGCTGACGGTCGTCACGGGCGTGGCGGGTTCGGGCAAGTCCTCGCTCATTCACGGGAACGTCCCCGCTTTCGACGACGTCGTGGTCGTCGACCAATCGCCGATCAAGGGATCGCGTCGTTCGAGCCCGGCCACCTACACGGGAGTCCTCGACGCGATCCGCACGGCGTTCGCCAAGGCCAACGGGGTGAAGGCTTCGCTGTTCAGCGCGAACTCCGAAGGAGCGTGCCCCGCCTGCAAGGGGTTGGGTGTGATCATCACCAACCTCGGGTTCACGCAGAGCGTCGAGACGCGCTGCGAGGTCTGCGAGGGGTCCGGGTTCAGCGACGCCGTGCTCGGCTACACCCTCGACGGCAAGAACATCGCCGAGGTCCTGGCGATGTCTGCCGAGGAGGCGCACGGCTTCACGACGGGAGCGGCGAAGACGACCCTCGCCCGCATGACCGACGTGGGACTCGGCTACATCACCCTCGGGCAGGCGCTCAACACGCTCTCCGGCGGCGAGCGGCAGCGGTTGAAGCTCGCGATCGCGATGGCGAAGAAGGGGGCGGTCTACGTCCTCGACGAGCCGACGACGGGTCTGCACCTCGCCGACGTCGACAACCTCCTGGCCCTCCTCGACCGGTTGGTGGATGCTGGCAACTCCGTCATCGTCATCGAGCACCACCAGGCGGTCATGGCGCACGCCGACCACCTCATCGATCTCGGTCCCGGCGCAGGGCGCGACGGCGGTCGCATCGTCTTCGAGGGGACGCCGGCGGAGCTCGTGGAGGCGCGGAGCACACTTACCGGGGAGCATCTCGCCCGGTACGTGGGAGCAGCCTGACACCGCCTCGCGCGCGATGAACGCGGAAGCATAGATGGGGAGAACTCCCCACGTCACGCGCTCGCCGGATATTCGTCGCTCGCTTAGTCTTTATGACGTCCACACACCGTCGAACCCGGTCCCCAGTCCGGCCGACGTCGTTTTCGCATGCCTGTCTGCCCGGGGGGAGCCAGCACTCTCATGAAGTCGTTCTCTTGGCTCCGTTCTCGGCCGAAAACACTCGCATCGATCGGCGCGGTGACCGCCGCCGTCGTCGCCGTCAGCGTCCTGGCGCTCACCTACGAGGGCGAGCCGACGACCGAGGTAGACCTCAACGACGGCGGGGTGTGGCTGACGAAGCAGACGAGCCTTCTCGTCGGACACTTCAACAACGAATCGCGTGTGCTGGACGGTGGTCTTCGCACGCTGTCGGGCGACTACGACATCCAGCAGGCGGGCAATCGCGTGCTCGTCACGGATCAGACCGAGAACACCGCGACCGCGATCGACCCGGCCCGCGTCGTGCTCTCGGACAGCGCCGACATCCCATCCGGTTCGACGGTGGTCCTGGGCGGACCCACCGTCGCGACGATCGACGAGGACGGCGCGCTCCGGGCGGCTCCGTTCACGTCGATCGCGGCGGTGGGCAAAGAGGCGGGCGATCCGATCGCGAAGCTCGGCCGCGGCGCCGCCGTGACGGTCAGCACCGCCGGCGTCGTCTACGCCGTGTCGGCGAAGTCGGGCAAGATCTTCGCGTACGGGCCCAACGCGGAAGGCACGTTCGCGCAGACCGCCGAACGGGAACTCGAGGGCATCGACGCCGGCGATGAGCTCGCGATCACCGCTGTCGGCGGGGTGAGCGTCGTCCTCGATCGCACCACGTCGACGCTGTACACGACCGACGGGCTGCAGACCGACGCCCCGAAGGATGCCGTCCTCCAGCAGCCCTCCAACGTGACCGACACCGTCGCTCTGGCGACCCCGTCGCAGCTGGTGCGCGTACCGCTCGACGGGAGCGAACCCGTCGTGAAGGATGCCGGCGGCGAAGGCAGCCCGGCACAGCCGGTGTACGTCGCGGGATGCGCGTACGGCGCCTGGTCGGGCAGCGGCGCGTTCGTGCGCGACTGCGCCGGCGATTCCGACGACGTCCAGAAGACCATCAAGGGCGTCGATCAGAAGAGCCAGCTCCGTTTCCGCGTGAACCGCGACGTCGTCGTCCTCAACGACGTCTTCGGCGGGTCGGCCTGGATGGCGAGCGACGCGCTGCAGCAGGTCGACAACTGGGAGGACATCACGCCTCCCGAGGGTGAGGGCGAAGAAGAGGAGGAGACGACCGAGGAGACGATCCAGTCCACCCTCCCCGAGCGCAGCGACAAGAACACGCCACCCGTTGCGGAGAGCGACCGGTACGGCGTCCGTCCCGGCCGCACGACGGTGCTCCCCGTCCTCGAGAACGACCTCGACGCCGACGGCGACGTCCTCGTCGCGAAGGTCGCCTCGCCCCCGTCGATCGGCAAGATCACCCCCATCTACAACGGCACCGCCCTGCAGATCGCCATGCCCGAGGATGCGAGCGGGACGACCTCGTTCACGTACGAGGTGTCGGACGGTCGCGGCGGAAAGGACAGCGCCCGCGTCGCGCTGACGGTTCGGCCGCTCAGCGAGAACTCCGCGCCGATCCAGAAGCGCAAGACCGCGATCACCGTGGAGAACAGCGGTGTCGTCTCGTACAACGTGCTCACCGACTGGGTCGACCCCGACGGCGACGACATCTTCCTGCAGTCGGTTTCGCCCGACGGCGGTGACGAGGCCGAGTTCACCTCGGATGGCCAGATCACGTACCGCGCGATCGGCGGAACGCAGGGCCGCAAGGACGTCCCCATCACCGTGTCGGACGGGACCGACAGCGGCCAGGGCGTCGCGCGGTACGACATCCGTCCTCTCGGAACCACGCTTCCCGTGACCAACGCCGACCACGTCGTGACCCGGCCCGACCGTCCCGTCACCGTGCGCCCGCTGAGCAACGACACGAGCACCGGGAGTGAGCAGCTGCGCCTCACCCGCGTCGACGACGTCGAGGGCGGCGGCACCGTGACGCGCGATTACTCCGACAAGTCGTTCACGTTCCAGTCCGCCAAGACGGGCACGTACTACGCCACCTACCTGGCGTCCGCGGGTGCGAACTCCGCCCCGGGTATCGTGCGCATCGACGTCCTGCCCGAAGAGGATTCCGACGTCGCACCGATCGCGGTGCGCGACGTCGCGCTCCTCCCCGCCGGCGGCGACGTGCTCGTCAACGTGCTGGGCAACGACACCGACCCGGCCGGCGGCATCCTCGTCGTCCAGTCCGTGACCGTCGAAGAGGACAGCGGCATCGCTGCGGCTGTCCTCGGGCACGAGACGATCCGGGTGAGCGACCAGGCCTCTCTCGACAAGCAGGTCCGCCTCTCGTACACGATCTCGAACGGATCGCAGTCCGCGAAGGGCGAGGTCATCGTCATCCCCATCCCGGCGCCCGAGAAGCTCCGGCCGCCGATCGCCGTCGACGACGAGGTGGTCGTCCGTGTCGGCGACGTCGTCACGATCCCGGTGATGGACAACGACTACCACCCGAACAACGACGAGATCCACATCTCTCCCGAACTCGTGCCGCCGCTCGTGGACGAGGCCGACGGCGACCTCTTCGTCTCCGAGGACACGCTCCGCTTCCGCGCCGGTCCCGAACCCAAGACGGTGAACGCGACGTACGAGGTCGAGGATTCGACGGGGCAGCGGGATGCCGGGTACGTCACGATCCGCATCCTTCCCCGTGACGACGACGCCAACGCGGCACCGCGCCCGCGCGATGTGACGGTCCGCGCGCTCGGCGGGTCGGGCGTCACCGTCCCCATCGACCTGAACGGGATCGACGCCGACGGCGACTCCGTCGAGCTCGTCGGTCTCGCGTCCTCGCCTCAGAAGGGGAAGGTCTCGGCCATCGAGGCGGACTCGTTCACCTACACCGCGTTCGAGGATTCCGTCGGCGTCGACCGGTTCCGCTACCGCGTGCGCGATGCTCTCGGCAAGGAGGCGACGGCGACCGTCGAGGTCGGCATCGCCCCCGCTGAGTCCACCAACCAGGCGCCCTACGCCGTGCGCGACTCGATCACGATGCGACCCGGCCGCACCGTCGCGGTCGACGTCCTGCAGAACGACTCCGACCCCGACGGCGACAAGTTCAACTTCGCCAAGGATGCCGTCGAGGTCCCCGACGTTCCTCAGCTCAGCGCGAAGGTGTCGGGGCAGCAGCTGCTGATCACGGCACCCGACAAGCCGATGCAGACGAGCGTCCTGTACACGATCGCCGACGAGCGCGGCCTCCGCGCCACGACATCGGTGCAGATCACCGTCGATCCCGAGGTGCCCCTCGCGCTACCGATCGCCCGTGACGACCGCGTCCTTCCCGACCAGGTCGCGGAAGACGGCACGGTGACGGTCGACGTGCTCGCCAACGACGACGATCCCGATGGCACGAGGTCCGCCCTCGAGGTGTCGCTGGGCGAGGGCGGCGACAGGGCGCGCGTCGGTTCCGGCGGTCGCGTCAGCCTCACGGTCACCGACAAGCGGCAGCTGATCACGTACCTCGTCAAGGACGAAGACGATCAGGTCGCGGCCGCGTTCATCCACGTTCCCGGACTCGCCGATCTGCCGCCGTCACTCATCTCGACCCAGGGCGTCACCGTCAAGAGCGGTGAGACGATCGACCTGCCGCTGAGCGAGTACGTGCGCGCCTCGGGCGGCGGCGCCGTCGTCGTCACCGAGGCCGAGAAGGTCTCTGCGGCGCACAGCAACGGTGCGAGCCTCGTCAAGAACGAGACGACGCTCACCTACACGTCGGCCGAGCGCTACTTCGGTTCCGACGCGATCACGTTCGAGGTCACCGACGGCAGTGGGCCGGACGACGACAAGGGTCGCAAGGCGACGTTGACCATCCCGATCACGGTGACGCCTCCCGACAACGAGCCGCCCACGATGACGGGCGCCTCGATCTCGGTCGCCCCCGGCGAGGGTCCCGCAACGCTGGGTCTGCGCGAACTCGTGAGCGATCCGGACCCGGGCGACATGGACAAGCTGACGTTCTCGCTCGCCTCCGACGCGCCCTCCGGCGTGAACGCGTCGATGGACGGGGATTCCCTCCAAGTCTCGGCTCAGCCGGACGTCGACAAGGGCACGCGATTCTCGTTGACGGTCCGTGTCACCGACGGCGAGACCGACCCGGTCGAAGCGAACATCCAGGTGACGGTCACGGCGTCGACCCGCGAGCTGCCGTCGGTCAACGACGATGTCGTCCCGCAGGCGGACCAGGGCGAGACCGTGTCGGTCAACGTCTTGAAGAACGACGTCAACCCGTTCCCGGAAAAGGCGCTCGAGATCGTCAACACGCAGATCGAGACGGGCGACGTCACGAGCGTGAGGGCGTCCGGCCCGAATGTGGACGTGACCACGGCGAAGGAGTTCGTCGGCAACGTCGTCGTCCGCTACACGGTGCAGGATGCGACGGGCGACGCTGACCGCCGCGTCGATGGTCGCGTCCGCATCACCGTCCAGGGGCGCCCGGATGCTCCCGGCAAGCCGACCGTCACCACCGTCCGGAGCCGGACCGTGGTCCTCAGCTGGACCCCGCCGGTCGACAACGGTCGCCGGATCTCGGGCTACACGGTCACCTCGACCGCGGGTGGGTACACCCGGGACTGCCCGTCCACGACGTGCACCCTCGACGGGCTCACGAACAACGTCGAGTACAACTTCGTCGTCACCGCGACCAACAGCGTCGGCGAGTCCGACCCGTCGGTGCCGTCCGAGACCGCGCGTCCCGACGTGCGGCCCGACCAGCCGGCGCCCCCGTCGCTCACGTTCGGCGACCGCAGTCTCGATGTCGCATGGAAGACGCCGCGCACGGAGGGGTCGCCGGTCGAGAGCTACACGCTCGAGATCTCGCCCGCGCCGCCCTCCGGCGTCGCCCAGAAGACGGGTGTGACCGGGACCAAGGTGAAGTGGGACGGCCTGCAGAACGGTACGGAGTACCAGGTGCGGGTTCGCGCGCACAACCGCGCGCCCGAGCCGTCGGACTTCTCGCAGTGGTCTGCCGGGGAGATCCCGGCCGCCCCGCCGGCGGCGGCAGGGGCGCCCACGGTCGCACGTCTCGAGCCGGTCGGAAACCGTGCGCAGATGCGCGTCTCGTGGAACCCGCCTGCCGAGAACGGCGACGCCATCGCCGCCTACGAACTGCGCGTCATCCGCGGCGGCAGCGTCGTGCAGAAGATCTCGGTACCTGCGGGTCAGACCAGCCAGGCCGTCGTCGTCGACACCTCGCAGACCGACTACACGTACAGTGTGGCGGCGCGCAACAAGGCAGGGTGGGGCAAGTTCAGTCCCCAGTCGGCCCCCCGCCGCGCCTTCACGCCGCCGGGCGCGCCGTCGGGTGTCACCGCGGGCGAAGGCGACAACCAGGTCACGGTCCAGTGGCAGCCGGCCGCGGCGAACGGCGCGAACGCGAACGAGATCCAGTACCAGTACAACGTGAACGGTGGCGGATGGCGTGCCGACTGGGTCGCGGGCGGCGGTTCGGGCACGTCCGGCACGATCGGCAACGGCGTCGTCAACAACAACGGCGCGTACACGGTCCAGATTCGGGCCGTGGCCACCGCGGACGGCACGACGTACGAGGGACCCGCGTCGGCGGCATCCAACCAGGTCGCGCCGTACGGACAGATCGGCAACCCTGCCGCCAGCGCATCGCGCGCCGGCAACGGGCAGACGATCTCGATGAGCTGGTCGTCGCCCGCACCCAACGGGCGGCCGGTCACGACCGAGATCCGCACGGGTGACGGCCGAGGATGGCGCGTCGTGGCGGCCTCGGGCACCGAGAACTACGACGTGGGCTACAGCAAGACGCGCACGATCGAAGTGCGCACGAGCGCTGCGGGCAGCCAGACCACGACCGCGCAGGCGAGCGCGACGACCGTTGACGCTCCGCCGCCGCCGCAGCCGGAGGTGTGGGTGACCAAGGGAGACGGTGGTCCGGAAGCATGCGCCAACGGCTGCTACTACTTCGTCGTCAACACCAAGAACTTCCCCGGGGGAAGCTATCGGATCGACTGCAACGCGACCGGTGACCCCAACTTCAACAACTACAACGGACCGTTCAACGTTCCCTCCGACGGATCGGTGCAGCTCACGTGCTGGCACGGTTCCGACGACGTGGACGTCTGGGTGGACATCCTCGGGTGGGGCGGCGACGTGGACACCGAGAAACGCTTCTGGGCCAAGTAGGACCAGTGCACACGATGACGATCACGAAGAAGGACTGAACGAATGAGCATGACCCCCGAACAGGCGGCCTGGTTCCGCGAGACGTTCACCCGACTCGTCGACAACGTCGACCAGGCGCTGATGGGCAAGCGCGAGGTCGTCGGTCTCGTCCTGGCCGCCATGCTGGCCGAGGGCCACGTGCTGCTCGAGGACGCGCCCGGCACGGGTAAGACGAGCCTCGCGAAGGCGCTCGCCGCCAGCGTGCAGGGCTCGTCCACCCGCATCCAGTTCACGCCCGACCTGCTGCCCTCCGACGTGACCGGTGTCACGATCTACGACCAGCAGAACCACAAGTTCGAGTTCCACAAGGGGCCGGTCTTCGCGTCGATCGTGCTCGCGGACGAGATCAACCGTGCGTCGCCGAAGACCCAGTCCGCGCTCCTCGAGGTCATGGAGGAGTCCCGCGTGACCGTCGACGGTGTGCCCCACGAGGTGGGTCGCCCGTTCCTCGTCATCGCGACGCAGAACCCGATCGAGCAGGCCGGCACGTACAAGCTGCCCGAGGCGCAGCTCGACCGCTTCATGATCAAGACCTCGATCGGCTACCCGTCGCTCGCCGTCGCGGAGCGGATCCTCGCCGGCGACGTCGATCGCAACCCCTCGTCGAAGCTCAGCCCCGTCATCACCACGAAGGCGGTCGCCGACATGGCCGACCTCGCCGCCACGGTCCACGTCGACCCCGCCGTCGCGCGCTACGCCGCGCAGCTGGTCGAGTCGACCCGCGAGTCCGACGACACCAAGCTCGGCGTCTCGGTGCGCGGCGCGATCTCGATGATGCGCATCGCGCGCGTGGTCGCGGCATCCCAGGGGCGGCACTACATCATCCCCGACGACGTGAAGGCACTCGCCGCTCCCGTCTGGACCCACCGTCTCGTCCTCGACCCTGAGGCCGAGTTCTCGGGAACGACGCCCGTGTCGATCATCGAACGTGCGCTCGCTCAGGTCGAGGCACCTCTCGCGAGGGCGTCCGCCTGATGACGATGACGCCGGAGACGGTCGCCGAGGCGCCGGAGGCGCCCGGCGCCTCCGGCGTCCCCGAGAACACCGCCGAGGACGCGCCGCAGCTCGCCCCGCGGGAGGCCACGCGTGCCGAGAAGCTGCGCGAGGATGCGGTCGTGTGGGCGCGCCGCGCAGGTCGCCGCGCCGCCATCATCGCCGAGGTCATCCAGCTCACGGGGTGGGTGGTCATCGCCGTCGGCATCGTGCTCTGGATCACCGCCTTCGCGCTCGGGTGGCAGGAGGCGTTCGTCGCGGCCATCGTTGCGACCGTGGTCGCGCTCCTGTGCGTCGGATTCCTCTTCGGTCGGACCGCCTACGAGGTCGACCTCGACCTCACTCGCACCCGCGTCGTGGTGGGCGAGCGAGCCGTCGGCGCGCTGAAGCTGGCCAACCGCACCTCCCGCCCCCTGCTCCCCGCCGAAATCGTCCTCCCGGTCGGATCCGGTCGCGGCGTCTTCCAAGTGCCGCGCCTCCAGGCGGGGGAGGACCACGAGGAACTCTTCGCGATCCCCACGACGCACCGCGCGGTGTTGGCCGTCGGTCCGGTGAGCGTCCTCCGGGGCGATCCGCTCGGCCTCTTCGAGCGCACGAACGACCGACGCCAGGCCGTCGACCTGTTCGTCCACCCGCGGACGCTGCCTCTCGAGGGTCTCTCACTCGGTCAGATGCGCGACCTCGAGGGTCTGCCCGACCAGCACCTCGCCCGCGACGACGTGTCGTTCCACGCGCTCCGCGAGTACCAGCCGGGCGATGACCTCCGCCACGTGCACTGGAAGTCCACCGCCCGGACGGGGACCCTCATGGTCCGCGAGTACGAGCAGACCCGCCGGTCGCACTTCGTCGTCGCCCTGTCGACGCATCCCGGTGAGTACCGCGATGCCGAGGAGTTCGAAACCGCCATCTCCATCGCCGGTTCCGTCGGACTCCGGGCGCTCCGCGATTCGCGCACGCTCGACGTCCGCACCTCGGCGGGCAAGATCCGTGCCGAGACCGGCCGCCGCTACCTCGACTCGCTCTCTGCCCTCGAGACGACGAAGCCCCGTGACGGCGGCATCGTCGCGCTCGCCGGCATCCTGGCCGCGCATTCACCGGATGCCGCTGTCGCCGTCCTCCTGTGCGGGTCGACGGTCGACCCGGCACAGCTCCGCCTCGCCTGCGCGCGCGTGCCGTTCGGCGTCCGCACCCTCGCGATCGTCGCCGACTCGCGTCTCGACTCTCCCGTGCTGCGCCGCGTGGGCGACGCCGACGTCGTCGCCCTGGGCGAACTCGATCAGCTTCCCAACGCGCTCCGCAAGGTGCTGTCATGAATCGTCTGGCCGTTCTCCAGATCCCGGGCGCGACGTGGCGGCGTCTCATCGCCGACGTCAGCGCCATCGTTCTCCTCCTGGCCGTCGGCATCGTCGGGTTCGCCGCGACCTTCGACGGCCCCTCCTACATCGTCGCGTCGGCGGGGGCGCTGGTGCTCGGACTCGCGCTCGCCTGGGTGGGAGCGCGGTGGCGATGGGGCATCCTGTCGCTCGCGGGGGCGACGGTGGCCCTCTACTTCCTTCTCGGTGGCGCGCTGGCTCTGCCCCGCACGACCTTCCTCGGCGTCGTCCCGACGCTTGAGACCTGGCGGCAGTTGGCGATCGGCGTCGTCACATCCTGGAAGGACCTCCTGACCACGGTGCCGCCGGTCGACGCGGGGGACGGGCACCTGATCGTGCCCTTCCTCACGACGCTCGTGGCCGCGGTCACCACCGCGTCGCTGGCCTTCCGGCTGCGCCGCGCGGCGGGGGCGCTGATTCCCGCTTCGCTCTACATCGCCGGCGAGATCCTGATGGGTACGGCGCAGACCGTGGCCCCCGTCGTCCAGGGCGCTCTGTTCGTCGTGGTCGCGGTCATCTGGCTCTCGCTCCGCACGATGTGGAGCCCGGAGCGCACCGCGGTCGAGGCCGCCGCCCCCGGAGTGGATGCCTCGCGCGCCGCGCGGCTGCGTCGTCTCGTCTCGGGTGGGATCGTCCTCGCCCTGGCGACCGGCGCGGGAGCCGCCGTCGCGGCCACCGCTGCCCCGCCCACGCAGCGCTACATCCTGCGGGACTTCGTCGTCCCGCCCTTCGACATCCACGATTACGCGAGCCCGCTGCAGTCCTGGCGCAAGTACGTCCGCGACTTCAAGACGGAGCCGCTGTTCACCGTCACGGGTTTCCCGAAGGACGGGCGCGTCCGACTCGCGACGATGGACGCCTACGACGGTGTCGTCTACAACGTCGCCGAGGACGGTGCGGGCTCCTCCAGCGCGTTCACCGCCGTCCGGTCGAACATGTCGCCGGAGGCCGAGGGCAGTGAGACCAAGGTGCGCGTCGACATCGAGAACCTCTCCGGGGTCTGGTTGCCGTCCGTCGGTTCGGCACGCGACATCACCTTCGACGGCGATCGTGCGAACGATCTGCGCCGGGGCGCCCACTTCAACGACGCGACCGGGACCGCTGTGGTCACCTCGGGTGTCCGCTCGGGAGACGCGTACACGATCGACACGATCATCCCGCGGATCCCGGCGGACGAGCAGATCGCCGACGAGCCGTTCGCGCCGCTGAAGATGCCGAAGCAGACCGGCATCCCGCAGGCACTCAGTGAGATCGCCTCGGATGCCACGGAAGACGCCGAGACGCCGATCGAGCAGGCGCGCGCTCTCGAGAGCTACCTGCAGACCGACGGCTACTTCAGCCACGGTCTCGCCGACGACGTGTACTCGCCGTCGGGTCACGGTGCCGCGCGCATCAACACGCTCGTGTCGAACGAGCAGATGGTCGGCGACGACGAGCAGTACGCCGTCGCGATGGCACTCATGGCCACCCAGCTCGGCATGCCCGCGCGGGTCGTCATGGGCTGGCACCCCGCCGAGGGCGAGAAGGATGCCGGTGGTGTCTTCACCGCGACGGGCGACAACATGCACGCCTGGGTCGAGATCGCTTTCGAGGGGGCCGGCTGGGTGCCCTTCGACCCGACTCCCGATGAGGACAACGAGCCGAGCCAGCAGAACACCAAGCCGCGCGCCAATCCCAAGCCGCAGGTTCTGCAGCCGCCGCCGCCTGCGCAGGAGCCGGCTGAGCTTCCGCCGGCCCTCGCTGAGGAGCGCGACCAGGACGAAGAAGAAGACCCCGGCCCCGACTGGCTCGGACCGGTGCTGCTGTGGACGGCCGGAGGGCTCGGCACGATTCTCCTGTTGATGTCGCCGTTCCTCGTGGTCGGCGGGATCAAGGCTGCTCGGCGCACGCGCCGCCTCCGTGCCGAGCGCACGGCCGACCGGGTCTCCGGCGGCTGGGACGAGCTCGTCGACCGCGCCGTCGATTACCGCGTGAGCGTTCCGCCGGGATCCACCCGCGCCGAGAGTGCGACCGTCGTGGGTGAGGCCTTCGACGGACCCCGCGTTGCGACGCTCGCTCAGCGGGCCGACGCCGACGTGTACGGTCCCGGCGACCCGACCCCCGAGGACGTGGACACGTTCTGGCGCGAGATCGATGAGATCGTCGCCGGAATGGCCGGCGGCTCGACGTTCTGGCAGCGCCTGCGCGCGCGATTGAGCCTTCGGTCGCTGCGCCGGAACCGGGCGAACCGATCGGTGCGCCGGCGATGACCGAGCGTCCGCCAGCGACGATGCGTCACCGCATCCTCGCGGTCGTCATCGACTCCGCGTTGGGCGGAGCCGTTGCCGCGGTGGTGTCCGGGATCGTCGTGGCGCTCTCGGTGCTCTCGGCCGGCGCCGTGTCGATACTTCTCCTTGCGCCGGTATTGGCCGTCGCCCTGACCGCATGGTTCTTCGTCTACACGGCCCTGCAAGGCGGCCGGGGGTCGTTCGGCATGCGGTTCATGGGACTGCGACTCGAGCATGCCGCGGACGATGCCGGCCTCGGTTTCGGCCGCGCGCTGGGCCGGAACCTCGTCTGGGCAGTGACCAGCAGCGTCGTGGTGGGACTGTTCTCGCCCCTGTTCGACGCGTCCCGGTGGCGCCGCGGCTGGCACGACTTCGCCTCCGGCGCCGTCATGATCGACGCCGTTCCGGTTCCGGCGCCCCGGCCCCCCGCGACCGTCGAGGCGGTCCCGGCGCACGTCGAACCGGTCCATGCCCCCGTGGCTGCTGCCGTCTCCGCGCCCGTCGCGGCGGCGACCCCGGAAGGGGGGAACCTGCCGGCGCCCGCGTGGGCCCCGGCATCCGTCCCGCCGAACCGCCGCATGCCCCGGACGCTTCCGGTCGACGTGATCTCGACGGTTCCGGGTGTGCCGCACCGCGAGGGGCGGCCCACATCGGCGGAGCGGGCCGCGCCGCCCGTGATCGCGATCCTCCGGTGGGATGACGGCACCCGCCACACCGTGTACGAGGACACCCTGTTCGGGCGCGGACCCGGGCAGCAGGCCGGACGGGCGAGTGTGCCGGTTCGCGACGAGACGCTGTCGCTGTCCAAGACGCACTTCGAGATCGGCGCGGATGACGCGGGCACGTGGGTTCTCGACCGGCACTCGCTCAACGGCGTCGTGATCGTCCGCGGCGGACAGCCGCAGCGGCTCGTCCCCGGGACACCTGCCCGTATCTGGTCGGGTGACGCGCTCGAGCTCGGCGATCGACGCCTGACCGTGGAGACTGCCCGATGACCGCGATCGACGTCCAGGCGGGCGCGGCGACGCATCCGGGCCTGCGTCGCCGCGTCAACGAGGACTCCCACCTGGCGGAATACCCCCTCTTCCTCGTCGCCGACGGCATGGGCGGCCACGACGCCGGAGCCGCCGCGAGCGCAGCCGTCGTCCGCGAGTTCCGCTCACTGGTCGGCCTCGCGTCCGTCGGCATCGACGGGATGCGGACCGCCCTCGCGCGCGCCCGCGCCGTCGTCGATCGCATCGGCCACGAGGGTCGGGCAGCGGGCACCACCCTCACGGGCGTCGCGGTCACCGACGTCGGCGGCCACGGCTACTGGCTTACGATCAACGTCGGCGACTCGCGCACCTATCGCTTCGCCGAGGGTGAGCTCGAGCAGATCAGCGTCGACCATTCCGTGGTCCAGGAGCTGATCGATTCCGGTCAGCTGACGGGCGAAGCGGCGGGCCGTGATTCGCGCCGCAACGAGATCACCCGCGCGATCGGGGCGGGCAGCGGCGGCGAGGCCGACTTCTGGCTCATCTCGGCCGAACCGGGCGACCGGATGCTCATCTGCTCGGATGGCCTGTCGGGCGAGGTGCCGGAGGAGCGGATCAGCGGCATCCTCCGCGACGTCGCCGACCCGCAGGAAGCGGCGACCCGCCTCGTCCACGAAGCGATGCTGCACGGCGGACGCGACAACATCACGGCCATCGTGGTCGATGCCGTCCGCGTGGCGGGGCAGGATGATGATGCGTACGACACCTCGCCCGCACGGGGCGCGTCGGACGCCGACGAAGACACACGGCCGCGGGCAGCGGCAGGAGGAGACGCCTGATGCGCGCAATGCGATATCGGCCCGATGGCAATGCAGAGGCGTGGCGCGCCGCCGTGAGCGGGTCAGCGCTGGCTGTGCTGCCGCCGGCTGTGACGCCGCACGCGGTCGAGGGCGTGTGGCGCCGACTCGAGAGCGGCGGAATCGGGGCTGTCCTCGAGTCGCTCACCGGCGCGTTCGGCACGTCGCTCGCCGCGATCCCGCCTTTCGGGCTCGCCGTCGCGGAGGGTGACGGGGTGCGGGTGGCCGTCCGGGGACCCGTCACGCTCCTGGTCGAGACGGCGGGGGGCATCGAGGCGGTCAGTGGTGCCGGCGTCGCCACATGGACGGAGCGGTTCCTCGCGGGCGTCGTCCGCGTGAGCGTCGACCTCGGGACGGGGACGGATGCCGACCTGCTGCCGATCGAATCGGGTGTGGTCCCTGCATCAGAGGTCGTCTTCGACGTCGTCGAGCGGGACGTGCCCGCCGTGGTGCCCGTCCCCGCACCCGCGGCGGCGGAACCGGAGCCGGCGGACGCGGAACCGGAACCGGAGCCCGCGGAGGCAGAACCGGAACCGGAGCACGCGGAACCGGAACCGGCCGAGATCGTCGACGACGGGGATGACGAGCCCGCACCCTCCGACACGGAATCGTCCGAGGCGACTCCCGCTCCGGACGCATCCGAAGAGCTCGGTGAGACCATCGCCACGCCCCGCACCCTCTCGAAGCAGTCCGAACCGGCCGCCGAGACGCAGGCGCCGGGCCTCGTCACGGGTGTCCCGCCGATGCACACCCTCGGCGGGACGCCGCTGTCGGCCCCCGTCGAGAGCGAGCCGGCCGATCCCGCCGAGACCGTGTCCGCCGTCGAGGAGGACCCCGCCCTGGGTTCCACGGTCGTCAGCCCGCGGACGGCCGCGCAGGGAACGGCGCCCGTCCCGGCCCTCCCCCCGTTCGTTCCGTCGCACCCGGTCCCTCCCGTCCCCCCGCTGCCGGACGCCCCGCCCGCGGCGCTCGGTGACCACGACGGCGCCACCGTGTCGGTCGCGGAGGCTCGCGCGATGCGCGCATCATCCGATTTCGACTCCATCGACGACGTCCCGCCGCGGAGCCCGTCACGGGGCCGCATCCGCCTTGCCGATGGTCGCGTCGTCGAGCTCGAGCGCACAGTCATCGTCGGCCGTCGCCCCCGCTCGACCCGGCCGGCCGAGAACGAGTTGCCGACCCTCGTCGCCGTCGACGGTCCGCAGCACGACATCTCGCGCAACCACGTCGAGATCCGCGCGGAGGGCGAGCACGTCCTGGCCGTCGACCTCGCGAGCACCAACGGGACCGTCCTGCTCCGGGGCGGGCACGACCCGGTCCGCCTCCACCCGAACGAGCCGACCATGGTCATCGATGCCGACGTGCTCGACCTCGGCGACGGCGTCACCCTGACCTTCGAGGACCTGCCGTGAGCTCGAAGCGCGCTCCTGCCGCGCCACCCCAGCTGCCCGGTTTCTCGTACCTCGAGGTGCTGGGCTCCGGCGGCTTCGCCGATGTGTACCTGTACGAGCAGGCGCTCCCTCGCCGTCGGGTCGCGGTCAAGGTGCTGCTCGCCGACAAGATGACGAGCGGCGCGGTCGAGCAGTTCCAGGCCGAAGCGAACGTCATGGCGATGCTGTCGACGCATCCCGCCATCGTCACGATCTACCAGGCCGGTGTCGCCGAGGACGGCCGGTCCTACCTCGTCATGGAGTACTGCTCCAAGCCGAATCTGCAGGTGCGCGCCCGGTCGGCGCCCATCTCGGTCGCCGAGGCGCTGCGCGTCGGCATCCAGGTCGCTGCGGCCGTCGAGACGGCGCACCGCGCCGGCATCCTCCACCGCGACATCAAACCCGCCAACATCCTCGTCACCGAATACAACCGGCCCGCGCTCACCGACTTCGGGATCGCGACGACCGCGGACGGCGTCGATCCGTCCGCGGGGATGTCGATCCCGTGGTCGCCGCCGGAGTCCTTCGCCGACACCGCCGAGTTCACGGTCCGTTCGGACGTCTGGGCGCTGGGCGCCACGGTCTACAACCTGCTCGCCGGCCGGTCGCCGTTCGAGGTGCCCGGCGGGCGCAACGGCGGGGCGGACCTGATCCGTCGGATCGAGTCCGAGCCGCTCGCCCGCCTCGAGCGCGCCGACGTCCCCGCCTCGCTCTTCCAGGTGCTCGAGCGGGCCATGGCGAAGCGACCGGGCGACCGGTACGAGTCCGCGGTCGCCTTCGCCCGTGCGCTGCAGAAGGTGCAGATCGAGCTCGCCCACTCGGTCACTCCGATCGACATCCTCGACGACGCGCCCCCCATCGAGGATCAGGAGGAGGACGGCGAGCTCACCCGCGTCCGCGGCATCGTGAGCATCGACCCGCACACCGCCCCCGCGGCGGGTCCCACGTGGGAGCGCACGGCGCTGGCGGCCGGCCTCGGCGCCGGAGTGGATGCCACGGGTCGCCGCGACACCTCGGGGTGGGCACCCGGCGCCGCCGCTCCGGGCCTCGACGCCACCGTTCTGCGTCCCCCGACGGCCATCCCCGCGTCGGCGCCCGTCGCGCCCGCCGCCGACGAGGGCACGATCGTCCGGGGCCCGCAGCGCATCGCCGCCGGAGGCGCGACCTCCGAGACCTCGCCGGCCCTTCCGCTCGCGCCCGCTGCGGGGCAGGGCGGCCACACGACGCCTCCGGCGGCGTCGCGCAAGAAGGTGTGGGTGGGGGTCGTCGCCGCCGCCGTCGTGGCTGTGGTCGTGGTCGGAGCGGTTGTGGTCGCGTCGCTTCTGACGCCGCCCGCCGACGAAGCGGTGCCCACGAAGACACCGTCGGCGTCTGCGGTTCCGCAGGATCCGGTGTCCGAGTTCATCGCGGCGCCCACCGAGGGGCAGGGGCGGATCAAGGACGGCCGCGCGAGCTTCCGCTGGATCAACCCCGATCCGAAGGAAGGCGACACCTACCTGTGGCAGCCGGTTCGCCTCGACGGCGGCGAGGCGACGGCCTCGAACGCGCGGGAGACCTCGGTCAGCGTGCGGCTGCGCGGCGAGACCCAGTTCTGCATCGATGTCAGTGTGCGCCGGGAGAACGGCGCGACGAGTGACCCGCTCCGCATCTGCGCGGCATCCTGATCCGGCGTCTCAGCTCCGGTCGAGCACCTTCACGATGACCGAGCGGCGCCGCAGCTCCGCCACCGTGCGGGTCTCTTCGTGCGCGTCGCGGCCGAGCGCCTTGACGTCGGTGACGACGAGCACGTCGCCGGCACCGAGGCGTCCGAACAGTCGCGTGAGTCGTTGCTCCCAGGTCTCCCCGATATCGGGCGCCGGATGCCGGAACCCCTCGATCGGCACTCCGAACCGCGCGAGCGCCTCGCGCTGGGCGACGATGCTCGGCATGTCGGGTCGCGAGACGACGAGCCCCACGAGCCGCGAACCGGCGGGAAGAGCCAGCCACCATTCCGGACTGGGCTGCAGGGCCGCGAAGCCGGGGGCATCCGCGATCGGGTCGTCGGGGATCGCGATCGTGCGCGACTCGGCGTAGTCCCCGGGCGCCGGTTCGTCCGCGCGTGCGTCCACTGTGATCTCCTCCGCGAGCGATGACGCAGTCAGCGCCGTCGCAGTCCATTGTGTCCGATCGCCCCATTCTGTCCGACTGTCCGGATGCCGCGAGCACGGATCCGGGCATCGATGCAACCCGTGTGTTCCCGGCGTCGGCCGGAGTACCGTCCCGGGCATGACCTTCAACCCGAACGCGGATGTGCGGGGAAAGAGCGCGACCCGGGGCGGCGGCCGCGGCCCGATGATCGCCGGTGGGGCCGGCGTCGGCGTCATCGGCATCGCGGTGCTCCTCATCTCGCTCTTCACCGGCCAAGACCTCAGCGGCCTCTTGGGCGGCTCTCCCGAGGGGGGCTCCCGCAGCGAGGGGACCGCGCTCGAGGGCTGCGAGACCGGCCGCGATGCCAACAACGACGACTCCTGCCGGCTCGACGCCGGCGAAGAGGTCATCAATTCGTACTGGCAGAACGAGCTCTCCGGCTACCGCGCACCCGACCTCCGACTCGTCGACGGGCAGCAGCAGACCCCGTGCGGCACGGCATCCACTCAGACGGGTCCGTTCTACTGCCCGACCGACGAGACCGTCTACATCGACCCCGCGTTCTGGTCCATCCTGCGGAGCCAGCTCGGCGCCGAGGGCGGCGATCTCGCGCAGCTGTACGTGCTCGCCCATGAGTACGGGCACCACGTGCAGCACCTGGAGGGCGTCTTCGACGATCACCCGCGCGACGGCACCGGCGAGGACAGCAACTCCGTCCGCACCGAGCTGCAGGCCGACTGCTACGCGGGCGCGTGGACGGCGAAGGCGCCCGAGCAGAAGGACGCGAACGGTCAGTCCTATCTGGTGACGCCGACTCAGGCGCAGATCGACGACGCTCTCTCGGCCGCTGCCGCAGTCGGCGACGACCACATCCAGCAGCAGTCGGGACGGGTGAATCCGGAGAGCTGGACGCACGGCTCGAGCGAGCAGCGGCAGAGATGGTTCATGACCGGATACCGTGAAGGTCGCACCGCGTGCGACACGTTCGCAGTCTCCGGAAGGGAACTATGAAGACCCAGGCCCGACTCGACGGCATCCTCTACCCGAAGATCAAGCCGCACCGCACGGGCGAGCTCCTCGTCGGCGACGGCCAGCGCGTCTTCTGGGAGGAGTCGGGCAATCCCGACGGCAAGCCGGTCGTGTTCCTGCACGGCGGTCCGGGCGCGGGCACCTCGCCCTGGCATCGCCGGTTCTTCGATCCCGAGCGCTATCGCATCATCCTCATGGACCAGCGCGGATGCGGGCGCAGCACGCCCCACGTGAGCGAACCCGACGCCGACCTCCGTCACAACACGACGTGGCATCTCGTCGCCGACCTCGAGCTGCTGCGCAAGAACCTCGGCATCGAGACCTGGCAGGTGTTCGGGGGATCGTGGGGGAGCGCGCTCGCACTCGCCTACGCCGAGACCCACCCCGAGTCGGTGTCCGAACTCCTCCTGCGGGGGGTCTTCACGCTCCGCCGGCACGAGCTCGAGTGGTTCTACGAGGGCGGCGCGGCCGCCGTCTTCCCCGACCTGTGGGAGAAGTTCCTCGAGCCGGTCCCCGTGTCGGAGCGGTCCCACATGATCGACGCCTACCACCGCCTGCTGTTCGATCCGGACCCCGCCGTGCACGTGCCGGCCGCGGTCGCGTGGACGACGTGGGAGGCATCCACTCTCACTCTCCACCCCGACCCCAAGCTGGTCGCGTCGATGCTGGGGGATGCCCGGGCCACCGCGTTCGCGCGCATCGAGAATCACTTCTTCGTGAACAAGGGGTGGTTCGAGGGCGACCAGCTGATCAACGGGGTCGACGCGATCCGCGGCATCCCGACCGTCATCGTGCAGGGCCGCTACGACATGTGCACGCCGATGATGACGGCCTGGGACCTGCATCGGGCCCTCCCCGAGGCGGAGTTCGTCGTCGTGGACGACGCCGGTCACTCGGCCAGCGAGCCGGGCATTGCGGCGGCGCTGCGGGCGGCGACCGATCGCTTCGCAGCCTCCTGAGGGGAGCGACTGCTACGCTGGACGGGTTGCGGCGCCTTTCCTGGTGCCCCTCGCGTCGTAGAACGCATCATCCGCTGCCGATCCATCGATCGTCGCTGGCGACCTTTCTCACGGCGAACCCGTCTGCGCACTCGCACTCGGGACACCGATCCGGGCGAACACGCCCGAGTTAGTTCTCTCATGACTGAACCCACGTTCGGCACGCTCGGCGTGCCCGCTCCCCTCGTCGCCGCTCTGGCTGCCGACGGCAAGACCACCGCGTTCCCGATCCAGATCGACACGCTCCCCGACACGCTCGCCGGTCGCGACGTGCTCGGCCGCGGCCGCACCGGCTCGGGCAAGACCCTCGCCTTCTCGATCCCCATGGTCGCCCGCCTCGGGCAGGAGCTCGCCGGCGGCACCCGCCGACGCGGCCGCATCCTCGGCCTCGTGCTCGCCCCGACCCGCGAGCTCGCGACGCAGATCGACCGCGTGCTCGCTCCGCTGGCAGCCGCCTACGGGATGAAGACCGCCACCGTCTTCGGCGGTGTGAACCAGAACCGTCAGGTCGAGGCCATCCGCGCCGGCGCCGACATCGTCGTGGCCTGCCCGGGCCGCCTCGAGGACCTCATGCAGCAGAAGCTCGTGAGCCTCGACGCCGTCGAGATCACCGTCATCGACGAGGCCGACCACATGGCCGACCTCGGCTTCCTGCCCGGGGTCACCCGCATCCTGAACGCGACCCCGCAGGGTTCGCAGCGCCTGCTGTTCAGCGCCACGCTCGACAACGGCGTGGACAAGCTGGTCAACCGCTTCCTGCAGAACGAGGTGCTCCACTCGGTCGACGAGGCGCACTCGCCCGTCACCGCCATGACCCACCACGTGTTCCACGTGCCCGGCTCCGACGAGAAGAAGGAGCTCGTGCGCTTCCTCGCCTCGGGCACCGGCCGTCGCATCCTGTTCCTTCGCACCAAGCACGCCGCGAAGAAGCTCGCCAAGCAGCTGACCTCGCAGGGCATCCCGTCGGTCGACCTGCACGGCAACCTGTCGCAGCCGCAGCGCGACCGCAACCTCGCAGCCTTCTCCGCCGGCACCGCCCGTGTGCTCGTCGCGACCGACGTCGCCGCCCGCGGTGTGCACGTCGACAACGTCGAGCTCGTCGTCCACGTCGACCCGCCCATGGAGCACAAGGCGTACCTGCACCGTTCGGGCCGCACCGCCCGCGCCGGCGCCGAGGGCGCCGTCGTCACGATCGTCCTGCCCGAGCAGCGTCGCGACGTCGACTCGCTGCTGCGCAAGGCCGCGATCTCCGTCACGCCCGAGACCGTGACCGCGGCATCCGCCTCGGTCGTCGAGCTCGTCGGCGAGGTCGCCGCGCACGTCACCCCGGCACCCGAGCAGCCGCAGGTCCGCGGCGGCGGACAGAGCCAGGGTGCCAACGCGCAGCGCAAGCGCGCCGCTCGTGAGGGCCAGGGCGACCGCGGTCGTTCGGGCCAGGGTGGCGGCGGCCGAGGCCGTGGCCAGGGCCGCAGCACCGAGGCCCCGCGTCGCGACGCGCAGCCGACCCGCGGGGCCGGACACGCCTCGGGCGGTCAGGCTGCCGCGCACGGCACCCCGAAGGCAGCCCCGGCCGGCGGCGCGCGTCGCACCGGTCGCCGCGCCACCGGCGGCGGACTGAGCGTCGGATCGGTCGTGCGCCAGAACGGCGCAGGCCGCCGCGCCGGTCGCTGACCCGCAGCATCCTCGTCGAGAGCCGCACCCCGCTGACGGGGTGCGGCTCTCTTCGTGTCCGTCCCGCACATCGTTGGGCGGGACGGGTCTGTGGGGCGGATCGCGCTCAGCCGGGGGCGTCCACCTGGGGGTCGATGACGACTCCGACGAGCGACACCGTCCGCCCACGGATCGCCGCGATGCGGAACACGGTCGCCTGCGGGGGCGTCGAGACGTCGAGCGGGAGGATGACGACCTCCACCTCGTACGTCCCGACGGTGAGGATGCCGTGCCCCGGACCGTCCACGAAGACCGAGTAGGTCCTCGCCCGGCCGTGCGGCCGGCGCGATCCGGACCCGGTCCGCGACCCCGGGGCGGGCGATCGCGGGAAGATGCGACGCAGTGAGGGCGGCGGGACGTCGGGAGGGAACTCTCCCCGTATCCGCAGCGGGAACAGGGCGAGCATCTGTCCGACGAACAGCTCGATGACGCCGTCGGGACGCCGCGGTTGCGCGGCATCCTCCGGCGCGGGTGTCACGCCGTCTCGGAACGGAACTCGCGTTCGTGGAGCGTCTCGGCCGAGGCGACCTCGAGTGCACGGCGGAGTTGCGTGCTGGACGTGTGCGCCGTGTACGGGAAGTAGACGACCTCGACTCCCACCTTCGCGAACTCACGCTCGAGGCGGATGCCCTTCTCGGTGCCGCGCCAGTCGTCGCCCTTGAAGAAGTGCGTGAAGCCGACTTCGCGCCACACGGCCAGCTTGTCGGGCACCCGCTCGATGTGAACGTGGTCGACGAAGCGGATGCCGCGCACGATGTCTGCGCGCTCAGCTGTCGGGATGAACGGGTCGACGCCCTTCACCTCGTGCAGCATCTCGTCGCTGACCACTCCCGCGACGAGCATGTCGCAGTTCTTCCTCGCATGTCGAAGGATGTTCAGGTGCCCCACGTGGAACAGATCGAACGCTCCCGCGGCATAGCCGATACGCACAGTCATAGCGAGCTCCCCAGCTGCTGACAATTCGAGCCCCAACTCGAAACCAGGCCCCCAAAGCCCGATGTCAGGACACTACACCACGCCAGGCACCGCCGTCAGGGCGCGGTGCGGCGAAGCGCTCGTTCGAACGCATCGCGATGCTGCACGCCGGCGGCAGCCCACTCGCGCCGGGTGAGATCGGGCGTCGCGCCGCGCGTCCGGGAGTCCTCCCACGCTCGCTCGATGTCGGCCGAGGTGATCACGCCCCCGAACACGTGGACCCATCCGGGACCGCACTCTTCTGCGAGCGCGCGGTTGACCGGGTTGTCGGGGACGAGGACCGGCCGGTTCAGCGAGAGCACCGCGAGGGCCGTCCCGCTGTTGTGCATGTGCCGGTACGGCAGCACGACCAGCTCCGACGAGCTGATCGCCTGGGCGAAGTCGGCGTCGTCGAGGTATCGCGGGTCGATCGAGATGCGGTCGTCGGACGCCGCGGCAGTTCGCAGGCCGTCGAGGAGCGTGGCAGAAGACGGCTTGCCTGCGATGTGCAGCGTCGCGGCGGGCTGGTCCCATCCCGCGAAGGCGCTCACGAGATCCTCGACGCCCTTGTACCGGCGGATCAGTCCGACGTATCCCACGCGCCCCGCCGTCGGAGGTGTCGAGGGGTGCGTCGCGAACCAGTCGCGGTAGTGGCCGTGCGGGATGGTGACCAGCGGCACACCGGCGCGCTGCGGCGTGAGGCCGTTGAGCGCGATGTCGAGCGTCGTCGCCGCATCGATCCCCGTCAGCACGGCGTGGTCGAACCGCGAGATGCCGTCCGGGCGTTCCACGTTGTGGAGAGTGCGGATGACGGGCGTCCGGGTGATCCGCCAGCGCGCGACGGTGAGGGCGGCGAGTGCTCGTCGCGCCAGTCGGCCGAGTGCCCTGTGGCCGTCCACCATCAGCTCCGGCCAGTGCGCGTGCACGACGTCGTACCGTCCGAGCAACGCGGTCCGCCAGTCGAACGTGAGCAGGGTGAGGTCGGGCGTCGTGCTCAGGCTGGAGTGCAACTGACTGATGTAGGGATTCGTCGTGGCTTTGGGCGGCCCGAACGTCTCCAGCACGCGGATCGGGGACGTTCTGCGCCGTGCACTCGCGCCGAGGGCCTCGCGGTACCACCCGTCGACGAGGTCCGGAAGGCGTCGCACCGACCACCGATCGTGGGGTTCACCGCCGGCGGCGGCTGCTGCGATGAGCTGCTGAGCGACGGCGGTGGGGATGTCGCCGTCGAGGCGCGCGACATGGGCGTTGTCGCCGGCGAGGAGCGGTGGCCCTCCGAGCGGCAGGCACACGACCGGGCACCCCATCGCGCTCGCCTCCGCCGCGACCCAGCCGGCTTGGTCGTGCATGGACGGGAAGAGGAACACCTCGGCGCGGGCGATCGCTTCGAGGACCTCGGGACGAGGACGATGACCAGCGAAGGTGATGCGATCACTCAGACCGAGACGGCGCGTCATCCGCTCGAGCCTGCCGCGCTCGTACCCGTCTCCGAAGATCGTGAGCGTCCACTCCGCCGCCTCGGGACGGGCGAGTGCGTCGATGGCGACCGCGGCGCCCTTCCACGCGAGCAGCCGGCCGGCGAACACGGCGTGCCGCGAGCGGACGAGGGACGGCAGGCGGGCAGGCAGGTCGTCGAGGCACGCGTTGGGCTCCACCACGATCGAGCGGCCCGGGCCGTCGAACACGCGGGCGACATCCGGGTTCTGCGCGATGATGAGCGCGGCACGCTTCGCCACCGGTTCTCCCCAGATGCGGCGGAAGACACCGGTGGTGAGACCCCTGACGAGCTCGGTGACCGTTCCCCGGACGCCGAGCCACCGGCGAAGTCGCGAGAGCGGCACCGTACTGGATCCCCCCACGGGACCCCAGACGAGGGGCACATCCCGCAGCGCCGTGAGGCCGCACGGCATCCAATCGTTCGCGAATGTCACGTGGTGCGCGATGTCGAAGCCGGTCGCCGCGTGCAACGAGCGCGCCCGTCGACCGAGAGCGCGCTGCCAGAGGGCGTAGTACCAGTACAGGTCGACACTGCGGCGCTTGTGGCGCAGGATGCGGGGCGGCAGGTCGAGGTAGGCGACGTGGAGGTGTTCACGGAGCGACGCATCCGTCTGCAACACCGCATCGATGGCGTCCCGGAACCGGGGCCGTGTGATGACCCAGACGTCGTGAGAACGCGCTGCCGCAGTCGCGACCTGCCAGCCCGCGCTGGCTTCCGGCTCTGGCACCGGACCGCACGCGTACGCGCTGATCAGCACGCGAAGCCGGCCGCCGCGCGCGCGCCCCTCTGTGTGTTCCACACGACCCCCATCACCGTGGACAGACCTCGCCCGTCATCTGCCCCAAGAGGCGAGGTCAGAGCGATACTAGCGACACCACGCCGTTTGCACGTCATACTGTCCGTGGGGAGGGCGCTCTTTGCGTCCGCAATGTCGAGCTACTTGGGGGTGGCGCGAATGGCTTCGTTCGTGGGGGAAACGAGAACGACGCGGCCGTCGATGACGGCCGTACGCGTCGTCATGCCGGTGCACAATGCCGCGGGCTATGTCGTCGCGGCGCTCGAGAGCGTCCTGAGGGATCTGCCCGAGAGCGGCGAGGTCGTCGTCGTCGACGATGGGTCGAGCGACGGCAGCGGCGGACTGGTCGATACGCTCGCAGCGCGCGACGATCGCGTCGTCGTCCTCCGCAACGATGCGCCGACCGGAGTCTCGCGGGCGCTGAACCGCGGCGTCACGTTCGGACACTGCCCGGAGTTCGTCGCCGTGGCCGAGCATGACGATCTCGTCCTGCCGGGACGCTTCGCGGCCCAACTGGCAGCCCTCCGCGCCGACGCAGCGCTCGGGGCCGTCTCGGGCGAGGGCCGATACCTCGGGCCGACGGGGCGGGTCGCCGGGCGCGTCTCGGTGGGGCCGCGGACGGATGCCGAGTTCCACCGGATGCGTGAGGCCGGGCGTGAGATCCTCATCCCGCATCCGGCGATCATGTACCGCCGCGACGCCATCGTCGCCGCCGGCCTGTACGACGCGGACTTCGACGCCGCGCAGGACCTCGAGATCGTCAACCGGTTGGTCTACGCCGCCGGATGGCAGGTGCGCACTCTCGCCGAACCGCACGTGCTGTACCGCATCCACGACACCTCGATGTCGTTCTCGCACATCTCGGCCCAGCGCATGATGACCCGCTACATCGTGTACCGCAACCGCGCCCAGCTCGACGGCGAGGCGTTCGACTCCTTCGCCGAATGGCAGCAGTCGAATCAGCCCGACCGCCGCACCCGCTGGCGGTGGTACCGGAAGGACACCGGCGCGCTGCGGTATCGACAGGCGGGACTCGCGTGGCTCAACCGGCGACCGATCCCGTTCATCGGCAACATCGTCGCCGCAAGCGTGCTGCACCCCCGCTGGGTGCTGATGAAGCTCCGTGTGGCGCGCGGACGATGAGCGCCCTGGTTCCCCGTGCGTTCGCGCCCCCGGCGGTGGTGATCGCCGTGCCGACGTACCGTCGCCCGGACGATCTGCGCCGCCTCCTCCGCTCGCTCGTCCCCGTCTCGGCCCACGCGAGGGCGCAGGGCGCTGCCTCTCGCGTCGATGTGCTCATCGTCGACAATGACGTGAACGGGTCGGGGCTCGCCGTCCTCGCCGAGCCGGTCGAGTGGGTCAGCGGGGTGCACGAGGTCTCGCCCGGGGTCGCTGCCGCGCGCAACCGTGCGCTCGACGAGAGCGGCGGGTACGACGTGCTGGTCTTCATCGACGACGACGAGTCGCCGGCCTCGCCCGATTGGCTGACGCGCTTGCTGAAGACGGCCCGCGATGCCGGCGCGCATGTCGTGGCAGGCCCCGTGGCGACGGTCGTCGACGGCGGCCTCGACCCGTGGATCGAGGCCGGGGGATTCTTCGCCCGCGGACACCGAGCCCACCTTCCGACGGGGGCGGTCATCGAGCGAGCGGCGACGAACAACCTCCTGCTCGACCTCGCATTCGTGCGGGCGAGCGGCATCCGCTTCGACGAGCGGTTCGGTCGCACGGGCGGCGAGGACTCGCTGTTCACGAGCCAGCTGCATCGGGCCGGTGCGCGCATGGTGTGGTGTGCCGAAGCGCTCGTGCACGACCACCTGCCCGAGGCGCGGCGGAGCAGGGCGCACGCCCTCGCGCGCATCCGCGGGATGGCAGCAGCCGGCGTTCGAGTGGGACTCGTCATGGCGCCGACGAGAGCGGGCCGCGTCGCCATCCGCGCGCGATCGGCGCTCGGCGGCGCCGCTCGCATCGGCGCGGGTGCGGCGCGCGCCGCCACCGGGGCGATCGTGCGCTCGAAGCGGCTGAACGCCGTCGGCCGTCGAGACATCATGCGGGGGGTCGGCGCTCTCGAAGGCGTCGCCGGACACCTCCGCATCCACTACGGAGACCGCTTGCGAGGAGCACCCTGATGACGACCACGGATCCGACACCGCCCACCCTGACCGAGACCCTCGCCCGCCTGCGCGGAGCACAGAAGGGGCACGCCCGAGGGGCGCCCGCCTACTCGGTCTACGTCAATCGCCGCATCGGACGGGTGCTCGCCGCCGTCGCGTACCGGTTCGGACTCACACCCAACCAGGTCACCGGGGTGAGCGCCGTGCACACGTTCGCCGGCATTGCCCTCATCGCGACGGTGCCGCCCACCTGGTGGTCCGGCGTCCTCGTCGCCGTGCTGCTCGTCTTGGGCTACGCGTGGGACTCCGCCGACGGTCAGGTCGCCCGACTGCGCGGCGGCGGTTCCCTCGCGGGAGAGTGGCTGGACCACTTCGTCGACGCGTTCAAGATCGCGGCGCTGCACCTCGCGGTCCTCATCGGGCTCTACCGCTTCGGGGACCTCGACGAGGTGTTCCTCCTCGTGCCGATCGGCTTCTCCATCGTCGCGACCGTGACCTTCTTCGGGATGATCCTGAACGACCTCCTCAAGGGTGCGCGCGGTGTGGCCTCGTCCCATGCGCGCGCGGGCGGGACGTTCGGCCGATCGATGCTGCTGCTCCCGACCGACTTCGGAGTACTGTGCCTCGTCTTCCTCCTGTGGGGAGCGCTGCCCGTGTTCCTGACGGCCTACGGAGCACTGTTCGCGGTGAGCACGCTTTTCTTGGGCGCGGCATCCGTCAAATGGTTCCGCGAGATGCGCCGTGTCGACTGACGGCGGCGCGTGGGCCATCGTCGTGGTCAACTACGGTTCGAGCGCGCTGCTCGAAGCGAATCTTGCCGCGACCGCAGCCGAGGCCAAGCCTGACATCGTGGTCGTCGTCGACAACCCCACCACCGAGGCCGAGCGTGAGCGGGTGCGCGAACTCGCGGGGCGTGAGAACTGGACGCTCGTCGAGCCCTCCGTCAATACCGGGTTCGGCGGTGGGGTCAACCTCGGCGTGGCGGCGGCACTCGAGCGGGGCGCCACGGGCCTGCTTCTACTCAACCCCGACGCGCGCATAGGTGCGGATTCGGTGGACAGGCTCCGCGCAGCTACCGCGGGTGAGTCCCTTGCGCTCTGCGCTCCCCGGATCGTGACGCCCTCGGGAACGATCTGGTTCGCCGGTGCGGACGTGTCCCTCTCCGACGGTCGCACACGCGGTCATGCCGCGCGTTCCCGTCAGCGTGACGAGGAATCGTGGGAGTGGTTGACCGGCGCGTGCCTGTGGTTCACCGCGACCTTGTGGCGGAAGACGGGAGGCTTCGACGAGGAGTACTTCCTGTACTGGGAAGACGTCGATTTCTCACGACGAGTCGTCCTCCTCGGGGGGACCCTGCGGGTGGTGACCGATGCGGTCGCCGTGCACGACGAGGGTGCTACCCATCGGTCCCGCGGGCAGAGCGACCGCAGCAAATCGGAGACGTACTACTACTTCAACATTCGGAACCGGATGCTGTTCGCCACCCGCTTCCTCGACGACGAGGGCGTCCGCCGCTGGCGTACCGGGGTGGCGGCATCCGCTCGGGAGGTCATCCTTCGAGGAGGCCGGGCGCAGCTGCTGAGGTCCGTGGCGCCCTGGCGTGCGTATCTGCGCGGCGCGCGCGACGCGCGGCGGATCGCCGACGCACGGCCGGGGGAAAACAGCCGTGTGCGCGCCGCGACGACCCGTTAGGCTCTGTCCGTATCGTGCGACATGTCCTTTGGGGAGGACGGCACGATCTTGGGGGAGGACGAAGTCAGCATGAAGGACGACGAAGCGTTCGCGCAGGACCAGGACGAGTTCGAGAAGCTGCTGAATGAGCGGCATCGACGTGTCTCCGGCAAGACCATCACGGCGCTCGTGGTGGCGGGAGTCGTGGTCGTCGGTGTCGCGCTCGCCTGGGGCCTCAGCGGCCTAGGGAACTCGGCGGCAGCGGAAGGCGCCCCGGGCGCCAGCGCATCGCCGTCGGCGGCCGATCCGGATCCAGGCCCGGCGCCGAGTGATCCGGCCACGCCGCGCGCCTCGGACGAGACGCCCGCGCCGCGCGCCTCGGACGAGACGCCTACGCCGGGCCCGGACGAGCCGGAGGAAGCGAGTCCGGACGCGCGCGAGACGCTGCCGCCGGTCGCCTTGGGCGCGCCGGTTTCGGTGGAAGGCGGACCGACTGTCTCGGTGAGCTCCGTCGAGAGCGTCGAGGGGCAGGCGGTCCTCCCTGGTGAGGTCAGCGGCCCCGCCGTCCGTGTGACGGTCCGAGTGGAGAACGATTCGGACGAGACAATCGACCTGACCACCGCCGTGGTGACGCTGTACGCGGGCGAATCGAACCTTCAGGCGAGCCCGATCACCAAGCCGGCGGGAAAGGCGTTCCCCGCCGACGTGGCGCCGGGCGAGATCGCCGAAGGCGCCTTCGTCTTCGAGCTCCCGGAGAACGAGCGCGCCGACGTGCGCGTCGAGGTCGACCTGTCGGTTTCCGACCCGCTGGTCGCCTTCTCAGGCGACATCGAGTGAACGAAGAGACGGCCATTCTCAGAAAGAGATCGCGCTCGACGCCCGCGAGGGCGTAAGGTGTGCGAGAAATCCTTTGGGGGGATTTCTGGGGACCCGCCAGCACGACGCGCTCTGCGTGTGCGTGAAGGCGCGTATTAGGGGATGTGTAAATCGTGGGGACGATTTCTGTGGGCCGTACGGCCCTGTCGATGCTGATCGCGACTGTCGTCGCGGCAGGACTTGCGCTCGGAGTCGTGCCGGAGGCCGCGATGGCGGCGGATCCGCCGGCAACCGCCGCGGCGCCCGCGCTTCCCGAGACGGTGTCCGCCGACTCGCTGCCGACCGTCCAGATCGACGGGGGCGTCGTCTGGTCTCAGGTCATCGTGGGCAACACGGTCTATGCGGCGGGTCAGTTCTCGAATGCACGGCCAGCCGGCGCCGCACCGGGGACCAGCCTCACGGCGCGCGGCAACATCCTCGCCTACAACCTGACCACGGGCGCCCTGATCACCTCGTTCGCGCCGACGTTCAACAACCGGATCAACGAGCTCGCGGCCTCGCCGGACGGGACGAAGTTGTATGTCACCGGCTCGTTCACTCAGGTCAACGGCCAGAGCCGTCAGCGCTTCGCCGTCCTCGACATCCCGAGCGGCAGCCTCGTCGCGGGAACCGTGGGGCTGAACAACATCGGCAAGTCGATCTACGCGACCTCCGGCGGTGTCTTCATCGGGGGCTATTTCACCTCCGTCGCCAGCCAGCCTCGGCAGCGCATCGTGAAGCTGAACGCGGCCGGCACCGCCGTGCAGCCCTTCGCCGTCCCCGTCGACAACGGGCAGGTGCAGAGCATCGTGGTCAACGCCCCCGGCGACCGTGTGGCGCTGTCGGGCAACTTCACCTCCGTCGGCGGCAGTGACACTCCCGGATTCGGGCTCTACCTCGCCGATGCCGCAACCGGTGTGGGGTTGCCGCTGCCCGCGAACACCCAGGTGCGCAACGCCGGCGAAGCTGCCGGGTTCATGAGCCTGGCCACCGACGGGACGAAGTTCTACGGATCCGGCTGGCACTACGGCGGGACCGGAAACGTCGAGGGCACCTTCGCCGTGACCTGGACAGATGGTGCGATCGCCTGGATCGAGGATTGCCACGGCGACACGTACGACATCGCCATCGTCGGCGAGATCGCATATTCCGCGAGCCACAAGCACTACTGCGGCAACAGCGGCGGATTTCCGCAGACCGACCCGTGGAGCTTCTATCACTCCACCGCGTGGACGGTCGATGCCCGCGGGACGAACACGGCCGACATCTACGGGTACCCGGACCACCCGGGAACCCCTCGCCCCGAGTTGCTGAACTGGTTCCCGCAGACGACGCCCGGAACCTTCACCGGTACCAGCCAGGCGGTGTGGACGGTGACGGGAAACTCGAACTACGTCATCTACGGCGGAGAGTTCCCCAGCGTGAACGGCGCCAGGCAGCAGGGCCTCGTGCGCTATGCCGTCCGCTCGATCGCGCCGAACCTGCAGGGTCCCCGTATGTCGGGTGACGCGTGGAAGTTCTCGGCGAAGTCCTTCGCGGCGGGGCAGGTGCGCGTGAAGTTCCCGACCAACTGGGACCGCGATGACACGACGCTGACGTACCGCGTGTATCGCGACTCGGAATCGTCGACACCCATCGCCGAGAAGACCATCTCGACCGTCTTCTGGAAGCCGCTGACCGAGACCGTCACCGATACCGGGCTCCCCGCGGGCAGTTCGCACAGGTACCGCGTGGTCGCGTCGGATTCGAACGGTAACGTTGCGAAGTCCAGTTGGGTCACCGTGACGGTGTCGGATGCCGTCCTCAGCGACTATGCCAACGAAGTGCTCGCAGACGATGCGGCAAACTTCTGGCGTCTCTCCGACACCGACGCGACGACAGCCGGGGACTGGGCGGGGACGTCCGACCTCCCTATCAGCGGCACGGTGGACTCGTCCGCAGGTGCGATCGTGTCGGATGCCGACACCGCCAAGACCTTCTCGAACGGTGCCTACGGGGCAACGTCGACCGCCATCGAAGGTCCGAACACGTTCACGGTCGAGAGCTGGGTGAAGACGACGTCGACCTCCGGCGGAAAGATCATCGGCTTCGGCAACACCTCGTCCGGGAACTCCGGCAACTACGACCGCCACGTGTACATGGACAACGACGGTCGGATCTGGTTCGGCGTCCACCCTGGGGGCGTGCGCACCGTCAACTCCAGCGCGGGGTACAACGACGGCCAGTGGCACCACATCGTGGCGACGTTGAGCGCGGACGGGATGAAGCTGTACCTCGACGGCAAGCGCGTCGCGCAACGCGCCGACGCCACGGCGGGTCAGGGCTACAGCGGATACTGGCGAATCGGCGGCGACAGCATCGGCGGATGGCCGAATCAGCCCTCCTCGAACTTCCTGACCGGAACCATCGACGAGGTCGCCGTGTACGGCGAAGCGCTCACATTGGCGGAGGTGCAGACGCACTATCGCGAGTCGGGCCGGACGCTCGACGTGCCCGCCGCGCCGACAGACGCGTACGGCGCGCTCGTCTACAACGCGCAGCCGGATCTCTACTGGCGCTACGGCGAGACGTCCGGCACCACCGTGGCCGACAGCGGCACTTCCGGCTATGCGGGAGCGATCGCCGGCACGGTGACGCGCAACGTGCCGGGAGCCATCTCGGGGACGACGGATCCCGCGATCTCGCTCTCCGGGGCGTCGAACGTCTACTCCGTGGCGCAGTTCGGAACACCGAGTGCCTTCACCCTGGAGACCTGGTTCAAGACCACGTCGTCGCAGGGCGGGAAGGTCATCGGGTTCGGAAGCGCCCAGTCCGGGACGTCGGGGAGCTACGACCGGCATGTCTTCATGCGGGACAACGGCCAGCTCGTGTTCGGTACGTGGACCGGTCAGGAGAACACGATCACGTCGCCGAACCCCTATAACAACGGGCAGTGGCACCACGTGGTCGCCACCCAAGGACCCGGCGGCATGGCGATGTACGTCGACGGAGTCCGGGTGGGCACTCATCCGCAGACCTCCGCTCAGGCCTACAGCGGCTACTGGCGGGTCGGCGGTGATACCACATGGGGCTCGTCATCTCCCTTCCTCACCGGAAGCTACGACGAGACGGCGATCTACAGCCGAGCGCTCACCGCCACCGAGGCATCGCAGCACTACGGCGCCGGCTCCACGGGCCAGGCACCGAACATCGCGCCGACCGCACAGGTGACCTCTTCGCTCGATCACCTCGACGCCTCCTTCCAAGGCTCGGCGTCGTCGGATCCCGACGGGACGATCGTGTCCTACGCGTGGGAGTTCGGCGATGGGGCAACGTCGACGGCGGTCAATCCGACGCATCGCTACGCCTCGAGCGGCGACTACACCGTGAAGCTGACGGTCACGGACGACGACGGCGCATCGAATACCGCGCAGGTGCCGGTCTCCGTCGTGGCCAACGTGTCGCCGACCGCACAGGCGGGGTGGAGCGCGGTCGGCCTCGATGCGGCGTTCACGTCGTCGGGCTCGACCGACTCGGACGGCTCGATTGCGGCGTTTGCGTGGAACTTCGGCGATGGGCAGACGGCCTCCACGCCGTCACCGAGCCACAGATACGCCGAGGCGGGGTCGTACACGGTCACGTTGACGGTCACCGACGATGACGGTGCGACCGCGACGAGATCGTTGGACGTCGTCGTCGCCGCCCCGACGAACGCCGCGCCGACGGCGGCGTTCACCCCGACGGTGACCGGCATGTCCGTCTCCGTCACGGGTGCGGCCTCGTCCGACACGGACGGAACGATCGCCTCCTACGCGTGGAACTTCGGCGATGGCGGCACGGCCACCGGCGCCACGGCGACGCACGCCTACACGGAGGCCGGCGAGTACACGATCACGCTCACCGTGACCGATGACGATGGGGCCACCGATACCGAAACCGCCAGCGTCACCGTCCAGGCACCGTCGGCATCGACGCCGTTGCTCCTCGACGAGTTCGCGCGGACCACGGCGTCGGGGTGGGGAACCGCCGACATCGGCGGAGCCTGGTCGCTGCGTACGACGGCGAGCCGCTACTCGGTCTCGGGTGGCAGCGGAAACCTCATCCTGCCGAAGGGCGCGACCGTCTATGCGGACGCCACCTCCGTGAACGCCGACCGGGTGCGCGTGGACGCGACCTTCTCGGTCGACAAGCTCGCTGAGGGAACCTATGTTGCGGTCATCGGACGTCAGGTCGGCGCCGATTACTACGTGCTCCGGGTGAGGATCAGTGCCGACGGAACAGCGCGCCTGTTCGTCTTGCGCAACAACTCCGTCGCGATCGGCTCGTCGTTCACGCTGCCCTTCACGATCCAGGCTGATCAGAAGTACCACGCCATGTTCGAGGTGGCCGGCACCTCTCCGACGTCACTGAAGGCGAAGGTGTGGGCCGCGAGCGCCACCGAGCCGACATGGCAGCGGGAGGCAACCGATGCGACGGCTGCCCTGCAGGCATCCGGTCGAATCGGAGTCTTCGGCTTCCTTCCCGCCGCCGCGACGAACGATCCCGTGACGGTGTCGTTCGATCGCATCGTCGCGATGAATCCGGATGCGGTTGCTCCGCCCACGGGCAATGCGGCACCGACCGCGGCGTTCACGCAGACGAAGACCGGCTTGACGACCGAGGTGAACGGCACCGGGTCGACGGACACGGACGGGAACATCGTGTCGTACGCCTGGCAGTTCGGTGACCCTGCGGGCAGTACAGCCACCGGCGCCACCGCTTCGCACACGTACACGAGCGCCGGGACGTACACCGTGCGGCTCACGGTGACCGACGACGACGGCGCGACTGCCACTGTCACGCACGATGTGACGGTGGCGGCTCCCGCCGGCAACGCACCGCCGACAGCGGAGTTCACGCGGACGCCGACCGGGCTCACCGTCGCCGTCGACGGGGGAGCCTCGACCGACTCCGACGGGACCATCGCGTCGTACGCCTGGCAGTTCGGCGATCCGGCGACCGGAACGGCGACCGGCGCGACCGCGTCGTACACCTACCAGGCCGGCGGTACGTACACGATCACCCTCACCGTGGTCGACGACGATGGAGCGACGGCGACGAAGACGCAGGAGGTCACGGTGGCGACGCCGCCGACCGGCGGCGCGCTCTTCGCCGACGCGTTCGCGCGAACGTCGACCGCGGGCTGGGGGACGCCCGACACGGGTGCCGCATGGACGACTCGGGGTGCGGCGAGCCGCTTCGCCGTCACCGGCGGGGTGGGGACGATGTCGGTGGGGGCGGGAACGTCGCTGTTCGCAGACACCCCGATCATCGACAGCACCTCGACGACCCTCAGCGGGACGTTCACGGTCGACAAGATCAACGAGGGGATGTACGTCGGGATCATCGCCCGCAGAGTCGGAACGACGCAGTGGTTGGTCCGCGCGCGGATCGCCGCGGACGGAAGCGTGAAGCTCAATGTCCTCCGCGGCGACAGTACGTCGGTCGGCGCGGCCGTCACCGGCACGGGCCTGACGATCGCAGCGGGGCAGAAGTACCGATTCGAGGTCGACACCAGGACGACGACCACCACGGCGATCTCGGCGAAGATCTGGAGCGCTTCGGACACCGAGCCGACCGCCTGGCAGATCGAGCGGACGGATGCGACCGCCGCGCTGCAGGGTGCGGGATCAGCGGGTGTCTACGGCTACCTTCCCAGTGCGGCGGCGAACGTGCCCGCGACGCTGGCGTTCGACGATCTCGAGATCACGGCCGCCCCGTGATGGTCGGGGATGTCCGGGCCGAATGAGTGTGGTCGCTGCCGAGACGCGTGTCGTCCAGCTCTATGAGGTGGTGAGAAGCGCTCACCTGGAGCGGGCCGTGGCGATGGAGCCGCGGCCCGTCATCCTCTACCGCCGCACCCGGTACGACTTCGATCCGGCTCTGGCCAGGACGGCGCACGCGGAGCGTCGCAGCCTCTGGGCATCCGTGGTCTTCGCGCTCACGGTCGACATCGACGTGATCGAGGTGAACGAGCCGCTCTCGGGTGATTCGTCGCTCCCGAGCGTCGTCTTCATCGCGGCGGCGCGGCTGCGGGCCGCGGCGCGCCGGCGACCTCGACCGCGGGTGGTCTCGTACGCGATCGAGAATCTCGATCCGGCGACCATGGTGCGAAACCTCCCCTTCACTGCGCGCTGGCGGCACCGGCTGCGACATCTCCCGACCCCGCTGCTCTGGCGATCGCTCGACCGGATCGCCTACGGCACCCGCGACGCTCAGGGCGTGTACGCGCGAACGTTCGGCACCCGGGTGCGCCAGCCGGTCAGTGCGCTGATCGAAGCGCTCCCCGCACCGGTCGGCGACGCGGATGCCTCCCGGGACCACGTCATCCTGTTCCTGGGCGACCTGTCGGAGCGCAAAGGCTTCCCCGACGTCGTGGCGGTGTGGCCCGAGGTGCGGCAGGCGGCTCCGCACGCGCGCTTGTTGGTGATCGGACGCGGGGCGGGCACCGATACGGCCCACGCCCTCGCGGACGTCGACGAGAACGTCACCGTCCTGATCGATCCTCCCCGCGAGGAGATCGCGCGCCGGCTCCGGTCCGCCAAGGTGCTGGTCCTCCCGTCGCGCCGCCGGCCGCTGTGGCGGGAGCAGGTCGGTCTGCCTATCGTCGAGGGTCTGGCGAACGGATGCCTGGTCGTGACGACCACCGAGACCGGACTCGCGGAGTGGCTCTCGCGTCATGGCCACGGGGTGCTGCCCGAGGCGGAGGTGCCGAGCCGTCTGGGTGCGGCGCTCGTCGCCGCGGTGACCAGCCCTCGCTCGCCCGCCGAGGTGCAGGCTGACCTCCCGCCGACGGATGGGCGGCAGGCCGCGCAGGAGTGGATGACTACCGCCCCGCGATGACTCCGGCGATCCGGGCTGCCAGGTGCGCGGTCGTGAATCCGGCTTCGACGTGCGCGCGCGCGAGCCCGCCCTCGGCGGCGGCGGACTCCGGGTCTTCGAGCAGTGCCAGGGTCTCGCGCCCGAGGGCGTCTGCGTCCCCGACATCGACCAGGTGGGCAGCAGACGTGCCGCCGAAATAGTCGTCCATCCCGGGCGTCCTCGTGATCACGAGGGGGCGCCCCGTCGCCATCGCCTCGAGGCCGACGGTCATGCCCGAGACGTGGAGATTCGGTCGGGTGGCGAGGACGACGACCGAAGCCCGTGCGTAGAGGCCTCGCAGCTCCACGTGCGTGAGATAGGGGATGACGGTGACGCCGGCGGGCGGGGCCAGGGTGGTCTTGCTCTGCACCACGATGTCGACGTCGGGGCGAGCGCGCCGCACGGTCGCCATCGCTCGGAGCATGGTCTCCGGATCGCGGTCGCGATCGCCGCCCACGCTGACGACGAGCGGACGTTCCGGGTACGGGGCCGGCCGGAAGAAGTCGTGGTCGACGCCGAATCGCACGTAGTGCACGGGCGGGGCGCCGGGGCCGAGGAAGTCGGCGAGCGGCGCCACCTGCGCGTCGGAGAGCACCCAGAGCCCATCCATTCGCCGCATCGCCCGTCGCATGGTGCGAAACGGTGCCGCGCCGCGCCGCGCGACGCTGTCGGTCAGCCAGACGACTCCGGAGTACCGGGCGCTCAGGCCGTTCGTGGTCGACAAGAGGGAGCCCGCGTTCTCGTCCCAGGTGACGCCCGCCGGGCGCCCGGCACGTCGCATCGGCGGCACGACGGCGGCCAGACGCCGTGCGACGCGCGTGACGGGTGAGGCGGGCGGGAAGTTCTTCGCGGTGACCCGCGGGAGGTGCGCATCGAGCCGATCCAGTCCGTAGGGCCAGCGGTCGGGTGCGGATCCGGCGGCATGTCGCTCGCACCACGCGCTGAGATCACGGTCCGCGGGGTAGAACACCACCGCGCCCGCACCGCCCCCCGAAGCCACGGTCACATCGTATGCGTCGGGGGGCGATCCGCGGGGGAGTCGCGGGGTGTTACCGGAGCGCGGCGGTGAACGCGCCGGGGCGCTTCGCTCCCGCAGCGACTCCGATCGACGCGGCGACGTCGGAGGGCAACGCGGCAAGTGCGGCACGGGGGGCGTCGAGCACGTCTCTGCGCAACGCCAGCGAGGAGGTGAGGATCGGGTCCCCCGTCCAGAGCGCCGAGCTCCGATCGTTGCCGGTGAACGCGGTGAGCTCTGCGAGGGTCTTGACGCTCTTCGTTCCGGACGCGCCGTTCGCCCAGCACGCCAGGTTGTCCGGCGTCGACGAGTCCCGCCGGTAGTAGACGTTGCTGTCCATCGACACGCCGAGCCCCGCTCCGCCGAGCCTGCGCTCCGAGTCCTGGGCGAGGATCGGGCATGAACTCGAATCGACGCCGTACGACAGCACGTTGTTGCGCACCCTGATGTCGTCCAGCACCCAGGGGATGATCGACGTCAGCCCCGCATCCGCCTGACGCCGCTCGTCTTGCGCGAAGCTGAGCGCGCGTGTGGCCGCGTCGATCGTGTTGTTCCAGATCTCGACGTCGCCGCTGTTGATGATCTTCGCGCCGAGCACATTCCGCGACAGGTGATTGTCGGCGATGATCGCCTTCTCGCTGAGTTCGATCTGGATGCCGGTGGTCGAATGTCCGGAGATCGTGTTGCCGGTCACGCGGATGTCCCGCGAGTTCACGTCGAACCACACGCCGGAGCCGATGTTGTCGGCGACGACGTTGCCTTCGACGCGGGCGCCCTTCGCGTTCGTGATCTTGACGCCCCCGGAGGCCGGTGCGGGCTTGAACCTCTGCGCGTTGTTGCCGGTGACGATCGAATCGGTGAGGGTGACGCCCGAGGCGTTGTTCACGCCGAGCCCCATCAGACCGTTGCCGGACAGCGTCACCCGACGGAAGTTCTTGACGTCGTTCCATGCGTAGACGCCGATGGTCGCATTGTCGCGAACCACCATGTTCTCGAGAGTGATGTCGTCGACCTCGGCGGTCACCGCCCCCATCATGGAGAGCGTCGTCGCGTAGCGTTCGATGCCGAACCCGCGGAGCGTGGTGTGCGCGCCCTGGATCTTGAACGCGCGCGCGAGGGTACTTGCCTCGACGTTCCTGCCCGTCGGATCCGTTCCGATCACCAGGCGCTTGCCGCCCTCATCCACGTAGAACGTGCCGGTCGTGACCGCGCTCGCCGAACCGACCTGTCGGAGGGCCTTCTCGTTCACCCACACCTGGTCCGGGTATCCGGCGAGCGGGTTCGCCTCGTCGACGAAACGGCGGGTGTCATCGCGGCCCGCGGTGAAGGACACGGAGTGGTCGAATCGGTGCGTCCACCCGGTCTTGACCCACGTGTCGCCGGACTTCGCCCAGCCGGTCACCGGCGAGCTGCCGTCGAACCACACCGCTTCGCCCGGGTAGGCCTGGATGGTGAGCGCCTTCTTGAAGCCCACGTACACGTACTCGCGGTAGGTGCCACCGCGGAGGACGATCGTCGAGCCCGACGCGGCCTTCGACACCGCGTAGGCCGCACTGCCGTAGGGGTCGCCGAGCGTCCCCGACCCGGTCGGCGTCCCCTTCGGGGCGACGAAGACGGCGCGTGCGGGAACGGCGTACGTCGTGGTGCCGACCGGGGCGCTCCCGACGGACGATCCGGTGTTCGTGGGAGGTGTCGGTGGCGGCGTCGGTGTCGGCGTCGGCGTCGGAGCCGCGGCATCCGCGACGGCGACGTCGTCGAGGCGAACGGTATTCGCTGCCGAGCTCGCGGAGAGGTAGGACGCGATCGCCGGATAGCCGGCTCGCGTGATGCGCTTCGAACTGGTGTCGTCGAACACCGCCTGCCACGCCGGCGTCGTCGCGCCCTCCGTCCAGATGCGCGCACGAACCTGGACGGGCGAGCTGCCCGCGACCGAGAACTCTGCGCGAACGCGCGCGCCGGCGGGAAGGCTCTTGATGGGCTTGAGTGCGCGCAGCACCACCTCCCGGCCGCTGGAACCGTCGAAGCGGCTGAGCCAGAGGGTCACGCCGGTTCGGCCGAGGCCCACGCGCGCCTGGTAGGAGAACTTCCCGTCGGAACGCAGCGCCAGCGAGATCGTCGATCCGTTGCCCGCCGTTGTCGGCTTGACCGCCCAGACGGTCGCGCTGATCGTCGAATCGGTCGTAGAAACGGTGCGGAGCGATTGCACGGTGGCCGCTCCCGGTGTCTGGGCGATCGCCGCGGTGCCCCCGCTCACACTCGTGGCGCCCGGCGAGGAGGTCGTCCACGGGTGTCCGGAGGTCGATGATCCCCAGCCCGCCGCGACGGTGCGGGCGAAGGTGTCGGTCACGCGGGTCGCGGCGGCGGCCGCGGACACCGAGCCGGTGGTGATCAGGGCGAATGCGACGGCAGCGGCGAGTATTCGGGCTCTCACGCGCGTGCGGGCAAGGGAGATTGTCATTTTTCGGCGTTCGCCTTCGGGTGGGTGTGGCGCAGATGGACGCTCATCAGACCACGGGGCATGCCGTCGAGCCCGCGCCATGAGACACTTTTCATCTGCGCATGGGGGGCAGGGAGCGCGAGGTCGAGTAGTCGTCCACGCCGATGATGGGGGGTCATCGTTTCCAGATTCTTTTGGCGACCGGAAACGTCGGTGCACGAGGGCCGCGTGGACTGGGTCGACGCGGGCAAGGGGCTCGCGATCGCGCTCGTCGTCCTCTTCCATTCGGCGCGATGGCTCGCCGGTCTGGTCGGCGACATCTCGGGCTGGCTGTGGCTGAACGATCTGCTCGCCACGATGCGGATGCCACTGTTCTTCACACTGGCGGGTCTCTTCGCGGCCAAGTGGGCCGCCGTCCCGCTCGCGCAGCTGTGGAATGCGAAGTTGCGCCTGTTCGTCTGGGTGTTCCTCCTCTGGGAGGTGCTCGGGCTCGGACCCTACCTCCTGGGGCAGGCGGCGCACGGGGTCGAGATCAACGCACGCCGGGAACTCTTCGACACGGCGATCTCGCCGGTGGTTCCCCGATTCGAGCTCTGGTTCATCTGGGCGCTCGCCCTGTTCTTCCTCCTCAACCGCGCCCTGCGCGCGGTACCGGCGGCCGTATCCCTGTCAGTCGCCGCTGTCGTGTCGGTCGTCGCGTTCACGGACATCCTGCCGCTCCCGTCGCCGAGCTGGACGGGCGTCTGCAAGTACTACGTGTTCTTCCTCATCGGCATGATCGGCCGACGGGCGTTGTTCTCGTACGCCGCTCGCAGCGGATGGATGCTGCGCAGTCTCGTCGTGGCGTGCTGGGCAGCCTTCGCGCTCGTGGTCACCGTGTTCGATCTGAGTCGAATCCCGGGGGTGTACCCGGCACTCGCCTGCCTCGGCGTCCTGGCGGGCGTCGCCATCAGCCAGGTCCTGCAGCGGTCCGCTGTGATCGTGCGCCTCGGTTCGCGCACCCTGCCGGTCTACCTCGCGCACACGCCGATCGTGATCCTGCTGGCCGCCGCCGTCGCCCCGGCCGTAGAGAACGACCTGGTGCGCGCGGTGGCACCGCTGTTGCCCCCTGCGGCGGCGTTGGCGGCGATCGCTCTCTCGCTCGGTCTTCACCGGCTGTCGGTGCGGTCGCCGCTCAGGTTCCTCTTCGATCCGCCGCCGCGGCTCCTCGTGGCAGGCTCGGCCGACCCGACGAGCGCTGCGCGATGACAGCCGCCACCGGCACCGCCAGCACGACGAGCGCCAGGGGCAGGGTCTTCATCGCCGAGACGGCCGGGCTGAATGCCAGATCCCACCCGAGTCGCGTCGCGAGGTAGATCGCCAGCCCCGTGCACGCGCTCGCGCGGAGGGCGCGCTCCAGACCGAGGCCGGCGATCGTCGCGATGACGATGCACACCGCGACTCCGGGGAGGCCGAACCAGAGCCAGAAGTCGCCCAGCATCGAGTGGACTTCGATGCCCCCGCCGAACATGAATCTCTCGACGTAGTTGTTGTTCGGGTCGTATCCGATGGCTGACATCGCGGACTTCGCTGCGGTGACATCGGCCGGCGAGGCGATGATCCCGGAGCCCATCCCCAGGGGATGGAGGCGGATGAGTGCATCGGATGCCGCGATCTCGGGCCTGCCGCCCAGCAACAGCGACCCCGACTCGTCGATCTGCGCCCGCGTACGGTCCTTCGTCGCCTCGCCGAAGAAGCCCTCGAGGATGGCGGCTTGCGCGATGAAGAAGACGGCGACACCGAAGAGGGCGACGCCGACGATGTTTCCGGCGCGTCGCCGCGCCTTTCCCCTCGCTGTGCCGATCCGCTGCCAGATCAGCACGACGGCGGCGAGCAGGAGCATGGCGGTGTTGGATCGTGCGTCGTTGACCGCGCCGATGCCGGCGAGGACGACGATGACGACGAGCTGCGGCACGAATCTCCCCTGGCGCGCGGCGATCGCCATGAGGAGGATCGTCAGGGGGATCGAGAAGGTGAACCGCCAGCTGACGGTGCCGTCGAGGTCGCCCGCGATCCCGAGGAACATCCCGACACCGAAGGCGATCGACACCGCGGACAATCCCACGACGGTCCGCGCCCACAGGAGAGCGCCGACGGCGCCGAGCAGGCAGAGCGCGAGCGCGCTGCGCTCGATCGCGCTCGATGGTGCCGCGATCCGTTCGGCCGACAGCCACCACGTCAGCAGCAGTCCCGTTGCGGTCGCTGCGGTCAGCAGAACGGCGAGCGCGACGAAGAGGCGGTTGCGGCGCAGCAGCGGCAGCCACAGCGGGAGCAGGAGCAGGCCGACGGCGCCGCCGAGCGGGGCGTTGTAGGGAAGGGCGAGCCTGAGTCCGACGAGGACGCAGAGTGCGATCGCGAACACCGGCTCCGCGGTCCACTTCTGCGTGGGGATGCCGGTGCCCTTCGCGGCAGCGGTCGGCAGCGTCATGCCTGCTGCTTCGATCTCCCACCCCGGCGCTCACTCTTGCGCCATCGCCACGGCTGCGCAGACGAGTGGGCGTTGTCGTGGTACGGGCTCGAATCGACGCGCTTGACGGCGTTGAGGACGACACCGAGGATCCTCGTGCGCGTGGACTCCAGCTCGTCCAGCGAGCGTCGGAGCGCGTGCCGCTTCGTGAAGCGGTAGCGGACGACGACGAGGATGCCGTCGGCCACCGGGGCCAGCCAGAGCGGGTCGCTGACGGCGAGGACGGGCGGGCTGTCGATCACCACGACGTCGAATCGCTCACGCGCATCGATGACGAGTTTTCGCAGATGGTCGGACGTGAGCAGTTGGCCGGGGTTGGGGGGGATCGCGCCACTGGGCAGCACGCTGAGGTTGCTGGTGCCCCAGTGCTGGATGGCGTCGGCGAACCCGATGTCGCCGACCAGGATCGTCGTCACCCCGACGCCGCCCTCGAGGCCCGTCATCTTCGCGATCGAACCGCGCCGGAGATCCGCGTCGATGAGCAGCACCCGCTGGCCCTGCTCGGCGAGGATCAGTGCCGTCGACAGGGCGACGGAGGACTTCCCCTCGTTGGAGGTCGCCGACGTCACGAGGATGACGCTCGTATCACCGTCGACGTTGGCGAACCGAAGTCCTGCGGCGACGCCGCGGATCGACTCGGCGGCAAGGCCGGTCTCGGCCCGCCGCACGGCGTCCGGCAAGGTGGCGCCGTGCGTGACGCTGGTGACTTCGCCCAGAACGGGCGCCTCGGTCACGGCGGCGATGTCCTCGCGGGACTGGAGTCTCGTCGCGAGCAGTCGGCGCAGCCACGCGTAGACCATGCCGATCACCAGCCCGCCGAGCGCGCCGACGACGATGAGCAGTCGCGTGTTGGGGGCGATGGGCACGCGCGACTCGGCAGCCGGGCTGATGGTTTCGATCCGCACGGCGGGGCCGGACGTGCTCGTCTGCGGGGACAGGCCCTCGACGGCGTCGGCGAGCTCGACGGCGATCTCGTTCGCGATCGCCGCAGTCCCCGCCGAGGAGCCGCCGGTCACCGCGATGTTCAGCACGGCGGAGTCCAGCGGGGTCTCGACGACGACCTGACCGGCGAGTGCCCGCGGCGTGATCGTCAGTCCGAGCCGATCGATCACCGGCTCGAGGACGACCGGAGACGTCGCCACGAGCGCGTACGTGCTGACCAGGCTCTGCACGTAGCTCGAACCCTGCACGAGCTCGGCCGTGCTGTCACCGCGGGTGGGGAGGACGACGACGGATGCCTGGGCCCGGTACACGTCCGGTTGCGTCTGGGCATATCCGTAGCCGGCCGCGGCGCCGAGCAGCGTCAGCACGACGATGACGAACCACTGCTTGCGCAGCGAGAGTATGTAGTCGTTGAGGCTCACTGGTCGCGCCCCGGCCCCCCGGAGCGCGGCATCCTCACACGGTCGACGTTCTTCATACGACAGGTACCCCCCAGCATCCCGTCCGCCCCAACGGCCCCCGCGGACGCTTCCCTTCCCGCATTGTATGTCGTCGCGCGCGTGTGCGACGCCAGTCGTGGGCGAATCGGGGGGACGAACGCTATCCTCTGACCAGGGGATATGCGGACTTGGGGAGTCACATGCGTACGAGCGGGTTTGGGATCAGACGTGCGGGGCGCCGGGCGGCGGAAGCTGTCGACGGGGTTTTCGCGCGGAGCTTCGGGGCGATTCGCACCGGACCGCCTCGGCGCGTGGGCGTCGTGGGCATCTATCGGGACGCGGAGCCCCTCCGCACCGCGGTCGCGGAACTCCGGGCATCCCGTCACGACGTCGTCGTGAACCTCGGAGCGATGGGCGATGTCCCCGCGGAGATGCGGGCGGACACGGGCGCCGGTCACCTCACCGCCGGCAAATTCCAGAACCTCAACGTGCTCGTGCGGGACCTCCCCGCGGTGGACTGGCTGGTCATCATCGACGACGACGTCGTCCTGCCCCGCGGCTTCCTCGACCTGGCGATCGAAGTGTGCGAGAGACTCGATCTCGCTCTCGCCCAACCGGCGCAGACGCGTTTCAGCAATGCGAACTGGATCGTCGCGAAGCGGCGGTTGTTGAGCGTTGCGCGCACGACCAGGTTCGTCGAGATCGGTCCCGTCACCCTGGTGCGTGCCGATGCCGCGCGGCTCTTGCTGCCGTTCCCCGCCGATCTGCGGTGGGGATGGGGGCTGGATTTCCAGTGGGCGAAGCTGATGGAGGATGCCGCGCTCAGGATGGGCGTCATCGATGCTGCCGCCGTCGTGCACGCCAGCCGGAAGGTCGCGAGCACCTACTCCTGGGATGCGGCGCAAGAGGAGGGGCGAGAGTTCCTTCGGGGTGTGGACCACCTGCCGAACGATGTCGCGAAGGGCCGCGGGCTCCGCACCTATCGGCTGCTGCCGCGGCGCCGGGACGTTCCGGCGCGCCGGGCCGAGCCCGAGCGGACGGCGCGTTCGACGTGACCTCGCACGGCCGCGCGGTACGACTCCGGGGCATGCCGGCGTAGGGCTTCCGCCCGGCTGTCCTCGACGTTCGCCCGCACGGTCGCCCAGGACTCCGTGATCGCCTGCAGGTGCGCCGCGATCGCCGCAGGCTCGTCGACGGGGACCCGTCGCGCCGTGGCGTAGCCCGCGGACGCTTCGCGCAGGCCGCTGGTGTCTGCGACGATGACGGGCCGCAGGCCGAGGACGGCCTCGACCGCGGTGTTGCCGAACGGTTCGTCGATCCGCGAGGGGACGACGACGACGTCGGCTGCCGCCACGTAGCTCCAGACGTCGGGCTGGAACCCGGCGAAGCGCACGGACACCTGCGCGGGCGCGGCGGATGCCTGCGCGCGCAGCTCGTCGCCGAACCACTCGTAGCCGGGGAACGTATCGCCGACGAGGGTGACGTCGACCGCGGCGCCGTCCCGGGCGAGCAGCTCGGCTGCCGAGATGACGAGGTCGGGTCCCTTGCGCGGCGACAACCGGCCCATGTAGAGCACCTGGAGGGCTCCGTCCGGATCCGCGCGGGGCGGTGCGGGCTCCGCAGGGCCGACGACCCCGTTGAGCACGACCTGTGTGCGGGATGCGAGCCGTGGCAGCGCGTGACGGATCGTCGCTTGGCTGAAGCGGCTGTTGACCAGCACCTCGCTCGACAGCAGGTGGGGAATGTACAGGAGCCGGTTGAGCAGCCTGTTCCCCGACGCCTCGGCCTCGTGGACGTGACTGACCGCCGGGATGCCGCGCAGCCGCGCGATCAGCGGCCACAGCGGGATGGTGATGGTGCTGACGTAGACGGCGTCAGGGCGCACGCGGCGGATGATGCGCCACGCCGAGCCGATGCCGAGGATGCTCTCGCTGACCAGGCGTCCCCAGCCGGACGGCCGGAGCAGGGACTTGCTCAGCACGAGGCTGCGGGCGATCACCACTTCCGCGCCGAGAGCGCGCAACTCATCGATCAACGGACCGTAGGTGGGTACGGTCACCACGACTCGGGCACCGCCCTCGCAGAGCCCGGCGACGGACTCTCGCAGCATCCGGTCGGAGCCGAACAGTTCCGCGCCGGGATGGGCGACGAGGACGGTCCACGGCGTCGTCACAGCACCCCGGCCATGGCGAGGATCGAGGTCATGGCCTTCTCTGCAGCAGCGGCATTCGGAGTCGGATCGTGCGCCAGTCGTTCGCCGCGCCTGGCGCGGACGGTCTCGGCGAGATCCTCGTCGCTGACTCCCTCGACGTGCGGCGGAACAGGGCAGGCGGCGAACGCCTCGGCGGTCTTCGCGACCCCCGGAGTCAACACGGGTGTGCCGAACGATCCGGCGACGATCGCCGCATGCATGCTCGTGGTGAAGACGACACCGGCCGCGGCGAGCACGCAGATGATCTCGTCGGCTTCGAGCCCGATGAGTGCGCCGACACCGGCGCGTTCCGCGGCACCCGCCAGCGCGCGGTCCTCTCCGGAGTAGGCACCCAGAGACAGGACAGCGACGGGAAGGCCGGCCAGTGAACGGAGCGCGGCCTCGACACGGGCCTCAGGCCAGCCGTGGAACGCTGCAGCGTGGAAGACGACGAGCGGCTCGTCGACGTCGAGTCGTGCTCGCACGATCTGCCGCCCGCGCTCCGCCGCACCGTCGGGATCGGACAGCGCGGGGTGGGCGAAGATCATGTCCGGGGCGCGGACGATGCGTTCGGCGCCGACCCCCGCCGCTTCGAACTGACGTGCCGCGTGCGACGTGCGAACCCACACACCCCTCACCCGGCTCACCACGGATCGCGCTCGCGCGTCGTGCGTCATCCGGCGCGCGCCGACGGAGACCAGGACGGTCGGCGCCCCGGGCACCCAATCCTCCTGGGGGAGCCACACGCCGGGGCCGGCGAGGAAGTGCCTCCGGGCGAAGAGCTCGGCCCGGAGGCGCAAGAGCCGGCCGTGTCGCTGAGCCTCCGGCACGGCCATGTGGTCGAGCGCGACCGTCGTGGTGTCGAACCGGATCAGGTCACCCCCGCCGACGAGCACGGCTGTCGCGTCCGCGCGTCGGATCTCGCGCAGCGGACGGATCGGTTCACCCGCAAGGGTGGTGCCGGCGAGGGGCGCGAAGTGCTCGACATCCGCCTCCAGCCCGATGCGGCGAAGGAGGTGACCGGTGACACCCGGGTACAGCTGGTCGCCCCAGTTGGACACGGAGTAGTCGCCGACCTGCGCGAGCTTCACGTGCGACGTCCGCACCGGTGCTTCTTGTGGCATCACGTCACTCATGGCGGTGTCCTGTCTCGAGTGTCTCGCCGACGGGTGCGGTGCGCCGTGCGCGGTGCCGGACGAGGAGGATGTTGGGCACGAGCTGGCAGACGACGACGGCGACGATGGAGCCGACGAGTGGGCCGGGGGCGCCGAGCGCCGGTGTCAGCGCGATCGTCAGCCCGAGGTTCACGGGGAGGAGCACGAGCGCGCAGAGCGCTTGGAAGGTGAGTCCCCTCGCATCGGTGAGCGACATGCCGTAGGGCTGCTTGACCGCCTGGATGATGATGAAGACACCGCCCGCCACGAGGATCGGCCAGCCGAGCTCGATGCGCCCGCCGGAGGCGAGCTCGGCGAGCCATCCGGAGAGCGCGAAGATCAGGGCGCCGCCGATGAACGCCAGTCCGGCGAACATCCCCGCCATCGCATGCGGTGAGAACGGCGTGGCCGTTCCCGCTGCCCGGGCGCGCGCGAAGACGGGCCACAGCGACATGCCGGCGGTGGTGAGTACTCCCAGCGCGGGGCCGAACATCTGCATCGTGAGGCTGTACTCGGTGAGATCGTCGAGCGAGCCGAGGTGGCTGAGCACCAGGCGATCGGACGACATCGCGATCGGGAGTGCGATCATCTGCACGAGCATCGGCCAGGCGACGTTCAGGACCCGCTCGCCGCGAACGCGGGGGCTGAGACTCTGCCGGAGCGCGATGCCGATGGTGGGTGAGGTCCGGCGCACGGCGACGATGAAGGCGATGACGCTGACCAGGAAGGTGCCCGCGTACGACGCGACCGCGATGTAGCCGCCACCTGCGCCCGCCGAGATCGTCAGCCAGAGCACGAGGAGCACCACCGGCGTCTGCAGTGCGCTGAGAAGCACGACGAGCGTGTTGAGTCCCAACGCGATGAGAATGCGCTGACCGAAGGAGACGAGCAGGTTGAGCGCGAGGATCGCGAGGCACAGGGTGGCGGCGAGAGCGCCTGAGTCCAGGCTCAGTCCGTCGCCGAGCAGGACATCCCAGTACCCGAACGAGTAGATCCCGATCGCGACCGTGAGGAGCACGATCGCGCAGCAGGCGAGGAGTCGGATGCAGGACACCACGACCCCGCGGAGCTTCATGTCCGTCCGAGGATTCCCCGCGGCGGAGGCGGCGTTCAGGATCGCTGCCGACAGCCCGAGGTCGGCGAACGGCAGCAACGCCGCGATCCCGACGAGGAGCGTGTACTGCGCGTACGTCGCCTCGCCGTAGTTGTCGAGGATGAGTCGGGTGACGACGATGCCCAGGAGCGCGCTCACGGGCATCACCAGCAGCCGTGCGATCGCACTGCCGCCGACCGACGCGAGCATGCCGCGTCGCGTTCCGAGCCGTCGCGCGACGTCGTGGTCGACGTCCGAGGGGGCGTCGCCGGGGGCGGGCGCGTCGTGCGTTCGCACGGTCTCCGTCGTCATCGCGCCGCGCTCACCGCGGTACGTCCGCCCGCACCTCGGTGCGCTGCGCGCGCCTGACCGTGGATCGACTCCCCGACCGCGAGCCGAGCGGCGAGATTCTCGTAGGCGGTCGCCACGTCGTCCCACCTGAAGTCGCTTGCAGCCCGCATCTTGCCGCGGGCGCCGAGCGCGCCGGCGAGGGGAAGGTCGTTCTCGAGGGCGGTGAAGTGTCGCGTCGCGTCGGCGGCGTGCGCGAAGAACAGGCCGTGCTCGTCGAGGGTTTCGTGGTTGAACCCGACGTCGTAGGCGACGACGGCGGTACCCGCACCCATCGCCCTCAGGAGTGACGGGTTCGTTCCGCCCACCGAATGTCCGTGCACGTAGGTGAGTGCATGGAAGTAGAGCGCGTCGAGCAGATCCTGGTCGTACACCCCGCCGAGGAAGCGGATGCGGGGGTCGTCGCCCGCAGCGGCGCGGATGCGCTCCGTGTACTCCGCCGCGTACGGTGCGGAGCCGACGACCACGAGCGGCCGCAGCGCCGCGCTGGCGCGGTAGCCCTCGACGATCTCGAGCACGTGGTTCTCGGGTTCGAAGCGGGCGACCACGAGGTGGTACCCGCCCGGGGCGAGGCCGAGAGCGTGCACGCCGTCGACCGGCGCGTGCTCGAGGAGGGGTGCGCCGTACCGGATGAGTTCGGTCGGCACGCCGAATTCGCGGTCGTAGTACTCGCTGATCCCCGGGGCGTCCGCGACGAGAGCATCCGCGGTGCGGACTCCGAATTCCTCGGCCCAGCGGTAGTAGGCCTTGCCTCGTCGCCCCCACTTCGACCTCTTCCATTCGAGGCCGTCCATGTGCAGGGCGGTCGGGATGCCGCGGGCTCGCAGCGCGGGCAGGAACGGCGAGTTCGCCGCGTTGAACACGAAGGCCGCGTCGGGGCGCCGACCGAGAACGGCGTGCACGGCGGAGAGGCCGGTGTGGCTCAGCGTCTCGAGCTGCTTCACGGGGAGCGCGGGAAGGTGGACGACTTTCATCCCGAGGTAGGTGCGGTCCCGTGTCTGGGATCCCCGGGTGTACACCGTGACACCGTGACCGCGTTCGACGAGCCGGCGCCCGATCTCCTCGACCGCCGTCTCGAAGCCGCCGTAGGAGGCGGGAACGCCGCGGGTCCCGATCATCGCGATGTCGAGGGTCCTCGTCTCGCGGGGCCGCACATCGTGGGCGAGGCGGACGGGCTCGGCGTCGACGCGCCGCGGGTATTCGATGACCATCAGTAAGCTCCCTCGGGCGTGACCATGACTTTGGCTGTTCGCCACATCAGGACGAGGTCCGTCATGACGGTCCAGTTCTCGACGTACCGGAGGTCGAGCCGGACGCTCTCCTCCCAGGAGAGGTCGCTGCGACCCCCGACCTGCCACGGGCCCGTGATGCCCGGCTTGATGTAGAGGCGTCGGAAGACGGTGCCGTCGTAGGCGGTCACCTCGGCGGGCAGGGGCGGGCGCGGGCCGACGACGCTCATGTCGCCGCGCAGCACGTTCCAGAACTGCGGCACCTCGTCCAGCGAGAATTTGCGCAGTGCCTGTCCGACGCGTGTGACCCGCGGGTCGCGCCTCAGCTTGAACAGGGGGCCGGACCCCTCGTTCCGTGCGAGCAGGGCGGCGAGTTCGGATTCCGCATCCACCCGCATCGTGCGGAACTTGAGCATCGCGAACTCGCGGCCGTCCCGCCCGACGCGGGCCTGACGGAAGAAGACCGGCCCGTGGTCGTCGGCGCTGATGGCGACCGCGATCACCGCGGCGATCGGTGCGAACAGGACCAGAGCGCCCAGGGACACCAGGATGTCGAGGGCTCGCTTCACGTAGTAGGTGGCGCCCTCGAAGCGGGGGATTTTGACGTGGATGAGGGGCATCCCCTCGACCGGGCGAAGCGACATCCGGGGGCCGGCGACGTCGGTGAGCCGGCTCGAGATCACGAGCTCCGCCGTGGTTCCCTCGAGCGCCCAGGCGAGGCGCTTGATGAAGGTCGGGTCGCCGGTGGGCTGGCTCGCCACCACGATCGTGTCGCTCTCATGGGTCGTGGCGGCTCGGAGGATGGCGTCCTCCCCGCGGGCGACGGGGTAATCGACGCCGTCGACGCTCACCGTGTCGTCGGAGTCCTCCAGGAGGGCGACGCCGACGACGAGGTAGCCGAGCCGTCCCGAGGGTCCGAGCGTTCTGATCGCGTACTCCACGTCGTCCCGGGATCCGACGACGACCGTGCGTGACGCGTAGCGCCCGCCCGCCCTCTCACGGACGAGCCACCGCCGCCATCCCCATCGTGAGACGAGGAGGGCGACGGTGCCGAGGGGGAGCGCGGTGAAGAGCTGATTCCTGATCCCCTGCCATTCGAAGACGACGAACAGGATCGCGAGTAGCCCGAACGCGAGGCCGGTTGCATGCGCGACGCGTGCGTACTCGGCGGCGCCGGAGCCGATCACGTGCGGCGATCGCGTGGTGAACATCGCGAGGGCCAGGAGCCAAAGGGTCGCGGTCGCGGCGGCGATGGCGACGGCGCTGTGAGGGATGCCGACGGTGCTGCCCCGGAGCGAGAGGACGGTCGCGAGGGCGCACGACACGGCGACGACCGCCGTGTCACTCACCCGCAGCCGAGTGCGGATACGGCGCTCCCACTGCTGGCGGCTCACGGGCGCCGCGGAAGACCGCGGCGCTTCGTCCGTCGCAGCGCGTGAGGTCGTCAGCGTGCTGAGTCCCGCCAGCGACAGCGCGGGGGAGAGTCCCTCGACCGCGCTCACCGAGCGCCCCCACAGACATCGGACAGTGTCCGCATCATGCCCCCAAAGCAAATGCGATCACTGCAACCGCCGCGAGGCGGCTGCATAGTTCCCCAAATGAGCTTCGCGGTTCCCCAAGAACCTCCGCACGACCCCCCGGCCGTGCGATCCACTCGAGTGCAACACTAGCGTGCGCTCGTCGGTCGTGCGACAGCTGATCGTGAACTCGACGTCAGCCGATGTTCATCTCCCCGGAAAACCCGCGCGGCGGGGCGAGTGGTTCGTCCCGGCGGCGTCAGGCGCCGAAGGCGCGAGCGAGGGTGACGAGCAGCGGCCCGATGCGTCCGTCGATCCGGAAGCGGGCGAAGCCCTCCGACACGGCGCGGCCGGTGCGGGAGGTCACGAACCATGGCGGCTTCGGCAGGACGGAGAAGCGGCCGCGCCCGAGCGAGCGCGGGAAGGGACGGAACGGACCGCGCACGACGGTGCGTTCGACGTCGTCCAGCAGGAGGGCGTTGTGGACGATCCCGATTCCACTCGGTGCGTCGTCGACGGTGCCGCCCGGGAACGCGCCCCAGGTCGCGGTGGGCGTGAGGAATCCGAAGGCAGTCCACCCGTTCACCGCGATCGTGCCGTACTCGAGGCGTGCCACGGCGTCGTCGAAGCCGGATCCCAGCCGGGCTTGGGTGGCCGGGTCGATCAGCACGTTGGCGCCGAGGGTGCCCGTCAATCGCTCGTTCGCATGTGCGACGGCGGCGTCGACGAAGGCGGCGCCGGTGCCCGGGAGGTCGATGATCCCGAGAACGGGGGCGAAGTACTCCGTCGTCTCGATCTCGCCGTCACCGGTGACGATCGCCCTCGTGCCGTCGGCGAACCACTCCGAGTCGGGGTAGGTCTCGCGCACGCGCCGGAGGCGATCCGCCGCGTGCGGATACCAGACGGGGCGCTGCGGCGTCCGCGCGAAGGCGCGGCGGAGCTCCCGCTCGAAGTCCTCTCGCTGGTCCCAGTCGCGGCTGAGCAGCACCACCTGGCCGGCGATGCAGTTGTGGCCGCTGTTGTGCAGTCGCATGGTCGCGACGTGCTCGGCCTGGAACCTCAGGTCGGCTGTCGTCCAGCGTCCCGGCACGACGATGATCGGCGATACCCCGCCGAGCTCGGCGGTGATCGGCACGCGCAGGCGATCCTCGCCCGAACCGACGATCGCGCGGAAGGTCGTCTCGGATCCCGTGATGTGCACGTGGTCGATCTCGGGATGCCTCGTCAGATAGGCGCCGACGTCGCCGCCCCCGCTCACGACGGCCGCGAATCCGGCCTCGATGAGCGGCGCGAACGCCCGCTCGAAGACCGGCACGAGCGCGTCCTGCGTGGGGTTCACCTTCAGGAGCGCCACGCGCCCCTCGGCGAGCAGCTCGTACAGCACGTCGAGGAAGGGGATCGAGGTCACGTTGCCGGCACCGAGGACGAGGCCGACCCCGGTGCTGCGAAGCGGATGCCGCGATGCGAGGCCCGCGGCATCCCGAGCCTCGTGGGGGGTCACGCCGGGTCGCAACCACACCTCGGTCGTGTACCCCGACAGCAGGATGCGGTCGGATACCTTCAGCGGCGACGTGTGCACGACGGTGCGTCCGCCGGGTGCCGTGCCGGTGCGGATGCCGGCGAGCGGGCTGCGACCGCGGGCGAGGGCGTCGAGGGTGTCGGCGTACGCGTCGAGCGCGACGATGGCGGCGTAGGGTCCGGCGAGCCATTCCTCACCGGCGAGCGGATGCCGCGGGTCGAGGCCCTTGCTGGCGGCGGCGATCCGCGCCCAGTCGTCGGCTGCCGCGCTCACCGCGGAGCGGATCTCGCGGAGCAGGTAGCGACGTCCAGCGGGAGGAAGGTCGGTCCACGCGCCCGCGCCCGCGCGGAGGCGTGTGAGTGCCGCGTCGAGGCTGGCGCGGGTGTCGGCGCCCGGGGAGAGGTCCCGCGGCGCGGACGGTGACGTCGTCGTCATCGTCTCGGTGTCGTCGGATCAGATGAGCGACAGCTCGCGGAGCTTCGCGGCGACGTCGTCGTTGCTCGGCTCGACGTGGTGCGTGGCGTCCGGGTAGACGACCACGGGGATGTTGGTGCGTCCGGAGATCTCGCGGGCGACGTCGGCGGCGTCGGGCTCGGCTTCCAGATCGACGTAGCGGTAATCGACTCCGAGGCTGTCGAGCTGCGCCTTCGTGCGGCGGCAGTCGCGGCACCATTCGGCGCCGAACATCGTGATCTGAGCGGACGTGTCGGTCATCACTCCAGCGTACGCCTGCCCGCCGCGGCGGGCGCGGTCTCGGGGGAGCTGACCGCGCGGGCCGTTCTGCGGGGTGCATAGACGACGAGGGCGTGGAAGACGAAGCGCAGCACGAACGCGGCGACGAGGGTGAGCGCGGCGGCGAGGACGGCCGGGATGTGCGCACCCTCGACGAGGATCGACAGGACCGGGATGCGGATGATCGCTTCGAGTCCGTTGAAGGAGAACGACTTCACGAACCGCGTGTGCATCCGCCCGGATTCGGAGCGCATGTCGGCGAACACGAGGTATTCGAGCAGCAGGAAGTTCGTGATGATCGTGATGACGCTCGCGACGATCGCCGCCGGCACGTAGTCCATGTCGAGCCGGATGAGTCCCCACATGATGACCAGGTTCGCGATGGCGCCGAACCCGCCGACGAGGGCGAAGGCCGACATCCGTCCGAAGCGGAGCATCGCGAGCTGCGTGAGGAAGCGCACGCCCTGCGTGAACGTCGCCTTGGAGGTGCCGGCGTGACGCTCGGCGAAGTCGAAGGGAACCTCGTCGACGCGCAGCTGCCGTCGGGCGAGGACCTCGAGCAGGATCTTGAACCCGCGGGGGCGGAGCGCATCGACGTCGACGGCCTGGGTGTCGACGAGGAAGAAGCCCGTCATCGGGTCGGAGCAGTTCGCGAGCTTGCGGGGGAACATCGCCTTCGTCAGCGCGGTCGAGGCGCGTGAGACGGCGGTGCGGGTCGCGTCGGCGAGGCCCTTCGAGGTGCCACCCGAGGCATAGCGCGAAGCGATGACGACGTCGACGTCGCCGCGTTCGGCGCGTTCGACGAGTCGCGGGATGTCCTCGGGGGGATGCTGCAGGTCGCCGTCCATGACGAGGCACCAGCGCGAGGTGGCCGCCTGGAATCCGGCGACGACCGCGCCGCCGAGGCCTGCGTCCGCGTTCTCCCGGTGGATCAGGCGCACGGGGAACGGTGCGGTGGCCGCCGCGGCGGTGACGATCGCGGGGGTGTCATCGGTTGAATCGTCGACGAAGATGACCTCGAAGACGCGTCCGTCGAGCGCGTCGCCGATGCGCTGTAGCAGCTCGTCGACGTTCGGACCTTCGTTGAAGGTCGGAACGATGATCGACAGATCCATGGCGGGGCTCGCGATGCTCGGCGGGCACGGGGACGTCTCAGCCTAGCCGTGCCTCGGACAACGGGACTGAGGATGTCCCCGGCGTACGTTCTGGCTCTGCTGACGGTCGGCGGGGGCGATCTGATAGACAGAGGCCATGATCTGGGGGGATGCGGCGCCGCGCGCGCGGCGGGCCGGGCTGTCGCTGGTGATCGCCGCCACCGCCGCTCTGCTCTTGACGGGGTGCGTGTCGACCGCCGTGGAGGCCGGAGGCGAGGCGCGCCCGACGGAGAAGGCAGCGGTGACAGCACCTGCTCCGTCGCCGTCGATGCCACCGGCGCCGGCGGTGATCTCGACGCAGCTGATCTCCGGCGTCGGGCCCCGGGCCGAGGACGGGGTTCCGCTCGACGTGCCGCCCGGGACGCGGTCGGTGCTCATCCACCTCTCGTGCGATCCCGCGGAGCGTTTCACGGCAGAACTCGGCGACTCGATGATGCTGGGGCAGGCGCCGCTGTCCGGACCCTGTGACGATGCGCGCACGCTCGCCTGGCCGTGGGAAGCCCGGTCGACGGGCGTGCTCACCCTCTGGATGGCGCCGGAGGCCGAGTGGGAGGCATCCGTCACGTACTCATCCGAGCCGTTCCCGCAGGACCCTGTGCTCGTCAGCGAGTGCGAGACGTACTCGAATGTCTACAGCCAGGTCACGAACGCCGACGCGGGCTTCGGGTTCTACGCGGCGTTCGACGCGGACGAGTGGAATCGCCGGGTGGATGCCGCGGCATCCTTGGTCGACACGCTCGCGTCGTCGTCGACATCGGTGCTCGCCCCCTATTTCCGGTCGATGCACACGGTGCTCGCGGAGCGCTCGCCGATCCCCGGCGGCATGACCGAGGTGCAGGAGTTCTGGCAGGTGGCGAACCCCATCTCCGAGATCTGCGCGACGAACCACAGCGAGGTGTACGTCCTCGCCGAGTTCGGCGGCTGAGCTCAGCCCACGTGGTCGCGCCAGGAGTGCTGCGGCCGGTAGCCGAGCAGGCGCTGCGCCTTCGCGGTCGAGAACAGCGAGTCGTGGACGCCGAGGTCGCCGCGGAGCTCGACCCCGGGGAACACCTCGGCGACGAGCTCGTCGTTCGGGCGGCTCATGACCGTGTCGGCCGCCGCGATGAGGAAGTGGTCGAAGCCCGGAGCCGCGACCTCGAGCGCGCGTTCGATGGCCTGCGACCCGTCGCGCGCATCGATGTAGCTCCAGAGGTTCCATTTGCGCAGGCGCGCGTCGGCGTCGAACGAGGGGAACTCCGCGTAGTCCTCGGGCCACATGACGTTCGAGAACCGCAACGCGGTGATGGATGCCGCCGGGTACCAGCGCGTGAGCTCGATCGCCATCTGCTCCTCGAGGTGCTTCACGAGCGAGTAGACCGACTCCGGACGCGCCGGGTAGCCCTCGTCGACGGGGATGTAGGGCGGCGGCACGTCGAACGGCAGTCCCTGCACGGTCTCGCTCGAGGCGTAGACGATCTTCGTGATCCCGAGGCGCAGCGCCGCCCAGAACACGTTGAACGTGGTCGTGATGTTGTTGTGGAACGTCGCCACATCGGGGCGGATGCCGGGGGCCGGGATCGCGGCGAGGTGCACGAGCGCGTCGATGCCGTCGTGTTGATCCCCGACGCCGGTGAGGGCGTCGACGACCTGGCCGTGATCGGTGAGGTCGATCTGCACGAAGCCCGGTCCGCGGGTGCCGTGCTGGTCGAATCCGATCACCTCGTGGCCGGCGGCGGCGAGTTCGCGGACGACGACGGACCCGAGTTTTCCGGACGAACCGGTGACGGCGATGCGCATGCCGCCAGCATGTCACGCGCCTCTGACAGTGGGGCCGTCACCACCCGTGGGTGTTGAGCCACTCCCGGCGGTGGGATGCCTCGGCATCCGTCTCGCCCTCGTCGAAGGTGGTGTGCTCGGCGAGGAGACCGGCCTCGAGGGGGAGGAAGCGGTGACACGTCGGGCAGAGGGCGCGACCCTGCGGCCAGCCGTCGTCGAGCGGGGCGGCGGGTTCGCCGGGCCGCCCGGAACCGGGGCAGCCGGCGGGGTCGGCCGCGGCATCCGTCCACATGATCGTGCGGTGCCGGTGAAGACCGGGGTGGTCGAGGGGGCGCGTGCAGCGGCGGCCGGCGCTGCGGCTGCGGCAGAAGCGGACGACGTCCGACATCAGTTGATGATCTCGCCGCCGGAGTTCTCGATGTCGGCGATGCGGCGCTTCCAGTCCGCGAGTGCTTCGGGGGTGAGCCGGGGCCAGTCCGTCACCTCGCCGACGACTCGCAGGGGCTTGGTGCTGCGGTACGAGCGGGTGGGGTTTCCGGGGAACTTCTTGTCGGTCACGTTCGGGTCGTCTTCGAACGGGCCGGTCGGCTCGACCTCGTACAGGCGCGGTTCGCCGTCGCCCGCCGCGAGCTCGGCAGCGAGACCGGCGGGGTCGCGCAGCGCCGTGAAGTAGATGTGGTTCATCACGATCGACGGTCGGTAGTTGGAGGTGCGACCTGCGGTCAGCAGGTCGCCGAGCTGAAGGTCCGCTTTCGTGCCGTGGAAGAAGGGGCCGGTCTCGTCCGCTGCGCTCACCGCGCCAGGGTAGCGCGCTCGGTCAGGCGTCGGAACGGGGCATCGGTGCGAGGCGCGTCAGCTGGGTGACGTGGCGCGGCTCGAGCTCGGCGATCGAGGCGACGCCGAGCAGCTTCATGGTGCGCTCGATCTCGCTCCGGAGGATCTCGATCGTCTTGTCGACGCCCGCCCGCCCACCTGCCATGAGGCCGTAGAGGTAGGCGCGGCCGATGAGGGTGAACTTCGCCCCGAGGGCCATGGCTGAGACGATGTCGGCGCCGTTCATGATGCCGGTGTCGACCATGATCGTCGCGTCCTTGCCGACCTCGCGCACCACGGTGGGCAGCAGGTGGAAGGGGATCGGCGCCCGGTCGAGCTGGCGTCCGCCGTGGTTCGACAGGATGATGCCGTCGACGCCGTGGTCGATGAGGCGCTTCGCGTCGGCGACATTCTGCACGCCCTTGACGACGATCTTGCCGGGCCAGATGCCGCGGATGATCTCGAGATCCTCGTAGCTGATCGTCGGGTCCATCGCCGCGTTGAGCAGGTCGCCGACGGTGCCGCCGGTGGCCGACAGCGACGCGAACTCGAGCTTCGGAGTGGTGAGGAAGTCGATCCACCACCAGGGCCGCGGGATCGCGTTGACGATCGTGCCGAGCGTCAGCTGCGGCGGGATCGAGAACCCGTTGCGCTTGTCGCGCAGGCGCGCGCCGGCCACGGGGGTGTCGACGGTGAACTGCAGCGTGTCGAACCCGGCCTCGGCGGCGCGCTTCGCCAGCCCGTACGAGATCTCCCGCTCGCGCATGACGTAGAGCTGGAACCAGTTGCGACCGTGCGGGTTCGCGGCCTTCACGCCCTCGATCGAGGTCGTTCCGAGGGTCGACAGGGTGAACGGGATGCCGGCGGCCCCCGCCGCTCCCGCGCCCGCGACCTCGCCCTCGGTCTGCATGAGCCTCGTGAAACCGGTCGGCGCGATGCCGAACGGCAAGGCGGACGGCCCGCCGAGGATCTCGACCGAGGTGTCGACGTTCTCCGCGGGGCGAAGCACGTCGGGGTGGAACTCGACGTCCTCGAACGCCTGACGCGCGCGGGCGAGCGAGGTCTCGCCCTCCGCAGCGCCGTCGGTGTAGTCGAACGCGGCCTTGGGGGTGCGTCGCTTCGCGATCGTGCGGAGGTCCGCGATCGTGAACGCGGCATCCAGTCGGCGCTTCGTGCCGTTGAGCTCGGGCTTCTTGAACTGCATGAGCTCGAGCAGCTCGACAGGCTTCGGGAATTGACGCTGCACCATGACGACCATCCTCCTCGGTGTGGTGGGAACGCGGGCCGTGATTAACGCAGGAACGCGGCGGCGACGCCGGAGTCGACGGGGATGTGGAGTCCCGTCGTGCGGGAGAGTTCGGGGCCGGTCAGGACGTAGACGGCGTCGGCGACGTTCTCGGGGACGACCTCGCGCTTGAGGATCGTCCGGTTCGCGTAGAACTGGCCGAGATCCTTCTCTTCGACGCCGTAGGTGGCGGCGCGGTTGGCGCCCCAACCGGCGGCGAAGATGCCGGAGCCGCGGACGACGCCGTCGGGGTTGATGCCGTTGACGCGAACGCCGTGCTCGCCGAGCTCGACGGCCAGCAATCGCACCTGGTGGGCCTGGTCTGCCTTGGTCGCGGAGTACGCGATGTTGTTGGGGCCGGCGAAGACCGAGTTCTTCGACGAGATGTAGATGACGTCGCCGCCCATCTTCTGCTCGATCAGCGCCTTCGCGGCGGCCTTCGCGACGAGGAACGAGCCCTTCGCCATGACGTCGTGCTGCAGGTCCCAATCCTTCTCGGTGGTCTCGAGCAGCGGCTTCGACAGCGACAGGCCCGCGTTGTTGACGACGAGGTCGACACCGCCGAAGGCGAGGACGGTCGCGTCGATCGCGGCCTGGACACCCGCGGCGTCCGCCACGTTCGCGGCGACGCCGATCGCGACGTCCGTTCCGCCGAGCTCGGCCGCGGCGGCCTGTGCCTTCTCGAGATCGAGGTCGGCGACGACGACGCAGGCGCCCTCGGCGGCGAGTCGCGTGGCGATCGCCTTGCCGATGCCGGATGCCGCTCCCGTGACGAACGCGATGCGCCCCTGATGGGTCTTGGGCTTCGGCATCCGCTGCAGCTTCGCCTCTTCGAGGGCCCAGTACTCGATGCGGAACTTCTCGGCGTCCGAGATCGGCGCGTAAGTGGAGAGTGCTTCGGCGCCACGCATGACGTTGATGGCGTTGACGTAGAACTCGCCGGCGACACGGGCGGTCTGCTTGTTCGCGCCGTAGCTGAACATGCCGACACCCGGGACGAGAACGATGAGCGGGTCGGCACCGCGGATCGCAGGGGAGTCCGCGGTCGCGTGCGCGTCGTAATAGGCCTGGTAGTCGGCGCGGTAGGCCTCGTGGAGTTCGCGGAGGCGGGCGATCGAGTCTTCGACAGAGGCGGATGCCGGCAGGTCGAGGATGAGCGGCTTGACCTTGGTGCGGAGGAAGTGATCGGGGCAGCTCGTGCCGAGTTCCGCGAGCGCGGGCGCCTTCTCGGACGCGAGGAATTCGAGGACGACGTCGCTGTCGGTGTAGTGGCCGACCATCGGCTTGTCCGTCGAGGCGAGGCCGCGGATCGTGGGTGCGAGGGCCGCGGCCTTCGCGTGACGGTCGGCGTCGGTGAGGGCCTCGAAGTCGGAGCGGATGCCGCCGAAGGGCTGGGGCGCGCCGTGGTCGTCGATGTGCTTCTCGGCCGTCTCGATGATCCAGAGGCTGTTGCGCTCGGCTTCTTCGGACGTGTCGCCCCAGGCCGTGATGCCGTGGCCGCCGAGGATGCAGCCGATCGCGTCGGGGTTCTCGGCCTTGATCGCGGCGATGTCGAGGCCGAGCTGGAAGCCGGGGCGGCGCCACGGCACCCACGCGACCTTCTCGCCGAAGATCTCGGCGGTGAGCTTCTCGCCGTCGGCGGAGGTGGCGATGGCGATGCCGGCATCGGGATGCAGGTGGTCGACGTGGGCGGCATCCACCAGTCCGTGCATGGCGGTGTCGATCGAAGGCGCCGCGCCGCCCTTGCCGTGCAGGCAGTAGTCGAAGGCGGCGACCATCTCGTCTTCGCGCTCGACGCCGGGGTAGACGTCGACGAGGGCGCGCATGCGGTCGAGGCGGAGGATGGCGAGGCCCTCGGGTTTCAGGGTGCCGAGGTCGCCGCCGGAGCCCTTGACCCAGAGGAGCTCGACGGGCTCGCCGGTGACGGGGTCGGTCGCCACGCCCTTGGCCGACGTGTTGCCGCCGGCGTAGTTCGTGACCTTCGGGTCGGAGCCGAGACGGTTGCTGCGCGCGATGAGTTCGGCGGCGGCGGTGGGCGTGGAAGACATCGACTCTCCTGCGAGGCTCAGACGTGAAAGATGTTGTGAAACCTTTCATAATCTAACAGAGTCAGCGGATGTCGACCAGCCCTCGGAAGGCGGCGAGGCGGTCGTCGGCGGGGTCGAGCTCGGTGACGAGGATGTCGACGTCGCCCCATTCGAGGGCGCGCGCGACGGCGAGGCGTTCGAGCTTCGATGCGTCGGCGAGCACGACGGTCTCGTCCGCGTGAGCGGAGAGGACGCGCTTGACCTCCGCCTCTTCGAGGGTCGTTTCGCTGGTGCCGAATGAGGGGTCGAGGGCGGCGGCGCTCGTGAAGAAGCGGTCGTAGTGGAAGCGGGCCGCGCTCTCGCAGGCCTGCGCGCCGACGAAGCTGCCCGTGCGCGGTTCGAGGCGGCCGCCGAGGAGGATCGCGTCGACCGCGGGGCGGCCCTGGGCGGTGCGGAGGTTGTCGTAGGAGTTCGTGACGACGAGCAGTTCGTGGCTGTCGTCGAGGGTGGCGATGAGGGCACCGACGGTGGACGAGGCATCCATCGCCGCGGCGCCACCGTGGGGGAGGAGGTCGTGGGCCTTGCGCGCGATCTCGGCCTTCGCGCCGCCCCGGGCGGCGATGCGCTCGGTGAAGCCCTGCGGCACGATGGCGGCGACCGCCCCGCCGCGGACGCGCCGCGCGAGCCCGTCGCGGACGAGGTCGTCGAGGTCGCGGCGCACCGTCATCGCCGAGACGCCGAGGGCCTCGGCGGCCGGCTCGAGTCGGATGCTGCCGGACTCGGCGAGCATCTCGACGAGGAGCGACCGCCGTTCGGCGCTGAGCAACTGCGGCATGCGATCAGGGTAGCCGGGCCCGGGTGGTGCCCCCGCGGTTAGGCTCGAGCGGTGAGCGAGCGTGCGGCGGTGATGTGCCCGACCTGCGGCGATCCGCTCCGCTTCGAGATCCTCGACGACGAGCGGTTCACGGTCGCGTGGTCGTGCCTCGACTGCGGTCTCGTGCGTGTGACGGAGCCGCGCTGACGCTCACTCCGTCGAGGCGTCGACGGGCTCGGCATCGTTCTTGCGGCGGGCGGAGACGACGCCGCGCACGATGGTGATGCCCGCGTAGAGCAGCAGGACCGATCCGGCAGCGGGGATGAGCCACGCCCGGGCGCTGCCGCCGGTGGAGGTGTTGACGAAGCCGAGGAGGGGGAGGGAGTACCAGAGCCGTCCCATCACCTGGCCCTCGACGACGGGGTCCTTGTCGGCGACGCTGTTGTTGTCGCCCTTCAGGGTGAAGGTCCGGCTGCCGTCGGCGGCGAGGGTGATCGCGGTCACCCGGTGCGTGATCACGCCGGGAACGTTGGGGCGGATCTGGTAGGTGATGACCTCGCCGACGCGGATGTCATCGGGGTCGACCGGCTTCACGATCAGCAGGGTCCCGGGAGGCAGCCCGGGCTCCATCGAACTGGTCAGCACCGTGAGCGGGATGGCGTTTGCGAGCCGCGGAACGACGATGACGACGGCGGCGAGTGCGAGCACCATGAACAGCAGGCCGAGTTGGATGCCGCGCCACACCCACCGCCACAGTCCGCCGCCCGATGCCGGCGACACGGTCAGGCTCCCTTGTGGAGCGTGAACTGCTGGGCCGTCGACGACGTGCATTCGGTGACGCGGAGCGCGGGTGACGCGGCGGCATCCATGCACAGGTCGTTCCGGTTGCGGAGGAGGAACGTGCCCGAACCGGGGGCGATCGGCACCACCTCCCACTTCTGCGCGCTGATGTTGCTGGTCGTGCGGAGGATGGCGTTGCGTGTGCTCGGGCTGTCCCAGAAGAGGGCGGCCGAGGAGAGGGGGCTGATCTTCAGGTACGAGCCGTCGACGACGAACTTCCACAGCTGGTCCGAGCGGACGGCGCACGCCGTGTCGACCAGGTCTTCGCCGGCGACGGTCGATCCGCTCGCTCCCACGACGCAGCGCTGCGAGGCGACGTTGCGAATCGAGTAGGCGCTGGTGGTGGTGAGCCACCCGGTCGCGTGGAGCACGCCGGGGGACTCCGGTGACACCGCCCCGGCCGTGGAGCCGACCGCACGGACGGTGTAGGCGTAGTAGGTCGACACGTTCAGGCCGGTGTCGGTGAACTGACGTTGGGATGCCGGGACCGTGGCGACCAGGGCGGAGCCCCGGTACACGCGGTACCCGGTGATGGCGGACGAGTCCGACGGCGCCGTCCAGGCGATCGTGATGCTGTCGTCGGTCTCGCTGACCTTCGTGGTCGCTCCGGGGGTGACCGTGTCGGCGACCGTCTGGGTGGCGCTCGAGCGCGCCGTGCTGGTCCATGCGCCCTGTGTGGCCGTCACGACGGCGGTCGCGGCGGTGCGTCCGCCGGCGAGCGCGAATCGCTGCGCCTGGGTGAGCGAGGTTCGCACGCAGTAGACCGCGGTGGCGGCGGGCGCGAGGGTGCCGGTGAGGGCGGCCACCGTGGTCCAGGTGGCCGCTGACCCCGAGGTGGTTGCCCCGGCGGTGCAGCTGGCACGCGTCGGCACGAGCCAGACGTGGACGTCGGTCGCCCGCGACAGCGGGGTGTCGTCGGCGGCGAGTCGCAGGACGTACGGGGCGGGGATGCTGCCGGTGTTGGTGAGCGTGAGGGGAGCGGTCGTACTGAGGGCCGCGGTCGTGTAGGTCGTGGCCAGCGCGGGGAAGCCGGTCTCGGTGATCGTCAGGGTGCCGGACGACACCGCGGTGGTCGCCGGATGATCGGCGGTCGTCCAGCTCGCCGAGGCGGTGGCGGGGACGCCGAGAGGCAGGGTCAGGCCGGTCACGAGAGCGATGATCGCTCGCCGCAGCCGTGGCGGGCGAGGCGTTGCGGCCTTCTGGCGGCCGCTCACGTCTGGGTCCCGGTGAGATGGAGCGCGAACGGTGTCGCGGGCTGCCCCTGGGTCGACGCAGCGGCGGTCAGGGGAAGCGTCGTCGACAGGCAGAGGACGCGGCTCTGACCGGCGGGAAGGGTGAGTGTGGTGGGGCCGGGTTTCGGGGAGGCGAGCGTCCCCGTCCAGAGCGCGCTGATGCTGCCCACAGCGCACGATTGGCCGGATGCCGTAGCCCCGAGGCTGAAGGTCAGGGCTGACAGGAACGGCGAGGTCGCGACTGTGGTGGTCAAGCCCGAGACGGCGATCGACAGCGGCACGGAGCCGGTGTTCGCGACCGTGACCGGTCCGGTCGCCGTCTTGCCCGGGTACAACGCGTCGGTCGGCATCGCGACGGATGACACGGTGAGTTCGGCGGTGCCCGTTGTCAGAGTCGCCGATCCGGTCGCCGCGGGTGAGCTCGCGTCGAGGAGGGCGTAGGTGCCGAGGCCGCCTGACGCCAGCGAGATGGCGAGGCCTGCGCAGAGCAGGAGACCCGCCGTGACGATGCCTCGGCCACGGAAGCGGCGAGAGGCAGGGCGCGCAGCAGCGCTGGCGTTGTCGCGTCGGCCCGGAATCGCGCCCATGCTCTCACCTCTTCTCGTGTCGCGGTCGTCTGGTGATCGTGCCGGCGTATCCGCCGACGCGATCAGTTCTGGGTGAGGGTGACAGCCAGCTCGTCGAGGTCGACCGATCCGAGCTTCGTGTCGTTCTCGAAGCCGGCGGTGGTGCTCTTCGGGAACGTGATGGTCACATCCACCGAGACGACCTCCGAGACGCCGTCGGCGCCTGCGGTCACCGTGTACGGGGCGGGGCCGGCGGAGATGCCGGTGCCGGTGGCATCGAGCACCGCGTTGGCGGTGAGGTAGTCGGCGAGCGCGACATCAGCGGGTGCGGTGGCGGATGTCGGCGAGATCGAGGCCGGGTCGATGTCGAGCGTGGCGACGAGGTTGTCGCCCGTGGCCGTGATCGTCATGTCGGTCGAGTAGGTGACGACGTCACCCGGAACGAGCGGATAGCCGTCGAGGTTCGAGAGGGGCGAGCCGCCGTTGACCGTCCAGGACGGGGCCTCTGCGACCGGGGTGATCGACAGGTCGCCGGCGACGATGGTTCCGCCCGCGGTGGATGCGCTTGCATTCCAGAGCGCGAAGGTGCCCGCGCCGCCGAGGAGGAGGGCGACTCCGGCGCCGGCCGCGATGGTGCCTTTGAGGATGTTGTTCATGAGGGTTCTTTCTGCGCGCCCGTCACGGGCGCCACGGTGTCCACGAACCGTTCAGGAGGCGAGCGGATAGAGGCCGTGCGCATGCACAGCGTCACTCGCGTCGCGGGCGGTGAAGGAAAACCGTCTGAAAGGAGCACTTGAGATGCCACAGAGATGGCACAGGCAGGGGACGATGATCTGCACACGGGCCACAGCTGTTGAGCTGAGAAGAACCCGCTTGGCTTGAGTATCACACGCCGAGGGGAGCGAGTGAATCGTTTCGGCCGTCTTGGGGGACGTTTGGCAGGTAGGGGCTCAGTCGGGACGGCGTTCACAGAGGAAGGCGCCGACCGGCCGCTGGCCCCGTTCTGCGCGTCGGTGGATCTCGATGACCTCGAACCCGGCGGTCTCGAGCTCGCGCTGCAGGTCGCTCGCCCACCAGCGATATGCGCGCGTGATCGCGTGGTCGAAAGCCTCGGTCTGTTCCGCGTCGAAGTAGCCGAGGAGCAGTGATCCACCGGGCCGTATCACGCGCGCGAACTCGGTGAGCGAAACAGCGATCGTCGACGGCTCGTGGTGGATCGTCGAGAACCACGCGAGGATGCCGCCGACCGCGGCATCCGGTGCGTCGATCGTCTCGATGCTCTCGACGTCGAATCTGACGCCGGGGTGGGTCGCGCGGGCGTAGTCGATGAACTCCGGGACGAGGTCGATGCCGCGGATGTCGGCGCCCCGCTCCGCGAGGTGCTGCGTCCAGTGGCCCGGCCCGCATCCCGCGTCAATGAGCCGACCGGATGCCGCGGCTCCCCACGTCTCGATGAGATGGCGGTCGGCGTGGTGCATCGCGCTCACGGATCCGAGGAGATCGACGTACTCCGACGCCCGGTTCGAGTACGCGTCGGTCGTCCGGGTCATCCTGCGAGGCTATCGATCGGCCGCGCCGCTCTGACCGCGTGAGACGATCCCGGAGTGAAGATCACCCAGGTGCGCAACGCGACTCTTCTGCTCGAGGTTGGGGGAACCCGCATCCTCGTCGATCCGATGCTCGGCGCAAAGGGTGCGCAGCCCGGCTTCGCGAGCGCTCGCCGCAATCCGCTTGTCGACCTGGTCGTGCCCCTCGCGGACCTGCTCGACCCGGAGGTCGTCGTGGTCACGCACACCCATTCCGATCATTGGGATGCCGCGGCCGCCGCCCTCCTCCCTCGTGAGGTTCCCGTGCTCGTTCAGCACGTTGCGGATGCCGCCGTCCTCGAGGAGGCGGGCTTCACGCAGGTGAGCGTCCTCGACGAGCCGACCACGATGCAGGGCGTGACGTTCACCCGCACGGGAGGGCTGCACGGCTCGGAGACGACGGTTGCCGCCGCCGAGCTCGGCGAGGTCATGGGTGTCGTTATCGCCCACCCCGATGAGCAGACGCTGTACATCGCCGGCGACACCGTCTATCACCCCGCGGTCGAGGAGGCGCTCGCCGCCCACGAGCCGCATGTCATCGTCCTGAACACCGGGGAGGCCGTGCTGCCCGGCCTCGACCCGATCCTGATGGGCGCCGAGGATGTCGTCCGCGTGCACCGCCTCGCGCCGGACGCCCGCATCGTCGCCGTGCACATGGAAGCACTCGATCACTGCACCGTCACCCGCGACGACGTGCGCGCGACGGCCGAGGCGCACGGGATCGCGGAGTCCGTCGACGTCCCGGAGGATGGCGAGACGCTGAGCGCCTGACGCGCGCTCTCGGCAGCGGGGTGGCTATCGAACGCTGTCGGCGGCGTTCTTCGCAGCGTCACGCTCTTTGTCCAGGAGGCCATCGCGCACACCCCGACGCACCGCGATGTACGTGACGTAGCTCCAGACGGCGAGCAGAGTCGCGGCGAGGACGGCGGAGGTGAACGGATCCATCTGTCCACAATCGCGGAGCACGGCGTTAATGTCTACCGCTCGGAAAAGGCGAAACCCCCGCGAATAGAAGCTTCGCGAGGGTTCCTAGGACCGTTGTAACGACGGTCCGTGTGGCTCCGACAGGCGTCGATCCCGTGACCTCACGATTTTCAGTTGTATTCGCCGGGTTTACGGGTGCTCACGAGTGCTCAATTGCCGCGTGATTCCCCGGAAGTCGTGCTAGTTGCTGATCGCTGGTTCTCGATAGTTTCAACCGAGTTCCCGGCCCGAGACCGGCCCAGAATCGTATACCTTCGGCAACGAGAACTCCCTACTGCCTTTGGTCCGGGTCCAACTCGCGGAGGAATCCATTCCACAACGTCGGGTACGAAATGTCGTTCTCGGCATCGCTGACTGAAGAGCTCGCCCTCTGAGCCTCGAGGGACAACTGAGCAGCCTCACCTCCTGGCCGGCGGACTGCATACTTCGGGCGGCCCGGAAAGAGGTCGCTGAACCTGGAGAACTCTTCGCGCACCCCCTCCATGCCGCCGATGAACACCGCCGCCAGTGGATTGGTTTCGGTCAGCATGCGGGAACGCATTTCTCTCAGACTCGCTTCCCAATGGCCAGGCGTGGGCTCGTCGCCCGCAACTGCCTCGGTCCAAATGAGCTCGCCCACGCCATCGGCTTCGAACCTGCGGGTCGCGGTCGGCAGGACAGTCTCAAAGAGTTGGGACTGGTAGATCACGATCCTTGCTTCGTCGGTCGATGGGAATTCGGCGGCGACGTACATGAGCAACGGCGCGAGAGTTGGATGGGCCGCCGTGACGATCCGAAATTCGCGGGTCAGACACGCGCGTGCGAAGGCTACAACGGCATCCGTGATCTCGAGCGGCTCAAAGTCCCCTTGCCAACGGGCTGCATCGGGGATGCTTCCAGAGAGGAAGATGGAACCCTTCACTGGGGCTCGGGTGCCGCGCATCGGTTCTCTATCAATTGCCACGAGTCCACCACCCGCCCACCGCGTTCTCTGGGATCATGCTCATCCTTCGCCCACCCGAAACCCACTGAAGATGCCTGCTCAGCCGATCAGACAGAAGCCGCGCGCTGTGGACAAGAAGGCCTGGAAGCTCCGCCCCTATCTCGGCGGCGACCTCATCGACTTCCTGCAGATCTGATGCCGTCGGTAAGCGCGGTGTAGTACCGACGACTATTCGCCCCTCGGCAGTCTCGACGAGTAGCCGCCAGTCCTGCAGCGACACGCACGACGCCACACCAGCCGCACGGGCGGCCTCTTCGATGCTCTTGACGAGCATTCTTCGCCGACGTACCAAGCCAAGCGCGTGTGCTTCCTCGACGCGCGAAACTAGACGATCGAGGCCGGCTTCAGTGAACACATCGAAGTTGTGCTCGTCAGTAACAATTTCGGTCTCGCCTATCTGTAGTCGGGGTATCCCAGAACTCCCCGGCACGTCCTGCACGTCTCCCGGCCAGCGAGCTATGAGAACACCCATCGTATGGCTGAGCGCATAGTCGACCTCGTCGTATACCCAGTCTGAAGTGTGAGCGAGCGGAGTCTCCAGAAGGAGCAGGAACGCATGATCTTCAAGCGCGTTCGCTATTTCCGATTGCACATCTGCACCTTCACGAATGGCGAAGCGGTCGATGAACGGCTGGAATCCGAAGTGCGTGAGCCTGTCGTGAAGTTGTTCGGCTGCGCCAAGCCCGTCGTCGCGGCGATGGCTGATGAACACCTTTCGCTGGCGGTCTTCGATACCCAGTTCTTCGAACAGCACACGCACTACTCGGCCGAGCGATTCTTGACCGTTCCATGCGATGGCGTTAGCGAAGGCGAGAATCTTCGGAACCTGCGCGCTGAAGTGTCCAAGGTCGTCGACAAGCGGAAAAATCGTGGTTCCGCGGTTGAGTTCGTAGGCGATCTCATCCGCGATATCAGGGTCAGCTTTCGCGGTCGCGTCCCCCAGGTAGACGCACACATGCGGATTAGTGTCGGATGTTCTGCTCTCCGAGACGGTCACAGTCAGCGAACGATGCAACCCCAGTGTCAAGAGCTCCTGCGCAACGGCCTGGCTGATTGTTCCAGCATCCCCCTCTCGGCCCTTGTGGATCACTCGAATGCCGTATGTCGTGGTCACGTCGAGTTCCGCTGACGTAGAGCCCTGGAGTTGTCCACCAACGTCGCCTTCGCTGAGCGCGCTTGAAATGCTGACTCAATACTGGTTCGCAGGGACTCTAAGGTGGCGGGATAGCTCCGGTAGTAGGCGTAGGAAGCGGCTTCGTTGTTTTTCACCCAGTTGTCCCCGACACGGTCTGGGAGATGGGCCGAGTTGTTCATCGACGGCAGGGGCAGTACGAGAAGACCGCTTCGGCGATTCACGGCGTCATTCCGAAGACTTGACGAGATCTCCCAGTCAACGAACTTCCGGCCCCAGGTTCCTGCTCCGAGAAGCACGATAGTGACCGTTGAATCGGCGAGGTATTTCTCTCGAATGCGTCTTTTGATGTAGTCGGTGTCATTGCTCTCGACGAAGTCGTCTTCCTCAGTGACTCCTACCGACCGTGGGATGAACTCGGAGCCAAAGTCTGTGACGAAGGTCTCGACTTCCAAGAGGTCTGCGACATGGTAGGAAACGAAGCACTTGTGGCGGCTGTCGTCGGTCTTTTTCAGAGAGGCCAGTTCCGCGAGTATCTGGACCTCGCGCATCTGAGATCTACTGCTCATCGTTCCCCCTGTTCCGCACTGCAGGTGCGTCGATTCGTGGTCGAACGCCGCGGACAGCAGCGCCCCCTCCCGCAGGCTATCGCCAACCAGCGGCTGGTCGCAGCTGTACAGGACTGTTGGCGTCGCTAGCGCCGGGTGAGCTGGGGCGCCGGGTTGGCCCGTTTAGGGTCTTCGAATTTGAGGTGTACTCAGTGGTCGAGCGGCTTTGGTCGGATAGGCATCGAACTCCTCCACGATGGAAGTCGGTAGGTTGCCTATCCGAAGGTCCTCGAGGTGCGCAACGCTGCCTTCGCCGACCTTGACCTGACCACGTTCTGCCGGATCAACGAACTCGCTCTCGGAGCCGTCTCGCAGCGTCTCGAGCCGGATTGGACGTCGCCTCGTGCACGAACGATCACCGCCCCATAATGACGCCCAGAGAACGATGACGAGGCCGGGAGAAGGTGCTTGTGCGCGCTCGATAAGGTAGCTCACTATCTCGTCGGCTGCGCTTGTTGGTGGGTCATGCGGCGTTCGCCAAGTGTCTTATTGCGAGCGCGCGTGCCGTTCTTCGAGCCTCCGCGAACCGTCCCGCCATTTTGGACGGGTCTATCCTCTCGGGGTTCTGCGAGTCAACGAGGTTGAGCCCTCTTGAACGGCGCTGCGCTGTGCTCGGCGGGATCGAATACGACGTCATTCTGTCTGAAGTCAGTGGCGCCTGGTGCCTCGACCTGGGCCTGCCCGCGAGCGGCATCCCCTGTTCGTGTGGGGGGTGCGCGTGCCAGAACGACGCGGACGCCCTGTCTGCCGCGCATTCGATGTGCGGCTGCTGCCTCACTCACTGCCCTGACGTGCAGGGGGAAGCGGGGCGCGGATGCACGGTCGCGACGCGATATAGCCGCTACTTTGATCGCATGGTCGCCGCCAAGTTTCCTCAGTTCTCATCTCTCGACTTCGGACGCCTGGACGCTCGCGAGGAAGCGAAGCGTGCTCCGGGCCTTCTGATCAACGGCTACTTCGACTTCGAGAACGCGGCCTACGACGTCGCGTCAGGTCAAGCTTGGATTCTGATCGGTCCGAAGGGGGCAGGTAAATCAGCCTGCTTGGAGCATCTCGGGCTCATATGGAACGGACAGCACGATCGCTTCCTGTCTCGGTGGGATCTCGGAAGCTTTCCCGTGGCGGACGTAACGAAGATCCAGGTGGGGACCTCGCCGGGGCCGACCAGCACTCGGGCAGCCTGGGAATTCCTACTCCTTCTACGAGTGTTCGAATCTCTGATGGCAGATCAATCTGCCGCCTATCCGGCCCCCATCACGGGCTTCCACAAGTCTCTCGTCACCGCTGGTTTGCTCGGCGGACCAGACTTGCGCACAAAGTTCTTCGATTGGTCGAAGACGACCGTGAAGTTCAGTGTGCTCATGTTCGGCGTTGAGGGAAGCACGCAGGAGACTGAAGCCACCCCGCTGCAGGTCGTGGACCTCCTGAGGCGCGCCATCGGCCTTATCGAGACCTCCGCTCGACATGTCGTGTCGGTAGATGGGCTTGACTCCTTTTTCGCTCAAGCACAGGATCAGCGGGACTCCCTCGGCGCACTTGTCGATGCCTCTCACGAGGTCAATCACTTCCTTCTAGACACACAGGCTCGATCTTCTGTCGTGTTGGCTATCAGGCACGACATGTTCGTGTCGCTGCCCAGTACTGACTCGGCGAAACTCGGTGACCATGCGGTCGAACTCGACTGGAGTCGGGGCGGGACGAGCAAGGGAGAGGATCTCTGGAAGCTAATTGGCGCCAAGGCAAAGAGCTCCGTGCCGGCTTCACACACGGGCCTCGCGCTCGGCGACGTGCGCAAGGCATATCTCGCTGAACCGATCGGTATCGGACCCCACAACGACCTGCCCTCGTACTTGTTGGCGCAGACGCGACTGATCCCACGCGATCTGGTCGCCCTTATGGGCGCGCTTCAGAAGCTGCATCAGGGGGCCGGCCAGATTCAGGAGTCGACGGCCGTGGCCGCGGTCAAGCAGTACGCTGACACTTACTTCATTCGCGAGATGCGAAACAACTTGAGCCATGTTTTGCCAGGGCAGAGCGACAAGGTATCCGCCTTCTTCGATGCGTTGAGTGTGCTGAGTTCTCGTCATTTCAACGCGGAAGCGCTGAAACCTGAGCTGGACGGCATCGTAGAGAAGCATGAGCTTAGGGCTCTGCTGAACCAGCTTTTCCTAGCGGGTGGACTTGGAGTGCAGTCTCGTAGCGCAGGGTCGATGCACACGAACTTCATCTTCCGCAAGACCTCCGGCGGAGGGTTCTCCTTCGTCGCGGACTATGTGCTTCACAACGCGTTGGTCTCGGCGCTGAATCTCAACTGGTGACGGGTCCTCGCCCATCTTTGAAAGAGCTTCGGCTTGACAACGGGCCCACCCAGGTGGCTGCAGCCTCTGCATCCGCGCGCGCTCCGCGAATGAACTTACTTCACCCGCTAAGCGACAGATGCTGAGCCTGACGCCGGTAGAGACGCAAATTTGTATCTCAGCAGGGAAAAGGCGAAACCCCCGCGAATAGAAGCTTCGCGAGGGTTCCTAGGACCGTTGTAACGACGGTCCGTGTGGCTCCGACGGGCGTCGATCCCGTGACCTCACGATTTTCAGTCGTGCGCTCTACCAACTGAGCTACAGAGCCTCATGGCATCAGAAGTGCCACGTCTTAGACGAAAAGCCCTCTGAAAACAAAGGGCTCGTCGCTTAGAGCGACCCTGACGGGACTTGAACCCGCGACCTCCGCCGTGACAGGGCGGCACGCTAACCAACTGCGCTACAGGGCCATGCTTATTAAGTTGTGGGAGTGACCCCAACGGGATTCGAACCCGTGCTACCGCCGTGAAAGGGCGGCGTCCTAGGCCGCTAAACGATGGGGCCGAGCGACCCCGAGGGGATCACGCTTACCGAGGGTCAAGCATATGTGATCCCTGACGAATGTGCCAATCGAGGGCGCGCCCCACGTTGCCCGCGTCGAAACGAGGGCAGGATGACGGTGCCCACAGCAGTCTCCCTGTGACGAATGTGACCAGTGTTGCTAGTGTGATGTGCGGATCAGCACGCCATCTGGCTGAGGGAAGGGTGTGTGCAGTGATCGACCTACCCGAAGCGACCGGTGCCGACTGCGGCTGCGCGCCGACCGCCGAAGAGGCGCGCTCGTTCGCCTCTCGAATCAGCCGTCGCAATGCCCTGGGGCTCGGCGTCCTCGGTGTGGCCGCGGCATCCACCGGTGTGGGGTTCGCCCTCCCGGCCTTCGCCGCCACCTCGTATCCCAGCTGGGACGACGTCCAGAAGGCCCGCCAGAACGAAGCCTCCAAGGGCTCTGAGATCACCCGCATCCAGAACCTCATCTCGTCGCTTCAGAATGACGTCGTCGCGAAGCAGGCCGAAGCCGAGCGCCTCGGAGTCGAGTACCAGGACGCCCTCATCGCGTTCGAAGACGCGGCAGCCCGAGCCGAATCGCTCCAAGCCCAAGCGGATGCCCAGACGGCGATCGCCGACGAAGCCGCCAGCAAGCTCGGCGTGCTCGCCGCGCAGCAGTACCGCTCCGGCAAGGGCGACGCGACCATGGAGCTCTTCTTCTCCGACTCGTCCGCCAGCGCCGACGACCTCCTCGGCCGACTCGGCACGATGGACCGCCTCGTCGACGCCAACCGCGACGTGTACGCCGAGGCAGTCGGGGCGCGCGACAGCGCGAAGAACCTCGCCAACCAGGCCGCCGTCGCCCGCGAGGAGCGCGACAAGCGCAAGGTCGAGGCCGAGCAGAAGATGCAGGCTGCGCAGGAGGCCGCCCAGGCCGCCCAGGCCGCGCTCGCCGCTCAGAACGAGCACCGAGAGGTGCTCGAAGCCCAGCTCCAGGCCCTCCAAGACACCACCGCGAAGACCGTCGTCGCGTACAAGGCCGGCGTCGAAGCGGAGCGCAAGCGCCGCGAAGCAGCAGCTCGCAAGGCGCGCGAAGAAGCGGCACGCAAAGCCCGTGAAGAAGAAGCGCGCCGCCTCGCCGAAGAGAAGCGCCGCCGCGAAGAAGCCGCAGCGAACGCGAACAACGGTGGCAGCGGCGGCTCGAGCGGCGGCGGGTCCTCCGGTGGCGGCGGCGGAAGCAGCAGCGGCGGAAGCGGCGGCGTCGTCCAGAGCTCCGGCTGGGTGCGACCCGCCCACGGCTGGATCAGCTCCTGGTTCGGCGTCCGCGGCAGCATCTGTTCCTCCGGTGGCTGCACCGCCAGCGGGCACCGCGGCATCGACTTCGCCAACCCCTGCGGATCGCCCATCTACGCCGCGGCATCCGGCACCGTCATCTTCGCCGGATACAGCGGCGCCTGGGGCAACTACATCCAGGTCCGCCACAGCGACGGAACGGTCACCGGTTACGCGCACATCATCAGCGGCGGCTACAACGTCGGGTACGGCGACTACGTCCGCGCCGGCCAGACGATCGCCTACATCGGCAGCACCGGCGCGTCCACCGGCTGCCACCTGCACTTCGAGGTCTACCTCGGCGGCGTGCGGGTCGACCCGGCACCGTTCCTGCGGAACCGCGGCGTCAGCGTCTGACGTGACAAGACGAAGGGTCGGATGCCGAGCGGCATCCGACCCTTCGTCGTTTCACGTCAGAGCGTGCTGGGCGCTTCGCCCTCACCCTGCGTGCGAGTCTCGCCCTCGTGCTGCTCGAAGCGCTCGAAAGCCTCGCCGACCAGGCGCTCGGCCTCAGCCACGCCGGCCCACTCGTCGACCTTGACCCACTTGCCGGGCTCGAGGTCCTTGTAGCGCTCGAAGAAGTGGCCGATCTCGCCCTTGGTCCACTCGTCGATGTCGTCGACGTCCTGGATGTGCGCCCAGCGCGGGTCCTTGGCCAGGACCGCGACGACCTTGTCGTCGCCGCCGGCCTCGTCGCTCATCTTCAGGACGGCGACGGGGCGGACCTTCGCGAGCACACCCGGGTAGATCTCACGGTCCAGCAGGACGAGCACGTCGAGCGGGTCGCCGTCCTCGCCGAGGGTGTTCTCGAAGAAGCCGTAGTTCGCGGGGTAACCCATGGGGGTGAACAGCACGCGGTCGAGGAAGACGCGGCCTGTGCCGTGGTCGACCTCGTACTTCACGCGGCTGCCGCGCGGGATCTCGATGACGGCGTCGTAGGCGCCCATACCTGTGCTCCTTAGAAAGTCCGGTGGGATGCGCCGACCAGCCTACTGGCGAGGCCGCCCGTGCCGTACTCCGGATGGATCCGCCCTCCCCGCCTCCCGAGGGCGAAGTCTGGGCGTCCATCCGGAGAACGGTCCGCAGACCCGGGGGTGGACCAGGCACCCGTCGGTACGGTGGAGCCGTGCCCTCCCTGAATCCCGCCGTCGCCGAGGTCCGCCGCGCCGTCCGTGCCGCCCTCACGGGTCTTCCCGAAGGGGCTGTCGTCCTCGTCGGGCTCTCGGGCGGCGCCGACTCCCTCGCCCTTGCCGCCGCGGTCGGCTTCGAGGCGCCGAAGCTCGGGCTTCGAGCGGCATCCGTCACCGTCGACCACGCACTGCAGGCCGACTCGGCGGACATCGCGGTCCGCGCCGCCCGCGCGGCCGCCGCCCTCGGAGTCGACCCGCTCATCGTGCGCGTCACCGTCGGCGCCGACGGCGGCCCCGAAGCAGCTGCACGTGAGGCCCGCTACGGGGTCCTCCGGGATGCCGCGCGTGACGCGCAGGCCGCCGCAGTGCTCGTGGGGCACACCCTCGACGACCAGGCCGAGACGGTGCTGCTGGGCCTCGCCCGCGGGTCCGGTGCCGGCAGCCTGCAGGGTATGGCGGCGGCATCCGACATCGACGGCGTTCCGCTGCTCCGTCCCCTGCTCGAGGTGCGACGCGCGACCACCCGCGAGGCGTGCGCGGCGCAGGGACTCGAAGCGTGGGACGACCCGCACAACCTCGACCCCCGCTTCGCGCGGGTGCGCGTCCGCGAGACGGTGCTGCCGATGCTCGAATCCGAGCTCGGACCGGGCATCGCCGAGGCCCTCGCCCGGACGGCCGCCCAACTGCGGGAGGATGCCGAGGCCTTCGACGACATGATCGACGAGACGATCGAGGACATCGTCGAGCACGCCGAGGCCGGCATCGCCGTCTCGGTCGCCGCGCTCGCCGCAAATCCGCCCGCGCTCCGGCACCGCATCATCCGGCACGTCGTCGCGAGCGAATTCCACGTCTCGCTCACCCGCAGCCAGACGCTCGAAGTCGCCCGCCTCGTCACCGACTGGTCGGGGCAGGGACCCATCGACCTGCCCGGATGCCGCGCCCGCCGCGTCGGCGCGATGATCGAGTTCACGGGGGCAGGCGCGGGGGCTGCGGTCCCGGCATCCGATCGCGGTCTTTAGACTTCTGCAATGCGCGCAGCCGAGATCGCCGACCAGCTCACCGATGTCCTCGTCACCGAGGAGGAGATCCAGGCGAAGCTCGAAGAGCTCGCCCGCCGGGTCGAAGCGGACTACGAGGGTAAGGAGCTGCTGCTCGTCGGAGTGCTGAAGGGCGCCGTCATGGTGATGGCCGATTTCGCGCGTTCACTGAAGCGCCCGATCGAGATGGACTGGATGGCCGTGTCGTCGTACGGCGCCGGCACCAAGTCGAGCGGTGTCGTGCAGATCCGCAAGGACCTCGACACCGACATCTCCGGCAAGCACGTCCTGATCGTCGAGGACATCATCGACTCCGGCCTCACCCTCAGCTGGCTGCTCGAGAACTTCGCCTCGCGCGGCGCCGAGTCGATCGAGGTGCTGGCGCTGCTGCGCAAGCCCGAGGCGGCCAAGGTCGAGATCGACTGCCGTTACGTCGGATTCGACATCCCCGTCGAGTTCGTCGTGGGGTACGGATTGGACTTCGCGGAGAAGTACCGCAACCTGCGGGATGTCGCGGTCCTCGCCCCCCACGTCTACTCCTGAATCCGCGCGGTACGCCCAAAACGAACGCACAGACCCCGCATAGCGCTCCGGGGGTAGCCTGAACGCACCATGAACGTCAAGAAGCTCTCCCGCAACCCGTTCGTCTACGTGGTGCTGATCGGCGTTCTTCTGATCATCGGCATGACGTTGATCTCGAACCTCACCGGCGCCAAGAGCATCACCACGCAGGAGGGGCTCAAGCTCCTCGACGGCGACACCGTCTCGCAGGCGGTGCTCACGGACGGCGACCAGCGGGTCGACCTCACGCTCGACAAGGCGTTCGAGGGCTCGACGAACGTGCAGTTCTACTACCTGACGCCCCGCGCCGAGGAAGTCGTCAGCGCGGTGAACTCCGCAGCCCCGAAGGACGGCTTCAACGACGTCGTGCCCCAGACGAGCTGGTTCGGCAGCCTCATCTCGATCCTCCTCCCCATCCTCATCCTCGGTCTGCTCTTCTGGTGGTTGCTCTCCAGCGCCCAGGGCGGCGGCAGCAAGGTCATGCAGTTCGGCAAGTCGCGCGCGAAGCTCGTGACGAAGGAGACCCCCACGGTCACCTTCGCCGACGTCGCCGGCTCCGACGAGGCCATCGAGGAGATGCAGGAGATCAAGGACTTCCTGAAGGACCCGGCCAAGTTCCAGGCCGTGGGCGCCCGCATCCCGAAGGGCGTGCTGCTGTACGGCCCTCCCGGAACCGGCAAGACCCTGCTCGCCCGCGCCGTCGCCGGCGAAGCAGGAGTTCCCTTCTACGCGATCTCGGGATCGGACTTCGTCGAGATGTTCGTGGGTGTCGGCGCGAGCCGTGTCCGCGACCTCTTCAAGGAGGCCAAGGAGAACGCTCCGGCCATCATCTTCATCGACGAGATCGACGCCGTCGGTCGCCACCGCGGCGCCGGCATGGGTGGCGGGCACGACGAGCGCGAGCAGACGCTCAACCAGATGCTCGTCGAGATGGACGGCTTCGACCCCAAGGTGTCGGTGCTCGTCATCGCGGCCACCAACCGCCCCGACATCCTCGACCCGGCGCTGCTGCGTCCGGGCCGCTTCGACCGTCAGATCGGCGTCGACGCCCCCGACCTCAAGGGCCGCCAGCGCATCCTCGAGGTGCACGGCCGCGGCAAGCCGCTGTCGCCCTCGGTCGACCTCGCCGTCATCGCGCGCAAGACGCCCGGCTTCACCGGCGCCGACCTCGCGAACGTCCTGAACGAAGCCGCTCTCCTGACGGCGCGCTCCAACGCGCAGCTCATCGACATGCGCGCCCTCGACGAGGCGATCGACCGCGTCATCGCCGGTCCGCAGCGCCGCACGCGCGTCATGAAGGACAAGGAGAAGCTCATCACGGCGTACCACGAGGGCGGCCACGCCCTCGCTGCCGCGGCGATGAACAACACCGACCCCGTCACGAAGGTCACGATCCTTCCCCGCGGCAAGGCGCTCGGATACACGATGGTGCTGCCGCTCGACGACAAGTACTCCATCACCCGCAACGAGCTGCAGGACCAGCTGACATACGCCATGGGCGGCCGCGTCGCCGAGGAGATCGTCTTCCACGACCCGACCACGGGTGCATCGAACGACATCGAGAAGGCCACGGGCATCGCCCGCAAGATGGTCACCGAGTACGGCATGACCACCGACGTGGGCCCGGTCAAGCTCGGCTCGTCGTCGGGTGAGGTCTTCATGGGCCGCGACATGGGTCACGGGCGCGACTTCAGCGAGCGGGTCGCCGAACGGATCGACGCCCAGGTGCGCGCACTCATCGAGCAGGCCCACAACGAGGCCTACGAGGTGCTGAACGCGAACCGTGAGGTCCTCGACCGCCTGGCCCTCGCCCTCCTCGAGAAGGAGACGCTCGACCACATCGAGCTCGCCGAGATTTTCAAGGACATCACGCGTCTGCCCCCGCGCCCGCAGTGGCTCTCGAGCAGCGAGCGTCCCGTCTCCACCCTTCCTCCCGTCGAGGTTCCGCGTCGCGCGGAAGCCCCCGTCGCGGCGAACACCGAGGCCGAGCAGACGGCCCCCGAGACTTCTCCCGCGCGCCACGCGACGGGACAGGCTCGACCCGCGACGGCCTGAGGCGGCGCGCATGGCGGTCGACCGCACGCGCGTCTCCGAACTGGTTCGGGAACTGCTCGAGGCCATCGGTGAGGATCCGGAACGCCCCGGCCTGAAGCTGACCCCGCAACGCGTCGCCGACGCCTACGCGGAGTTCTTCTCGGGTGTGGGTGAGGATGCCGCGGCTCCCCTCGCGCACACGATCTCCGTCGCGCGGGGCCCGGCGCCCGACACGCTTCCCTCGGGGGCGGTCATGCTCCGCGACATCCGCTTCCGCTCCGTGTGCGAGCACCACCTGCTGCCGTTCGCCGGTCACGCGCACGTCGCCTACCTGCCCGGCGAGCAGGTCGTCGGACTCGGTGCTCTGCCGAAGGTGATCGACATCCTCGCCGCGCGCCCGCAGGTGCAGGAGCGTCTCGGCGAGCAGATCGCCGACACGATCGCCGGTTCGATCGACACTCGCGGAGTGCTCGTCGTACTCGACGCGGTGCACGAGTGCGTCACGATGCGCGGGGGGCGCCAGCCCTCGGCATCCACTGTCACCATCGCCGCTCGCGGCGTGTTCACCGAGGCGGCGGAGCGCGCGGAGGCCCTCGCCCTCCTCACGGGCGGCCGGACATGACCCTCGTCATGGGGGTCGTCAACGTCACGCCGGACTCGTTCAGCGACGGCGGGCGCTACGCGTCCCACGAGGCTGCCGTCGCGCACGGTCGCGCGCTCCGGCTCGACGGCGCCGACCTGCTCGACATCGGCGGCGAATCGACCCGTCCGGGAGCGACCCGGGTGACGGCCGACGAGGAGCAGGCACGCATCGTGCCCGTCATCGAGACGCTCGCCGCCGAGGGCGCGACCATCAGCGTCGACACGATGAACGCGGCCACCGCGGTTGCGGCTGTCGCCGCGGGTGCGCGCGTCGTCAACGACGTCTCGGGCGGTCTCGCCGACCCCGACATGATGAGCGCGGTCGCCGCGACCGAGGCGGACGTCGTCCTCCAGCACTGGCGCGGCCATTCCGCCGACATGTACCGCACCGCTGTCTACGACGACATCGTCGGCGAGGTGGTCGGCGAACTCGGTGAGCGCGTCGCCGCGGCGCGGGCGGCCGGCATCCCGGATCACCGCATCGTCGTCGACCCGGGTTTCGGCTTCGGCAAGACGCCCGAGCAGAACTGGCAGGTCGTGCGCGGCCTCGCGCAGCTGGTGACCAGCGGGCACCGGGTCCTCATCGGAACGAGCCGCAAACGGATGCTGGTGGTCGCCGCATCGGGCGCCGGAATCGAGCTGACCGGCGAGGACCGCTTCGACCTCGCCACGGCGGTCACGAGCGTCCTCGCGGCGCAGGCGGGCGTGTGGGCGGTCCGCGTGCACGACGTCGCCGCGACCCGCCTGGCCCTCGCGGTGCGGACGGCATGGGAGGGTGAAGGATGACCGACGAGATCTCGATCACCGGCATCCGCGCCACCGGGTTCCACGGCGTGTACGACCACGAGCGCCGCGACGGTCAGGAGTTCATCGCCGACGTCGTGCTGTCGCTGTCGCTCGCCCCGGCCGCGGCGAGCGACGACGTCGTCGACACGGTGCACTACGGCGAGGTGGCGGAGCGGGTCGCCGCGATCCTCGCGGGCGATCCGGTGGACCTCATCGAGACGGTTGCCGACCGCATCGCGACGGCCGTCCTCACCGGGTGGCCCCTCGTCGACGCCGTCGCCGTCACGGTGCACAAGCCCGCCGCGCCCATCCCCGTTCCGTTCGACGACGTCGCCGTCACCGTGAGGCGGTCCCGCGCATGAGCCGACGCCTTGCTGAGGGGATGCCGCCGACGCCGCCGCGCGCGGCGGGTCCGGCGCATCGCGCCGTCATCGCCCTCGGCGCGAACCTCGGGGAGCGCGCCGACACGATCTCCGAGGCGATCGCCGACCTCGGGCGTCTGCCGATGACGTCGCTGGTCGCTGCGGCCGACCCGATCGAGTCGGTCGCGATCACCCTCGGCGGTCCGGATGCCGAGGCCCCCCGTTACCTGAACACCGTGGCGCTCGTCGACACGCGACTGGCCCCGACCCTGCTCCTCGGCTACCTGCATGCGATCGAGGGGCGTCACGGCCGGGAGCGCCGCGAGCGGTGGGGGAGTCGCACCCTCGATCTCGACCTCATCGCCTACGGCGACGTGCGCTCTGACGATCCGGCCCTCGTGCTGCCGCATCCTCGCGCGGCGGAACGCGACTTCGTGCTGGATCCGTGGCTGAGCATCGACCCGGATGCCGTCCTGCCGGGCGTCGGGAAGGTCGCCGATCTGCGCGCCGCTCTTCCGGGAGGCCCCTCATGACCCGCACGAACCCACTCCTGCTCGTCGCCGTCGCCGTCGTGGCGGGAGTTGCCGGCTTCTTCGTGGACCAGTTGCTGACCGGGATGGGGCATCCGAGCTTCACCCCGTCGCCGCTCCTTCCGATCCTCCTCGTCGCCCTCGGCGTCGCGGTCGTCCTGGCTGCCATCCCGGTCCGCCGGGCGACAGTCGGCACGGCGGCGCCCGTCGACCCCTTCCGAGCCCTTCGGATCGCGATGATGGCCAAGTCATCCAGCATCGTCGGGTCGCTCGTGGCGGGATTCGCCGGGGGACTTCTCGTCTTCGTGCTCACACGACCCGTCTCGCCCTCGTTAGGCTCGACAGGTGCGGTGGTCGCCGCGCTGGGGGGCGGGCTGCTCCTCGTCGCCGGCGCCCTTGTCGCCGAACACCTGTGCACCATCCGGAAGGACGATGATGACGACCAGCCCGGACCAGACGAACCCGGCTACGGGCTCTCCCACTCCGACTGACGAGACCTTCACGAGGATCCTCGAACCCCGCGGCGCCCACCGGCTGCCGCTGGGGGATGGGACGTGGCGCCAGCTCTCGCGCAAGTACGTGATCGGTCAGATGATCGGCAACGTTGTCGGACTGCTGGTGATCGCCGCCGCGGTGGTGACGCTGTGGCTCGTGTTCGAGGCGACGTGGCCCTTCATCCCGGGCGGCATCCTCTTCGCGATCTTCCTCGTCGCGCTCGTCGTCACCCCGCGCCAGGCGCGCTCGATCGGCTACCAGCTGCGCGAGGACGACCTGGTCTTCCGCCGCGGCATCCTGTGGCAGCGGATGGTGTCGGTCCCCTACGGCCGGCTGCAGCTCGTCGACATCACGCACGGTCCGCTCGATCGGATGCTGGGCATCGCCCAGCTGAAGCTCGTCACCGCGGCGGCATCCACCGGCATCACGATCCCCGGCCTGCCGCAGCGCGACGCGGAGCAGCTGCGGGACACGCTCATCGAGGTGGCTGAGACCCGGCGGACCGGCCTGTGAGCGACCTCGACCCGCAGGTCCCGACGCCAGAGGCGCCCGCCGGCTCGGCTCCGCCCCCTGCCGACTCGGCTCCGCCCGCCGCCGTCTCGGCTCCGCCCCCTGCCGCGGTGCGCTCCGAGATGAGCGACGGCGACTGGCACCGGATGCATCCGCTCTCGCCGCTCCTGCGCGGCGGGCTGACGCTCCTCGTGATCCTCGGCATCCTCGTCGCGAACCTGCGCGACCGGCTCATCTCCTTCTTCCTCCCCGAGGACTTCCGCTACGGCGAGGAGGACCCGGTCGACTTCGTCCTGCAGAACGGCATCGCCGTGCAGGCTCTCGTCGCCGTGGCGGTGGGCCTCGTCATCCTCATCGCTCTGTTCTGGACGGCGTGGCGGTTCCACACCTTCCGGATCACGGGGGATCAGGTCGAGGTGCGCAGCGGCGTGCTCTTCCGCACGCACCGTCGTGCCCCGCTCGACCGGGTGCAGGGCGTCAACCTGACCCGTCCCGCTCTCGCCCGTCTGGTCGGTCTCGCCAAGCTCGAGGTCGTCGGCGCCGGGCTCGACGCGAACGTGAAGCTCGAGTACCTGTCGACCCGCAATGCCGAGACGGTCCGCGGCGACATCCTCCGTCTCGCGTCCGGGCATCGGAAGAAGGATGCCGCGGTCCGTACCGCCCCGACCGGCGCCGCGCTGGCCCCGCGGATCAGCGCGGGCATCAACGAGATCATCGACGGCGTCGACGAGGACGAGGCAGAACCCGAATCGATCGTCCGCGTGCCGATGTCGCGACTCATCCTCGCCGGGCTGCTCTCGGGGTCGACGATCGCGTTCATCGTCGTCGTGATCGCGGTGATCGTCGGCCTGGTCATGCAGCCGATCTGGATCATCCCCGCGCTCGGTGCGTCCGTCCCGGCGGCCATCGGTTTCGGGGCGTACGCGATCCGCCAGTTCATCCGCACGGTCCGCTATTCGATCGCGCCGACGTCGGCGGGGGTCCGCGTCACCTTCGGGCTCCTGACCACCGTCACCGAGACGCTGCCGCCGGGTCGCGTCCACGCCGTCGACATCCGGCAGCCTCTCCTGTGGCGCTGGGGCGGCTGGTACCGCATCCGGGTGAACCGGCTCTCGGGGCGCTCCGCCAGCGACACGTCGTCGACCCAGATGGGCGACGTCCTCCCCATCGGCACGCTGGCCGACGTCGAGCGCGTGCTGCGACTGCTGCTGCCGTCGATCCCCATCGACGCCGCACTCCTCGACGCCGGTCTTCGCGGACCCCGCGACGACGACGGCTACACGACCTCCTCGCCCCGCGCGCGCGCCATCGACCCGCTCACGTGGCGTCGGAACGGCATCCGGGTCCTGCCGCAGGCGGTGCTCATGCGCACCGGACGCCTCTGGCCGAAGCTCACCATCCTTCCCCTCGCGCGGTTGCAGTCGGTGCGCGTCTCGCAGGGCCCCCTCGCCCGCACGCTCGGACTTGCGACCATCACGGGGCACACCGTGATGGGGCCCGTCACGGGAACCGTGGAATCGCTCGACCACGCGCAGGCGTACGAGCAGTGGAACGCGATCACGGCCGCGGCGGTGGCCGCTGCATCCGACGAGACGACGGAATCGACCGATGAGTCGACGGTCGCAGAGCCGACGGATGGCGCGTCCTTCGCAGAGCCGACGGATGCCGCGCCCGTCGCGCCGTCGCTGACGCCGCCGGTCGCTGCTCCACCGGCTCCGCCGGCTCCACCGGCTCCGCTGACGGTCGCGCCGCCGACGCCACCCGCGGAGCAGCCGTGACCCGTGAGGGTCGCCTCGGGGTCGGTGTGATCGGAGCGGGACGGGTCGGTCCGGTGGTCGCCGCCGCCCTGGCCGGCGCCGGGCATGCCTTGACCGGCATCACCCCGGGCTCCGACGATGACCGAGTCGAGGCGATCCTGCCCGGCCTCCCGCGGGTGAGCGCCGAAGAGGTGATCCGGCGGAGCGAACTCGTGGTCCTCGCGGTTCCGCACGACGAACTCCCCGGGCTCGTCGCGGGTCTCGCCGAACTCGGCGCCTGGCAGGTCGGACAGATCGTGATGCACACGGATGCCGCGCACGGCATACAGGTGCTCGCGCCCGCCGCGTCGCGCGGGGCGATCCCGGTCGCCATCCACCCGGCCATCGCTTTCACGGGGACCTCGACCGATCTGCGTGCGCTGAAAGACGCGTACGCCGCGGTCACCGCACCCGCTGCCGTGTTGCCGATCGCGCAGGCGCTCGCCGTCGAGATGGGCTGCGAGCCGATCGTCGTCGCCGACGCCGATCGGGCTGCCTACGGCGAGGCCATCTCGACGGCGACCACGTTCTCGGCGTCGATCGTGCAGCAGTCGGCCGACCTCCTCCGGAGCGCCGGCGTCGACGACCCCTCGCGGTACCTGTCGGCGCTCGTCCACACGACGATCGACCGCGCGCTCAGCGCAGCGGCTCCCTCCCTCGGCGACGGGCCGCCGGTCCTCCCGTGAGCGACGTCGAGCTGGCCCGCATCCCCGCGGGCAGCGTCGAGCTGCACGATGCGCGCCGCCGGACGCGCTGGACCGTCGCGCTCGAGCCGTTCGAGATCGGTGTCTACCCCGTCACGGGGGAGCAGGTGTCCGAGGTGTTGGGGGTCGCGGCATCCCACCCTCGCCGTCCCGCGGTCGAGGTGAGCTGGCAGCGTGCCGTGCGGTTCTGCAACGCGCTGTCGGAGTGGGAGGGCCTCGACCCGGCGTACGCGGTGGACGGCGAAGAGGTGCGCTGGCACGTCGACAGCGACGGGTTCCGGCTGCCGACCGAGGCGGAGTGGGAGTACGCCTGCCGCGCCGGCTCGACCGGCCCGCACTACGGCCCGCTCGCCGAGGTCGCGTGGACGGCGGGCGACGGTGTCACCTCGCCGCAGCCGGTCGGCGGCAAGCTCCCCAACCTCCACGGGCTGTTCGACACCCTCGGGAACGCGTGGGAGTGGTGCTGGGACTTCCTCGACACCGAGCGGTACGACGACTACCGCGTCTTCCGCGGCGGCGGCTTCGCCGACGACGCCTGGAGCGTCCGCGCCGGCACGCGCCGCGGCGGTGGCCCGCGCATGACGCACGACGACGTCGGGTTCCGTGTCGCGCGAGGAGGCTTCGACGCCGTGGATGCCGCGCAGGGCTGGTCGGCCGCGTTCGACGCCGAGCGGGCGGCGGGCGGCGACCCGCGGCCGCCGGGCTGGACGCCGCGCCGCTGAGCCGTTCGCGGGCGAGCCCGTCCGTCGCTGTTCGCGGATGCAATGGATCCTGCGCGGCGCGCCGATGACGGATGCCGGGCCGCGGGGTGTCGGCGACGATCCATTGCATCCGTGGCCACCGGCATCCACTCGCCGTGGCGGAATCACGCGGGAGCCCGTCGATAGACTGAAGGGTCGAATCCCCGAGGAGCCTCCGAACATGACCGACGCGTCTGCGCCCACGCCCGCCGAGACGACCGATGAGAACGGCCTCGCCGATGTGTTCGAGCAGAAGGCGGTGCGGCTCGCGAAGCGGGAACGGCTGCTGAGCGAACGGACGGATGCCGCGGGTGGCGCCTACCCGGTCTCGGTTCCCGTGAGCGACACGATCGCTGCCCTGCGCGAGCGGTTCGCATCGCTCGAGGCGGGCGACGAGACCGGCGAGACCGCGTCGGTCGCCGGCCGGATCGTCTTCAGCCGCAACACCGGCAAGCTCTGCTTCGCCGCGTTGCAGGCCGGCGACGGCAGCCGCATCCAGGCCATGGTGTCCCTCGCCGAGGTCGGCGAGGAGTCGCTGCAGGCGTGGAAGGAGCTCGTCGATCTCGGCGACCACGTGTCGGTGACGGGTCAGGTCATCTCGAGCCGCCGCGGCGAGCTGTCGATCATGGTCTCCGCGTGGACGATCGCCGCCAAGGCGCTGCTCCCGCTCCCGAACCTGCACACCGAGCTCAGCGAGGAGAGCCGCGTGCGGTCGCGGTTCCTCGACCTGATCGTCCGCGACACCGCTCGCGAGACCGTCGTCGCCCGCGCGAAGGTCAACGCGTCGCTTCGTCGCACCTTCGATGCGCACGGCTTCCTCGAGGTCGAGACCCCCATGCTCCAGGTGCAGCACGGCGGCGCGGCAGCACGCCCGTTCGTCACCCACTCGAACGCGTTCGACACCGAGCTGTACCTCCGCATCGCGCCCGAGCTCTTCCTCAAGCGCGCCGTCGTCGGCGGCATCGACCGGGTGTACGAAATCAACCGCAACTTCCGCAACGAGGGCGCCGATTCCACGCACAGCCCCGAGTTCGCGATGCTCGAGGCGTACCAGTCCTACAGCGACTACAACGGCATCGCCGACCTGACGCAGGAGCTCATCCAGAACGCGGCCGTCGCCGTCTCAGGGTCGACCACCGTGACGTGGGCCGACGGCACCGAGTACGACCTCGGTGGGCAGTGGGACCGCATCTCGATGTACGAATCGCTGTCGGATGCCGCCGGTCGCCGCATCACGCCCGAGACCACGTTCGAGGAGCTGCAGGCGTTCGCTGTCGAGGCGGGTGTCGAGGTGCCCGACAAGATCGCCACCCACGGCAAGTTCGTCGAGGAGCTCTGGGAGCACTTCGTGAAGGGCGGCCTCGAGCGCCCGACGTTCGTCATGGACTTCCCGCTCGACACTTCACCCCTCGTACGCGAGCACCGCACCATCCCGGGCGTCGTCGAGAAGTGGGACCTCTACGTCCGCGGCTTCGAGCTCGCGACCGGTTACTCCGAGCTCGTCGACCCCGTCATCCAGCGCGAGCGGTTCGTCGAGCAGGCGAAGCTCGCCGCGCGCGGCGACGACGAGGCGATGCGCGTCGACGAGGAGTTCCTGCGGGCGCTCGAGCACGGCATGCCGCCCACCGGCGGCATGGGCATGGGGATCGACCGCCTGCTGATGGCGATCACGGGCCTCGGCATCCGCGAGACGATCCTCTTCCCGCTCGTCAAGTAAGGCGTCTGACCCGCTAGTGTGCGGGTATGACGCTCTGGGGGGAGCCGGCGACGATGCAGCGCCGGGCACGACACGGTCGCGCGCACCGAATGATCGCTGCGATCGCGACGGCGATCGCGCTCACGCTCTCCGCCGGACAGGTGAGTGTCGCCGCCGACCAGTCGAGCGTGTCGGCTGCGGCGGCGCCGCGCATCGGCATCCCCCTCGTCCTGGGCACGGCGGCGGTCGGCGGGCAGGTGACGGTCGAGCACGGCATGGCGCCGCTCGCACCCCATGAGAGCGGCGGGGGTGTGCAGTATCCGCGTCCGATCGCGCAGTACAGCTACCAGTGGCTGGCCGACGGCAAGCCCATCGCGGGCGCCACCGAAGGCTCCCTCGACATCAGGTCGGCTCTGACCGGTAAGCAGCTCTCCTTCCGGGTGACCGCACGGATGCCGGAGGGTGGCCCCGTGGTGACCGCGACCTCCCTCAGAACCCCGCGGGTGACCAAGGCCGGGATCCTCGAGGTCGTGCGTCTTCCCATCAACCCCACATCGGGAAACTCGCGGTTCTCCGTGACGGCGAAGGGATGGCCGAGCGGCACCACGCTGAAAAGTCAGTGGGTCATCGACGAGCTTCCCGTCAAAGGCGCCACCGGCCGTCAGTTCGAGCTGCTCCCGCGGCCGCACACGACGATGAACCTCGGCGCCGTCGTGACGGCGACCCGTCCGGGGTACGAGACCCTCCTCCTGCACCTCACCTCTGGCGGCCGAGCCGGGCTATTCGGGTCGACACTCCAGAACGCCGGGGCGCCGCAGATCGTGAGTGCCGCCGGCGCGGGGACCCCGACCGGGCAGGCCGCGGGGATTCTCGAAGGGTTCGTCGCCCGCAGCGGCGGACAGCTCGTCGGGGCGAAGGTGACGGTATTCCGCACCGGACGTGGATCGGCGTACGCGACCCCGGTGGAAGTCACCAGCAGGGTGACCGATGCCGATGGCCACGTGCGCATCGCCGGCCTCACGCCCGGCAATTACTGTCTGAAGGTCGCCCCCGCACGCGGCTACGCGCAAGAGCCCCCGGATTGCAATTCCCCTTGGACTGACGCGACCGCGCGCGTGTACGCCGGTTCGGAGTCATCGTTCATGCTCCGGACCGAGAAGATCGGCGCGATCCGCGGCACGGTGACGGATTCCCGGGGGAAGAAGGTGCGCGGCGCGCGTGTGACGGCCTACTACGCCGAGCGAACGGTGCAGGGATTCGATCGCCTCCGTGCAGTCGCGACAGTCACGGCGGACAGCGGCGGGGCGTACCGCATCCCGAATCTGCCCGTCAGTAGCTACGTGCTGAAGATCAGCGGAACCTCGTCGACAGCTCACAAGGCGGACTGGTGGCGTTCGAAGGGCTCGGGCTTCGAGTTCGACTCGACCTGGGTGGAACCCGGGAAGACCATGACGCGCAATGCCGTCCTCGCCGCCTACGTGCCCGTCGGCACCCCGACCGTCTCGGGGCGCGCCCGGGTCGGTTCGTCGCTCACGGTGGCCCACCCGAAGACGAAGGGTGTCGTCTACAGCTACCGCTGGAAAGCCGACGGAAAATCCATCAGCGGCGCGACCTCGTCGAAGCTCACCGTGCGGAAGGGGCAGGCGGGCGCGCGCATCAGCGTTCAGATCGTCGCCACCGGATCCGGCTGGGCGAAGACCACGCGGGAGTCCGCGAAGACGGCGCGGGTCTCTCGCTGACCCGGATCCTCACTGGACGTCCGCCCGCTGATTGCGGACGAAGCCGACGGCGAGCGGCACGACCAGCCACAGCACCCCGGCCGTGAGAGCCGGCCCGATAGCCCCACCGCTACTGCCGGCATCCGCGATCGCGCTCAGGCGGAACCAGTTCCCGACACCGTGCGGAACGAGCGTCAGCAGGGGATCGATCACGAACCCCTGCACGAGGGAGAACACGATCGCGATCGCGACGCGCTGCGTGGCTGCGCCGTAGGCGATGCCCGAGACGGTGCCGACGGCGGCGCTCCACAGCAGGACCGCGATGGTCTCGGCATCCGCATTCCAGGTGATCGCAGCGCCGGAGACGAGAGCGAGGACGGCGGTGAAGACGACCGCGAGAAGGGCTGCGGCGAGCACGAGGGTGGCGCAGACGATGACAGCCGCCAGCACCTTCGCGAAGAACACGATGTGCCGCCGCGGCTCGAGTACGTAGGTGGTCAGCACGTCCCGTGACTGCCAGTCGGCGGCCATGATGAAGATCGCCAGGATCGGGATGAAGATGGTGACGGCCGATCCCATACCGAGGAGGGCGGCGCCGACACTGACCGTGGTCGCGTCGAGCAGGACCGCGATGAGCGCGACCCCGGCGCCGACGATCACCCAGAGCGAAGCCGTGAGCCCGAGCGCCCACCGGGTGCCGCGCGTCGTCCGGACGTTCCGGAGTTCGGCGCGGAGGCTCCGGGCGAAGCGCCCCGATGCCGTCGGTTCGGCGTCAACGAGGGTCAAGGACGTCACCTTCCACGTGGTACTGGCCGCGCGTGAGGCGACGGTACAGATCGCTGATCGACTCGCGATCCTCGGCGAGCTCATCGATGACGATGGCGTCCGCGATGCAGATCTGGCTGAGGGATCGAGGGTCGACGCCCACGGCGAACCGGCTGCCATCGGCATCGGTAGTGAAGGGGATGCCGCGGGAGGTGAGCGCTCGCCGCATCAGATCGGGGTCCACGGCGACCACCGTGGCGTTCCTGCCGCTGGTCAGCTCGTTCACGTCGCCGGAGTAGCGGATCGCGCCCTCGCTGAGGACGACGATCCGGTCGGCGAACGTCTGCAGCTCCTGGAGGAGGTGCGTCGATACGAGGACGGATCCACCCGTCGTGTGCGCGTGGTGGACCAGGGTCTCCCGCAGCCAGTCCGCCGTCTCGATGTCGAGGCCGTTCATGGGCTCATCGAGGATGAGGTGTCGGGGGCGGCCGAGGAGGGCCAGCGCCAGCGCGACACGCTGCTTCATCCCGAGCGAGAGGGCACCGAAGCGGCGACGCTCGGCGGTGGCGAGCCCGAGGGTCCCGGTGAGTTCGCGTGCCCGTTCGAGCGGAACGCCGGCGAGGATGGCGGCGCTCGCAAGCGTGTCGCGGACGCTGCGCCCCGGATGGTGCGCGCCCGGGTCGAGCAGCGCGCCGACCGTCCGCCCGGGCTGGGCGAGGTCGCGATATGGGACGCCGTCGAAAGTCGTCGAACCCGCGTCCGCGATCGTCAGCCCCAGCATCGATCGCATGGCCGTGGACTTGCCGGAGCCGTTCGGCCCGAGCAGCCCGGTGACCGTCCCGGCGGGGATGTCGAAGGAGACGTCATCGAGCACCCGCTTGCCGCCGTACGACTTGCTGACGCTGCGGACCCGGATGCCGGTGCCCAGACCGTGATCCATATGCAGCCCGTCCTTCCCTCAGGAGTGACGCTAGCGACGCGCTAAGACGGCGCGCGTGAGCCGAAAGGCACTGCCCTGCGACGCGGGGACGCAATCGAGTTGCGTCCCCAGACGCAATCGCGGGCCAGCGTGACGGGTCAGGGCGTCGAGGGGATGCGGATGATGCCCGCTCGCGCCGCGAAGAGGAGGACCTGCATCCGATCGCGCACGTCCCACTTGGTCATGATGCGCCGCAGGTGAGATTTGATCGTCGCCTCGGAGAGGAAGAGCTCCCGGCCGATCTCGGCGTTCGACATCCCCTTGGCGAGGAGGCGGAGGACGTCGATTTCGCGCGGCGTCAGCTGTTCCGCGGGGCTCAGCGTGACAGTCGCCTGACCGGCGGCCGACGTCGCGATGCGCCGCACGATGTCCTGCCCCGCGATCGAGGAGAGGACGAACCCGCCGTGGTGGGCGCTGCGGACGGCCGCCGTGATGTGCTCAGGCTCGGAATCCTTCACGAGGAAACCGACCGCCCCTTTACTCAGCGCGGTCGCCACGGTCTCGTCCGAGCTGTAGGTGGTGATGGCGATGGTGCGCGCCGACGGAAGCTCGGCTGAGAGCCGCTCGATGGCGCGGATGCCGTCGCCGCCCGGCATCCGGATGTCCATCAGCACCACGTCGGGCTTCAGATCCAGACTCAGCTCAACGGCGCTCGGGCCGTCGCTCGCCTCGCCGACCACGGTCATCCCGGTTTCCGCGTTCACGAACACCTCGAGCGCACGTCGCACGAGAGCCTCATCGTCAGCGATGAGGACGCGGATGGGAGGCATGCGATCAGCCTAGGTGTCGCCTCGTCCGTCCTGCGATGAGGCAGTTGCGTCTCGAGCAGGAGCGCGCAACGCAATGTTCCGCGTCATGATGAGGGGATGGAACCTAGGGGCGAGTCGGCGACCGCTCTCGTTATCTCACTGGAATCGGACGCCCGTCCCGGGTCTCGCACGGCGCTTCGCGACGTCTGGGATCACGTCCTCCCCCCGGTGCTCGCCCGCGCGTTCATCGTGCTGCTCCCGCTGGTCGCCGCGGTCGACGCGCTGTGGACGGGGTTCGCATCGGGGTCGCCGACACCGTGGCCGGTGTTCGCGACCCCCCTCCTGATGAACGGTGCGATCATCGCGATGGCCTGGCGACCCATCTGGGGCGCGAGCATCCTCATGCTCGCCGGGTTCGTCGCGATCGCCGCGGGGCACAGCGGTGAATATCTGACGGCCGTCGCGATGAGCATCGGGGTGGTCTTCTACTGCTGCAGCGCGGTGTTCTCGGTGGCGTACGGCGTCGCCGCGGTCGCCTGGGTGGCTGCGATCGCCACGATGCCGCCGGGCCTCGAGGTCGGTGGCGTGGTCGCCGTGTTCGTCATCGGCCTGCTGTCGGCGACTGTCGGGCGGGGCCTGCGTCGAGTCGTCAGCCGTAACGTCGCGCTCGCCTCCCAGGTCGACGCTCACGAAGCGCAACTCGATGCGGCACTCGTCGCTGAGCGCAACCGGATCGCGGACGAACTGCACGACGTCATCGCCCACGAGATCTCGATCACCGTCATGCACGCGCGGGTGCTGGAACGCACCGACGACCCCGAGACCCGGGCGAGCTCGCAGCGCGCCATCGTCGCGGCATCCGCTCAAGCGCTCACCGACACGCGGCGCGTGCTGCAGCTGATCCACGGCCGGTCGGGAACGGACGGTGTGACGGATGCCGCTGCCCCCGGCATCGGGCGTGAGCTGGACTCCCTGGCGAAGAAGCTCCGGGACCTCGGGCACGAGGTGCAGGTCGAGGTGACGGGCGAGGCCCCGCTCGCCGGCATCATCGACACGACCCTCACGCGTGCTGCCCGCGAAGCCGTCACGAACATCGTCAAGCACGGCGCTCCGGCGGTCACGGTGGACCTCTCGCTGGTCCTCACATCGCACACAGTGGTCCTCGTGGTCGCGAACGATCCGCACCGCCCGACGGCCGAGACGCGGCCGGGGCCGGCGTTCGGGCTCGCGCGGCTTCGCGAGCGGGTCGAGGTTCTCGGGGGCACGTTCGCGGCCGGACCCGACGGCGCGCGCTGGCGCGTTCGGGTCGAGCTGCCGACGCGCTGAGACGCCGTACGCCCGACTCCCCGGGCTCGTCAACCCCTTGCATTCCTCTCGTCTGAACCGGTTTAGTAGAGCCTGTTCGACACGAAGGAGTGAAGGATGCCCCCGCAGACCCGCCCCACCATCGCGGACGTCGCGCGCGCCGCCGGGGTCAGCAAGGGGCTCGTCTCGTTCGCGTTGAACGACCGGCCGGGGGTCGCACCGGACACCCGCGCGCGGATACTCGCCGCCGCGGCCGAACTCGGGTGGACCCCGAGCCTTAGCGCACGCTCGCTCAGCGTGGGACGCGCGTTCGCCTGCGGGCTGGTCATCGGCCGCAGCCCCGACGTCATCGCCGCCGACCCGTTCTTCCCGACCTTCATCGCCGGCCTCGAAGACGAGTTCTCCGTCACCGGGCAAGCCCTCGTCCTCGCCGTCGCGACCCCGGGTCGGAAGGAAGCCGAGACCTACCGCGCGCTCGCGACGGATCGACGTGTCGACGGCGTCATCCTCACCGACATCCGCGTCGACGACCCCCGCATCCCGCTCCTGCAGGAACTCGGCATTCCCGCCGTCACCCTCGGCGTCCCCGACGTCGCGTCACCGTTCGCCGCGGTCTCCGCCGACGACGGGGTCGGCATCCGCCTCGCCGTCGATCACCTCGCCGCCCTCGGCCACCGCCGCGTCGCCCATGTCGCAGGGCCCGACGCCATGTTGCACGCCCGCCGCCGCAGCGAGTCCTTCCAGGCCGCAGCGGATGCCGCGGGCCTTCGCTCCCGCATCGTCGAGACCGACTTCAGCGCGGCAGACGGCGCTCGTGCGACCGCCGCCCTGCTCGATGCGGCCGACTCTCCGACGGCGATCGTCTACTCGAACGACGGCATGGCCGTCGCGGGGATGGCGGTCGCGCAGCAGCGGGGCATCCGGGTGCCCGAGGACCTCTCGATCACGGGCTTCGACGACACCGAGATCGGCCGCTGGGTCCACCCCGCGCTCACCAGCGTCACCACTGACGCCCGCGGGTGGGGGCTCGTCGCCGCGCGAACGCTCCTCGGCGCGATCGCCGGCGAACCACCCGCGCGCATCGCGCTCGCAGATCCCACCCTCGCCGTCCGGGGATCGACGGCACCGCCACCCCTGGCCGCGGACTGACCGCGACCGCACCACGAAGGAGAGAGACATGCAACGACGCATCCTCATCACAGCAGCAGCCGCATCCGGCGTGCTCGCCCTCACCGCCTGCAGCGGCGGCGGGGGAGGGGGAGGTGGTGGCGACCTCGAGGGCCGGGGCGACATCACCATCTGGTACTCCAACAACGAAGCCGAGATCGGCTGGGGCAAGGCGATGGTCGAGGCGTGGAACGCCGACCACCCCGATGAGCAGGTGAAGGCGCAGGAGATTCCCGCGGGCGCATCGAGCGAAGAGGTCATCGGCGCGGCGATCACGGCGGGCAACGCTCCCTGCCTGGTCTTCAACACCTCTCCGGCAGCGGTTCCCGGCTTCCAGCGACAGGGCGGTCTCGTCGACCTGTCGACGTTCTCCGACGGCGACGACTACATCACCGGACGCAGCGGAGACCTCGCCGATCAGTACCGTTCCGACGACGGCGATTTCTACCAGCTGCCGTGGAAGTCGAACCCCGTGATGATCTTCTACAACAAGGACCTGTTCGCGAAGGCCGGGCTCGACCCCGAGAACCCGAAGCTGTCGACCTACGACGAGTTCCTCGAGACATCTCGCGCACTCAAGGAGGCGGGCGTCTCGGAGTACGCGATCAACCCGGCTCCGACGAGCGAGTTCTTCCAGCCCTGGTTCGACTTCTACCCGCTCTACGCCGCCCAGACCGGTGGCACGCAGCTGCTCGAAGACGGCAAGGCCACGTTCAACGATGACGACGGTAAGGCCGTCGCCGACTTCTGGCGGACCCTCTACGACGAGAACCTCGCCGGGAACGAGCAGTACCAGGGCGACGCTTTCGCCGACGGCTACGCCGCGATGGCGATCGTCGGTCCGTGGGCGATCAGCGTCTACGGCGACGCGATCGAATGGGGCGCGGTGCCGGTGCCGACGAAGGACGGCACGCCGGCGGGCGACACCTGGACCTTCAGCGACGCCAAGAACGTCGGCATGTTCACCGCCTGCGACAACAAGGCGACGGCCTGGGACGTCCTGAAGTTCGCGACGAGCGAGGAGCAGGACGGCGCCTGGCTCGAGGCGACGGGGCAGATGCCGCTGCGGCAGGACCTCACGGGCACCTACCCGGACTACTTCGCCGACAACCCCGCGTACGAGCAGTTCGGCGACCAGGCAGCGCGCACCGTCGAGGTCCCGAACGTGGTCGGCTCGGTGGAGATCTGGCAGGCGTTCCGCGACGGCTACTCGAAGTCGGTCATCTTCGGCGAGACGCCGGTGGACCAGTTCCTCTCCGACGCGTCGGCAGAGATCGACAAGCTGGCTTCGGCGGGTTGAGATGACCGCCGTCGTCCCCGGTCGCGCCGGTCCCGGCGCGACGCGTGATGCCTCCCCCGAGAAGGACGGGAAGGATGCCGCGCCTCGCCGCGGCATCCTGCACCGCCTCCTCGGCGCGCAGCCTCACGGGCTCCTCTTCTCGGCGCCCTACATCGTGTTCGTCCTGGTGGTCTTCGCGTACCCGGTCGTCTTCGCGGTGTGGATGTCGTTCCAGGACTACTTCTTCGCCGCTCCCGGTGCTGTCGTCGACCGGCCGTTCGTCGGGTTCGACAACTACGTCACCGCCCTCAGCGACCCCGAGGTCTGGCGCTCGTTCGGCAACGTCGGGATCTTCCTGATCATCAACGTGCCGCTGACGGTGGCGCTGTCCATCCTGTTGGCGACGGCGCTCGACCGGGTGACGAAGGCGCGGACCTTCTTCCGGGTGAGCTACTACGTGCCGTACGTCACGGCATCCGTCGCGGTCGTCGCGGTGTGGCTGTTCCTCTTCGCCCGCGGCGGGCTCGTGAACAATGTTCTCGGGCCGCTCGCCCCCGACCCGTCGTGGCTCGTCAACTCGTCGCTCGCCATGCCGGTGATCGCCGTCTTCGTGACCTGGAAGGGCCTCGGGTTCTACATCCTCCTGTATCTCGCGGCTCTCCAGAACGTGCCGCGCGAGCTCTACGAATCGGTATCGATGGACGGCGGCGGCAAGCTCCGTCAGTTCTTCGCGGTGACGGTGCCGAGCGTGCGGCCGGCGACGCTGCTCGTGGTGCTGCTCGCCACGATCACCGGAGCGAACCTCTTCACCGAGCCGTACCTGCTCACCGGCGGCGGCGGACCGAACGGCGCGTCGACCTCGCCCGTGCTGCTCATGTACCAGCGCGGCATCGAGCAGCAGAACCCGGATGTCGCGGCCGCGATCGGCGTCGTGCTCATCGTGTTCGTGCTCGCCATCGCTCTGCTGCAACGCAAGTTGGTCGGAGGGGAGGAGCGATGAAGCGCGCACTCGGTTCGAAGATCGCGATGTACGTCGGGCTGTCGATCGGCGCCCTCGCGTTCCTGTTCCCGTTCTTCTACATGGTGGTCGGCTCGCTGCAGACGAACGTCGATCCCAGTCCGGCGGGCGCGTTCCCGAATCCGGCGAACCTCACCCTCGACAACTACTCCGCCATCAACGGTCGCATCGATCTCCTCCAGGGGCTCGCGAACTCGGGGATCTTCACCGGCGGCGTCATCCTCGGCACCGTCGTGTTCGGAGTGCTCGCCGGGTACGCGCTCGCCGTGCTCCGCTGGCGCGGCCGCGGGGCGACGTTCGCCCTCGCGCTCCTCGTGCAGGTCGTGCCGTTCCAGCTGCTCATGATCCCGCTGTACGTCATGATCGCCCGCGATTACGGCCTCGCCGACAACTACCTCGGGATGATCCTGCCGTTCTTCATCAACTCGACCGCGGTGGTGATCTTCCGGCAGTACTTCCTGCAGCTGCCGAAGGAGCTCTTCGACGCCGCCCGCATCGACGGTGCGAACGAGTTCCGGCTGCTCTGGAGCGTCGCCCTGCCGCTCGTCCGCCCCGCCCTGCTGACGGTCGTGCTGTTGACCTTCATCGGGCCGTGGAACGAGTTCCTGTGGCCCTTCCTCATCACGAAGGATGCCGACATGCAGCCGCTCGCGGTGTCGCTGGCGAACTTCATCTCGAACATCGCGGCATCCACTGCGAACCCGTTCGGGGCGATGATGGCCGGCGCCGTCGTGCTCGCCGCCCCCGCGGTGGCGCTGTTCCTCGTGTTCCAGCGCTACTTCACCTCCAATGACATCGGATCCGGAGTGAAAGGATGACCATGCCCGCCGAAACCCACGTCCCCTACCGCCTCACCCGTATGGGGGTGGTGATGTCCCCCGCCGACGGCGATCCGAACGAAGCCGAGGGGGTGCTGAACCCCGGCTCCGGCCGCGGCCCCGACGGCGAGCTGTACCTGCTGCCGCGCCTCGTCGCCGACGGCAACGTGTCGCGGGTCGGGCTCGCCCGCGTCGTCATCGAGGACGGCATCCCCGTCGCCGTGGAGCGCGAGGGCATCGTGCTCGAGCCCGACCGCGGCTGGGAGCGCGGGGTCGGCAACTCCGGCGTCGAAGACCCGCGGATCACCTGGATCGAGACGCTCGGGCTGCACGTCATGACGTACGTGGCGTACGGGCCGCTCGGGCCCCGTACCGCCGTGGCGGTGTCGAGTGATCTGCGGGACTGGCGACGGCTCGGGCCGGCGCTCTTCCGGTACCAGGACGACCTCGACATGGACCTCAACCTGTTCCACAACAAGGACACCGTGTTCTTCCCCGAACCGGTCACCGCACCGGATGGGCGGGAGGCCCTCGCCGTGCTGCATCGTCCGATGTGGGACCTCGGCGAGACGAAGCCCGGCCAGGGCGTGCGCGTGCCGGCGGGCGTCGATGACGAGCGCCAGTCGATCTGGATCAGTTACATCCCGCTCGAGGACGTCCGCGAGGACCTCTCCTCGCTGACCCTGTGGGAGCAGCACCGGTTCGTCGCCGGGCCCGCGTTCCCGTTCGAGGAGCTCAAGATCGGCGGCGGTCCGCCACCTCGCCGCATCCCCGAGGGCTGGCTCGTCCTGCACCACGGGGTGACCGGAGTCCTCGAGAGCGCGTTCGCACAGCAGCAGAAGGTGAACTACGCCGCCGGGGCGATCATCCTCGACGCCGACGACCCGTCGAGGGTCGTCGCTCGCACTCCGGAGCCGCTCCTGGCCCCGGAGACAGACGACGAGCGCAGCGGCATCGTGCCCAACGTCGTCTTCCCGACCGCGATCGAAGAGGTCGACGGCCGCCTGTTCGTGTTCTACGGCATGGCCGACTCGAAGATCGGCGTCGCCCTGCTGGAACGCACCGACTGATCGCGTGCCGTTCTCCGGATGATGCGCGTGCCCCGGCCCGTTCGGGTCGCGCACGGTCGATTCATCCGGAGAACGGCACACCCACCGAAAGGATCACTCCCGTGAACACCTCCGCACACCGTCGTGCGGGAACCGTCGGGATCACGGCCCTCGCCGTGCTCGCTCTGACCTTCCCGCTCGGCGCGACTGCCGCCGCCGCGGCCCCGGCATCCACCGCCGTGACCAACCTCGCGCACCTCGACTTCCTGCTCGACGAGGCGACGCCCCCCGCAGACGTCGAGGGGCACAGCACCTACCGCCAGGACGAAGACCCGACCCTGACCCTGCCGTGGACCTACGCCGACGCGCGCGACGGCGGCACGTTCGAACGGGTCGGCGGCGGACCGCTCGACCCTGAGACCGGGTACTGGGGGCAGGGTGCGTACAACGCCGACGACATCACCCGCGCCGCGGTGGTCTACATCCGCCACTTTGAGCTGACCGGCGACGACGACAGCCGCAACAAGGCGTACGAGCTCCTGCGGTCTGTCGCCTACTTCCAGACGACAGACGGACCGGATGCCGGGAACGTCGTCCTCTGGATGCAGCCCGACGGCACGCTCAACCCCTCCGCGGAGCCGGTAGAACTCCCCGACCCCTCGGACAGCGGCCCGAGCTACTGGCTCGCGCGCACGCTGTGGGCTCTCGGCGAGGGGTATGCCGCGTTCAAGGACGAGGACCCGGAGTTCGCCGCCTTCCTCGACGACCGCCTCGACCTCTCGCTCGGTGCGCTCAACCGTCAGGTCCTCTCCACCTACGGGCAGTGGACGGTCTCCGACGGCAAGCGGGTCCCGACGTGGCTGATCACGAACGGGGCGGATGCCTCGGCTGAAGCCGCGCTCGGCCTCGCCGCGCGCGTCGAAGCCGGTCCCGACCGCGCCTCCGCAACCGCTCTGCGGAAGCTCGCGAGGGGCATCGCCGGAATGGCGGACGGCTCGACGCGGGAGTGGCCGTATAAGGCGGTGCTCCCGTGGGCGGAGTCGCCGGCGATCTGGCACGCATGGGGCTCGCAGATGCCGGCGGCGCTGGCCGCGGCATCCGTCGCCCTCGGCGACCGTTCGCTCGCTCGTCCCGCCGTCGCCGACGCGACCACGTTCACGACCACGCTGCTGACCGCCGGGGGACCCGACAACGGGTGGAACCCGAGCCCGGTCGACCGGGTGCAGATCGCCTACGGCGCGGACTCACGGGTGCAGTCGCTGCTGGGGGTCGCCGAGGCGACCGGGTCGGAAGGGTTCGAGGACCTCGCGGCGATGCAGGCCGCATGGTTCTTCGGTGCCAACCACGCCGGGCAGCGCATGTACGACCCTGCGACGGGAGTCACCTACGACGGCCTGCAGCCCGACGGGACCGTCAACCGCAACAGCGGCGCAGAGTCGACGATCCACGGTCTGCTCACCGCTCTCGCTCTTGACGCGAACCCCGGAGTGAAGCGGCAGGCCCTCTCGCTGACGGAGGTCGCCGATCGCGAGGGGCTGACATGGGCCGAGGCGGAGGATGCCGCGGCCACGACCGGCGAGGTCTCGACGCCGGAGTCGTGGACGGGGGAGTCCAGCTGGTCGGGTGACAAGCTGACGCTCTCACGTGGTGACACTGCCGTCTTCGACGTCGGTAGGGCCGACACCGATCGGTGGATCGAACCGGTCGTGTGGTCGGAAATCGGCGAGCGGACGTCGTCGACGTGGACCAGCGGGCGCTCGACGCTCGGCATGCTCCGGCTGACCGGGCCTGCGCAGGGCATCTCGCCGACGCCGGGTGCGATGCATCCGCACACCCTGTCGAAGGCGATGCCGGGGTCGCGCGATGAGATCCGGGTCGCCTCGACGCGCGGCGACCTGCAGCTCGACGGCATCCTCGTCCGCCCGTTCGTCTCCCGCCTCGTTCTCGAAGGCGACCGGGGAGCGCGGACCGAACTGGTGCATTCGGCCGCACGGTCGCCGCAGAAGGTGACCGTCGGGCCGGGGCGCATCGACGTGTACGACGAGCGCGGCCGCGAGGTGCGCGTGAAGAAGGACCGCTCGGGCGCACTCATCCTGCCCGCGGGTGGTTTCGCGATCGTGGAGCGCTGACGAGGCGACCGGGTCGCGGTGGATGCCGCGGCCCGGTCACCGTCGGAACGCCCAGTCGGGCAGGTGGGCGTGCGCGACGAACGACCGTACGATCTCCGCGAGGCCGTGCTCGGGCTCGATGCGGAGCGCCGCCGCCGCGTAACGGTCGGCGTGGGTCGACCGTCCCAGCGACCACGCGAGCCAGGCGGCGGTCGCGAGGGCCCCGGCCCGGTGGGCCTCGGGAATCTGCGCCGCGACGCACCGCACCAGCTCCAGCGCGGTGTCGAGTCGTCGCGGATCCGGCCGCTCGCTCTCTCCCCACATCACCGAGGCGAGGTCGGCGGGGTACTCCTCGCCCGCCTCCCAGCGGCGCTGCGCATCGAGCGCCGTGTCGCCGCCGGCGCGGTCGCTCGCCCATTGCACGATGCCGACGTCGCGCAGGGACGGGCGGGCGAGGCACCAGCCGAGCACTGCCGCCTGCATCGGGTCGAGGGCGGCGGCATCCCATTCGAGGCAGTCCTCGTAGAGTCCGGGCAGATCGTCGAGCGCGCAGCCGGCTTCGAGGGCGGCCGGATCGAGCGGGAGGGGTGAACCATCGACGGCGGGGATGCCGCACAGCACCGCCAGGGCGGCTTCGAGCGACAGGAGCGCCGTGCCGACGCTCGTCACGGCCGCCGGCTCCACGGCGGGGAGCGCCGCGCCGCCGTGCTGGTCGCCGTCGACGGGCGGCAGGTATCTTTCGAGCGCCGCGAGGGGGCGACCGCCCGACGGCACCCGGTCGTCGTAGTGCGAGCCCCATCCGGTGCCGGCCACCGTCAGCACGTCGACGATGTCGAGGCCGCACGCGCCCGCCGACCGTTCGAGTGCGTTCGCGAGCGCTGCTCCCGGCAGCTCCCGATGTGCGGATGCCGCGGTGTAGACGACAGCTGCGAAACCGTCGGCATCCGAGACGCGGCAGACCATGCCGACCACGGTCGCGGCGACGGAGTCGAGCGGCACGCCGGCAGGCGGGAGGTCGACGCGCAGGGCGCCGAGACTTCGTCCCCGCGTCATCGGTACGACGACGAGGCTCTCGGTCGGGGTGAAGCCGAGGAGGCGGGGGACAAGGGCGAGGAAGTGCGCGGAATCCGCGGCGGTGACGATCGTGGACATGGCCCCACGTTTGCGCCGCACTCGAGCGCTCGGCCCGGCAGTCGAGGCTTCTGGGGACAGCCCACGCGGAGGCCGCCCTGGTGCAGAACGCTCCGGTCTGCGGGAGGGCAGGGGGAGATTACGATGGGGGTATGGGTGACATCTGGGGTGCGATCGTGTGGGGACTGATTCCCACGATCGTGGTTGCCGGCCTGTTCGCCTTCGTGATCCGCAGCATCCTCCGCATGGACCGCACCGAGCGCAAGCTCTATGCCCGGGTCGAAGCCGAGGAACGGCTCAAGCGCGGTCTTCCCCCTCGCGACGAAACCGCCGGTCGATCCGCCAAACGATAGGCTGAGCCCACACTCTCTGGGGGCCTCGTGATCAGCATCAGCGTCGACTGGACGTGGACGTGGTGGATCGTCCTCATCCTGATGTTCGACATCTCGGTGCGCATCATCGCGGTGTTCATCATCCCGCGCAACCGTCGCCCGACGGCGGCGATGGCGTGGCTCCTCGCCATCTACTTCATCCCGGTCATCGGCATCCTGCTCTTCCTCCTCATCGGCAATCCGCGGCTGCCGCGCAAGCGTCGGAAGGAGCAGGAGTCGATCAACGACGCCTTCCGGCAGGCGAGCGAAGGGCTCGACTTCGGCACGCTGCGCCCCGATGCCCCTGATTGGTTCACGCAGCTCGTCGGGCTCAACCGCACGCTCGGCGCCCTCCCCATCGCCGGCGACAACGGCGCTCAGATCATCTCCGACTATCAGGGCAGCCTCGACACGATGGCGGCCGAGATCGACCGGGCCACCCGCTACGTGCACGTCGAGTTCTACATCCTGCAGTCCGACGGCGCGACGGACGAGTTCTTCTCTGCGCTCGAGCGTGCGACGGCGCGTGGCGTGATCGTCCGCGTTCTGCTCGATCACTGGGCGAACCGCTGGAAGCCGAACTACCGGGCGACGATCTCGCGCCTCGAGCGGATGGGCGCGCACTGGCGGCTCATGCTGCCCGTGCAGCCGCTGAAGGGCAAGTACCAGCGGCCCGACCTCCGCAACCACCGCAAACTCGTCGTCATCGACGGTGCCGTCGGTTTCATCGGCTCGCAGAACGTGACGGACCGCAGCTACAACCTGAAGGCGAATCTGCGCCGTGGCCTGCAGTGGGTGGACCTGATGGTGCGCGTCGACGGGCCGGTCGTGGCATCCCTGTCGGCCGTCTTCGTCTCGGACTGGTACGGCGAGACGGGCGAGGTGTTCGCCGTCGAATCCGATTTCTTGACGGATGCCGGGACCGGCGACCTCGACTGTCAGATCGTCCCGAGCGGCCCGGGCTTCGAATACGAGAACAACCTGAAGCTGTTCCTGAGTCTCATCTTCGGTGCGAAGAAGAAGATCGTCATGGTCAGCCCGTACTTCGTCCCAGACGAGGGACTGCTGCTCGCGATCCAGACCGCGTGCCATCGCGGCGTCGAGGTCGAGCTGTTCGTCTCCGAAGAGGGCGACCAGGCGATGGTCTACCACGCGCAGCGCAGCTACTACGAGCAGCTCCTTGCGACGGGGGTGAAGATCTGGATGTACAAGCGGCCCTACATCCTGCATTCGAAGTCGATGTCGATCGACGACGAGGTCGCCGTCGTCGGGTCGAGCAACATGGACATGCGCTCGTTCGGTCTCAACCTCGAGGTGACGATGCTCGTCCGCGGCAGCGAGTTCGTCGATCAGCTCCGCAACGTCGAAGACCAGTACCGCGGCATGTCCCGCGAACTGACGATCGAGGAATGGGACAAGCGCCCCATCCGCTCGGTCATCCTCGACAACCTCGCCCGGCTGACCTCCGCGCTGCAGTGAGACGCCCCGCAGACTGGTGACACTCAGAGAGTGGATGCCGCGGCATCCGCTGTCTGGAAGGGAAACCTCATGCGCACCCGACTCTTCGCCGCACTCGCCGGGTCGATTCTGGCGGCCGGTCTTCTCACGGCGTGTGCGACGCCTGCCGTGAGCGGGGCGTCGCCGGACCCGGGCGTCGCCGACGCCGCGCCGGCGTGGCAGGTCGGTGCGGGCTGGCTCGACGGCGGCAAAACGATTGCGCTCGTGACGTGGGGGAGTTCGTCGTGCGATCCCACGGTGGGGAAGGTGGCGGTCACGGACGGGATGCTGGTGGTGTCGCTGCGGGAGCCCGAGCCGGGTCCGTGCACCGACGACCTCGTGGCCCGGCCGCTCGAGATCGGGACGCCGCGAGGCGTCGAACCGGTCGACGGCGCGCGAGTTCGGGTGTCGCTCGGGGACGCGACCGCCGAGGTCGATCTCGACGCTTACGCGGGCGGGCCGATCGAGGAGTTCAGACCCTCCGCCGCGTGGGTCGGAGACCGCACGATCGCGCTCCGCACGTGGGGATCGTCGACGTGCCCGCCGGTCGTCGAGGACACGCGGTCGGAGTCACCGGCATCCGTCGTCGTCCGCTTCGCCGTCCCGGATGCCGATCAGATGTGCACTGCGGACATGGCACCACAGCTGACGATCGTGCAGCTCGATCCGGGCGCCGACGTGAACCGCGACGCGACGCTGAGCTTCGGCGTGCTGGACGCGGAGGGCGCAGTCCCGATCCGCTGACGGTTGTTCGGAGCGCGGGCGCCGCTCGTTCCAGGGACGCGAATTGCCGCTTCCGACGGTCCGTCACGTCAGTTCGCGTCCCCGGAGCGCGATGCGCGGCATCCTCTCCCCACGGATGCGCGCGTTCGACTCATCCCCAGTGTCGCCCGGCTGCGATGCTGCGCGCTCGCGGCGGTCGATCGTCGTCGCGTGCGATCACGACCACTGCCGATGTCGCTCGGACCCGTCTTCTCCGTGACGGCCGCGACGGATGCCGGAGTCTCGCCGCGCCGGCTGCGTTCGCGCGACCTCGACCGACCGTTCCGCGGGGTGCGTGTTCGCCCCGAAGCCGCATCGCCCGACGCCGCGTCCGCGCACGTTCGTCTTGCGCTGGCGTACGCCGCGCGGATGCCGGCCCCGCAGTTCTTCAGCCACCTCACCGCCGCGGCGCTCTGGGGTCTGCCCGTGCCCGCCGCGGCTCTCGACGGAACGTCACCCGACATCGGCGTCCTCGCCCCGGACCGCACGCCGCGCAGCCGGGGAGTCCGCGGCCACCGCCTCGTGCACCGCGCAACCGAGGTGCGCGTCCACCCGGATCTCGGCGTGCGGCTGCTGAGCCCGACGTGCACCTGGGCTGCGCTCGGGGCGGCGTTCCCCGACATCCGCGACCTCGTCGCCGTGGGTGATGCGATCGTCCGGGTGCCGATGTTCCGCGGCGATCCGCCCGCGCTCGCGACGGTGGACGAGCTCGCGGCGACTGTCCGCGCGGGGCGCCGGCAGGGGGCGAGTCGACTCCGTGAGGCGCTTCCGCTCGTGCGGGAACGGTCGGCATCCCGCCCCGAAACGTGGTGCCGCCTCGCGCTGATCGACGGCGGCCTGCCGGAGCCCGAGCTCAACTGGCACGTCGTCGTCGCTGGGCGCGCGATCGCCTGCGTCGACCTCGCCTACCCGCGCGAGCGCGTCGCCCTCGAGTACGAGGGCGGTCATCACGCGGTGGACGCGCGCCAGTGGTCGCGAGACATCGACCGCCACGAGGCGCTCGCCGCGGCCGGGTGGGTGGTCATCCGGGTCACCAAGGAGCACCTGTTCCGGGATGCCGAGGGCATCGTCGCGCGCGTGCGTCGGGCACTCGCGCGGTGATCCGTTCCGGGGACGCAAGATGTCGCTTGCGTGCACGCGAGGCGACACGACGCGTCCCCGGAGCGCGGGCGCCTGCCGTTCCAGGGACGCAACTTGCCGTTTCCGTCCGTGCGAGGCGACACATCGCGTCCCCGGAACCGAACGCCCCGGCTCAGTCCGCGCGCACCAGCAGCTCGCCGACCTCGCAGTCCAGGGCGCGGCAGATCGCGGACAGGGTCGAGTACCGGATCGCCCGGGCGCGATCGTTCTTGAGGATCGACAGGTTCACGACCGAGACACCGACGATCTCGGAGAGGCGCGTCAGCGTCATCCCCCGCGCCGCGAGCAGCTCATCGAGCCGACAGTGGATGCCGGTGAGCTCGTCCTCCTCGGCGGGACTCACACGAGCCCCTCGGTGTCGCGCTGCAGGCGCTCGGCGTGCGCGAACGCGCCCGCGAGGAGGGCGGCGGCGATCGCGGCGAGCAGCGGCGGCAGCAGGGGGAGCAGGTCGAGCATCGACAGGGTCTCGAACGGGATGCCGAGGGACTGCATCGCGTGCTGACGGCCCATGCCGTCGACGATCGGCCACGTGAACACGGCGGCCGTGATCGTCCCGGCGATGAGGGTGAGCGCTCGCGTTGCGCCGCCGGCGAAGACGCGTCCGCTGCGCACGGCCATCGCGACGCGCATCAGGGCCGCCGCGACGATGATCGTCGCCATCGTCGCGATGAGGACGGCAGCGATCATCCACGCCCGACCCCCGGCGCCGAGGTCCGGCGCCCGAACCGCGACGGAATCCACCGTCGCGGTCGCCGACAGCCCGAGTGACGCGGATGCCGCTTCCCCTCCGATCGTGACTGTGGGGCCGTCCGGGCTCAGGATCTCGGCGATCCGGAAGGCAGCGACGATCAGCGCGGTCAGCGCCGCGGCGACGCCGTAGACGACGAGGTCGAGGGCGCCGGAAGTGCGGGTCGCGGCGACCATCAGACGAGTCCCTTCACGTCGCGCTGCAGGCGCGAGCCGTGGCGCAGGACCGCCGCCAGCACCGCGAAAGCCAGGCCGACGGCGATAGGCCAGAACGGGAAGGAGATCTGCAGGGTCGCAGAGGGCAGCCAGGCGTCGAACACGTTGTCGATCCCGGGGAAGTCGCCTTCCCACCCGCCGCCCTTCGCGCCGAAGAGTTGCGTCGAGGCGATGCTGCCGGCGATGTCCCCCATAACCTGCGCCGCGACGCCACCCAGCGCGATGACCGCGCCGGTCGTGATCGCCATCTTCGCCACGACCGGAGTGAAGGCCGCCCCCGAGAGGAGGCGCGAACAGGTGACCGCGACGAAGAGGGCTACGAAGCCGGGGACGACCCAGGTGATCGCCTGGCTGAATGCCCACAGCACTCGTGCGGTGGCGTCGAGGCCCTCGACCGTCAGGGTCACCTCGGTGAAACCTCCCGACACTCGTCGAGCTGTGCCTACATCAAGGGCCACAGTGTCGGGCAGTTGCGGCCAGAACTCACGGATGGGCATCGTGATGGCGACGCCGGGGGCGAGGAGGGCGGTCAACAATGCGACCGCCGCTCCGACGACGGCCACTCCGGTCCAGATGATCGCGACGACGCGCGTGACGCGAACGAGAGTCGTCGGATCCTGTCCCGCCCACTGCTTCCTCGCCATCGCGAGGGCGAACGCGAGGATCGTCCCCACGATCAGCAGGACGACGAGAACCGCCCCGACGATCACCATCCACCGCGCCACGTCACACCAGCCCTTCAGTGTCGCGCTCGCTCGCTGTATCGGTTCCCGTGAACATCCCAACCCCCATAACGACATTCGTTGTTATCGACAAACGCTATGCCGGCGGATGCCGCGACCACAAGCCCCAGATCCGGTATGCCCACGGCGAACACGGGCATACCGGCATCCGCCCCTGGTTAGCCTCTACGTAAGACGCCGCCAGTGCGTCGAGTGGAGGTGGAGACGATGTTCGAGAGATTCACAGACCGTGCACGTCGTGTGGTGGTGCTCGCCCAAGAAGAGGCGAAGATGCTGAACCACAATTACATCGGCACGGAGCACATTCTCCTCGGCCTGATCCACGAGGGTGAAGGCGTCGCCGCCAAGGCCCTCGAGAGCCTCGGCATCTCGCTCGACGCCGTGCGCGAGCAGGTCCAGGACATCATCGGACAGGGGCAGCAGCAGCCGACGGGTCACATCCCGTTCACGCCGCGCGCCAAGAAGGTGCTCGAGCTGTCACTGCGCGAAGCGCTGCAGCTGGGCCACAACTACATCGGCACCGAGCACATCCTGCTCGGGCTCATCCGCGAGGGTGAGGGTGTCGCCGCGCAGGTGCTCGTCAAGCTCGGCGCCGACCTGAACAAGGTGCGCCAGCAGGTCATCCAGCTGCTCAGCGGCTACCAGGGCAAGGAGCCCGCGGGCGTCGCATCCGGCGCCGGCGAGCAGGCTCAGGCCACGGCCCAGGGTGGCTCTGCCGTCCTCGACCAGTTCGGCCGCAACCTGACGCAGGCCGCGCGCGACAACAAGCTCGACCCCGTCATCGGGCGCGAGAAGGAGATCGAGCGCGTGATGCAGATCCTCTCGCGCCGCTCCAAGAACAACCCGGTCCTCATCGGTGAGCCCGGCGTCGGCAAGACCGCCGTCGTCGAGGGTCTCGCTCAGGCGATCGTCAAGGGCGAGGTGCCCGAGACGCTCAAGGACAAGCAGGTCTACTCGCTCGACCTCGGCTCGCTGATCGCCGGGTCCCGCTACCGCGGTGACTTCGAAGAGCGCCTGAAGAAAGTCACCAAGGAGATCCGCACGCGCGGCGACATCATCGTCTTCATCGACGAGATCCACACCCTCGTGGGTGCGGGTGCCGCCGAGGGCGCGATCGACGCGGCCAGCATCCTGAAGCCGCTGCTCGCCCGAGGCGAACTGCAGACGATCGGTGCGACGACGCTCGACGAGTACCGGAAGCACTTCGAGAAGGATGCCGCGCTGGAGCGCCGCTTCCAGCCGATCCAGGTGGCGGAGCCGAGCCTGCCCCACGCGATCAACATCCTGAAGGGTCTGCGCGACCGCTACGAGGCGCACCACAAGGTGCAGATCACCGACGGCGCCATCGTGGCCGCGGCGAACCTCTCCGACCGGTACGTCTCCGACCGCTTCCTGCCCGACAAGGCCATCGACCTGATCGACGAGGCCGGCGCTCGCCTGCGTCTGTCGATCCTGTCCAGCCCGCCCGAGCTGCGTGAGTTCGACGAGAAGATCGCCAAGGTCCGCGAGGACAAGGAAGCCGCCAGCGAGGAGCAGGACTTCGAGAAGGCCGCATCCCTGCGTGACGAGGAGAAGTCGCTCCTGGCCGAGCGTCTCCGCCTCGAGAAGCAGTGGCGCTCAGGCGACGTCGCGACCCACGCGGTCGTCGACGAGGGCCTGATCGCCGAGGTCCTCGCCCAGGCCACCGGCATCCCGGTCTTCAAGCTCACGGAGGAGGAGACCAGCCGTCTCGTCTTCATGGAGAAGGCCCTGCACCAGCGCGTCATCGGTCAGGAGGAGGCCATCGCGGCTCTCTCCCGCACGATCCGCCGCCAGCGTGCGGGTCTCAAGGACCCGAACCGTCCGTCGGGCTCGTTCATCTTCGCCGGCCCAACGGGTGTCGGAAAGACCGAGCTGGCCAAGGCGCTCGCCGAGTTCCTCTTCGACGACGAGGGCGCGCTGATCTCCCTCGACATGTCGGAGTACGGCGAGAAGCACACGGTCTCGCGGCTCTTTGGTGCCCCTCCCGGGTTCGTCGGCTTCGAGGAGGGCGGCCAGCTCACCGAGAAGGTGCGCCGCAAGCCGTTCTCCGTGGTCCTCTTCGACGAGATCGAGAAGGCTCACCCCGACATCTTCAACTCGCTGCTGCAGATCCTCGAAGAGGGTCGACTGACCGATGGTCAGGGCCGCGTGGTCGACTTCAAGAACACCGTGATCATCATGACGACGAACCTCGGCTCGTCGGCGATCGCCGGTGGCCCGGTCGGCTTCCAGGTCGAGGGCAACTCGCAGACGACCTACGACCGGATGAAGGGCAAGGTCGACGAGGAGCTGAAGCGTCACTTCAAGCCCGAGTTCCTCAACCGCGTCGACGACGTCATCGTCTTCCCGCAGCTGAACAAGGCCGAACTGCGCCAGATCGTGACGCTCTTCACCAAGCGCCTCAGCGAGCGCCTGCTCGACCGTGACATGACGGTGGAGCTGTCGGATGCCGCCAAGGACCGCCTCATCGAGATCGGTTTCGACCCGACGCTGGGTGCCCGGCCGCTGCGCCGCGCCATGCAGCGCGAGATCGAGGACCAGCTCTCCGAGCGCATCCTCCGCGGCGAGCTGAACTCGGGCGACCACGTGAAGGTCGACCTCGAAAACAACAGCTTCGTCTTCGAGACGATGCGCCAGGAAGGCCGCGAGCCGGTCGGTGTCGGCGCCGCAGGTGAGATCACTGCGAGCCCGGACATCATCGCCGGGTCGTAAGCGACACGACGAACAGGGCCGGATGCCGAGAGGCATCCGGCCCTTCGTCGTTCAGGCGTGGCGCACCAAGAAGACGTCGACTTCGTCCTCGCTGTCGACGACGAAGCCGTGCCGCTCATAGAGGCGGCGGGCCGGGCTCTGCTGTAGGACGTTGATGCGCCAGGGGAGGGGCTGGTCCTCGGTCAGTATCGCGGTCAACACCTGCGTGCCGATGCCTTCGCCCTGCACGCGTTCGTCGAGGTAGAAGTGCTCGATCCAGGTGCCGTCCGCAGCGGGGCGGATGGCGATCGAACCGGCATCCGTTCCATCGACGACGATGACGCGGGTGAGCGCGGGGTCGAACGCGTCGAGGAACCGCTGCCGCACCCGCTCGGGGCTGAAGACACCGAGGCGCTCGAGGTCTGGGCGCATGACGACCGCGCGGAGCTCCGCGATCCAGGTGGCGTCGGCGGGCGTCGAGGGGCGGGTGGTCCAGCGCATCCGTCCATTCAACCGCGATGGCCCGGCCCGCGCACGGGTGAGGATGGAGGGGTGACCGTCGCCGCATCCCTCTTCGTCCGCGTGGCCCGATTCGAGCGAGACCGAGGTGCGGTCGCCGCGATGCTCGCGGACTACCACGCGCAGACCGAGGCCGAGAAGGCGGAGCACGGGCTCACCGAACCTGGTCCGCTGCCGGAGCGATACGCGGCCGAGGCCCGCGATCCCGCATCGGCGTTCGCCGGGGCCGAGGTCCTGCTCGTCGAGCGTGGCGCCGAGCTCATCGGGATGGCGGTGCTGCACCGCTCGGGGCCGGATGCCGAGCTCAAGCGGCTCTGGGTCGGGCCGTCGGGGCGACGCTCCGGTGCCGGGTCTGCGTTGCTGACGGATGCCGCATCCCGCGCCCGCGCCGTCGGGGCGACAGGGCTCCGATTGTCGGTGTGGGACTGGCGCACCGGCGCGCTCGCTCTCTACCGGCGTCAGGGCTTCGAGCCGGCTCCGTCGTGGGAGTTGCGCGAGCGGCTCGTCTGCTTGCGGCTGCCGCTCTGAGCCGAGTCAGGCGTAGCGCGTTGCAACGGATGCCGGGCGACACCCGGCATCCGGAGGCGGCTTATCGGCGTGTCGCCCGCGATCCATTGCATCCGCGCACGGCGACGCACGTGCGAACGGACCGGGTGCGCGTTCAGCTGCACCCGGCCCGTCCGGGCTTTCAGGGGCGCGGGTCGCCGAAGACCTGGCCCTCCATGGCGTCGTACCCCTCGCGCTGCGGGTCGCCGTGCAGGCCGCCGGAGAGCGCGTACTCCTCCTCGGGCGAGAGGATGAGGCGAGTGCGGCCGTACACCGCGAAGCCGATGAAGATCACGACGTACACGATGATGATCGCGATGATCGCGAGCAGGAATGCCTCGTTGAAGAGCAGGCCGACGAAGACGATCGCGGCGATGATCCCGGCCGAGTAGGCACCGAACAGGCCCCACGGGCTCTTGTATGGGCGGTTCGCGTTCGGGAACTTCTTGCGCAGGATGATGAACGACACCATCTGCAGGAAGTAGGCGACGACAGCGCCCCACACCGCGATGTTCAGCACGATGGCACCGGCCGGGCTGGTGTCGCCACCCGCGGCCTGGAGGATGACGAGGGCGATGAAGCCGAGGACGGCGCCGAACACGAGTGCGACCCAGGGGGTCTGCGCCTTGCCCGTGAGCGAGAGCCAGCGCGGGTAGTAGCCCGCGCGCGACAGCGAGTACATGTTGCGCCCGTAGGCGAACATGATGCCCATCAGTGAGGCGAACAGTCCGATGAGGGCGAGCAGCGACAGGATCGCGGCAGCCTGGTCGGGGAGGAACGCCTGGAAGCCCTCGAGCAGCGGCTCCGTCGAGGGGCCGGTCGCCTCCGCGCCGAGCACTCCGGTGTTCAGGAACAGCACGATGAGTCCCGTCACGATCAGCGTGCCGCGCGCCCACAGCCCTGCGCGCGGGATGTCGCGAGCCGGGTTGTGCGATTCCTCGGCCGCCAGCGGGAGTTCCTCGATGCCGAGGAAGAACCACATCGCGAAGGGGAGCGCGAGGAGGACGGCGCCGATGCCGTGCGGCAGGAATGTCGACGCTCCGAACGCCGCCGGGTCGGCGGGGATGTTCCAGAGCGAATCCCAGTTGAATGCGCCCCGGGCGAGCGCCATGACGCCGAAGACGACGATGATGCCGATCGAGATGATCGAGACGACGATCGCGAAGGCGAACGAGACGGCCGCACCGGCGGCGTTGAGGCCGATGAAGAGGGCGTAGAGGATGACCCACCACAGCCATGGCGGCAGGCTCACACCGGTGAGCAGGTTCAGTGCCTTGTCGGCGTACGAGCCCGAGAAGTAGACCACCACCGCCGTCGTCGCGACGTACTCGATCGTCTCGGCGAGGCCGGTCGCGAGTCCTCCCCACGGCCCCATCGCGGAACGCGAGAACGAGTACGCGCCGCCGGTGTGCGGCATGGCGGCGGCCATCTCGCCGATCGAGAAGGTGAGGCCGTAATACATGAGCACGAGCACCGCGAAGGCGATCAGCATGCCGCCGAAGCCGGCGAACTCGATGCCGAAGTTCCAGCCCGAGAAGTCGCCCGAGATGACGGCGGCGACGGCGAGGCCCCAGAGCCCCCAGACTCCGGCCGATCTCTTCAGAGTGCGTTTCTCGAAGTAGCCCTCCTCGGCGCGGGCGTAACGGACGCCGCCGGCGCCCTTCGAAGTGGTGCTCGGATTCGTCATGAGACCTCCTGGCTGGTCGGCGCGGAGCGCGCCGTCGGGTCGGCGCGCTGGCTCACGCCTTGCGGACGAGTGTGGCGTCTATTGGTATGCCATGTCTACCTTTGGCATGTAGCGTTCTCGTTACAGACCCACGACGACCACACGACGAACGCGCCGAATCCCGCTTCGGCGCACGACGGAAGGACGACCGATGCCCGGCAATCTGACGGTGAATGAGCTCGCCGATGCGATCGCAGCCGACGAGATCGACACGGTGATCGTCGCGTTCCCCGACGCCCAGGGACGCCTCGTCGGCAAGCGCGTGTCGGCCCGGTTCTGGCTCGACGAGGTCGCCGGCCACGGCGCCGAGGTCTGCGACTACCTCCTCTCGGTCGACGTCGACGTGAACACGATCGACGGGTACGCGATGTCGGGCTGGGACAAGGGCTACGGCGACCTCGTCCTCCGCCCCGACATGGCGACGCTCCGCCGCATCCCGTGGCAACCGGCCACCGCGCTCGTCATGGCCGAGCTCGACTACACGAGCGGCGACCCGGTCGCGCAGTCGCCCCGCGGCATCCTGAACGCGCAGCGTCAGCGTCTCGCCGACCGCGGCCTCGTCGCCTACTCGGGCACCGAGCTCGAGTTCATCGTCTTCGACGACTCGTTCCGGGATGCCTGGGCCAAGGGATACGTGGGACTGCAGGCATCCACCGACTACAACGTCGACTACAACCTGCTCGCCACCACCCGACTCGAGCCGTTGCTGCGCGACATCCGCCGCGGCATGGAGGGGGCCGGTCTCTACTGCGAGGGCGTCAAGGGCGAGTGCCACGACGGCCAGCAGGAGATCGCGTTCCGATTCGCGGAGGTCCTCGAGACCGCCGACCAGCACACGATCTACAAGAACGGGGCGAAGGAGATCGCCGACGCCCACGGCAAGTCGCTGACCTTCATGGCGAAGTTCGACCAGCGCGAGGGCAACAGCTGCCACATCCACCTCTCCGTCCGAAGCGACGACGGCACACCCGTCATGGCGGGCGACCGCGAGCACGGCTTCAGCCCCCTCATGGAGCACTGGATCGCCGGCATCCTCGCGACGCTGAAGGAGTTCACGCTGCTCTACGCGCCGACGATCAACTCGTACAAGCGCTTCGCGAAGGGCTCGTTCGCCCCGACCGGCATCGCGTGGGGCGTCGACAACCGCACGTGCGCGCTGCGTGTCGTCGGCCACGGACAGTCGCTCCGCGTCGAGAACCGTGTGCCCGGCGGCGACGTGAACCCCTACCTCGCGATCTCCGCGATCATCGCGGGCGGCCTCTACGGCGTCGAGAACGAGCTCGAGCTGCCGCCGCCGCTGACCGGCAACGCCTACGACTCCGACGTCGAGCACCTGCCGACGACCCTCCGCGAGGCGGCCGACCTCTTCGAGGCGTCCGAGATCGCCCGAGCGGCGTTCGGTGACGACGTCGTGGCCCACTACCTGCACCAGGCGCGCGTCGAGGTCCTCGCCTACGACGCCGCCGTGACCGACTGGGAGCGCATCCGTGGCTTCGAACGTCTCTGATCCCGCGGGCGCCCGCCGCCCCGTCATCGGACTCACCACCTACCTCGAGCGGGCGACGCAGGGCGTCTGGGACGTCCGCGCCAGCTTCCTCCCGCAGCAGTACTTCGACGCCGTGACCGCGTCGGGCGGCGTCGCCGTGCTCCTCCCGCCGCAGCCGTCGGCGCAGGCCGCCGCCGCCGTGGTGCTCGACGGGCTCGACGGGCTGATCCTCACCGGTGGGCTCGACGTGCAACCCGAGCTGTACGGGGCGGCGCGGCATCCGCTCACCGACCCCGCCCGCGCGGACCGCGACGAGTGGGAGCTCGCCCTCCTCGCGGGAGCGCGGGAGCGCGGCATCCCCGTCTTCGGCATCTGCCGCGGCCTGCAGCTGATCAACGTCGCCTCCGGCGGCACCCTGCACCAGCACCTCCCCGACACGCTCGGCACCGACCGCTACAAGATCGGCGGCGGGGTCTTCGCCGAGAACACCGTCGAGGTGGATGCCGAGACGACGCTCGCCGGCCTCATCGGCGCCGGCCCCTACCGCGTCCACAGCTACCACCACCAGGGCGTCGACCGCCTCGGCGACGGGCTCGTCGTGACCGCCCGCACCGACGACGGACTCGTGCAGGCGTTCGAGGCACCGGGGGACGACTACCTCGTCGCGGTGCAGTGGCACCCCGAGGAGAACTCCGCCGATCGGCGCCTGTTCCTAGGGCTCGTCGCCGCCGCCGACGCCTACGCCGTCTCTCACCGGGGGGTCTCGGCATGAGCGGCTTCACCGTCCTCAACCCCGCCACCGGCGCCGCCCTCCGTGACGTCGAGCTCGCCTCGATCGACCAGGCGGATGCCGCGATCGCCCGCGCCGTCCGTGCGCAGCGCACCTGGGCTGAGCTCGCTCCCGTCGCCCGGGCCGACGCGCTCCGCCGCTTCGCGCGCGTCGTCGAGGACCACGTCGAGGAGCTCGCCCAGCTCGAGGTCCTCGAGGCGGGGCATCCGATCTCGTCCGCGCGGTGGGAGGCCTCGCACGTCGCGCAGGTGCTCAACTACTACGCAGGTGCACCGGAACGCCTGATCGGACAGCAGATCCCCGTCGCCGGCGGGCTCGATGTCACGTACCACGACCCGTACGGCGTGGTCGGGATCATCGTGCCGTGGAACTTCCCCATGACGATCGCGGCGTGGGGCTTCGCGCCCGCGCTCGCCGCCGGCAACGCCGTCGTGCTGAAGCCCGCCGAGCTCACCCCGCTCACGGCGATGCGCCTCGGCGATCTCGCTCTCGAGGCGGGCCTGCCCGACGGCGTCTTCACCGTCATCCCCGGTGCCGGACCGGTCGTGGGTGAGCGGTTCGTGACGCATCCTGACGTCCGGAAGGTCGTGTTCACCGGGTCCACCCGGGTCGGCACCGAGGTCGCCGCCGGGTGCGCGCGCGAGCTGAAGCCCGTGACACTGGAGCTCGGCGGCAAGAGCGCCAACATCGTGTTCGACGATGCCGACCTCCAGGCCGCGGCCGCTGCCGTGCCGGGATCGGTGTTCGACAACGCGGGCCAGGACTGCTGCGCCCGCAGCCGACTGCTCGTGCAGCGCTCGGTGTTCGACCGGTTCCTCGAACTCGTCGAGCCCGCGGTCGCCGGCTGGCGGGTGGGCGACCCGAACGACGAGGCCACCGAGATGGGGCCGCTCATCTCGGCCGGCCAGCGCGACCGAGTCGCCTCGTACGTCGACGGGGCGAACGTCGCGTTCCGCGGATCTGCGCCCGAGGGCGAGGGATTCTGGTTCGCACCGACCGTCGTGCTCGCAGGCCGCGGCGACCGCATCGCGAAGGAAGAGGTCTTCGGACCCGTTGTCGCGGTGCTGCCGTTCGACGACGAGGCCGACGCGATCGCCCTCGCCAACGACACCGTCTACGGGCTCGCCGGATCGATCTGGACGCGCGACCTGGGCCGCGGCATCCGAGTGTCCCGCGGCGTGCAGAGCGGTGTGCTGTCGGTCAACTCGCACTCGTCGGTCCGCTACACGACCCCCTTCGGCGGCATGAAAGCCTCGGGACTCGGGCGTGAGCTCGGCCCCGACGCCGCCGAGCACTTCACCCAGACCAAGAACGTCTTCTACGCCACCTCCTGACCCGGAAGGACCCCCATGGACCTCACCCAGCGCCTCCGCGACCGCGTCGCCATCATCACCGGCGGTGCCAGCGGCATCGGTCTCGCGACCGCGCGCCGTTTCGCCGCCGAGGGAGCCCGCGTCGTCATCGCCGACCTCGACCCCGTGACCGGCCAGCAGGCCGCCGACGAGGTGGGCGGTGTCTTCCGCCAGGTGAACGTCGCAGACCAGGCATCCGTCGACGCGCTCTTCGACGGTGTCGCCGCCGACCTCGGCTCGGTCGACATCGCGTTCAACAACGCCGGCATCTCACCCGCCGACGACGACTCGATCGAGACGACCGAGCTGCCCGCGTGGGACAAGGTGCAGGACGTCAACCTGAAGAGCGTCTACCTCTGCTCGCGCGCCGCGCTCCGCCACATGGTGCCGGCGGGCAAGGGCTCGATCATCAACACGGCGTCGTTCGTCGCGCTCCTGGGCTCGGCCACGTCGCAGATCTCGTACACCGCCTCGAAGGGCGGCGTGCTCGCGATGACCCGCGAGCTCGGTGTGCAGTTCGCCCGGCAGGGCATCCGCGTCAACGCGCTCTGCCCGGGACCGGTGAACACGCCGCTGCTGCGCGAACTCTTCGCGGCTGACCCCGAGCGCGCGCAGCGCCGGCTCGTGCACGTGCCGATGGGTCGCTTCGCCGAGCCCGAAGAGCTGGCCGCGGCCGTCGCGTTCCTCGCCTCGGACGACGCCTCCTTCATCACCGCCAACGCGTTCGTGGTCGACGGCGGCATCACCAACGCCTACGTGACGCCGCTGTGACACCGGCCGCGTCGTCGCCAGATCTCGGCCGCACCGTCTACCGACCGGTGCGCGGCGGCAACGCGCTCGAAGACACCGTCGCGCGGCTGGTGCAGACCGTCCGGCTCGGCGTGGTCGCACCGGGGGAGTCCCTTCCCTCGGAGCGCGACCTCGCCGAGCGGTACGGCGTGAGCCGAGACACCGTGCGCCAGGCGATCGGCGAGCTCGCCGACGCCGGTTTCGTGGTGCGGCGACGCGGACGCTACGGCGGGACGTTCGTCGCCGAACCGCTCCCGGTGCACGCGGGTCCCGTCGACGCCGCCGAGCTCGAGGACATCCTCGGGCTGCGGCGCGTGCTCGAGGCGGGCGCCGCGCGCGCCGCGGCATCGAGGGAGTTGACGGATGCCGTCCGCACCCACCTCAACGACGCGCACCGCGCGACCGCGGGAGCCGCAGAGGGCGAGTACCGCCGGCTCGACTCGCTGCTGCACCTGGCGATCGCGGAGGCCAGCGGCATCCCGTCGCTGCTTCCCCTCGTCGTCGAGAACCGGGCTCGCATCAACGCCTGGCTCGACACGTTCCCGCTGCTGCCGCGCAACATCGAGCACTCCGACGCGCAGCACGACCGGATCGTCGCCGCGATCCTCGCCGGTAAACCCGATGCCGCCGAGGCCGCCGTGCTCGAGCACCTCGCCGGGTCGGAAGCGCTGCTGCGCGGCTTCCTCGGCTGAGGCCGCTGTCGACGGATGCAAGGGATGCCGGGCGACACGCGGCATCCGGGCGTGCATCGTCGGCGTGTTGCGCAGGATCCCTTGCATCCGCGAACGGGAGCGGGGTTCCGTTCCGGCGGCCACTCTGCTTCGCTGGCGACATGACCACACGTGTTGTTCTCTGGGTGACGGTGGCGGCGCTCGTGGTGGTCGCCGTCGTCCTCGCCCCGGTCGTGACGGTGACCGCCTTCGGAGACGGGCCGGACGGGTCCGTCGAGGTGATCAGTGTGCGGTCGCTGGTCGGCATCCCGACCGGCGTGCCGCTGTGGCTCGCGGTGTCGGCGGTGGTGCTCGTCGCCGGTCTGCTCGCCGGGGCGACGGCGCGTCGGCGGCGGATCGCGTGACAGATGCACGACCGGTGGTGCGGGTGTGGTCTCGAGGCAGTGTTCGGACGACATCAGCCCCGCGGGTCGTGCAGGTGTGCGGGCGGGCGGCGCGCCGACCGGTAGCAGAGGTCCCGGGCGAGCCGCCGCGGTGTGCGTGGTGTGCGCGGCGCGGAATGCAAGGGATGCCGGGCGACACGCGGCATCCGGGCGTGCATCGTCGGCGTGTTGCGTCGGATCCCTTGCATCCGTGAACGCGGCGAGTGGTGCCCGCGCGGCGAAGCTGATTTGCTGAGCGGTGATGATGCGGACCGGTCTGATGCAGCGGCGTGGCGCCGCGGAGGCAGCCGGGTGGGGCGCCGCTGCCGCCCTCGCGCTCATCGCGGTCGCAGCGGTCGCCTCGACCAGCTCGTGGCTGCTGTACCGCGACGGTGATTCCGTCGTCGTCGCCCTGATCGCGGACTCCCTGCGGCGAGGCGAGCCGCAGGACTGGGCGCTCTCGCCCGTGCTGTTCCTGCCGGAGACCGCGCTGTACGGAGCGCTGTCGTTGCTCGGGCTGGGCACGACGGGCACGCTCACCCTCAACGCCGTCGTCACCCTCCTCGTCGTGTACGGCGGGATCCGCCTCGTCGCCGGGCGGCATCGCCCCGGCGCGCGACCCGTGGCGGGCAGCGTGCTCGCCTTCGCCGGGTTCGTGGCGCTCATCCTCCTCGAAGGACCGGCGGGGATGCCGGGGTTCCATCTCGCGGCTCTGACCACCACGACGACGTATTACGCGGCCACGGTGGTCGGCACTCTCGCCGTGGTCGGGTTGTTCCGCCGGTTGCTCGAGGGCGCATCGACCGTCCGCACGGTGGCGTTGATCGCGATCGTCGTCGCGGTGTCGACGCTCACGAACCCACTCGTCGTGGTGTGGTGCGTCGTGCCGGTCGTCGGGGCCGTCGGCATCCTTCTGCTCGGCCGCCGGATCGCGCCGCGCCTCGCACTCGTCACCGTCCTCTGCGTCTCGGGCGCCGCGGCCGTCGGATACCTTCTGCGGGCGCCGTTCGCCGCGAACATCGTCGCGGCCGGTGGCAACTACCTGCGTCCGGATCAGGCGGATGCCGCGCTCGCCCACCTCGCCGGGGTCGTCGGGGCCACGGCGGGGCGGTGGAACGGCGTGCTCTGGCTGGCCGCGGTAACCGCTCTGTTCGTCGCCTGCCTGATCCTCGGGATGCGGGCCTGGCGGCGACACGACACGATCGTGACCGCCGTGTGCGCCGTCTCGGTGATGGCGCCGATCATCGCGACGGCGGTGGTGGTCGTCGCGGGCACGGATGCCGACCGCTACCTGCAGCCGTGGGTGTTCCTCCCGATCCTCGTACTGGCCGTCGCGCCGCCGGCCGTCTCGCTACCGCGTGCTGCCGGGGCGACGCTGGCCGGTGCGCTTGCGGTCGGAGGCGTCGCCGCGGTGCCCGTGGCCGTTGCCGCCGCCGGGCGCGGGGACGGTGATCTCGCATGCGTCACCCGATGGGTCGAGCGCTCCGGACGGACCGGGGCCGGACAGTTCTGGACCGTCCGTGCACCGAAGCTGGCGCTCGCCGACCCGGCGCAGCTCGTCCAGGTCGACTACACCCTGCGGCCGTACGACTGGCTCGTGAATCGGGCGGAGCATCGCGGGCCCGTGACCTTCCTGATCCAGGATGCCGCGACCGTCCCCTTCGAGCTCCCCGCCGGGGTATCGACCTTCGACGCCGACACCATCGCCTGCGGCAGGTACACGATCCTCGACTTCGGCACGCGGGTGCTGCCGCTGGGGGAGCCCCGCAACTGACCCGGCGTCGCCGGATGCAATGGATGCCGGGCGACACCCGGCATCCGCCCGCCCGTCACCGGCGTGTCGGCGCGGATCTCTTGCATCCGCGTACGCGCCTCGAAGGCCGCTGCACGCCGGGCCGGCTCGCCCGCGCGGCGCTGCACCGGCGCCGCTGATCATGTGACGAATGCACGATCGGTGGTGCGGGTGTGGCCTCGGGGCGGCTGCTGGGCCACATCAGCACCGCCGGTCGTGCAAGTGTCGAGGCAGGGGGTGTGAAACGTGTCGAGTGGCGTGTGATGGCGCCGGGTCCGCTGGCGACCTCGCCCGGGTCCGCCGTCACCCGTGCCCTGACCCGGCGTCGCCGGATGCAATGGATGCCGGGCGACACCCGGCATCCGCCTGCCCGTCACCGGCGTGTCGGCGCGGATCTCTTGCATCCGCGTACGCGCGCTAGTCGAGCGGTGCGACGTCGACCTGCACGCGCAGCGTCGAGGTCTTCGCCTCGGTGAAGATGATGCCGGTCACGGGTGAGACGTCGCCGTAGTCGCGGCCCCACGCGACGGTGACGTACCGGTCGTTCGCCCACTGGTTGTTCGTCGGGTCGATCGCGAGCCACTGATCGGTGCCCGGCAGCCACACCGCGAGCCATGCGTGCGAGGCATCCGCGCCGAACACGCGCTCCTTGCCCGGTGGCGGCTGCGTCGCGAGGTAGCCCGAGACGTACCGGGCTGCGACGCCGTGACCGCGCAGGCAGGCGAGGGCGACGTGGGCGAAGTCCTGGCAGACGCCCGCCCGCTTCGTCATCGCGTCGCCCACCGTGCTCGTCACGGTCGTCGCGGTCTTGTCGTAGTCGAAGTCGCGGAAGATCCGCTCCATCAGATCCGTCGCCGCTTCGCCGATCGGTCGACCGGGTGTGAGCGATTCGGCGCCGTAGGCGATGGCCGCCGCGTCGTGGACGGCGCGCGCGGACTCCAGCGCGTATTCGGTGGCCTCGACGGCACCGTCGATGTCGGGATGCCGCAGCGGCCGCGCGAGCTCCCACGGCTGCGCGAGCGCCTCGGCGTCGTACGCGGGAACGGTGACCGTCACCTCGCTGGAGGCTTCGATCGTCAGCGCCTCGTGCGGGTCGGTCACGTGGAAGAAGGTCGACGAGTTGCCGAACCAGTCCGTGCGGGGCGAGATGTCGCCGGGATGCGGGTCGACGGTCACCCCGGAGTCCGAGATCCGCTGCCACGGCAGCTCGCGCGGGCGCAGGTGGAACTGGCCAATGCTGTCCTGCACGGCGTCGCTGTAGGTGTACGCGGTGCGGTGCCACACCCGGTAGCGGGTCATGCGCGTGCACCCATCAGCTCGACGAGCGACAGTTCGGTCATCGACACGGCGGGCGGGCCGGCCTCGAAGTGCAGGTCGCCGATCGCATCCGACAGCTGCTCGAGCTGTGCCCGGACGCCCTCGAGGCTGTCGACGAGCCGCTCGCGACGACCGCCGACGACCGCGGTCATCTCGAGCACTTCGACCTCGGCGAGTTCGGTCTCGAGCTGGTCGAGCAGACGCTCGGCCCGCGAGGACCCCGTCGAGGCGGGCATCGCGGCCAGGTGTTCGCGCAGCGTCTGCAGCGAGAAGGCGAGCGAACGGGGGTTGCCGCGGTCGAGCAGGAGCAGCTCGGCGACGTCCGCGGCGCGCACCGTGCCGCGGTAGCGCCGGCGGTGCGTGACGACGCTCTCGGCCGACAGCAGCAGCGACTCGAGAACGTCGCGGTCGGTGCGGGGGCCTCGGCTGGCCGACAGCGCCGACGACAGCAGGGTCGTGAGCTGCAGCCCGCGCTCGAGGTAGCGGCCGGCCTCCATCATGTGCCAGCCGGGGTCGCGGATCATGTTGGCGGTGACGCCGTAGAGCGACAGCATCGAGGCGAGCATGCGCCCGGCGGACTCGGCTGTGCGGTGCGGTCGCGGTGCGCCCCGGAGGGCGAGCACGGCTCGCTCGATGTTCGCGAACACGCGCCAGGTGTCACCCGACAGCTGGTCGCGCACACCCTCCATGGCGTCGCGGAGGCGGGCGATCGAGTGCGCGGCGGAGCCGGGGCGGGCGGCATCCAGCAGCAACGATCGGAACTCCGACTCGGGCTCAGTCGCGCGCGTGCCGGCGAGCGTGTGGAGCGCGGCGAGGAGCACCCGCACGCTCTCTCCGGCACGGGTCGCCCGGTGCGCACCGGGCTGATCGAGCGCCGACTGCGTCGCGATCACGAGACGGAGCAGGTCCTCGGCGCGCTCGGCGTATCGGCCGGTCCAGAACAGGTCCGACAGCGCGCGCGGCGCGAGAGTCGGGTCGCTCCGTGTCGTGGGGAGGGATGCCACGTCGGCGATCCCCTGGTCGGCCTCGGACTCGTCCGCCTTCAGCACCCACACGTCCTTCGTGCGCGGCGCGGCGTCCGGCGCGCTCCGCACCGTGGCGAGACCGCCCACGAGCGGCCGGTACGTCGAACCGAAGCGGATCGCGAAGCCCCGCAGCGTGACGGGCAGAGCGGATGCCGCGCCCCCGGCATCCCACACCGGAACCTGCGAGAGGGGCAGCTGCTCGACGGCGGCGAACCGGTGCGGCTCGCGCTCGACGCGAGCGAGGAGGTCGGCATCGCCCAGGGACAGCCGACGGCGCGGATCGTCGATGAGGCGTACGTCGAGAGTGGGGTCGCCTGCGGTCAATCGGGGGAGCGCCTCGGCGCGGGCAGCGGGGTCGCCGAGCCACCACGCCGGCACCGACGGCAGGCGGAGCTGCTCGCCGAGAAGCCGCTCGCAGACCGCGGGGAGGTAGGGGAAGAGCGCGGGGTTCTCGAGCACGCCGGCGCCCAGACCGTTGACGACCCGCACCCGCCCGCGACGGACCGCTTCGGTCAGGCCGGCGACGCCGAGCCGCGATCCGGAGCGCAGTTCGAGGGGGTCGCACCACTCGGCATCCACTCGTCGGAGAATGACGTCCACGCGCTCGCGCGGGGTGCGCTGCGGCCACCCGGCGGGCTTCATCCAGACGGATCCGTCGCGGACGACGAGGTCGCTGCCCTGCACGAGGGGGAACCCGAGCGCGTTGGCGATGAACGCCTGGTCGAACGCCGTCTCGGACAGCGGTCCGGGGGAGAGGACGACGATGCGCGGTGCGCTCGCGCCCTCGGGCGCGGCGGCGATGAGCGCCGCACGGAGCGCGGCGAAGTACGGGTCCATGCGGTGCAGGGTGCCCTCGTCGAGGAGATCGGGCAGCACCTGCGCGATCACCCGGCGGTTCTCGGCGGCGTAGCCGAGCCCCGAAGGAGCCTGCACGCGGTCGGCGAGCACGTGCCATTCGCCGGCGCCGTCCCGCCCGAGGTCGGTCGCCGAGAGAAGCAGGTCGGGCGGCAGGTTCTCCTCGCCGGGACGCACCATCGCGCGCACGAATCCGGCGTGACCGAGGATGACGGCGGCCGGCACGATCCGCTCGCGCAGCACGACCTGCGGGCCGTACAGGTCGGCGAGCAGGGCGTTCAGCAGTTCGGCGCGCTGCGCGAGGCCGACGTCGATGCGGGCCCATCCCGCGGCATCCAGCACGAGGGGCATCGGGTCGAGCCGCCACGGCTGCAGGTCGTCTCCGGCGCGGGCGTACGAGACGCCGTCGTCGGCGAGGAAGCGCGAGATCTCCCCGTCGACGCGTTCGAGCTCGTCGTGCGTCAGGCCGAGGGCGAGCGAGGCGAGGCCCTGCCACGCCGGGCGGAGAGCGCCGTCGGGGTCGACGACCTCGTCGTAGCGCGGCGTCGTCGTCGCGAACGACAGCGTCGGTTGCGACACGGCCGCGGCATAGTCACGGAGCACACTCACGGGGTCACCTTCCTCCGTCCAGCGTAGGGGTAGGCGACGGGTCGATCCGCGCGGGGGAGCGGGTGCAGGGCGAATACAGTGGAACGCATGACGGGACCGGACGCCACCTACACCGTGCGCCCCGCGCGGACCTCCGACATCCCCCGCATCCAGGAACTCCTCGAGCCGTGGGTGCAGCGCCGCATCCTTCTCGGCAAGGAACGCGTCACCCTCTACGAAACCGTGCAGGAGTTCGTCGTCGCCGAAGCGGGCGATCGCCTCGTCGGATGCGGCGCGCTCCACGTCATGTGGGAGGACCTCGGCGAGATCCGCACCCTGATCGTCGCCGACGACTGGCTGCACCGCGGCGTCGGGGGCGCGGTCGTGGATCTCCTCGAGGAGAACGCGCGAGCGCTCGGGCTCAGCCGTCTGTTCTGCCTGACGTTCGAGGTGCCGTTCTTCTCCCGTCGCGGTTTCGCCGAGATCGGCGAGCAGGTCGTCGACCCCGATGTCTACTCGCAACTGCTGAGGAGCGCCGATGAGGGCGTCGCCGAATTCCTCGACCTCGCGCACGTGAAGCCCAACACCCTGGGCAACACCCGCATGCTCAAGCAGTTGTAGGCGCGCCGGGCGGGTGAGCGCGGGGGCCGCGCATACCCTGGACGCGTGAGCAGCCAGACCCCCCGCCGTCGGCCGTCGCCGGCCGTGTACCGCCGACGCCGGCTCGCCGTGCTGCTGCTCGCCCTCCTGATCGTCGGCGGCATCGTGGCCCTCGTCGTCTGGCAGCCCTGGCGGGCGATGACGGATGCCGCGTCGCAGCCCGCGGGCGGAGCGTCGGCATCCGCCACCCCTGCCCCGACCTCGTCGGCGGCGCCGTCCGCGTCGACGCCGACAGCGACGCCGAGCCCGCGGGTCACCTCCTCGGCCGACGGCGACACCGGCGCGCAAGGCGACGGCGACGGTGAGAGCGACGGTGGCACGGCCAGCGACGTCGCGCCCTGCACGACCGGCGACGTCACGGTGACGGCCACCACCGACAAGAGCTCGTACGGGACCGGTGAGCTGCCGAAGCTGTCCATCACGCTCGTCAACGACACTGACCTGCCGTGCCTCATCAACGTCGGGACGGCGGCGCAGACGTTCGAGATCACGAGTGGCAGCGACACCTGGTGGCGTTCGACCGACTGCCAGAGCGAGCCGAGCGACCAGATCGTGCAGCTCGACGCAGGAAAGACCGTGACGAGCGCGACGCCGATCGTCTGGGACCGCACGCGCTCCGCGGTCGACACGTGCGACGGTGACCGGCAGAAGGCGCTGCCCGGCTGGTACAACCTGGCGGTGACGATCGGCGGGATCGGCTCGGTCGAGCCGGCTTCTTTCACCCTGCGCTGACCGCAACCGGGACGCTCAGCCCATTCTGAGAACTTTCTCATCTGACACGACGCCTGCGGGGGTGTCCCGCGGGAACCCTCTGTGCGTACCCTGGGGTCAGCTCCCGGCGGCTCACCCCCGCTGTCCCCCCAGCGGAGTCTCGCCACCCCCCCAGATGCGAGACATCGGGTCTCCGGTCGCCGGTGAGTGATGGGCCCTCTCGACTTCTCCAGTCCCCAATGGGGAGTTCGAGGGGGCCCCCTTATGTTCTGGCGTCGGAGGGCGCGGCGAGGCGCGGCATCCCGCCTAGGCTGAGGGGATGGCTGGGAAGAAGCGCGAGAAGAAGCCGCTCGAGTTCCGCAACACCGCACTCGCCGATGCGCTTCAGACGCAGGACATGGCTGCGCTCGCGTTCGCGTTGCGACACGGTCCGACGGTCGTGCCGCTCCTGCGTCCGGGTGCGCGGGACGACCCTCGGGATTCCGGTGAGGTCTGGACCTACCGTGACCCCGCCACCGGCGATGTCGCCCTGCTGTTGTTCAGCGACGCGGCCAACAAGCCCGCCACCTTGCCGCCGGGCGTCGGACTGCAGTCGCCGGCCTGGCTGCGGGCTTTCCTCGGGACGCATGGAGAGGAGATCACCACGGTGTTCTTCGACATCGCCGGCCCCCACGCGATGCAGGCGTCTCCCGCGGACCTGATCGCTGCCCTCGAGGCCTGACCTCCGCCTCAGAAATCGGGGCGGTCGTCCGATGTCGGTGCGTGGTGACGTGCCCGCTGATTCAGGGCGTCGCGCAGCGTGCCGGCGCTCGCATCGATGACCGCCTTGTATCCGAGGCGCGCGGCTTCGGATCGCCGCTGTTCGTGCTGTGTGACCTTGCGGATCTCGCCGGAAAGGCTCAGCTCGCCGATCGCCGCGAACTTCGTGGGGTTGGGACGCTCGGTGGCCGCGCTGGCGATGGCGAGGGCGATGGCCAGGTCGGCGGCGGGCTCGGTGAGCCGCACCCCGCCGACGGTCGAGACGTAGACGTCCTGGTCGGAGAGTTTGATCCCCGCCCGCTTCTCGAGCACGGCGAGCACCATCGCGACGCGCGCGCTGTCGACACCGCTCACGATGCGGCGGGGGTTCGGCGCGGTGGTGTGAAGGGTGAGGGCCTGCACCTCGACGGGGAGCGCCCGCCGGCCTTCGAGGGCGACCGTCACGCACGTCCCGGGTTCGCTGGGGCGGGTGCTGAGGAAGAGGGTGCTGGGGTCGGGGACCTCGGCGATGCCGTCGCCGGCCATGTCGAAGCATCCGACCTCATCGGTCGCGCCGAACCGGTTCTTGAGTGCACGCACGAACCGCAGCGACGTCTGGCGGTCGCCCTCGAAGTGGCAGACGACGTCGACGAGGTGCTCGAGGATGCGGGGACCGGCGACCTGCCCGTCTTTCGTCACGTGACCGACGAGCACGACCGGCAGGTCTCGTTCCTTCGCGATGCGGATGAGGGTGGATGCCACCTCTCGAACCTGGCTCGGTTGACCCGCCGCGCCGTCGATGAGGCCCGAAGAGACCGTCTGCACCGAGTCGACGATCAGCAGGTCGGGGCGCACCTCGTCGACGTGGCCGAGCGTGGTGGCGAGGTCGGTCTCGCTCGCGAGGTACAGCTCGTCGTGCAGCGCGCCGGTGCGTTCGGCGCGCAGCCGAACCTGGCCGAGGGACTCCTCGGCGCTGACATACAGGACGCGTCGCCCTGAGCGCGCGCTCTGCGCGGCGACCTCGAGGAGCAGGGTCGACTTTCCGACCCCGGGCTCACCCGACAGCAGGATCGCCGCTCCCGGGACGATGCCGCCGCCGAGAACGCGGTCGAACTCGCCGACGCCGCTCGACCGTCGCGGGGTCTCCCGCGTGTCGATCTGCGTGATCGGTCGGGCGCTGCGGGTGGGAACGATGGGCGTGATGGATGCCGTGATCCCCGTAGCCGTGCCCGCCTCGACGACGGTGCCCCACTGCTGGCATTCGCCGCACCGCCCGACCCACTTCGCGGTCGTCCACCCGCACTCGGTGCAGCGGAAGGCCGCGGTGGGAGCGGGTCGTCGGGAAGCCATGAGTTCAGGCTAATCGCGGCATCCGACATCCTTCTCCGTCCTTCACATGGCTCTTGCGGCCGCAGATCGATATGCAATATATTGCGTATCAATCGCGTTACCCCCATCACTAAGCGGCTCGATCCGAGCCCGACGAGAAGGAAGAGATCCATGAACACTGCAGACATCACCAACGTCGTCCTCGTCCACGGCGCTTTCGCCGACGGTTCGGGATGGCGTCGCGTCTACGACCTGCTCACCGCCCGCGGATTCCGCGTCTCGATCGTGCAGAACCCGCTCACCTCACTCGAGGCGGACGTCGCGGCCACCACTCGGGTCCTCGATCAGCAGGACGGCCCGGCCATCCTCGTCGGCCACTCCTGGGGCGGCACGGTCATCACGCAAGCCGGCACCCACCCGAACGTGGCGGGTCTCGTCTACGTCTCGGCTCTGATCCCCGACGTGGGGGAGTCGAGCGGGCAGCAGTACGAGGGCTTCGCGGCAACCCCGGAATTCGTCATCGACGTCCGCGAGGACGGTTACGGCTACCTCGCTCGCGACCACTTCCGTGCCGGGTTCGCCGCCGACCTCGACGAAGCGGATGCCGCGTTCCTCGCGGACAGCCAGGTCCCCGTCAACATGTCCGTGTTCGGTGAGGCCGTCACCGCTGCGGCATGGCGCGACACACCGAGCTGGGCCGTCATCGCCACCGAGGACAAGGCGTTCGACCAGTCGATGCTGCAGCACATGGCCTCGCGGGTCGGTGCGCAGATCACGAACGTCCCCGGCAGCCACGCGCTCTTCATCTCGCAGGCGGAGACGGTAGCTCAGGTGATCGCCGACGCCGCCGCCTCCCAGCGCTGACGCCAAGCCCGCGCCGAGGAGGAACCGAGATGAGCGTCGTCCCGTTCGCCGTCCCGCTCTGGGTGGAACTGCTGGCCGCAGGGCTGGGCGGCCTGCAGGGCGCGCTCGTCGCGGCGGAGCACCGACACCAGCGCATCGATGTGCTGGGCGTGCTCGTCATCGGCCTCCTCGTCGCGCTCGGGGGAAGCCTGCTCCGCGACGTCGTGCTCAACGAGCCGCCCGTCGTGATCTGGCAGAACTGGTATCTCCTGGTCGCCGCGGCCGGAGCTGTCGTGGGGATGGCGGTGGCGTCCGTGATCGCGCGGGCTGTCTGGCCGCTCATCGTGCTCGACGCGATCGTGATGGGGATGTTCGGCGCCATCGGTGCGTCGAAGGCCCTGTCGCTCGGCGTCGGCCCGGTGGGCGCCGTCGTCGTCGGTGTCATCGGCGCGATCGGCGGTGGGATGCTGCGCGACGTCGCCCTGAACCTGCCGTTCTCGTTCCTGCAGGTCAGCACGCTCTATGCGGTCGCCGCAGCCTCGGGCGTCGCGGTGCTCGTCGTCCTGAACGCGTTCGCCGTCCCGACCCTCATCGCGGGCGTGATCTGCATTGCGGTCACGGTGACTGTCCGGGTCGTCGCGGTCGCGTTCCGGTGGACCTTTCCCGAACCGGGCTTGCTGCGACGACCGCGCGCGACCTGATCGGATCGGCTCAGCGCAGCGACGCGGCCACCGACTTCAAGGCGTCGGCGGAGCGGTGGAAGAGTGCGAGCTCGTCGGCCGAGAAGGACGTCTCGAGGATCGGTCGGGCGCCGCCGCTGCTGACGACGGAGGGCACCGAGAGGGCAACGCCGTCGACGCCCTGGAAGTCGCTCAGCACCGTGGATACCGGCATGACGGCGTGCTGGTCGCCGAGGATCGCCTCGACGATGCGGGCGCTCGACAGGCCGATGGCGTAGTTGGTCGCCCCCTTGCCCCGGATGACCGTGTACGCGGCATCCCGCACATCGACGGCGATGCGGTCGAGCTCATCGACGGTGAATTTCGGCTGTCCGTCGAGGGGCTGCCAGTCGAGGATCGGAACCGTGCCGATCGTCGCGCGCGACCAGTGCGGGAACTCGGTGTCGCCGTGCTCGCCGACGATGTAGGCGTGCACGCTCGAGGTCGACACTCCCGCGCGCTGCGCGAGCTTCCACCGCAGGCGCGAGGTGTCGAGCACGGTGCCCGACGCGAAGATCCGCTCCGGCGGAAGGCCGGTGACCTCTTGACCGATGACGGTGAGCACGTCGCACGGATTGGTGACGATGACGTAGACGGCGTTCGGTGCGACCTCGAGCAGTTCGGGCAGCATCCGTCGAAGGATGCCGGCGTTCACCCCGGCGAGCTCGGTGCGGGTCTGTCCCGGGTTCTGCTTCGCGCCGGCGGTGATCACGACGACGTGGGAGCCCGCGGCGACCGCGACGTCGGACCCGCCCGAGATGTCGCTCGACCCGGTGAACTGCGCGCCGTGGGCGAGGTCGAGGACCTCGGCTTCGACCTTCTCAGCGGCGATGTCGTAGAGGGCGACGTGCCGTGCCGACCCGCGGATCAGGGCGGCGTAGGCGACGCTCGATCCGACGGCGCCCGCCCCGACGACGGTGAGTTTCGAGTTCTCGATGACGCTCATACCGTCAGTGTGGCAGTCGATGGATGCCGCCGGTCCGCATCCAGCCGTGCAAATCAGATGGACTGCGCGTCGGCCGTGACGGGCCTGCGGATGCCGAGGAACGAGACCAGTGCGCCCGCGACCATCAGGACCGCCGTGACCAGCGCGGCGCGGTGGAACCCGTCGAGGTCGAGCGCGCCGCCGATGATGACCGCGAGGATCGCGATGACGACGAGTCCGGCGATGCGCGACACCGCGTTGTTCGTCGCCGACGCGATACCCGATCGCTCGCCGCCGATCGAGCCGAGGATCGTCGACGTCAAGGGCGACACCGTGACGCCGAGCCCCAGGCCGAACACGATCAGTCCCGGGAGGACCTGCGTCCAGTAGTCGAAGTCCTTCTGGACGGCCAGCAACATCAGGGCGCCCGCCGCCATGACGAGCGGACCGGCCGTCATGAACAGGCGAGGTCCGAACCTGTTGACCCACCCGCCGACCACCGAGCTCAGCGCGATGAGGGCCAGCGTCGTCGGCAGGCTCGAGAGCCCGGCGAGCGTCGCGCTCAGACCCGCGCCCTGCTGGAGGTAGACCCCGACGACGAACCCGTTGAGTGAGAGCGCGGCGTAGATGAAGAACGTTGCGAGATTGCCCGTCCAGAAGTTCCGGACGCGGAAGATGCCGAGCGGCAGGATCGGCGAGCGCACGGTGCGCTGACGCCAGAGGAACGCCGCGAACATGAGAATGCCGGCGACCAGCGGCATCCAGATCGCCGGATGCCCCCATCCGAGGTTGGGCTGTTCGATGAGCGCGAAGACCACCCCGCCGAGCCCGAGGGTGCAGAGCGCGGCGCTCACGAGGTCGATGTGCGCGTCGTCGCGCCGGTGGTCGATGTGGCCGAGGCGCGACAGGAGGTAGAAGGTCGCCGCGATCGGGAGGGTGTTGACGAGGAACGCGAACCGCCACGACAGCAGGTCGACGAACAGCCCGCCGATTAGGGGGCCGGCGAGGTTCGCCCCGGTCGTCCATGCCGTCCACTGACCGATCGCGCGTGCCTGCGCGGGGCCGGTCAGGAGCGAGGTGATGAGCGCCAGCGAGCTCGGCACGAGGAACGCGCCTGCGGCGCCCTGCAGTGCTCGGGCGATGATGAGGACCACCGGGTCGGGAGCGAGCCCCACGCCGATCGAGGCGATGCCGAAGCCGATCAGTCCGATGCGGAGGACGAGCACGCGCCCGAAGGCATCGCTCACCGACCCCGCGAAGAGGATGAGGGAACTCAGGGTGAGGAGGTAGGCATCCACCGCCCACTGCTGTGTCGACAGACCGCCGCCCAGCTCGTCGCGGATGGCAGGGAGTGCGACGTTGACCACGGTGCCGTCGAGGAACGCGACGGCCGACGCGAGCGCTGCGATCGCGACGATCAGCCCGAACCGGGGGGATGTCGTCGGAGCGCTCACAGGCTCACGTTACGCCCGGGGAGGAGATCAGCGGGGGCTCGAGCCGACGGGAACGGTCGTCATTCGGGCGGGGAAGCGACAGGTCGCGTCGGGTCGAGGCCGGCGAGGGGAGTGGAGGGGAGGGCGATCCAGCCTTCCCGGCGGGCGCGGTCGAGCGCGGCGGGCGGGACGGGGTGCGTTGCGCCCAGCGCGTGTGCGCGGGCGATGAGTGCGGCGACGACGGCGTCGAACGCGTCGTCAGAGGCTTGCATCAGCGCGCGCTGATTGGGGGTGACGGTGAGCCAGGGAGCTGCGGTGAGGAGGATCGCCGTCGCCGTCGAACGGGCCGCGGCATCCGTCTTGTATCCGGACACCGCGACACCCCAGAGGCGGAGGGATGCCGCGGGGTAGACCTCGACGAGTCGTCCCGTCGCGCCCGACCGGTCGACCACGTCACCGGCGGCGGCGAACCCTGCGAGCAGGTCGGCGCACCGCATCGCGGTGAGTCCCAGGCGATCGGTCGAGACGCTGAGGGGGAGGCGCCCCGTGATCCGGTGGGTGGCTCGGTCGGTCTCGCGGTAGGCGAGCAGGCGACGTCCCTCGATGCCGCGGAGGTCCGGGGCGGGTGCCTCGCCCCGCGCGTTCGCCGCGATGTAGGCGACGAAGTCGTCGGGCCAGCCGAACGCGCAGTCGACGCCGACGTGCGTCGACCCGGCGGCGAACCCGACGATGTCGTCATCCGTGTTGTCGAGGCGGAGCGTCGTGAGTTCGGCGCCCCCACCGCGCCAGTCGACGACGGCGACCGCCGTACGCGCCGGCTGCGCCGCGAGGTCAACTCCGGTGGTGATCACACCGCGACGCTACCCGTCCGCCGGTGCGTCGAGACGTCGCAGATGGTCGCCGAACCGGGCGGAACACGACCATCTGCGACGCTTCGGCGAGGCAGGACGAGGCTCGGTTCGCGGCATCCGTTCTGGTGTCGTAAGCTGGACGACGGTGACGTGTCCGAGCGGCCGAAGGTGCAACTCTCGAAAAGTTGTGTAGGGTAACCCCCTACCGTGGGTTCAAATCCCACCGTCACCGCCATGAAAACCCCTGCTGATGCGGGGGTTTTCTGTTTCTCTCGGCGGACGTCAGCCCTCCAGCAGCGACACGCTCTGGACGGTGGCGATCCGATCGACCAGGTCGCCTGCCGCGCGATCGATCGCGGCGGCCGACCAGGAGATGACGAGCGCCGCGACGAGAAGGGCACCCGCAGTGGCGGCCCAATCGACGCCGCGGCGGATCGTCAGGACGACGAAGGCGAGCGCGCTGAGGATCGCGACGGTCTGGCCCGCGACCTGGGCGAAGGCCATGCGCACGGCGGACTCCTCCGTCAGCGGGCCCCAGCTGTTGAAGACGAGCATCAGCGCGAGCGGGACGACCACCACGCCGGCGACGAGCACGGTCCACCGGGTCGGTCGGTAGCGACGGCGTGCGACGGGACGGGCCTCGGACGCGGTGACGGCGGTCATAGCCCCGACCCTAGCGGCGTGCTCCCGGCCGGGACCAGGGCGAGCCGACGCGAACGGCATCCATCCGCGCACGGTCAGCGCACATCGCGTCGGGTCGAGACCAGGCACGCCGCCCTAGAGTGAGTCGGATGCCACGACGGGGGAGGCGACGATGCTCGCGACGGTGACCTATGCGCCGACGGACGGTCAGGATGCGACGGCGCTCGGCTTCCTCATGTACAAGCATCCGGCCAAGGTGCAGACGTTCTCGGCGCCGGTCGGTGACATCCACGTGTTCTACCCCGAGGCAACGCCCGACCGCTGCACCGTCGCGGTGATGCTCGAGGTCGACCCGATCGCGCTCGTCCGCAACAAGCGGTTCCGAGGGGATGCCGGGGCTCTCGGTCACTACGTCAACGACCGCCCGTACGTCGCGTCGAGCATGCTCGCCGTCGCGATCGGCACGGTCTTCCGTACCGCGATGACCGGGCGGAGCGACTCGTACCCCGAGCTGGCGGCATCCGCTCTGCCGCTGCGCATCGAGATCCCCGTCGTTTCGGCACGGGGCGGGGGCGACGACCTCGTCCGGCGGATGTTCGAGCCGTGCGGCTGGCAGGTCGAGGAACACCGCATCGCGCTCGACGACGAGCACCCCGAGTGGGGAGACTCGCGCTACAGCTCGGTCGTGTTGACCGGTGAGGTGCGTCTGGCCGAGGCGCTCCGCCAGCTGTACGTCCTTCTGCCGGTGCTCGACGACGCCAAGCACTACTGGGTCGGTGACGACGAGATCGGCAAGCTCGAGCGCGCCGGCGAGGGCTGGCTCGCGGATCACCCGGAGCGCGACCTCATCACCCGCCGCTACCTCCTGCACCAGCGCGCTCTGCTCGAGACAGCCGACGCGGCACTCGAGGAACGCCCGACGCCGCTCAGCCAGCACCGGGCCGACGCGGTCCTCGCCGCGCTCGCCGACGTCGGCGCGCACCGCGTCGTCGACATGGGCTGCGGGCCGGGCGCCCTGCTCGCGCGCCTCGTGAAGGATCGCTCGTTCACCAAGATCGTCGGCGTCGATGTGTCGGCCCGGTCGCTCGAGCAGGCGGCACGGATGCTGCGGCTCGCCGAGGCATCCGACGCCGAACGCGAACGCATCGACCTTCTTCACGGCTCGGTCGTCTACCGCGACGAGCGCCTGTGCGGGTTCGACGCGATGGTGCTCATGGAGGTCATCGAACACGTCGACCCGTCGCGACTCGGTGCGCTCGAAGACGCCGTCTTCGCGTCGGCCTCGCCCGGGTCCGTCGTCGTCACGACGCCCAACGCGGAGTACAACGCGCTCTACCCCGATCTGCCGGCGGGCACGTTCCGCCACGACGACCACCGCTTCGAGTGGACGCGCGACGAGTTCCGCGCGTGGGCCGAGGGGGTCGCCGGCCGGCACGGTTACGCGGTCGAGTTCCGTCCCGTCGGTGACGCGGATGCCGACCTCGGCGCGCCCACCCAACTCGCCCTGTTCCGGAAGGAGGTCGCGGCATGACCGTCCTCGACATCCCCGCCCTGTCGCTCGTCGTCCTCGTCGGGGCATCCGGTTCGGGCAAGTCCACGTTCGCGCGGGAGCACTTCGGCGCCTACGAAACGCTCTCAAGCGACGCGTTCCGGGGGCTCGTCTCGAATGACGAGTCCAACCAGTCCGCCACCGCGGCCGCGTTCGACGCGCTGCAGTACGTGGCGGGTAAGCGTCTCGACGCGGGACTGCTCACCGTCGTCGACGCGACGAGCGTGCAGCCCGAGGCCCGACGCGCGCTCGTCGAACTCGCGAAGGCGCACGACGTGCTGCCGGTCGCGATCGTGTTCGACGTGCCCGAATCCGTGTCCGTCGAGCGGAACGCGGTGCGCACCGACCGTCGCATTCCCGCCCACGTCGTGAAGCGGCAGAACGACCAGCTCCGCCGCGGGCTGCGCCACCTCGGACGCGAGGGTTTCCGCAAGGTACACGTCCTCCGCACGCCCGATGAGGTCGCGGACGCGACGATCGAACGCACGCGTCTGCTCACCGACCGCACCGACGAGCGCGGACCGTTCGACGTGATCGGCGACGTGCACGGATGCCGCAGCGAACTCGAGGCACTGCTCGGACGCCTCGGCTACGAGCTCGAGCGCGACGAGCAGGGCCGGGCGATCGACGCGCGGCATCCCGAACAGCGTCGTGTCGTGTTCCTCGGCGACCTCATCGACCGCGGGCCCGACGTCGTCGGGGTGCTGCGCCTCGCGATGGGGATGGTCGCCTCGGGCAGCGCGCTCGCCGTGCCGGGCAACCATGAGGCGAAGCTCGTCCGCGCCCTGCGCGGCGCGAAGGTGACCGTCTCGCACGGCCTCGAGGAGACGCTCGCTCAGCTGTCGGGTGAGAGCGAGGAGTTCCGCGAGCAGGTCGAGGCGTTCTGCCACGACCTCGTGTCGCACCTGATCCTCGACGAGGGGCGCCTCGTCGTCGCCCACGCGGGGCTGAAGGAGCAGTACCACGGCCGCGCGTCCGGGCGCGTGCGCGCGTTCGCCCTCTACGGCGAGACGACGGGGGAGACCGACGAGTACGGCCTTCCGGTGCGGCATCCGTGGGCCCAGGACTACCGCGGCACGGCGGTCGTGCTCTACGGACACACACCGGTCCCGACCGTCGAATGGGTCAACAACACCGCGTGCCTCGACACCGGGTGCGTGTTCGGCGGAGCGCTCTCGGCGATGCGCTACCCGGAGCGCGAGGTCGTCTCGGTGCCGGCCGAGCAGGTCTGGTACGACCCGATCCGCCCGCTCGTCCCCGCTGCGCCGACGCGCGCTCCGGGGGTCCTCGACCTCGCCGACGTGCAGGGCAAGCTCACCGTGCAGACGAGCCTGCACGGCCGGGTCGGCATTCAGGAGGAGCAGTCCGCGGGCGGCCTCGAGACGATCAGCCGCTGGGCGACCGACCCGCGCTGGCTGATCCACCTGCCGCCCACCATGTCGCCGCCGAACACCTCGGCGCGCGAGGGCTACCTCGAGCACCCCGACGAGGCGTTCGCGACCTACCGCGGAAACGGCGTGACCGACCTCATCGCCGAGGAGAAGCACATGGGCTCTCGCGCCCTCGTGCTCGTGTCGCGCGACCCGGCACGGTTCACCGCGCCCGAGGGATGGCGGGGCTCGATCCACACGCGGACGGGTCGCCCCTTCTTCGCCTCCGACGTCGAAGCCGACATGCTCGCTCGCCTCGACGAGGCGCTCGAGCGGGCCGGCGTCTGGGAGGAGCTCGGCGCGTCGTGGGTGCTCCTCGACGCCGAGATCCTGCCCTGGTCGCTCAAGGCCGGCGCGCTCGTCCGCGACCTGTACGCGTCGGTCGCGACCGCGGCGGAGACCGCGACGGATGCCGCCGCTGCGGTGCTCGCTCGGGCCGCGGCATCCGGGATCGACGTCAGTGCCCTCGCGGCGCGGACGCAGGCACGCGCCGAGGGCGCGCGGGGGTTCCGCGCTGCGTATCGCCGCTACGTCGGCGGCGACGACGAGGTTCGGGTGGCGCCGTTCCAGGTGCTCGCCGCAGGGGATGCCACGTTCGAGACCCGCGATCACGGCTGGCACCTGGGGGTCGCCGACCGCCTGGTCGACGCCGCACCCGACCTCGTGGCGCCGACGCGGCGACGGCGCGTGGACCTCGGTGACGAGGCATCCGTCGCGGACGCCGTCTCGTGGTGGGAGGAACTCACCGCGGCGGGCGGCGAGGGGATGGTCGTCAAGCCGTTCGCCAACCTCACGCGCACCGAGAAGGGACTCGTGCAGCCGGGCATCAAGGTGCGCGGGCGCGAGTACCTGCGGATCATCTACGGCCCGGACTACACCGACCCCGCGAACCTCGCGCGCCTCCGCGACCGCAACGTCGGCCACAAGCGCTCGCTCGCGGCGCGCGAGTACGGCCTCGGGATCGAGTCGCTCCACCGCTTCACCGCCGGAGAACCGCTCTGGCGCGTGCACGAGGCGGTGTTCGGCGTCCTCGCCCTGGAGTCCGACCCGATCGACCCGCGCCTGTAACCCCCTGCACGACGTCGACCCGACGCGATCTGCGGCCATTCCGGAGCGGAAGTCGCACATCGCGTCGGGTCGATGCTCACTGGGGCCATGCGGCATCCCATAACGCTTCGAGAATCTCGGCACCACCCCTTCCTGCCGACCGCTCCGACTTCGTAGCGTGGACTCCATGGCGCGTGACGACGATCGACCCGAAGATCTCTACACCGGACCCATCGACCTCGCGGCGCTCGCTGCCGCCGAGGACGGGGACCTCGAGATGCCCGAGATCAGCTACGACGAGCAGCGCTATCCCGCGCGGCCCCGTCGGCTCCGCCCGAAGGACAACCTGCGCGGCAGCAGCGTGCGCCGCATCCGTACCGACCCGCGCACGGCGAACGGCACGAACCCGTCGTACGTCGAGTGGTTGGTCCGGCAGTCGATGCTGAAGGATGCCGATGTGCTGGCGCGCCAGCTGTCGGGACAGCCGACGATGTGGCGGAACGCCTACGCCCGCCCCGACGCCCGCCGCGCGATCGCGACGAGTGACGTGTGGTTCACCGCGTACCCCATCTCGCTGATCACGCGGCCGGGGCAGTCGTTCCTCTCCGCCCTCGGCGACGACGAGCTGTGGTCGGTGTTCGAGCGGATCGGCATCACTGCGGTCCACACCGGTCCGGTCAAGCGCGCCGGCGGCATCGAAGGCTGGGGCGAGACCCCCAGCGTCGACGGTCACTTCGACCGCATCAGCACCGCCATCGATCCCGCCTTCGGCACGGAGGACGAGTTCCGCGCGCTCTGCGACGTCGCCGAATCGCATGGCGGCAGCATCATCGACGACATCGTGCCCGGCCACACCGGCAAGGGCGCCGACTTCCGCCTCGCTGAGATGGGCTTCAAGGACTACCCCGGGATCTACCACATGGTCGCGATCCCGCCCGAGGACTGGCACCTGCTGCCGGACGTCCCCGAGGGGTACGACAGCGTCAACCTCGACCCGGCCACCGAGCACACGCTCGCCGAGCACGGCTACATCATCGGCGCCCTGCAGCGCGTCATCTTCTACACGCCGGGCGTGAAGGAGACGAACTGGTCGGCGACGGCTCCCGCGATCGGTCCCGACGGGATCACGCGCCGCTGGGTCTACCTGCATTACTTCAAGCAGGGTCAGCCCTCCATCAACTGGCTGGACCCGACCTTCGCCGGTATGCGCCTCGTCATCGGCGACGCGCTGCACTCGCTCGGCGAGCTCGGCACGAGCGCGCTGCGCCTCGACGCCAACGGATTCCTCGGCGTCGAGAAGAGCGCCGAGGGTCTGCCGGCGTGGTCGGAGGGGCATCCGCTCTCGCACGCCGCGAACCACATCATCGCGGGCATGGTCCGCAAGGTCGGCGGGTTCACGTTCCAGGAGCTGAACCTCACGATGGAGGACATCCGCGACACGGGCGCCGTCGGCGCCGACCTGTCGTACGACTTCATCGGACGCCCGGGGTACCACCACGCTTTGGCGACGGGGCAGACGGAGTTCCTGCGCCTCGCGCTCACGTCGTCGCTCGCGCTCGGCGTCGCGCCGGTGCAGCTCGTCCACGGCATGCAGAACCACGACGAGCTCACCTACGAGCTCGTCCACTGGGCGACGCGGCACGCCGACGAGGAGTACGGCTTCCGCGGCGACACGATCACGGGCGGCGAGCTCGCCGAGATCGTCCGTGCGGAGTTGACCGAGAAGCTGGTGGATGCCGGTGATTACAACCGCGTCTTCACGCAGAACGGCATCGCCTGCACGGCGACGTCGCTCATCGCGGCGACGCGCGGCATCCCGACCCTCGATGAGATCACCGAGGACGAGATCCCCGCCATCCGCGACGCTCACCTGCTGCTCTGCGCCTACAACGCCTGGCAGCCGGGCGTCTTCGCCCTGTCGGGCTGGGACCTCGTCGGCATGCTGACTCTTCCGGGCGACGAGGTCGCCGACCTCATCCGCGTCGGCGACACCCGCTGGATCGAGCGCGGCGCGCACGACCTGCTCGACGCCGATCCCGGTGCGACGCGCTCGACGTCGGGCATGCCGCGCGGTCGTGCGCTCTACGGGCCGCTCCCGGCACAGCTCGACGACCCCGATTCGTTCGCGTCGCGGCTGTCGGCCATTCTCGACCTGCGTCGCCAGTCGGGCATCGCGACGGCGACGGCCGTCGACATCCCCGAGGTCGCCCACGCCGGCATGCTCGTGCTCGTCCACCGTCTCGACGACGGGGTGGCGGAGGCGGACGCCCCCGTGCAGGTGACGGTGCTCAACTTCTCGTCCGAGGCGATCGAGGGCACGGTGCGGTCCGAGCACCTCACGCCGCAGAGCGACGTGCTCGATGCCGCGAGCGACGAGGTCATCGGCCGCGTCGACGACCTGCAGAGCTTCTCGGTGTCGCTCCCCGGGTACGGTGCGCGGTTCCTCGTCCTGCAGCCGCAGGTCGACGAGGACTGACCCGATCGGATGCCGGGCGCAAGCCCCCCTCGCGATGTCGGGGGAGGTGCGTACCGTCGCCTCATGACCGATCAGAGCAGCTTCCCCGAGAACGACTCCGTCGACCCCACCGACGCTGATGCGCCAGAGATGCTCGGCGGACCGAGCGGCGACACCGCGGTGAAAGACCCCGAGGAATGGGTCACCGGCGACGAGCCGATGACCGGCGCGCAGCGCAGCTACCTCGACACCCTGGCTCGCGAAGCGGGGGAGGAGATCCCCGCCACCTTGACGAAGGCCGAAGCCTCCGAGCACATCGACCGCCTGCAGCAGGCGACCGGGCGCGGCGCGACCAGCTGACCGCGCCGACGCTGCGTTCGCCCGATCAGGCGAGCGCGGCGTCGATGCCGGCGAGCGGCACGGGCAGCCAGTCGGGGCGGTTGCGCGCTTCGTAGATGGATTCGTAGACGGCCTTGTCGAGCACGAGGGCGCGGAGGAGTGCCGGGTCGAGCTCGATCGCCCCGGGGGCTGTTGCGTATGCCGACAGGAAGGCCTCGCGGCAGGATGCTGCCCAGGCCGCGGCATCCGGTCCCGCGCCGACCGCGCCCGCGTAGTCGAACGACCGCAGCATGCCGGCCACGTCGCGCGGCGGAAGGTCGGGGATCGCACGCTCCGCCATCGGTCGGAGCGGCTCGCCCTCGAAGTCCACGATGCGCCACCCGCCGTGGGGCACCGCGAGGACCTGTCCGAGGTGCAGGTCGCCGTGGATCCGCTGCATCCGGGGCCATGGACGTTCGAGCGCCTCGGCGTACACGGCGTCGATGGCGGCGAGGCGGTCGGCGACGGCGGGAACCTCGGCGGATGCGATCGCCAGGCGGCGACGCCAGGCCCGGCCGACGGCGGCGAGCTGGTCGGGGGAGGCATCCACCGATTCGAGGGCGTCGCTGAGCGCGCCGTGGACGCCCGCGACGGCGACGCCGAGATCGCGGGCGGCGTCGGTGAAGTCGCGTCCCTCGCGCGCCGCGTCGAGCGCGATCGCCCATCCGTCGCGGACGCCGGGGAGGAACTCCTGCGCGAAGCCGAGCGTGCCCCGCGCCGTGCCCGATTCGCGGCCGACATCGGGCCACTCGGCATCCGCGCTGCCGTAGAACTGGGGCACGTAGGGCGAGCCGGCGTCGCTCAGCACGCGCTGCACCGTGACGTCGGGGTTCTCGCCGTGGTGCAGCGTGCGGAACAGCTTGAGGATGATCGCGGGCGACCCGTCGACGTCGTAGACGATGGACGTGTTCGACTGCTCGCCGGTGAGCACCCGCGAACCCGTCACTCGGCTCGTATCGACACCCATCTCCGCGAGGAGTCCGATGGTGAAGGCGGGATGCCGGGTCGCATCCGTGAGGGAACGCCCGTCGTCGGTCGTGGTGACGACCTCCTCGGCAGGCGGCTCGCTCACCTCGGTGAGGGGCACGTTGTACAGCGTCGGCAGAGCACCGGCGTCGTCCATTAGCAGGTAGGTGGTCGCGCCACCGGGTGCCGGTCGCGCATCGAGCACGCGGAACCGTGGATCGTGACTCTTGCCCGCATACCAGCGTTGCTGCGCCACCCAGGCGCTGAGGTCCTCGTCGAATCGCACACGATCACCATGACCCGCCGACACCGGATCTAGGAAGGGGTGGACGACGATTCCCCGGGAAGGTAGGGCGATCGTGTCCTTCCCGCATCGGTCGCCGTCCTGAGGCCGCGTAGCGTGGACCGGTGACCATCGGCATCCATCTGTCCCCGCTCGCTGAGATCCCGGCGACGACCCTCTACCGCATCCTGTGGCTGCGCGTGAGCGTGTTCGTCGTCGAGCAGGAGGCCGCGTACCCCGAGCTCGACGGGCGCGACATCGAGCCCGGCGCGTTGATCGCGTGGGCGGAGGAGGATGGCGAGGTCCTCGGGACGTTGCGCCTGCTTCGACGAGGGCGAGGAATGGCGGATCGGTCGGGTCGTCACGAGCGCGGCAGCCCGAGGCCGGGGTGTCGGCGCGGACCTCATGCGGCGGGCGATCCACGACGCCGCCGCGCGGGACGCGTCGCGACCGTTCGTCCTCGATGCGCAGGAGCACCTCGCCGACTGGTACGGCCGCTTCGGCTTCGTCTCCGCAGGACCGTCGTACATCGAAGACCGGATCCCGCACGTCCCGATGGCGCGCCCCGCAGAAGCCGAAGTGTAAGAGACGGATGCCGGGTGCGCGACCCCCATCTGTCTGGGCCAGCGGGGATGCACCATCGATCGATGCTCGAGCTCCATTACGGCGACGGATACGTCGTCACGACCGACGCGATCGCCGACGCGGTGATGCGGTACGCGAAGACGCTCGCAGAGCACGAGGGGGCCGACCTCGTCGCAGTCCCCATCCTCACTCCTGAGGGCCCGGCGATCTCGTCGATGCTCATCGGTCCCAGCAGTCAGCTCTTCACGGTGCCGCACCCCGGCGACGCGGACGGCTTGGAGGACGAGTCTGCGCTCATGGATCTCCTCAGCCGGAACGACCGTCTGGTCCACCCGCCGGCGTCGGTGAGCGAGTACCCGTACGAGGAGGACGACCCCTGGTTCGAGGAGTCGTTCTGACACTGTCGGCGTCCGTGACCCCGGCGTAGTGTCGCGCTATGCGACCCCTCCGCTACTCGATCAACGTCACGCTCGACGGATGCGTCGACCACCGCGCCGGCATCCCCGACGCGCAGACTCACGAGCACGCCGCGCAGCAGATCGCCCGCGCCGACGCGCTCCTGCTCGGTCGCACCGTCTACCGCATGATGGAGGATGCCTGGCGACCCCCGGCATCCGATGCGATGCCGGAGTGGACGCAGCCGTTCGCCCGGACGATCGATGCGGCAAAGAAGTACGTGGTGTCGTCGACGCTCGGTTCGGTCGACTGGAACGCGGAGCTCGTCTCGGGCGGTCTGCGCACCGAAGTCGAGCGGCTGAAGGCGATGCCGGGGGAGGGGCTCTACACCGGCGGGGTCGCACTCGCGACGACGCTGGCCGGGTGGGGCTGATCGACGAATACACCTTCGTCATCCATCCGCGCGTTGTCGGACACGGTCCGAGGCTGTTCGACGGCTTGCCGGAACCGCTCGACCTGGAGCTCGTCGACCGCCTCGCCTTCGACTCGGGCATCGTCGCCGAGACCTACGCGCCGAGGCGGTGAAGGAGCCGGATTTCTCCCGCGCGCTGTAGCGGCGACATCCGCTCAGATGTAGTCGCGTGCCGAGACGACCGCGATGGGCTCGTGGCGGATCTCCTCGCCGGTGAGGACGACGGCGCAGTTCACCCCGACGGGCCTGGACTTCAGCTCGTCGATCCGCTGCTGCACGGTGGTCGGGGAGTTGCCGGGTCGATGAGGAGGACGACCACCGACACCTCGGCACCGCGTGCTCGCTGCCGTGCGGTGTGGATGCCGCCCGCCCATCGGTGCGCACTGCGCTGCGCGTGGTCGTCGAGGTCATGGGCGACCTGCACGACGATGACGATATGGCGCTGGTTGCGATGGTGACGCGCAACGTGCGTCTCAGCCTGGTGCAGGATCTCCTTCACGCCGCGAGCGGTGGCGACGTCGCGACCGTCCACGCCGACGACCAGCACCCTGGCTCCGGCGCTGCGATCGCACGATGGCAGCGATGCGAGCGCAGGGATGCGGTCGCCGACCACCTCCGCAGTCACAACCGCCTGCCCCTCGAAACTGTGCACAGCCCCTCCCTCGTGAACCTCACACCATAGCCGCTTTACAGGAATCGGCAAGCTCTACTTTTTTTCCTCTGATTTGCCCTTTTTCTTTTCGCGGCTATGGTGAGGCCATGGCAATCGACCAGCGACTCGGCGCCCTGCGCGCTGCCCCTCGGGGGCGGCGCGGCGTTCGTCGGAGCCTCGTTGGGGAGTTCCGCGTCACCCTTTCGCCGCCGGGGCTGCGAAGCGGATCTCGACGCGCCATGGCATTCGATGGGGGACCTCACTCACGTGAGTCGTCCCATCTTCGAAGCCAACGCGTCGCATCTGCGGCGCGTTTCTTTTTTGCAAGGAGAGTGACATGACCACCGATTCACCCGTCGTTATCGATACAGGACCCTTCCGCGCCCTCTTGGAGGAGAGCCTGACCGAGCGACTCGCCATCATCGAAGAGCTGACGCCGCGAGCGCTGCCGTCGATCGACCCGATGGCCTACCAGACGCTCGCCGCCAACCGCCGCGCAGTGGAGGAGATCACCCGCGCGCTCAACCGCATCGACGCAGGAACCTACGGACACTGCTCGCAGTGCAGTGGCTGGATCGCCCCGGCACGCCTCGAGGCCGTACCCCACGCGGCGACGTGCATCGAGTGCTCCGCGCAGCGGCGTGAGGGGGGCGACCACGATGACCCCGTCACCGACCTTCCTGGCTTCTGTCCGGCGCTGGGTCCGCCGCACCGTCTTCGCCGTTCGCACACCGTCGGACGCCGCCCCACGCAAGGGCGGCCCGGGAAAGGAATTCGATCGCGTGCAGGGCGTCTGGTCCGCGTGGCGGTGAGCCGCGAGGTCTAGACGCCACCCTCCGCCGGAGCACGGCGCCACCCGTCGGCATACCGGATCACGCCGCCGCCGCGCTCGAAGGCATCCAACCAGCCCGGTCATCGGCCACTCACCCCAGCGCTCATGGAAGAGGCGCCGTTGCGGAGGATGTCGTCGAGGTGCTGCCACGGCGGCGACGAGGTATGGTGGTACTGGTGGGTACGCCGTGGCGCCGCCGGTCCACACCCGGGGACTCCCTGGGCGCGCATGCGGAAGGCGAAGTCCGTGTCCTCGCCGCCGTACCCCTCGTACGCCTCGTCGAAACCGCCCGATCCGCCGCCACGTCTCGGGCGTCAGCGCGAACGACAGCGACCAGAACAACGCATACTCCTCGATGCCGCTACCCGTTCCGCATCGAGGTCGTAGCGCCCGACCCGCGTCGACGGGGGGCTCCGCGACATCGTCGAGCGCGTCGCCCGTGACGGACTCGGACTCTTCTCGATCATCGACGACGACGCGACGCCTCTTTCTCCGCATCCGTTCTCTGCGGGCAGCGTCTGGAGGAACGGTGCGGGCGCGACGACCTGTTCCCGCGCGTCGCGGAGCGCATCGACGGGGTGGGTGCCCTCGGCGGCGAGCCCGACGTCGCCGCCTACCTCGGCGGTTGGGGCCGCGGGCGGTGGCTCGTCGGACGCCCGAGCCGAGCTCGGCTCCGGCATCCGTATGAGCTGTGGTGTTCTGCCCGCGCCCAGGTCTGGTTCCATAGCGGAGGAAGACACCGGCCGTCCTGCCTGGGGAGGGATGCACAACGGCGACGAGTGGGATCGTCGACGGAACCGTGTCATGGGCCGCATCTCTTGCTCGGGATGCATGCGACTGGGGAAGAGCATGGGACAGTGGGGACAGTCGTCGCACGCGCGACGGGCAGAGGGCGAATCTTCGCGCCCATCCGATCCCGGGCTCGGCTCCGAATCACGCGTGGATGTGCGCGGTCTCGTGCCGAGTGGCGCGTCTCGTATCCTCACGCGCGGAAGGGTGCCCGAACGCCCGACGCCGCCCGACACGAAATGGGCGACGATCGTCGCGGCGTCTGGGGGTGCTCTTCGGAGCATGACGTACATGGGGAATCTGGGAAAGCAGTGAAGAGACGACTGAACGTCGCAGTGATCGCGCGGGGTATCGGGCCCCAATCTCGCGCGCAGCCTGCGCGCGAGCCGCGAATGGAACTGTCCGCCATCTGCGACCTCGACATCGATCGTGCGAGGCGCGTCGCCGACGCGGTGGGCGGGGCTCCGGTGACGGCGACCTCGATTCCGTGCTGGCCGATCCGCTCATCGATGCGATAGCGATCGCGAGGCCCGCACGGACGCACCACTCGATCACGATCGGCCGCGATCGACGCTGGAAAGATGTCCTCGTCGAGAAGCCGCTCGCTGACACTCAGGAGCACGGCAGCGAGATGGTGCGACGCATGGACACGACCTCGTTCTCATGGCTGACCACAGCACTGATCCACGCCGGCGGTGCTCAAGGTGCGCGAACTGATCGCGGCGGGCGAACTCGGCGACATCCTCTTCATGGACAGTGTCCGCATCAATTTCGGTCTCGTCCAGCCCGATGTCGACGTCTTCTGGGACCTCGCTCCCCACGACCTGTCGATCATGGACCTTCATCCTGCCGGATCGGCTTCAGGGCGGCATCCGTTCTGCGCACGGGTCGGACCCGTTGAACCGGGTTAAGTCCTGCATCGGCCACCTGACCATGCCGCTTCACGGCGGTGCGATGGCTCATGTCACCGTCAACTGGCTGAGCCCCACCCGGACTCAGCCGCATGGTCATCGGCGGCACGCGTCAGACGCTGAATAGGACGATCGGACCCGCAGGAGCGGCTCAGTCTCTACGACCGCGGCGTGGACGTCTCGTCCATCTCACGGGCGACTGCGCAGGACCGGCGCGCGACCAACATCTCCTCCCGCCTCGGCGACACTCGAGCTCCCCGCTCGAGGACCGGCAAGACGCTCGCCGGAGTCGTGGCCGAGTTCGCTGGTGCCATCAGCGAGAACCGGGCTTCCGCACGAGTGGCACCTCCGGACTGCGGGTGTTGTCGATCCTGGATGCCGCTGCGGGCAGCCTGGGCGCATTCGGCGCCCCGTATCCGCTTTCGCAGTCGCGTCCCGCGGCGGGCGTCGCGGCGTGAGCCGCCCCGACGCCGTCGGCGAGCCGGTGCGTTCCCGCTAGATCGACGTGGTGGGACGGGGCCGAACGCGCAGACGGCGCCGGACGCGATCCACCAGGCGGGCACGGACGGGACAGGGGAGGTCCGGCCGCGCCGCGTGCGGGTAACGGTTCATGCTTCTTGATGACCCGAAGATCGGCGACGGCCAGATAGGCCGGGGGTCCCTCGACGAGGTACCGCTTCGCCAATACCGGGGCTCCAGCATGAGCCGCCACATCTTCACGATCGCGTGCGCGCCACCCTCGTGGTGCGCGCGAGACTCGACCTGCCAGGAAGTCGACCACCGCGTCGAACGCGAGCAGGACGCGCGCGCCCGTCGCTTCGCCGTAGGCGTCGATCCAGTCCTCTTGCAGGGGTTTCCCCATGAAGACGATCACGAGGTCCGCATCCGTGTGACTGATCTTCTCCGCAATCGCGGCAGACGCGGCAGACGACGCGACCTCGGCACGGTTCGGCGTCCAGTGACCGATCAGCGAGACACCCGGCCATGCGCGACGACTCTGCGGTGGAGGGACTCTCGCGTCGCCGGTGAGCCGCCCACGACCGCGACGCGCCAGCGTTGCTGTCGCGCGTCGCAGGATGTCGCCGATCAGATCGTTGCCCGCAGGCGCGGCCAATCGGCCCCTGTCAACCGTCGGACCTGCGAGGCGGTCGGCGCGCCGTCGATCAGATTGAGATACCGGATGCCGTCGGCCCGCGCCGACGACATCGCTCGCCGCATGATGCACGTGATCGAGGTTCACCCCGAGGTGACGGCCAGTGGCGCGCGGCTGTGGTCGTGGACGGTGTCCGCGATCGCGTCGCACGCGCCCCGCGCGTCGGTGAGGATGGACCTTTGTTCCCGCGATGCGGATCGTGGGAGGGCCGGCCGACGACGGCGCGGAAATGGTCGCAGTCGGCGCCATTGCACGCATGGCCATCAGCGGGCTCCCCTCGCCCGAACCGCACCACGACCATGCGCACGCGTCATTCGTTCGTTCCCCATGAACGTCCTGTCCCCAGATGTTGTCGCAGGCCCCAACCTGCCCCCCAGTGTGCGGATCCGATCCGCGGTCCCCCCGCTTCCGGCGTCCATCCCCCCGATGCCACCCGGCGCGCCGACCCCTCGGCGTTCCTTCGTTCCTCCCCCAGCCGCCAGGTGGCTCGCCGCGCGCACAGTCCCCTTCGACGCATGGAGTTTGGCTCTTCGTACGAGGTCGGTTCCGGGAACGAAGACGTCGGAGCCCGGGCAGCATGGATACGGCCCCCCGCGCGCCCCCAATTCTTCTGCTGCCGCCGTGTGCCGTGTCAGCTCCCCAGAGCCTTCACAGCGGCGATACCCGAACGTTACTCGCCCGCACGATGTCCACCAATAGGGGGACAAACCTAATCTCCTGTCCCCCAAATGGGGCACGTTGCGGGGTTGGTTAGGGGATCCTGATCGGAATACGGGAGGACGGTCGAGGCGATCGCGGGTAGCGTTCGGCGTAGTTCGAGCGCGGGTTCATCCGATCGCGCCGACTTCGACGGCCGTTTGGGAGGCTGACATGTGGGGATTACGCGGCGTGCCACGATCGTGGTCGCAGTCATCGCGGGGGCGGGACTACGTCGGCGTTGCCGCCGACGGATCGTACGTACCGAAGCGGCCGACCGGCTCGGGAATCGACGGGTCGACGGCGCAGTCGCTGTGCATCGGCCAGGCTCCGACCATCGATTATTCGATCGTCCGGGTGGGCGGGGGTCTGCGGCCGAAGCGCGCCGGGCAGACGCTCGGGCGGAACTCGTCTTCTCGGGCGACGGGAAGCAACTGGTCGTTCCGCTCGCGACCGCGAGCGACGGGACCGGTGAGGGGTCCGTCCTCTGGCCGGGCGTGACCGTCGACAGTGCGGGAACCGTCACCGCCCTTCCGGGGTGGGTTCGCTCTGGCGACGAGGGCAGCCTCGCGACGACGCCGCCGCATGGACGACGGATGACATCACCGCGCAGCTCCGCGTCGGAGACGAGCGTCTCGATGTGCCGCTCGCCTATCCGGGCTACTCCGATGAGTGCGCCACGCCCGCGGGCGTCGCGTCCAGTCAGACGCCCGGCGGGCTGGCGATGACGGCGGGCAGATGCCGGTGGTCGCCGCCGTGGGTGGCACTGCGGCCGTCGTCGCAGGTGTGCTCCTGGTCGCGCGCCGCCGTCGGCGTGTCGAGTCGTGAGGGCGCGCGGACGACTGATCCTGTTCGCCGGAGCTGTGCTCCTGGTCGGTAGTGCGGCGGCTGTGGTCCACGTGGGGCGGACGGCGATCGATCTGCAGCATGCGATCGAAGCGGCCGCGTCCACGCCGAGCTGCGGTGAAGGATGTCGCTGCGGGGACATCACCGGTGCGGAGAAGGCCGCGTCGCTGCTCTCTGCCGAGATCGGACCGGCGATCCCGACGGATGATCCGGTGTGGGGGGCGGCGGAGGCGGTTCCCGGCATCGGTGCGAATCTGTCGCAGCGCGTCGGGCGGCGGTGGCGATGGAACGCGTGGGCGAGAACGTTGCGCCGCCTGCTCGCCACCGCCCGGAAACTCGCCGACGCTGACGCTCCCGCGGCGATCGGCGTTCTTCGCGAGGCGGCACCCGACCTGGCAGCGCAGTGGCGGCCACGCGCGACGACATCGCCGACGATCTTGCGGGGATCGAACCGCTCCGCCCTCATCCCGCAACTGTCGGACGGTGTCGCCAAGATGGTCGACGCGATCGACCGACTGAAGCCCCTCACCGAGGGTGCGGACCAGTTGGCCGGCGTCCTGCCCGCGTTCCTGGGGGCAAACGGCGGACCGCCGCATCCTGGTCATGCTCCAGAACCCCGCCGAAACTCCGGACCGGGGGCGGCATCACGGGAACCTTCCTCGAGCTCGACGCCCGCGACGGTCGTGTCTCTGCTCGTGGCTCAACGCGATTCGTCTCAGTTCACGTCCGCCGCCGAGCCGCTCGTTCCGGTGCCGAGGGAGACCCGCGCCCTCGGCGACGGCATTCGGGCGGTACGTGCAGAACACGTCGATGACCGCCGACTTCACCGTGACCGCGCAGCTCGCCTCAGCATGGTGGACCCGGAGCGGGATGTCGGCGCCTGACGCCGTCGTCTCAGTGGACCCCATCGTCCTCGCGGCAGTCCTCGGTGTGATCGGACCCGTCGAGACGTGCGCGGGGGCGCTCGACCAGAAGAACGTCGTCGACCGTCTGCTGGTCGAGCCCTATCGCACGCTCGATCAGGATGCGCAGGGGCGCTGGTTCGCGGATGCCGCCGCCGCGGTCTTCACCGCGGTCACCGAGCGGGCGCGGCCCGTCGCGATGATCCCGCCCTCGCGGGCGCCGTCGACGAGGACGCATCTCCGTGTGGAACCGTGATCCCGACGAGCAGTCAGTATTGGCGCGGACCCCGTTCGCAGGTCCTCTCGCTCGCGAGGACGCAGCCGGCCCGGACGCCTTCGCGGCGTACTTCAATGACGCGACCGCGGGAAGCCGACCCGTACCTCTCGGTCGGACTGGGGATCCGGTCGGGCGTGTGCCGGGCTCGACGAGCTCCGCGAGGAACAGAGGTCGAGGTCGATCTCGGCAGCGCTCTCACGCGAGCCGAGGGTCGGACCTTGCCGATCAGTGTCACCGGCGGGGGCGCCTACGGCATTCCCGCCGGCCACATCGCTCCCGTGGTGACGGGCGCCGCGCCTCCGGGGTGGTTCGTGGGGGGCGTCGAGATCGACGGGCAGCCGGTGGCGGCGGCGAATGCTCGAGTCGGCGACCGCCCCTCGGTCACTCACCGTGTGGACCCTGCCGCCAGGCGAATCGCACTCGGTGGCCTTCTGTTTTTGTCGCCGGCCCGAACGTCGAGTCGGGGAACCGATCGCCGTCTCTTCTCCACACTCCGCTGCTCGAATCCGTCGACGTGCGGTCGGGCGCGATCGCCTGCCGAGCCTCGTAATGACGGATATTTGAGGCGGCTATGTGAAGATCGGCCGTCATCCCTGTTGTGGGGAAGGCCTTTCCGTTAGCATGAGAGCGCCATCCCCCAAGGATTCCCCCGCCGTTCCCCAAGCGGTGTCGACGCGCACTGTCCCCAAACTCTGCGCGTCTGCGGTGCATCCGGATGGTTACGCGGACCCTCTCTCGCCGCAGTCCCCACTGATCGGGCCCAGAGAGGGGTCCGCTCTCTTTCTTCTTCTGAGGACGACGTATCACCGCAGGTGTAGTGCCTTTGCGACGCTCAGTGCCCGAGCGTTCCCGTCTCGTCCGGTCCCACGATCGCCTGCAGCTTCGCGATCAGATCGGTGCGTGATGTTGCCCCGAGCCGACGGCGGATGCGTGCGATGTGATGTTCTGCGGTTCGCGGCGAGATGAAGATGGCCTCGCCGATCTCGGCGTAGGTCATCCCGCTCAGCACGAGGCCGGCCACCTCCCTCTTGCGCGCACTCAACACGCCGCCCTCGCCCAGAGGGGATGTGCCGTCCGCGACTGTCGCAGGCGTGACGTTCGGGTGGAGCTGTCGCGCGAACGCGGCGAGTCTGAGCCTGGCGCGACGATCTCGAGCGCGTCTCCGAGAGAGCGCGGGCGGCCAGGTGAGCACCCTCCCACGAGTACCCCAACGATCCGAGGTGAGTGGTCCGCCCGCTCCACGCGGTTGATATCGCTGTCGTCCACTCGTGCGCGGAACCACTCCGCCGTCGCGGCGGCCATCACCGCCGCGACTCGTGAATCACGGGCCGCGCCGGTCAAGGCACGGCTCGCGTGCGGCAGCGCGTGGGCATCGCCGGAGGTGAGCGCGCGCTGATACTTCGACCACAGCAACGGAACCCTCCAGAGGGGAGGGTCGCCCAGACCGTGCAGGATGCCCCGCAACGCGTCGATGGCGGGATCCACCCGCTCGGCATCGTCGAACAGGGCGGACGTCTCGATGAAATCGCGCAGGGGATGCAGGAGGTAGAGATCCGGTTCTACGTGGCGTAGGTCGTCGCGCACTCGCTCCCACACGGCCTGCAGTTCTTCGTGCGTTCCGTAACGTCGGGACGTGGGCGAGCATCACCGCGTCGCGGATCAACACCTCGCGTCCACTTCAGTGGCAGGGGGGATGCGTCTACGTCCGCCAGTCGCGCTGCCGCCTCCTCGGGGTTCTGCCGGTGCACCGCGATCCACGCGGACCACAGCAGGAGAACGGGACCGCGCCCACGGTCGCCTTGCTCCTCCATCAGGGCGTCGCTCACGACGTTGGCCGCCGTGTCGATCTCGCCCAGGTCTAGTGCGGTGATGGCGGCGATCACCGCGGGGGCAGCTCGAGGAATAGGACCGGCCTCGCCGGAGTCCCGTACATCTCGCTCGCGCGGATGAGGTCGTCGAACGCGCCGCGCACGGGTGACGCGAGAGAAGACGCAAGACCGCGCAGCATGGTGGTGTGGGCCACGCGGACCGTCGTGGGGAGGCCGCCCGTGTCGATGTCGGGCGAGCGGAGAAGATCGCGAAGGGAGGTGGCGTCGCCCGTTCCGAGCGCCGCGATGGCGGCGGGCGCCGGGCGCCAGCACGATGTCTTCGCTGTGATGTGCGCGGTAAGCCGCAGAGCTCGCCCGCAGGAATCCGCGCGCGCTCCAGGCTGACCCGAGGATGCGAACCGCCTCGTCGCGCTCGTCGCCCTGGGCGTCTGCGGCGACGGCGTCGACGAGGGATGCGGCTTCGTCGATGTCGCCGCGGGCCCAGGCCAGCCGGGCTTTGCGGATCGCGATCGTCGTCGGGTCGCCACCGGCCGCGAGCGCCGCGTCGTACAGCTCCATCGCACGTTCGTTGTCGTAGGAGACGGCCTCATCTGCGTGCGTCTGCAGTGCGCGGGCGAGGCGGGGTCGTGATGGCGTCCGAGAGCGGAGACGACCTCTGCGTCGAGGGGACCCGCGGCGTGCTGTCGAGCAGGTCGATCATCTCGAGGACCGGCGTCGTGCGTCGAACGGTGTGCGCGACGATGGGGATCTGTGTGTCCGCCGCGCAGCATCAGTCCCTCGGCGTGTCCGGTCGCCAGGTCATCGGCCCCGGCAGCCACGGATGCGGGGGAGGTCGTCTCCGGCGAGGCTAGCCCGGCGGATGGCCGCCGATGTGTTCGGGTCGAGTGTGTCGAGACGGAGGCCTATCACCTCGCCCACGGCTCGGATCGCCCGCTCGTGCGAGGGGTCGCGACAGAATCCCTCGCCGTGAGCGGCGATGACCTCTTTCACCAGCCACGTCACCGATGCGGTGATCTCCACGATCCCCGCGACGCACCCGGGGTCGATCGAGCGTCCAGCTCGTTGCAGTGCGCGCGCGATGTCGTCGGCGTCGACTTGCCCGAGAGCAAGCGGCGGGCGTGACTGCTCTCGATGCGCCGGATGAGGCCGGCGAGGAGGGGGTTCCATGGGCCCTGCAGGCGAGGACAGCCACGCGCTCTTCATCTCGGCGCTGACGCCAAGCCCGCGCCGAGGAGGAACCGAGATGAGCGTCGTCCCGTTCGCCGTCCCGCTCTGGGTGGAACTGCTGGCCGCAGGGCTGGGCGGCCTGCAGGGCGCGCTCGTCGCGGCGGAGCACCGACACCAGCGCATCGATGTGCTGGGCGTGCTCGTCATCGGCCTCCTCGTCGCGCTCGGGGGAAGCCTGCTCCGCGACGTCGTGCTCAACGAGCCGCCCGTCGTGATCTGGCAGCAACCGGTATCTCCTGGTCGCCGCGGCCGGAGCTGTCGTGGGGATGGCGGTGGCGTCCGTGATCGCGCGGGCTGTCTGGCCGCTCATCGTGCTCGACGCGATCGTGAAGATGGAATGTTCGTGCCATCGGTGTGTTGAAGGCCTGTTGCTTGGTGTTTGCCTGGTGGGTGCTGTTGTTGTTGGTGTCATTGGTGTGATTGGTGGTGGGATGCTGCGTGATGTTGCCCTGAACCTGCCGTTCTCGTTCCTGCAGGTTAGTACGTGGATGTGGTTGCTGCAGCCTTGGGCAGCGGTGGTGCTCGCTGCCCTGCAACGCGTTCGCCGTCCCGACCCTCATCGCGGGCGTGATCTGCATTGCGGTCACGGTGACTGTCCGGGTCGTCGCGGTCGCGTTCCGGTGGACCTTTCCCGAACCGGGCTTGCTGCGACGACCGCGCGCGACCTGATCGGATCGGCTCAGCGCAGCGACGCGGCCACCGACTTCAAGGCGTCGGCGGAGCGGTGGAAGAGTGCGAGCTCGTCGGCCGAGAAGGACGTCTCGAGGATCGGTCGGGCGCCGCCGCTGTGGACGACGGGAGGGCACCGAGAGGGCAACGCCGTCGACGCCCTGGAAGTCGCTCAGCACCGGCGGATACCGGCATGACGGCGTGCTGGTCGCCGAGGATCGCCTCGACGATGCGGGCGCTCGACAGGCCGATGGCGTAGTTGGTCGCCCCCTTGCCCGGGATGACCGTGTACGCGGCATCCCGCACATCGACGGCGATGCGGTCGAGCTCATCGACGGTGAATTTCGGCTGTCCGTCGAGGGGCTGCCAGTCGAGGATCGGAACCGTGCCGATCGTCGCGCGCGACCAGTGCGGGACTCGGTGTCGCCGTGCTCGCCGACGATGTAGGCGTGCACGCTCGAGGTCGACACTCCCGCGCTGCGCGAGCTTCCACCGCAGGCGCGAGGTGTCGAGCACGGTGCCCGACGCGAAGATCCGCTCCGGCGGAAGGCCGGTGACCTCTTGACCGATGACGGTGAGCACGTCGCACGGATTGGTGACGATGACGTAGACGCAATTTTTCGGTGCGACCTCGAGCAGTTCGGGCAGCATCCGTCGAAGGATGGCGTTCACCCCGGCGAGCTCGGTGCGGGTCTGCCCGGGTTCTGCTTCGCGCCGGCGGTGATCACGACGACGTGGGAGCCCGCGGCGACCGCGACGTCGGACCCGCCCGAGATGTCGCTTGACCCGGTGAACTGCGCGCCGTGGGCGAGGTCGAGGACCTCGGCTTCGACCTTCTCAGCGGCGATCTCGTAGAGGGCGACGTGCCGTGCCGACCCGCGGGATCAGGGCGGCGTAGGCGACGCTCGATCCGACGGCGCCCGCCCCGACGACGGTGAGTTTCGAGTTCTCGATGACGCTGGTGCCGTCAGTGTGGCAGTCGATGGATGCCGCCGGTCCGCATCCAGCCGTGCAAATCAGATGGACTGCGCGTCGGCCGTGACGGGCCTGCGGATGCCGAGGAACGAGACCAGTGCGCCCGCGACCATCAGGACCGCCGTGACCAGCGCGGCGCGGTGGAAACCGTCGAGGTCGAGCGCGCCGCCGATGATGACCGCGAGGATCGCGATGACGACGAGTCCGGCGATGCGCGACACCGCGTTGTTCGTCGCCGACGCGATACCCGATCGCTCGCCGCCGATCGAGCCGAGGATCGTCGACGTCAAGGGCGACACCGTGACGCCGAGCCCCAGGCCGAACACGATCAGTCCCGGGAGGACCTGCGTCCAGTAGTCGAAGTCCTTCTGGACGGCCAGCAACATCAGGGCGCCCGCCGCCATGACGAGCGGACCGGCCGTCATGAACAGGCGAGGTCCGAACCTGTTGACCCACCCGCCGACCACCGAGCTCAGCGCGATGAGGGCCAGCGTCGTCGGCAGGCTCGAGAGCCCGGCGAGCGTCGCGCTCAGACCCGCGCCCTGCTGGAGGTAGACCCCGACGACGAACCCGTTGAGTGAGAGCGCGGCGTAGATGAAGAACGTTGCGAGATTGCCCGTCCAGAAGTTCCGGACGCGGAGGATGCCGAGCGGCAGGATCGGCGAGCGCACGGTGCGCTGACGCCAGAGGAACGCCGCGAACATGAGAATGCCGGCGACCAGCGGCATCCAGATCGCCGGATGCCCCCATCCGAGGTTGGGCTGTTCGATGAGCGCGAAGACCACCCCGCCGAGCCCGAGGGTGCAGAGCGCGGCGCTCACGAGGTCGATGTGCGCGTCGTCGCGCCGGTGGTCGATGTGGCCGAGGCGCGGACAGGAGGTAGAAGGTCGCCGCGATCGGGAGGGTGTTGACGAGGAACGCGAACCGCCACGACAGCAGGTCGACGAACAGCCCGCCGATTAGGGGGCCGGCGAGGTTCGCCCCGGTCGTCCATGCCGTCCACTGACCGATCGCGCGTGCCTGCGCGGGGCCGGTCAGGAGCGAGGTGATGAGCGCCAGCGAGCTCGGCACGAGGAACGCGCCTGCGGCGCCCTGCAGTGCTCGGGCGATGATGAGGACCACCGGGTCGGGAGCGAGCCCCACGCCGATCGAGGCGATGCCGAAGCCGATCAGTCCGATGCGGAGGACGAGCACGCGCCCGAAGGCATCGCTCACCGACCCCGCGAAGAGGATGAGGGAACTCAGGGTGAGGAGGTAGGCATCCACCGCCCACTGCTGTGTCGACAGACCGCCGCCCAGCTCGTCGCGGATGGCAGGGAGTGCGACGTTGACCACGGTGCCGTCGAGGAACGCGACGGCCGACGCGAGCGCTGCGATCGCGACGATCAGCCCGAACCGGGGGGATGTCGTCGGAGCGCTCACAGGCTCACGTTACGCCCGGGGAGGAGATCAGCGGGGGCTCGAGCCGACGGGAACGGTCGTCATTCGGGCGGGGAAGCGACAGGTCGCGTCGGGTCGAGGCCGGCGAGGGGAGTGGAGGGGAGGGCGATCCAGCCTTCCCGGCGGGCGCGGTCAAGCGCGGCGGGCGGGACGGGGTGCGTTGCGCCCAGCGCGTGTGCGCGGGCGATGAGTGCGGCGACGACGGCGTCGAACGCGTCGTCAGAGGCTTGCATCAGCGCGCGCTGATTGGGGGTGACGGTGAGCCAGGGAGCTGCGGTGAGGAGGATCGCCGTCGCCGTCGAACGGGCCGGATCCGTCTTGTATCCGGACACCGCGACACCCCAGTAGCGAGGGATGCCGCGGGGTAGACCTCGACGAGTCGTCCCGTCGCGCCCGACCGGTCGACCACGTCACCGGCGGCGGCGAACCCGGGAAGCAGGTCGGCGCACCGCATCGCGGTGAGTCCCAGGCGATCGGTCGAGACGGGGCCCGAGGGGGAGGCGCCCCGTGATCCGGTGGGTGGCTCGGTCGGTCTCGCGGTAGGCGAGCAGGCGACGTCCCTCGATGCCGCGGAGGTCCGGGGCGGGTGCCTCGCCCCTGCGCGTTCGCCGCGATGTAGGCGACGAAGTCGCCGTCGGGCCAGCCGAACGCGCAGTCGACGCCGACGTGCGTCGACCCGGCGGCGAACCCGACGATGTCGTCATCCGTGTTGTCGAGGCGGAGCGTCGTGAGTTCGGCGCCCCCACCGCGCCAGTCCACGACGGCGACCGCCGTACGCGCCGGCTGCGCCGCGAGGCTGCAACTCCGGTGGTGATCACACCGCGACGCTACCCGTCCGCCGGTGCGTCGAGACGTCGCAGATGGTCGCCGAACCGGGCGGCAACACGACCATCTGCGACGCTTCGGCGAGGCAGGACGAGGCTCGGTTCGCGGCATCCGTTCTGGTGTCGTAAGCTGGACGACGGTGACGTGTCCGAGCGGCCGAAGTCAACTCTCGAAAAGTTGTGTAGGGTAACCCCTACCGTGGGTTCAAATCCCACCGTCACCGCCATGAAAACCCCTGCTGATGTGGGGTTTTCTGTTTCTCTCGGTGGACGTCAGCCCTCCAGCAGCGACACGCTCTGGACGGTGGCGATCCGATCGACCAGGTCGGCCTGCCGCGCGATCGATCGCGGCGGCCGACCAGGAGATGACGAGCGCCGCGACGAGAAGGGCACCCGCAGTGGCGGCCCAATCGACGCCGCGGCGGATCGTCAGGACGACGAAGGCGAGCGCGCTGAGGATCGCGACGGGGCCGCCCGCGACCTGGGCGAAGGCCATGCGCACGGCGGACTCCTCCGTCAGCGGGCCCCAGCTGTTGAAGACGGACAGAATCAGCGCGAGCGGGACGACCACCACGCCGGCGACGAACACGGTCCACCGGGTCGGTCGGTAGCGACGGCGTGCGACGGGGACGGGCCTCGGACGCGGTGACGGCGGTCATAGCCCCGACCCTAGCGGCGTGCTCCCGGCCGGGACCAGGGCGAGCCGACGCGAACGGCATCCATCCGCGCACGGTCAGCGCACATCGCGTCGGGTCGAGACCAGGCACGCCGCCCTAGAGTGAGTCGGATGCCACGACGGGGGAGGCGACGATGCTCGCGACGGTGACCTATGCGCCGACGGACGGTCAGGATGCGACGGCGCTCGGCTTCCTCATGTACAAGCATCCGGCCAAGGTGCAGACGTTCTCGGCGCCGGTCGGTGACATCCACGTGTTCTACCCCGAGGCAACGCCCGACCGCTGCACCGTCGCGGTGATGCTCGAGGTCGACCCGATCGCGCTCGTCCGCAACAAGCGGTTCCGAGGGGATGCCGGGGCTCTCGGTCACTACGTCAACGACCGCCCGTACGTCGCGTCGAGCATGCTCGCCGTCGCGATCGGCACGGTCTTCCGTACCGCGATGACCGGGCGGAGCGACTCGTACCCCGAGCTGGCGGCATCCGCTCTGCCGCTGCGCATCGAGATCCCCGTCGTTTCGGCACGGGGCGGGGCGACGACCTGTCCGGCGGACGAGCCGTGCGGCTGGCAGGTCAAGGACACCGCATCGCGCTCGACGACGAGCACCCCGAGTGGTCAGACTCGCGCTACAGCTCGGTCGTGTTGACCGGTGAGGTGCGTCTGGCCGAGGCGCTCCGCCAGCTGTACGTCCTTCTGCTCGCCCCTCGACGACGCCAAGCACTACTGGGTCGGTGACGACGAGATCGGCAAGCTCGAGCGCGCCGGCGAGGGCTGGCTCGCGGATCACCCGGAGCGCGACCTCATCACCCGCCGCTACCTCCTGCACCAGCGCGCTCTGCTCGAGACAGCCGACGCGGCACTCGAGGAACGCCCGACGCCGCTCAGCCAGCACCGGGCCGACGCGGTCCTCGCCGCGCTCGCCGACGTCGGCGTTCACTGCGTCGTCGACATGGGCTGCGGGCCGGGCGCCCTGCTCGCGCGCCTCGTGAAGGATCGCTCGTTCACCAAGATCGTCGGCGTCGATGTGGTCGGCCCGGTCGCTCGAGCAGGCGGCAACTGGACGCCTGGTCCCCGCCCAGGCATCCGACGCCGAACGCGAACGCATCGACCTTCTTCACGGCTCGTCGTCTACCGCGACGAGCGCCTGTGCGGGTTCGACGCGATGGTGCTCATGGAGGTCATCGAACACGTCGACCCGTCGCGACTCGGTGCGCTCCGGGATGCTGTCTTCGCGTCGGCCTCTCCGGTCCGTCGTCGTCACGACGCCCAACGCGGAGTACAACGCGCTCTACCCCGATCTGCCGGCGGGCACGTTCCGCCACGACGACCACCGCTTCGAGTGGACGCGCGACGAGTTCCGCGCGTGGGCCGAGGGGGTCGCCGGCCGGCACGGTTACGCGGTCGAGTTCCGTCCCGTCGGGCGACGCGGGATGCCGACCTCGGCGCGCCCACCCAACTCGCCCTGTTCCGGAAGGAGGTCGCGGCATGACCGTCCTCGACATCCCCGCCCTGTCGCTCGTCGTCCTCGTCGGGGCATCCGGTCTCGGGCAAGTCCACGTTCGCGCGGGAGCACTTCGGCGCCTACGAAACGCTCTCAAGCGACGCGTTCCGGGGGCTCGTCTCCAACCACGAGTCCAACCAGTCCGCCACCGCGGCCACGTTCGACGCGCTGCAGTACGTGGCGGGTAAGCGTCTCGACGCGGGACTGCTCACCGTGACCGTCGTCGACGCGACGAGCGTGCAGCCCGAGGCCCGACGCGCGCGCTCGTCGAACTCGCGAAGGCGCACGCCGACGTGCTGCCGGTCGCGATCGTGTTCGACGTGCCCGAATCCGCGTCCGTCGAGCGGAACGCGGTGCGCACCGACCGTCGCATTCCCGCCCACGTCGTGAAGCGGCAGAACGACCAGCTCCGCCGCGGGCTGCGCCACCTCGGACGCGAGGGTTTCCGCAAGGTACACGTCCTCCGCACGCCCGATGAGGTCGCGGACGCGACGATCGAACGCACGCGTCTGCTCACCGACCGCACCGACGAGCGCGGACCGTTCGACGTGATCGGCGACGTGACGATGCCGCAGCGAACTCGAGGCACTGCTCGGACGCCTCGGCTACGAGCTCCAGCGCGACGAGCAGGGCCGGGCCGACGACGCGCGGCATCCCGAACAGCGTCGTGTCGTGTTCCTCGGCGACCTCATCGACCGCGGGCCCGACGTCGTCGGGGTGCTGCGCCTCGCGATGGGGATGGTCGCCCTGGCAGTTTTTTTGCCGTGCCGGCAACCATGAGGCGAAGCTCGTCCGCGCCCTGCGCGGCGCGCAAGGTGACCGTCTCGCACGGCCTCGAGGAGACGCTCGCTCAGCTGTCGGGTGAGAGCGAGGAGTTCCGCGAGCAGGTCGAGGCGTTCTGCCACGACCTCGTGTCGCACCTGATCCTCGATGAGGGGCGCCTCGTCGTCGCCCACGCGGGGCTGAAGGAGCAGTACCACGGCCGCGCGTCCGGGCGTGGGCGTGCAGTCCGTCTTCTACGGCGAGACCACGGGGGAGACCGACGAGTACGGCCTTCCGTGTGTCATCTGTGGGCCGAGGACTACCGCGGCACGGCGGTCGTGCTCTGCTGACACACACCGGTCCCGACCGTCGAATGGGTCAACAACACCGCGTGCCTCGACACCGGGTGCGTGTTCGGCGGAGCGCTCTCGGTGATGCGCTACCCGGAGCGCGAGGTCGTCTCGGTGCCGGCCGAGCAGGTCTGGGACGACCCGATCCGCCCGCTCGTCCCCGCCGCGCCGATGCGCGCTCCGGGGGCTCCTTGACCTCGCCGACGTGCAGGGCAAGCTCACCGTGCAGACGAGCCTGCACGGCCGGGTCGGCATTCAGGAGGAGCAGTCCGCGGGCGGCCTCGAGACGATCAGCCGCTGGGCGACCGACCCGCGCTGGCTGATCCACCTGCCGCCCACGCTGGTGCCGCGAACACCTCGGCGCGCGAGGGCTACCTCGATCCCGGTGACGAGGCGTTCGCGACCTACCGCGGAAACGGCGTGACCGACCTCATCGCCGAGGAGAAGCACATGGGCTCTCGCGCCCTCGGTGCTCGTTCCGCGCTACCTGGCACGGTTCACCGCGCCCGAGGGATGGCGGGGGTCGATCCACACGCGGACGGGTCGCCCCTTCTTCGCCTCCGACGTCGAAGCCGACATGCTCGCTCGCCTCGACGAGGCGCTCGAAGCGGGCCGGCGTCTGGGAGGAGCTCGGCGCGTCGTGGGTGCTCCTCGACGCCGAGATCCTGCCCTGGTGCTCAAGGCCGGCGCGCTCGTCAGTGACCTTGACGTGTTGGTCGCGACCGCGGCGGAGACCGCGACGGATGCCGCCGCTGCGGTGCTCGCTCGGGCCGCGGCATCCGGGATCGACGTCAGTGCCCTCGCGGCGCGGGACGCAGGCACGCGCCGAGGGCGCGCGGGGGTTCCGCGCTGCGTATCGCCGCTACGTCGGCGGCGACGACGAGGTTCGGTGGCGCCGTTCCAGGTGCTCGCCGCAGGGGATGCCACGTTCGAGACCCGCGATCACGGCTGGCACCTGGGGGTCGCCGACCGCCTGGTCTAACGCCGCACCCGACCTTGGTGGCGCCGACGCGGCGACGGCGCGTGGACCTCGGTGACGAGGCATCCGTCGCGGACCGTCTCGTGGCGGGCAGGAACTCACCGCGGCGGGCGGCGAGGGGATGGTCGTCAAGCCGTTCGCCAACCTCACGCGCACCGAGAAGGGACTCGTGCAGCCGGGCATCAAGGTGCGCGGGCGCGAGTACCTGCGGATCATCTACGGCCCGGACTACACCGACCCCGCGAACCTCGGCGCCTCCGCGACCGCAACGTCGGCCACAAGCGCTCCTCGCTCGCGGCGCGCGAGACGGCCTCGGTATCGAGTCGCTCCACCGCTTCACCGCCGGAGAACCGCTCTGGCGCGTGCACGAGGCGGTGTTCGGCGTCCTCGCCCTGGAGTCCGACCCGATCGACCCGCGCGCGCGCTATCACCCTGCACGACGTCGACCCGACGCGATCTGCGGCCATTCCGGAGCGGAAGTGGCACATCGCGTCGGGTCGATGCTCACTGGGGCCATGCGGCATCCCATAACGCTTCGAGAATCTCGGCACCACCCCTTCCTGCCGACCGCTCCGACTTCGTAGCGTGGACTCCATGGCGCGTGACGACGATCGACCCGAAGATCTCTAACACCGGACCCATCGACCTCGCGGCGCTCGCTGCCGCCGAGGACGGGGACCTCGAGATGCCCGAGATCAGCTACGACGAGCAGCGCTATCCCGCGCGGCCCCGTCGGCTCCGCCCGAAGACAACCTGCGCGGCAGCAGCGTGCGCCGCATCCGTACCGACCCGCGCACGGCGAACGGCACGAACCCGTCGTACGTCGAGTGGTTGGTCCGGCAGTCGATGCTGAAGGATGCCGATGTGCTGGCGCGCCCGCTGTCGGGACAGCCGACGATGCGCGGCGGAACGCCTACGCCCGCCCCGACGCCCGCCGCGGATCGCGACGAGTGACGTGTGGTTCACCGCGTACCCCATCTCGCTGATCACGCGGCCGGGGCAGTCGTTCCTCTTTGACCCTCGGCGACGACGAGCTGTGGTCGGTGTTCGAGCGGATCGGCATCACTGCGGTCCACACCGGTCCGGTCAAGCGCGCCGGCGGCATCGAAGGCTGGGGCGAGACCCCCAGCGTCGACGGTCACTTCGACCGCATCAGCACCGCCATCGATCCCGCCTTCGGCACGGAGGACGAGTTCCGCGCGCTCTGCGACACGTCGCCGAATCGCATGGCGGCAGCATCATCGACGACATCGTGCCCGGCCACACCGGCAAGGGCGCCGACTTCCGCCTCGCTGAGATGGGCTTCAAGGACTACCCCGGGACTACCGACATGGTCGCGATCCCGCCCGAGGACTGGCACCTGCTGCCGGACGTCCCCGAGGGGTACGACAGCGTCAACCTCGACCCGGCCACCGAGCACACGCTCGCCGAGCACGGCTACATCATCGGCGCCCTGCAGCGCGTCATCTTCTACACGCCGGGCGTGAAGGAGACGAACTGGTCGGCGACGGCTCCCGCGATCGGTCCCGACGGGATCACGCGCCGCTGCTGGTCTACCTGCATTACTTCAAGCAGGGTCAGCCCTCCATCAACTGGCTGGACCCGACCTTCGCCGGTATGCGCCTCGTCATCGGCGACGCGCTGCACTCGCTCGGCGAGCTTAGCACGAGCGCGCTGCGCCTCGACGCCAACGGATTCCTCGGCGTCGAGAAGAGCGCCGAGGGTCTGCCGGCGTGGTCGGAGGGGCATCCGCTCTCGCACGCCGCGAACCACATCATCGCGGGCATGGTCCGCAAGGTCGGCGGGTTCACGTTCCAGGAGCTGAACCTCACGATGGAGGACATCCGCTACATGGGCGCCGTCGGCGCCGACCTGTCGTACCACTTCATCGGACGCCCGGGGTACCACCACGCTTTGGCGACGGGGCAGACGGAGTTCCTGCGCCTCGCGTCGACGTCGTCGCTCGCGCTCGGCGTCGCGCCGGCGCAAGCCTGCTCACGGCATGCAGAACCACGACGAGCTCACCTACGAGCTCGTCCACTGGGCGACGCGGCACGCCGACGAGGAGTACGGCTTCCGCGGCGACACGATCACGGGCGGCGAGCTCGCCGAGATCGTCCGTGCGGAGTTGACCGAGAAGCTGGTGGATGCCGGTGATTACAACCTGGGTCTTCACGCAGAACGGCATCGCCTGCACGGCGACGTCGCTCATCGCGGCGACGCGCGGCATCCCGACCCTCGATGAGATCACCGAGGACGAGATCCCCGCCATCCGCGACGCTCACCTGCTGCTCTGCGCCACAACGCCTGAGCCGGGCGTCTTCGCCCGTCGGGCTGGGACCGCCGGCATGCTGACTCTTCCGGGCGACGAGGTCGCCGACCTCATCCGCGTCGGCGACACCCGCTGGATCGAGCGCGGCGCGCACGACCTGCTCGACGCCGATCCCGGTGCGACGCGCTCGACGTCGGGCATGCCGCGCGGTCGGCGCTCGCCGGGCCGGCTCCCGGCACAGCTCGACGACCCCGATTCGTTCGCGTCGCGGCTGTCGGCCATTCTCGACCTGCGTCGCCAGTCGGGCATCGCGACGGCGACGGCCGTCGACATCCCCGAGGTCGCCCACGCCGGCATGCTCGTGCTCGTCCACCGTCTCGACGACGGGGTGGCGGAGGCGGACGCCCCCGTGCAGGTGACGGTGCTCAACTTCTCGTCCGAGGCGATCGAGGGCACGGTGCGGTCCGAGCACCTCACGCCGCAGAGCGACGTGCTCGATGCCGCGAGCGACGAGGTCATCGGCCGCGTCGACGACCTGCAGAGCTTCTCGGTGTCGCTCCCCGGGTACGGTGCGCGGTTCCTCGTCCTGCAGCCGCAGGTCGACGAGGACTGACCCGATCGGATGCCGGGCGCAAGCCCCCCTCGCGATGTCGGGGGAGGTGCGTACCGTCGCCTCATGACCGATCAGAGCAGCTTCCCCGAGAACGACTCCGTCGACCCCACCGACGCTGATGCGCCAGAGATGCTCGGCGGACCGAGCGGCGACACCGCGGTGAAAGACCCCGAGGAATGGGTCACCGGCGACGAGCCGATGACCGGCGCGCAGCGCAGCTACCTCGACACCCTGGCTCGCGAAGCGGGGAGGAGATCCCCGCCACCTTGACGAAGGCCGAAGCCTCCGAGCACATCGACCGCCTGCAGCAGGCGACCGGGCGCGGCGCGACCAGCTGACCGCGCCGACGCTGCGTTCGCCCGATCAGGCGAGCGCGGCGTCGATGCCGGCGAGCGGCACGGGCAGCCAGTCGGGGCGGTTGCGCGCTTCGTAGATGGATTCGTAGACGGCCTTGTCGAGCACGAGGGCGCGGAGGAGTGCCGGGTCGAGCTCGATCGCCCCGGGGGCTGTTGCGTATGCCGACAGGAAGGCCTCGCGGCAGGATGCTGCCCAGGCCGCGGCATCCGGTCCCGCGCCGACCGCGCCCGCGTAGTCGAACGACCGCAGCATGCCGGCCACGTCGCGCGGCGGAAGGTCGGGGATCGCACGCTCCGCCATCGGTCGGAGCGGCTCGCCCTCGAAGTCCACGATGCGCCACCCGCCGTGGGGCACCGCGAGGACCTGTCCGAGGTGCAGGTCGCCGTGGATCCGCTGCATCCGGGGCCATGGACGTTCGAGCGCCTCGGCGTACACGGCGTCGATGGCGGCGAGGCGGTCGGCGACGGCGGGAACCTCGGCGGATGCGATCGCCAGGCGGCGACGCCAGGCCCGGCCGACGGCGGCGAGCTGGTCGGGGGAGGCATCCACCGATTCGAGGGCGTCGCTGAGCGCGCCGTGGACGCCCGCGACGGCGACGCCGAGATCGCGGGCGGCGTCGGTGAAGTCGCGTCCCTCGCGCGCCGCGTCGAGCGCGATCGCCCATCCGTCGCGGACGCCGGGGAGGAACTCCTGCGCGAAGCCGAGCGTGCCCCGCGCCGTGCCCGATTCGCGGCCGACATCGGGCCACTCGGCATCCGCGCTGCCGTAGAACTGGGGCACGTAGGGCGAGCCGGCGTCGCTCAGCACGCGCTGCACCGTGACGTCGGGGTTCTCGCCGTGGTGCAGCGTGCGGAACAGCTTGAGGATGATCGCGGGCGACCCGTCGACGTCGTAGACGATGGACGTGTTCGACTGCTCGCCGGTGAGCACCCGCGAACCCGTCACTCGGCTCGTATCGACACCCATCTCCGCGAGGAGTCCGATGGTGAAGGCGGGATGCCGGGTCGCATCCGTGAGGGAACGCCCGTCGTCGGTCGTGGTGACGACCTCCTCGGCAGGCGGCTCGCTCACCTCGGTGAGGGGCACGTTGTACAGCGTCGGCAGAGCACCGGCGTCGTCCATTAGCAGGTAGGTGGTCGCGCCACCGGGTGCCGGTCGCGCATCGAGCACGCGGAACCGTGGATCGTGACTCTTGCCCGCATACCAGCGTTGCTGCGCCACCCAGGCGCTGAGGTCCTCGTCGAATCGCACACGATCACCATGACCCGCCGACACCGGATCTAGGAAGGGGTGGACGACGATTCCCCGGGAAGGTAGGGCGATCGTGTCCTTCCCGCATCGGTCGCCGTCCTGAGGCCGCGTAGCGTGGACCGGTGACCATCGGCATCCATCTGTCCCCGCTCGCTGAGATCCCGGCGACGACCCTCTACCGCATCCTGTGGCTGCGCGTGAGCGTGTTCGTCGTCGAGCAGGAGGCCGCGTACCCCGAGCTCGACGGGCGCGACATCGAGCCCGGCGCGTTGATCGCGTGGGCGGAGGAGGATGGCGAGGTCCTCGGGACGTTGCGCCTGCTCGACGAGGGCGAGGAATGGCGGATCGGTCGGGTCGTCACGAGCGCGGCAGCCCGAGGCCGGGGTGTCGGCGCGGACCTCATGCGGCGGGCGATCCACGACGCCGCCGCGCGGGACGCGTCGCGACCGTTCGTCCTCGATGCGCAGGAGCACCTCGCCGACTGGTACGGCCGCTTCGGCTTCGTCTCCGCAGGACCGTCGTACATCGAAGACCGGATCCCGCACGTCCCGATGGCGCGCCCCGCAGAAGCCGAAGTGTAAGAGACGGATGCCGGGTGCGCGACCCCCATCTGTCTGGGCCAGCGGGGATGCACCATCGATCGATGCTCGAGCTCCATTACGGCGACGGATACGTCGTCACGACCGACGCGATCGCCGACGCGGTGATGCGGTACGCGAAGACGCTCGCAGAGCACGAGGGGGCCGACCTCGTCGCAGTCCCCATCCTCACTCCTGAGGGCCCGGCGATCTCGTCGATGCTCATCGGTCCCAGCAGTCAGCTCTTCACGGTGCCGCACCCCGGCGACGCGGACGGCTTGGAGGACGAGTCTGCGCTCATGGATCTCCTCAGCCGGAACGACCGTCTGGTCCACCCGCCGGCGTCGGTGAGCGAGTACCCGTACGAGGAGGACGACCCCTGGTTCGAGGAGTCGTTCTGACACTGTCGGCGTCCGTGACCCCGGCGTAGTGTCGCGCTATGCGACCCCTCCGCTACTCGATCAACGTCACGCTCGACGGATGCGTCGACCACCGCGCCGGCATCCCCGACGCGCAGACTCACGAGCACGCCGCGCAGCAGATCGCCCGCGCCGACGCGCTCCTGCTCGGTCGCACCGTCTACCGCATGATGGAGGATGCCTGGCGACCCCCGGCATCCGATGCGATGCCGGAGTGGACGCAGCCGTTCGCCCGGACGATCGATGCGGCAAAGAAGTACGTGGTGTCGTCGACGCTCGGTTCGGTCGACTGGAACGCGGAGCTCGTCTCGGGCGATCTGCGCACCGAAGTCGAGCGGCTGAAGGCGATGCCGGGGGAGGGGCTCTACACCGGCGGGGTCGCACTCGCGACGACGCTGGCCGGGTGGGGGCTGATCGACGAATACACCTTCGTCATCCATCCGCGCGTTGTCGGACACGGTCCGAGGCTGTTCGACGGCTTGCCGGAACCGCTCGACCTGGAGCTCGTCGACCGCCTCGCCTTCGACTCGGGCATCGTCGCCGAGACCTACGCGCCGAGGCGGTGAAGGAGCCGGATTTCTCCCGCGCGCTGTAGCGGCGACATCCGCTCAGATGTAGTCGCGTGCCGAGACGACCGCGATGGGCTCGTGGCGGATCTCCTCGCCGGTGAGGACGACGGCGCAGTTCACCCCGACGGGCCTGGACTTCAGCTCGTCGATCCGCTGCTGCACGGTGGTCGGGGGAGTTGCCGGGTCGATGAGGAGGAGGACCACCGACACCTCGGCACCGCGTGCTCGCTGCCGTGCGGTGTGGATGCCGCCCGCCCATCGGTGCGCACTGCGCTGCGCGTGGTCGTCGAGGTCATGGGCGACCTGCACGACGATGACGATATGGCGCTGGTTGCGATGGTGACGCGCAACGTGCGTCTCAGCCTGGTGCAGGATCTCCTTCACGCCGCGAGCGGTGGCGACGTCGCGACCGTCCACGCCGACGACCAGCACCCTGGCTCCGGCGCTGCGATCGCACGATGGCAGCGATGCGAGCGCAGGGATGCGGTCGCCGACCACCTCCGCAGTCACAACCGCCTGCCCCTCGAAACTGTGCACAGCCCCTCCCTCGTGAACCTCACACCATAGCCGCTTTACAGGAATCGGCAAGCTCTACTTTTTTTCCTCTGATTTGCCCTTTTTCTTTTCGCGGCTATGGTGAGGCCATGGCAATCGACCAGCGACTCGGCGCCCTGCGCGCTGCCCCTCGGGGGCGGCGCGGCGTTCGTCGGAGCCTCGTTGGGGAGTTCCGCGTCACCCTTTCGCCGCCGGGGGCTGCGAAGCGGATCTCGACGCGCCATGGCATTCGATGGGGGACCTCACTCACGTGAGTCGTCCCATCTTCGAAGCCAACGCGTCGCATCTGCGGCGCGTTTCTTTTTTGCAAGGAGAGTGACATGACCACCGATTCACCCGTCGTTATCGATACAGGACCCTTCCGCGCCCTCTTGGAGGAGAGCCTGACCGAGCGACTCGCCATCATCGAAGAGCTGACGCCGCGAGCGCTGCCGTCGATCGACCCGATGGCCTACCAGACGCTCGCCGCCAACCGCCGCGCAGTGGAGGAGATCACCCGCGCGCTCAACCGCATCGACGCAGGAACCTACGGACACTGCTCGCAGTGCAGTGGCTGGATCGCCCCGGCACGCCTCGAGGCCGTACCCCACGCGGCGACGTGCATCGAGTGCTCCCGCGCAGCGGCGTGAGGGGGGCGACCACGATGACCCCGTCACCGACCTTCCTGGCTTCTGTCCGGCGCTGGGTCCGCCGCACCGTCTTCGCCGTTCGCACACCGTCGGACGCCGCCCCACGCAAGGGCGGCCCGGGAAAGGAATTCGATCGCGTGCAGGGCGTCTGGTCCGCGTGGCGGTGAGCCGCGAGGTCTAGACGCCACCCTCCGCCGGAGCACGGCGCCACCCGTCGGCATACCGGATCACGCCGCCGCCGCGCTCGAAGGCATCCAACCACCCGGTCATCGGCCACTCACCCCAGCGCTCATGGAAGAGAGCGCCGTTGCGGAGGATGTCGTCGAGGTGCTGCCACGGCGGCGACGAGGTCTGGTGGTACTGGTGGTACGCATGGGCGCCGCCGGTCCACACCAGGGGGACTCCCTGGGCGCGCATGCGGAAGGCGAAGTCCGTGTCCTCGCCGCCGTACCCCTCGTACGCCTCGTCGAAACCGCCGATCCGCCGCCACGTCTCGGGCGTCAGCGCGAACGACAGCGACCAGAACAACGCATACTCCTCGGATGCCGCTACCCGTTCCGCATCGAGGTCGTGCGCCCGACCCGCGTCGACGGGGGGCTCCGCGACATCGTCGAGCGCGTCGCCCGTGACGGACTCGGACTCTTCTCGATCATCGACGACGACGCGACGCCTCTTCTCCGCATCCGTTCTCTGCGGGCGGCGTCCCGGGAGGAACGGTGCGGGCGCGACGACCTGTTCCCGCGCGTCGCGGAGCGCGTCGACGGGGTGAGTGCCCTCGGCGGCGAGCCCGACGTCGCCGCCTACCTCGGCGGTTGGGGCTGAGGCGGCGGCTCGTCGGACGCCCGAGCCGACTGCGGCTCCGGCATCCGTATGAGCTGTGGTGTTGTGCCCGCGCCCCAGGTCTGGTTCCATAGCCGAGGAAGACACCGGCCGTGCCTGCCTGGGGAGGCATGCACAACGGCGACGAGTGGGATCGTCGACGGAACCGGTCTATGGCCCGCATCTCTTGCTCGGGATGCGTGCGACTGGGGAAGAGCATGGGGACAGTGGGGACAGTCGTCGCACGCGCGACGGGCAGAGGGCGAATCTTCGCGCCCATCCGATCCGGGCTCGGCTCCGAATCACGCGTGGATGTGCGCGGTCTCGTGCCGAGTGGCGCGTCTGCGTATCCTCACGCGCGCGAAGGGTGCCCGAACGCCCGACGCCGCCCGACACGGAATGGGCGACGATCGTCGCGGCGTCTGGGGGTGCTCTTCGGAGCATGACGTACATGGGGAATCTGGGGAAAGCAGTGAAGAGACGACTGAACGTCGCAGTGATCGGCGCGGGGTATTGGGGCCCCAATCTCGCGCGCAGCCTGCGCGCGAGCCGCGAATGGAATCTGTCCGCCATCTGCGACCTCGACATCGATCGTGCGAGGCGCGTCGCCGACGCGGTGGGCGGGGCTCCGGTGACGGCGGACCTCGATTCCGTGCTGGCCGATCCGCTCATCGATGCGATAGCGATCGCGACCCCCGCACGGACGCACCACTCGATCACGATGGCCGCGATCGACGCTGGAAAGCATGTCCTCGTCGAGAAGCCGCTCGCTGACACTCAGGAGCACGGCAGCGAGATGGTGCGACGAGCATCCGAACGCGGCCTCGTTCTCATGGCTGACCACACCCACTGCTACACGCCGGCCGTGCTCAAGGTGCGCGAACTGATCGCGGCGGGCGAACTCGGCGACATCCTCTTCATCGACAGTGTCCGCATCAATTTCGGTCTCGTCCAGCCCGATGTCGACGTCTTCTGGGACCTCGCTCCCCACGACCTGTCGATCATGGACTTCATCCTGCCCGGTGGGCTTCAGGCGGCATCCGTCTCAGCGCACGGGTCGGACCCGTTGAACACGGGTAAGTCCTGCATCGGCCACCTGACCATGCCGCTTCACGGCGGTGCGATGGCTCATGTCACCGTCAACTGGCTGAGCCCCACCCGGACTCGCCGCATGGTCATCGGCGGCACGCGTCAGACGCTGGTGTGGGACGATCTCAACCCGCAGCAGCGGCTCAGTCTCTACGACCGCGGCGTGGACGTCTCGTCCATCTCACGGGCGACTGCGCAGGACCGGCGCGCGACCAACATCTCCTCCCGCCTCGGCGACACTCGAGCTCCCGCGCTCGAGGACCGGCAAGCGCTCGCCGGAGTCGTGGCCGAGTTCGCTGGTGCCATCAGCGAGAACCGGGCTTCCCGCACGAGTGGCACCTCCGGACTGCGGGTGTTGTCGATCCTGGATGCCGCTGCGGGCAGCCTGGCCGCATTCGGCGCCCCGTATCCGCTTTCGCAGTCGCGTCCCGCGGCGGGCGTCGCGGCGTGAGCCGCCCCGACGCCGTCGGCGAGCCGGTGCGTTCCCGCTAGATCGACGTGGTGGGGCGGGGCCCGACGCGCAGACGGCGCCGGACCGATCCACCAGGCGGGCACGGACGGACGGGGGGAGGTCCGGCCGTGCCCGCGTGCGGGTGACGGTTCATGCTTCTTGATGACCCGAAGATCGGCGGACGGCCAGATAGGCCGGGGGTCCCTCGACGAGGTACCGCTTCGCCAATCTCCGGGGCTCCAGCATGAGCCGCCACATCTTCACGAATCGCGTGCGCGCCACCCATCGTGGTGCGCGCGAGACTCGACCTGCCAGGAAGTCGACCACCGCGTCGAACGCGAGCAGGACGCGCGCGCCCGTCGCTTCGCCGTAGGCGTCGATCCAGTCCTCTTGCAGGGGTTTCCCCATGCAGACGATCACGAGGTCCGCATCCGTGTGACTGATCTTCTCCGCAATCGCGGCAGACGCGGCAGACGACGCGACCTCGGCACGGTTCGGCGTCCAGTGACCGATCAGCGAGACACCCGGCCACTGCGCGACGACTCTGCGGTGGAGGGACTCTCGCGTCGCCGGTGAGCCGCCCACGACCGCGACGCGCCAGCGTTCGCTGTTCGCGCGTCGCAGGATGTCGCCGATCAGATCGTTGCCCGACAGGCGCGGCCAATCGGCCCCTGTCAACCGTCGGACCTGCGAGGCGATCGGCGCGCCGTCGATCAGATTGAGATGCCGGATGCCGTGGCCCGCGCCGACGACATGGCTCGCCGCATGATGCACGTGATCGAGGTTCACCGAGGTGACGGCCAGTGGCGCGCGGCTGTGGTCGTGGACGGTGTCCGCGATCGCGTCGCACGCGCCCCGCGCGTCGGTGAGATGGACCTTTGTTCCCGCGATGCGGATCGTGGGAGGGCCGGCCGACGACGGCGCGGAAATGGTCGCAGTCGGCGCCATTGCACGCGTGGCCATCAGCGGGCTCCCCTCGCCCGAACCGCACCACGACCATGCGCACGCGTCATTCGTTCGTTCCCCATGAACGTCCTGTCCCCCAGATGTTGTCGCAGGCCCCAACCTGCCCCCCAGTGTGCGGATCCGATCCGCGGTCCCCCCGTTCCCGGCATCCATCCCCCCGATGCCACCCGGCGCGCCGACCCCTCGGCGTTCCTTCGTTCCTCCCCCAGCCGCCAGGTGGCTCACCACGCGCACAGTCCCCTTCGACGCGTGGAGTTTGGGCTCTTCGTACGAGGTCGTTCCGGGAACGAAGACGTACGAAGAGCCCGGGCAGACATGGATGCGGCCCCCAAGCGCGCCCCCAATTCTTCTGCTGCCGCCGTGTGCCGTGTCAGCTCCCCAAAGCCTTCACAGCGGCGATACCCGAACGTTACTCGCCCGCGCGATGTCCACCAATAGGGGGACAAACCTAATCTCCTGTCCCCCAAATGGGGGACACGTTGCGGGGTTGGTTAGGGGATCCTGATCGGAATACGGGAGGACGGTCGAGGCGATCGCGGGTAGCGTTGCGGCGTAGTTCGAGCGCGGGTTCATCCGATCGCGCCGACTCGACGGCCGTTTGGGGAGGCTGACATGTGGGGGATTATTTGGCGTGCCACGATCGTGGTCGCAGTCATCGCGGGGGCGGGATCTACGTCGGCGTTCGCCGCCGACGGATCGTACGTACCGAAGCCGCCGACCGGCTCGGGAATCGACGGGTCGACGGCGCAGTCGCTGTGCATCGGCCAGGCTCCGACCATCGATTATTCGATCGTCCGGGTGGGCGGGGGGTCTGCGGCCGAAGCGCGCCGGGCAGACGCTCGGGCGGAACTCGTCTTCTCGGGCGACGGGAAGCAACTGGTCGTTCCGCTCGCGACCGCGAGCGACGGTACCGGTGAGGGGTCCGTCCTCTGGCCGGGCGTGACCGTCGACAGTGCGGGAACCGTCACCGCCCTTCCGGGGTGGGTTCGCTCTGGCGACGAGTGGCAGCCTCGTGACGACGCCGCCGCATGGACGACGGATGACATCACCGCGCAGCTCCGCGTCGGAGACGAGCGTCTCGATGTGCCGCTCGCCTATCCGGGCTACTCCGATGAGTGCGCCACGCCCGCGGGCGTCGCGTCCAGTCAGACGCCCGGCGGGCTGGCGATGACGGGCGGGCAGATGCCGGTGGTCGCCGCCGTGGGTGGCACTGCGGCCGTCGTCGCAGGTGTGCTCCTGGTCGCGCGCCGCCGTCGGCGTGTCGAGTCGTGAGGGCGCGCGGACGACTGATCCTGTTCGCCGGAGCTGTGCTCCTGGTCGGTAGTGCGGCGGCTGTGGTCCACGTGGGGCGGACGGCGATCGATCTGCAGCATGCGATCGAAGCGGCCGGCGTCCACGCCGAGGCTGCGGTGAAGGATGTCGCTGCGGGGGACATCACCGGTGCGGAGAAGGCCGCGTCGCTGCTCTCTGCCGAGATCGGACCGGCGATCCCGACGGATGATCCGGTGTGGGGGGCGGCGGAGGCGGTTCCCGGCATCGGTGCGAATCTGTCCGCAGCGCGTCGGGCGGCGGTGGCGATGGAACGCGTGGGCGAGAACGTTGCGCCGCCTCTGCTCGCCACCGCCCGGAAACTCGCCGACGCTGACGCTCCCGCGGCGATCGGCGTTCTTCGCGAGGCGGCACCCGACCTGGAGCGCGTGGCGGCCACGCGCGACGACATCGCCGACGATCTTGCGGGGATCGACCGCTCCGCCCTCATCCCGCAACTGTCGGACGGTGTCGCCAAGATCGTCGACGCGATCGACCGACTGAAGCCCCTCACCGAGGGTGCGGACCAGTTGGCCGGCGTCCTGCCCGCGTTCCTGGGGGCAGACGGCGACCGCCGCATCCTGGTCATGCTCCAGAACCCCGCCGAACTCCGAACCGGGGGCGGCATCACGGGAACCTTCCTCGAGCTCGACGCCCGCGACGGTCGTGTCTCGCTCGTGGCTCAACGCGATTCGTCTCAGTTCACGTCCGCCGCCGAGCCGCTCGTTCCGGTGCCGGAGGGGGAGACCCGCGCCCTCGGCGACGGCATCGGGCGGTACGTGCAGAACACGTCGATGACCGCCGACTTCACCGTGACCGCGCAGCTCGCCTCAGCATGGTGGACCCGGAGCGGGATGTCGGCGCCTGACGCCGTCGTCTCAGTGGACCCCATCGTCCTCGCGGCAGTCCTCGGTGTGATCGGACCCGTCGAGACGTCGGCGGGGGCGCTCGACCAGAAGAACGTCGTCGACCGTCTGCTGGTCGAGCCCTATCGCACGCTCGATCAGGATGCGCAGGGGCGCTGGTTCGCGGATGCCGCCGCCGCGGTCTTCACCGCGGTCACCGAGCGGGCGCGGCCCGTCGCGATGATCCCCGCCCTCGCGGGCGCCGTCGACGAGGGACGCATCTCCGTGTGGAGCCGTGATCCCGACGAGCAGTCGGTGTTGGCGCGGACCCCGTTCGCAGGTCCTCTCGCTCGCCAGGACGCAGCCGGCCCGGACGCCTTCGCGGCGTACTTCAATGACGCGACCGGCGGGAAGCTGACCCCGTACCTCTCGGTCGGACTGGGGATCCGGTCGGGCGTGTGCCGGGCTGACGAGCTCCGCGAGGTAGAGGTCGAGGTCGATCTCGGCAGCGCTCTCACGCGAGCCGAGGGTCGGACCTTGCCGATCAGTGTCACCGGCGGGGGCGCCTACGGCATTCCCGCCGGCCACATCGCTCCCGTGGTGACGGTGGTCGCGCCTCCGGGGTGGTTCGTGGGGGGCGTCGAGATCGACGGGCAGCCGGTGGCGGCGGCGAATGCTCGAGTCGGCGACCGCCCCTCGGTCACTCACCGTGTGGACCTGCCGCCAGGCGAATCGCACTCGGTGGCCTTCCGCTTCGTCGCCGGCCCGAACGTCGAGTCGGGGAACCGATCGCCGTCTCTTCTCCACACTCCGCTGCTCGAATCCGTCGACGTGCGGTCGGGCGCGATCGCCTGCCGAGCCTCGTAATGACGGATATTTGAGGCGGCTATGTGAAGATCGGCCGTCATCCCTGTTGTGGGGAAGGCCTTTCCGTTAGCATGAGAGCGCCATCCCCCAAGGATTCCCCCGCCGTTCCCCAAGCGGTGTCGACGCGCACTGTCCCCAAACTCTGCGCGTCTGCGGTGCATCCGGATGGTTACGCGGACCCTCTCTCGCCGCAGTCCCCACTGATCGGGCCCAGAGAGGGTCCGCTCTCTTTCTTCTTCTGAGGACGACGTATCACCGAGGTGTAGCGCCTTCGCGACGCTCAGTGCCCGAGCGTTCCCGTCTCGTCCGGTCCCACGATCGCCTGCAGCTTCGCGATCAGATCGGTGCGTGATGTTGCCCCGAGCCGACGGCGGATGCGTGCGATGTGATGTTCTGCGGTTCGCGGCGAGATGAAGATGGCCTCGCCGATCTCGGCGTAGGTCATCCCGCTCAGCACGAGGCCGGCCACCTCCCTCTCGCGCGCACTCAACACGCCGCCCTCGCCCAGAGGGGATGTGCCGTCCGCGACTGTCGCAGGCGTGACGTTCGGGTGGAGCTGTCGCGCGAACGCGGCGAGTCTCGAGCTGGCGCGACGATCTCGAGCGCGTTCCGAGAGAGCGACGGCCAGGCGAGCACCCTCCCACGAGTACCCCAACGATCCGAGGCGAGCGGCCGCCCGCTCCACGCGGTCGATATCGCTGTCGTCCACTCGTGCGCGCGACCACTCCGCCGTCGCGGCGGCCATCACCGCCGCGACTCGTGAATCACGGGCCGCGCCGGTCAAGGCACGGCTCGCGTGCGGCAGCGCGTGGGCATCGCCGGAGGTGAGCGCGCGCTGATACTTCGACCACAGCAACGGAACCCTCCAGAGGGGAGGGTCGCCCAGACCGTGCAGGATGCCCCGCAACGCGTCGATGGCGGGATCCACCCGCTCGGCATCGTCGAACAGGGCGGACGTCTCGATGAAATCGCGCAGGGGATGCAGGAGGTAGAGATCCGGTTCTACGTGGCGTAGGTCGTCGCGCACTCGCTCCCACACGGCCTGCAGTTCTTCGTGCGTTCCGTAACGTCGGACGTGGGCGAGCATCACCGCGTCGCGGATCAACACCTCGCGTCCACTCAGTGGCAGGGGGGATGCGTCTACGTCCGCCAGTCGCGCTGCCGCCTCCTCGGGGTTCTGCCGGTGCACCGCGATCCACGCGGACCACAGCAGGAGACGGGACCGCGCCCACGGTCCGCTGTGCTCCTCCATCAGGGCGTCGCTCACGACGTTGGCCGCCGTGTCGATCTCGCCCAGGTTGAGTGCGGTGATGGCGGCGATCACCGCGGGGAGCTCAGGAATAGGACCGGCCTCGCCGGAGTCCCCGTACATCTCGCTCGCGCGGATGAGGTCGTCGAACGCGCCGCGCACGGGTGACGCGAGAGAAGACGCAAGACCGCGCAGCATGGTGGTGTGGGCCACGCGGACCGTCGTGGGGAGGCCGCCCGTGTCGATGTCGGGCGAGCGGAGAAGATCGCGAAGGGAGGTGGCGTCGCCCGTTCCGAACGCCGCGATGGCGGCGTGGGCGCGCAGCACGATGTCTTCGCCGTGATGTGCGCGGTAAGCCGCAGAGCTCGCCCGCAGGAATCCGCGCGCGCTCCAGGCTGACCCGAGGATGCGAACCGCCTCGTCGCGCTCGTCGCCCTGGGCGTCTGCGGCGACGGCGTCGACGAGGGATGCGGCTTCGTCGATGTCGCCGCGGGCCCAGGCCAGCCGGGCTTTGCGGATCGCGATCGTCGTCGGGTCGCCACCGGCCGCGAGCGCCGCGTCGTACAGCTCCATCGCACGTTCGTTGTCGTAGGAGACGGCCTCATCTGCGTGCGTCTGCAGTGCGCGGGCGAGGCGGGGGTCGTGATGGCGTCCGAGAGCGGAGACGACCTCTGCGTCGAGGGGGACCCGCGGCGTGCTGTCGAGCAGGTCGATCATCTCGAGGACCGGCGTCGTGCGTCGAACGGTGTGCGCGACGATGGGGATCGTGTGTCCGCCGCGCAGCATCAGTCCCTCGGCGTGTCCGGTCGCCAGGTCATCGGCCCCGGCAGCCACGGATGCGGGGAGGTCGTCTCCGGCGAGGCTAGCCCGGCGGATGGCCGCCGATGTGTTCGGGTCGAGTGTGTCGAGACGGAGGGCGATCACCTCGCCCACGGCTCGGATCGCCCGCTCGTGCGAGGGGTCGCGACAGAATCCCTCGCCGTGAGCGGCGATGACCTCTTTCACCAGCCACGTCACCGATGCGGTGATCTCCACGATCCCCGCGACGCACCCGGGGTCGATCGAGCGTCCAGCTCGTTGCAGTGCGCGCGCGATGTCGTCGGCGTCGACTTGCCCGAGAGCAAGCGGCGGGCGTGACTGCTCGATGCGCCGGATGAGGCCGGCGAGGAGGGGGTTCCATGGGCCCGGCCTGCAGGCGAGGACCAGCCCGGCCGTCGGGTCGTCCAAGTGCGCGTCGAGGGCCCGGATCTCCGCGTCCGAGAGGAGATGGCCGTCGTCCACGAAAGTGGTCTGCTGCTGGATGGCGGGTGCACGACGGGCGATCTCTGCAAGCAAGGGCGACTTCTCGGATCCCGCGGGGCCGACGAGGACGAGTCGCAGCGGGACGTTCTCGTCCTGAATCGCCTCCTCGACGTGAGTGAACGCGAGCTGCGGCCAGAGAAGGAGGCTGGGAGACGTGCCGATGAGATGCGCTGCACGCGTCATCGATCCCCCTCAGTCAGTCATCGTCGATCAGCGTCCTCTATCCACGCGAGCCACACGAGGTTCGGGTTCGTGTGGCCATCCACCCGCGTCGGGATGGTCGGAATCTACCACTCTGCGGGGACACGCGGTCCGTTGGGGTGGAAGAGACGTCACACATGTGATACCGCACACGACTCGCGGAGCCGCTCCGGCCCGCGCTCAGGAAAGGCTCACCTAACCAGGTTTCGAGGACTGACCTGGGGGAAATGTTCCAACTAAGGCTGTCCAATCACGGGGGGTGCGGGCTTACCCTCGGGCTACGACCACTGAAGGAGCCCTCCATGAGCATGACTCTCGACGATCTGCCCCGCGTGTCCGAGTGCAGCGCCCTCGGCTGCTCTTACAACGACCACTCGCACTGCCACGCGGCCGCGGTCACCATCGGCGGCACGCCCGGTGATGCGGAGTGCGCAACGTTCATTCCCCTCGGCTCGAAGGGCGGCCTTGACAAGGTCGTCAGCCACGTCGGCGCCTGTCAGCGCTCGGAGTGCGTCTTCAACTCGTCGCTGGAGTGCACGGCGTCCGCTGTCCGCGTCGGCCCCGGCGCGGAGTCGGCCGACTGCCTGACCTACCAGGCCGCCTGACCCCGGCGGTGGCGCGCGCGTACTTCGCGCTCCAAGCCGTTGCCGGCGCACTCTGGTGGTTCGCCGTCTTCACTGTCCCCGTCGTCCGTGAGGCGACGCTCGGAACGCTCGACCCGGTCGCCATGGCGATCCTCGACATCCCGCTGTTCGTCGTGGCCTCGGCGATCGCCGCGACCGGTCGTCGGTTCGCGGTGTTCGTCGTCACGATCTGGACGCTCCTCGTCACCGTGATGCTTGCGCTGTTCGCCGCGGTCACCTCGGAAGCGGGCTGGGGTGCCGTGCTCATGGCGGCGGCGTCGGCGGCATCCGTTCTCGCGGGAATCGTGATGCTGCGCGGATCCGTCCCGACTCACTGGTTGATGGTCGGGCCGTTCCGCATCCGTCCTGCCGCAGCGGGGCAGCCCGTTCGGCGCCACGTCGGTGCGACGGCGTTGCAGATCGTCGTGTTCTGGGGTGTGGCGCTCGGCATCGTCCCCGCCGTCATCGTCTGGTTCGAGACGAGGTGGATGCTGCATGTGCCGGCGCCCGCGGGCGCGCGGATCGCGGGCGCCGTGCTCTTCGCCGCTGCGAGCGTGGTGGGCCTCTGGTCGGCGGCGGTCATGTCGACGGCGGGGGACGGTACGCCGCTCCCGATCGCGACGGCACGGCGGCTGGTGATTCGCGGTCCGTACCGCTTCGTCCGCAACCCGATGGCTCTCGCCGGGATCTCGCAGGGGGTCGCGGTCGGTCTGATGCTGTCGTCGTGGCTCGTCGTGGTCTATGCCGTCTGCGGATCGGTGGTCTGGGACACGGCGATTCGTCCGCACGAGGAGCGGGACCTCGAGGACCGCTTCGGTGCGGAGTTCCGACGGTACCGCGCGCAGGTTCGCTGCTGGATGCCGCGCCTGACGCCCGCTGCCCTCGATCAGTCGGCGGCTTCGCCCGCGGGTGCCTCTGCGGAGTAGACCTCGACGACACCGTCGCCGAGGACGAACTGAAGGCGCGTGCCGATGGGGAACCTCTCGCGGAGCGCGGTCGGCGTCGACGTCGACACGATCAAGCTCGAGGCCGGGGCGAAGGGCTCTGCTGCGCAGCTCGTGTACCAGGCACCGGACCAGCCGTCCTCCGGAGACGCGCTCCACGCCTCATCGGGGAGGATCTGCAGGCAGCGGGCCCTCCCGTTGTCGCCCGTGTCGTAGTGGGCGACGATCGGAGTCACGCCTGCGAGCGCGGCGAAGATCTGGGCGTCCTCGGGAGGGGCGCTGAGAACCTCGGGCCATGCGCGGTCACGATCGACGGCGAGGGTGGTGACGTGGGTGGTCTCGATGCCGGAGGGACTCGTCGCTTCGGCCGCTGTCGAGCGGGTGCTCACCGCCGCGGTGACGCCGACCGCGAGGGTCGCGACCATGGCAAGCGACCCTGCCCACACCAGCCCCGCCAACACGCGACGCCGACGCATCTGAGGCTCCCCGTCGGCGCGCGTGGCGCGCAGGTCGGCGGCGACGGTCGCGGGCAGCGTGGGTGCGGGCGGGGGCGGCATCGGCGGCGAGGCAGGACCTTCTGCCGGCTTCGGCTGGGTCCCGGGCACGGCGGCGATGACCCCCGGGCGTCCTCGCTCGGTGCGCGCCCGCGCTTCGAGTTCGTCCAGGCGGCGGCGCGCGGCGGGATCATCGAGGCCCTCGCCCGGACCGTATGCCCTCGCTTGCAGCGCGCGAAGCTCGTCGTCGAGGGCGTCGTCCATCAGAGGCCGAGCGTCTCAGGGGATACTGACCCGACCTCGGCTTCGACCTCGGCAAGGGACTTCGTCTGCAGGAAGGTGCAGAGCACGGACACCATCGCGAGCTCGCCTGAGAGCTCCAGCGTGCGACCGGCGTTCATCTTCAGATCGCTCTCGCGTGCTTCGAACGTGATGCCCCAGTGGATCGAGCCCAGGGGTTCGGGCTGGATATAGGTCAGGGTCATCGAGTCGAGCAGGTTGAGGGCGATGAGACCGGTGTCGAGTCCGTCCCCGCCGTCCTGCGGGATGACCTTCACCCGCTCGCTGATGGAGTACCCCAGTCCGGCGAACTCCTCGAGCCACTGCTCGAGCATCTCCTTGCTGTGGAACGGCATGAGCAGATCTCCCCTGAAATGGATGCCGGATGGGATGCCCCCATTATCACCCGTGTGTCCGCGTGATGGCGTCCCCGCTTAGGCTCAACGGATGGCCATCGGATCCACGATGCACTCGTTCACCGTGCACCTCGCCGACGTCGATCGCGGCGTGTACGACGAACTGTCGCTCCGCCTTGCCCGGCACCCTTCGGAGACGGCGACGAATGTGCTCCTCCGAGTACTCGCGTACGCCCTCGAGTACGAGGAGGGGATCGCCTTCAGCGAGGGCATCTCCGCCACCGACGAGCCTGCGGTCCACGTTCGCGACGCGACGGGGCGGCTGATCGCGTGGATCGAGGTCGGCGCTCCGGATGCCGCGCGTCTCCACGCCGGCAGCAAGGCCGCCGAGCGGGTGGCCGTGTATACCCAGCGGGAGCCGAACCGGCTGGCGCAGGCGTGGGCGGGAAAGACCATCCACCGCGCGGCCGATATCCCCGTCTACAGCTTCGATCGCGACTTCCTGGAGGATGCGGCATCCGCTCTCGAGCGACGCAACACCGTCACCGTGTCGGTCACCGAGCGCCATCTCTACCTCGATGTGAACGGTCGGTCGACCTCGTCGCCGATCGAGGAGCAGCGCGTCGGCTGACGCGGACGGGCCGGCGAAAGCTAGCACCGACCCTGGGCGCCCCCTGGCAGTCCCGTGGGTATCGACGATGCATGCCGCGGCGGCGATGTGCTTCCCCGTAGCCTGGCCCTCAGTGATCGACATCCGTTGGTGACTCACCCTTCCGCCGCAGCGGATTCCCGATCCCGAGTAGGTGCCCCCATCGCTTCATCCGTCGCCGAGTCGCGTCTCGGTCCCGTCCGTCAGACGTATGCCGGAACAGATCAGTTCCCCCCGATGGCGAAGGCGTTCACCGACGTCTCGCGCATCGTGCGAGAGACCGGGCTGCTGCAGCGCGCGCCGATCTTCTACCTGATGGTCGGCATCGCGCTCACGCTCGCCTTCGGCGGTGCGGTGACCGGGTTCATCTTGCTCGGCGACAGCTGGTTCCAGCTGCTCATCGCCGGCGCCCTCGGCCTGATCTTCACGCAGGTCGCCTTCCTCGCCCACGAAGCCGCGCACCGTCAGGTGCTCAGCTCGGGTCCCGCGAACGACCGTCTTGCGCGCATCCTCGCCGCCGGCATCGTCGGCATCAGCTACGCCTGGTGGACCGGCAAGCACACGCGCCACCACGCGAACCCGAACCGCGTCGGCAAGGACCCCGACATCGAAATCGACACGATCTCGTTCATCGAGACCGATGCGGCTTCGGCCCGGGGCCTGCGTCGCGCGATCACCAAGCGTCAGGGCTGGCTGTTCTTCCCGCTCCTCACCCTCGAGGGCGTGAACCTCCACTTCCTCGGCCTGAAGTACCTGGTCACCGAGAAGGACGTCAAGGCGCGCTGGCTCGAGATCGCGATGATCATCGTCCGTCTCGCCGTCGTGATCGTGCCCGTCTTCCTGCTCCTGCCCCTCGGCATGGCATTCGCGTTCATGGGTGTGCAGTTCGCCGTCTTCGGCCTCTACATGGGTGCGTCGTTCGCGCCGAACCACAAGGGGATGCCGGTCATCGCCCCCGACGCGAAGCTCGACTTCTTCAGCAAGCAGGTCCGCACCTCGCGCAATATCCGCGGCGGATGGTGGGCGACCTGGCTCATGGGCGGCCTCAACTACCAGGTGGAGCACCACCTCTTCCCGAACATGCCCCGACCGCACCTCTCGAAGGCGCGCGAGATCGTCCGGGAGCACTGCGCGACGCTGAACGTCCCCTACACGGAGACCAGCCTCATCCGCTCGTACGCCATCGTCATCGACTACCTCAACCGGGTGGGCCTCGCGGCTCGTGACCCGTTCGACTGCCCGATGACGTCGGAGTTCCGTCGAGGCTGAGCCTCAGACGGACGAATCCTCGGCAGGAAGAGCGCCGAGGAAGGGCTCGGGATCGAGCACCTTCCTCGGCGCTTCGTCGATCCGGGCGCGGAGGTCTGCGTCGACGCTGCCGACGTAGAGCCAGCCCATGAGAAGTTCGGTGTCGGCGAGACCGTGGAGGGCGCGCACCTCGGGGGAGTTCACGACGAGCCCGGTGCGCCACATGACGCCCCAGCCGGCCCGCCAGAGGGCCAATTCGAGCAGATGCGCAGCGCCCGCCGCGGTCGCATGCTGCTCCCATACCGGAACGGCGGGGTGGTTCTTCGGGCTCGCGACGACCGCGATCAGGAGGTCGGCCCGGAACGGCTTGGCATTGGTCTCGCCCGGATCCCGCTCGACACCGGCTGCCGCGTCGAGGGCAGCGCCCAGACGCGCGCGGTCGTCGCCGCGGAGCGTCAGGAGGCGCCACGGGCGGAGCGCCTTGTGGTCGGCCACCGGCGTCACGGCGGAGAGCAGTTCGCGGAGCTCGTCGTCGGAGGGAGACCCCGGTCCGACCTTCGCGAGCGAACGCCGCATCGCCATCGCCTGGAGGACCGGGTCGGAGAATGTCGCCATCCCTCCATCCTCGCGGTTTCCACGACAGGTGTCGCCGGAGCGCGATAGCCTCCGGGCATGACCTGGCCCGCTCGGCACCTCTCCCGCTCGATCGCGCGTCCCCCTCGGGACGTGATCGCCTTCGCCGGCGACCCCGCGAACCTGCCTCGCTGGGCGGCGGGGCTGAGCAGCGGCATCCGGAACGACGGGGGAAGGTGGCTGGCGGACTCGCCCCTCGGTGACATCGAGGTGGCGTTCGTCGGTCCGATCGAGGCGGGGGTGCTCGACCACGACGTGCGGCTTCCCGACGGCACCGTCGTTCACAACCCCCTGCGCATCCTCCGCAACGACGGCGGGAGCGAGGTCGTCTTCACGCTCTATCGCCGCGACGGGGTGACTGACGCGGAGTTCGACGAGGATGCCGCGGCCATCGAGAGCGACCTCGAGGCGCTCGAGGCGGTCATGACAGGCTGACCGAGCGGGTCTTCCCGCGCGGGGGCGGCGGTGTTATCGTTCGACTGAGTTATCAATCGATAACTCAACGCGCACTCTTCCGGAGGTGGCGTCGACGATGACAGCCCCCACGACGTATCCCGACCTGATCGCCGAGCTCGAGCGCCATCGCGCCGAGGCCGCGCGCGGCGGACCCGAACGGGCGCGCGAGCGCCACACCGCCCGCGGCAAGCTCCTCGCGCGGGACCGCATCGACACGCTCCTCGACGTCGGCAGCCCCTTCCTCGAGGTGGGCGCGCTCGCGGGGCTCGACCTGTACGACGACGAGTGCCCCTCGGGCGGCGTGGTCGCGGGTGTCGGGCTGATCCACGGCCGGCACGTGATGGTCGTCGCCAACGACGCGACCGTGAAGGGCGGCACGTACTACCCGATCACGGTCAAGAAGCACCTCCGCGCGCAGGAGATCGCCGCCGAGAACCGCCTGCCGTGCGTCTACCTCGTCGACTCCGGCGGCGCGTTCCTACCCATGCAGGACGAGGTGTTCCCCGACCGCGACCACTTCGGGCGCATCTTCTACAACCAGGCACGGATGTCGCGGGCCGGCATCCCGCAGATCGCCGCCGTCCTCGGGTCGTCGACCGCCGGCGGGGCCTACGTTCCGGCGATGAGCGACGAAACGGTCATCGTCCGAAATCAGGGCACGATCTTCCTCGGCGGACCGCCGCTCGTGAAGGCGGCGACCGGCGAGGTCGTCTCGGCCGAGGATCTCGGCGGCGGCGACCTGCACACGAAGGTCTCCGGCGTCACCGACCACCTCGCCGAGAGCGACGAGCACGCGCTGCAGATCGTCCGCGACATCGTCGCGACCCTCCCCGCCCCCGCGCCGCTGCGCGAACAGCCCGAGCCGGTGACGGCGCCGGTCGCTGATCCGGCGACCCTGGTCGACGTCGTGCCGGTCGAACTCACCAGCCCGTACGACGCCCGCGAGATCGTCCACCGCCTCATCGACGGCGGCAGCTGGCACGAGTTCAAGCGCGAGTACGGCGAGACCCTCGTGACCGGCTTCGCACGTCTGCACGGTCATCGCGTCGGCATCCTCGCGAACAACGGCGTGCTGTTCGGCGAGTCCGCCCTGAAGGGCGCGCACTTCATCGAGCTGTGCGACCAGCGCGGCATCCCGCTCGTGTTCCTGCAGAACATCGCGGGCTTCATGGTCGGCCGCGAGTACGAGTCGGCCGGCATCGCGAAGCACGGCGCCAAGATGGTCAACGCCGTCGCGTGCGCGTCGGTCCCGAAGCTCACCGTCGTCGTCGGCGGCTCGTTCGGCGCCGGCACCTATTCGATGTGCGGCCGCGCCTACTCGCCGCGTTTCCTATGGCTCTGGCCCGGCGCGCGGGTGTCGGTCATGGGCGGTCCGCAGGCGGCATCCGTTCTCTCCACCGTCCGCCGCGAGCAGATCGAGGCGCGCGGCGGGGAGTGGTCGGCGGAGGACGAGGCGGCGTTCCAGGCGCCGATCCGTGCGCAGTACGAGGAGCAGGGGAGCCCGTACTACTCGACGGCCCGCCTGTGGGACGACGGCATCCTGGCCCCCGCCGAGACCCGCGACGCGCTCGGTCTCGCCCTCGACGTCTGCCTGCGGGCCCCCTTCGACGCGCCGGGCTACGGCGTCTTCCGGATGTGATGCGCATGTTCTCCACCGTCCTCGTGGCCAACCGCGGCGAGATCGCGTGCCGCGTCATCCGCACCCTGCGGGAGCTCGGGATCCGCTCGGTCGCCGTCTACAGCGACGCGGATGCCGGTGCCCGCCACGTCGCGCTCGCCGATGAGGCCGTGCGGCTCGGGCCAGCGCCCGCCGCGCAGAGCTACCTGAACATCGACGCGGTGATCGCCGCGGCCCGCGCCACCCGGGTGGAGGCGATCCACCCGGGGTACGGGTTCCTCTCCGAGAACACCGCGTTCGCCGCGGCGTGCGACGAGGCGGGCATCGTCTTCATCGGACCCTCCGCCGACGCGATCCGCACGATGGGCGACAAGATCGCGGCGAAGCACGCCGTCGAGGCGCGCGGCGTGCCTACCGTGCCGGGCGTCGCACGCGCCGGCATGACCGATGACGAGCTGATCGCGGCGGCCCCCGAGGTGGGCTATCCGCTGCTCATCAAGCCGTCCGCGGGCGGCGGCGGCAAGGGCATGCACGTGGTGACGGATGCCGGGGGTCTCCCGGCGGCGCTCGCCGCTGCGCGACGCGAGGCGGGCGCGAGCTTCGGAGACGACACCCTGTTCCTCGAGCGCTACGTCGACACCCCTCGGCACATCGAGGTGCAGGTACTCGCCGACGCGCACGGGAACGTGGTGCACCTCGGCGAGCGGGAGTGCTCGCTGCAGCGCCGCCATCAGAAGGTCATCGAGGAGGCGCCGTCGCCGCTTCTCGACGAGACGACCCGTGCCCGCATCGGGCAGGCGGCGTGCGAGACGGCGCGGAGCGTCGACTACCGCGGCGCGGGGACCGTGGAGTTCATCGTCGCCGCGGACAACCCCGACGAGTTCTTCTTCATGGAGATGAACACGCGTCTGCAAGTCGAGCACCCGGTCACCGAGGAGGTCACCGGCATCGACCTGGTCGCGGCGCAGCTGCGGATCGCGGCGGGGGAGGCGCTCGGGTTCGGTCAGGACGACGTGGTGCTCACCGGGCACAGCATCGAGGCGCGGGTCTACGCCGAGGATCCGGCCGCCAGCTTCCTTCCGACGGGCGGGCGCGTGGTGCGCGTCGTGCACCCGGTGGGCCCCGGCATCCGGGTCGACAGCGCCCTCGCCGACGGGCTCGACGTCTCGGTCGACTACGACCCCATGCTCGCGAAGATCATCGCGACGGGCGCGACCCGCGACGAGGCCCGGCGCCGGCTCGTCGCTGCCCTCGGCGAGACGGCCGTGCTCGGCTTCGAGACGAACGTGCCGTTCCTGCGAGCGCTGCTCGAGGTGCCGGCGGTCGTCGCCGGTGAGCTCGACACGGGACTCATCGGGCGGGAGCTCGACGGTCTCGTCGCCTCGGACGATCCCGCCGACGTGCTCACCGAGGCGGCGCTGCTGATGGATGCCGCGGTCCCGCGCGCCGGCGGTCCGTGGCGGCGCGCGGACGGCTGGCGCCTGGGCTCGCCCGCACCGCGACGGTACCGGCTCGCGTCCGGCGGCGAGGAGCGGATCGTGGAGCTGGTCGGCGACGGGGTGATCGTCGACGGCGCGGCGGTCGCGGCATCCGTCCATCCCATCGGCGACCGGGTCGTCGTGCGGATCGGGGATCGGAGCGTCCCGCTCGTCGCGGCGGTCGACGGCGACGTCGTCTGGCTCTCGGCGGGCGGACGCGCGCACGAGGTGCGGCGCGTGCGGCTCGACCATCGCCGCGACGCCGATGCGTCGGCCGTGCCCGAACTCGTCTCGCCCATGCCCGGGGTGGTCGTGATGACCTCGGTCGCCGATGGGGCAGAGGTCGCCGCCGGCGATGCGGTGGTGCTCGTCGAAGCGATGAAGATGGAACATGTGGTGAGAGCGGAGGTCGCGGGCACCGTGGCGTTGCGCGTCGCGACCGGCGACAGCGTCGGCCGCGGGCAGACCTTGGCCGTCGTGACCCCGACCCCGGAGGAGGACGCATGAGCGAGGAGACCCCGCGGCGCATCGTGCAGCGCGGACTGTACTTCGACGAGCTCGAGGAGGGCGCCGTCTACGTCCACAGCCCCGGCCGCACCGTGACCGAGGCCGACAACGTGCTGTTTACGACCCTCACCATGAACACGCAGTCGCTGCACCTGGATGCCGCGTGGTCGGAGCAGACCGAGTTCGGCGACCGGCTGGTCAACAGCATGTTCACCCTCTCGACCCTCGTCGGGCTGTCGGTCCCGCAGCTCACGCAGGGGACGATCGTCGCGAACCTCGGGTTCTCGGAGGTGAGCTTCCCGGCGCCCGTCCGCCACGGCGACACGCTCTACGCCGAGACCGTCGTCGCCTCGAAGCGGGAGTCGCGCTCGCGGCCGGGCCAGGGCGTCGTCGAGTTCGTGCACACGATGCGCAACCAGCACGACCAGGTCGTCGCGACCGCGCGTCGATCGACCCTGATGCGGATGTCGCCGGGGACGCCCGCATGAGCCTCGGTCCTGCGCTGCTGTTCTGTCCCGCCGACCGGCCCGAACGGTACGCGAAAGCGCTCGCCGCCGCCGATGCCGTGATCCTCGACCTCGAGGACGCCGTCGCGCCGGCCGATAAAGCCGGCGCCCGCGAGGCGCTCGTGGCGGCGGACGTCGACGCCGCGCGCGTGATCGTGCGCGTCAACCCTTCCTCGACCCCCGAGCTGGCGCACGACCTCGACGCGCTGCGCGGCACCCCGTTCCGGCGGCTGATGCTCGCGAAGGCCGAGGAGACCGCCGAGGTCGACGCGCTCGACGGGTACCGCGTCATCGCCCTGTGCGAGACGCCGCGCGGGGTCGAGAACGCGGGCGCGCTCGCGCGGCATCCGCTCGTCGACGGACTCATGTGGGGGGCTGAAGACCTCGTCGCGGGGATCGGCGGGCGCTCCAGCCGCACGGGCGACGGCCGGTACCGCGACGTCGCGTGGTACGCCCGTTCGCGCGTGCTGATCGCAGCGGCCGCCGCCGGGATCGATGGCATCGACGCGGTCCACCTCGACATCGCCGACACGGCGGGGCTCGAGGACGAGGCGCGGGATGCCGCGGCATCGGGGTTCGCGGCGACCGCCTGCATCCACCCGTCCCAGGTCGAGGTCATCCGGCGTGCCTACGCGGCGACGCCCGAGGAGGTCGAGTGGGCAGAGGCCGTGCTCGACGAGGCGACGCGCCAGCCCGGGGTGTTCCGGTTCCGCGGTCGGATGATCGACGAGCCGGTGCTGCGGCAGGCGCGGCGGGCGTTGCCCTGATGACCACCTGGCGGGCGACGCAGAAGGCGAACCGGCGCGCGGAGCTGATGGCGTCCGCTGCGCGCCTGTTCGCCGAACGCGGTTTCGCGGCGGTGTCGACCGGAGATCTCGGCGACGCCGTGGGCATGAGCGGTCCGGCGCTCTACCGTCACTTCGCGAGCAAGGAGGCGCTCCTCTGCGACCTGCTCCTCGACGCGAGCGAGCGACTGCTCGAGGGAGGACGAGCGCTCACCGCTGCGGGCGGCGAGCCACGCGAGGTCTTCGACGCGCTCATCGCGTTCCACCTCGACTTCGCCACGAGCGACGCGGACGTCATCCGGGTGCAGGACCGCGAACTCGCCAACCTGCCTCGCGAGGTGAACCAGCAGGTGCGGCGGTTGCAGCGCGAGTACGTGCAGGAGTGGGACCGACCGTTCGCCGAGCTGCGCCCCGACCTCGGCGACGCCGAGCGCGAGACCCGGCTGCTCGCCGCGTTCGGCCTGCTGAACTCGACTCCGCACTCGGCCGCGCCCAGCGGTGAGCGGGCCGGCGGCATCCTCGCCGGGATGGCCCGGCGCGCCCTGCTCGACGACTGACGCGGCGTCGCTTCGCGGGGGTGTCGGTGACGCTTCGCGGGGGTGTCGGTGACGCTTCGCGAGGAGATGTCGGTTTCCGAGGAGGTTTACGGCCGGATCGGTCCTCGGGACGCCGCATCTCCTCGCGAACCTCCACGATGACAGGATGAGGGGATGCCGCACACCATCGTCCTCACCGGTGCCGGATCGGGCATCGGACAGCTCCTCGCCGAGCGTCTGACCGAGCGCGGAGACCGGCTCGTCCTCGTTGCGCGCGACGCCGCCCGGGCCGCCGACCTGACCGCCGCGCACCCGGGCGCCGGCGCGATCATCGCCGACCTCGTGCAGCCCCAATCGCTCGCGGCGGCGGTCGCGGCATCCGATCTCCCCGAGGGGATCGACGCGATCGTGCACGCGGCGGGCATCGTCGACCTGGGGCACGTCGCCGACCTCACAGTGCAGTCGTGGGAGGACCAGCTCGCCGTCAACCTCGTCGCGCCCGCCGAACTCACGCGACTGCTGCTGCCGCGGGTGCGCGCCGCGCGGGGACAGGTGCTGTTCGTCAACTCCGGCGCGGGACTCGCCGCCCACCCGCAGTGGGCTGCGTACGCCGCGTCGAAGCACGGACTCAAGGCGCTCGCCGACGCGCTCCGCGGCGAAGAGGCGGAGCACGGCGTGCGCGTCACGACCGTCTACCCCGGCCGGACGGCCACGCCCATGCAGGCGCAGGTCCACGCGCACGAGGGGGCGTCGTATGACCCGGATGCCTGGATCCAACCGGCATCCGTCGTCACCGCCGTCCTCACGGCCCTCGACCTGCCGCGCGACGCCGTCATCACCGACCTGTCGGTCAAGCCCGGCCCGCGCTGATCGTGATCCGGAGGCGCGGGTCTCCGGCATCTCCTTTGCCACTTACGGGCCCGGCTCGGCAGAGTACCGCGCCGTTCTCCGGATAGATCCCGCGACGGCAGCCGTCACGCGTTCTCGACGCGCGTTCATCCGGAGAACGGGACCGGATGCCGGACAGCCTCTTCGGTTCGGCGCTCCGTCTCTACGAACGAGGAGCTGGCGCCGCGCCCCGCCCGTTCTCCGGATGGATCGCCCCGGCAGCCCGCTGCGGGCGGCATTTCCCGTCTCCATCCGGAGAACGGCTCGCGGATGTACCGACTGCAGGTTCAGCGCCGCGTCCGGGGACGGATGAGGCGCCTCAGCGGCCTCTGAACCTGCACTCGGCACACGCGACGGCACCCGCGAGCGGCCGCGGACCGCTCAGACGGGCTGCGGGTTCGACAGCACGCGCTCGAAGATTGCCTCGGCGGCGCCGATGAGCAGCCGGTGCTCGGCGAGGCCGGCCGGGAGGATCTGCAGGTGCTCACCGCAGGGTGGCATCGCCTGCGCACGCACGGCGTCCTCCAGCGCAGCGACGTCGAGCTCGGCGAGCACAGACAAGAACCCGCCGAGAACGATGACCGACGGATTCAGGACGTTGACCGCGTTCGCCAGCGCAGTGGCGAGGATGCGGCGCTGCCGCTCGACCTCTCCCGTGACCGACGGGGTGTCGATCTGCGCCGCGAGCGCCTCGCCGAGTTCGCGGTCGTCGCCGCGGCCCAGCCCCACGACCGACAGCAGCCGGGCCCGGCTGACCTCGTCCTCGAGCACTCCGTCGCGGGCTCGTCGATCGGCCAGGGTGGCGATGCCGGGGCGGTTCTGCCCGAACTCCCCGGCGTAGCCGCCGGCGCCGGCCACCGGCATCCCGTTCACGATGATCCCGCCGCCGATGCCGCTCGCGCCGCCGTTGAGGTAGACCGCGTGGTCGATGCCGCGCGCCGCGCCGAAGAGGTGCTCGGCGATGGTGCCGAGGGTCGCATCGTTGCCGACGACGACGGGGATGCCGGTGGCCGCCGCAACGAGGTCGCGAAGCGGCGCGTCGACCCAGCCGAGGTGGGGCGCGTCGCGGACGAGTCCGTCCTCGATGCGGACGAGACCGGGCACGGCGAGGCCGATGCCGAGGATGCGGGCATGGGCGAGCTCCGCCGTGCGCCAGGCGGCGATCTGCTCGGCGACGAGCTCGGCGGTCCGCTCGGGGGTGAGCAGCGTGTCTTGCGGCAGGACGACGACGGCGCGGATGTCGCGGTCGAGGCCGACGGCGGCGATCTCGAGCGCATCGACCTCGGGGTTGACGGCGATGGCGACGACGGCGGGGTCCACCGCGACGACGGGGGAGGGGCGGCCGACCCGGCGCGACGGATCGGGGGCGCGTTCGGCGACGAGCCCGAAGGAGACGAGCGTCCCGACGAGGTCGGCGACGGTCGAGCGGTTGAGTCCGGTCGATTCGGTGAGAGCCGCGCGCGACTGCGGGCCCTCGCGGTGCACGATGCCGAGGATGCTGCCCAGGTTCGCGCGCCGCACGGATTCGACGGTTCGCCCCTGCTCGGTCACGGACCCACATTAGCCACGAATCGGGGTTTGTCGTCGAGGCGCGCCTGGTATACGTTGCTGGTAACAACAATTGTCCGGCTCGCGAAGGAGCGTCATGGTCACCCCCACCCCCGCAGACAAGTTCAGCTTCGGTCTGTGGACCGTCGGCTACAACGGCACCGACCCGTTCGGCGGCCCGACCCGCCACCCGCTCGACGTCGTCCACGCCGTCGAGAAGCTCGCCGAGCTCGGCGCCTACGGCCTCACCTTCCACGACGACGACCTGTTCGCCTTCGGTTCGAGCGACGCCGAGCGCCAGCGCGGGATCGACCGCCTGAAGGGCGCCCTCGACGCCACCGGGATGATCATCCCGATGGTCACGACCAACCTCTTCAGCGCGCCCGTCTTCAAGGACGGCGGCTTCACCGCGAACGACCGCGACGTCCGCCGCTTCGCGCTCCGCAAGGTCTTCCGCCAGCTCGACCTCGGTGCCGAACTCGGCGCGAAGACCTTCGTCATGTGGGGCGGTCGCGAAGGCGCCGAGTACGACTCCGCCAAGGACGTCCGCCAGGCGCTCGAGCGCTACCGCGAGGCTGTCAACCTGCTCGGCGACTACGTCACCGACAAGGGCTACGACATCCGCTTCGCGATCGAGCCGAAGCCGAACGAGCCGCGCGGCGACATCCTGCTCCCGACCCTCGGCCACGCGATCGCGTTCATCGACTCGCTCGAGCGCTCCGAGCTGTTCGGCGTGAACCCCGAGGTCGGTCACGAGCAGATGGCGGGCCTGAACTTCACGGCCGGCATCGCCCAGGCGCTGTACCACGGCAAGCTCTTCCACATCGACCTCAACGGCCAGCGCGGCATCAAGTACGACCAGGACCTCGTCTTCGGTCACGGCGACCTGCACAACGCCTTCTCGCTCGTCGACCTGCTCGAGAACGGCGGCCCCGGCGGGGTGCCGGCCTACGACGGCCCGCGACACTTCGACTACAAGCCGAGCCGCACCGAGGACGAGACCGGCGTCTGGGAGTCGGCCGCCGCCAACATGCGCACCTACCTCCTCCTCAAGGAGCGCGCACAGGCGTTCCGCGCCGACCCCGAGGTGCAGGACGCGCTCGCCGCCGCCAAGGTCGACGACCTGTCGACCCCGACCCTGAACCCGGGCGAGAGCTACGACGACTTCCTCGCCGACCGCTCGGCGTACGAGGACTTCGACCCGAGCGTCTACCTCGGCGGCAAGGGCGCCGGCTTCGTCCGCCTGCAGCAGCTGGCGACCGAGCACCTGCTGGGCGCGCGCTGACGTGACCCTCGTGATGGGCGTCGACTCGTCGACGCAATCCTGCAAGGTCGTCATCGTCGACGTCACGACCGGAGCGATCGTCCGCTCCGGTCGTGCGTCGCACCCCGACGGCACCTCGGTCGATCCGGAGGCGTGGTGGACCGCACTGCAGACGGCGATCGCGGATGCCGGTGGCATCGACGACGTGGCAGCCTGGTCGATCGGGGGCCAGCAGCACGGCATGGTCGCGCTCGACGCCTCGGGCGCGGTGGTGCGCGACGCGCTGCTGTGGAACGACACGCGATCGGGGGCTGCGGCATCCGCTCTCACGGCGGAGTTCGGGGCGGAGGTGCTCGCGGAGCGCACGGGTCTCGTCCCGGTCGCATCGTTCACGATCACCAAGCTCCGGTGGCTGCGGGAGGCCGAGCCCGACAACGCCGCCCGCGTCGCGGCGGTGGCGCTGCCGCACGACTGGCTGACGTGGCGACTGCGCGGCTTCGGACCGCAGAACCCGGCGCTCGATGAGCTCGTCACCGACCGCTCCGACGCCTCCGGCACGGGCTACTGGAATCCCGAGTCCGGCGAGTACGACCGCGAGCTGCTCATGGCTGCGCTCGGTCACGATGCGGTGCTGCCACGCGTGCTCGGACCGCTCGAATGGGTGACGGATACCGACGGTCGCCGCGTCGGCCCCGGTGCGGGCGACAACGCGGGCGCAGCACTCGGCGTGGGGGCGACGGCAGGGGACGTCGTCGTGTCCATCGGCACGTCGGGGACGGTCTTCGCCGTTAGCGACACCCGCACGATCGATCCGACCGGCACCGCGGCGGGCTTCGCCGACGCGACGGGACGGTTCCTGCCGCTCGTCGCGACTCTGAACGCGGCGCGGGTGCTCGACGCGACCGCGCGCCTGCTCGGCGTCGACCACGACGGACTCACCGAGCTCGCTGCCGCGGCCGAGCCCGGCGCCGGCGGTGTGGTGCTCGTGCCCTGGTTCGAGGGTGAGCGCACCCCGAACCTGCCGACGGCTCGAGCCTCGATCGACGGCTTATCGCTCGTGAATACGACGCGCGAGAACCTCGCGCGCGCGGCGATCGAAGGCATGCTCGCCGGCCTCGCGACGGGTCTCGATGCGATCCGCGGTCTCGGGGTCACGGCAGAGCGGGTGCTCCTCGTCGGCGGCGCAGCACGGAATCCCGCGGTCGCGGCCGTCGCGGCGCAGGTCTTCGACGTGCCGGTGGCCGTCCCGGCTCCGGGTGAGTACGTCGCGCAGGGAGCGGCGCGCCAGGCGGCGGCGGTGCTCGCCGGCGCGTGGCCGGAGTGGGCCGTCGCGATGGATCGGGAGGCGGCATCCGACCCCCGTCCGGACGTCCGCGAGCGCTACGACGCGGTCGCTGCCCGGCGAGCGGCGGAGACGCGATGAGTTTTCGCCGCGTGCTGATCGTCCGCGGCGGGTGGGACGGGCACCATCCGGTCGCGGCGACCGACATGTTCGTCCCGTTCCTCGAAGAGAACGGTTTCGAGGTCGCGGTGGAGGAGTCGAACGAGGTCTACGCCGACGCCGAGCGGATGTCGGGGGTCGACCTGATCCTGCAGGCGGTGACGATGTCGTCGATCTCGGACGACGCACTCCGCGGGCTCCGCGCCGCAGTCGAGGCGGGCGCCGGTCTTGCGGGCTGGCACGGCGGCATCGCCGACTCGTATCGCGGCAGTTCGGACTACCTGCAGCTCGTCGGCGGCCAGTTCGCGACGCATCCCGGACGGCACCCCGACGACCGGCCCGGTGACGAGAGCGACAACTACCTCGACTACACGGTCGAGATCACCGACCTCGGTCGGCGTCACGAGATCACGGCGGGGGTCGAGGACTTCGTCCTGCACACCGAGCAGTACTGGGTGCTCCACGACGACCTGATCGACGTGCTCGCGACCACGACGCATCCGACCCGGGAGTACCACCCCTGGCATCGCCCGATCGTGAGTCCCGCGGTCTGGACACGGCTCTGGGGCGCCGGCCGTGTCTTCGTCGCGACGCCGGGCCACACGCCCGAGGTCCTCGCCGATCCGAACGTCCGCACCATCGTCGAAAGGGGCCTCCTGTGGGCAGCCCGCACACCGTAGGCATCGTCGGACTCGGCGTCATCTCGGCCCAGTACCTCGACCTGTTCGCGCGCAGCCCGTCGATCCGCGTCGCGGCGGTCGCCGATCTGCGCCCCGACCGCACCGCTGAGGTGGCCGGGGCCGTCCCCGGCGCTCGGGCACTCACGGTCGACGAGCTGATGGCCGACCCCGAGGTGCAGACCGTCCTGAACCTCACCGTCCCCGCCGCCCACGCCGAGATCGCGCATGCGGCGATCGCCGCCGGCAAATCGGTGCACGGCGAGAAGCCGCTGGCCCTCAGCGTCGCCGAAGGAAGAGCGGTGCTGGATGCCGCGGCCGCCGCCGGCGTGCAGGTGACCGCAGCGCCCGACACGGTGCTCGGCACCGGCATCCAGACGGCCCGGCGTCTCGTCGATGACGGCGCGATCGGCCGTCCCGTCGCCGCGAGCGCGACCTGGGTGTCGCCGGGCCATGAGCTGTGGCATCCGGCCCCGGGGTTCTACTACGCGCCCGGCGGAGGGCCGCTGTTCGACATGGGGCCGTACTACGTGACGAGCCTCATCCACCTGCTGGGTCCCGTCGTCGCCGTCACGGGCGCCGCGCGACGCGCGCGCGCCGAGCGGACCATCGCGACCGGACCGCGGGCGGGGGAGCGGATCCGGGTCGAGGTCGACACCCACCTCAGCGGCCTGCTGGAGCACGCGAGCGGTGCCGTGTCGACCATCGTCACGAGCTTCGACGCCGTCGCGACCGCGGCGCCGCCCATCGAGGTCCACGGCGAGAGCGGGTCTATCGCCGTGCCCGATCCGAACATGTTCGACGGCGAGGTGCGCCTCGCGGAGCTCGGCGCGGACGGCTGGCGGTCGGTTCCGGCGTCGGCAGGCTACGAAGGTTCCGGCCGCGGCATCGCCGTCATCGACGCGGCGATGGGCGGCGGCAGGGCCAGCGGCGCTCTCGCACTGCACGTGCTCGACGTGATGGAGAGCCTGCTGCGTTCCTCGGCGGAAGGGCGCCGTATCGAGATCGGCTCGACCGTCGAACGCCCGCCACTCGTTCCGCTCACCCCGGCCGCGGAGTGGACCCGCTTCGGCGGCTGACCTCCCCTCTCGACTGCGCCGACAACGCCGCCCCCGCTACCCGCCGGGGCGGCGTTGTCGCGTGGCCGGAACGTGATGTTTGACGCGTCCGGGTTCGCGGGTTATCTTCATTCGAAGCGGTTCGATAGTTGCTCGACGCAACATATCGGTCACGAAGGAGTGAGATGACCCGGCACATGTTCGAGCGCCCGAAGCGGCGCGTCCGATGACGCAGCAGGCGATCGTCACCGAGGCCGCGGCCGCGACGATCGAAGAGAAGACCCCGCACCGCACCGAGCGACCGGTGTCGAAGAACCGGCGCTCGTTCCGGATGTTCCTCTGCATCGTGCCGTTCCTGGTGCTCGTCTTCCTCTTCTCCTACTTCCCCCTCTACGGGTGGATCTACGCGCTCTTCGACTACCGTCCGGCTCTCGGCCTCGCCGGCAGCGACTTCGTGGGGCTGCAGTGGTTCCAGCTGCTGGTCAGCTCGCCGACCCAGGTCGCCCAGGTCGGTCAGGTCGTCGTCAACACCCTCGCGATCAGCTTCCTCGGCATCGCGACCTCGGTTCTGCCGCTCGCCTTCGCGATCTTCCTCAACGAGATCCGCGCTCCCTGGTTCCGCAATGCCGTCCAGACCTTGACGACCCTGCCGAACTTCATCTCGTGGGTGCTCGTCTACATGATCGCCTTCTCGCTCTTCTCGAGCTCGGGGCTCGTCAACGGGGTCCTGTCGGATGCCGGACTCATCACCACGCCCGTGAAGTTCCTCGACACCGACCAGAACGTCTGGCTGACGATGACCCTCTGGTCGGTCTGGAAGGGACTCGGCTGGGGCGCGATCATCTACCTCGCCGCCATCGCCGGCATCGACCAGTCGCTCTACGAGTCGGCCGAGATCGACGGCGCGGGGCGCTTTCAGAAGATGTGGTACATCACGGTGCCGCAGCTCATGCCGACCTACCTCGTGCTCCTGCTGCTGTCGATCGCGAACCTGCTCAACAACGGCATGGAGCAGTACTTCGTCTTCCAGAACGCCTTCAACAAGGAGCACATCCAAGTGCTCGATCTGTACGTCTACAACATCGGCATGACGGGCAACAACCTGTCGATGGCGACGGCGATCGGCATGTTGAAGAGCCTCATCTCCGTGATCCTGCTGTTCACCGTCAACGGGATCGCCAAGCGCGTCCGCGGCGAATCCATCGTCTGAGTCAGGAGCCCCCGTCTCATGGTCACCACGACTCCCACCCGCCGCGCCGTGCGCCGCGACGCCGACGTCTCGGGCCGCGCGGTCTTCGCGATCGTCAACTACTCGGTGTTCCTCGCGCTCGCCTTCGTCTGCGCGTACCCGTTCTACTACCTGATCATCAACTCGATCAGTTCCAACGACCTCGCCGCTCTCGGCGAAGTGCGCTGGCTGCCCACCGGCATCCACTTCGCGAACTACGAGCAGGTCTTCCAGCTCGGCGGACTGACGCAGGCAGCCATCGTCTCGGTCGGCCGTACGGTCCTCGGCACCGTCGCCGCCGTCCTCGCCTCGGCGTTCCTCGGCTTCATGTTCACCCAGAGCCGGATGTGGGGGCGCAAGTTCTGGTACCGCTTCGTCATCATCACGATGTACTTCAGCGCGGGCCTGATCCCGGTCTTCATCGTGATCCGCAACCTCGGGCTCACGAACAACTTCTGGGTCTACGTCCTGCCGTTCGTCGTGCAGCCGTTCTTCATCATCCTCGTCAAGACCTACGTCGAGGCGATGCCGTCGGAGCTGCAGGAAGCGGCCGAGATGGACGGGGCGAACATCCTGCAGGTGTTCTTCCGCATCTACCTGCCGAACATGACGCCGATCCTCGCGACCGTGGCCATCTTCTCGGCCGTCGCGCAGTGGAACAGCTTCCAGGACACCCTCATCTACATCACCGATCAGAGCCTCTACACGCTGCAGTACCTGCTCTACATGTTCATCAACCAGGCCAACAGCCTGGCCCAGGCCATGCAGAACGGCGGCAACATCAGCTCGATCGTGGACGCGGCCACGAGTCAGACGCCCACGTCGATCCGGATGACGATCTCGGTCATCGTCATCCTGCCCATCATCTTCGTCTACCCGCTGTTCCAGCGCTTCTTCGTCAAGGGCATCATGCTCGGCGCGGTCAAGGGCTGAACCCGACCATCACGGTCACACCACCGAGAGGAAAGCAATGAAGCTATCAAGGAAGACCGCCGGGGCCCTCGCCGCCCTGGCGACGGTCGGGCTGCTGAGCGCCTGCACCGGTCCCGCCGCAACGGAGAAACGCGAGGAGATCACCGCGTTCCCCACCTCGTGGGACAAGCCCATCACCATCGACGTGTTCGACGGCCTCGCCAACTACATGGGGATGCAGGAGGGCTGGTTCGGCAAGCTCGTCGAGGACAAGTTCAACATGAAGCTGAACATCATCGCCCCGAACGTCGCCGGCGGTGGTGACACGCTCTTCAACACGCGCGTCACCGCGGGAGACCTCGGCGACCTCATCATCACCGACAAGGGTCAGCGCCTCGAGGAGCTCACCGAGGGCGGCCTGCTGCTCGACTCGGCCAGCTTCTACCCGGCCATGAAGAACGTCGGCCGCTTCGATGCCGCCGTCGACAAGATCAACGAGGGCGCCGACGGGACGTACGCGTTCCCCTCGCAGGTCTCCTCACTCAAGCCGACCGAGCCCTCCGAGGGTCTCGACCCGACGTTCGGCCCGTACCTGCGCTGGGACCTCTACAAAGAGGCCGGCTACCCCGAGATCGGCACGCTCGAAGATCTCCTGCCGGTGCTGAAGAAGATGCAGGATGCCGAGCCCACCGCCCCCAACGGACAGAAGACGTACGCGCTGTCGCTGTTCAAGGACTGGGACGGCAACATGCTCAACAATGCGAAGCAGCCCACCACCTATTACGGCTTCGACGAGGTGGGCTTCGCCCTCGCGAAGGGCGACGGCTCGGAGTACCAGGGAATCCTCGACGACGACGGCCAGTACGTGCGCGCGCTGCGCTTCTTCCACGAGGCGAACAAGCTCGGCCTCCTCGACCCCGACTCGACGACGCAGAACTACGACACCCTGTGGACGAAGTACCAGAACGGGCAGGTGCTGTTCTCGTTCTGGCCGTGGCTGGGGCAGGCCGCTTACAACACCGACGCCAACGTGAACGAGGGCCGCGGCTTCATGATGGCGCCGATGGACGACATGAAGATTTTCTCCTACGGCGCCGAGGCCTACGGCGGCAAGCAGGTCTTCGCGATCGGCGCCAAGGCCGAGGACCCCGAGCGCATCGCCGCGTTCATCGACTGGTTGTTCTCGTCGGAGGGCGCCCTGGCCAACAACAGCCAGACACAGGGCGCCGCCGGTCCCGAGAAGCTCACGTGGGAGGTCAACGCCGAGGGCGAGCCGGAGCTCACCGAGCTCGGTCACAAGATCTTCTTCGAGGGCGACGCCGAGGTTCCCACCGAGTGGGGTGGGGGCAGCTACATCGACGGCGCCTCGCAGCTGAACATCAGTGCCGTTCTCCCGGTCGACACGGACCCCAACACCGGCTTCCCGTACAGCTACAAGATGTGGCCGAGCTACCAGGCCGAGACGAGCAACCCGGTGACCGACGACTGGAACGCGAAGATGGGCGCCCCGACGACGATCGACTACCTGCGGGACAACGACCAGCTCCTCGTGGGCGCCGGCGCCAGCTACACCGCGCCGACGGACTCGTCGGAGATCGAGACGCTCCGCAACCAGGTCAAGGCGTCGATCGTGCAGACGTCGTGGCAGATGGTCTTCGCCGAGAGCGACAGCCAGTTCGACTCGCTGCTCAGCTCGCTGCAGGAGACCGCGAAGGGCCTCGGTTACGACAAGGTCCTCGAGGTCGACATGTCCAAGGCCGAAGAGCAGGATGCGGCTCGCAAGGCGGTCACGGCGGAGTTCGGCTGAGCGCACCCGCAGTAGTGACGAAGGGCCCCGCCGGTACTCCGGCGGGGCCCTTTCGCGTGGTGTCTCAGGCTGCGGTGCCGGACCGTCGGCGGTAGATGCTGCGGAAGAGGAACGCGCAGCCGTAGGCGCCGACGGAGAAGCCGATCGTGGCGACGAGGAAGATCGTCGGCGGGAAGACGATCACGAGGCAGACCACCGTGACGGGGATCACGATGAGAGCGAGGGTCCGAAGCGGCTCGGCCGCCGGGAGCAGTACGGCGTTCTTCAGGGTCTGACGGAAGGGCGCGCGGTAGGCCGCGACGAGTCCCATCGCATGGATGAAAGCGGCGACAGCATAGGCGGATGCCGCGAAGGCCAGCGCGGCGAGACCGGTGAGGAGGGGCTCGGGCGCAGAGAGCCAGAAGACCCCGCTGAACGCGAGCGCGACGCTCGCCCCGAGGAGGATCAGGCTCAATCCGGTCGCCGGCAGGAAGTTGCGCGCCAGTGCGGGGAGGAAGTCCCGCACGGGGCGGCCACCCTCCTCATCGGCGTAGCGCCGCGTTACCTCGAGGAGCGCGCTCGTCGCTGCCCCGATGGTGACGATCGGGACGCAGCAGAGGAGGAACAGGATGTTGAGGGCCACGAATTCGAGGAACGACGACAGGCCCTGGACGGCGCGGTTCTCGGGGTCGATCTGCACGGCTCAGCCCGCCTCGCCGGCGAAGCGGGGCGCGAGGAGTTCGGCCCCGAGCTGCCGCTCGCCGCGGATCGCCGCCAGCAACGCGCGGGCCCCCGCCGCGCCGAGCTCCTCGGCCGGCAGGTCGATCACGTCCGAGACGCCGGGAACGGGGAGGGCGAGTTCTGCGGGGCTCAGCGCGACGATCTCGATCGGCGACGCCGAGCCCAACAGCCGCGCCGCGATGAACGGCAGGGCCGCCTCGTTGTGCACGAAGAGCGCCGTCGTCTCGGGGGAGTCGGCCAGGAGCGCATCGACGACCTCGGTGGCGCCGGGGCCGGCCGGGCAGGAGTGGATCGTCGCGGTGAGACCCGCCTCGGCGCTCGCCGCGCGGAACCCACGGGTCAGACGGTCGGAATAGGAAGTGTGCCGAGCCTGCACCTGCGCCGGGGCGCCGAGCAGCGCGACCGTCCGGTGTCCGCGCTCGGCGAGGCGCGTCGCCGCGAGGCGGCCGGCTGCCTCGAAGTCGAAGTCGACGCAGACGAGCTGGTCGGCACCCTCGGGAAGGCCGATGAGGACGCTCGGGATGCTGAGCTCGGCGAGCGTGCCGACACGCGGGTCGCTCGTCTCGACGTCGAGGATGAGGACGCCGTCGACCATGCCGGCCCGCGCGGCGCGCTCGACGCCTGCGGCGTCGTCGCTCGTGAGGAGCAGGATGTCGTGGTGGTGCGCGCGGGCTTCCTTCAGCGCGCCCGCGACGATCTGCATGACGACGTGCACGTCGACCCCGGCGCGGATCGGCGCTTGGAGTCCGAGCACGCTCGTCGAGCGGGAGGCGAGCGAGCGCGCACTCGCCTGCGGGCTGTACGCCAGATCGACCATGGCCTGCTCGACACGGTCACGGGTCTCCTGCGAGATCGTCCGCTTGCCGCTCATCACGTAGGACACCGTCGAGATGGACACTCCGGCGGCCTGGGCCACATCGGCGATCGTGGGCATGGACACTCCTTCTCCGACGGCGTGAGTCCGTCCGCCTTCCGAGCCGTCGACCCGGTCCCGGCGTCGGCCTCGACGCGTGGGGATGGGTCGAGCGTATCGGCTCGGTTCGCGCCCGGAGCGCCGCCCTGCCGACCGATGGACACGGTCGTCATCGCTAGTATAGGTTGGAATTGTTGAAGCGCTTCGACACTGTCGTCCACATCGCTGAAAGGCCCGTCCGGTCATGAACTCCCCCGCCGTCGAGGCCTTCGCAGACCTCTCGGCCGAGCGCGGCGTCCTGTTCGGCGGGGACTACAACCCCGAGCAGTGGTCGCCGGAGGTGTGGCGTGAGGATGTCGCCCTCATGCAGCGCGCCGGCGTGAACCTCGTGACGGTCGGAGTGTTCAGTTGGGCCGAGCTCGAGCCGACCCCGGGTGCGCGGGAGTTCGGCTGGCTCGACGAGGTCCTCGATCTGCTGCACGCGGGCGGCATCGCCGTCGACCTCGCGACGCCGACCGCCTCGCCGCCGCCGTGGCTCGGGGTGCGGCATCCCGAGACGCTGCCCGTCGACCGCGACGGCGTCCGGCTTGTCGCGGGCTCGCGCAATCAGTTCTCGCCGTCCTCGCGGGTCTACCGGGATGCCGCGCGCGCCATCACGGCGGACCTCGCCGCGCGCTATGCGCAGCATCCCGCCGTACGGATGTGGCATGTCGGCAACGAGTACGGGCAGATCGACCACGGCGATGAGGCGGCCCGCGCGTTCCGCGCGTGGTTGCTGCGCCGCTACGGCTCGATCGAGGAGATCAACCGGGCGTGGGGGACGGCGTTCTGGGCGCAGCGGTACTCCGACGTCGCCGAGATCCTGCCGCCCCGCCGTGCGCCGTACCTGATCAACCCGACGCAGTCGCTCGACTTCCGCCGGTTCACGTCGGACGAGCTCCGCGAGTGCTACCGCGAGCTCCGCGACACCATCCGCGAGGCGGGCGTGACCCAGCCCATCACGACCAACTTCATGGGCGCGTTCGCGCACGTCGACTACTGGTCGTGGTCGGACGAGGTCGACATCGTGAGCGACGATCAGTACCCCGATCCGGCCGATCCCGACAGCCCCGCCGACATGGCCTTCGTGCAGGATCTCATGCGCGGTCTCGGCGGCGGGCGGCCGTGGATGCTGATGGAGCAGGCGATCAGCGCCGTCCAGTGGCGTCCGCACAACCTCCCGAAAACCCCCGCGCGGGCACGACTGGACTCGCTGCAGGCCGTCGCGCGCGGCGCCGACGGCATCTGTTTCTTCCAGTGGCGGCAGTCGACCGCGGGCGCGGAGCGCTTCCACTCCGCGATGCTGCCGCACGCCGGAGCCGACACCGAGGTCTTCGAGGGCGTCCGTCGACAGGGCTCGGACCTGCAGCGGCTGCACTCCGTCGCGGGAGAGCGCATCGCCGCGCGCACGGCCGTGCTGTTCGACTGGCCGTCGTGGTGGGCCTCGGAGGAACCCGCGCGCCCGACGACCCGGTTCGACGGACTCGAGCAGATCCGACGGTGGTACCGCCCGCTGTGGCGACGCTCGGTCCCGGTCGACGTGGTCCGCTTCGGCGCCGACCTCGCGGAGTACGACCTCGTCCTCCTGCCCCACGGCTACGTCCTGCGACCCGAGGATGCCGCGCGCCTGACGGAAGCCGCCGAGCGTGGCGCGCAGGTCGTCGTCGGCCCGTTCAGCGGCGTCGCCGACGAGCGCGGACACATCCTGACGGGCCGGTCCCCGGCGCTCCTCCGCGACCTCCTCGGCGTCAGCGGCGAGGAGTGGATGGGGCTCCCCGACGACGGTGTCGCGGTCGAATCGGCTGACGGGCGGTGGCCGGCATCCGTCGCCCACGTCCTCGGCGAGAAGCTCCGGTCGGACGGCGCTGAGACCCTCGCGCACTTCGCGTCCGGCGATCACGCGGGTCGCCCCGTCGTCACGCGGAACGGCTCGGCCTGGTACGTGGGCGCGGTGGTCGGCGACGATCTGCTCGACGCGATCCTGGCGGACGCGCTGGCCGCGGCGAGGGTCGCGGGTGCGATCGCCGATCCGCCCGAGGGCGTCGAAGCCGTGCGGCGCGGTGATGCGCTGTTCCTCCTGAACCGCGGCCGTGGGGATGCGGCGATCCCGCTCGCCGGAGCCTGGATCGACCTGTTGACGGATGACGAGATGGACGATCGCGTGGTGGTCCCGAGGGGGGACGCGCGGGTCGTGATGGAAAGGCGAATGACATGAAGTTCACCGACGGCTATTGGCTCATGAGGCCAGGAGTGACCGGGCTGTACGCGACCTCGGTGGATGACATCCGCGCCGACGCCGAGGCCGGCAGCCTCACCGTCTTCGCGCCGACATCCGTCATCCGTCACCGCGGCGACACTCTCAACCGGCCGATGATCACGACGACCTTTTCGGCGCCCGCGCCGGGCGTCATCCGGGTGCGCGTGCAGCGCCATGCGGGCGGGCGTCATCGAGGCCCCGACTTCGCGGTGACGACTGAGGAGGGGTACACGCCCGTCGTCTCGGTCGACGAGGCCGAGGGCGTGTTGGATGCCGGTGACCTCCGCGTGCGCGTCTCGCGTGACGGCGCATGGCGGATCGCGTTCGAACAGGGCGACAAGGTGCTCACCACCTCCCTGCCGCGGTCGATCGGTCACATGACCCGCGCCGACGGGACCTGGGTGCATCAGCAGCTTTCGATCGAACCGGGCGAGCGCGTCTACGGCTTCGGGGAGCGCTTCGGTGCGTTCACCAAGAACGGCCAGTCGATCGAGACGTGGAACGCCGACGGCGGTACGTCGAGCGAGCAGGCCTACAAGTCCGTCCCGTTCTACCTGACGAGCCGCGGCTACGGGGTCTTCGTCGACAGCCCTGACGCGGTCTCGTTCGAGGTCGGCTCCGAAATCAACTCGCGCGTGCAGTTCTCCGTCCCGGGCGAGACGCTCGACTACTACGTCATCGCCGGCCCCGAGCCGAAGGACGTGCTGCGTCGCTACACGGCGTTGACCGGCAGGCCTGCCCGCGTGCCGGCCTGGTCGTTCGGGCTGTGGCTGACGACGTCGTTCACCGCCGCCTACGACGAGGCCAGCGTGACGGAGTTCGTCGACGGAATGGCCGAGCGGGAGCTGCCGCTGTCGGTGTTCCACTTCGACTGCTTCTGGATGCGGGAGTACCAGTGGACCGACTTCACGTGGGATCCGCGCATGTTCCCTGACCCCGATGGGCAGCTCGCGCGCTTGCGGGAGAGGGGTCTCAACATCTCGCTGTGGATCAACCCTTACATCGCGCAGCGCTCCGCGATCTTCGAGGAGGCGGCCGAGCGCGGGTACGTCCTGAAGACGACCGACGGCGGCGTCTGGCAGTGGGACATGTGGCAGGCCGGCATGGCCATCGTCGACTTCACCAACCCCGAGGCAGCCGAGTGGTACGCCGAGCACCTGCGCCGGCTCGTGCGGCAGGGGGCCGACAGCTTCAAGACGGACTTCGGTGAGCGCATCCCGACCGAGGGCGTCGCCTGGCACGACGGCTCCGACCCGCAGCGCATGCACAACTACTACCCGCAGCTCTACAACGAGATCGTCTTCCGGGTGCTCGAGGAGGAGCGCGGCGTCGGCGAGGCGGTCCTCTACGCGCGGTCGGCGACCGCGGGCGGCCAGCAGTTCCCCGTGCACTGGGGCGGCGACAACGACTCGACGCTCCTGTCGATGGCCGAGACGCTCCGCGGTGGCCTGTCGCTGGCGATGAGCGGCTTCGGCTACTGGAGCCATGACATCGGCGGGTTCGAGGGGACTCCGGATGCCGGTGTCTTCAAGCGCTGGCTGGCGTTCGGGCTGCTCTCGTCGCACTCGCGGCTGCACGGCTCGGGCTCGGTCCGCGTGCCGTGGGCGTTCGACGAGGAGGCCGTCGAGGTGACGCGCCTGTTCACGCGGCTGAAGCTTCGCCTCATGCCGTACCTCGCCCGTGTCGCGGAGGAGGCCCACGCCGGCGGCATTCCGATGATGCGTCCGCTCGTGCTGGAGTTCCCCGGCGACCGCACGACGCACGACGCCGACGTGCAGTACATGCTGGGCGATGCCCTCATGGTCGCGCCGGTGTTCTCCGAGGATGGCAGCGTCGAGTACTACCTGCCCGACGGGCGGTGGACCTCTCTTCTCGCCGGCGACGTCGCGGACGGGCGGACCTGGCGGTCCGAGCGCCACGGCTACGACTCGGTGCCGCTGCGGGTGCGGCCCGGAACCGTGCTGCCGTGGGGTGCGCGCGAGGACCGGCCCGACTACGACTGGGCCGACGGCGTGACGCTCCGCTGCTTCGAACTGCCCGACGGATACGACGCCGAGACGGTCGTGCCGGGCCACGACGGCGCCCCCGCGACGGTGTTCCGCGTCCGCCGCGAGGGTGGTCGGATCACGGCGGAGTCGACGGATACCCGCGCGCCGTGGAGCCTGCAGGTCGGCGAGCGGACAGCCTCCGTCGTCGGTGCGGGGACGGTCTCGCTGGAGGTCGCCCCGTGACGGACGGCGCCTTCCGTCGCACGGACCTGCCGCTCGCCGAGCGGTCCCGAGACCTGCTCGACCGGCTGACCGCGGCGGAGCGCATCGCGATGCTCCACCAGGCCATGCCCGCGGTGGAGCGCCTCGGCATCCGCTCGTTCCACACCGGGTGCGAGGCGTTGCACGGCCTCGCGTGGGTGGGGGTCGCGACCGTGTTCCCGCAGCCCGTCGGGCTCGCGGCGACGTGGGATCCCGAGCTCGTGACCCGCGTCGGCGACCTCGTCGCGACCGAGGTGCGCGCCAAGCGCGCGTCGGGCGCGGACGTCGACCTGAACGTGTGGGCGCCGGTCGTCAACACGCTGCGGCATCCCGCGTGGGGGCGCAACGAGGAAGGGTATTCCGAGGACCCGCACTACACGGGCCAGCTCGGCGCGGCCTACAGTCGCGGGCTCCGCGGCGACCATCCGCGCGTCTGGAAGACGGTCCCCTCGCTGAAGCACTTCCTGGCGTACAGCAACGAGACCGACCGGTCGGCGACGTCGTCCGAGATGTCGCCGCGCACCCTTCATGAAGAGGAGCTGCCCGCATTCCGGCCCGCCATCGAGCAGAAGGTCGCGGGCAGCATGATGCTCGCCTACAACCGGGTCAACGGGGTCCCGGCGCACACGCAGCCCGAGCTCGTCGCCGAGGCGCGCAGCTGGAGCGACGAGTCGATCGCGGTGGTGTCGGATGCCGGTGCGCCGAGCTTCCTCGTCTCGATCCAGCGCGCGCAGCCCGACAAAGTGCACGGCGCCGCCGCCCTGGTGAGAAGTGGCATGGACTCGTTCACCGACGACGGTCCCGACCCGACGCCGAGCCTCGAGGCGGTCCGCGGCGCGCTCGCGCAGGGACTGCTCACCGAGGACGACGTGGATGCCGCCCTGCTGCGCCTGCTGGAAATGCGCCTCCGCACGGGCGAGTTCGACGGCGGCGACGACCCGTACGCCGCGATCGGCGCCGACGAGTTCGACACGCCCGCCGCGCGGGAGCTGGCCCGCGAAGTCGCCGCCCGCCAGGTCGTTCTGCTCCGGAACGACGCCGGCATCCTCCCGCTGTCCGAGCCGACGTCGGTCGCCGTCATCGGTCCCCTCGCCGACTCGGTCCTCACCGACTGGTACTCGGGCACACCGCCCTACGCGGTGGGCATCGCGCAGGGGGTGCGCGACCGATACCCGGCGGCGACGGTCGAGGTCGTCACGGGTGCCGACACCGTCGCGTTCCGCGCCCCCTCCGGCTATGTGGCCGCGAGCGCCGACGGTGCGCTCATCGACGCCGTCGCCGACACACGGACCGACGCGACCCTGTTCGATGTCACCGACTGGGGCGACGGCATCCTCACCCTGCGTTCTCGGGCGAGCGGTCTCCTGCTCACCGGCGGTGCCTGGCCGATGCGCGCCGACGCCGAGCGGGTGGGCGGCTGGGTCGTGCAGGAGAGCTTCCGCAGACATCTGCACGAGGACGGATCATGGTCGCTGCTGCACCTCGGCTCGGGCCGGTGGGTGCGTGTCGTGCGCGACGTCGGTCTGCTCGTCGCCGAGGGCGTGACCCTCGACGATGCCGCGCGCTTCGAGGTCGAGACCGTGACGAGAGGGAGCGACGAGGTGGCCCGCGCCGCCGCGGCGGCCGACGTCGTCCTGGTCGCGGTCGGCAACGATCCGCACCTCTCCGGCCGCGAGACCGTCGACCGCGCGCACCTGCTGCTGCCGGCCGCCGCGACCGACCTGTGGCAGACCGCGCACGCGGCCAACCCGCGGGCGGTCCTGACGATCGTCTCGAGCTTCCCCTACGTCCTCGCGGATGCCGCCGATGCCGCGACCGTGGTGTGGTCGAGCCACGCCGGGCAGGAGCTCGGCCACGGCCTTCTCGACGTCCTCAGCGGAGATCACGAGCCGACCGGTCGCCTCGCGCAGTCCTGGCCCGCGCACCCCGACCAGGCCGGTGACCTCTTCGACTACGACACCCGGCGCCAGCAGGCCACCTACCGGCATCAGCCCGCCCCGTACGCCTTCGCATTCGGGCACGGGCTCGGCTACGGCGACGTCGTCTACGAGGCCGTCGAGGTGGATGCCGTCTTGATCGCAGCGCCCGCGCCCACCCGCCGGCATCCCGCCCTCGATCCTCGCGGAGACGAGCGGGTCGTGACGGCGGCGGTGACGGTGGCGAACCGGTCGGCTCGGGCTGTCGAGGAGCTCGTGCAGCTGTACGCGCTCGCGCCGGAACTGCCGATCCCCGCGCCGCTTCGTCTGCTCCTCGGGTACGCGCGCGTCCGCGTCGAGCCGGGCACGACGCGGACGGCGCAGATCCGCTTCGCCGTCGAGCGCCTCGCCGTGTGGGACGGCGAGGCGCTCCGCGCGCAGCCGGGCGACTACCGCCTCGCGGCGGGCGCGTCGGCCGACGTGCTCACCGTCGAGACCGGGCTCACGGTCACGGGCTGACGAGCTCGGCGCCCGCGAGGGAGTCGACCCGCGCCGCGACGATCCGCGCGTCATCGGGGGTGACGGCGTGCTCGCCGGTCACGTCGAGAGCGGCGGTCGTCTCGCGCTCCGCGCACGACGGACCGACCCAGAGGTCGATGCGTCCCGGCTCGACGACGCGGCGGCCGTCGCGCCCCGTGAAGGCGAAGCGGGCGGTCGGGAGCTCGAACACCACGCGCGCGCTCTCGCCCGGCTCGAGTGAGACGCGGCGGTAGGCCATGAGCTGCGCGACCGGCCGGGTCACGCTGGCCACGGGGTCGTGCGCGTAGAGCTGGACGACGTCCGCCCCGGCGCGGTCACCGGTGTTCCGGACCACGACGGAGACCTCGACGGTGTCGCCGGCCGCCACGGTCGCGGGTGCAGCCAAGTCCTCGTGCGCGAAGGTCGTGTACGTGAGGCCGTGTCCGAAGGGACGGACGGGCGTCGGGTCGGCGCTCGTCACGTCGATCGGGCCGCCGAGGCGCGGGTGGAGGTAGCTGTACGGCTGCGCCCCCGCGGACCGCGGCAGGGTGACGGGAAGCCGGCCCGACGGCGACAGGCGCCCCGACAGGATGCCGGCGATCGCGTCGGCACCCTCCTCGCCGGGGAAGAAGGACTGCACCGCCGCGGCGACACGGTGGTCGCCGTCGAGCGCCCATCCGATCGCATAGGGGCGTCCCGACAGGATCACGAGCACGACGGGGGTCCCCGTCGCGACGACGCGCTCCACGAGCTGACGCTGGATGCCGGGCAGTTCCAGGTCGTCGACGTCGTTGCCCTCGCCGACGGTTCCGCGCCCGAACAGCCCGGCGCGGTCGCCGACGACGACGATCGCGAGCTCCGCGGCGGCCGCGGCGTCGACGGCGGCGGCGATCCCGCTCTCGTCGTGGTCCTCCACGCCGCATCCGGGCTGATAGGTGATTTCGGCGTCCGGGTACTCGGCGGTCACCGCCTCGCGGACGGTCGGGAGCTCGATGCCGTGCGGCGTCCCCGGGTGGTGCGCGAGCACATGGTTGACGAATGAGTAGCAGCCCATGAGCGCTTCCGCCGAGTCGGCGTTCGGCCCGATGAGCGCGATGCGACGAGCGGATGCCGCCGGCAGTGCGCCGTCGTTGGTCACGAGTACGACCGACTCTGCAGCGAGGCGCCGGGCGAGGTCCCGGTGGCGCTCGCCGTCGAGGTCGACGTCGGTCGGGGGAGTCTCGAACGTCTCGTCGAGGAGGCCGAGGCGCTCCTTCTGCGCGAGGACGCGGAGGACGGCGGCGTCGAGCAGCGAGGCATCCATCGCACCGGAGCGGATGCGCTCGAGCATCGGAGCGGCGAACGCATCACCCGTCGGAAGTTCGACGTCGATACCCGCGCGGAGCGCCTGCTCGGCGGCATCGCCCAGGTCGGCGGCGACCCCGTGTGTCGAGTGGAGGAACGCGACCGAGAAGTAGTCCGAGACGACCGGGCCCGTGAAGCCGAGGCGGCCGCGCAGCACCTCGTCGAGGTAGTGCGCGCTCGCGCCGACGGGCTCGCCGTCGATCTCGGCGTAGGAGTTCATGACGGATGCCGCGCCGCCGTCGCGGATCGCCATCTCGAACGGCGGCAGCAGCACGTCGGCGACCTCGCGCGCACCGGCGTGCACGGGGGCGTGGTTGCGCGCCGCCTGCGACGCCGAGTACCCGACGAAGTGCTTCAGCGTCGCGTCGACGCCCGCCGACTGGACCCCTCGTACGTACGCCGTCCCCACGGTGCCGACGAGGTAGGGGTCTTCACCGATGCACTCGTCCACGCGCCCCCACCGCGGGTCGCGGATGACGTCGAGCACGGGGGCGAGCCCCTGATGGATGCCGAGCTCGCGCATCGAGTCGCCGATCGCGGCGCCCATCTCGGCGACGAGCTCGGGATCGAACGACGCCCCCCACGCGAGCGGGGTCGGGTAGGTCGCCGCCTTCCATGCGGCGAGGCCGGTGAGGCATTCCTCGTGGACGATCGCGGGGATCCCGAGGCGGGTCTCCGCGCGCAGACGCCGCTGCTCCTCCCAGAGCCAGGCGGCGCGCTCGATCGGATCGACGGGGCGCGTGCCGTAGACACGGGTGAGATGGCCGAGGCCGTGAGCCGTGGCATCCGCGTACTTCGTGGTCGTCACCATCTCGTCGGCGAGGGGAGCGACGACCTCGCCGCCCTGGTCGACCCAATAGCCGACGAGCTGCGCGGCCTTCTCTTCGAGCGTCATCTGCGCGAGCAGATCGTGCACGCGCGCCGAAGCGCGCACCGTCTTGTCCGTCATGTCAGCCCTTCACGGCTCCGGTGAGACCGCCCACGATGCGCCGCTCGAACAGGCTGAAGAACAGCAGTGCGGGGAGCATCGAGAGCGAGGTGAACGCGAGCACGCGCGCCGTGTCGACGGAGTACTGCGACGAGAACGCCTGCACACCCAGCGGGAGGGTGAACTGCGATTCGTTGTTGAGGATGAACAGGGGGAGGAGGTACGCGTTCCAACTGCCGATGAAGGCCAGGATGCCGACCGTGATGACACCCGGCACCGCGAGCGGCAGCACCATCCGCCAGAAGAACCCGAGCCGGCTGCATCCGTCGATCGACGCCGCCTCCTGGATCTCGTCGGGGATCGCCCGCAGGAAGGGAACCAGGATGATGATCGTCGTCGGCAGCGCGAACGCGATCTGCGGAAGGATGATGCCCGGCAGGGTGTTCATGAGCCCGAGCGAGCGGATCACGATGTACAGCGGCGTGATCGCGACGGTGATGGGGAACATCAGTCCCGAGGCGAACAGGGCGTAGAGGACTCCGCGTCCTCGGAACGTATAGCGGGCGATGACGTAGCTCGCGGCGAGTCCGAGCGCGACGGCCCCGATCGTCGTCGCGAGGGCGACGAACGTCGAGTTGCCGACCTGGCCCCAGAACTGTCCGCTCGTGACGACGCCGATGTAGTTGCCGAAGTTCCACGGGTCGGGGAACCCGGCGGGGTCGACCGTGATCGCGGAGTTGGAGCGGAAGCCGCCGATGATGATGTAGATCACCGGGCCGAGCATGAGCGCGATGACCGCGAGCGCGACGAAGTAGACGAGGGGCGAGCCCCACGGCAGCTTCGGTTTCGGCGCGCGGCGGACGCGGGTGTCGTCGGCGGGCGGTGCCGTGACGAGGGTCATGGTGGCGCTCACTGCACGCCCCTCTCTGTGATGGCGCCTGCCGTGTCGCGGCGGAGCACGAAGCGCTGGTAGAACAGCGCGACGACGAGCGAGATGACGAAGATGACGACCGCGACGGCGTTGCCGTAGCCGAAGTTGCCGGCGTTGCGGCCGGTGACGACCATGTAGATGGCCATGGTGTTGGTGCCGGCGACCGACGAGACGTACTGACCCCAGATGATGTAGACGAGGTCGAACAGCTGCAGCGCGCCGATGATCGACAGGAACGCCCAGATGCGGAGGGTCGGTGCCAGCAGCGGCAGCGCGATCTGGCGCTGGATCTGCCAGTACGACGCGCCGTCGATGGCGGCCGCCTCGTAGAGCTCCTCGGGAATGCCCTGGAGTCCCGCGAGGAAGAGGATGACGGCGAAGCCGACGTACTTCCAGGTCAGGATCGCCATGAGCGTCCAGATGGCGATGCCCGGATCAGCGAGCCAGTCCTGCGTGAGGCCGCCCAGCCCGAGCTTGTCGAGCATGCCGTTGGCGGCGCCGTTGGTCGACAGCAGCAGGCTGAACCCGGTGCCCACGACGACCTCGGCGATGACGTACGGCACGAAGATGAGGACGCGGATGACGGACTGTCCCCGCATCTTGCGGTTGAGCAGCAGCGCCAGCCCGATCGCGATCGGCCCCTGCAGAACGAGCGACATGACGACGATGAAGGCGTTGTGCAGCAGTGCGCTCTGGAAGTTCGGGTCGCTGAAGATGGTGATGTAGTTCTTCAAGCCGACGAAGTCGGTTGCCGGCCCGAACCCGGACCACCGGAAGAAGCCGTAGTACGCGGCCATCAGCACCGGCAGGATCACGAACCCGACGAAGAAGATCACGGCGGGTCCGGCGAGGAGGAGGACCTCCAGTCGCCCCGACCAGCCGAGGCCCCGCCGACGGCGGGACCGCGGCCGTGCCGGGGGCGACGAGTCGCCGCCCCCGGCGTGCGCCGCGAGAGCAGGGGTGTCCGAAGCGGACATCTCGCGAACGGTCATGTTCAGCCCTGCGCGCCTGCGGCGTTGACAGCGGCGATGAACTTCTGCGGGTCGCTGCCACCGGCGAGCATGTCGACGACCGCGACGTTCAGCGCATTGCCGACGTTCTGGCCGAGGACGGTGTCGAGCCACTGCGAGACGAACGGGGCGCTGTTGTACGCCTCGAGGATCTGCTGCAGGTACGGCTCGGTGACCGCCTTCTGCGCGACGGAGTTGACCGGCGGCGACTGGAACGCCTCGTAGTACTTCGTCTGCTGCTCGGAGCCCGCGATGAAGTTCAGGAAGTCGGCGCACTCCTTCGGTGCCTGCGCGGAGCAGGAGTAGCCGTCGACTCCGCCCATCATCGATCCGGGCTCGCCGTCGCCGCCCGAGATCTCGGGGAACGGGAACCAGGCGAGGTCGGGGAGGGGCTTCTCATCCGGCGTCAGCGACGCGATCACTCCCGGGTCCCACGCACCCATGAGCTCCATCGCGGCCTTGCGGTTGGCGACGAGGCCGGCGGAGCTGCCGGCGCCCTGCTGGGCGGCGGTCGTGAGGAAGCCCTCGTTGAACGGCGAGATGCCGTTGAAGTCGACGAGGTCTTGAGCTGCGCGCGTCCAGCACTCGTCGCTGAAGTCCTTCGAATCGCCGGTCGCCTCGATCACCTTCGGGCTGCACTCGCGGATGGCGAAGAAGTAGTACCAGTGCGCAGCGGGCCACGCGTCCTTCGCGCCGAGGGCGATGGGTGCGATGCCGGTGCCCTTCAGCGACTCGACGTCGCTCTTGAGGTCGTCGATCGTCGTGGGGGTGTCGGAGATGCCCGCCTTGTCGAAGGCGTCCTGGCTGTAGAAGAAGCCGCCCGGGAGCACCGAGAGCGGCATCGCCCAGACCTTGTCCTGGTAGGTCTCGGCCGCGAAGGAGCCTTCGGAGATCTCGCCGCGGACATCATCGGAGATGCGGTCCGTCAGGTCCATCAGCTGGCCGGCGTTGACCATCGCGGTCATCTTGCCGCCGCCGCGCTGGAGGAAGATGTCGGGCGGGTCGCCCGCGTTGAGAGCGGTCTGCAGCTTGCCGTCCATGTCCTCGTTCTGGACGGACTGCATCTTGATCGTGACGCCGGTGTTCTCCTTCTCGAAGGCCGCGATGGCGTCCTTCCAGAACTGCTGACCGGGGCCGGTGGTCGAGTTCTGCCACAGCGTCATCTCGACGTCGCCGCCGCCACTGCCGCCACCCGTGTCGCCCGAACATGCGCTGAGCGCGAGTGTCATCGCGGCGAATGCCGCGAGCCCCGCTGCGAACCGTCTGGTCCTCATGTGATCACCAATCTCCTCATTGAGTCGCACGCTCGGTCCTCGAGGTGCGGGTGGTCCCGGCGGTGCGTGCCGGGTCGGTCCCAGTGTCGGAATTGTTGTCGCTCACGTCAAACGTTTTCGAAAATGTTTTCCATGGGGCTACGCTTCGAGCCATGCGAAGGCGCACCACGATCCACGATGTCGCCGCGGCGGCGGGCGTTTCGGTCGCCACGGTGTCAAAAGCCGTCAACGGGCGCTACGGCGTCGCGCCCGCCACGGTGCAGCGCGTGCTCGCCGCGGTGCAGGACCTCGGCTACGAATCGAGCCTCGTCGCGAGCAGCATGCGCGCGCGCCGCACGGGCGTCGTCGGCGTCCTCGTGGCCGATTTCGAACCGTTCTCAGCCGAGGTGCTGAAGGGCGTGGGCGCCGCGCTCCGGGACTCCCGGCTCGACCTGCTCGCCTACAGCGGATCGCGGGCGGTCTCGAGCGACGGCTGGGAACGGCGCTCCCTGAGCCGCCTGAGCGGCACCCTCGTCGACGGCGTGATCATGGTCACCCCCACGGTCGTCAACGTCACGGCCGACGTGCCCGTCGTCGCGATCGATCCGCACACGGGCCCCGCCGACCTCCCGATGGTCGAGTCCGACAGCTTCGCGGGAGCCCGCCACGCCGTCGCCTATCTCGTCTCGCTCGGGCACCGCCGCATCGGGTTCGTCGCGGGCCGCCCCGACCTCCGCTCGTCGATGCTCCGCGAAGGCGGGTATCGCCGCGCCCTCGAGGACGCCCGCATCCCGTTCGACCCCGACCTCGTCGGCGTAGGGCGCTACGTCGAGGACATCGCCCGCGAGGCGGCTACTCGACTCCTGCGACGGCCCGACCGGCCGACGGCGGTGTTCGCCGCCAACGACATCTCCGCCCTCACGGTCATCCGGGTCGCGCACGAACACGGGCTCTCGGTGCCGGAGGATCTCTCCGTCGTCGGGTTCGACGACGTCCCGGATGCCTCCCAGTCGGTGCCCGCGCTGACGACCGTCCGCCAGCCCATGCAGCGCCTCGGCGCCGAGGCGGTCACGATGCTGCTCGAGTTCATGGGCGGCGGCATCCCCGCCGTGACGCACCTGCGGCTGCCGACGGCTCTCATCCCGCGGGCGACGACCGCGCCGCCCCGATCGGATTGAGGCATCCCTCACAGCACGCTCGGAGTGGTTCCCGCTAGCGTCGGACCATGTCCACTCCGCTCGATGAGCAGCAGATCACGGTGTCCGCCTCCTCACTTCGGACCATGCGCGACGAGTTTCAGCGGTTCCTCATGGAGTACCGGTTCGGGCTGCAGGAGATCGAGACGAAGATCTCGATCCTCCGCGAGGAATTCCACGAGATGCACGACTACAACCCGATCGAGCATGTCTCGAGTCGGGTGAAGTCGCCCGACAGCATCGTGGAGAAGATCCAGCGTCGCGGCATCGATCCCGCCTTCGACTCGGTGCGGGCGCACATCACCGACGTGGCCGGCATCCGCATCACCTGCAGTTTCGTGAACGACGTCTACCGCCTGTTCGACCTGCTGACCGCGCAGGACGACATCACCGTGCGCGAGGTCGAGGACTACATCGCGACCCCGAAGGGCAACGGCTACAAGAGCCTCCACGCGATCCTCGAGGTGCCCGTCTACCTCTCGACCGGGCGTGTCGACGTGCCCGTCGAGGTGCAGTTCCGGACGATCGCGATGGACTTCTGGGCGAGCCTCGAGCACAAGATCTATTACAAGTACGAGCGCCAGGTTCCCGACCACCTGCTGGGTCAGTTGAAGGATGCCGCCGATGCCGCCGCCGAGCTCGACGCCCGCATGACGCGCCTGCACCAGCAGATCCGCGGCGCTGCCTCCGCCGGACCGACGCACCTCGTCTGACCCCGCCGCCCCTCGTCTGGCGCCGCGGCGGCGCTTCCCCTGTCGCAATGTGCAGCCCACTGCGGCGTGTTGCGACAGGCGAAGGGGGGTGGGGGTTCGCCGGCGCCGGCGAAGGGTGCGCACAATGGGACGGTGACGGATGCCTCGACGACCACCGGCCTGCTGCGGGCGGCGCGCGAGCGTCTGGCGGGTTCGCCGCGCGAGCGGCTCGGGGAGTGGACGCAGGGGCGCCGCATCCTGGGCATCGGCCGGACGCCGCGGATCGTTCCGGTCGCGGACGCCTGGCACGTGGGCGCGCTGCTGATCGGTGACGACCGTGTCTTCGCGACCGGCGAGGTGCTCCGCGCGCGCCAGGATGCGATCCGCGGGTACACCGCCGAAGCGCAGCGCGCGCGCTTCGAACGCGCCAGCGCCGCCTTCCGAGGCGGTTTCGCCGAGGGCGAGGTGCTGCACCTGGGCTGGACCGAGATGGATGCCGCGGCCGTCGACCGCGGCGAGAGCACCGGCATCCTGTCTCTGGTGAACGGCGTGCCGCACGTGGCGTGGAGCGCGACCGGTCCGCCGAGGCCGCTCGCCGACTACCTCGACGACATGCTGTCGCTGCGCTGACCTGTCAAGGGCCCCGAGCCGCACACACCGCCTGGATAGTGTTGCCTTCCACCTATCTCGGGAGTTCGTATGCAGGTTTGGCCCGGTTCCGCTTACCCCTTGGGAGCGACCTTCGACGGCAACGGGACGAACTTCGCCCTGTTCAGCGAGTGCGCCGAGAAAGTCGAGCTCTGCCTGTTCGACGAGAGCGGCGAGGAGACGCGCGTCGAACTCATCGACGTCGACGCCTTCGTCTGGCACGCCTACCTGCCGTCGGTGCAGCCGGGGCAGCGCTACGGCTACCGCGTGCACGGGCCGTACGACCCTGAGAACGGTCAGCGGTTCAACCCGAACAAGCTCCTCCTCGACCCTTACGCGAAGGCCGTCGACGGTCAGGTCGAGTGGGACCAGTCGGTCTTCAGCTATACGTTCGGCGACCCCGACTCGACCAACGACGACGACTCGGCCGCGGCCATGATGAAGGGCGTCGTCGTCAACCCGTACTTCGACTGGCAGGGAGACCGCCAGCCGAAGACGCCGTACGCCGAGAGCGTCATCTACGAAGCCCACGTGAAGGGCCTCACGATGACGCACCCCGACATCCCCGAGGACATCCGCGGCACCTACAGCGCCATCGCGCACCCGGTGATCATCGAGCACCTCAAGAAGATCGGCGTCACGGCGCTCGAGCTCATGCCGGTGCACCAGTTCGTGAACGACTCGACGCTCCAGGAGAAGGACCTCTCCAACTACTGGGGCTACAACACGATCGCCTTCTTCGCGCCGCAGAACACCTACTCGGCAGCCGGCGGCGTCGGCCAGCAGGTGCAGGAGTTCAAGGCGATGGTGCGCGCGCTCCACGCCGCGGGCATCGAGGTCATCCTCGACGTCGTCTACAACCACACCGCCGAGGGCAACCACATGGGTCCGACGCTGTCGATGCGCGGCATCGACAACCTCGCCTACTACCGGCTCGAAGACGACGACAAGCGCTACTACACCGACTACACCGGCACCGGCAACAGCCTCAACGTCGGCAACCCGCACACGCTGCAGCTCATCATGGACTCGCTGCGCTACTGGGTGCTCGAAATGCACGTCGACGGCTTCCGCTTCGACCTCGCCTCGACCCTTGCGCGCGAGTTCTACGACGTCGACCGCCTGTCGGCGTTCTTCGAGCTCGTGCAGCAGGACCCGATCGTCAGCCAGGTCAAGCTGATCGCCGAGCCCTGGGACATCGGCCCCGGCGGCTACCAGGTCGGCAACTTCCCCCCGCAGTGGACGGAGTGGAACGGCAAGTACCGCGACACCGTCCGCGACTTCTGGCGCGGGGAGCCCGCGACGCTCGGCGAGTTCGCGCTGCGGCTCACCGGGTCGGCCGATCTCTACGAGCAGGACGGTCGGTGGCCGGTGGCATCCATCAACTTCGTCACCGCGCACGACGGTTTCACCCTCCGCGACCTCGTGTCGTACAACGAGAAGCACAACGAGGCCAACGGCGAGGACAACAACGACGGCGAATCGCACAACCGTTCGTACAACCACGGCGTCGAGGGACCGACCGACGACTCCGACATCCTGCGGGTGCGCGCACGTCAGCAGCGGAACTTCCTCGCGACGATGCTGCTGAGCCAGGGCGTGCCGATGATCTCGCACGGTGACGAGCTCGGTCGCACGCAGCACGGCAACAACAACGGCTACGCGCAGGACAACGAGCTCACCTGGATCGACTGGACCTCCATCGACCAGCCGCTCATCGAGTTCACCTCGGTGCTGTCCCGCCTCCGCCGCGACCACCCGACGTTCCGTCGTCGGCGTTTCTTCGACGGGCGACCGGTGCGCCGCGAAGAGGGGGCTCCGCTTCCCGACATCGCGTGGATCCGTCCGGACGGTTCGGCGATGCAGCCCGAGGACTGGGATTCCGGTTTCGGCCGCGCGGTGGGTGTCTTCCTCAACGGTGACGGCATCCGCGAACGCGACCGCCGCGGCGAGGAGATCCACGACCGCCACTTCTTCGTGTTCTTCAACGCGAGCGACGAGGCGATCGACTTCACCATCCCCACGGCCACCGCCAGCCCGCGCTGGGAGGTCATCGTCGACACGGCAGGCGGCGTCGACGAGATCCCCATCGTCGATCCCGGCGGCACGGTCACGGTCGGCGGCCGGGCGCTCGTCGTCCTGCGGGACCATGAGCAGGAGACGGTCGAAGTCGATTCTTCGGTCGCCGCATCCCTCTCCGCGATGACCGGGGCGATCGACGTCCCCGGACTGTCCCAGCAGAGCGAGCTCCCGCACTCATGACCGACGTCCAGAAGGCTCCGCGTTCCACGTATCGGCTGCAGATCCGGGCCGGATTCGACCTGGATGCCGCAGCCGAACTGACCGACTACCTGCGCGACCTGGGCGTGGACTGGGCTTACTTGTCCCCGATCCTCGCGGCGACGAGCGGGTCCGACCACGGCTACGACGTGGTCGACCCGACCGTCGTCGACCCGGAGCGCGGCGGCCCCGAGGGGCTGACGCGGTTCGCGGCGGCGGCCCGGGCGGCGGGGCTCGGCATCCTCATCGACATCGTCCCGAACCATCAGGGGGTCTCGGATCCGCGGGCGAACCCGTGGTGGTGGGACGTCCTCCGTCAGGGGCAGGCCTCGCCGCACGCGGCGGCGTTCGATGTGAACTGGGCGCTCGGTGGGCGGCTGCGTCTGCCGGTGCTGGGGTCGGAGCTCGACGCGGCGATCGAGGCGGGCGAGATCACGATCGACGCCGACGCGGGTGTCGTCCGGTACTTCGACCACGAGTTCCCGCTCGCAGAGGGGTCAGCCGGGGGCGACGTCCGCGACGTGCTCGACCGGCAGCATTACGAGCTGCTGTTCTGGCGCCGGGGCGACGCGGAGCTCAACTACCGGCGCTTCTTCGCCGTGACGACGCTCGCCGGCGTCCGGGTCGAGGACCCGGCCGTCTTCGAGGCGAGCCACGTCGAGATTGCGCGCTGGATCCGCGAAGGTCTCGCCGACGGGCTGCGGGTGGACCACCCGGACGGCCTCGCCGACCCGGGAGGCTACCTCGACCTGTTGGCGGATGCCACGGGCGGCGCGTACGTGCTCGTCGAGAAGATCCTCGAGCACGGCGAAGAGCTGCCCTCGTGGTGGGCGACCGAGGGCACGACCGGGTACGACGCGATGGCCGTCCTCGACCGCGTGCTCATCGACCCGGCCGGCGAGCAGGGACTGACCGCCCTCGACACGCAGCTGCGCGGCGGTCGGGATGCCGACTACGCCGACATGATGCACGAGGCCAAGCTGTCGTGGGCGACCGACGGTCTCCATGCCGAGGTGCTGCGCCTCGCCGCTCTCGTCCCCTCGGGCGAGCGTGGCGGAGCCTCCGACGAGCAGTGGCTCGACGCGCTCGCCGAGCTCCTCACGGTGTTCCCGGTCTACCGCGCCTACCTTCCGGCCGGTGCCGACCACCTCGATGACGCGGTAGCGCTGGCGTCCGCGCGGCGTCCCGAGCTCGCCGATGCGTTCGCTGCGATTGCGGCCCGCTTGGTCGCCGGACCCGAGAGCGAGTTCACGCGGCGCTTCATGCAGTCGACCGGTCCGGTCATGGCGAAGGGCGTCGAGGACACGACGTTCTACCGCTACACCCGGCTGGGCACGCTCACCGAGGTGGGCGGCGACCCGACGGAGTGGGCGGTCGACGTCGACGGGTTCCATGCGGCATCCGCTCATCGTCAGGCCTCGTGGCCGGCGGCGATGACGTCGCTGTCGACCCACGACACGAAGCGCAGTGAGGACGTCCGGACTCGGTTGTCGGTGCTCGCCGAGATCCCCGCCCGATGGTCCGAGGTGCTCGGCGAGCTTCGCGAGGTCGCGTCGACCGGTGACGGCCCGTTCGACAACCTGCTCTGGCAGGCGATCGTCGGCGCGTGGCCCGCGAGTCGCGAGCGGCTGCACGCGTACGCCGAGAAGGCGTCGCGCGAGGCCGGCAACAGCACGACGTGGTCTGACCCCGACGAGGCGTTCGAAGAGAAGATGCACGCCCTCGTCGACGCCGCCTTCGGCGACGCGCGCGCGATCGTCGAGGGCTTCGTCGACGAGATCACCCCGCTCGGCCGCGCCAACTCGCTGTCGCTCAAGCTGCTGCAGCTCGCGGGTCCCGGAGTTCCCGACGTCTACCAGGGCACCGAGCTGTGGGACCACTCGCTCGTCGACCCCGACAACCGTCGCGAGGTCGACTTCGCCGAGCGTCGCCGCCTGCTCGCTCGGCTCGACGAGGGGTGGATGCCGCCCGTCGACGCGTCAGGCGCGGCCAAGCTGCTCGTGGTGTCCCGGGCGCTGCGCGTGAAGCGAGACCATCCCGAGCTGTTCACGCGGTACACGCCGCTGACCGTTGTCGGGGAGGCCGCCGACCACGCGATCGCGTTCGACCGCGGCGGTGTCGTCGCCGTGGCGACGCGCCTGCCCACGGGACTCGCCGAGCGCGGCGGGTGGGGCGACACCGAGGTCCTGACGCATGTGGGCCCGACGGTCGACGTGCTGACCGGGCGCCGTTTCGACGGCGGGCGCCTCCGTCTCGCCGACCTGCTGGACACCTATCCCGTCGCGCTGCTCGCGCCGGCGGGCGTCATCGAGGGGAATGCATCGTGATCGAGGTCTGGGCTCCGCGTGTCGAACGGGTGCGGCTTCGTCGCCCCGGTCACGGCGATCTCGCGCTGACCGCGGCCGTGGACGGCTGGTGGCGCGCCGACGTCGCACTCCAGGACGGCGATGAGTACGGCTTCGTCCTCGGCGACGGCGACGATCTGCGTCCCGACCCGCGCTCGCGTCGTCAGCCCCGGGGCGTGCACGACGCGTCGGCGTGGTTCGACGCGGCATCCTTCGACTGGTCCGACGAGGCGTGGACCGGCCGCCAGCTCGCGGGCGGCCTGATCTACGAACTGCACCTGGGGACGTTCACCCCCGAGGGCACGCTGGATGCCGCGATCGCCCGGTTCGACCACCTGATCGACATCGGCGTGACGCACATCGAGCTGCTGCCGGTGAACGCGTTCAACGGAACCCACAACTGGGGCTATGACGGCGTCCTCTGGTACGCCGTGCAGGAGACCTACGGGGGCCCGGCGGCCTACCAGCGGTTCGTGGATGCCGCGCACGCGGCGGGCCTCGCCGTCATCCAGGACGTCGTTTACAACCACCTCGGACCGAGCGGCAACTATCTGCCGGAGTACGGCCCGTACCTGCGCGACGGCTCACGCAACACGTGGGGCGACAGCCTCAACCTCGACGAGGAGGCCGTCCGGTCCTTCATCGTCGAGAACGCGCTCATGTGGATGCGCGACTTCCACGTCGACGGACTCCGTCTCGACGCCGTGCACGCGCTGCACGAATCCGGCTCGCACCCCGTGCACATCCTGCAGGAGATCGCGGAGCGGACCGATGCGCTCAGCTCGCACGTCGGTCGGCCGCTGACGCTCATCGCCGAGAGCGACCTGAACGACCCGGTGATGTTCCTGCCGCGCGAAGCCGGCGGGTACGGTCTCGCGGCGCAGTGGTCGGACGACTGGCACCACGCCGTGCACGTGGCGCTGACCGAAGAAGCGGTCGGCTACTACGAGGACTTCGCCGACCCGGAGGCCCTGCCGAAGGTGTGGACCAAGGGGTTCTATCACGACGGCACGTTCTCGTCCTTCCGCGAGCGCGACCACGGCAAGCCGGTGCCCGACGAGTCGGCATCCTGGCGCCTCGTCACCTACGCGCAGGACCACGATCAGATCGGCAACCGTGCGGCGGGCGACCGTCTGACGGCGACGCTGTCGACCGACCGGCTGGCGATCGCGGCGGTGCTGACGCTGACCGCGCCGGGCACGCCCATGCTGTTCATGGGCGAGGAGTGGGGCGCGTCGACGCCGTGGCAGTTCTTCACCTCTCACCCCGAGCCCGAGCTCGCCGAGGCGACCGCCAAGGGCCGCATCGCGGAGTTCGTGAAGATGGGCTGGGACGAGAGCATCGTGCCGCATCCGAACGACCCCGAGACGTTCCAGCGGTCGAAGCTCGACTGGTCCGAGGTCTCGGAGGGCGATCACGCCCGCTTGCTCGACCTGTACCGGCGGCTCGCGCGACTGCGTCGTGAACGTCCCGAGCTGACGCATCCCGGCCCCGGCGGGCGGGATGCCGAGGTGGTGTCGTCGTCGTCCGGTCGCCGGTACGTGCTGCACCGCGGTGCCGCGCGGGTCGTCGTGAACCTGACGTCCGAGCCGTGGGAAGTCCCCGCCGGAGACGTCTGGATCGCATCGGTCGAGCCGACCCTCAGCGGCGACATCCTCGTGGTCGCGCCGGAGTCGGCGGTCGTCCTCGCCTGACCCCGCTCGCCTGAGCCGCGCGGCGAGGCCTCGGCGCAGACCTGTCAAGAGGTCGCCGCCGTGGCGGGGCGGGTCGTACCGTGGCCCGATGACGAGCTCCACCGCATCCCGTTCCTCGGACCTCACCCGCCAGATCGTCGTGATCTCGGCCGTGTCGTTCATGCTCATCGCCGCCCTGTTCGGGGCCGGCGTGCTCGGCGGGACTCCCGTGCAGGACGTGCAGAACGGCGCGCTCTCGGCGACGTCCACGGTGCTCGCCCCCGCCGCCCAGGCGTTCTCGATCTGGAGCGTCATCTACCTCTTCATGATCGCGTACACGATCTGGCAGGCCCTTCCGTCGCAGCGCGGCAGCGCCCGTCAGCGGAAGGTCGGGTACCCGATCGCCCTGACCGCCGTGCTCAACGGCTTCTGGCTGCTCGCCGCGCAGTACACGACGCTCCTCGTCACCGTTCTGACGATCGTCGCGCTGCTCGTCGCGCTCGGGTGGGCCATCCGCATCCTCGTCCTGAACCCGCCCCGCACGTTCGCGGAGACCTTCTTCACCGACATCACCGTCGGGTTGCACCTCGGCTGGGTCACGCTCGCCACGGTCGCGAACGTGACCGCCTGGCTCACCGCCGAGGTCGCCCCGACGTCGTGGGGTGAGGCCGCCACCGTGTGGGGCATCGCCGTCATCGTCGTGGTGGTCCTGATCGCCGCCTCGAGCGCCATCGGCACGCGCGGTCGTCTCGCACCCGCACTCGCCTCCGCCTGGGGTCTGCTGTGGATCGGCATCGGCCGGTTCGCGACCGAGCCCCAGTCCACCCCGATCGCGATCGTGGCCTGGGTCGCCGCGGCGATCGTCGTCATCGTGCCGCTCGTCCTCTGGGCCCGCGGCCGCCGCGGCGAACTCGCTATCGCCCGCAGCTGAGCGCGGAGGCGGTCAGAAGGACGCGGCGAAGCGTCGCAGCAACCGCTGCGGTTCGTCGAGATCCGCGGCGAGCACGCGCGCGGCGACGAGGTCGTACTCGTCGGCGTCGAAGTAGCCGTGGTTGCGGTAGATCGTCATCCGCTCGGTGAACGCGACGCCAGTCGGTTCGGGGTGGAACTGCGTCGCGTACAGCCGGTCGCCCAGTCGATAGGCCTGCACGGGGCAGTCCTCGTTCGTCGCGAGCAGGACGGCTCCCTCGGGCAGCCGCTCGATACCCTCCTTGTGCGCCGTCAGCGCGGTGAACTCCGGATCGAGCGCTCCGAACAGCGGATCCTGACGGCCGTCCTCGGTGAGACGGATGCCGGTGGGCCCCGTGTCCTCAGGGTGATCCCGCGTGACCTCGCCGCCGAGGGCCCGAGAGGCGACGCCGATGCCGAAGCACGTGAACAGCGCGGTCGTGCGCCCCGCGGCTGCGGCCTCGGCGACCGAGCCGAGACCCGCCTCGATCCGGAATTGCTCCGGGGGCTTGGCATCTTCGGGGTCGGTCGTGTTGAAAGGGCTCCCGCCGACCACGAATCCCCGCCAACGCGTGAATGCGTCGGCGGGGAGGTCATCCTCGACGAGGTTCCACCGCTCGAGGCCGCGTTCGCCGACACCCATGGCCTGATGGAACGACGCGTACTCGCCGTCCGCGGCATCCACCTGCGGGCGAACGCACAGGTAGACGAGCGGAGCCATCCCTCGAGTCTAAATGCCCGATCGGAGGCTGAACGCCGCGTGTCAGCGTGAGGAGTTGGACGTGCGCCCCCGCACGATGCCCACGAACGTGTCGACGAGCTCGCTCGCGCCCTCGAGCGGCCACGCGAGCGCGACGACGGATGCTGGGGCTCCGACGAGGGGCCGGAACGTGACGTCTTTGCGGTGGTGCAGTCGCGCGAGCGACATCGGCACGATGACGATCCCGACGCCGGTGGCGACCGTCTCGACCGCGTCGCCCGTGGTCTCGGGTGCCGCGAACCGAGGCGACTCGGTGCCTGCCACGTCGAACGACAGCACGTCGTCGCGCGGCACGATGCGGACCTCGCCCGCGAGGTCGTCCAGGGTGAGTTCGTCGGCTGCGGTCAGGTGCGAGTCCGCGGAGCAGACGACGACCGGCGTCTCCTCGTACAGCGGGATCACGTTGAGGCCGTCGCGGTCGAGCGGCAGGCGAACGATCGCGGCATCGACCTCGCCGCGCGTGACGGCGTCGCGCTGATCGGCCACGATGAGGGGGACGAGGTCGAGGGCGATCCGCGGCATCCGCGTCTTCCACGTGTCGATCCACTTGCCCGGCGTTGCGCCGGGGATCGCCCCCAGGCGGAACGGCCCGTACGACGGGGTGGGTGCCGCGGGGGTGGGCTTCGGCTTCTGCGCGGGCTTCGGCTTCGGTTTCGCGGCACCGGTGCGGGATCGGGCGGGGGCGGGACGGCCGCCCTTGCGCTGGGGTCCGCCGCGTGTCGCCATGCCTGTCAGCGTAGCCGCGCCGCGCGGCTCAGCAGGCGCCCCACCGGCCGGCGCGGGCTTCTCGAGCGGCGGACTCGGCGTCGGCGAACTGCGCCGAATAGCGGGTGTTGGGTGGGATGCGGAGGCCCTCGGCGTGACCTTCGGTGACCAGGGTCTCGTTGATGAAGACCCCGTCAGCTGTCCAGAGGTAGCGCAGCTCGCGGTCGTATCGGTCGCGCAGTTCCCGGTCGGCCGTCGCCCAGATGCGATCCCCCTCGGGGGCGAGCTCGCGGAGGCGTGCGGTCGCGGCATCCGCCCCGCACTCGGGTTCGGGACGGGCTTCGGGAGTATCGATGCCGATCAGACGGACGCGGATCTTCTCGCCACCCGCACGCGCGACGAGGGTGTCGCCGTCGACGACCCGGTCCACCGTGTACGCGACAGCTCCCGCCGGAACGCCATCGTCACGCGGGGATTCGCGAAGAGCGGATGCCGCCGCCCACACCCCGGCGAGCAGTATGGCACCGACGAATCCGGCGATGACAGCACGGGACGATCGGCGCGGCGTGGTCATCCGCCGAGGCTAACGGCAGGCACGGACGTCACCCCGGACAGGGGTGAACGCGGGTCAGGCGGCGAGCCGCAGTCCGCGGCGGTCGGTGGCGACGCGCTCCCCATCGGGGATGCTCTCGTCGTCGCCGATCAGGGATTCGCTCGCGACCCGCGCGCCAGCGCCGACGAAGCACCGCACGCCGATCTTCGCGCCGGCGCCGATCGACGCTCCCGCTCCGATGTGCGCGTGCGGGGCGATCTCGACGTTGGGGCCGATGATGGCATCCGGTTCGATCCAGACGCCGCGGCCGATGCGAGCGCCTGCCGCGATCTGTGCCCGGGGTTCTACGTAGCTGCCTGCGTCAACGATCGCGCTCGGGTGCACTTTGGCCCCATTCGCGATCAAGCCACGTCCGTTCGCGTGCTTGCGGTAACGCAGCGTCTCGCCTCGGTCGTTCTCGATGTCGATGTAGTTCTTGCCCACGGAAATCCTCCTTGGCGGATACAACGTCCCACAAGGCATTTCATTCCCATCCCGGACCTGAAATCACGGGGTTGACCGCGGCTGGGTAACCTGATTCGGTGACAGCGCACGCAGACCCGATCGACCCCGCCGCCCCCGAGACGGGACCGTCCCTCGTCTTCGAGCAGAAGGCTGCCGCACACTCGTGGCTGGATGACCTCGTCGGGCTCGCGACGGGCACCTTCACCGTGTCGCTCGGGCTGTTCCTGCTGCACCTCAGCACGGCCGTGACGGGCGGCACCGCGGGGCTGTCGCTGCTGCTGAACTACGCGCTCGACTGGCCGTTCTGGGCGCTCTTCGCCGTCGTGAACCTGCCGTTTGGTGCGCTCGCCGTGTGGAAGCGCGGGTGGAACTTCGCCCTCCGCACCCTCGTCTGCATCGCCGGGGTCTCTGGCTTCTCCGTCCTCATCGAGCACCTGTTCATCGTCGAGAGCATCGACCCGATCTTCGGCACCGTCGCCGGAAACCTGCTCGCCGGCATCGGGCTTCTCATCGTGTTCCGGCACGGGGCGAGCCTCGGCGGGATCAATGTCGTCGCCCTCGTCATCCAGGATGCGACCGGTATCCGTGTGGGGTGGACCATGATGGTCTTCGATGTCCTCGTCATTCTTCTCGCTCTTCTCGTGGTCCCTTGGCAGTTCGTCGTGCTCAGCGCGGCCGGTGCCGTCGTGCTGAACCTGGTGCTCGCCCTCAACCACCGGCCCGGCCGGTACATCGGCCACTGATGGTCGACATCGGAGGGGTGCGCCTGTCGGGGCGGATGATCTGCGCGAACGCAGACGAAGCGGATGCCGTGCGTCGCCACCTCGACGCGCACATCGAGCGAACCCGCGCCGAGCGGGGCTGCCTGCTCTTCGAGATCACGCCGCTCGGCGGCGGTCACGCGTGGTCGGTCGAGGAGCTCTGGACGGATGCCCCGGCGTTCCGCGAGCACCAGCGTCGCGCCGCCGACAGCGAGTGGGGACGCGCGACGGCGGGCATCGAACGCCGCTACCGCGTCGAAGGGCTCCCGCCGGAGGAGTGATCGGTCAGAGCCGGTTCGTCACGGCTGGCAGACCGGGCACCAGAACACGATCCGTTCACTGGTAGCGCGAGCGCCGAGCTCGGACCCCTGGATGAGGGTGCCGCACCGACGGCACGGCTTGCCACCGCGGCCGTAGACCCACGTCTGCTTGCCCGGCCGGCTGTCGCCCGTGAACGTCCGGCCCTGCCGGTCGCGGTTTGCGCGGATCATCCGCGTGCCGGTCTCGATGATGCCGGGTACGTCGACGTCCCGTGCGAGCGCGGTGGGACGGATGCCGCGGACGAACAGCAGCTCGTTCGCGTACTCGTTGCCGAACCCGGCGACGTTCCGCTGGTCGAGGAGCGCGACGTGGATGGCGCGCTCGTCCGCCGCGACGTTCGCGATCGCCGTCTCCGGGTCCCAGTCGTCGGCGAGTGGATCGGGACCGAGATGGCCGACGACGCGGTCCTCGTCGGCGGTCGGGAGGACCTCGACCATCGCGAGTTCGAAGCCGACGGCATCCGCGGGTCTGGTGCCGACGATCGCGCGGGCCTGGAACGCCGGGGCGCGCCACTTCTGGCCGGGCAGGTAGACGTGCCAGCGGCCCTCCATCTTGAGGTGGGAGTGCAGGGTCTGCGAACCGATGCGCATGAGGAGGTGCTTGCCGCGGGGGACGACCTCGTGGACGGTCTCGCCGCGGAGGTCGACGGTGGCGCTCCGCGGAACGCGCACCTCGAAGCGGGTGACCTCGTGGCCCGCGAGCGCTTCGTGGAGCTTCCGCGCGGCACGGAAGACGGTGTCGCCCTCAGGCATCGGTCGCCTCTGGCTCAGGCATGGGTCGCCTCCGGCTCAGGCATCGGTCGCCTCCGGCTCAGGCATTCTGGGGCGCCCTCGCTCCGCGACGGAGGGTGAGGCCCTTGGGCGATTCGACGAAGCCGGCGTCGCGGAGCGCGCGGCCGGCCGCCGTCGTGTAGACGAACGCGCCGCTCACCTGCTCGATCGTGAGAGTGTCGAGCCCGCGCGTGCGGGAGGTCTCGACGAGGCTCCGCGCGGCGGCGCCGAGCACGTCCTCGTCGTCGGTGAAGGCGAGGGCGGTGCGCCCGCCGCGCTCGAGGTAGAGCACGAGCGTGCCGTCGACGAGGACGACGAGTCCGCCGGCCTTGCGACCGGGCCGATGGTTCACGCCCTCGATCGAGGGCCAGTTCAGTGCCGCGCCGTACGGGTTGGCAGGGTCGGTGGCGGCGAGCGTGCGCGCCGTCAGCGGGGCAGGTTCCGAGACCGAGGCGAATTCGCGGAGCCGGTCGACGGTCGCCGAGGTGGCGAACTGTGCGGCGCCCAGCTTCTCGACGAAGTACCCGCGCCGGCAGTGCCCGGCATCCTCGAATCCGGCGAGGATCCGGTAGACCTGCGCGAACCCACCCGGCACGCCCTCGGACTGCACCGATCCGCGCGTCACCACGCCGTAACGCTCGAGCAGGAGGCCCGCTGTCGCGGTCGCCCGGAGCGTCGCGTCGTCATCCGGTGTCGGCAGCAGCGACCAGCGTCCGCCGACCATCGCAGGCCGCTGCGGTGCGGGGCGGGTGGGTGCGGCGATCGGCGTGCCGCGGAACATGCGCGAGCGCGGGGTGCGCCGGGTGACGCGGTGCGCTTGCGATCCGCCGCCGAGGAGCCCGCGGACGGGCGCGAAGGTGTCGTTCGTGACCCGCCCCGACCACGTCAGGTTCCAGAGCGCCTCGATGACGGACTGCTCATTGGGGGAGGCGACCATCCCGGCGAGTTGCCCGGCGAAGTACGCGCCGCCGGCGCCGAGCGCATCGAGGATCGACTGCTCGAACGGTGTGGGCTCGTCTTCGGGGGTCTGCAGGGTGAGGGTCGCGGCATCCGCGGGGTGCAGGGCGATCCAGCCGTCGCGGCCAGGGAGCGACCCGTGTCCCGACCAGAGGACCTCGCCCGTCGCGGTCAGTTCGTCGAGGAGAGCGGGGGAGTAGTCCCGCACGCGGGACGGCAGGATGAGCGACTCCCAGGCGCTGGCGGGTAGCGGGACCCCGGCGAGCTGCTCGACGACGGCGAGGACCCCGTCGACGCCCTCGAGGGGGCGGGTGAGGTGCTGCCAGACCGGCAGGAAGCGTCCCAGGGCCTCGGGTTCGACGGGCTCGACACTGCCGCGGATCGCGGCGAGCGACCGCATCCGGATGCGTCGCAGCACCTCGCTGTCGCACCACTCGAGGTCGTCGGAGTGGGTGGAATCCGCGGGCAGGAAGAAGCCGCTCGCGAGCCGTCCCTGCGCTTCGAGCCGCTGCAGCGTCTGGCGTGCGACGGCGCCGCCGACGCCGAGGCGGCTCGCCACGTCGGACGTCCGGAAGGGACCATGGGTGCGGGCATACCGGGCGACGAGGTCGGCGAGCGGATCTGCGACCGGCTCGAGGAAGGCCGTCGGGATGCCGACCGGCAACGCCGCCCCGAGGGCATCGCGCAGGCGGCCCGCGTCCTCGATCCCCGCGATGCGGGCGGCACCGCCGAACGTCACGCGGATGGCGCGGCGGGCGTCGAGGAGCTCGTCCAGCAGGGCAGCGGCATCCGTTTCGGTCGCGGCCGGCGCCGGGGCCTCGGTGTCGGTCGACGCGCCTTCGAGCCGTTCGGCGACCTCGACGGCCGACAGGGGCCCGAGCAGGCGCAGCAGATCGGCGACGCCTTCGACTCCGCGCACGCGCCGTGTCGGGTCGAGACGTTGCAACTCGCGCTCGTACTGCTCGATGACGCCGGGATCGAGCAGCTCGCGCATCTCGATTTTGCCGAGGAGCTCGCTCAGGAGGGAGGGATCTACCGACAGGGCGGCGGCCCGACGCTCGGCGAGGGGAGAGTCGCCCTCGTACATGAACGCGCCGACATATCCGAAGAGGAGGTCTCGCGCGTAGGGCGAGGGGGAGCTCGTCGTCGTCTCGACGAGACGGATGCGGCGGTCCGCGATGCTCCGGGTGATGCGCAGGAGCGCGGGCAGGTCGTAGACGTCCTGCAGCACCTCGCGCAGGGTCTCGAGGATGATCGGGAAGGTCGGGTGCTCCTTCGCGACCTCGAGCAGCTGCGCGGATCGCTGCCGCTGCTGCCAGAGCGGCGATCGCTTGTTCGGGTTGAGGCGAGGGAGGAGCAGCGCGCGGGCCGCGCACTCGCGGAACCGCGACGCGAACAGCGCCGACCCGCCGACCTCCGAGGTGACGAGCTGCTCGAGCTCGTCGGCGTCGAAGACGAAGAGCTCTGCTCCGGGTGGCTCGGCGTCGGTGTCGGGCACCCGGGCGATGATGCCGTCGTCGCTCGCGACCGCTGCTCCCTCGACGCCGAGGCGCTCGCGGATCCGCGCGTTGACCGCCAACGCCCACGGCGCGTGCACGTGCATGCCGTACGGGGAATGAAGGATGACCCGCCAGTCGCCGACCTCGTCGCGCGAGCGCTCGACGGTCAGGGTCTTGTCGGTCGGGAGGCTCCCGGTCGCCTCGCGTTGCTCGCCGATATAGGCGAGCAGGTTGCCGATCGCATTGTCGTCGAGTCCGGATTCGCGGAGGCGCGCGATCGCCTTCTCGGGCTTCGCCGTCGACAGTTCGCGGGAGAACTTGCCGAGTGCCTCGCCGAGTTCGGCGGGTCGGCCGAGTCCGTCGCCGTGCCAGAACGGCAGCTTGCCGGGCTGGCCGTAGGCGGGTAGGACGTTGACGCGGTCGTGGGTGATCTCGACGATCCGCCAACTCGTCGTGCCGAGGGTGAAGACGTCGCCGACGCGCGACTCGTAGACCATCTCCTCGTCGAGCTCGCCGACGCGGGCGTTTCGCGCCTCGCCCGAGATGAACACGCCGAACAGGCCGCGGTCGGGGATGGTGCCGCCGCTCGTGACCGCGATGCGCTGCGCGCCGGGTCGGCCGGTGATGGTTCCGGCATCCCGATCCCACACGACGCGGGGCCGCAGTTCGGCGAACGCGTCGGACGGGTACCTTCCGGCCAGCAGGTCGAGCGTCGCCTCGTACGCAGAGCGGGGGAGCGAGCGGAACGGGGCCGAGCGCTTCACCGTCTCGAACCACCCCTCGACGTCGAGGACGGCCACGGCGGAGGCGGCGATCGTGTGCTGGGCGAGGATGTCGAGCGGGTTCTGCGGCACCGAGATCGCCTCGATCTGCCCCGCCAGCATCCGCTCGGTCACGACGGCGGTGTGCAGCACGTCGCCCCGGTGCTTGGGGAAGAGCGCGGCTCGACTGACCTCGCCGACCTGGTGACCGGCGCGGCCGACGCGCTGCAGACCGGATGCCGCCGAGGGCGGCGCTTCGACCTGGATGACCAGGTCGACGGCGCCCATATCGATGCCGAGCTCGAGGCTGCTCGTCGCGACGACGCAGCGGAGGACGCCGGACTTCAGTTCGTCCTCGACCTGCGCACGCTGCTCCTTCGAGACCGAGCCGTGGTGCGCCTTCGCGAGAATCGCCGCGACCCCCGCCGACGAGCCCGCCTGCGCCATCATGGCGGCGGGAACGGTCTGGTCGGGCACGTCGATTCCGACGCGCTCGGCGTAGATCTCGTTGAGCCGCCCGGTCAGCCGCTCGGCGAGGCGGCGCGAGTTCGAGAACACGATCGTGGAGCGGTGGGCGAGGATGCGGTCGACGATCGCCTCTTCGACGTGCGGCCAGACCGAACCCGTCATCTCGGATGACTGCGGCGGCGTGTACCAGTTGCCGCCGTCGCCGTCATCGTCGTCGGGATCGACGGCGACCGGCTGCTCCGCCTCGGTTGCGCCCGGCGGCGGGGGCGGGTTGGTGAGGTCGTCGATCGGAACGACGACCGAGAGGTCGAACGCCTTCGTGGCCTTCGGTGCGACGATGTCGACGGGCGCGGCGCCGCCGAGGAAGCGGGCGACCTCGTCGATCGGCCGGACCGTCGCCGACAGGCCGATGCGCTGTGCCGGGGTGTCGAGCAGGGCGTCGAGGCGCTCGAGGCTGACGGCCAGGTGCGCGCCGCGTTTGGTCGCGGCGACCGCGTGGACCTCGTCGACGATGACGGTGTGGATGCCGCGCAGCGTCTCGGCCGCCTGCGAGGTCAGCATCAGATAGAGCGACTCGGGCGTCGTGATGAGGATGTCGGGAGGGTCGGCGAGAAGACGCCGCCGGTCACCGGAGGGAGTGTCTCCCGAGCGGACCCCGACCGTTACGTCGGGCGCCGGAATCCCGAGCCGGCGGGCGGACTGCCCGATGCCGACCAGCGGCGAACGGAGGTTGCGCTCGACGTCGACGCCGAGCGCCTTCAGCGGCGAGATGTAAAGGACGCGCGTGCGGGGGGAGGCGGCATCCGGTCGCTTCTTCTTCCCGCGCGCGGGCTTGTCGCCCTCGGCGGGAGGCGCCTCGGCGACCCGGTCGCGGAAGATCCGGTCGAGCGCCCAGAGGAAGGCCGACAGGGTCTTGCCCGACCCGGTCGGCGCAACGACGAGGGCGTGCTTTCCGGCGGAGATCGCCTGCCACGCCCCGGACTGCGCCGCAGTCGGAGCATGGAAGGCGCCACGGAACCAGTCCTGCGTCGCAGGGCTGAACCGCTCGAGGACGTCCGCCACCCTCTTATCATCGCGCGGACCGCCGACATCGGGCCGGGGCTTGCGCCCCGGCCCGAACGTCAGAGTTCCGTCATCCGTCCTTCTCGGAGTTCCAGCGTCAGGTCGGGGCCGATGCGGCGGAGGAACGCGTCGTCGTGACTGACCACGAGCACGGCGCCGCGGTAGGCCGAGAGCGCCTCGACGAGCTGGTCGACCGTGTCGAGGTCGAGGTTGTTCGTCGGCTCGTCGAGCACCAGCAGGTGCGGCGGTGGGTCGGCCAGCAGCAGCCGGGCGAGCGCGACGCGGAACCGTTCGCCGCCCGACAGCGCCGCCACCGGCCGGAGCACCGTGTCACCGCGGATCAGGAACCGCGCCAGCCGGTTCCGCAGCTCCACGTCTCCGACGCCGGGAGCCCCGGCGCGGATGTTCTCCAGCACCGACGCCGCCTCGTCGAGCCCGTCGACCCGTTGCGACAGGTACCCGACCCGGTCGGTGTGAGCCTCGGCGTGTGCCGTTCTCCGGATGGATGCCGTGTCCGGGCCGGATTCGGGCGGCTCACCCGCCTCCTGACCGGAGATCGGGCCGCGAGCCGCCGCCACGAGCCGCTCGAGCAGCGTCGTCTTGCCGGCGCCGTTGGGTCCGATGAGGGCCACCCGCTCCGGCCCCTGTACCGTCCAGGCGCGCTCGCCGTCGCCGATCGTCGCGATGCGGCGACCGGTCCCGACGTCCGGATCGGGCAGGTCGATGCGCACCGTGTCGTCGTCGCGCACGCGGCGTCCGGCGGTGTCGACGGCGGAGCGGGCGGCATCCACCTTCTCGTTCGCCTCGACGCGCAGCCGGCCCGCCGTCACCTGCGCGGCCCGTTTCTTCGCGCCGAGCACGATGCGGGGTGCGGACCGCTCGAACGCGGCCTTCCGGCCCTGTGCGTTGCGGGTCGCGATCGCCGACTCGACCTGCGCCCGGTCGCGCTTCTCGCGCTTGAGGAGCTGCCGTGCCGCGGTCTCGGCCTGCGCCGCCGCGGCCTGCTCGGTGTCGAGCCACGCCTTCCACTCGGAGTACGGACCGCCGAAGACCGACAGCTCGTTCTGGTAGATCTCCGCCGTGTCGTCCAGCTCCTCGAGCAGCGCGACATCGTGGCTCACCACGATCAGCGTGCCGCGCCAGGTGCGCACGAGCTCGTGCACGCGTGCGCGTGCGTCGCGGTCGAGGTTGTTCGTCGGCTCGTCCAGCAGGGCGATCTCGGCTCCGCGAAGACGGATGCCGACGATCGCCGCCAGGACCGCCTCGCCGCCCGACAGCTCGCCGATGCGTCGGTCCAGAGCTCCGTCGGGCAGCCCTACTTCCGCGAGTGCTGCCGTCGCGCGAGCTTCGACGTCCCAGTCGTCGCCGACGGCGTCGAAGTGGCGTTCGTCGACGTCGCCGTGCTCGATCGCCCGCACCGCGTCGAGGGTGGTCCCGATCCCCAGCACGTCGGCGACGCGCCGTGACGTGTCGAGCGTCAGCTGCTGGGGCAGCAGGTCGACGCGCCCGGCGGTCGAGATCGAGCCGGAGCTCGGTTCGAGGGTGCCGGCGATCAGCTTCAGCAGCGTGGACTTGCCGGAGCCGTTGCGTCCGACGAGGCCGGTGCGACCGCCGCCGAAGGCCCCGGACAGTTCGTTCAGCGCGGCGGTGCCGTCGGGCCAGGCGAGGGTGGCGCGGTCGAGGACGACCGCTGAGGTGAGTGTGGTGGGCATATGCGCCTCCCTGTGATGAGGGGTGCGCGGACGCGTGTGTCCACGATCCGGTCCGCAGCGCTCGGTGCGGCCGGGCAGCACGAACGTGCTGCGATCGGAGGACGACGGTCCGCGCTGGTCGGTGATTCGATCACCGGGCGGACCGTCGGGATCGTCCTCGAGGAGGGTCGACGGGTCAGCGCGGGATCACAGCGCGATCGCGTCGATAGCCTTCAACGGCTCTTCCTCACACTCGGGACAGGGACCCGGCCATGTTAGCGACGATCCCGAGCGGATGCCAGGGGTCCGGCCGCCGTGGAGCGATCGGGCCCGGGCCGTTCTCCGGAAGGATGCCGCGCAGCGACCGCAGAACCGCGCGCGGAGCAGATCCTTCCGGAGAACGGCACACTCACACCGTCTGCCGCACCCCCGATTCCACGTGAACACGGTGCGCAAGCGCGTCGCTCGCATCGAGGCGCTGACAGGCCTCAGCCCCCTCGACACCCGGGGGCGGGCAGCGTTCCTCGTGGCTCTCGCCGCCCGCGGCTGACCTCAGCCCCGCAGCTTCGCCAGCTGCTTCTCGAGGAACACCCGGACGTCGTGCAGCTCCTCCGCCGAGACGCTGTGCGCAAGCCCCGGATAGACCCGCCCGCTGAGGTCGACGTGCCCGGGCAGCCACTCGGCGGTGTGGTCGACGAACCGGGGCGGGATGACCTCGTCCCGCGACCCGCGCCCCCAGAACACCGGCGGCCGTACCTCCGCCAGCTCGGCGTCGCCGGCGGCGGGTTCGGGAAAGGCGTAGCCGGCGAGATTCACGGCGAAGGCCGCGTCGCGGGGCCGCATCCGCATCATCTGCAGGGCGATCACCCCGCCCTGCGAGAAGCCGAGAAGACCGACGGATGCCGCGTCCCCCCGCACCTCGTCGACCCACTCCCACACGGCCTCAGCCGCTGCGGCCACCTCCGCGGGGTCGCGGCTCTCGACGCCGTCGATCGTGAACCACGAGTAGCCGGGCATCGGGAAGCGGGGCGCCAGCGGCGCGCGGACGGCGACTGCCACGAACTCGGGCGGAAGGTGCGGGATGAGGCCGAACGGGTCCTCTTCGTTCGACCCGTAGCCGTGCAGGAGGACGAGGAGCGGCCGGTCGCCGCGCTCGTCGACGGGCACGGACCAGAGCGCGACGTCGGGATCCAGCGGGGAAGCGGCCACCATGCGTCCATCCTGCACCAGGCCCACCGACACCGCGGGGCGGGCGGCGCGGCGCGGCATCCGCTCGGGTATACATGAGGCATGGCCGTCCGCACTCCCGACCCCGATCCGAACGAGCGTGACGACGACGAGGGGTCCTCGCGCGATCCGCTCCGCGGGCTCGGTTCGTCGATCGGGCGTCCCGGATCTGCGGGCAACCCCGCCTGGTTGAGCGACGTCGAGCTCGCCGAGGCGCGCCGCCGCCTGCCGATGCTCTACGTCGAGGCCGTCCCCGTGCGCCTCGACGGCATGGGCGCGGTGACCGATGTCGGCATCCTGCTGCGAGCGACGCCCATGGGCGAGATCTCGCGCACGATCGTGTCAGGTCGGGTGCGCTACGGCGAGACCGTCCGCGACGCCCTCTTCCGACACCTCGAGAACGACCTGGGGCCGATGGCGTTCCCGATGCTGCCGCCGCAGCCGGCGCCGTTCACCGTGGCCGAGTACTTTCCGATCCCCGGCGTGAGCGCCTATCACGACGACCGGCAGCACGCCGTGTCGCTCGCGTTCGTCGTTCCCGTCACCGGCACGTGCGAGCCGCGCCAGGACGCGCTCGAGGTCACCTGGATGTCGCCCGAAGAGGCGTCGTCCGACGCGCTCGCCGCCGAGATGGAGGGCGGGCGCTCGTCGCTCGTGCGGCAGGCGCTCGCCTCGGTCGGCGCGCTCCGGTAGGCGTCAGGCGCGCGCGGTCGTCAGCCGCGACAGCGCCGCGACGAACGCGTCGACGTCGGATTCGCTCGTGTCGAACGAGCACATCCAGCGCACCTCGTTCTTCGAGGCATCCCAGTCGTAGAAGCGGAACGATTCGCGGAGCGCGTCGGCGACGCCGTCGGGCAGAGTCGCGAAGACCCCGTTCGCCTGCGTCGGCTGGCTGAAGCGCACGCCCGCGATCGAGCCGTCGGCGAGGCCCGCCTCGACGGCCGACCGCAGTCGCGCCGCCATCGCGTTGGAGTGACGTGCATTCCGCAGGTACAGGTCGCCCTCGTAGAGCGCGATCAGCTGCGCTGAGACGAACCGCATCTTCGACGAGAGCTGCATGTTGAGCTTTCGCAGGTAGGGCAGGCCCTGGGATGCCGCGGGGTCGAGCACGACGATGGCCTCGGCTGCGAGCGCGCCGTTCTTCGTGCCGCCGGCGCTGACGAGATCGACACCGGCATCCTTCGTGAAGGCGCGGATCGGCAGGTCGAGGGCGGCGGCGGCGTTCGACAGGCGCGCGCCGTCGAGGTGCAGGCGCATGCCGCGCGCGTGCGCGTGATCGGCCAGCGCCCGGATCTCGTCGGGCGTGTACAGCGTGCCGAGCTCGGTGGACTGCGTGATCGACACGACCAGCGGCTGCGCGCGGTGCTCATCGCCCCAGCCCCATGCCTCCCTGTCGACGAGCTCGGGAGTGAGCTTGCCGTCGTCGGTCGGCACGTTCAGGATCTTGATGCCCGCGACCTTCTCGGGAGCGCCGCCCTCGTCGACGTTGATGTGGGCGGTGGATGCCGCGACCACCGCGCCCCAGCGGGGGAGCATCGACTGCAGGCCGGTGACGTTCGCGCCGGTGCCGTTGAACACCGGGAACGCCTGCGCCTCCTCGCCGAAGTGGCGCGCGAAGACCTCCTGCAGGCGTGCCGTGTAGACGTCTTCGCCGTAGGCGATCTGGTGGCCGTCGTTGGCGGCGGCGATGGCCGCGAGCACCTCGGGGTGGACCCCGGAGTAGTTGTCGCTGGCGAAGGAACGGACCGTGGGGTCGTGGAGCGTCGTCACCCCTCCAGCCTAGGTTGCGCGGCGGGGTCTTCCCCCGTGTCGGAGCCCGGCGATACCCTCACCGCATGACCGAAGCGACGCCGTCGCCGCGCACCGTCCCTCCCGGCGGGATGCGCGTGTTCCTGCACGTCCTGGTGAACACGGCCGTCGCGAACGTCACGACGAGCTTCCTGTGGTTCGCCCTCACCTTCTGGGTGTACCTCGAGACGAAGTCGGTGCTCGCCACGGGGCTCATCGGCGGCGCCTACATGCTGCTGCTCGCGATCTTCGGCATGGTGTTCGGCACGCTCGTCGACCGCTTCCGCAAGCACGCCGTCATGGTCTTCTCGGGCGTCTTCACGCTCGTCGCCTTCCTCGCGGCCGGGGCGATCTACGTGTCCCAACCCGAGTCGGCGATCCTCGACCTGGGGCGGCCGTGGTTCTGGCTGTTCTCGGGCATCATCCTGGCCGGCGCGGTCGTCGAGAACCTACGCAACATCGCCCTGTCGACGACGGTGACCCTTCTCGTGCCGACCGAGCGCCACGCGAACGCCAACGGCCTCGTCGGCACGGTGCAGGGGATCGCCTTTATCGTGACGAGCGCCCTCTCGGGGCTCGCGATCGGCCTGGTCGGCATGGGGTGGACGCTCGCGGTGGCGATCGCCTTCACCGCCGTGCCGCTCGTGCACCTGCTCTTCGTGCGGATCGCCGAGGATGCTCCGGCTCCCGACCCCGGTTCGAAGATCCTCGACATCCGCGGAGCGGCGGCCGCGATCCGCGCGGTCCCGGGGCTCTTCGCGCTCATCCTCTTCTCGACCTTCAACAACCTCATCGGCGGCCTCTACATGGCGCTGATGGACCCTTACGGGCTCGAGCTCTTCGACGTGAAGGTGTGGGGCATCGTCCTCGCGGTGACCGCCACCGGGTTCCTCATCGGCGGTGGGATCGTCGCCGCCAAGGGGCTCGGGCGAAACCCCATCCGGACCCTCCTTCTCGCGGTCGCCGCGATGGGACTGCTGGGCGCCGTCTTCACGCTGCGGGAGTGGTGGTGGCTCTACGCGGTGGGCATCTGGGCGTACATGACCCTGGTCCCCGTGATCGAGTCCGCCGAGCAGACCGTCATCCAGAAGGTGGTCCCGTTCGAGAGGCAGGGGCGTGTGTTCGGCGCGGCCACCGCGCTCGAAGTCTCGACCGGCCCCATCACGTCGTTCGCGATCGCCCCGATCGCGGAGTTCTGGATCATCCCCTCCTTCCGTACCGACCAGGGCGAGCGCGCGTGGTCCTGGCTCCTCGGCGAGGGCGAGATGCGCGGGATCGCGCTGATCTTCCTCGTCGGCGGTCTCCTCATGGTCGTCGCCGCGTTCGCCGCTTTCCTCACGCGGTCCTACCGGACCCTGTCGGCACAGTACGAGACGGCGCCCGAGACGAGCGAAGCGGATGCCGGGGCCCCGGCCACCGGCATCCCGTCATCGTCGCGCGAAGCGGCCGGCGGGGTCGCGGGCGACTGAGTCCTGTCCCGAGGACAGCTTCGGCGCCTGAGTCCCCCAGGTCCCAGGCGCCGAAGTGGTGTTCCGTACGCGCTAGGCGTCGGTGGCGCGGATGCCGGCCACGCCGGTGATCACGGGGCGCATCTTCTTCTCGAGCGCCTCGAAGAACATCGACAGCGGGAACTCGTCGTCCAGCACGGCGTCGGTGTAGCCCTTGGGCGCACCAGCGAGGATCTCGTCCGACAGCCCGCGAGCCCACTGCGACGCGGGGTGCGGAGTCACGGTCTGGCGGACCAGGTCGTACGCCGCGAGCCAGTGTGCGACCTTCGGGCGATCGATCGACTCCCAGTAGAGGCGGTCGATCGCATCGCTCAGAGCGATGACGGCGTCGGCGACACGGTCCCACTCGAAGGCCAGCGACGTGTCGGTCCAGTGGAGGACGCCGCGCTGGTGGAGCCACGCGAACAGCAGCTGCCCGCCGAGGCCGTCGTAGTTGCGAACGCGGGACCCCGTGATCGCGAAGCGGAAGATGCGATCGAACAGCACCGCGTACTGCACAAGACCGGCGTGCTCGAGCATCTCGCCCTCGGCATCCGTCAGCGCCGCCTTCGCGGACAGATCCCGCTCGATCGCGACGCACTCGCGGAACGCCGTGAGGTCGCACCGCAGCTCTTCCAGCGAGTACAGGAAGAAGGGCATCCGCTGCTTGATCATGAACGGGTCGAAGGGCAGGTCGCCGCGCATGTGCGTGCGGTCGTGGATGAGGTCCCACATGACGAACGTCTTCTCGGCGAGGCGCTGGTCGTCGAGCAGGCGCGCGGCTGCCTCGGGCAGATCGAGCCGCGTGATCTCGGCGGCGGCGCGGACGACGCGGCGGTAGCGCGCGGCCTCGCGGTCCTGGAAGATCGCGCCCCACGTGAAGGACGGCACCTCGCGCATCGCGACCGTCTCGGGGAAGAGCACGGCCGAGTTGGTGTCGTAGCCCGGTGTGAAGTCGAGCAGGCGGAACGAGACGAACAGTCGGTTCGTGTAGGTCTGCTCCAACTCGGCGATGAACTCCGGCCAGATCGTCTCGACGATCACGGCCTCGACCTTGCGGTCGCGCGTGCCGTTCTGCGTGTACATCGGGAACACGACGAGGTGACGGAGCCCGTCGATGCGGTTCTGCTGCGGCTGGAAGGCCAGCAGCGAGTCGAGGAAGTCGGGAACGCCGAAGCCCTCGGACACCCACCGCTCGAAGTCCGCGACGCTCGCGTCGAGGTAGGCCTCGTCGTGCGGGAAGGCCGGGGCGAGCGAGCGGATGCCGGCGGTGATCGCTTCGACGTGCGAGCGGGCGACCTCGTGGTCGGCGGGATCGGGAACCGAGCCGTCGGTGACCTGGACGGCCTGCAGGGCGGTCGCGGCATCCCGCAGCATCGTCCACGCGGCGGAGGTCTCGGCCTGGCGGGCGTCTTCGACGACCTCCGGCATTCCGATGATCGTCGATGTGGTGACGGTGCTCATGGGTGACCTCCTATCGGTTCCTCACGGTTTCCTCGCGAAAGACGAGAATAATTCCTGTGATTTCAGCCTAAGGCCGTAAGGATCGCGTGTGCAAGGTGGCTGCGGTACCGTCAGAGCGTGCCCGCAGACGAGACCGACCCCGCCGATTCCGCGATCGTCGCCGCGCTGTCGGCCAACGCGCGCGCCACTCTCGCCGATCTCTCCGGCGTCGCGGGTCTGTCCGTCTCGGCGACGCAGGCGAGGGTGCGGCGGCTCGAGGCGCGGGGCCTGATCTCGGGCTACCGTGCCGTCATCGACCCGGAGGTCGCCGGCAAGCCGCTCGCGGCGTTCGTCGAGATCACCCCGCTCGACCCCGCCCAGCCCGACAATGCGCCCGAGCTCATCGCTCACCTCGACGAGATCGAGGCGTGCCATTCGATCGCCGGAGACGCCGCATACATGCTGTTCGTCCGCGTCGCGACGCCGCGCGACCTCGAGCGGCTCATCCGCGACATCCGCTCGGCGGCGTCGGTCAACACCCGCACGACCGTCGTGCTGCAGACGTTCTTCGAGCACCGCCCCCTCTCGCCCGCCTGAGCCTCGCTGGCTGTCAAGGGGAGGCGGGCACGCGCACACGTTCCTAACGTGGAGGCATGAGCGACACCCCCATCGGCCGTGACGTCCTCGTCGTCGCCAACGGTCGCTCCGGCGTCTCACTCGGTCGTCCGGATCGTGTTCCCGACGTCCGTCGACGGATGCCGGGCGCCGCCGTGCACGAGCTCGCCGAGAACGAGACCCTCGACGACGTCGTCGCTGCGGCGATGGCGGGGGAGAACCGGCCCGAGGTGCTCGGCATCCTCGGCGGCGACGGCTCGGTCTCCCGAGCGGCGCACCTCGCCCGGCGGCACGACCTGACGCTTCTCGTCCTTCCCAACGGGACGTTCAACCACTTCGCCCGGTCGGCGGGCATTCCCGACGTGGATGCCGGCCTCGATGCGTATGCGGCTGGGCACGTGCGACCCGTCGCGGTCGCCGAGGTCTCCGTCGACGGCGGCGACCCGATCACGGTGCTGAACGCGGTCTCGCTGGGTGCGTATCCCGAGTTCCTGGCGGAGCGCGAGCGTCGTACGAGCCTCGGCAAGTGGTGGGGCGGCGCCGTCGCCGCGTGGCGCGAGATGCACCACGCCACGGCGGTCGACGTCGCCCGCGGTGGCAAGCGCGCCTCCGTCTGGTCGGTGTTCGCGGGCGTTGGACAGAACGACCCCGACCGCATCGCGACGATGCAGCGTGCGACGCTCGACGATCCCGTCATCGACGTCCGTGTGCATCACGCGCGCGGCACGCGGGCGCGGGCGATTGCGTCGCTCGCGTTCGGTGAGAAGACCGTCGCGGTCCTTCGCGCGCTGCGGGTGATGCCCCCGGCATCCGACATCGAGCGCATCCTCGACGAGGACTTTGAGATCGACGTTCAGGCCGGCAGCGCCCCCGACATCTGGGTCCACGACGGTGAACTCGAAGAGGTGGGGAAGGACGGCTTCCGTCTGCGGGTGCGCGCTGTCCCCGAAGGTCTCCGGGTCTACCTGCCTGCCTGACGGATACATCCCGCGGCGGATGCCGCCGTCCGCCGTGAGCGCGTAGCGTTCAAGGGTGTTCCGCCCGCTCCGCCCGTACCAGGCCGCCGTCGATGCGGCCATCGCGGTGCTGTTCGCGCTGATGGCGCTGCCGTTCGAGCTCGGCGCAGGGACGATCTCCCCGTACGACCTCGGCGCGGTCTCGGCGGTCCCCGTCGTGCTGCTCCTGGCCGGCGCGCTCGGACTCCGCCGGTTCTCACCCGGACTCGCCCTCGGCGTCGCCTGGCTCGGCGCCATCGTCCAGATGTCGCTCGGACGTGCCCCCGGCTTCACCGACATCGCCATCTTCGCCGTGCTCTACGCGACGGCCGCGTACGGCACGAGGCTCGTGTTCTGGCTGGGGCTCGCCTCGGTCGTCGTCGGCTCCGGCACCATCACGGTCTACCTCTTCCGATGGGCGTTCCTGGGCAGCGGCGGGCTGTCCAACATCCCGACGCTGATCTTCGTCCTCCTCGCAGCGTTGTTCGCCCTCGGGCTCTCATGGACGGCCGGTGCGCTCGTGCGGACCGCCCTTCGCGCCCGAGCCAACCGCGCGGCGCAATCGCGTGCCGAAGAGCAAACCGTCGCCGAGCAGGAGCGCACCCGCATCGCGCGCGACATGCACGACATCGTGGCCCACTCCCTCGCGGTGATCATCGCGCAGTCCGACGGCGCGCGGTACGCCGCGGCATCCGATCCCGAGGCGCAGTCGACGGCCCTCGGCACCATCTCCTCGACGGCCCGCTCGGCCCTGTCGGACGTGCGGCTGCTGCTCACTCAGCTGCGGCACTCGCAGGCGGAAGGGCCGCAGCCCACCCTCGCCGACCTCGAGCAGCTGTACGCGCAGGTGCGGGCCGCGGGCGTCGAACTGCGCGTGGATGTCGACCCGGCGCCGCGCGGCGAGGTTGCGGCATCCGTGCAGCTCTCGGTGTACCGCATCCTGCAGGAGGCCCTCACGAACGCGCTCCGTCACGGCGGGGCGACCGGAGTGGACGTCTCCCTCGCCTGGCACGCCGACCGCGTCGAGCTGCAGGTCCGCAACGAGATCGCCCCGGTCGCCGAGGGTGCGGAGCGACGCACCGGCGGCCACGGCCTGATCGGCATGCGCGAGCGCGCGCAGCTGATCGGCGGGCGATTGGATGCCGCGGCCGTCGACGGTGTGTTCGTCGTCACCGCATCCCTGCCCACCGGCGCCGTTCCGGAGCTTCCGACCCCCACCGAGAGGAGCGCTCGGTGAGCGTCATCCGCGTCGTCCTCGTCGACGACCAGGCCCTGTTCCGCGCCGGCATCCGCATGGTCGTCGCCTCGCAGCCCGACCTCGAGGTCGTCGGCGAAGCATCCGACGGGGCGCAGGCCCTGCAGGTCGTCCGCCAGACGCGTCCCGACGTCGTCCTCATGGACATCCGGATGCCGGTGATGGACGGGCTCGCCGCGACCGAGGCCCTGCTGGCCGACGCCGATCCGCCCAAGGTGGTCATGCTGACGACCTTCGACCTCGATGAGGCGGCCGCGCGCGCGATCCAGCGCGGTGCGAGCGGGTTCCTCCTCAAGGACGCCGACCCCGAGTTCCTCCTCGCGGCCATCCGCACGGTGCACGCCGGGTCCTCGGTCATCGCGGCCGCGGCCACCCGTCAGCTCTTCGCACAGCTGAACGAGCCCGTGCGCGCCGTGCCGCCGTCCTTCGCGGAGCTCACCGACCGCGAGCGCGAGATCTTCGCCCTCGCGGCGCGCGGACTGTCGAACGCCGAGATCGCGGCCCGGGAGTTCCTCTCCGAGGCCACGGTGAAGACGCACGTCTCGCGCATCCTCGGCAAGCTGTCGCTCCGCGACCGGGTGCAGCTCGTCGTCTTCGCGTTCGAGCACGGGCTCGCCTGACCTCGTCTGGTCGCACCCGTGATCATCCTTCCGATGTAGGCGGCCGCGACGAGCGGCCGACGCGGGGCTGCAGGTCTCGTCTGTAGCGTCGGAGACATGCAGATCACGACCACCGAGATGGGCCTCGCCGCCCGCGTCCAGAACCTCACGAAGACCTACGGCGGCGGCGAGAACGCCGTCCGCGCGCTCGACGACGTCACCGTCGGCATCCGTCGCGGGGAGTTCACCGCGATCATGGGGCCGTCGGGGTCGGGCAAGTCCACGCTCATGCACATCATGGCCGGCCTCGACGCCCCGGCATCCGGCACCGTCTGGATCGGCGACACCGAGATCACAGGGCTCTCCGACGTCGAGCTGACGATCCTCCGCCGCCGCCGGGTCGGTTTCGTCTTCCAGTCCTTCAACCTGGTCCCCACCCTCGACGCGATCGGCAACATCCTGCTGCCCTTCGACCTCGACGGCCGGCGTCCCACCTCCCAGGAGAAGACGCGCATCGACGGCCTCGTCGAGACGCTGGGACTCGGGCCGCGCCTGCGGCACCGCCCGCACCAGCTCTCGGGCGGTCAGCAGCAGCGCGTCGCCATCGCCCGCGCCCTCGCGACCGCACCCGACCTCGTCTTCGCCGACGAGCCGACCGGCAATCTCGACTCCCGCTCGGGTCGCGAGGTGCTGTCGCTCCTCGCCGCCGCGAGCAGCGAGCACGGCCAGTCGATCGCGATGGTGACCCACGACCCCGTGGCCGCCTCGTACGCCGATCGCGTCCTGTTCCTCGGCGACGGCCGCATCGTCGCCGACAAGCCCCGCCAGACCGCCGAGCAGATCTCGGCCCACATGCTCAGCACGGAGGTGACCGCGTGACCGCCCTCGCCCCGTCCGCGGTGCACACGATCGTCCCCGAACCCGCGCGGACGTCCCGGTTCGCCTGGCTGCGGGAGCGCGGCATGGGCGCGACGATCCTCGTCTCGGCCATCTCGACGGCGTTCGGCGTCGTCCTGCTGTCAGCCACGGGTTACCTCGGCGAGGTGCTCAGTGCGACCCCGCGGTACGGCTCATCGGACACGATGGTGGCCGTCCTCGCCCTGCTGAGCGTCATCCTGCTCGCCGTCGCCATCTACGTCGCGGCGATCGTCACCGCCAACACGTTCTCGACGATCATCGCCGGGCGTACGCGGCGCATCGCCCTCCTGCGCCTCATCGGTGCGACAGCCCGTTCCCAGCGCCGCGAGGTCGCCACCCAGGGTCTCGTCGTCGGGGCGATCGGCGCCGTGATCGGGCTCGTGGCGACGACGGCCGCGACGGTCGCCGCGATCCCGTTCCTCGATCGTGCGCTCGGCGTGACGTCCGACTGGTCGCCCGTTCAGGCCGTCCTCCTCGTTCCCGCCGCAGCGGTGGCGCTGACGACGTGGATCGCCGCCTGGTCGGGCTCGCGGCGCGTGCTCACCGTCACCCCGCTCGAGGCTCTCGGCGGTTCTGTCGAACGCTCCCGCGAGGAGATCGCGGCGGGTCGTGGCCGCACGACCGGAGCGATCGTGCTCGGTGCCATCGGTGTCGTGCTCCTGGTCGGCGGCATCCTGCTCGGCATGGTGAGCCCTGCCGGCGTGCTGGTCGCCTTCTTCGGCGGTCTGTTCTCCTTCACCGCCGTCTCGATCAGCGCCGTCTCGATCATGCCGCCGCTCCTGCGGGCCACCGGTCGCCTCTTCGGACGGTCGGTCACCGCGCGGCTGGCCGCCGAGAACGCGGTCCGCTACCCCGAGCGTTCGAGCCGCATGGCCATCGGCGTCGTCATGGGTGTCGCTCTCGTCGTGATGTTCGCCGTCGCGGCAGAGTCGGCCAAGGCTCTCGTCGCCGCGTCGAGCGGCGGGGAGCCTGACGCCGCGTTCAACCAGATGATGGACACCTTCTCGACGGTCATGATGTGCCTCGTGGCCGTCAGTGCGGTGATCGCCGCGGTGGGCCTCGTGAACCTCCTCACGATCGGCATCGTGCAGCGCAGGCGCGAGCTGGGTCTGCTGCGAGCGCTCGGCCTCACGTCGGCGCAGATCCGCCGCATGGTGCTCATCGAGGCGGCGCACGTCACCGTGACGGCGCTGCTGTTCGGCCTCGCGCTGGGAGTGCTGTACGGCTGGGTCGCGGCGCAGTCGCTCCTCGGGTCCATCGGGATGCCGCCGCTGTGGCTGTCGCCGACGTTCGTCGCCCCGGCCATTCCGCTCATCCCGGTGGCGATCGTGATCGTCGCGACCGCCGCCCTCACGCTCGGGGCGGCTGTCGCCCCGACGCGCATCGCGACCCGGACGGCACCCGTCGAGGCGCTCGCCGAGTGAGTCCGTCGTCCCTCCGTGCGACCCGTCCGGGCCGTGCGGAGGGACGCATCCGTCTGTCAGTCGTCCTCGGCGGCGGGCGGATCGTACGACCAGGTCGGGGCCACGGCGCGGAGGCGAATGCCCCGGTACTGCCACATCGCCCAGAGGACCGGCCACAGCGGCACAGCGGCGACGCCGCCGATCGTCAGCCGGTCGCGCCACAGCGTCTTCGTGGGGTCACCCGGCAGCGGGCTGACCGCCATCTGGTGGTCCCAGACGTCGAGCGCCGAGAGGGCTCCGGTGAGGGGGATGCCGCTGTCCCGGAAGATCCGCACCGGGCCGTTCCCATCCTCGACGTACCGGTCGCTCGCGTGGATCAACTGCTGACCGGCGGGGAAGAAGCCCAGGGCGCGGATCTCGACGGGAACGTCGGCGCCGGGCTCGAGCGAGGTCGGCAGCTCCCCGGCCATCGGGTTCATCTCGAGCAGTGGACCGTAGAGCTCCGTGATCGCCCGGGGCGAGTGGAGTGCCCGCCATGCGGCATCTGCGGTGCAGTCGAGTTCGAGCTTCAGGAGGATCCGCATTCGTCCACTCTCGCATTCCCCTGCGGCAGTCGGTACGTTGGGAGCGCTCCCAACCTCGAGGCCTCACCGCCGACCTCCTCGGAAAGACCGTCATGCCCCTGGAACCCGCCATCGAATCCGGCGATCGCTCGCACACCCTCGCCCCCGTCGAATCGGTCGCGCAGATCTCCTCGATGCTGCTCGACACCGACCCCACGCTCGACCCCGCCCTCGCCGAGACGGCGCGCTCCGCCGCAGCCGAAGGCGTCGTCCTCCTGACGAACGACGGAACGCTTCCGCTCGGTGACCGCGCCGTCGCCGTCTTCGGGCGCGTGCAGATCGACTGGTTCGCGGTCGGCTACGGCTCGGGCGGCGACGTCAAGGTGCCCTACGTCTGGAACCTGCTCGCCGGCCTCCGCGACGCGGGCGTCCGCGTCGACGACGAGCTCGCGACCCACTACTCGACGTGGTCCGCCGCGAACCGTCCGGTCTTCGCCGACACGTGGGGGCAGTGGCCGCACCACTTCCCCGAGATGCCCCTCGACGAGACGGTGGTCGCCGCCGCGGCAGCCCGCGCCGACACCGCCGTCGTCGCGATCGGCCGCGCCGCCGGCGAAGCACGCGACAGCATCCTCGAGCCCGGCAGCTACTACCTCACGGCTGACGAGCGGATGCTGCTCGACACCGTGACCGCCCACTTCGAGCGGACCGTCGTGGTCGTCGACGCGGGCAACGTCATGGACCTGTCCTGGGTCGCCGATTACCGCGACCGGATCGGTGCGGTGCTCTTCGCCTGGCAGGGCGGCATGGAGGGCGCGCGCGCCGTCGCGAGCGTGCTCGCGGGGGAGTCGTCGCCGAGCGGCAAGCTCACCGACACGATCGCCCTCAGCTACGAGGACTACCCCAGCGCGCCGAACTTCGGCCACCTCGACGTCAACGTCTACGCCGAGGACGTGTACGTCGGGTACCGGTATTTCGAGACCTTCGCCCGCGACCGGGTGCTCTTCCCCTTCGGACACGGCCTCTCGTACACGACGTTCGACCTCGCGACGACCGCGACAGCGGATGCCGGCACGCTCCGCCTCGAGGTCGTCGTCACCAACACCGGCGACCGCGCCGGAAAGGAGGTCGTGCAGGTGTACACGGGTGCGCCCGACGGCGCCCTCGGCACGCCCGCGCGACACCTGGCGGCGTTCGCCAAGACACGTCTCCTGGCTCCCGGCGAGAGCGAGGCCGTGCGCCTCGAGGTGCACCTCGACGATCTGGCTTCGTACGATGACGGCGGCGCGACCGGACACCGCAGCGCGTGGGTCCTGGAGGCCGGCGAGTACCCGGTGTTCGTGGGCGCCGACGTCCGCTCGGCCGCGGCGGTCGCCGCGTTCGACGTGCCCCAGACGCACGTCGTGCGAGAGGCCACCGAGGTCGCCGCTCCCGCGCACGCGTTCGAGCGCCTCACGCTCGCCCGCGCGGCAGACGGCTCCGCCGTCGCCGCCCGCGAGCCCGTCCCGACCCGCACGGTGTCGCGCGCCCAGCGCATTCTCGAGGCGCTTCCGGCCGAGGTTTCGCCGACGGGGGATCGGGGCATCGACCTCGCCGACGTCGCGAGCGGTGCGGCATCCCTCGACGACTTCGTCGCCCAGCTCGACGATGAGGAACTCTCGCTCCTCGCCCGCGGCGACGTCACGATGGACAGCCCCTTGGGTGCCCCCGGCAACGCGGGTGCGCTGGCCGGGGTGTCGGAGTCGCTTCGCGCGAAGGGCGTGCCCCCCGTCACCACGACGGACGGGCCGAGCGGCATCCGCCTCTCGTCCTACGCGTCGCTCCTGCCCTCGGGCACAGCCCTGGCGTCGACCTGGAATGTGCCGCTCGTCGAGCAGCTGGCTGCCCTGCACGGGCAGGAGATGCTCCGCAAGGGCTCGGACGTGTTGCTGAGCCCGGGGATGAACATCCACCGCGACCCGCTCTGCGGGCGGAACTTCGAGTACTTCAGCGAGGACCCGGTCGTCACCGGACGCATCGCGGCTGCCGTCGTGCGCGGCGTGCAGAGCACCGGCCTGTCGGCCTGCCCGAAGCACTTCGCCGCGAACAACCAGGAGACCAACCGCACCCGCAACGACTCGCGGGTCTCCGAGCGCGCGCTCCGCGAGATCTACCTGCGCGGATTCGAGATCTGTGTCCGCGAGGCGGCGCCTCGCGCGATCATGACCTCGTACAACCAGATCAACGGCGTGTGGTCGCACTACCACCACGACCTCGCGACGGTCATCCTGCGGGGCGAGTGGGGGTACGAAGGCGTCGTCATGACCGACTGGTGGATCGAGGAGGCCGTCGACCCCGACTTCCCCGCCCTCGAGGACAACGCCTACCGCGTCCGCGCGCAGGTGGACGTCCTCATGCCGGGTGGGGTGAAGCGGGATGCCGCGCCCCAGGCGTATGCCGATACGACGATCGTCGACTCGCTCGCCCGCGAGGGCGGTCTCACGCGCGGCGAACTGCAGCGGACGGCGCGGAACGTCCTCGGCCTGGCGATTGCGCTCAAGCCGGTGGTCGACGCTCGTACGCTGGAGGGATGACCGCGAGCCCCTTCGATCAGTCCCGTTACCAGCTGCGTTTCGACTGGGGGCGGGACGGGTTGCACCGTCTCGCGCCCGCCGATGTCGTCGTGGTCGTGGATGTCCTCCGCTTCTCGTCGACGGTGTCGGCGCGCGTGGCGGGCGGCGAGACGGTCCCGCACGACGAGTCCGCCCACGCCGTGTCGCGCAACGGTGCCGCCGTCGCGTCGGCCGCCGCGGATGCCGGCGCCGTCGTCTTCCTCGGATGCCTCCGCAACGCCGCCGCTGTGGCGCGTGCGGTCCTCGCGGAGCAGAACCGGCGCGCGGCGCGGACGAGCGTCAGCATCATCGCTGCGGGAGAACTCGCCGGCGAGGGGGATGCCGCGGTCCTGCGCTTCTCGGTCGAAGACCAGCTCGGCGCGGGTGCCGTGTTCGCCGCCCTCGAGACGCTCGGCCTCGACCACTCGTCGCCGGAGGCTGCCGCGGCATCCGAGGCCTTCCGCGGGCTCCGCTCCGCGGTCCGTCACCTGCTGACCGCGAGCGGATCGGGGCAGGAGCTTCTCGACCGCGATCGCCGTGCCGAGGTCCTCGCTGCCGCGGTGCACGACGCCGACGACGCCGTCCCCGTTCTGCGTGACGGCGTCTGGAGCGCGTACGAGCTCAGCGCGGCGTGAGGGCTGCGCGGCGGGTCGCCGCGGTGATCTCGCGCCGGCGCCACGAGATCAGGTAGCGCTCGTCGAACGTGGGTGCGCAGCGCGCGCACGACGTCGCCCGCGTCGCCTTGCGGTGACGGTAGGCGACGTGCCCGGCGGGGCACACGCCGACCCACGGGGCGAGCTCGGTCGCCGTCTCGCCGCGATGGGTCACGCCGCCGGTGTACCCGAGCGACCGTGCGACACGCTTCCACTCCGCGCCGTGACCGGCAGCCGCACCCGCGATGGCGTGGGCGATCTCGTGCAGGACGGTCTGCCGGTTCGTCTCCGCGTCGTAGCGGGCGGCGAGGTAGCGCGAGAGCGTGATGCGTTTTCGCAGGTAGTCGCATGCGCCGGCGCGACGCTTGGCGTTGTCGAACGCGAAGCTCCACGAATCGTCGAGCAGCTGCCGCAGCAGAGACTCTGCCTCGCGGCGGACGTCGATGAGATCGGTCATGCCAGAACCATAGAACGCATGTACGACACTCGCGGGGACGGGCTCAGCTGGCGACGGTCGTGCTGTTGCGACGGCGGTCGACGGCGTCGATCGCCAGCAGCGTGGATTCGAGCTGGTCTTCGGGGGCGCCCGCCTCCTGGCGGAGGAACAGCGCCTTCTTGAAGTCGGCACGCGCCGCAGCGTCGTCGCCGGCGTCGAAGTGCACCTTGCCACGGTGCTGGCACCCGAAGGCGGCGACGGCCGCCCAGCCCTGGCCCTCGGCCTCCTCGACGCACGTGTTCAGCTCGTGGACTGCGGCCGCGTACGCGCCGCGGAACTGCTGAACGGTCGCGTGCAGCATCCGAGCGCGGAGCAGGTCCTTGCGGGTTCCCGCCATGCGCGCCAGGCGGACGGACTCCTCCGAGACGACGAGCGCGTCGTCGAGCCGGCCGAGGACCTTCAGCAGCCAGACCTTCTCGAGCATCGCCGCGAGGCTCCGCTGCTCGCCGAGCTCGGCGAGGCGCGCCTGGCATTCGTCGAGGTCGACGATCTCTCGGAGTGTCTCCGGGTCGTACCCCTTGATGAAGCCCACAGCTGTTCCTTCCGACCCCGCGACGTGTGCCTCCAGTGTCGCCGCGCCTCGCCCGGAATCGGCTGAGGGCGCGCCGCGCGTCGTGGCCTCAGCGGTCGAAGACGGATGCCGCCGGCTTCGGCGACGGGGTGGAATCGGCATCCGTCATGATCCGCGCATCGCGCGCGAACGCGTCGAGCTCGGCGCCGTGGGAGACCTTCGCGGGGTGAGGGCCGGCTGCCATCAGGCGGGGGAGCCAGTCCATGGGTAGCGGCGACGGGGAGGCGGCGATCACGATGTTGCCGAACCGGCCGCTCTTGAGGGTGCCCACCTCGGCGAGGATCACGACGTGCTCCAGCACGGAGCGGACGGTCGCCACCTGACGCCGCGCGAAGGCGAGTCCGCTGCCGTCGGCGATGTTGACGAGAAGGATGCCGGCCGGCGCCAGCAGCCCCGCGAGGATGCGGTAGTACTCCACGCTCGTGATGTGCGCGGGTGTCTGCGCGCCCGCGAACACGTCGGACACGACGAGATCCACCTTGCCCACGATCCCCGGGGGAAGGCGCGCGGCTACGTCGCGGGCATCGCCGATGCGGACGCGCAGCTGGCCGGTGCGGGGAAGTGGGAGGTGCTCGCGGACGAGGTCGATGAGCGCCTGCTCGAGTTCGACCACCTGTTGGCGCGAGCCCGGACGGGTGTGCTCGACATAGCGCGGGAGGGTCAGGGCGCCCGCGCCCAGATGCACGGCGGTGAGGGGTTCCCCCGGCATCCCGATCTGGTCGATCACGGCGCCCATGCGGGCGATGTACTCGAAGTGCAGGTGCGACGGATCGTCGAGGTCGACGTGCGATTGGGGGGTCGTTTCGACGACCAGTTCCCAGCCCCCGGCGAAGCGGCTCGGGATGATGCGCGCCTGTCGCCCGTCGGAGAGCTTCGCCGCGGGCGGGTCAATGGGGTCGCGGGAACGGGCCATCCGACTACGGTAGCCCGCAGGAAGAAACACGATCGAGATACAGCTGTAATCGCTTACCGGCAGTGCGGACGGTAGCGTCAGCCGCATCCCTTCGGCAGCGCCGCCCCCGTGGCGTGCCGCCGACGAGCCCCATCGGAAGGTGCACAGCAATGCTCCCCATTTCCCGGAAGCGGGTGGTCGCGGCCGCCGCGACCCTCGCCATCGGTGCGCTCGCGCTCAGCGCGTGCGCCAGTCAGCGCGGCGGCGACGACAACGCGGAAGGACCCGCGGACGTCGACGGCACGTTCGTCTTCGCGGCGTCATCGGATCCCGCGAGCCTCGACCCCGCGTTCGCGCAGGACGGTGAGACGTTCCGCGTCTCGCGTCAGATCTTCGAGGGCCTCGTCGGCACCAAGCCCGGCACGCCCGACCCGGCGCCTCTCCTCGCGGAGTCGTGGGAGACGTCGGACGACTCCCTCTCGTACACCTTCGCGCTCAAGAAGGACGTCACGTTCCAGGACGGCACCCCGTTCAACGCGGAGGCCGTCTGCGTCAACTTCGACCGTTGGTACAACTGGGAGGGCCTGGCCGCCAGCGAGGCGCTCGGGTACTACTACAACAAGCTCTTCAAGGGGTACGCCTCGAGCCCCGACAGTGCCGTCTTCGACTCGTGCACGCCCGACGGTGACTCCTCGGTCACCATCACGCTGAAGAAGCCGTTCGCCGGTTTCGTCGCCGCGCTGTCGCTGCCTGCCTTCTCGATGCAGTCGCCGAAGGCGCTGGAGGAGTACAAGGCAGATGAGGTCGGCGGCACCGCCGACGCTCCCACGCTCAGTGAGTACGCGATGGGCCACCCCGTCGGCACCGGCCCCTACAAGTTCGATGAGTGGGCACGCGGCGAGCAGGTCACGCTGAGCTCCTACGACGACTACTGGGGCGACAAGGGCCAGATCGACAAGATCATCTTCCGCACGATCGACGACCCCACCGCGCGCCGCCAGGCCCTCGAGTCGGGCTCGATCGACGGCTACGACCTCGTCGGTCCCGCCGACACGGGTGCGCTGAAGGATGCCGGCTTCACCATGGTGTCGCGCCCGCCCTTCACGATCCTGTACCTCGCCTTCAACCAGGCGGTGAAGGAACTCCAGGACCCGAAGGTCCGCGAGGCCCTCTCGTACGCGGTCGACAAGGATGCGCTCATCTCGCAGGTACTCCCCGAGGGCACCGAGAAGGCCACGCAGTTCATGCCGCAGAGCGTGAACGGCTGGAACGCCGACGTCACGACCTACGACTACGACCCCGAGAAGGCGAAGTCACTCCTCGCTGAAGCCGGCTACACCGAGGCCAACCCGCTGAAGCTGACCTTCAACTATCCGGTCAACGTCTCGCGTCCCTACATGCCGGACCCCGAGCAGATCTTCACGGTCCTGTCGTCGCAGCTGAAGGCTGTCGGCGTCGAGACCACGCCGAAGTCGAACGAGTGGGGCGAGTACCTCGACCTCATCACCGGCGGCACGGACCACGGCATCCACCTGCTCGGATGGACCGGTGACTACAACGACACCGACAACTTCCTCGGTGTGTTCTTCGGTCAGAAGTCGGCGGAGTGGGGCTTCGACAACCCCGAGCTGTTCAAGGACCTCACCGATGCCCGCGGCATCGCGGACCTCGACGAGCAGACGCAGCTGTACTCCGACATCAACGAGGAGGTCGCCACCTTCATCCCCGGCGTCCCGCTCGCGCACCCGGCTCCCACCCTGGCCTTCGACCCCCGCGTCGAGAGCTACCCGGCGAGCCCCGTGAACGATGAGGTGTTCAGCCAGATCGTCCTCACGAAGTAAGCCGATCGAGGTGGCCTCGGCCGCCTGACCGGTGGGGGCGGGATACCTTCCCGCCCCCACCGACCCTCCACGAAAGCGACACCCGTGCTGCGAACCATCGGCAAAAGGCTCCTGCTGCTGATCCCCACCCTCCTCGGCCTGAGCATCCTGCTCTTCTGGTGGGTGAGAACCCTCCCCGGCGGCCCCGCCCAGGCGCTCCTCGGCGAGAAGGCGACCCCCGAAGCCGTCGCTCGGATCAACGAGCTCTATGGCTTCAACCGTCCCCTGATCGAGCAGTACTTCACGTGGATCGGACGCCTGCTCTCGGGTGACTTCGGCACGTCTCTGCGCACTAGCCAGCCCGTCCTCGACGAGTTCCTCCGCCGCTTCCCGGCGACCATCGAGCTGTCGATCGCGGCGCTCATCATCGCCGTCGGTATCGGTGTTCCGCTCGGCTACTGGGCCGCGCGCCGACACGGCAAAGCGGCCGACAGCACCGCTGTCGTCTTCAGCCTGCTCGGGATCGTCGTGCCGGTCTTCTTCCTGGCCTTCATCCTGAAATACGTGTTCGCGGTCCAGCTCGGCTGGCTCCCGTCGGACGGTCGGCAGAATCCGCGCATCGAGGCGACGCACTACACGAACTTCTATGTGCTCGACGGCCTCATCACCGGAGAGTTCGACGCCGCGTGGGATGCCCTGCTGCACCTGATCCTCCCCGCCGTCGCGCTCGGCACGATCCCTCTCGCGATCATCGTGCGCATCACCCGGGCATCCGTCCTCGAAGTGCAGAACGCCGACTACGTGCGCACCGGCAAGGCCAAGGGCGTGCCCGGCTCGCTGCTGCGCAACCGGTTCATCCTGCGGAACGCGATGCTGCCGGTCATCACCACGATCGGCCTGCAGGCGGGACTGCTGCTGTCGGGCGCGATCCTCACCGAGACGGTCTTCGCCTTCCCCGGCATCGGCTCGTTCCTTTCCGGGGCGATCTTCAACCGCGACTTCCCCGTCCTGCAGGGCTTCATCATCTTCATCGCGATCGTCTACGCGCTCATCAACCTGCTCGTCGACGTCTCGTACAGCCTGATCGACCCGAGAGTGAGGGTCTCATGAGCACCGTCCTTCCCCCCGCTGCCGGCGGCAGCCCCGCCGACGACGCGACGGCGGTCGACCTCAAGGCCGGATCCGCCGGCGCCCCGCGCGGCGGCTTCTGGCACGACGTCTTCCGGCGCCTCCGCCGCAGCCCCACCGCGTGGGTGGGTCTCGCCATCGTCCTGCTGTTCGTGCTCGTGGCGCTCCTCGCACCGCTGCTCGCGCCGTACCCCGAGACCGCCCTGCCGGGTGCTCGCGACATCACGCCCACGTACATCCCCGGGCCAGGCGAGATCGCCTCGTTCCCGCTCGGTCTCGACCGCTTCGGCGGCGACGTGGTCTCGAAGCTCATCTGGGGTGCGCAGTCGTCGCTGCTCATCGGTGTCGTCTCGACGGCCTACGGCCTCATCGGCGGGATGCTGCTGGGCCTCGTCGCCGGCACGTTCGGCGGCTGGGTCGACACCCTCATCATGCGCCTCGTCGACATCCTGCTGTCGGTGCCGAGCCTGCTCCTCGCGGTCTCGATCGCCGCGATCCTCGGTCAGAACCAGAACTCGGTCATGATCGCCATCGGTGTCGCGCAGGTGCCGATCTTCGCGCGCCTCCTCCGCGCCTCGATGCTGCAGCAGCGCTCGGCGGACTACGTCCTGTCGGCGCAGACCCTCGGCCTCGGCCGCGGGCGCATCACGATGACCCACGTCCTGCCGAACGCGGTCGGACCGGTCATCGTGCAGGGCACGCTGTCGCTCGCGACGGCCGTCATCGACGCCGCCGCGCTGTCGTTCCTCGGGCTCGGCGGCGGACGCCCCGAGACCGCGGAGTGGGGCCGCATGCTCACCTACGCGCAGGCGGAACTCGCCATCGCTCCGTGGCTCGCGTTCCTGCCCGGCATCTGCATCGCCATCACGGCCCTCGGGTTCACCCTCTTCGGTGAGGCGCTCCGCGAGTCGATGGACCCGCGCACCCGCAGCCGCTGACCTCGGGGACTCTCTCCCCGCATCCTCGCTCGCCTGTCACAACATGCCGTGCGGGGTTGCCGTTTGCGACAGGGGAAGCAGGTGCGGCGAGCAGCATCCGGGCTCGCCTGTCGCAACATGCCGTGCGGGGTTGCCGTTTGTGACAGGGGAATGGGATGGGCGCCCGGCGGCAGGGCCGCGCCCGGCGGCAGGGCCGCGCCCGGCGGCAGGGCCGCGCCCGGCATCCGGGCTCACCTGTCACAACACGCCGTGCGGGGTTGCCGTTTGCGACAGGGGAAGCAGGTGCGGCGCCCCGCATCCGGGCTCGCCTGTCGCAACACGCCGTGCGGGGTCGCCGTTTGTGACAGGGGAATGGGATGCGGCGGCCGGCATCCGTGCTCGCCTGTCGCGACGTGCCGCCCCGTGCTTGCGACTGCGGAAGCCCAGCCGCTCTCAGACGGCGATGTCGAGCTCGTTGCCGGGGATCGAGGCGAGGAGGTTCCGCGTGTACGGGTCGCGCGGGTTCGTGAAGATCTCCTCGCTCGAGGCGGCTTCGATGAGCGCCCCGTCCTTCATCACGCAGACGTAGTCGCTGATGAGGCGGACGACGGCGAGGTCGTGCGAGATGAACAGGTAGCTGAGGCCGTACTCGCTCTGCAGGTCGCGCAGGAGCGTCAGGATCTGGTCCTGCACGAGCACGTCGAGCGCCGACACGGGCTCGTCGCAGACGATGAGATCCGGGGACAGGGCGAGGGCGCGCGCGATCGCGACGCGCTGCCGCTGACCGCCCGACAGCTCCGACGGGTAACGCCGCAGCGTCGATTCGGGCAGGGCGACGTCGTCGAGCAGCTTCCGCACCCGCGCCGCCCGGTCCTTCGCCGACCCGCGGTTGTAGAAGTCGAGCGGCTCCTGCACGATCCGCTCGATCGTGAACATCGGGTTCAGCGACGAGTACGGGTCCTGGAAGATCGGTTGCACCTTCTGACGGAACTCCCGCAGCTGACGGCCCTTGAGGGATGCCACATCCGCACCGTCGAAGCGGATCTTGCCCTCCGTCGGGTCGACGACCTTCAGCAGCATCCGTGCCGTCGTCGTCTTGCCCGAACCGGACTCGCCGACGATCGCGACGGTCTCCCCGCGCGGGATGGCGAACGACACGTCCTTGACGGCGGCGAAGTCCTCCTTCTGACCTCGCACCTTGTAGAGCTTGGTGAGTCCCTCGACCTCGACGATGTTGTCGACGGGCTTCGGCGCGGCATCCGCAACCGGCGCGCTGAACGCCTCGGGCCGCAACCGTGCGACGGCGACCGAGGGCGCCGCCTGCACGAGGGACTGCGTGTAGGGATGCTGCGGGTCCTCGAGGATCTGCCGGGCCGGGCCCTGCTCGACGATGCGCCCGCGGTGCATGACGACGACGCGCGCGGCGCGTTCGGCGGCGAGCCCGAGGTCGTGCGTGATGAGGAGCACGGAGGTGCCGAGCTCGGTGGTCATGCGGCCGAGCTGGTCGAGGATCGTCTTCTGCACGGTCACGTCGAGGGCGCTCGTGGGCTCGTCGGCGATCAGCAGGCGCGGGTTGCAGGCGAGGCCGATCGCGATGAGCGCGCGCTGGCGCATGCCGCCCGAGAACTCGTGCGGGTACTGCTTCGCCCGCTCCTCGGCGTTCGGCAGACCCGCGGCGGCGAGGGTCTCGACGACCTTGCGGTCGACGTCCTTCTTCGTCGCCAGGCCGTGGGCGAGCAGGGTCTCGCCGACCTGCGTGCCGATCTTCGACGTCGGGTTGAGGTTCGACATCGGGTCCTGCGGGACGAGTCCGATCTGCGCACCGCGGATGCTGCGCATCGTCGACTCGGAGGCGCCCACGAGCTCTTGACCGTCGAGACGGATGCTGCCCTGCGCGACGCGGCCGTTGCCGGCCAGCAGGCCGATCACCGCCATCGCCGTCGTCGACTTGCCCGAGCCGGACTCGCCGACGATCGCGACCGTCTCACCGGCGGCGAGGTCGAGGTCGACGCCCTCGACCGCCCGCACGGAACCGTCGATGGTCTGGAACTCGACGGCGAGGTCGCGGACCTGCAGGAGGGGCGCGCCGGCGGCGGGGGAGGTCTGGAAGGGCATTCCCCCATCCTGCCCTCCGCCCGCCGCCTGCGCACGGGTGGATCGCCCGGCTTTACCCAGCCGTAACGCCCCGGGTGGACTCAGGCGTCGCGGCGGGCTCCTTGGGAGGGCCGGACCGTGAACACGTGCGGCTCCGTGTGGCCCGCTGCCGCGAAGGCGGCGAGCATCGCCTCGCGCACCGCGGGCACGGCGTCGCGATCGATCAGCGCGATCGCCGAGCCGCCGAATCCGCCGCCGGTCATGCGAGCTCCGATGGCGCCGTTCTCGCGCGCGGTCTCGACGGCGAGGTCGAGTTCGGGCACCGAGATCTCGAAGTCGTCGCGCATCGAGGCGTGCGAGGCGTACAGCAGGTCGCCGATCGCGCGCGGGCCCTTCTCGCGGAGGGTGCGGACGGTGTCGAGCACGCGCTGATTCTCGGTCACGACGTGGCGCACGCGGCGGTAGGTCTTCTCGTCGACGAGCTCTTCGACGCGGGGCAGCTGGTCGACGCGCACGTCGCGGAGCGCCGGCACGTTCATCGCCGCGGCGCCGCGCTCGCACGCCGCGCGGCGCTCGCCGTAGCCGCCGGTCGAGTGCGCGTGAGCCACGCGGGTGTCGATCACCATGAGCTCGAGGCCGGCAGCGTCGAAGCCGAGTTCGACCACCTGGGCGTCGAGGCTCCGGCAATCGAGGAAGGTCCCGGCATCCGTCTCGCCCAGCATCGACGCCATCTGGTCCATGATCCCGGTCGGGGCTCCGACGGCCTCGTTCTCGGCGCGGCGTCCCGCCTGCGCGAGCGCGATGCGGTCGAGGCCGAGCTCCCACACGTCGTTCAGTGCCGAACCCGTCGCGCCTTCGATGGCCGCCGACGACGACAGGCCGGCGCCGACGGGCACGTCCGACGCGAAGGCGAGGTCGATCCCGGTGACGGATGCCGCATCCGTCCCGGAGGCCTGCAGCAGCGCCCAGGCGACACCGAGCGGGTAACGGGCCCACTCGACGATCTCGTCGCGACGCTCGGGGAAGAACGCGTCGAGGTCGGCGAGGGCGACCTCGACCGGCGCGGTGTCGAACGTCGACACGACGCGGATGCGGCCGTCCGTGCGGCGGCCGAGCGCGACGTGCGTGCGGTGCGGCGTTGCGAACGGGAAGACGAACCCGTCGTTGTAGTCGGTGTGCTCGCCGATCAGGTTGACGCGGCCGGGCGCAGACCAGAGGCCGACGGGGTCGGAGTCGGTGAGGGTGGAGAAGAGGCCCTGGGCCTCGTCGGCAGCGGTCACAGGGTGACTCCTTCGATGGCGGTGCGGAGGCGCGTCGCGGCGTCCTCCGGGGGGACGTCGCCGATCCAGGCGCCCATGGCGGCCTCGGATCCGGCGAGGAACTTGAGCTTGTCGGCGGCGCGTCGGGGGCTGGTGAGCTGGAGGCTCAGGCGCACGGTGTCGCGGCCGACGTTCACGGGCGCCTGGTGCCAGGCGGCGATGTACGGCGTCTCGGACTCGTAGAGGGCGTCGACGCCGCGGAGGATCCGCAGGTACATCGGCGCGAGCTCGTCCTTCTCGGGGTCGGAGAGTCCGGCGAAGTCGGCGACGTGGCGGTGGGGGAGCAGGTGGATTTCGAGCGGCCAGCGCGCGGCGAACGGCACGAACGCGGTGAAGTGCTCACCGCGCAGCAGCACGCGGGGACCGGCCTGCTCGAACTCGAGGATCCGCTGGAACAGATCGGGGGCCGTCCGGTCGATCGAGTCGAGCAGACGCGTCGTCCGCGGCGTGACGTACGGGTAGGCGTAGATCTGGCCGTGCGGATGCTGCAGCGTGACGCCGATCGCCTCGCCGCGGTTCTCGAACGGGAAGACCTGCTCGATGCCGGGGAGCGCCGACAGGGCCGCGGTGCGGTCGGCCCACGCCTCGATGACGGTGCGGGCGCGGGTGACGGTCTGCGTGCCGAACGAGCCGGTGCGCTCGGGCGAGAAGCAGACGACCTCGGTGCGGCCGACGCTCGTGCGGGTGCGACCGAGGCCGAGGTGGGCGAGGTCCTCGAGCCCGCGGGGCGCATCGACCGCTTCGGGGGCGTCGCCGACCGCGGCTGCGAGGGCGGGGCCGAACGACGGCGACTTGTTCTCGAAGACGGCGACGTCGTAGACCGACGGGATCTCGGAGGGGTTGGTGGCCGTCTGCGGAGCCAGGGGGTCGAGTTCGGCGGGCGGCAGGAAGGCGCGGTTCTGGCGGGCCGCGGCGACCGAGACCCAGTCGCCGGTCAGGATGTCCTGGCGCATCGTGGCCGTCTCAGGCCGTGCGCCGAGATCACGGGTGTCGGCGGCGCGGTCGGGTCCGAGCGTCGTGCCGGGGTCGTCGAAGTAGATCAGCTCGCGACCGTCGGCCAGGCGCGTGCTCCGCTTGACGACGCCCGCACCGAGCTCGCTCGTCTCAGCGGCGGTGTGGGTCGGCGTGCCGTTCTCCGGTGTGTTCACGTCAACACGGTAGCCGAGCCGCTATGTTAGCGTCAACATCGCGGAAGCTTCCGGAGATGGGTCCGCATCCGCGGGACGGGATCCGGGGGCAGAGAGGATGCCGTGCAGCGACGCGTCTCTATGGCCGACGTGGCCGCGGCTGCCGGTGTCTCCGGCCAGACCGTGTCGCGCGTCGTCAACGGCAGCCCGCGCGTTGATCCCGACACCCGCGCCCGCATCGAGACGGCGATGGCCGACCTCGGCTACCGTCCCCACCGCGCCGCCCGCGCCCTCCGCACCGGGCGATCGGGCACGATCGGCGTGATCGTGGCGACCCTCGCGACGGTCGGCAATTCGCGGATGCTGGAGGCCGTGGCATCCGCTGCGGCCCACCGCGAACTCGCGGTCACCCTCGTCGCCCTCGCCGAGCGGGCCGACATCGCCGCCGCCTTCGACCGCCTGCACGACCTCGGCGTGGACGGCGCGATCGTGCTCAACGAGGCCACGGCGATCGCCGAAGGGGTCACCCCGCCCGAGGGTCTTGCTCTCGTCGCCGTCGACTCGCCAGGAGGAGCGTTCGCGACAGTCCAGTCCGATCATGCGGGTGGCGCCGAGGCGGCCACGCGTCGGCTGCGGGATGCCGGGCGCCGCACGATCGCGCACGTCGCCGGACCGGCCGGCTCGTACGCGGCGACGGAGCGCGAGCGCGGGTGGCGCGCGGCGCACGACGGCGCCCCCGTGCCGGAACCGCTGCGCGGGGACTGGGGCGCGGCATCCGGTCATGCGGCGGGCCTGCGCCTCGCCGCGGATCCCGACGTGGACGCCGTGTTCGCGGCGAACGACCAGATGGCGCTCGGCGTGCTGCGCGCGCTCGCCGAGGCGGGCCGAGACGACGTCGCCGTCATCGGCTTCGACGACGTCGCGGATGCCGCCGACTACCGCCCCCCGCTCACCACCGTCCGGCAGGACTTCGCCGCGCTGGGCGAAGCCGCCGTCGCCGCCCTCGCCGCGACGCTCGACGGCGCACCCCCCACGCGCACGCTCGTCCCGACCACGCTCGTCGCGCGCGCGTCGGGCTGACGCGCGCGCGAACCCACCCGAAACGACCGAACCCACCCTGTCCGCGCGGTGCGCAGAGGGTGGGTTCGGTTCGAGCAGGTGGGGTCGGCGCGACGGCTCAGCCGGCGTTCCGGCGGGCGTCCCAGCCGGTGCGGACCATCTCGTCGAGGCTGTAGCGCATCTGCCAGTCGAGGTCGCGGGCGGCGAGCTCGCCGGTGGCGACGATGCGATCGGGGTCGCCCGCGCGGCGCGGCGCGATCTCGGGCGTGAAATCGGTGCCCGTGACCCGGGCGACAGCATCCATGATCTCGCGGACCGACAGACCGTTCTGCGACCCCAGGTTGTAGGCCGGCTCGACGCTCTCACCGGCGCGCAGGCGCTGTGCGGCGACGACGTGCGCGGCGGCGATGTCGGCGACGTGCACGTAATCGCGGACGTTCGTGCCGTCGGGGGTGGCGTAGTCGTCGCCGTTGATGCGCGGCGTCTTGCCCTCGATCAGCATCTCGAACACGATCGGGAACAGGTTGTGGGGGCTCGTGTCGTAGACAGACGGGTCGCCCGAGCCGACGACGTTGAAGTAGCGCAGTGCCGTGTGGCGAAGCGGCGCATCGGATGCCGCGGTCGCGACGCCCTGGGCGGCGATCAGCCATTCGCCGATGAGCTTCGACTCGCCGTATGGCGAAGCGGGGCGCTTGGGCAGGTCCTCGGTCACGAGCGGCACGTCGGGAGTGCCGTACACGGCGGCGCTGGAGGAGAACACGATGTTCGTGACCCCGGCATCCGCCATCGCCGCGAGGACGACGCGCGTGCCCTCGACGTTCTGCTCGTAGGTGTGGAGCGGGCGCTGCACCGAGACTCCCGCGTACTTGAAGCCGGCGACGTGGATGACGCCCTCGGCGCCGTGCTCGCGGAGGGTGTCCGCGACGAGCTGCTGATCGAGGATCGTGCCCTGGACGAACGGCACGCCCTCGGGAACGAACGACGCGTGGCCGCTCGACAGATCGTCGAGGACGACGGGGTCGAGACCCGCCTCGGCGAGAGCGCGGACGATGTGCGCGCCGATGTACCCGGCGCCTCCGGTGACGAGCCAACTCATGGTCCCGAGCCTACTGGCGCGGGACCGACGGCTCCGACGGGGTCAGGACCCCAGCGCCCGCGGCACGAGGAACCCAGCGCCCGCGGCCCTAGGAACCCAGCGCCCGCGGCCTTAGGAGCCCAGCGCTGCCGCGACGACCTTCCGCGCTTCCTCCTGCACCTGCGCGAGGTGCTCGGGTCCCTTGAGGCTCTCGGCGTACAGCTTGTACACGTCCTCGGTGCCCGAGGGACGTGCGGCGAACCAGGCGAACTCGGTCTGCACCTTGAGTCCGCCGATCGCGGCCCCGTTGCCCGGCGCGTGCGACAGCTTCGCGGTGACGGGGTCGCCGGCGAGCTCGCTCGCCGACACGGCGTCGCCCGACAGCTTCGACAGCGCCGCCTTCTGCTCGGGAGAGGCGGGGGCGTCGACGCGCTGATACGCGGATGCCCCGAACTCGGACTCGAGCTCGGCGTAGCGCTGCGAGGGGGTCTTGCCCGTGACGGCGAGGATCTCGGCGGCGAGCAGGCAGAGGAGGATGCCGTCCTTGTCGGTCGTCCAGACGGTGCCGTCCGTGCGGAGGAACGAGGCGCCCGCGGACTCCTCGCCGCCGAAGGCGACGGAGCCGTCGAGCAGGCCCGGCACGAACCACTTGAAGCCGACCGGCACCTCGAGCAGGGTCCGGCCGAGGGATGCCGCGACCCGGTCGATGATCATCGACGAGACGAGCGTCTTGCCGATCGCGGCATCCGCCGGCCAGTTCTCGCGGTGCGAGTACAGGTAGTCGATCGCGACGGCGAGGAAGTGGTTCGGGTTCATGAGGCCCGCGTCGGGCGTGACGATGCCGTGCCGGTCGGCGTCGGCGTCGTTGCCCGTGAGGATGTCGAACTCGGCGCGACGGGCGACGAGCGAGGCCATCGCCGACGGCGACGACGGATCCATGCGGATCTTCTCGTCCCAGTCGAGCGTCATGAACTTCCAGGTCGGGTCGACCTCGGGGTTCACGACGGTGAGGTCGAGGCCGTAGCGCTCGCCGATGAGAGCCCAGTACTCGACCGACGCCCCGCCGAGCGGGTCGGCGCCGATTCGGACGCCCGAACGCGCGATCGCCTCGACGTCGATGATCGAGGCCAGGTCGGCGACGTAGCCTTCGCGGAAGTCGTACTCGCCGAGCGTGGCGTCGTCGATGTCGGCGTGACGGACGCGCTTCACACCCTCGAGGCCGGCTTCGATGAGCGCGTTCGCGCGGTCGGCGATCCACCCGGTCGCGTCGGTGTCGGCCGGGCCGCCGTGCGGTGGGTTGTACTTGAAGCCGCCGTCGCGCGGCGGGTTGTGGGAGGGCGTCACGACGATGCCGTCGGCGCGACCGGCATCCGATTCGGTGCGGCCCTTGTTGTAGGTGAGGATCGCGTGGCTGAGAGCCGGCGTCGGGACCCACGAGTCGCGGCTGTCGACGCGGACGTCGACGCCGTTCGCGACGAGGACCTCGATCGCGGTGTGCTCGGCCGGCAGCGACAGGCCGTGCGTGTCGCGCCCGAGGAACAGCGGGCCCGAGATGCCCTGCGCCGTCCGGTAGTCGACGATCGCCTGGGTCGTGGCGAGGATGTGGTCCTCGTTGAAGCTCCGCGACAGCGACGAGCCGCGGTGACCGCTCGTGCCGAACGCGACCCGCTGTCCGGCGACGGATGGGTCGGGCTTCAGGTCGTAGTACGCGCTGATCAGCGCGTCCACATCGATGAGATCAGAGGCTTCGGCTGACTGTCCTGCGCGGCTCATTCGCCCAGTCTGCCAGGGAACACCGGCGGGGGTGCCTGCGTGTCGCGGATCCGCATCGGGCTGTCAGGCGGGGAGGCGACCGGCGTCGGTCGCCATGCGCTCCGCATGCTGGGCCAGCGCGTCGAGCACCGTCCGGAGGGCGGGTGAGTCCGACATCGTCCGCCGGTGGATCGCGGAGATCTCGCGGATCGATTCGGGTGAGACCGTCGGGATCGCCACGAGGTCGGGCCCCAGGGGTGGCCGTCCGAGGCGAGGCACGAGGGCGACGGCGATGCCGGCCCGGGCGATCTCGAGATGGTTCTCGAACTCCATCGACTCGTGGATGATGCGGGGCGCCCCGCCCACGCCGTCGAACAAGCGCCGCAGCCACTGTCGGCAGATCGTCGACTCGAACGTCGCGACCCACGGCTCGCCGCCGATGTCCTCGGGGCGGAGCTCGCTGCGGTCCGCGAGCGGGTGATCGCGGTGGAGGATCACGTCGGCGACATCCGTGAACAGGGGCGTCGACACCAGGTGGTCGGGGATCGCGAGCGCGACGTTACCCCAGCGGTGGACGATGCCGAGGTCCCGTTGCCCCGATGCGACGAGGGCGACGGTCTCCCACGGCTCGCTCTCGCGAATCGGCACGCGCAGTTCCGGGTGCCGCAGGCCGAGGTCTGCGACGACGGGGACCATGACCCCGCGGACGACGGTCGAGAACGCCCCGATGCGGATCTCGCCCGCGACCCGGTCGGGTTCGCCGCCGCCGTGGAGGTCGGCGCGCACGCGCTCGAGGTCGGCGAGGATCGGCGTCGCGGAGACGACGAGCCGGGTGGCCGACTCGGTGAGGACGACACCCCGGCCGACCCGTTCGAGGAGGGCCACGCCGGTGTCGCGCTCGAGCCGCTTGATCTGCTGCGAGACGGCTGACGGGGTGAAGCCGAGCGCGGCGGCGGCTGCGGCGACGCTTCCTTCCGTCGCGACGGTGCGGAGCGAGACGACGGCCTCCAGATCGATCATGAAGCGATGCTACCGATTTCCACCGCAGAATGATCGCTTGTCCTTCATGGATGCCGCGGGCTCAACTGGACACGTGACCCGCCGTGACATGCTTCTCGCCGCCCTCGTCGCCTCGCTCTGGGGGCTGAACTTCGTCGTCATCGACTGGGGGATGAGCGGCATCCCGCCCCTGCTGTTCGCCGCGATCCGGTTCGCAGTCGTCGCACTCGCCGTCGTCGTCGTTCCCCGGCCGCAGACCGGGTGGCGCGTGATCGTCGGGGTCGGTCTGTTCATGAGCCTCGGACAGTTCGCGCTCCTCTACACGTCGCTCGCGCTGGGGCTCAGCCCCGGGCTCGCCGCGCTCCTCATGCAGGCGCAGGCGGTGTTCACGATCGTGTTGGCGGCTGTCGCGCTGCGTGAGCGCCCCTCGGCCATGCAGGTGGCCGGCGTGAGCCTCGGTGTCATCGGGCTCGCGGTCGTCGCCGTGTTCCGTGGCGGGGATGCCCCGGTCATCGCCGTCTGCCTCGCTCTCGCCGCTGCGCTGTCGTGGGCGGTCGGCAACGTCATCTCGCGCCGCGCGGGAGTGGTCACCGGGGTCGGACGCGGCGGCACGCTGTCGCTGACGGTCTGGTCGTCGCTCGTCGTCCCGGTGCCCGCGCTCGCGCTGTCGTTCGTGATCGACGGACCTGCCGCGATCGGGGCGGGGGTCGCCGCGATCGGTCCGCAGGCGGTCGTCTCGACCCTCTACACGGCGGGGCTCTGCACCCTGTTCGCCTACGCGGTGTTCAACGGGCTGCTCGGCCGCAACCCGTCGGCCGCCGTCGTCCCGTGGATCCTCCTCGCGCCCGTCGTCGCGATGGCGTCGGCGGCGCTGCTGCTCGGCGAGGCGCCGAGCGTCGGAGAGGTGGTCGGCGGAGCGGTGCTGGTTGCAGGAGTGCTGGTGAGCGGCATCCGTCGTCGACAGCCGGCACCGCGCGCGGTCGAGCCCATGGGGGTGACCACTAGGCTGTCCGCGTGACATCCGAGCCCCTGGCCGCCCCCACCCGTCGCACGTACAGCTTCCTCGGCCCCGCCGGAACCTTCACGGAGGCCGCTCTCGCGCAGGTCCCCGAAGCACGCGACCAGAACTGGCGTCCCGTCCGCAACGTCGGCGAAGCCCTCGCCGACGTCGTCGAAGGACGATCGGATGCCGCGATGATCGCCATCGAGAACTCCGTCGACGGCGGCGTCTCGACCACGCAGGACGCCCTCGCGACGGTCCCGGGCCTGCGGATCGTGGGGGAGTACCTCGTCCCCGTCGAGTTCGTGCTCGTCGCGAAACCCGGCGTCCGCCTCGAGGACGTCTCGGTCATCGCCGCGCACCCCGTCGCCTACGCGCAGTGCCTCACGTGGCTCACCGGGGCGCTGCCCGAGCACTCCCACATCCCGGCGGCCAGCAACGTGGCCGCAGCCGTCGGCATCGTCGACGGCGTGATCGACGCGGATGCCGCGATCGCCCCTCCCGGCATCCTCAAGCTGCATGACCTCGAGCTGCTCGCCGAGAAGATCGGCGACAACGCCCACGCCGTGACGCGCTTCGTGCTCGTGAGCCGCACCGCCCCGCCGCCCGCCCCGACCGGCGCCGACAAGACCTCGCTCATCGTCGAGCTGCCCGAAGACCACCCGGGCGCCCTGCTCGAACTGCTCGAGCAGTTCGCGACCCGCGGCATCAACCTGTCGCTGCTCGCCTCCCGGCCGATCGGCGACGAGCTCGGCCGATACCGGTTCGTCATCGACGCCGACGGGCACATCGAGGACGAGCGCATGGCCGACGCCCTGCTGGGCCTTCGCCGCTTCTCGCCTCGCGTGCTGTATCTCGGCTCGTACCCGCGCGCCGACCGCGCGATCGTCCGCTACCCCGAGCGCTACTCCGACGAGGTCTTCGTCGAGGCTCGTGACTGGCTGCGCGGCCTCGTCTCGGGCGAACCGGAGGCCTGAGCCCGTAACCGGCGTCCCGTTCTCCGGAAGGATCGGGGTGCGAGCGAGTCGACGGCGGCTGAGGGGGGACCCATCCGGAGTACGGGCCGGGGAGCGCCCGAGACCGGAGCGCCTCGGGGAGCGGAGGCCGCGGCGGGACTCAGGCCGCGAGCAGCTCCAGCGTGCGGATGCGGGACGGCGCGGCATCCATCGGCTCGTCCTCGGTCGCACCGGAGACCGGCGACACCATGATCTCGTCGACGCCGTGGCTCGCGGCGAACTCGGCGAGACGGGCGCGGACATCCGCACCCGTTCCCACGAACCAGCGCGACATCATCGCGTCGAAGACGGGGGCGGCGAGGGAATCGGATGCCTCGGCTGCCGCCGCCTGCTCGACCGTCTCGAGCGCGGTCAGGGGCTTGCCGCCGCGCAGCCGCGCCATCATGCGCGCCTGGGGCAGGGCGGCGGCGCGAGCCGCGTCGTCCGTGTCGGCGACGACGGCGTTGGCGGTCACGAAGGTGCGCGGAGCGGCGAGCGTCTCGGACGGCTGGAACTGGCCGCGGTACAGGTCGAGCGCGCGCTCGAGACCTTCACCCGAGAAGTGGTTCGCGAAGACGTACGGCAGACCCATTCCGGCGGCGAGCTGCGCCGAGTAGTCGCTCGATCCGAGCAGCCAGACCTCGGGCACGGTCGTCCCGGCGGGCGTGGCGGTCACGTTGTACGTGCCACCCGATGTGAAGCGGAGCGTCGCGCCCTCCGACGAGACGAGCGAGCGGATATCGGTCACGTGGTTCGGGAAGCGCTCGACGTCGCTCGTCGTGCCCGACTGGCGGAGCAGCTGCGTGATGACGGGATCCGATCCCGGCGCGCGGCCGATGCCGAGGTCGATGCGCCCGGGGGCCAGAGCCTCGAGGGCGGCGAACTGCTCGGCCACGACGAGCGGAGAGTGGTTCGGCAGCATGACGCCGCCGGAGCCGACCCGGATGCGGCGGGTCCGCGCAGCGGTCGCGGCGATGAGCACCGGAGGGGTCGTGGAGGCGACCGCGGGCATGTTGTGGTGTTCCGCGAACCAGTAGCGCCGGTAGCCGAGATCGTCGGCGCGCTGCGCGAGGGCGATCGAGGCGGCGATCGCCTGGCTGCTGGTCTGCCCCGTGCGGACGGGGACGAGGTCGAGAACGGAAAGGGCCGGGGTCGCGGTGCTCATATCGAGAACTGCAACCCCGGCCGGCGGCGGCGCATTCCGCGCCGCCGTGCGATCAGCGCGCGATACGGACTGCGCCGGACGTGCGGCTCGTGGTCTCGTAGCCGCTGAGGCTGCCCGTGACCCGCACCGTCAGGGCGTCACCGCGGTCGCCTCGGGCGACCGTGTACGTCGCCTTCGTCGCGCCCGAGATCGGCTTGCCGCCGTTCAGCCACTGGTACGACAGCCGCGTGCCCGCCGTCCACGTGCCGGCGCGAGCGGTCAGCGTCTTGCTGACCTTCGCGCTGCCCGTGATCTTCGGGGTCGTCGCGCTCAGCGAACCCTTGGCCACCTTCGCGGTCGCGGCCGAGGTCTTCGCCGCGGTCGTGTACCCCGTGAGGGTGCCGGTCACGCGCACCGAGATGCGCGCTCCCGCGTCCGACGCCGTCAGCCGGTGCGTCGCGGTCACGGCGCCGCGGATCGGTGCGCCGTCCCGCATCCACTGGTAGGTTAAGGCGGCGCCCTTCGTCCACGCGCCGGGCTTCGCCGTGAGGGCGGAGCCGACCTTGGCCGTGCCGCTGATCGACGGCGTGCCGACCGTCAGGGCGGCGGGAGCCACCGTGACGACCCGGTCGACGCGGGCGCGGTTGCCGGCGGCATCCGTTGCGACGTAGCGGAGCGTGTACGTGCCGAGCTTCGTGGTGTCGACCGTGCCGCGGACCTTCAGCGATGCCGTGACGTCGCCGTCGACGGTGTCGCGAGCCGTGACACCGGCGAGGGCGTCGAACCGGGCGCCGAAGCGGACGGTGGTGGATGCCGGGGCGCTGATCTCGGGCTTCACGAAGTCCTCCCGCAGGCCCGCGTCGCGGAAGTGCGAGGAGTGCATGCCGAACGAGTCCTTCAGGTGCGGCATCCAGCAGGCATCGTTGTGACGGCCCTCGGGGTAGACGGCCCACGTGTGGGGCACGCCCTTCTCGGTGAGCTTCGTGTCCATCGACCGCGCGGCGTCATCGAAGCGGTACTCGTCGAACTCGCACGCGTCGAAGTAGTAGTCGAACTTCTTCAGCTGCTTCGTCGACAGGCCGTCGACCTGCGTGAGCGGGGTCGGGAGCGTCGAACCGGAGTAGCTCAGCGAGCCGATGTGCGAGGCGATGGAGGAGAACATGCCGGGGTTCGACAGTCCGAGCGACCACGCGCCGAAGCCACCCATCGAGACGCCGGTCAGGGCGCGGAAGTCGCGGCCCTCGAGCGTGCGGTACTCCTTGTCGACGAGGGGAACCATCTCGGTGAGGAACATGCTGCGCCACGGCGTGCCGCCGTCGGGCTGGTCGGAGTACCAGAGCGATTCGCCGTCGGGCATGATGACGATGGACTCGGCGAGACCCTGCTTCCAGAGGCCGTCGAGGACGTCGTCGATGTCGCGAGGCTCCCACTCGCGGCTGCCGCCGTTGATGCCGTGCAGGAGGTACACGACGGGGTACTCGCGGTCGGGCTGGCTCAGGTACGACGGGGGCAGGTAGGTCGCGAACTCGCGCGGCTGGCCCTCGAGGTCGGAGTCGACCGTCTCGCGGAAGAAGCGCGAGTCGTTGCCCGTCTCGCGGAGCGTCGTGGCGTCGATGTGGAGGAACTGCTGCGATGCGGGCTGGTACGTGTACGGCTCGCCGTCACGCGTGCCGGTGATCGCCCGGTTGGTGTCGACGATGAGCGAGCCGTTCTCGCCCGTGACGACCTCGACCTCGCTGTCGGCGAGGGTGAGGCTGCCCGACTCCTTCATCCAGTCGCGCAGCTCGCGGGCGCGTCGCTCCTTCGAGCGGCCATCGTGGAAGTAGCCCTTGTCGAGCGTCTTCAGGTACGCGTCGACGTCGCCGGCCGCGAGAGCCTTCTTCTGCGTCTCGAGAACCTTCGCGACGGCGGTGGACTGCGCCGCCGTCGCCCGGGCGCCGGTGATGCCGTACACATTGGCGCGGACCGCATCCTTCGAGTAGATCCCGACGGGGCCCTCGTACCAGCCGCCGCCGCCGTTCATGTCGTAGAGGCGCACCGCGAGGGTGTTCTCGCCGCCGAAGTTGGGGGCGTCGGCCGGGACGGGATAGAGGCGCTTCTCGAACCACTGGCTGCTCGCCGCAGGGGGCATGGTGCCGGACCCGCCGATGCGCTGGCCGTTGAGGAAGGCCTCGTCGACGTCGTCGAGGAACCCGAGCGAAGCCACGAGGTTCGTGCCTTCGGCGCCTGCGGGGAGGGTGAATGTGAGGCGGTACCAGCCGAAGCCGTCGTAGTCGGCGAACGGGGTGCCGTCGCCGGGGACCGTGATGTCCTGCCAGGCGGAGTCGTCGAAGTCCGGTGAGGCGTACGACGGGTCGTCGCCCTTCGCGAACTTCCAGGTGCCCGCGAGATCGAGCGAGACGCTGTTTGCGGCGGCGGCGGAGTTCGCGCTGACGGCGGTCGTCGGCGCGGACGGCGCAGCCGAGGCGGGGACGGCGATGCAGAGGGATGCCGCGACTGCGGCCACTGCGGTGATGGCGGCCAGGCGCCGCCTCGGAACGTGATGGTTCACGGACTCCTACTTCCTTGTGGGATGCCGGGCGTCGCTGCCCGACTGTGACTGTGCACGTTCACGGAATCGCTGAGCAATGTGCTGTGAACGTGCACACAGAGAGTCGCACCGTGCCGCGCACAATGTCAACGACGGACGCGCGGCGTGCGCATACGTGCACGCGTCAGGCGGAGGCGCGCCAGACCACGGGGCAGTCGAGGACGCGCCCGCTCGTGCCGGGGGCTTCGCCGCGGAGCTGCCGCAGCACCGATTCGGCCGCTGCGCGCCCGAGCTCGCCGGCCGGCTGGTGGACGGTCGAGAGCGGGGGATCGCAGCGGAGGGCCCACGAGCTGTCGTCGAAACCGACGATGCCGACGTCGTCGGGCACGATCTTCCCGGCTGCCTGGAGGACGTCCATCGCTCCGGCGGCCACCGCATCGCTCGAGGCGAAGACGCCGTCGATGTCGGGCGCACGTTCGAGCAGTGCACGCATGCCCGCCTGGCCGTCGGAGTAGGAGTAGAGGGGGATGGGTTCGACGAGCTGCGGGTCGAAGCGGCTGCCGAGGGCGTCGACGAATCCCGCGAGACGGTCCGACCCCGAGTCCCGATCGAGAGCCGAGGCGATCATCCCGATGCGCTCGCGTCCCGTTCCGATCAGGCGATTCGTGATCTCGCGTGCCGCTCCGCGGTTGTCGATCGCGACATAGGCGGCGTCGCCGATGTCGCGGGGGTGGCCGACGAAGGCGGCGGGGAGGCCGAGATCGGCGACCGCGCGCGTGATGGGGTCTCCCACGCGGGCCGAGACGATGATGACGCCGTCGATCAGTCCGCCGCTCAGGTAGCGCGCGAGGCGTTCGATGTCGCGCGTGGTGTCGGCGATCATGAAGGACAGTTGGTAGTCGGCCTCCGACAGGGCGGCGTTCGCGCCCAGGAGGATCGACCCGATGTTCGGGTCCTCGACGAAGAGCGAGTGCGGCTCGTGGACGATGAGCCCGATGGCCTGCGAGCTCTGCATGACGAGGCTCCGGGCCGCACGGTTGGGGACGAACCCGACCTTCGCGATGGCGGCCTCGATGGCCGCGCGGGCCTCTTCCGAGACGTAGGGCTGGCCGTTCAGCACGCGGCTGACCGTGCCGCGCGAGACGCCGGCTTCGGTCGCCACGTCTTTCACCGTTGCGCGACGGCGTCGGCCGATGACATCCGTGCGGTCGCTGCTCACGCGTTCATCGTATGTGCACGCACACATGTGCTGCACACCATCTCTGCGGACTGCCGAGGCAAGTCGGATGCCGATGCGCCCCGTGATTCCGGGCCAGGACCGCGTGTGCGGGGGGTCGTATTGACATCCAGGATTCGCTCTGCCTACTCTGTACACGTTCACAGAGACTCAATGCGGAGGAACACCGCTCGATCCTGTGCACGTTCACAGGATTCAGAGGAGAACATGTCGGCCCCCGCCCGCCCCTTCGCGCACGACGGCATCGCGTTCGGTTGTGACTACAACCCCGAACAGTGGACGCCCGACGTCTGGGACGAGGACATCGCGCTCATGCGTGAGGCCGGCGTCGATCTGGTCGCCATCAACATCTTCGGCTGGGCTCACGTCCAGCCCCGCGCCGGTGAATACGACTTCGCCCGCCTGGACGACATCATCGCCCGGCTGCACACCGCCGGCATCCGGATCAACCTCGGTACCGGCACCGCTTCCACCCCCGCGTGGCTGACGACGGCGCACCCCGAGATCCTCCCCGTCGTCGAGGACGGCACCCGCCGCTACCCGGGTGGCCGCCAGGCCTGGTGCCCGAGCTCGCCCGTCTACCGCGAGGCGGCCCTCGCGCTCGTCGACGCCGTCGCCGCCCGCTACGGCGCGCACCCGGCTATCGCGCTCTGGCACGTGTCGAACGAACTGGGCTGCCACAACGCGCTCTGCCACTGCGACGAGAGCGCCACGTCGTTCCGCGAGTGGCTGCGCGCCCGCTATGGCTCGGTCGAGGCCGTCAACCGCGCGTGGGGCACGGCCTTCTGGAGCCAGACCTATTACGAGTGGGACGAGATCCTCACCCCGAAGGCGACGCTGTCCAGCCGCAACCCCGGGCAGGTCCTCGACTTCCACCGCTTCAGCAGCGACGCCCTCCTTTCGCACTACCGCGCGGAGGCCGAGGCCATCCGCGCCCACAGCGACATCGCGATCACGACGAACTTCATGGTGACCGCGCACATCGAGAACCTCGACTACTGGTCGTGGGCGGGCGAGATGGACATCGTCGCGAACGACCACTACCTCGACCACCGCCTCGGCGACCCCCGGTCCGAGCTGGCCTTCGCCGCAGACCTCTCCCGCGGTCTCGGCGACGGCGCGCCGTGGATCCTCATGGAGCACTCGACCGGCGCCGTCAACTGGCAGCCGCTCAACAAGGCCAAGGCTCCGGGCGAGATGATCCGCAACTCCCTCACGCACGTCGCCCGCGGCGCCGACGGCGTCTGCTTCTTCCAGTGGCGCGCGTCGGTGCAGGGCAGCGAGAAGTTCCACTCCGCGATGCTTCCCCACGCCGGGACGGACTCCGCCACGTGGCGTGAGGTCGTCGAGCTCGGCGGCATCGTCGATCGCCTGGCGGAGGTCGCCGGTTCCCGCGTCGTCGCCGACGTGGCCGTCCTCTTCTCGTGGGAGTCCTGGTGGGCGACCCAGAGCGAGACCCGCCCGAGCCAGTCTCTCGGCTATCTCGACCAAGTGCACGCCGCCTATGGCGCCCTCCACGCGAACGGCCTCACCGTCGACGTCGTGGCCCCCGGCGCCGACCTGTCGGCCTACCGCTTCGTCGTGGTCCCCGGCCTCCACCTGATGACCGAAGCGGATGCCGCGGTCCTCACCGCGTGGATCGCCGCCGGCGGCACCGCACTCATCACCTTCTCGACGGCGATCGTCGACGAGAACGACCGCATCTACACCGGCGGCTACGCCGGACCCCTCCGCGAGGCCATCGGCCTCCACATCGAGGAGTTCGCGCCCGTCGCGCCCGACGCCGCGCTCACCCTGAGCGACGGCTCGACTGCGCGCCTGTGGTCGGAGCGGTCCCGCACCACCACCGCCGAGGTCCAGGCATCCTTCACCGACGGTCCCGCCGCCGGGATGCCGGCGCTCACCCGCAACGCCTCGGGCGAGGGCGCGGCCTGGTACCTCGCTACTCTTCCCAGCGAAGCGGGCTACCGTGACCTCGTCGCGCGCCTCGCCGATGAGGCGGGAGTGGCTCCTGCTGCAGTCGTCGAGCCCGGCACGGGCGATCTCGAGATCGTCCGCCGCCGCGGTGAGCTCGCGTCCTATCTCTTCGTGATCAATCACGGCGAGACCGACGTCCACGTCGAATCCGACGGTGTGGACCTCGTGACCGGCACTGCCGTCGCCGGTCGCGCCACCGTGCCCGCCGGTGCGGTGCGCATCATCAGAGAGGAGGCGGCAGCATGACCGCCACAGAACTCCTCGTGACGCGATCGTCGGCGAAGTCGCCGCGCGCGAAGCGAATCCCGCGGGCCAAGACCCCGCACAAGGGGGCGATCGCGGTCTTCCTGGGACCGTTCGGCATCCTCTTCCTGCTCTTCTACCTGCTGCCCATCGGCTACGCCATCTGGCAGTCGCTGCTGGTCGTCCAGCGCGACGGGCTGTACGGCGAGCCGACCGAGGTGTTCGGCGGTCTGACCCAGTACATCCAGGTGTTCCAGAACGCGCCGTTCTGGGAGTCCGTCGGCCGCGTCCTGCTCTTCGGCGTCGTGCAGGTGCCCGTCATGCTCGGCCTCGCGCTGCTGTTCGCGCTGCTGCTCGACTCGCCCGCGCTCAAGGGCAAGAGGTTCTTCCGCCTCGCCTTCTTCGCGCCGTACGCCGTCCCCGGCGTCATCGCGGCGATCATGTGGGGCTTCCTTTACTCGCCCAACCTGTCGCCGTTCACCGATCTGACCCGCTCGGTCGACTTCCTCTCGCCCGAGATGATCCTCTGGTCGATCGCGAACGTCGTGACCTGGGTGTTCGTGGGCTACAACATGCTCATCATCTACTCGGCGCTCCTCGCGATCCCCGCCGAGGTGTACGAGGCCGCGCGTCTCGACGGCGCCGGCCAGATCCGCATCGCCTGGTCGATCAAGATCCCCATGGTGGCGCCCGCCATCATCCTCACCGCCGTGTTCTCGATCATCGGAACTCTGCAGCTGCTCGCCGAACCCCAGGTGTTCCGCTCCTTCAGCACCGCGGTGTCGTCCTCGTTCACGCCGAACATGACGATCTACGCAACCAGCGCGGTGCCGAACCCCTACCTCGCCGCGGCCTTCTCGGTCGTGCTGGCACTCGCCACCTGCGTCCTGTCGTTCGCGTTCTTGAAGCTCACCCAGCGGAAGGCCGAGCAATGAGCCTCCTCACCCGTACCAACGGCGCCTTGGCGACCGACCTGCCGAAGACGCGCGGGCCGCGCGAATCGATCCTCTCGCGGGGCGCGGCGCTGCTCATCATGGGCATCTTCACGCTCTACTTCCTCGTGCCGATCTGGTGGCTGTTCATCGCCTCCACGAAGGACCGCGGCCAGCTGCTGACCACCAACGCGCTGTGGTTCGCCGACTGGAACCTGTTCGCCAACATCGGCGACCTGGTCTCGTACAACAACGGCATCTACTTCCGCTGGCTCCTCAACAGCCTCGGCTACGCCGGACTCGGGGCGCTCCTGGCGACCGTGTTCGCAGGCATGGCCGGCTACGCGCTCGGCAAGTACCGCTTCCGCGGTCGTGAGGCGTTCTTCAATGTCGTGCTCGGTGGCGTCCTCGTCCCGGCGACCGCGCTGGCGCTCCCGCTGTTCCTGCTGTTCAGCCAGGTCAACCTGACGAACACGTTCTGGGCGGTCCTGCTCCCCAGCATCGTGAGCCCCTTCGGCGTCTACCTCGCTCGCATCTACGCGTCGTCGTCGGTTCCGGACGAGCTCATCGAGGCTGCCCGCCTCGACGGTTCGGGTGAGGTCCGCACGTTCTTCACGGTCTCGACGAGGCTCATGGCCCCGGCGCTCGTGACGATCTTCCTGTTCCAGTTCGTCTCGATCTGGAACAACTTCTTCCTGCCGCTGATCATGCTCCGCAGCCAGGATCTGTTCCCCGTCACCTACGGCCTCTACACGTGGAACACGCAGCTCAACCAGATCCCCGAGCTCCGCACCTACGTCCTGGTCGGCGCGTTCCTGTCGATCGTGCCGCTCATCATCGCTTTCCTCTTGCTTCAGCGCTTCTGGCGCAACGGACTCGGCACCGGTTCCGTGAAGTGAGCTCCCGCCGCGGGCGAACCCCTCGGCATCCCTGAAGTACCACCTGTCACCCGATCAAAGATCAGATTGGAAATCCCATGCAGCACACCAAGAAGGCAGTCGTCGCCGGCGTCGCACTGCTCACCGCCTTCGCTCTCGCCGGCTGCGCCGGCGGAAGCGGCGACACCAACGGCGGAGCCGCGGCAGACCCCGCCGCCTGCGCTCCCTCCGACGGCAAGGTGACCCTCGACTTCACGTCGTGGATCCCGGGCATCGAGGACGCCGCCAAGACCTGGAACGCCGAGAACCCCGACATCCAGGTCAAGGTCCAGACGGGCCCCAACGGCAACTCCGGCACCTACGCGAGCTTCTTCAGCCAGCTCGAGGCCGGCAACGCTCCCGACCTCGGTCAGATCGAGTACGACGCCCTGTCGAGCTTCCGCGTGCAGGACGGTCTCGAGGACCTCTCCGCGTGCAAGGACGTCGTCGCGGCGAAGGACAAGTTCATCCCGTGGACCTGGAACCAGGTCACCCTCGGATCCGACGGTGTCTACGGCATTCCGCAGGACTCGGGCCCCATGGCGCTGTTCTACCGCTCGGACCTCTTCAAGCAGAACAACATCGCCGTTCCGACGACGTGGGCCGAGTACAAGGAAGCAGCCAAGGAAGTCCGCAAGACCGGTGGCTACATCACCAACTTCTCGACTGCTGACATCAACCAGTTCGCCGGGCTCGTCTGGCAGACCGGTGGCGACTGGTTCTCCAACGACGGCAAGGCCTGGAAGGTCAACCTGACCGGCGACGAGTCCAAGACCGTCGCGGACTACTGGCAGGACCTGATCGACGAGGACCTCGTCTCCACCTACCCGGCTTGGACCGAGGAGTGGAACAACGCCTACAACTCGGGCAAGGTCTGGAGCTGGAACTCCGCCGTCTGGGGTGCCAACTCCATCTCGTCCGGTGCTCCGGACACCGCCGGCAAGTGGTCGGTCGCGCCGTCCCCGCAGTGGAAGGCCGGCGACAAGGCCTCCGGCAACTGGGGCGGTTCCTCGGTCGCCGTCTTCAAGGGAACCAAGCACCCCTACGAGGCTGCGAAGTTCGCGCTGTGGCTGAACACCTCCCCCGAGGCGCTCACCGCTCTGAACAAGTCGGCGAACATCTACCCCGCCACCACGGAGGGACTCAAGCTCGAGTCGCTCCAGCAGGGTGTGGACTTCTACGGCGGACAGAAGATCTACGACGTCTTCGCTGAGGCCGCTGCCCAGGTCAACCCCGACTTCGTGTGGGGCCCGACCATGACGCAGACCTACGCCGACGTGTCCGACGGCTTCCAGAAGGCCGCCAGCGGCCAGGGAACGCTGCTCGAGGCGCTGCAGGCCGCGCAGACCAAGACGGTCGACGCTCTCAAGGCGCAGTCCATCCCCGTCTCCGAGTGACCGCTCACCACTGAATCACTGACACCACGCATCCGCGCCGCGGGTCGGGCCTTCGGGCTCCGATCCGCGGCGCGGTCGTCGGTGGGGGTGTCACCCCTGGCGTGAGGCCTGCTTGACCTTCTCGTAGGCGGCGAGGGCGTTCTGCCGGGTCGCCTTCAGATCGACCATCGGCATCGGGGGCTGGCCGTCGGCATCCCGGTACTCGGGGGCCCACCGTCCGATGTACTCCCGGTTCTTGTCGAACTTGTCCGCCTGGAGCTCGGGGTTGAAGACGCGGAAGTACGGCGCCGCATCCGCCCCCGAGCCGGCGACCCACTGCCAGTTGAACGTGTTGCTCGCCCCGTCGGCATCGACGAGGCAGTCCCAGAACCATTCCTCGCCGCGGCGCCAGTCGATCATCAGGTTCTTGATGAGGAAGGATGCCGTGATCATGCGCACGCGGTTGTGCATGTAGCCGGTCTCCCAGAGCTCCCGCATCCCGGCGTCCACCATCGCGTAGCCCGTCCGCCCCTGCTGCCACGCGGCCAGGGCCGAGGGTTTCAGCCGGGGCCACGGGAAGGCGTCGAACTCCGGACGGAGGTTCTTCGTCGCGAGGTCGGGGAAGTGGTACAGCGTGTGCCACGCGAACTCGCGCCAGCCGATCTCGGAGAGGAACCGCGACGCTCCGGGGGTGTCGACTGCTGCATGCCACACCGTGTACGGGCTCAGCTCGCCCCAGCGCAGCCGGGGCGAGAGCATCGAGGTCGCGCCCGCCGCCGGGCGGTCGCGGGCATCGTCATAGTGACCGAGGTCCTCGTCGAGGAACTCGCGCAGGCGCCGCTGAGCGGCCGGCTCGCCCGGTTCCCACGTGTCGCGCAGGCCCTGCGCCCAGTCGGGTTCGGTGGGCAGGAGCGCCCAGTCGTCGAGATCGTCCGACGCCGGGTACGTCGCCGGGCCGGGCACCTCCCGCGGCTCGGGAAGCGGAGCGCGGGGTGCGGGCTGGGCGAGGCAGGCGCGCCAGAACGGGCTGTAGACCGAGAAGTGCTTGCCGGTGCCGGTCGTGATCGTCCACGGCTCGAAGAGGAGGGATGCCGCGAACGACGCGACCTCGACGTCACCCTCACGGAGGCTCGCCTTCAGTCGGGCGTCGATCTCGCGCTCCGGCCCGCCGTACCGGCGGTTCCAGAAGACCGCCCCAGCCCCGGCATCCGTCACGACCTCGCGGACGACCCGGTCGGCCGGACCCTGCCGGAGGATCAGTCGCGAACCGCGCTCGGCGAGGCGCTCGGCAAGGGAAGCGAGCGAGTGGTGCAGCCACCAGCGGGCAGCGCCGCCGAGCGGACGGATGCCGTCCGACACCTCGTCGAGGACATACAGCCCGATGACGGGTTCGCCGCGGTCCAGTGCGGCGCGGAGCGCGAGGTGATCGGCGAGACGGAGGTCGTCGCGGAACCAGACGATCGAGGGGGACGGCATCCCCTCATACTCGCAATCGGCGCGTCAGGATGCCGCCCCTTGCAATCCGGCGCGGAATGGCCCAGCGGGGCGCCTCAGACGGTGTCGACGGCGTGCCCGCGGGGGATCGCGAGGGTGAGCCCACCGGCGACGACGCGGACCGCGATCCGGGTGGCTTCGCCGAACTCGTCCCCGTCGAGCTGCACGGGGTGCGCCTCTTCGGCCGCCAGGTCGATGCCTTTGCCGCGCGTGTACCGGACCGAGTTGTCGGCGGTGCGCAGGGCGAGGATCTTCCGGCCGGTGCGGAACTTGCGGAGCACGCTGTTGTCCCAGGCCAGGCGGCGCCAGACGAGCAACCAGCCGAATGCCGACCGCGGCTGCAGGATCGCGACGTCGAGTTCGCCGTCGGTGATGGATGCCTCGGGGATCAGTTCGAGCCCCGCCTGCAGCGACCCGCAGTTGGCGAACAGGACGCTCTGCACGTTGGCGCGGTGGATGCGATGCCCCGGCACCTGGTAGACCACGGGGAAGGGCTTCGCCTGCGCGATCGAGCGCGCGGCGCCGTCGACGTACGCGACCCAGCCGACCTTCTTCTTCAGGTCGCTGTTGGTGTTGGCGATCATGGCGGCGTCGAGACCCATCCCGCCCATCACGACGAACGCGTGCTCGGCGGTATCGCCGTCGGGCCGGCGCAACGTCGCGAGGCCCACGTCGATGGCGACGGTGTCGCCGTCGAAGGTGGCGGCGATCATGGCGGCCGGGTCGGTGAGGGGGAGTCGGAGGTTGCGGGCGAGCAGGTTGCCGGTGCCGCTCGGGACGATCGTCAGGGGAACGGGTGAGCCGGTCATCGCCTCGCTGACGGCACGGACGGTGCCGTCGCCGCCTGCGACGAGCACGGCGTTCACCCCTTCGGCGAGTGCCTGGCGGGCGACGTCGTCGCCGAGATCGTCGACCGTCGTCTCGTAGAAGAGGGGCTCGGACCAGCCGGCATCCTTCGCCATCTGCGCGACCTGCTCGCGCAGCTGGTCGCCGTCGACCTTGATGGGGTTGTAGACGAGGGCGGCCTTGGGACTGGGGCGGCCGTCCTCGTCGGTCATCGGCTCGGGCGACCCGCTCCGGTCGACGCGGCGGGCTTCGCCGGTCTCGCCGTCCTCGGTGTCCGGGGCGACGTCCTCCGGTTCGCGGATGACGCCGTCGGGCTCGGCGGCCGTCGCAGGGTCGTGCGCGTCGTCGGAGCGGTGCGTCGTGCCGGGGTCGGTCGCCATGGGTTCAGGATAGGGCCAGGCATCCGTCCTTCCGGGACCCCTTGCGCTCGCGCGTTCCCCGCACCAGGGCGGGGGCCGCGGGGCCCGCGACTAGACTCGTCGGGTGATCGATCTCGCCCTTCTCCGTGACGCCCCTGACCTCGTGAAGCGCTCGCAGGAAGCCCGCGGCGAGTCGCCCGACACCGTCGACGACGCCCTCGCCGCCGACAAGGAGCGTCGCGCGGCGATCACCGCCTTCGAAGAGCTCCGTGCTGCGCAGAACGCGCACGGCAAGCGCGTCGCGAAGGCGCCGAAGGAGGAGAAGGCCGCCCTCGTCGCCGAGGCGAAGGACCTCAGCGAGCGGGTGAAGGCCGCGCAGCAGGCCGTGACGGTGGCTGAGGATGCCGCATCCGCCGCGCTCGCCCGCATCGAGAACATCGTCATCGACGGCGTGCCCGCCGGTGGTGAGGACGACTTCGTCACCCTGCGGACGCACGGCGAGCCCGTCGCGTTCGACTTCGAGCCCCGCGACCATCTCGCGCTCGGCGAGATGCTCGGCGCGATCGACATGGAGCGCGGCGCGAAGGTCTCCGGCGCGCGCTTCACCTTCCTCACGGGCATCGGCGCGCGGCTCGAGCTGGCGCTCATGAACCTCGGCCTGCAGCGGGCGCTCGAGGCCGGCTTCATCCCGATGATCCCGCCGACTCTCGTGCGCGCCGAGGTCATGCGCGGCACGGGCTTCCTCGGCCAGCACGCCGACGAGGTCTACCGCCTCGACGACGACGACCTCTACCTCGTCGGCACGAGCGAGGTGCCCCTCGCCGGGTACCACATGGACGAGATCCTCGACCTCGAGCCCGGCGCGAAGCGCTACGCCGGCTGGTCGACCTGCTACCGCCGCGAGGCTGGGTCGTACGGCAAGGACACCCGCGGCATCATCCGCCTGCACCAGTTCAACAAGCTCGAGATGTTCGTCTACACGACGCCCGAAGATGCCGAGGCCGAGCACCTCCGCCTCGTCGAGATGCAGGAGCGGATGCTGCAGGATCTTGGACTCTCGTACCGCGTGATCGACGTGGCTGCAGGCGATCTCGGCTCGTCGGCGGCGCGCAAGTACGACGTCGAGGCCTGGGTTCCGACGCAGGGCGCGTACCGCGAGCTCACGTCGACCTCGAACTGCACGACCTACCAGGCGCGTCGCCTCGACATCCGCTACCGGCCCGAGGGTGGCCGGACGGCTCCCGTCGCGACCCTGAACGGCACGCTCGCGACCACCCGGTGGATCGTCGCGCTGCTCGAAACGCACCAGCGCGAAGACGGCTCGGTCGTCATCCCCGAGGTGCTCCGCCCCTACCTGGGCGGCCTCGAGGTGGCGGAGCCGATCGCGTGAGCATCTCCCCGGATGACGCCGCCGAGGTCGTCGAGGAGATCGTGACGGATGCCGCCGAGCCTCCGCGCGAGCGCCTGCTCATCGCGCTCGACGTCGACGGCACGATCCTCCTCGAGGACGAGACGTACAGTCCCGGCGTGGTCGAGGCGGTCGCCGACGCCCAGCGCGCGGGCCACGAGGTCATGCTCGCGACGGGGCGGTCGTGGGAGAGCACCCGCCACATCCTCGAGCAGCTCGCGCTCAACCCCGAGTACGTCGTCTGCTCCAACGGCGCCGTCATCCTCAAACGCACCGGTTCGGGGGAGTCGCCGACGTACGAGCGGTTCCACACCGAGCAGTTCGACGCGACAGAGGTCCTGACCCTCCTCCGCGACCACCTCCCGTCGGCGCGGTACATGGTCGAACTTCCGAGCGGGCGCCGCCTGTTCACGCACCACATGGACGACTGGAGTCTTTCGCAGGCCGACCGTGTCGCTTTCGAAGAGCTGTCGGCGCACCCGGTCTCCCGCGTCGTCGTGGTCTCGGAGGAGAACACGGATGAGGACTTCGTCGACCTCGTCTCCCGCATCGGCCTCAACAAGGTCTCGTACGCCGTCGGCTGGTCGGCGTGGCTCGACATCGCCCCGCAGGGCGTCGACAAGGCGACGGGCCTCGAGCTCGTCCGCACCTGGCTCGACATCGCGGCGGAGAGCGTCGTAGTCATCGGCGACGGACGGAACGACATCGGCATGTTCCGGTGGGCACGCGCCCACGGCGGACGGGCGATCGCCATGGCCCAGGGTCCCGACGAGGTGCGTTCCGAGGCGTCGGAGCTGACGGCATCCGTCACCGAGGGTGGCGTGACGGCGGTGCTGAAAGCCCTCTGACCTGGTCGTTCAGGGCGCATACAGGCGTTCCGGCGAGAATGGACGGGTTATGGGGTCGGCTAGACTCGGCCTGTTCGACCGGTGCCACTCGGCGCGGTCGGGAGGGTTGTCCGAGCGGCCGAAGGATCCGGTCTTGAAAACCGGTGGGCAGCAATGTCCCGTGGGTTCGAATCCCACACCCTCCGCACTGTCCGAAAGGTGATCCGTGAGCGCTAGGCACAACGCGAAGGCGACGAAGTTCCGCCGCCAACCCGTGGCCCGTCACGGAGAGCTGACGTCTCCGCATCCGATTCGGCAGGTCTTCACGATCCTCGCCGCGATCGTCGCCGTCGTCCTCGTCAGCACGACGGCGATCGGTGGCTTCTACGTGTGGGATGCCGCGCGCAGCCTCGACGAGAATGGTGTCGCCATCGGCGGCGAAGAGACTCAGCTGCCGCCGCACATCGGTGAGATCGAGGGCGGCGTCAACATGCTCGTCGTCGGCACCGACTCGTGCGAGGGTCAGGACCTGAAGCTCTTCCCGCGTTGCGCCCATGACGACGGGGGAGAGCGCAACGACGTCACGATGCTCGTGCACATCAGCGATGCGCCCCGCCGTGTGACCGTCGTCTCGTTCCCGCGCGACATGATCGTGCCGATCCCGTCGTGCAAGAACCCCGACGGCGGTTCGTATCCCGCGATGAGCGCGCAGATGATCAACGTCTCGTACAGCTACGGCGGACTCGGCTGCTCGGTCGCGACCGTCGAGGGGCTGACAGGCGTCGACATCCAGTTCGCCGCCGCCATCCGGTGGACGGGCGTCATCAACATGTCCGACGCGATCGGCGGTGTCGACGTGTGTCTGAGCGACGACATCAAGGACTCGCACACCGGCCTCGACCTGAAGAAGGGCGAGCAGACGCTCGTCGGCGCGCAGGCGCTGCAGTTCCTCCGCATCCGTCACGGCATCGGCGACGGGTCGGACCTCGGGCGCATCTCGAACCAGCAGCAGTTCATGAGCTCGCTCGTGCGCAAGCTGCAGTCGGGTGAGGTCCTCTCGAACTACCCGGCGCTGCTGAACCTCGCCAACACCGCCATCCGTCAGGTGAACGAGAAGCAGCTGGTCCTCAGCGAATCGCTCACGAGCCCGCAGCGGATGGTCCAGATCGCGATGGCCGTCGCCGACGTGCCCTACAAGGACATCGTCTTCGTTCAGTACCCGACCGTCTACGCGCCGGGTGGGTCCCGTGTCCTCCCGGTCTCGTCTGCGGCCGACGTCCTCTTCACGGCGCTGTCCGAGAACAAGCCGATCCGGGTGACCGGTGAGGCCAGCGGCGGCAACGGTGTCACGGTCGTCGGCGAAGCCGGGTCCGAGGGTGGACCGACTCCGACGGCTACGCCGGGCGCCACCGGTCAGCCCACCCAGGGTGCCGGCGACGGCACGGTCGACCTGCCGAGCCAGATCACCGGACAGTCGGCCAACGAGGTCACCTGCACCGTCGCGCAGCGCTGACCGACGGTTCGGCAGCGGGTCGAGGAACGGTTATGCTTGCGGGGTGCATTCGCGCCGTTCGCGGTCGGATGCCTGGAGACGTCGCATAGTCAGGCCTAGTGCACCACCCTGCTAAGGTGGAGTCCTCGCAAGGGGACCGAGGGTTCAAATCCCTCCGTCTCCGCCACGAAAGAAGCCCCGGTCATCCGGGGCTTCTGTGTTTTCGGCGGACGTCGTGACCGACCAGGTCAGAGAGTCGCGGCGTGGTCGTCGAGGTCGGGCTCGGGCGTGATCCGCAGCCCGCCGGGCGAGTTCGCCGTCGACATGAGGGCTTCGATCCAGGCCGGGTTCAGCGCTCCGATCGCGCGGGAGTGGTAGCGGATGTCCCAGCTCGTCGACACTCCGACCCAGCGCGAGACGCGCCCGCTCCCGAGGCTCGGTTCAACCGTCCACGTGAGGATGAACGGTTCGCGGCGTCGGAGCTTGGTCACCATCACGACCTCGAGGTGAGCGAGAACACGATCATCGAGCGTGACCGACTCGGTGCCGAAGGCCAGACGTCCCATTCCACAAAGCTTACGGTGTAAGCGGGCGGTTGAGCGCAGGAAGGGGCAGTATCGGAGTGGAGGCTCCCATGAGCGCACAGCCCGATCGATCGACACCGAGGTTGAGTCGCGCCGCGATCATCGACACAGCACTGGAGCTCGTCGATCGCAAGGGGCCGGCCGGGCTGTCCATGCGCACCCTGGGCAACGAGCTGGGCGTCGAGGCGATGTCCCTCTACCGCCACGTGCACGGCAAAGAGGACCTCCTCGAAGGCGTCGTCGACGTGCTGACCGCTGAGCTGGTCAGCGTCATGGAGCGCGAGGCCGAGGAGCACTGGCAGACGTTCCTCCAGAACGTCGCCCACGCCGTCCGAGAGATCGCCGTCACGCACCCCCGCGCCTTCCCGCTCGTCGCGAGCCGGCATCCCGCCGCCCCGTGGTTGCGGCCACCGCTGCGGAGCATCGAAGCCGTCGACGTCTTCCTGCGCGTGCTCCTCGCGCAGGGCTTCACGGACGAGCAGGCCGTGCGCGCCTATCGGGGTTTCAGCAGTTTCCTCCTCGGCCAATTGCTCCTCGAAGCGGCCGTCCACGGCGCCGACGTCGGCGGAGCGGAGGCGACCCCGGACCCCTCCGGACCGTCGGGCGAGGACGGATCCGGACACTCGCCCTTGGACGATGCGCCGCAGGTGCGTCGGCTTCGACCGCTGCTCAGCGAGGATCACAGCAAGGAAGAGTTCGAGACCGCGCTCGAGATCCTCCTCGACCGTCTCGAGGTCGAGCTCACGCCCTAGACGGTCGAGCACCCCGCATCCGCCCCGGCTCCGGTCGCAGCTGAGCGCGCCCCGTCGATCGCGCGCGATTACCACGATCCACGACGGGATTTCGACCGCCTGGGGGCGCGAACGTCAAGCGGCGTAATGCCCGGTCACGGAGCGTCTCGCAACTCGTCGTCGCGGTCGCGTCGCGTTAGGAATGTCGCAGTCACAGCGAATATCCACGCCGACGCACCACGAGGAGACCACCCCATGTCCGACACGAACCAGCCCCCGCAGAGCGACCTCCGCGCCGCCGTCGCGGGAGACAAGAAGCGCACCCGCATCGGTCTTGCGATCGCAATCGCCGTCGTCGCGGTCGCCGCGATCGTCGGCGGAGTCGCCCTCGCACTCCCGGCGCTCCGGCCCGCCGACGCCGCCGCGGCCGGCGGTGATGCCCCGGCCAAGCCGATCAGCGTCAAGATCGCGGTCTCCGAGGACAGCCCGTTCCAGGATGCGGTCAAGGAGGTCGCCGCCGAGAAGGGCCTGAACATCGAGTGGGTCAACGTCCAGGACTGGGTCCTGCCGAACACGGAGCTCGCCGCCGGCACGGTCGACGCCAACGCCTTCCAGCACATCCTGTACCTGAGCGCCTTCAACACCGAGAACGGCGCAGATCTCACTCCCGTCTTCTCGACGATCATCACGCAGTGGGGGATCTTCTCCGCGACCGCGAAGTCCCTCGACGACATCGCAGACGGCGCGAAGATCGCCATCCCCGACGACCCCTCCAACGGAGGCCGAGCCCTGAACATCCTCGAGGCCGCCGGCCTCATCACCCTCTCGGCCGACAAGGGCGACTTCCCCGCCGTCGAGGACATCACGGCGAACCCGAAGAAGCTCCAGTTCACCGAGATCCCCGCGAAGTCCATCGCGCAGCAGTTCACCGACCCGAGCCTGGCCGCGGTCGTCGTGGGCACGTCGTACTTCGACCCGAGCCAGAACATCGGCTCCGACGATGCGCTCTTCCTCGACAAGGCGCTCTCCGAGCAGAACCTGCCCTACGTGAACGTCATCGCCACCCGTGAGGACAACAAGGACAACCCCGCGTGGAAGATCCTCAAGGAGGTCTACGCCGACAAGCGCGTCGCGGCGGCCAACGAGAAGGAGAACCAGGGCTCCGTGGTGCTCGTCGACGTCCCGGTCGAGCAGCTCCGGACGAAGCTCGCCGACCTCGAGAAGCAGGCCGCGAAGAACTGACGGCCGCCGCTCGCGACCGCACCCGGCTGAGATGAGGAACCCATGAGCACCGCCATCGCCTTCGAGAACGTCTCCAAGTCCTTCACGTCGAAGGGACGCAGGGTCAACGCCCTCCGCGATGTCAGCCTGACCGTCGAGAAGGGGGAGATCTTCGGGATCGTCGGCTTCTCGGGCGCCGGCAAGTCGACCCTGCTGCGCACGGTCAACGCGCTCGAGCGGCCGACCAGCGGCCGGGTCGTCGTCGACGGTCGCGAGATCTCGGCCCTGCAGGGACGCGCGCTGTACGCTGCGCGGCAGCGCATCGGCATGGTGTTCCAGCAGTTCAACCTGCTCGAGTCGCGGAACGTCTACAAGAACATCGCCTACCCCCTGCGGCTTGCGGGCCTGTCCGAGGCGGAGACCCTCGATCGCGTCGAGGAGCTGCTGCGGTTCGTCGGTCTCACCGACAAGGCCCTCGCGTATCCGTCGCAGCTCTCGGGTGGACAGAAGCAACGCGTCGGCATCGCCCGTGCGCTGGCCACCCGGCCCGACGTCCTCATCTCGGACGAGGCGACGAGCGCACTCGATCCGCAGACGACCGGCGAGGTCCTGGCCCTCCTCCGACGGGTGAACCAGGAGTACGGCGTCACCATCCTGCTCGTGACCCACGAGATCGATGTGGTTCGCGAGCTCGCCGACAAAGTCGCCGTGATGGAGAACGGTGAGGTCGTCGAACAGGGGAGCATCTACGACGTCTTCTCCTCGCCGCAGCATCCCACCACCCGACGATTCGTGTCGTCGGTGCTGCACCACATCCCGTCCGCGGAGGCGCTCGCGAAGATCCGCGCCGTCCATCGCGGCCGCCTCGTCCAACTGCACGTCGAGGACCGCGACACCAACCACCCGTTCCTCTCGCAGGTCGCCCGCGAGCACGACGTCGACGTCAACGTCGTCTTCGGCGGCGTCGACGAACTGCAGGGCCGACTGTTCGGCAGTCTGACGGTGGAGCTCCTCGGAACGGATGCGGCAGTGGATGCCGCCATCGCGGGTCTCCGCGAGACGACAACGGTCTCGGAGCTGCCGGCCACGGACGCCCGGACGAGCGAGAAGGAGGTCGTCCATGCGTGACTTCGACCCGAATGCGTTCTTCCCCCGCTTCTGGATCGCGGTCGGCGAGACCGGACTCATGGTGGTCGTCGCCTTCGCGGGCGCCGCCGTCATCGGTGTGCTGCTCGGGCTGTTGCTCTACGCGAGCCGCCCCGGCAACCTCCTCCAGAACCGAGCGGTCTTCTCGGTGCTGAACCTCATCATCAACGTGGTCCGCCCGATCCCGTTCCTGATCGTGGCGATCGCCCTCATCCCGCTCACGAGGTACCTCTTCGGCACGGGTCTCGGCCCCCTGCCGCAGACGATCCCGCTCATCATCGTCGCGTGCGTCGCCATCGCCCGTGTCTCGGAATCCAACCTCGTCGCGGTGAACCCCGGCTCGATCGAGGCGGGCGCGGCCATGGGCGCGAGTCCCGCGCGGGTGCTGTTCACGATCGTCGTGCCCGAGGCCCTCGGCCCGCTCACCCTGGGACTGACCTACATCCTGGTCGCGCTCGTCGACGCGACCGCGGTCGCGGGAGTCCTCGGCGGCGGCGGGCTCGGGTCGCTCGCGATGAACTACGGCTATCAGCGGTTCGACTGGATCTCAGTCGGCATCGTCGTCCTCGCCCTCATCGTTCTCGTGCAGCTCGCCCAGTTCCTCGGCAACGCCGTGGCGCGGAAGGTGATGCACCGGTGACCTCCGCATTCGACGAGTTCGTGACGCGCGTCGGTCCCGAGGCGCCGGAGCGCGAGCGGGAGCGGCGGTTGCTTACGGGCGAGCTCGCCGAGCTCCGCGCGATCGGCTTCGGCACCTGGCGAGTGCCGGCGGAGTTCGGCGGGTCGCCGGTCACGCTCGAGGAGCAGTTCGCCCGCCTCATCCGTCTCTCTGCTGCGGATGCCAGCCTCGGTCACGTCTGGCGAGGTCACCTCGCGTTCGTGGAGTCTCTCCGGCTGCAATCGGCGGATGCCGCGCGCCCCTGGTTCGAGCGGATCCTCGCCGGCGACTTCGTCGGCAACGCGCAGTCCGAGCGTCACGCGACCGCGCACCTCGAGACCCGCATCGACCGGACCAGCGGTCGCCCGCTGCTGTCGGGGACGAAGTACTACACGACGGGCAGCATCTACGCGGACTGGATCCACCTCGCCGCCCTCGACGGCGACGAGCGCGTGAGCGTCACCGTCTCGGCCCACCACGCCGGGGTCCGCTCGACCGACGACTGGGACGGCTTCGGTCAGCTCCTCACCGGCAGCGGCACGACCGTGTTCGACCGCGCGCCCGTGGAGCCCGACGGCATCCTTCCCTCGTCGACTCAGGATGCCGCGGCCCGCGGAGCCCATCTCGGTTCGGTGCTGCAGCTCGCCCTGATCGCGGTGATCGCGGGCATCGCGCAGCGCGCGCTCGACGACACGATCGCCTTCGTCACGCCTCGCCGCCGGACGTTCGGCTTCGCGGGCGAGACGCTGCCGCGCGAGGACCCCCTCGTTCAGTTGGTCGTCGGCGAGCTCAGTATCGCGGCGGCAACGACCCGCCGGCTCGTGCTGTCGGTCGCGGCCGACCTGGGCGCGGCATCCGATCACGGCGCGAGTGCGGAGGAGTTCCGTGAGATCCAGTTCGAGGTTTTCCGGTTGCAGGAGCTCGTTCCGCGCCTCGTCCTCGACGCGACGACGCGGCTCTTCGAGGTCGGCGGCGCCTCCGCCGTCGGCAAGGGCCTCGCGCTCGACCGGCACTGGCGGAACGTCCGCACGATCGCCTCGCACAACCCCGTGATCCAGCGGACGCGAGCACTCGGCCAGTTCGCGCTCACGGGCACACTGCCGGAGTGGTCGGCGCCGGCTGCGGAGGAGACCCTCACACCCCGATACGCCAGAGTCGGGCAGGCATGACCCGGGTGACGGATGCCGTGGCTCGCTTCGCCGCCGTGTTCGACGAGGTGGGGCGGGATGCGGTCGCCCGAGAGCTCGACCGCCGGCTGCCGCACGCGGAGGTCGCCGCGCTCCGCGACGCCGGCTTCACGCGGGTGACGGTGCCGGAGGAGTTCGGGGGCGGCGGCGAGCCGCCTTCGGTATTGTTCGCCCTGCTCGCCGAGCTCGGCCGCCGCGATCCGAACCTCGCCCAGCTGCTCCGCTCCCACTTCTCCTTCGTCGACCGCACGGTCCTCGCCGCGCCCTCCCCAGAACGGACCCGCAGGCTCGAGCTGATCGCCGGTGGCGCGATCGTCGGCAACGCGACGCACGAGCGTTCGAGCGCGAAAGTGGGTTCGCTGTCGACGACGATCACCTCGTCGACCGACGGGCTCCGCCTCGACGGCACGAAGTTCTACAGCACCGGCACCCTCTTCGCCGATCTGGTCTCGGTCGCCGCGCAGGACGAGGACGGTGCTCTCGTGGCGGCGCTCGTCCCCACCGCGGCATCCGGTGTCGACCTCGTCGACGACTGGAGCGGGTTCGGTCAACGCCTCACCGGCAGCGGGACGACGGTCTTCCGCTCCGTCCGCGTCGACGAGGATGCCGTGTCCCGCCGCGTCGTCGGCGGGCCCTCGCACGGTGGCGCGTTCGTGCAGCTCGTCCTCCTCGCCGCGGTCGCCGGGATCGGACGCGCGATCGTCGACGACGCGGTCGCGTTCGTGCAGAAGCGGACCCGCACCTACAGTCACGCCTCGGCGGCGACGGCTCGGGAGGATCCGCTCGTGCAGGAGACGATCGGGCGACTCTCGGGGCTGTCCTTCGCGGCGGACTCCGCCCTGACGGCGGCAGCGGCCGGTCTCGACGACTCGGTCGCGGCGCAGCTCGCCGGAGTCGGGGGCGACGACCTGCGCGAGATCATCGCCCCGATCGAAGCGGCGACAGCCCGGGCTCAGCTCGTCGTGCTGCCCTCGGTGTTGGAGGCGGCGACGCTCCTGTTCGAGGTGGGCGGTGCCAGTGCCGTCGACACCGGGCTCGCACTGGATCGACACTGGCGCAATGCCCGAACCCTGGCATCCCACAACCCCGTCGCCTTCAAGGCGCGGGCGATCGGCGACCTGCTGCTCAACGACACCCCGGTCCCCGGCTGGTGGAGCACCGGCGAGGCGTGAACCAATACCCCCCCAGAAAGGCACGGCATGGTCGAGCGCAAGAAGCTCATCCTGAATCTGTTCGAGATGAACACGGTCAGCCACATCACCCATGGGTTGTGGTCGCTGCCGGGCAACAACCGGCACCGCGTCAACGACATCTCCTACTGGATCGAGCTTGCGCAGATCCTCGAGAACGGCGGGTTCGACGGGGTGTTCCTGGCCGACGTCGTCGGGGCGTACGACGTGTTCCGAGGCGGGCCAGAGACGGCGATCCGCGAGGGGCTGCAGATCCCCTCGAATGACCCGCTCCTCGTCATCCCCGCGATGGCGGCGGTGACTGAGCGGCTGGGCTTCGGCGTCACCTTCTCGACGAGCTACGAGCCTCCGTTCGCGTTCGCCCGTCGGATGTCGACCCTCGACCACCTGACGCGCGGACGGGTCGGATGGAACATCGTGACGTCGTACCTGCCCAACGCCGCGCGGAACTTCGGCCTCGCGGACGAAATCCCGAAGGAACGCCGATACGCGATCGCCGACGAGTTCCTCGACGTCGTCTACAAACTCTGGGAGGGGTCGTGGGACGACGGCGCGGTCATCGCGGATGCCGCGACCAAGACCTACACCGACCCCTCGAAGGTCCGCTACATCGACCATGTCGGCGAGAACTTCCGGGTCGCCGGCCCCCACCTGAGCGAGCCCTCGCCGCAGCGGACGCCCGTGCTGTACCAGGCGACCGGATCGCCCGCGGGGATCGAGTTCGCCGGGCGTCATGCGGAACTCGTCTTCACGGGCGGGCGCTCGACGGCCGACTTCATCCGCAACGTCGCGCAGATGCGTGAGGCGGCCGAGCGGCACGGCCGCGGGCGTGAGGACCTGCGGTTCATCGTTCAGGCCGGCGTCGTCGTCGGCCGCACCGAGGAGGAAGCCGCCGACAAGTGGCGCACCTACCGCGAGAACACGAGCGTCGACGGCATCCTCGCCCACGCCGGATTCCCGTTCGACCCGACCGCCTTCCCGCGCGAGACTCTCGTCCGCGACGCGCTCGCCCAGGCCGGAGTCTCGGACGACGCGGTGCCGTTCGCGGCCCCGGACTCGACGATCGGCGACCTGCTCGCCAGCGTCGCGACCGGACGCGAGGGCAGGTTCTTCGTCGCAGGCACCCCCGCCGTCGTCGCCGACGAGATCGAACGGTGGCTCGACGAGGACGGCATCGACGGCATCAACCTGCGGCAGTACCACTCCTTCGACACCGCCCGCGACTTCGCGGAGCTCGTCGTTCCCGAGCTCCGCAGGCGCGGACGCCTCCTCGACGGCGGTCCCACGCTGCGCGAGCGCCTCTTCGAACGCGGACCGCGGCTGCCCGAGAACCACATCGCCGCCCGGTACCGCGGCGGCGCGAACTTGGACGTGCCGGTCGCACCGCTGTTCGGCTGAGCGGGGACGGGACCCACAGCGGAAACTTCGTCAGCGGGTGCATCCACCGAGCCGTCTCGGCCGGAATGAACCTGTAGCGCCCGACATCCGCCGGACGCCACTCTTCTCATCGAAGGAGCAACGTGATGAACAAGAAGCTCGGAATCGCCCTCGCCACCGTGGTCGCGGGTGCACTCGCGCTGACAGCCTCCCCGGCTTCAGCCCACCAGGCGACGAAGCCGGCTGGCTCGATCGTCGATGTCGCCGTCGCCGCGTCTGGCGGCGGTACTCCGGACAAGAACGGGTCGGACTACGACATCCTCGTTCAGGCCCTCGTGGCAACCGGCCTCGACAAGACGCTGGACGACCCGAAGTCGACGTTCACTGTCTTCGCGCCCAACGATCGCGCCTTCGAACGCCTGGTGACCGATCTGACCGGCACGGCGCCGGTCTCCGAGGCGGCAGCGCTCACGGCCATCACCTCGACGTTCACGGCCGACCAGATCAGCGACATCCTGCTATACCACGTGGTCGCGGGCAAGAAGCTGTCGCCGCTCAAGGTGCTCTTCTCCCACGAGATCACCATGGCCAACGGTGGCACCATCGAGCCGCGCGGCCTCACCCTTCGCGACGAGACGCCGGAGCTGAAGAACCCGAAGCTCGTCCTGCGCGCCATCAACATCCCCGCGTCGAACGGCGTCATCCACACGATCGACCGGGTGCTCGTCCCGGGCTCCTGATCGTCCTCGAACGGCCCGTCACCGGTGGGGATTCACCGGTGACGGGCCGTTCGGCCGTTCGGGATGCCCCGGCTCAGGGCGCGAGCAGTCGGCGCAGCCAGCGGACTCGGGCCTCGCGGGCGTCGCGCGACAGCGGCGCGTCGGGAACCAGCGCGTCGAACGCGTGTGCTCCGCCCGGCCAGACGTGAAGCTCCGCCTCGCCGCCGGCGGCCCAGATGCGCCGGGCGTAGTCGACGTCCTCATCGCGGAACGTCTCGGCCGACCCCACCTCGAGAAAGGTCGCCGGCAGGCCGCTCAGATCGTCCGCGAGAGCAGGAGACGCATAGGGCGGCACGGTGGCTCGGTCGAGCGCTCCGAGGTACGCCGCCCAGCCCGTCGCGTTCGCTCGGCGGTCCCAGGCGCCGACGCCCTCCATCTGCCGAGCGGATGCCGAGTCGTTGCGGTGATCGAGCATGGGGTAGACCAGCATCTGGCCGATCGCCGCGGGTCCGTCCTCGTCCCGCGCGCGCAGCACGGCGCCGGCGGCCAACCCCCCGCCGGCGCTCACGCCGTGGACGATGACGCGTGCGGGGTCGAGGCCGAAGGCGGCACCCTCGCGAACGATCCACTCCCACCCGGCATACACGTCGTCGAGCGGGGCGGGGTAGGGCTGCTCAGGGGCGAGTCGGTAGTCCACCGAGACGATCGCGCACCCGAGATCGAGCGCCAGCCCCCCCAGCTCGGGCAGCACGTCGTAGGCGCTCCCGACGACCATGCCGCCGCCGTGCACGTGGAACAGCACGGGGTGCGGGCCCGAGACTCCGTGCGGGGTGAGCACCACGAGACGCACGCGGGTGCCGTCCGCCGACACGGTGCCGACCTCGCGGTCGTCGAACTTCCCGCCGAGCGTGTATGCCTCGCGGGAGGGCGCGACGGCGCCGGCGCGGAGGGCCGGGATGTCGCTCGCCGCGAGCCCGGTCACGACGTCGTCGCGCTCCGCGAGCGCTCGCCGGACGTCGGGATCGAACGGGGGATGGGGGTGCCGGGTGTCGCTCTCGATGGGGCTCCGTTGCTCCATGCTGTCCTCTCCACGCGCCAAAAAGCGCGTGCTAAATCGCGTTAGCTCAGAGAGTAGCGGATGCCGCGAACCAGATCCCGCTCACGCCTCGAGGGTGCGCACCGAGCCGCGGCTGCGGAGCGGCATCGTGATCCGTTCGACGGATGCCGGGGCGTCGGGCGACGAGGTCAGCAGCATCTCGACGGCGCGCAGCCCCAACTCGAAGTGGGGGATCGCGAAGGTCGTGAGGCCCGGGTGAACCCAGCTTGCGAGCTGGTGGTCGTCGAACGAGACGATCGAGAAGTCGTCGGGCACGGTCAGCCCGGCTTCGGAGATCGCCTGGTACGCACCGAAGGCGATGCGGTCGTTGAACGCGATGATCGCCCCCGAGCGGACTCCCGAGGCGATGAGGTCCGCGGTCGCTTTCCACCCGTCCGTGGGGAGCCAGATGCTCAGCATCCGGCCGGATGCGGGGGAGACCCCGGCGTCGGCGAGCTCGTCCAGGATCCCGGTCAATCGTTCCCGCCCGGCGACCGTGCCGCGGGGAACCTCGGTGAGCGAGGGACCCGCCCCGATGAGGTGGATGTCGCGGTGCCCGCGATCGAGGAGAAGCCGGGCCGCGCGACGCCCGGCATCCAATTCGTCCGGCAGGATCGCGTGCGCGTTCTTCGCCGGCCCCTCGGGCAGCGTGTTGAGGAGCACCACGTTCCGATGGACGAGTGCGGCCGGAACCGGCCGCTCGCGCGTGAACATCGACGCCATGATGACGCCGTCGACCTGGCGGTCGAGCATCGCGTCGATGAGGCGCTCGCGCTCGGACTCGTCGCCCTCGTACTCGCCGATGAAGAGCATGTGGCCGTGACGTCGGGCGCCTTCGAGCGCGCCTTTGATCATGTCGCCGGCGAGCTGCGAGGTGGCGACGGAATCGGAGATGAACCCGAGCGTCCGACTCGTCCCGCTCCGAAGGCCGGCCGAGATCATGTTGGGGCGATACCCGAGTTCGGCGGCGACGAGTCGCACGCGTTCCTGGGAGGCTTCGGCGATGCGCATCTCGTCGCCCCGGCCCGACAGCACGAGCGACGCCGTCGTCCGCGACATTCCCGAGGCGCGCGCGACATCGGCGAGCGTCACCCGATTCCCCGTCACGGCGGCCTCCTGTCTCCGGCGATCCTAACGGGGTCGACAGCTCGGGCACGGCGCTCGCTGAAATGCGTGCGCGACACGCCTCGGAACCATTGACAGAGCGCCGCCCGATGGCGCATCATGACCTTGCTAACGCGATTTAGCACCGAGGCTCGTCTGGGCCTCCCTCCCGAACACCGTGGTTTTCCGAAAGGAGACAGTGATGTCTCGATTCACACAGCACCCCCTCCGTCCGCTGATTCTCGCCGGGGTTCTGACCTCGCTCGCCGTGGGCGTGACCGCCTGCGCCCCTCCCGGTGGAACAAGCCCTGCACCGCAGGGATCCTCCACCTCCGACTTCGGCGCCGAGGGTCCCACCTGCGGCGACGAGGACGTCGTCCTCAGCGGCTACTTCGAGACCGGCTTCCCGCTGCCGAAGGACCTCACCGACGAGTTCACGAAGCAGTACCCGAACGTGACCTTCGACATCCGCGAGGACCAGTTCGCCGTCATCACGCAGAACGCGCCGCGCGTGCTGCAGGACTCGCCGCCGGACCTCATGCGCCTGCCGCAGATGTCCGAGCTGGCCACCGACGGTCTGCTCCTCGACCTCGACCCGTACGCCGAGGCCTTCGGATGGACCAAGTGGCCCGAATCGCAGCTCCAGCAGCTGCGGGTCGACGAGAACGGTCGTCGCGGCAGCGGCCCGCTCTACGCGCTCGGCCTCAACTACTCGATGACCGGCGTCTTCTACAACAAGAGCCTGGCCGAGAAGATCGGCATGACCGAGGCCCCGAAGACCCTCGACGAGTTCGACGCCGCGCTGAAGGCTGCGAAGGATGCCGGGATCACGCCGATCACGCAGTTCAACGGCGGCGCGACCGGCGGTCTCGCCTTCCCGCTGCAGGCGCTCATGGCGTCGTACGCCGACCCGGCCAAGATCAACGACTGGATCTTCCAGCAGCCCGGCGCCACGATCGACACCCCGGAGAACCTCGAGGCGGCACAGCACCTCAAGAAGTGGATCGACGAGGGCTTCTTCGCCGACGACATCAACTCGCTCGACTACGCGCAGATGATGAGCCGCTTCATCGGCGGCGACTCGCTGTTCATGTTCGACGGCGACTGGGAGTCGGGAAACCTCGACACCCAGATGCCCGGCGAGGCCGGCTTCTTCCTCATGCCCCCGCGTGAAGAGGGTGGTCAGATCGGTGCGATGTCCGCTCCGCTGACCTATGGGGTCGCGGCCACGGCCAAGCACCCTGACTGCGCCGCGTTCTTCCTGAACTGGACGGCGACCAACGAGAAGGCGCGCACCATCGGCGTCGAGGTCGGCGGCTCGCACCCGATGGGCCCGGCCGACGCGTTCATGCCTCCCGTCAAGGAAGGCTCGACCACGGCGGCGACGCTCGCCGCCGGCGCTCAGCTCTCCGAGGCGAACGGCGCGATGGACTTCATCGCCAACGCGACGGGCGCGATCTACGCCCAGAGCTGGACGCCCAACCTGCAGAAGCTCGTCGCCGGCGAGCAGACCCCCGAGGGCCTGCTGTCCTCGGTGCAGGCCGACTACGAAAGCCAAATCGGGAACTGAGTGATGGTCTCTGCTCCTCCTGCTGCTGCGCCGGTGGTCTCCACCGGCGCAGCAGCGCTCGACTCGGGGGCGGCTCAGCGCCGCCGCCGGCGTAAGTTCCGCGCGAGCCTCGCGGCGTACCTGCTGGTGCTGCCCGCCGCGGGCTTCTACATCTTCTTCGTGCTGCGGCCGATCGCCCTGTCGGCGCAGTACTCGTTCTACGAATGGAACGGCATCGGCCCGGCGACGTGGGTCGGCTTCGCCAACTACGTCGAGGTCTTCAGCAACCCGAAGCTGACGGGTGCGATCGGTAACGCGTTCGAGCTGATCATCTACTTCAGCATCATCCCCGTCGGCATCGCCCTCGTGGCCGCCAACATGATCCGCGCGATCGCCGCGAGCCGTCTGGCCGCCATCTCGCGGACCGTCCTCTTCCTGCCGCAGGTCATCCCGCTCGTCGCCGCCGGCATCATGTGGAGTTGGCAGCTGTCAACCAACGGCCTGGTCAACCAGCTGCTCGGTCTGTTCGGCCTCGGCGGGGTGACCCGTGCGTGGCTCGGCGACTTCTCGACCGCTCTTCCCGCCGTCGGCGTGATCGGCGCGTGGGTGCAGGTCGGGCTCTGCCTCGTCCTCATCCTGGCGGGCATGACGAAGATCGATCCCGCGCTCTACGAAGCCGCGCGCATCGACGGCGCCGGCCCCATCCGCGAGTTCTTCAGCATCACGCTCCCGGGCGTCCGCCAGGAGGTCGCGGTGTGCGTCACGGTCACCGTGATCGCCGCGCTCGCGAGCTTCGACATCATCTACATCGCCACGCAGGGCGGCCCCGGCGACAGCACTCTCGTCCCGGGCCTCCAGATCTTCTATCTCGCGTTCTACCAGCGTGAGGTCGGAACGGCGTCGGCGTTCGCCATCGTCCTCATGGCCCTCGTCCTTCTCATCGTCCTGCCGCTGCAGCGCATCCTCCGAGGGAAAGAATCGTGATCGTCCGCGCACGCGAGAAGTGGCTCGGCCGCGTCTTGCTGATCATCCTGATGCTCGTCACGATCATGCCGTTCATCAGCCTCTTCGTGACCGCGCTTCATGCGCCGGGCACCTACCCCAGTGGCCTCGAATGGCCGGCCGAACCCCGGTGGGACAACTTCGTCACGGCGTTCCAGTCCGCGAACATGGCGGCGTTGCTCGGATCGAGCTTCCTCATCGAGATCGCCGTGGTCCCGGCGGCCGTGCTGTTCGCGACCCTCGCCGGGTTCGCGCTCGGCCACCTCCGCCCCGCCGGTGGGCGCATCGTGTTCGTCGCGTTCATCCTCGGCCTGACGCTCCCGTTCGAGGGCATCATCACGCCGCTGTACTTCCAGATCCGCGAGATGGGCCTGCTGAACACCCGGTGGGCGATCATCCTGCCGCTCATCGGGCTGTTCATGCCGTTCGCCGTCATGTGGATGCGGGCGCACTTCATCACGATGCCGGCCGACCTCTCCGAGGCCGCCCGCATGGACGGTGCGACGACGTGGCAGCTCTTCTGGCGCATCCACATCCCGCTGTCGGTCCCGGCGCTGTCGTCGCTGGCGATCCTGCTGTTCCTGTGGACCTGGAACCAGTTCCTGCTCGCGATCGTCCTCGTCAACGATCCCGAGAAGCGCACGATGGCCGGTGCGCTGGGAGCATTCCAGGGACAGTACGGCACCGACATCCCGCTGCTGTGCGCCGGGTCGCTCCTCATCCTCACCCCGACGCTGATCATCTTCCTGATCTTCCAGCGCCACTTCGTCTCCGCCCTGATGCAGGGGTCGCTGAAGGGCTGACGTGGCGTTCGCTCCCGACGGGCACTGGGTGTGGGACTTCTGGGTCGCTGACGACGGCGAGACGTTCCACCTGTATTACCTGCGCGCGCCCACCGCTCTCGGCGACCCGGAGCTGCGGCACCGCAACGCGCGCATCGGGCACGCGACCTCGGCGGATCTGACCGACTGGACCGATCACGGCGAGGTCCTCGGGCCCGGCGCGGCGGGGGCGTTCGACGAGACGGCCACCTGGACGGGATCCGTCGTCCGCGGTGACGACGGCCTGTGGCGCATGTTCTACACGGGTGCGGCGTTCCTCGAGGCGTCCTCGGCGCGGAACATCGAGTCGATCGGCATGGCGACCTCCGCCGACCTCCACAGGTGGGACAAACGCGACGGGTTCGTCGTCCGCGCAGCGGGGGAGTACTACGAGAAGCTCGGCGATACCGCCTGGCCCGAGGAAGCCTGGCGGGATCCGTGGGTCTTCCGCGATCCCGCCGGCGACGGCTGGCACATGCTGATCACCGCACGGGGGAAGGATGCCGACACCGCGACCGGCGGCGTCGTCGGACACGCGTGGTCGCCCGACCTCGACACCTGGACGGTACAGCCGCCGCTCACCGAGCCGTCGCAGGCATTCGCCCATCTCGAGGTGCTGCAGGTCGCCGACATCGACGGCACCGCCGTCGTCCTGTTCTCCGCCGTGCGGGCCGACGGAGTGGAGGGCGTGTGGGCGGCACCGGCCGACGCGCTCGTCCGCGACGTGCCGGTCGACGACGCGCGGCTCTTGCTTCCCGTTCCCGCCTACGCGGCCCGCGTGGTGACCGACCGGGCGGGGGCGGCGGTCGTCCTGGCCTTCACGCGCGACGATCACGGGGCGCCTGCGGGCATCACCGATCCGATCCACGCGGGTCCGCTCTGGCGCGACGCCCGCGGTCTGGGATGATGAGCCTCATGATCATCGCCGGTTTGGTGTTCGCGGCGCTCGGCGCCCTCATCCACGTCTACATCTTCTTCCTCGAGTCCATAGCGTGGACGGGGGCCGCAGCGCGACGCACATTCGGGACGACCGACGCGACCGTCGAGATCACGAAGCCGTTCGCCTACAACCAGGGCTTCTACAACCTCTTCCTCGCCATCTCGGTCTTCCTCGGCATCGTCTTCGTCGCCACCGGGTCGACCGCGATCGGTGCGACGCTCGTGTTCGTCGGCGCGGGGTCGATGGTCGCTGCGGGGCTGGTGCTCCTCCTCTCCGACCGCTCGAAGGCACGCGCCGCCATGATCCAGCTCACCGCGCCGCTCCTGGGAGTGGTGCTGCTCGCGATCGGCCTGGCGCTCTGACGTGAGACTCGCGGTCGTCGGCGCGGGCAAGATCGTCGCCGAGTTCCTCCCGCACGCTGAGCAGATCCCCGGGCTCACCGTCGCCGCGATCGTCGGTCGGGCGAGCAGCAGAGACAAGGTCGACGCTCTCGCGGCGAGCCACGGCATCCCGCTGGTCTTCACCGATCTCGACGACTGCCTCGCCGACGGCGACATCGACACGGTCTGGGTCGCCGTGCCCAACGTCCTGCACGCCGATGTGGCCCGGCGCTCGCTCCTGGCCGGCAAGCACGTCATCTGCGAGAAGCCGTTCGTCCTGCGGACGGAGGAGCTCGCCGAGCTGCGCGCGCTCGCCGAAGAACGCGACCTGATCCTCGTCGAGGCGATCAGCAACCAGTACCTCGCGAACGTCGAGTGGATGCGGCGGAACCTCGATCGCCTGGGCGAGCTCCGGCTCGTGCAGTGCGAGTACTCGCAGTATTCCTCGCGCTACGACGCCTTCCGCGCGGGAACGGTCCTGCCCGCGTTCGACCCTGCCGCGGGCGGCGGCGCCCTGATGGACCTCGGCATCTACGCTCTGCACCTGGTGGTCGGCCTCCTCGGGACGCCCGAGACGGTTTCCTACACACCTCGGATGGAGCGCGGCGTCGACACGTCGGGTGTCGCCGTCCTCGGCTACGGCGCCACGACCGCGGTCTGCGTGTGCGCGAAGGACTCGCCCGGCCCGTCCCGGACGAAGCTCCAGGGCACGGCGGGAGTCATGGTGCTCGACGGCCCGCCGAACGAGATCTCCGCCGTCGAGCTGCAGCTGCGCGACGGGACCCACGAGCGCGTCGCTCTCGACCACGACCCGCATCGGATGACGGCGGAGTTCCGCGCGTTCGTCGGGATGATCGACGAACGAAACCTTGCGGAGCGCGACCGTCGCCTCGATCACAGCGCCGCCGTGCTCGCGACCGCGGTGCGCGCGCTCGCGTCGGCCGGTATCCACCTCGGCTGACCCGCCGCTGAGCCCCCGGGCCCGCGCGCTCCCCGGATCGGACGAGCGCGCGGGCGCCGTCATCGGTACGCTTACGCCAGTCGTCACAGCCGAATGGGATCGGCGGACCGGGCTGGGGAGCCGAGCAATGCGCACGACATGGGGATTTTCGGGGGACGGATCACGCTCCGTCGGCGTGCCCGGCACGCCTGTCGGTCGGGTCGACTGGGTGGATGCGGCGAAGGCGATCGCGATCATCATGGTCGTGTTCCTGCACACCGTCTTCAACCACGCGGGCAACGGCGTCTCCGGTCATTGGGGTCAGTTCGTCGGACTGCTCGACACGTTCCGGCTGCCGCTCTTCTTCTTCACTGCCGGCCTGTTCGCCGGCAGAGCCCTCCGTCAGCCCCTCGCCGCGCTGCTGCGCACGCGAATCTCGCACCTCGCCTGGATCTACATCCTCTGGTCGATCGTCGCGGTCATCGCCGTGCTGGTCCTGCCGCTGACGGGCGCCACGGACAAGCCGGTGGCGTTCTCGCTGCTTCTGATCCCCGTCCTTCCGACGCCGGCGACCTGGTTCATCTGGGCGCTGATCGTCCATTTCGTCCTCGCGTGGTTCGCCGTCCGCATCCCGGCGGCGCTCGCGCTCGGCATCGCGGCGGCGGTGAGCGTGGTGTTCGGGGCGGGTCTGCTCACCACGGGATCCTTGGAGGTCGACAAGACCCTCTACAGCCTCGTCTTCTTCCTGCTCGCCGTGCAGACATCGACCTGGCTGCGGCCGACGATCGCATCCGTGAGCATCTGGTGGGCGGCGGTCGCCGTCGTCGCGTTCGGCGCGGGCGCCGCGGTCGTGGCGAAGTTCGCTCTGCTCGACGTCGTGGGGGTCAGGCTCGCTCTGGGAGTGTTGGCCGTGGCGGCCGGGTGCCTCGCCGCGCGGGCGATATCGGGGATCCGCATCCTCTCGTGGATGTCCGTGCTGGGCAGGAACACGCTGCCGATCTATCTGCTGCACTGGTACGTCCTGCTCGTCGTGTACGCCGTCGTCAACCTCGCCTTCGCCGACGGAGCGGGCGCGTTGACGGACCTCCTCGCCCCCGCGATGACGGCGGTGACCATCGCCGGCTGCCTCGCCGTGCACCGGGTCACACGCCGGATCCCGGGCGTCTACGCCCGACCGGCATGGCTCGTCCGGGCGTTGACGCCCCGGCAGGGGCTGGCTCGGACGCGGTGATCGGGTCGGCATCCGTTCGGCTGAGCCGCGCCGATAGCCTGGCGGCATGAGCGAACCCGTTCGAGCCACCGCATCCGTCGACTGGTCCGAAGGCACGTGGACCACTCCGCCGCACGCCGTCGAGGAGCGAGACGGGATGCTGCTCGTGACCGCCGAGGAGGGGAGCGACGCCTGGCGGCTCACCTCGTACGGGTTCGTGCACGACACCGAGCACGCGCTCGTCGCACCGCTGCCCGACGGCTCGGCGATGGAGGTGGACTTCGACATCCCCTTCGAGGCGCAGTTCGATCAGGCAGGCCTGTTCGTCCGCGTCGACGACACCCGCTGGGTCAAGACGGGGATCGAGTACGCGGACGGCGAGCTGAACCTCGGCGCCGTCGTCACCGATGGGATGTCGGACTGGTCGCTCGCGCCCGTGTCGCACTGGCGGGGTCGACGCATCACGGTGCGCGTCAGTCGAGACGGGACGGCGCTGACCGTCCGGGCGGGCGCGGCGGGGGAGCCCCTGCACCTCGTCCGGGTGATCCCCTTCGCCGACGACCTGGATGCCGCGGCGGGCCCATTCGTCTGCGCGCCGAGCCGCGCGGGGCTCACGGTGTCGTTCACGGGGTGGCGTCGCGGAGACGCCGACGCCGACCTGCACTGAGCGCCCCGACAGGCTGAGCGCCCCGACAGGGGGAGCGACCGCCCGCGTGAGGATCCCGTGAGGACGGCGCCTGCGGCCGTATGGATTCCGTGAGGAGACCCGGCGCCGCCCGCTCCGAGGTGTTCCATCAGGGATGCGCCTCACCGGCGTGCCGGCCCGTTCAGGGCCTGCGTCCCTCGAAAACGGAGCCTCACTCGTGCTCGACATCGTCTACGTCCTGGGCGTCCTCGCCCTGTTCGTGATCATCGGCCTGTTCGCCAAGGCGGTGGACCGGCTGTGAACGTCTTCGACATCGTCGCCGCGGTGCTCGCCGCTGCCGTGGTCGTCTACCTCTTCGTCGCTCTCGTGAAGCCGGAGAAGTTCTGATGGCGTGGCTCCCCGCGATCCTCACCCTCGCGACGCTCGCGCTCATCCTCGCGGTCGCCTATCGGCCGCTCGGCGACTACATGGCCTGGGTCTACACCTCGACGAAGGATGCCCGGGCTGAACGCGGCCTCTACCGGCTGATCGGTGTCGACCCGGCATCCGCTCAGACCTGGCAGGCCTATGCCCGGAGCGTCCTCGCGTTCTCGGCCGTGGGCGTCCTCGCCGTCTACCTCTTGCAGCGCACGCAGCAGTGGCTGCCGTGGTCGCTCGGGCTCCCCGCGCCGAGCGAGCACCTCGCCTTCAACACGGCGGTCTCCTTCGTCACGAACACGAACTGGCAGTCGTATTCGCCCGAGGCGACCCTCGGCTACACGGTGCAGTTCGCGGCCCTCGCGGTCCAGAACTTCGTCTCTGCTGCGGTCGGTCTCGCCGTCGCCGTCGCGCTCGTCCGGGGCCTCGCGTTCCGGCGGAGCGGCGTGATCGGCAACTTCTGGGTCGACCTGACCCGTGGCACGTTCCGCCTGCTGCTGCCCCTGTCGGTGGTCGCCGCGGTCGTGCTGCTGGCGGGCGGCGTCATCCAGAACGTCGCCGGGTTCACCGACGTCACCACCGTCACCGGGGCGGCGCAGAGCATCCCCGGCGGACCCGTCGCGTCGCAGGAGGCCATCAAGCTCGTCGGCACCAACGGCGGCGGCTTCTTCAACGCCAACTCCGCGCACCCGTTCGAGAACCCGACGGGCTGGACCAGCCTCTTCGAGATCGTCCTCATGCTGATCATCCCGTTCTCGCTGCCGCGGACGTTCGGCACGATGCTCGGCGACAAGCGCCAGGGCTACGCGATCCTCGGCGCGATGGGCGTCCTGTACCTCGGGTCGACGCTCGCGCTGACGGCGTTCGAACTCGCCGGTCGGGGTGCCGCTCCCGCACTCGCCGGAGCGGCGATGGAAGGCAAGGAGGCCCGGTTCGGAATCGTCGGCTCGACGATCTTCGGGTCGACGAGCACGCTCACCTCCACCGGTGCCGTCAACTCGATGCACGACTCCTACACCGCCCTCGGCGGGATGATGCCGATGCTCAACATGATGCTCGGCGAACTCGCGCCCGGCGGTGTCGGGTCGGGCCTCTACGGCATGCTCGTGATGGCGGTCATCGCGGTCTTCATCGCGGGTCTGCTCGTCGGACGCACCCCCGAATACCTGGGGAAGAAGATCGGTCCCCGCGAGATCAAACTCGCGAGCATCTACATCCTCGTGACCCCGATCCTCGTCCTCGGCGGTGCGGCGCTCAGCTTCGCGATCCCCGGCGTCCGCGAAGACGTCACGAACACCTCGATCTTCAATCCCGGCATCCACGGTTTCAGCGAAGTCCTCTACGCCTTCACCTCGGCGGCGAACAACAACGGCTCCGCCTTCGCGGGTCTCACCGCGAACACGCCCTGGCTGAACACGGCGCTCGGTGTCGCGATGCTGCTCGGCAGGTTCGTGCCGATCGTCCTCGTCCTCGCGCTCGCGGGTTCCTTCGCCGCGCAGGACCGGGTCCCCGCCACCGCGGGCACGCTCCCGACGCACCGACCGCTGTTCGTCGGGCTCCTCGTCGGCGTGATCCTCATCGTGACCGCACTCACCTACTTCCCCGTACTCGCGCTGGGCCCCCTGGCAGAAGGACTGATCTGACCATGTCCACACTCACCGAAACCGTCGCCGCTCCCGCGCCGGCGCCCCGTCGAGGCATCGACGGCGCCGCGATCGCGGCGGCCCTCCCCGGCGCGTTCCGCAAGCTCGACCCGCGGGCGCAGTGGCGGAACCCCGTCATGTTCATCGTGTGGCTCGGTGCTGTCCTCACGACCGTGCTCGCGGTCCTGGAACCGTTCACGGGCGGACCGGCCGATTCCGGCGGCACTCCCGTGCCCGTCTCGTTCACCGGCATCATCGCGGCGTGGCTGTGGCTCACGGTCCTCTTCGCGAACGTCGCCGAGTCCGTCGCCGAAGGCCGCGGCAAGGCGCAGGCCGAGACGCTCCGGAAGACCCGCACGAGCACCGTCGCGCACCGCGTCACGGGGTACGACGAGCAGACGGATGCCGCGGCTCAGCGCGTCACGATCGACGACGTCTCGTCGGCCGACCTCACCCTGGGCGATGTCGTCGTCGTCGCGGCGGGCGACCTCATCCCCGGCGACGGCGACGTGGTCAACGGCATCGCGTCGGTCGACGAATCGGCCATCACGGGCGAGTCGGCCCCCGTCATCCGCGAATCCGGCGGCGATCGCAGCGCCGTCACCGGTGGCACCCGCGTGCTGTCGGACCGCATCGTCGTCCGCATCACCTCGAAGCCGGGTGAGACGTTCGTCGACCGCATGATCGCGCTCGTCGAGGGCGCGGCGCGGCAGAAGACGCCCAACGAGATCGCGCTGAACATCCTGCTCGCGAGCCTGTCGATCATCTTCGTGGTCGTCGCGCTGATCCTGAACCCGGTCGCGTCCTACGCGGCAGCACCCGTCAGCATCCCGGTGCTGGTCGCGCTTCTCGTCTGCCTCATCCCGACGACGATCGGGGCTCTGCTCTCGGCCATCGGCATCGCCGGCATGGACCGACTCGTCCAGCGGAACGTCCTCGCGATGTCGGGTCGCGCCGTCGAAGCGGCGGGCGACGTGACGACGCTGCTCCTCGACAAGACCGGCACGATCACCTATGGCAACCGGCAAGCGGCCGAGTTCGTCCCGCTCGCGGGCATGGCCCAGGCCGAACTCACCCGCGCGGCCGCGCTGTCGTCCCTTGCCGACCCGACGCCGGAGGGCAGCTCGATCGTCGACCTCGCCGTCCGGCGCGGCGTCGACGTGACCGGCGAATCGCAGGGCGTCATCGTCCCCTTCACGGCTCAGACCCGCATGAGCGGCCTCGACCTGCCCGACGGCTCGTCCATCCGCAAGGGCGCCGGCTCCGCGATCCTCGGCTGGCTCGAGCAGGGCGGCATGGAGCTGCCCGCCGACGTCCGCGCCGACCTCACGTCGCGCACCGAGGCGATCTCGCAGTCCGGTGGCACGCCGCTGGTCGTGGCGACGCGGGATGCCGCTGGCACCGGGCGCGTGCTCGGCGTCGTCCACCTGAAGGACGTCGTCAAGGACGGCCTGACCGAGCGCTTCGCGGAGCTCCGGTCGATGGGTATCCGCACCGTCATGATCACGGGCGACAACCCGCTGACGGCAGCCGCCATCGCGAAGGAGGCGGGTGTCGACGACTTCCTCGCCGAGGCCACCCCCGAGGACAAGCTCGCCTACATCCGCAAGGAGCAGGAGGGCGGCAACCTCGTCGCGATGACCGGTGACGGCACGAACGACGCCCCCGCGCTCGCGCAGGCCGACGTCGGCGTCGCGATGAACTCGGGCACGTCGGCCGCGAAGGAGGCCGGCAACATGGTCGACCTCGACTCCGACCCGACGAAGCTCATCGACATCGTCCGCATCGGAAAGCAGCTGCTCATCACGCGCGGGGCGCTCACGACGTTCTCGATCGCGAACGACATCGCCAAGTACTTCGCGATCATCCCGGCCATGTTCATGGGCGTCTTCCCGCAGCTGGGGGCCCTCAACGTCATGGGGCTCCACTCCCCGGCATCCGCCGTCCTCTCGGCGATCGTCTTCAACGCGCTCGTCATCGTCTTCCTCATCCCGCTCGCCCTCCGCGGCGTGAGCTACCGACCCGGCGGCGCGTCGACGATCCTCGGCCGGAACCTCGCCGTCTACGGCCTGGGCGGTGTGATCGCCCCCTTCATCGGGATCTGGCTGATCGACCTCCTCGTCCGCCTCCTCCCCGGCTTCTGATCCGAAGGACATCCCGCTATGAACAGCACTTCCCGCGCCACCGGGCGCACCGTCCTCGTCGCCGTCCGCGCGATGGTCGTCCTCACCCTCGTCCTCGGCGTCGGCTACACCGCCCTCATCACCGTCATCGGCCAGGTCGCCCTGCCCGCGCAGGCGAACGGCTCGCTCGTGCGGAACGCCTCGGGTGAGGTCGTCGGCTCGTCGCTTATCGGGCAGTCCTTCACGGATGCCGACGGTGCCGCGCTCCCGCAGTACTTCCAGTCCCGTCCGTCCGCCGCCGGCGACGGCTACGACGGCGCGGCATCCTCGGGCTCGAACCTCGGCCCCGAGAACCCCGACCTCGTCGCCGCGATCCGGGAGCGCAAGGCGGCCATCGCCGAGCGCGAGGGCGTCGCGGAGTCCGCCGTCCCCGCCGACGCGGTGACGGCCTCCGCCTCCGGACTCGACCCGCACATCAGCCCCGCGTACGCTTCGATCCAGGTCGACCGCGTCGCCGAGGCCCGGAAGCTCCCGGTGTCGGAGGTTCGCAGGCTCGTCGCCGAGCACACCCAGGGCCCCGACCTCGGGTACCTCGGCGAGCCGACCGTGAACGTGGTGGAACTCAATCTCGCCCTCGACGGGCTAGGAGGCTGACAGTGGGCGGACGCGGACGGCTGCGCGTACTGCTCGGCGCAGCCCCCGGCGTCGGCAAGACCTACGCGATGCTCGAAGAGGGTCGACGCCTGACGAGCGAAGGCGCCGACGTCGTCATCGCCGTCGTCGAGACCCACGGCCGCGCCGCGACCCAGCGGATGACCGAGGGGCTCGAGCAGGTGCCCCGGCGCGAGATCACCCACCGGGGCGTGACGCTGACCGAGATGGACCTCGACGCGGTGATCGCGCGGCATCCCGGTGTCGCCCTCGTCGACGAACTCGCCCACACCAACGCGCCCGGCTCCGAGAACGACAAGCGCTGGCAGGACGTCCAACAGCTGCTGGATGCCGGGATCTCCGTCATCTCGACCGTCAACATCCAGCACATCGAGTCGCTCAACGACGTCGTGGAGCAGATCACCGGGGCGCCGCAGCGCGAGACCGTCCCCGACCAGGTGCTGCGCGCCGCGGACCAGGTCGAGGTCATCGACCTGGCACCGCAGGCCCTCCGCGACCGTCTCGCCGGCGGGCTGGTCTACCCCGCGGAGCGGGTGGATGCCGCGCTCTCGAACTACTTCCGACTCGGCAACCTCACGGCGCTCCGCGAGCTGGCGCTTCTCTGGCTGGCCGACGAGGTCGATCAGGCGCTCACGTCCTACCGCGCCGAGCACGGCATCGACAGCAGGTGGGAGGCGCGGGAGCGCGTCGTGGTCACCCTCACGGGAGGTCCCGAGGGTGAGACGCTGCTCCGCCGCGGCGCGCGGATCGCCGCGCGGTCGGCGGGCGGGCAGCTCCTCGCGGTGCACGTGACCAGCAACGACGGCCTGCGAGGCGGCGACCCGGGCGCGCTCGCCGAGCAGCGGGCGCTCGTCGAGAAGCTCGGCGGCACGTTCCACCAGGTCGTCGGCGACGACGTGCCCACCGCGCTCGTCGAGTTCGCCCGGTCGGTCAACGCGACGCAGCTCGTCCTCGGCGTGAGTCGTCGCAGCCGCCTCGCGGCGGTCTTCTCGGGCCCGGGCATCGGCGCCACCGTGATCCGCGAATCCGGTGACATCGACGTGCACATCGTGACCCACTCGGCCGCGGGCGGGCGATTCGCTCTGCCGCGCTTGGGCGGTGCCCTCTCGATGAAGCGGCGCCTCGCCGGGTTCGCGGTGGCCTTCCTCGGTGGGCCGCTGCTCACCTGGCTCCTCTTCCTCACCCGCACCGATGAGTCGATCACGAGCGACGTCCTCAGCTATCAGCTGCTCGTCGTCGTCGTCGCCCTCGTCGGCGGTATCTGGCCGGCGCTGTGGGCAGCCCTTCTGAGCGGCGTCACCCTCGACTTCTTCTTCGTCGAGCCCCTGTTCACCGTTCACGTCCACGAGCCGCAGCACCTGCTCGCATTGGCGCTCTACGTCGTCATCGCGATCCTCGTGAGCGTCGTGGTCGACCGCGCGGCTCGCCAGACCCGCGCCGCCCGGCGTGCGGCTGCCGAATCGGAACTCCTGCAGACCGTCGTCGGCAGCGTCCTGCGGGGAACCGGCGCCGTCGAAGCCCTCGTCGAGCGGACCCGTGAGGCGTTCCGCCTCGCCGGCGTGCGGCTGGTCTCGGGTGACACGACCCTGGCCGCCAGCGGTGAGCCTCTCCGCGGCGGCCGGCACACGGCTCTCCCCGTCGGTGACCGCGCCGTCCTCGAACTCCACGGACACGACCTCCGGGCGTCCGAGCGTCGCCTGCTCGCCGCGATCGTCGCGCAGATGGATGCCGCGCTCCAGCGCGAGGACCTCGCCGAGGTCGCGAGCGGCCTCGCGCCGCTCGAGGCCTCCGACCGGGTGCGGAGCGCCCTGCTCTCGGCGCTCAGTCACGACCTCCGCCGGCCCCTCGCCGCGGCGACGGCGGCCGTCGGCGGGCTCCGCAGCGGCACCTACAGCGACCAGGACCGCGATGAGCTGCTGCAGACGGCGGACGAATCGCTCGGCATGCTCGCGTCGCTCGTCACCGATCTCCTCGACGTCAGCCGGTTGCAGGCGGGCGCCCTCGCCGTCTCGCTCCTGACGACGGATCCCGCCGACGTGATCCTCCCGGCGCTCGAAGAGCTCGGTGCGGGACCGGCATCCGTCGACATCCATCTCGAACCGGATGCCGCGGTCCGCGCCGACCCGGTCCTCCTGCAACGCGTGGTCGTGAACCTCCTCGCCAATGCGCTGCGGCACTCGCCCGAGGGTCGCAAGGTGCGGGTGGCGACGAGCAGTTTCGGCTCGGCGGTCGAGATTCGGATCATCGATCACGGCCCCGGCATCCCCGCGGAGCGTCGCGACGACGTGTTCGTCCCGTTCCAGCGGCTCGGCGACACCGACAACAGCACCGGCCTCGGTCTCGGGCTCGCCCTTTCGAAGGGGTTCGTCGAGGGGATGGGCGGTACGCTCACCCCCGAAGACACGCCGGGTGGCGGGCTGACGATGGTCGTCTCGCTTCCGGTGGCCGACGAGGAGGAACGCCCGTGAGGATCCTCATCGCCGACGACGACCCGCAGATCGTCCGTGCGCTGCGCATCACCCTGGCTGCCCGCGGGTACGAGGTGTTCACCGCCGCCGACGGCGCGCAGGCCATCGCCGCCGCGGTGGACCACCACCCCGACATCTTCCTGCTCGACCTCGGGATGCCGGAGCTCGACGGGATCGAGGTCATCCACGCGATCCGCGGCTGGTCCGACGCCCCGATCCTCGTGGTGTCGGGCCGGACCGGCGCGGCCGACAAGGTCGACGCGCTCGACGCCGGCGCCGATGACTACGTCACGAAGCCGTTCTCGATCGACGAGCTGCTGGCGCGGATCCGCGCCCTGACCCGTCGTGCTCCGCAGCAGGAGCCCGACCCGGTGACCGAGTTCGGCTCGATCTCCGTCGACCTCGCTGCTCGCAGTGTGATGAAGACCGCGGACGGTCACACCGAACGGGTGCGGCTGACGCCGACCGAGTGGCAGTTGCTCGAAATCCTGCTTCGCAACCCCGGCAAGCTCGTCACCCGCCAGACGATCCTGACGTCCATCTGGGGGAGCGAGCACGTGAGCGACACCGGCTATTTGCGTCTCTACGTGTCCCAGCTGCGTCGCAAGCTGGAGGACGACCCCGCGCAGCCGCGTCACATCCTCACCGAGGCGGGCATGGGCTACCGCTTCGAGCTCGGCGGTACCGCTGCCGGCTGACCGGGATCCTGCCGAGCGCCAGGGGTTGCGCTGTCGAGCCGCGCAGAGGATCGTGGCGGACCGAGGGAGAAGCGTCGCCCCGAGAGTCCACAGCGCCGCGCATGCGGGGTGTTCACGGTCGGCGGAGGGCTTTTCGGCCGGAGGGCCGCCCCATGGGTCGATTCACCTACAGCACCCGGGTCAAGACCGACGTCGAAGACCGGGCGCTCGCGCACCTGCAGGTCGTCATCGGCAACAAGCTCCGACGGGGAGAGTCGTTCTACTTCACGTGGCGCGACGACGCGAGCGTCGGCGAGGGTCGACGATCCATCTGGATCCACCCGGCCGCCGACCTCGACTTCACCTACTTCGGTTCCCGGACGCCCACGATGAACCGCGCGTGGCTCGAGAAACTCGCCCATGCGGCCAACTCCCCAGGCGGCCTGTTCGTCATGTCCGAGCCGTTCGACCACCTCGGCGCCGGTTCGATCGAGGCGATCTGACCGGGGGATGCCGACCGGCGAGAGCCGGCATGTTCGCCCACCGTCAGCGCATCCTCATCGCCGCGCGTTAGCGTTGTCCGGGCATCGGACGGGGGAGGCGCAGATGGCGGCACGCCGCAAGCCTCGATCGACGCGCGCACGTCGTCGCCGATTCGCGGCGCTCGCCGTGGGGCTCGGCATCGCACCGGCCGCCGTCGTCATCCTCCTCGCCGCGTGCCTACCAGCGGTCTCGGAGCCCGCTGAACCGCCCCTCCCGCCCGTATCGTCCCGGTGGGCGACGACCCCACCGCCTGCTCTCGCCGTGGCGGGAGCGGATCCCTCACGTGCGCCGGCGGTCGACCTGGTCGACGGTGAGTGGGCGTCGCGAGTTGCGGCGGCCACCGGCATCCCGCGTCGTGCAGTGATCGCCTATGCCGCGGCGGACCTGACCGTCGCGCACGAGCAGCCGGCGTGCGCCATCGGCTGGACCACACTGGCGGGGATCGGATGGGTCGAATCGCACCACGGCTCGTACGGCCGGGCCATGCTCGTCAAGAGCGGCCTCGTGACGCCGCGCATCCTCGGGCCGCGTCTGAACGGCGAGGGCGTCGGCGCGATCGAGGACACGGACGGCGGCAGCCTGGACGGCGACGATCAGTGGGACCGCGCCGTCGGCCCGCTGCAGTTCATCCCGGAGACGTGGCGGCGGTGGGGAGCTGATGGGAATGCGGACGGCACGCGCGATCCGAACCACATCGACGACGCAGCACTCGCGGCCGCACGCTATCTCTGCCGATCCGGCCCGCTCGAGTCCGAGACCGCGTGGCGCGATGCCGTTTTCACGTACAACCCGCTGACGCGCTACATCGACGACGTCGCAACTCGTGCGAACGAGTACGCACGAAGCGTGTCCCCTGAGAAGGGGAGGCCCCGGCGATAAGCCCGATCGCCGGGGCCTGTCGTAGACGTGGGAGTGGATCGGTGACCCGAACACCTTTCGACTCGACCATGTGCCGCCTACTTACCTTGCGGTGATCACGCTAAGCGGGCGCGGCTATCAGGTCCGGGGGATTGACGCCGCCGTCTCGGCTCTGCTAATCCGCGGCGCCGTCTAATCACGCCCCCCGACCGTGTCAAGCCCCTCAGTGCGGCGACCCTCGAGAGCGAGTGTGGGAAGCCGCGAAGACTTCGCCCCCGCGCGATCGACGACGATCGTCGCACACGAGACCTCGGAGGTACGTCATGAGTGCCGACCCCGTCAATCAGCTGTCGCTGCAACCGCTGTCGTCGTCGACCTGGCGCCTGTGCGACACGCGAGTGGCCAGTTCCGACGCCGCGAGCGTCCTGGCCTACATCGAGGCGGCCGAGGGAGGCGGGTTCGACGTGACCTGGGTCTACGGCGGCGCGGGCACCGCCTGGTTCGCGACGATGGACGATCTGCTCAATGGGGCCGTCCGCCACCTGGTGGCCTGCGCGTCCCGCCGCGGCAAGCCGAAGCCGATCGCCCACCGGCCTCCGCTCGCCGCGCTCTAACCGTCCCACCGGGGACGTGTCAAGAACGTGACAATCGGCCCTCGAGGTCAGAGGCTGGACATTTCCCGACCGCATCCGAGAGGACCCGATGACCCGCATCGACATCTCCTACGGCGGGCAGCGTTACAGCGTCGGTAACCGCACGGTCGAAGAGCTCCACCGCGAGATCCAAGAAGGCGCCCGCGCCGGGCAGCACTGGCTCGCCGTCAATGACGGGGAGGGGAGTGCCAGCCCCGCCTACCTCTTCATCACGCCGGGGGTCCCGATCGCCGTCATCCCGGTCCCGGAACCTCACGATCCCCCGAGCGAAGGAAACGGCACCCCCTTCCGGGAATCCGAGCCCGAGGGGTTCTCGCCGCTCTGGAACGGCCCGACGATCCACCCCGGACGCTCCCCTCGGTTGTGACGCCTATCGGCGGTTCCGGAGCGGGTCAAGGGGATGACGCGCGACCCCCTCTCCGCGCACACTGGGTGCCATGAGCGATGCAAAGGATGCCGGTCAGCCCGGCGAGGTGGTCCAGAACGAACCTGCCATGTCGCAGAACGACGCCGATGCAGGTCAGAAGCTCGACGGCATCATCGTGCAGACGCGCGCCGACCTCGCGGGCCAGGACGGTGTCGACCCCGAGAACGTCCTCGCGCAGCGCCTGAGCGACGCGGGCATGTCGCTGTCCGACGACGAGATGGCCGCCGCAGTCGCCCGACTGGACGGCTGAGACCTGCGCGTCGCGTCCGAAATATCACCGCTTTTCAGGCGACGCAACCCGCTGCCGTCCGGTGGCCCGCCGTCCTACCGTTGAGGCATCCACGATCCGCGAAAGAAGGGTGTTGTTCCCCATGACGACCACGCAGACGAAGCCCGCCACCCGCAACAAGCGCCGTCCCGCCAAGTCGGGGGCGCAGCTGACCGAGGAGCAGAACTCCGAGCGCGGCTTCACCGCCTCCCAGAAGCTCAGTGACAACCTGCAGGCCGTCCTCGTCGACCTCCTCGAGCTCGCGATCCAGGGCAAGCAGGCGCACTGGAACGTCGTCGGCAAGAACTTCCGAGACACGCACCTCCAGCTCGACGAGATCATCGACGCGGCGCGCGAGTTCAGCGACACCGTCGCCGAGCGGATGCGGGCCCTCCACGCCGTGCCCGACGGTCGAAGCGACACTGTGGCCGAGACCACGACGCTTCCCGAGTTCCCGCACGGCGAGGTGCTCACCTCCGACGTCATCGACCTCGTCACCGAGCGTCTCGAGGCCGTCATCGGCACCTGCCGCGACGTCCATGACGAGGTCGACGATGAAGACCCGACGAGCGCCGACATCCTGCACAGCATCCTCGAGAGCCTTGAGCAGTTCGCGTGGATGATCAGCGCCGAGAACCGTACGCCCCGGTAATGATCCGGTGGGAAAGTTCATCTACGACAGCACGCTGAAGGTCGACTTCGACGACCGTGCGCTTGCCCACCTGCAGGTGGTCATCATGTCGAAGCTCCGTCGCGGCGAGTCCTTCCACTTCACGTGGAAGGACGACGCCGCGATCGGAAACGGTCGCACCAGCATTTGGCTGCATCCGCGGTGCACGCTGGTGTTCAAGTTCTACCGGGGTCAGCGCGAGCCGCTGAACCTCGCCTGGGTGGACGCGCTCACCGCTGTCGCGAACTCCCCCACGGGCCTGTACATCGTGCCCGAACCTGCTGCGGCGGAACGAGAGGGTGTGGGAGCGTGAAACGGATCGACGTGCATTACGGGGGCGCGCTGTACAGCATCGGCGAGGAGTCCTTCGAGGACTTCGCGGCGCAGGTGTCGGCAGCTCTCGAGGCTGGTCACGGGTGGATCGTCGTCAACGACGGTGAAGGGGCACCGCGCCCTGCGCACCTGCTGATCTCACCCGGTGTGCCGATCGCCCTCATCCCGATTCCCGACGAATCCTCGCCTGAGCCCGAGGACGCAGCCGACGGACACTTCATTCCGTGACGTGCGAGTCCGGTTCGTCCTCGAACATCCGCGCCGACAGCTGAATACCGCCGGACGAATTGGCGGATGCCGCGAGCTCCTCGATCCACTCCCGGTTGAGCGTCGGCGGCTCGGCGTCGTCGAAGACGAAGCGGAGCGGGATGGCGGGGTGGAGCCAGATCGTGGTGCGTCCGAGGGGCGAGTCGTCGGGATGCTGCCACGAGACCGTGAAGCTCTCCGAACGACGGAGCTTCGTCGCCACGACCACTTTCAGGTGAGCAAGTGCGCGGTCATCGATGCGGATGGGCATCGCCGAGCCGCCGTAGTAGATCAGGCCCATGGGGCCACCATAATGGGAGGACGTCATTTCGGCATCGAGATGACACGACGAGGGGGCCGCAGTGGGCAAGTTCATCTATGAGGATTCCATCAAGGTGGACTTCGAAGACCGCACGCTGGCGCACCTGCAGCAGGTGATCGGCAACAAGCTCCGCCGTGGCGAGTCGTTCCACTTCACGTGGCGCGACGACAAGAGCATCGGAGAGGGCCGCACGTCCGTCTGGCTGCACCCGCACGCCTCGCTCGTCTTCAAGTACTACGGCAGTCGTCAGTCGCGCATCAACCGCGCCTGGTCCGAAGCTCTCATGTACGCGGCGAACTCGCCGGCAGGTCTGCACCTCGTCCCGGAGCCCGCCGACGCCGGCGACGGAGAAGCGAGCGTCTGACAGGCGGCATCCGCCCGAACGCGAACGTGCCGCCCCATCGACGCCGTGGGGGGAACGGCGGACGGGACGGCACGAGAGGGTTCGCTCGTCGAGCGAGGATCAGACCAGGAGTGGCGGAGTTCCGAATCGCTCCGTGAAATCTGCGGCGAGGGCGTCCTCGTAGGCGTCGGCCTCGTCGCTGAGATCGGGGTGGGTCACGCGGCGACCACCGGTCGACGCGTTTCGGTGCGGGCGGCGGAGATCTCGGGGATGTCGAGATCGGAGTCGAGTACGAGTCCGCCGTTGGAGGTGGCCTGATCGGCCATCTCGCGGAGCGTCGCGGGGTTCAGCGCGATCGCTGCGGACTGGTCGTAAACGAAGCGCAGCGGGATCGCGGGCTGGAACCAGAGCGTGGTGCGCCCTTCGCCTTCGCCGGCGGTGCCCTTCCACGAGACGACGAAGCTCTCGCTCCGGCGCAGCTTCGTCGTCGCGATCGCGGCGAGGTGGGCGAGGATGCGGTCGGGCATGACGATGGGGGATTCGACGTTCCCGTAGTAGAGGCTTCCCATGACGTTCTCCTGGTGTGAGTGCGTGGTGCGTGGTCAGTTGTGAAGGGGCCGCGCCGTTGTGCGGCGCGGACGCTGTCGTGAAAGAGCGCTGATGAGGGGCGCCCACCATCCGGGTCGCTGCTCGGGGATGAGAGCTACCCCGATCCCCGCGAAGGGGGCCGGGATGGGGTGGGAGGGCGTGGGGGTCATCTGTCCGTTCCTGAATTACTAGCTAAACAATAGATCTAGTAGATTTCACAACTCATGTCTATCATTAGTTTCGAGAAGGACACGAACTGTCACAGATTCAGACATGTAAGGTGGTGAAGTCGATGGAGGTGCTCGACTCGTACGACTCCGTGGGCGTCAGCGATCAGATCGCGACGTGGCACGAGGTTGAGGCGGGCTTCTGGGTCGGCAACGCCCACGGCAGGTTCCTCGGAACCGTCGAACAAAGCCCCACCGGTTGGATCACCCGAGATCACGCTGGCGGGGTCGTGGGGAAGTATCCGGATGCAGCCATGGCTCGGGCGGCGATCGGATGATGTTCGACACCCGTCACGAGCCGAGGAGTTGACATGCCTCAGTCCATCGTTCGACACGAGCACACGCATCTGTATGCCTCGCAGCCTCAGACCGAGGCCGGACGGCAGCTCAGTAGCGCCATCCTCGAGCTTCGTCATGCCGAGCAGGTGCAGGCAGACCGCTCGCAGCGGATCTCAGGCCTCGGCGGCATCGACCTCTCCGCACTCCGCTATCTCGTACAGGCCCGCCGTGAAGAGCGGGAGATCAGTCCCAAGGACCTGATCGTCATGCTCGGCACGTCCAGCGCTACCGTCACCAACGTCATCGAACGCCTTGTCGGTAAGGGCTACGTGACGCGAGAGCAGCACCCGACCGACCGCCGCGCGCACTACCTGTTGCCCACCGACGCCGCGAACGACCTCGTCGACGAGGTGTACGGCGCTCATCACGCCGCCGTCGTATCCGTCATCGACAGCCTCAACGAGGGCGATGCGGAAACGACCGCCGCTACGATCCGCAGGATCGCCGCCGCGCTCGACGACCTGGCTCGTCAAGCCTGACGGGGCCTGTCCGGCCGGTCAGATGGCGGTGTCGGACCCGAGCCGGTGCCACGTCCGGTTGTGATAGACGAGCGGCGACACCGAGTCACGCGCGATGTTCGCCTGGATGGCGTGCGCAGCGATGACGGTGGAGCCACCGGCATCCATGCGATCGATCACGGCGCACCGCACCCACGCGCGCACCCCGTTGTAGACGGGCTCGCCCGTCACGAGGCGTGACCACGGCAGCTCGGCGAAGCGGTCGATCCCGCTCGTCGCGCCGATCTGCGCGACGCGGAGGTCGTCCGCGTCGAGGAGGTGGACGACCAGGGTGTCAGCCGCTGCCAGGACAGGCGCCGCCGAGGACTGCGCCGACACCGAGAAGATCAGGAGCGGCGGGTCGGCGCTGACGGACGACACAGAGGTCGCTGTGAGGGCGACGGGGCCGTCTCCCGCGTCTGCCGTGATGACCGCGACGCCACCCGGGTGCCCCCGGAAGACGGCCTTGAACTCGTCGGGGCTCAGCGATTCCGTGAACCCGGTGGGAGCGGAGTCGCCGGGTGCGGCGTGTGCGGCGGAAGTCATACGACGAACCTACGTTCGCGCAGTGGGGGTGCGGGTCATGTGTCCGAAGCTTTCGTTCTGTTTCGCCAGATGACGTCGTCGACATGGCGGGACGCGGATGCCGGACGTCCGCTACTCTGGTCGGGTGCTGACCCTTCGCTGTTGTCGTCGCTGACCGCCGGTTACCCGGCGACCTCCGCGACCCCCACAGCCACCGCGCCTCTGCGAGCGCGGCATCCCGTCAGGAAGAACACGTGCGTTACGCCACCTCCATCGCCGATCTCGTCGGCAACACTCCGCTCGTCCGTCTCAACTCCGTCACCGAGGGCATCGCCGCCACGGTCCTGGCGAAGGTCGAGTACTTCAACCCCGGCAGCTCTGCGAAGGACCGCATCGCGCGGAACATCATCGACGCCGCGGAGCGCGACGGTCATCTGAAGCCCGGCGGCACGATCGTCGAGCCGACGAGCGGCAACACCGGCGTCGGGCTCGCACTCGTCGCGCAGCAGCGCGGATACCGGATGATCTTCGTCGTCCCCGACAAGTTCGCGGGCGAGAAGGTCGCCGTGCTCAAGGCCTATGGTGCTGAGGTCGTGATGACCGCCACGAGCGTCCCCCCGGAGCATCCGGACTCTTACTACAGCGTGTCGGATCGCCTTGCTGCGTCGATCCCCGGTGCGTTCAAGCCGAACCAGTTCGCGAATCTCAACGGTCCGCGCGGGCACTACGAGACGACCGGGCCTGAGATCTGGCGCGACACCGACGGCAAGGTCACGCACTTCGTCGCCGGCGTCGGCACCGGTGGCACCGTCAGCGGCACCGGCCGATTCCTCAAGGAGGCGACCGACGGCGAGATCACCGTCATCGGGGCCGACCCCGAGGGGTCGATCTACTCGGGCGGCGACATCCACGGCTACCTCGTCGAGGGCGTCGGCGAGGACTTCATGCCCGCGACCTTCGATCCCACGGTCGTCGACCGTTTCGAGCGCGTGGGCGACGCTGAGGCGTTCGCCATGACGCGCCGTCTCGCTCGCGAGGAGGGCCTCCTCGTCGGCGGGTCCTCCGGTATGGCAGTGGTGGCAGCGCTCCGCGTCGCCCGTGAACTGCCGGCGGATGCCGTCATGGTGGTGCTCCTGCCCGACCATGGCCGCGGCTACCTCAGCAAGATCTACAACGACGACTGGATGACCGATCACGGGTTCTCCGTCGTCACCGAATCCGAGACCACCGGGAGCCTCGCATGAGTGCACAGTCCTCCGCTCGCGGCTTCGCGAGCCTCGCCGTCCACGCGGGTCAAGAACCCGACGAAACGACGGGCGCCGTCATCCCGCCCGTGCACTTCTCGACCACCTATGCGCAGGACGGCATCGGCGGACTTCGCGGCGGCTACGAGTACGGCCGAAGCGGCAACCCGACCCGTACGGCGTTGCAGACCCAGCTCGCCGCGATCGAGGGCGGCGCGCACGCCCTGTCGTTCGCGTCGGGTCTCGCGGCCGAAGATGCGCTTCTGCGCGCAGTCCTCCGCCCCGGTGACGAGGTCCTGCTCGGCAACGACGTCTACGGCGGCACGTTCCGCCTCATCTCGCGCGTCCTCGGCGACTGGGGAGTGAAGCTCCGCGTCGTCGACATGAGCGACCTCGACGCCGTCCGTGCCGCCATCGCCGACCAGGCGCCCCGCATTCTGTGGGTCGAGACGCCCTCGAACCCGCTGCTGCGCATCACCGACATCGCGGGCCTCGCCCAGCTCGGTCACGACGCCGGCGCGCTCGTCGTCGTCGACAACACGTTCGCGACTCCCGCCCTGCAGCGTCCGCTCTCGTACGGTGCCGACGTCGTCGTGCACTCGACCACGAAGTACCTCGGCGGTCACTCCGATGTCGTCGGTGGTGCGCTCGTCATGAACGACGATGAGCTCGCCGAGAAGGTCGGGTTCATCCAGTTCGCCGTCGGCGCGGTCTCCGGCCCGCTCGACGCCTGGCTGACGACGCGCGGCATCAAGACGCTCGCCGTGCGCATGCAGCGGCACAGCGAGAACGGCATGGCCGTGGCATCCTTCCTCGACGCACACGACCGCGTCGCGCGGGTGTACTACCCGGGTCTCGAATCGCACCCCGGGCACGAGCTCGCCGCGCGGCAGATGTCGGGCTTCGGGGGCATCGTGTCGCTCGCGCTCGAGTCGGGCGAGGCCGCGCGCCGGTTCGCCGAGTCGCTGCGGCTCTTCACGCTCGCCGAGTCGCTCGGCGGCGTCGAATCGCTCGTGAACTACCCCGACGCGATGACGCACGCCTCGGTCCGCGGCACCGAGGCGGCCGTCCCGGTCGAGGTCGTCCGCCTGTCGGTCGGCATCGAGGACATCGACGACCTGCTGGCCGACATCGAGCAGGCGCTCGAGGCCTGACGGCGGCCCGGCGCTGCGTGTGCCGAGTGCAGGAAGAACGGTGCGATAGGGGCGCCATCGGCCCCCGAAGCGCAGCTGAACCTGCATTCGGTCCGCGACGCGGGCGATAGCGTGGCCGGATGACACACGCACGTTGGGCCATCCTCGGCGCCGGGGCGATCAGCGGGAACTTCGCCCGCGCGCTCCCCGAATCTGAACTCGGGCGGCTCCATGCCGTCGGCGCGCGTGACGAGTCCCGTGCGGAGGAGTTCGCCGCCGCGCACGGGGCGCCCGTCGTCGGGACGTACGACGAGATCCTCGACCGCGACGACATTGACGCCGTCTACGTCGGCACGGTGCACACGACGCATACGGAGCTCGTGCATCAGGCGCTCGCTGCCGGCAAGGCCGTGCTCTGCGAGAAGCCCCTCGGGGTGTCTCCCGCCGAGACGGATGCCGCGATCCGCGCCGCCCGCGAGGCGGGACTCCCGCTCGTCGAGGCGTTCAAGTACCGGTTCGGGCCCTTCGCCGACCGGCTGCGTGAGATCGTCGGGAGCGGCGCGCTCGGCGACCTCGTCGAGATCGAGTCGTCGCTCGGCTTCGCCGCCGGCTCGCACACGGGTCGGCTGTTCGACCCCGCGACCGCGGGCGGCGCGATCCTCGACGTGGGCTGCTATCCGCTGTCGCTCGTCGTCGGCGTCGCGGCCTGGTCGGGCCGCGACCTCGCGTCGCTGGCCATGCAGGAGGTCACCGGCACGATCGGCGAGACCGGCGTCGACGTGAGCGCCGTGGCATCCATCGATCTGGGCGGCGCCGTGGCGAACATCCGCACCGCGATCGTCCACGATCTGCCGCGTCTGACGCGCATCGTCGGGCGCGATGCCTCCCTCGAGATCCCGAACGTCTGGGGCAGTCGGACCGGCAGTACGGAGGCGGCCACCCTCATCCGCACCGACGGCACGCGCGAGCAGATCGAGGTGGCGACCGTGCAGCCGATGGCCGCAGAGGCGGATGCCACCATCCGGGCGCTCCGCGAGGGGCGGACCGAGGCGCCCGAGGTTCCGTGGGACGAGACCCGCACGATCGCGCGGCTGCTCGCCGAGTGGCGCGGCTCGATCGACTGAGCCCTACCGGCGCCGCCAGCGCCGTCGGGGCTTCTCGGGTTCGGCCGGGGGAGGGGATGCCGCGGCCCGCGCCGCGCGCCGCTGCCGCCAGGCGGCGACCTCCTCGTCGGGGTCGCGCGTCGGCGTCACCACGGGAGGCCCGCCGAGCAACTGACGGCGTGCCTCGACGACCCGGCGAGAGAAGTCCGCAGCGTACTCGCGGACGTCCTCCTCCCGGTGGAAGGCGTCGACGCGGTCCTCGAACTCGGCATGCTCGATGCGCAGGCGAAGCGCCGGAGGCCCGAGCCCGGTGAGCTGCTCGGTGTGTATCTTGCGCTTGATCCACCAGTCGGGATCGTGCGAGCCGCCGAGACCCTCGAGCGGCTTGCCGGCACCGGGCAGGTCGTCGAAGTCGCCGCGGCGGATCGCCTGCTGGATGGCGGTCTCGACGTACAGGGCCCGCTCGGTGCCCGTCGGCGTTCCCGCGTGACGCTCCGGTTCGGCGGGCGGCTCCTCGCCGTTCTCGCGCGCCGTCTGCTCGACGCGGTAACGCGCCGCGGTGAGGCGGGGGTCGTCGTTCGCGGCGCGGTCTTCGGCCATGCATCCAGCGTACGTCGGCGCGATGTTGCGGGGATGTTGCTCAGTATGCATATACTCAGAAAACACATACCCGGTATGCAGCGAGGAGTTCCGATGTCGGTACGACAGAGCCTGTTGGCGATCCTCGATCAGGGTCCCTGCTACGGCTACCAGCTCCGCGCGGAGTTCGACCGCCGCACCGGGTCGACCTGGCCCCTCAACGTGGGCCAGATCTACAACACCCTCGACCGCCTCGAGCGCGACGGTCTCGTCGAGAAGGGCGACGTCGACGACCAGGGGCACGTCTACTGGCAGATCACGGATGCCGGATCGGCCGAGGTGACGGCATGGCTGGACGCTCCCGTCGAGCGGACGCAGGGCACTCGTGACGAACTCGCGATCAAGCTCGCGATCGCCGCGACGTTGCCTGGCGTGGACCTCGCGAGCGTCATCCAGCGGCAGCGGTCCGCATCGCTGCGCCAGCTCCAGGAGCTGAACCGCGCGAAGTACGCCGGCTCGAACCCGGACGGTCCCGAAGAGCTCGCGTGGTCGCTCGTCGTCGACTCGATGATCTTCGCCGCAGAGGCCGAGGCGCGGTGGCTCGACCACACCGAGCAGCGGTTGGCGCGGCATCCGCACCGCACGATGGGCCTCGAGCTGTCGACGGATACTCCCAAGCGCGGGAGGCCCGCGAAACCCGAGACGAGCGACGTCGAGGCGGTCGCGACGTGAGCGACGCCGTCCTGCAGCTGGTGGGGGTCACGCAGCAGTACGGCGAAGGCGAGACGAGTGTCTCGGCACTGTCGGGCGTCGATCTGACGGTCGACAAGGGCGAGCTCGTCGCGATCATGGGAGCGTCCGGTTCGGGCAAATCCACGCTCCTGTCGATCGCGGGCGGGTTGCAGAAGCCCACCAGCGGCGAGGTCGTCGTCGAGGGAACGTATCTCTCGACGGCGACGCGTCGCGACCTGGCGCAGCTGCGGCGGCGCTCCCTGGGGTTCGTCTTCCAGGACTTCAATCTCATCCCGACCCTCACGGCCGTCGAGAACGTGACACTGCCGCTCGAGCTCGACGGCTTCCGAGCCCGGGTGGCGCGCCGTGCGGGTCGGGATGCGCTCGCCTCGGTCGGTCTCGAGGACAAGATCGATTCCTACCCCGATGACCTCTCGGGCGGCCAGCAGCAGCGCGTCGCGATCGCCCGTGCGGTGGTCGGCGGGCGGCGGCTGATTCTCGCCGATGAGCCGACGGGCGCGCTCGACTCGGTGACGGGGGAGGCGGTCATGAAGATGATCCGCCACCGCGTCGACCAGGGAGCCGCCGGCATCCTCGTCACCCACGAGCCGCGCCACGCGGCGTGGGCCGACCGCATCGTGTTCCTGCGCGACGGCCGGATCATCGACGAGACGCAGCGCCACGGCGCCGACGCTCTGCTGTCGAGCACCCGATGACGACGCTGCGGGACCGGCCCCGAGCGGATGCCGGGGAGCGCCGACGTGTGGAACGACCGAGGCCCTCGCGCACGGCGCGGATCCGGGTCTCGGCACGTATCGCGCGGCGGCAGGTGCGCCGGGCGTGGGTGTCGTCGCTGCTGATCATGTCGCTCATCGCGTTGCCGATCGCCGGGATGGCGGGGGTGGCGGTGGTCGTCTCGAGCACGTTCGCGACGCCCGCGGAGCGGGTGAACGTCGAACTCGGGCGGATGTCGGCCTGGGTTGAGCCGCTGTGGTCGGCGGAGTCCGGCTTCTGGCAGAAACCGGACGACCCCTACGAGTTCGGCAATTCCTCGCAATGGGGCGTGTCCGACGGGTCGAGTGAGCCCGAGCTGTCCGCTGACCCGAGGACTGCGCTCCCCCCGGGGACTGAGATCGTTCCTGTTTCGTCCGGTGACGAGCGCATCGAGACGGTCGCCGGCACCGCCCCCGCGCGCGCCGTGGCGGGCGATGTGACGGACGCCCGGTTTGAGGGAGCGTACGCGCTCATCGACGGTCGAGCTCCCTCGGACGACGGGGAGGTGTTGGTGACGCCCGCCGTGCTCGAGCGAGTCGGAGCGACGATCGGCGGCACGCTGACACTCGCCGACGGCGATCGGTTCACCGTCACGGGGACATTCGACGCCGCCACCGCAGCGGATGCCGACCTCGTGATCGCGTTCTTCGACGCGGATCGGTACAGCCCGATCCGGTCCTTCCTGCCGGACGTGGACATCGATTCTGAACGGCTCAGTGCGCTGAACGCGGCGGGGTTCGGCGTCTACGCGCGACAGCTCGTTCTCGACCCGCCTCCGTTCGAGCAGCCGTACGACGACTACACCTTCCCGACCTCTGCGGAACAGGACCAGCAGCGCCAGCTCGCCCTCGCGGCGGGTATCGGCGGCGGCGGGATCGCCGCCGGATACATGGTGGTCATGCTCGCCGGCGCCGCCTTCGCCGTGAGCGCGCGTCGCCAGCAACGCGCCCTCGCGATCGCCGCCAGCGTCGGTGCCGAGCCGCGGGACCTGCGTCGCATCGTGCTCTTGCAGGGCGCGGTGCTGGGCCTCATCGCCGGTGCCGTGGGGCTCGCGGCTGGAGTGGGACTGGCGGCTCTCCTGATGCCCATCCTCAACAACGGCTCCGCCACCGTGTTCTGGGGATTCCACGTGCCGTGGCTGCTGCTCGCGGGTGTGCTGGTCTTCGCCGTCCTCGTCGGCTCCGCGTCGGCGTGGATGCCCGCGCGGACGGTCGGGAAGTCGGACACGATCTCCGCGCTGCGCGGGGCGCGTCGACCGATGACGGTCACGGCCGCGCGGCCGCTCTGGGGGTCTCTCCTGATCATCGTCGGCGTGGCGGTGACCGTCGTCTCGGGGATCGCCGCGGGCGCGGTCGCGATCAGCGACACGATCCCGGGCGACTCGCCCCTGCGGTGGATCCCCACTGTGGGCATCGTCGGCGGCCCCATCCTCGCTCAGGTCGGCATCCTCGTGTCCGGACGGTGGTTGCTGTGGCTGTCGTCTCGCCTCCTCTCACGTATCGGGCTCGCCGCACGACTGGCGTCGAGGGATGCGGTCGCGAATGGTGCGCGGACCGTCCCCGCATTCGCCGCGATCGGTGCCACGGTCTTCGTCGGCGTGTTCGCTGTATCGATGGGCATGATGACGGCCGAGCAGTCCGCGCGGAACTACACCTACAGCGCGCCGGTGGGCACAGTCGTCGCGGACGTCTCCTCGATGGACGGTTCGCTCTTGACTGCGGACGTCGCCCAGGATGCGGTCGACGAGGTCAAGCGGCTTTTCGCGTCGTCCGGGGCGACGGGGATCGGCGTCGTGAGCGGCGAGCAACCTCTGTACTTCGCCGAAACGGCTGCCGACATCCCGCTCGATCTGGAGCACGTGATGCTCGTGGCCCCTGCTCGGTCGCTCGTGTCTCTGGTCGAGGGAGGGTCGCAGGGATTCACCTTTTACGGGAACTCGACCGAGAATCTCTCCGTCGTGGCGGCGGACGACCTAGATGCGGCGATAGGGGTCACCCTGAGCGAGGATCAGCGCGCCGCCTATGCCGCAGGAGCGGTCATCGTCGTCGACGACAGCTACGTCACGGACGGGCAGGTCGACGTCGGCGCATGGAGTGCCCGCGATGCCTTCGAGGGCAAGATGCCCAACAACGTCTGGACGGATGGTCAGGTCTATGACCCAAGGTGGCAGCGCACGGCGCCCGCGATCACGGTGACCGCACCCGACCAGAACATCGTCGCGGCCGTGGCCCCGACGACGGCCCGTGAGTGGGGCATCGAGGTCGTACCTCGTCAGGTGCTCGCCGTCTTCCCCGAAGGTGCGGACATGAACTCCCAGGACCGTCTGAACGCGCTTACGGGAAGTCTCGATACAGACGAGTACCAGGTCTCCCTGTGGCGCGAGACCGGCCCCTCGAGCCCTGCCGTCTGGCTCGTCCCGCTTCTTGCGGCCGTCGCGGTCCTCGTGCTCGGTGCGAGCGCGGTCGCCCTCGGCCTCGCACGCTTCGAGCGGCGCCCCGACGACGCCACCCTCGCGGCCGTCGGCGGCACGCCGGGACTCCGCCGTCGCATCGGACTGTGGCAGGGCCTCGTAATCGCCGGCTTCGGCACGTTCGCGGGGGCGACCGCCGGCATCCTTCCCCCCATCGGTTTCTGGCTGCAGTCGCAGACCTCGTTCGAGCCGCTCAACCTCGCCGACATCCCGTGGTGGCTGCTCGGTGCTCTCGCCGTGGCGCTGCCGCTCGGGATCGCAGCGGTCAACTGGCTCGTGCCGCCGCGCGAGCCCGAGCTCACGCGACGCAACGTCATCGCGTGAGCCCGGGCGGACGCGTCACAGCCGAGCGGATGCCTCGGTCAGCACGCTCCGCAGGATCCCCTCGATCTCGTCGAACTCCGCCGGCCCCATCGTGAGCGGCGGGGCGAGCTGGATGACGGGGTCGCCGCGGTCGTCGGCGCGGCAGTAGAGACCCGCGTCGAAGAGCGCCTTCGAGAGGAACCCGCGCAGCAGACGCTCGGACTCGGCGGCGTCGAAGGTCTGCTTCGTCGCCTTGTCCTTCACCAGCTCGATGCCGAAGAAGTACCCGTCGCCGCGGACATCGCCGACGATCGGCAGGTCGAGGAGCCGCTCGAGCGACGCGCGGAAGACGGGCGAGTTCTTGCGGACGTTCTGCAGCAGGCCCTCCTCCTCGAAGATGTCGAGGTTCTCCATCGCCACCGCCGTCGAGACGGGGTGTCCACCGAACGTGTACCCGTGCGGGAACGACGTCGTCCCGTGCGAGAACGGCTCGTGGATGCGGTCGGTGACGATCGTGCCGCCGAGCGGTGAATACCCGCTCGTGACCGCCTTCGCGAAGGTGATCATGTCGGGCTGGTAACCGTAGCGGTCCGCGCCGAACCACTCGCCGAGCCGGCCGAACGCGCAGATCACCTCGTCCGAGACGAGCAGCACGTCGTGCCGGTCGCAGATCTCGCGGACACGCTGAAAATAGCCGGGCGGGGGCGGGAAGCATCCGCCCGAGTTCTGCACCGGCTCGAGGAACACCGCGGCGACCGTCTCCGCTCCCTCGAAGAGGATCGCCTCCTCGATGCGGTCGGCGGCCCACTTTCCGTACTCCTCCGGGGTCGTACCCGTGAAGCCCTGCTCCGCGGCGCGGTACCAGTTCGTGTTGGGCACGCGGAAGCCTCCCGGCGTCACCGGCTCGAACATCGACTTCATGGCCGGTAGGCCCGTGATCGCGAGGGCTCCCTGCGGAGTGCCGTGGTACGCGACGAAGCGGGAGATCACCTTGTGCTTCGTGGGCTTGCCCTGCAGCCTCCAGTACTGCTTCGCCAGCTTGAACGCGGTCTCAACCGCTTCGCCGCCGCCCGTCGAGAAGAAGACGCGGTTCAGGTCGCCGGGCGCGAGGTGGGCGAGACGGTCGGCCAACTCGATGGCCGACGGATGCGCATACGACCAGATGGGGAAGAATGCGAGCTCCTCCGCCTGCCGGGCCGCGGCCTGCGCCAACCGCGCACGACCGTGGCCGGCGGCGACGACGAACAGGCCGGACAGGCCATCGATGTACTTCTTGCCGGCCGCATCCCAGATGTGATGCCCCTCGCCCTTCACGATGATCGGGACGCCGTCCCCCTCCGTCATCGACGACTGCCGCGCGAAGTGCAACCAGAGGTGATCGCGCGCCATGGCCTGCAGGTCGGATTCGGATCGGGACATGTCTACCTCCGGTGCGTCGGTGCGGGGTGGGATGCCGGCGGTTCAGCGCATGGTGTCGAGGATGCCGACGAGGTCCTCGAAGCGGGTGCGGGGGTTCAGGATCGCGAAGCGCGCGTTCGTCCGGCCGCCGTGGCTCGACGGCGTGACGAAGGCGTGCTGGTCGTCGAGGAGGCGGTTCGACCAGGTCGTGTAGTCCGCCTTGTCCCAGCCGCGACGCTCGAACACGACGACGCTCAGCTGCGGGCGGCGGACGAGTTCGAGCTCGTCGCGGGATTCGATCTCGGCGGCGATCTGCTCGGCGAGGGTGATCGAGGCGGTGATCGCCTCGCGGTAGACCTCGGCGCCGTAGGTCGCGAGCGAGAACCACAGCGGCAGGCCGCGGGCGCGACGCGTGAGGTGCGCGGCGAAGTCCGACGGGCTCCAGTCGCTCGTCTCGGTGAGCGTGTCGAGGTACTCGGCGTGCTGCGTGTGCGCGCGGCGTCCGAGCTCGGGGTCGCGATACAGCAGGGCGCAGGCGTCGAACGGGGCGAACAGCCACTTGTGCGGGTCGACGATGAGGGAGTCGGCGTGCTCGAGGCCGGCGAAGTAGTGGCGCGCCTCGGGTGACAGCGCGGCAGCGAGACCGTAGGCGCCGTCGACGTGCAGCCACACGCCGAACTCGCGGGTGACCTCGGCGACCGAGGCGATGTCGTCGACGATGCCGAAGTTGGTGGACCCCGCCGTGGCGACGACCGCGAACACGCTGTCGCCGTGCTCTTCGAGGGCTGCGCGCACCGCATCGCCGTGCAGCACGCCACCGGCGTCGGGGGCGACCGTGACGACCTCGACGTCCATGACCCTGGCGGCCGACGCGATCGAGGAGTGCGCTTCCGCAGAGCAGACGACGCGCCAGCGGTCGGGACGGATGCCGCGTTCCCGCGCCGTCTCACGCGCAGCGACGAGCGCCGAGAGGTTGCCGAGCGTCCCGCCCTGGACGAAGACGCCGCCCGCGGTCGCCGGCAGCCCGAACTCTCCGGCGAGCCAGCGGAGCACTTCGTTCTCGGCGTGGACGGCGCCCGCACCCTCGAGCCACGATCCGCCGTACAGCGCGCTCGCCGAGACGACGAGGTCGAACGCCGCAGCGGCCTTCGACGGTGCACTCGGGATGAACGACAGGTACCGCGGGTCGTCGGTCGTGATGCACGCCGGGGCGAGCACGTGCTCGAAGACGCCCAGCGCCTTCTGCGCGCCGATGCCCTTCTCGTTGATCGTCACGCCCGCCAGACGTGTCAACTCGGCGGGCGAGAGCGGCTTGTCGAGCGGGTTGTCGTCGGTGAGCAGTCGCTGTCGCGAATAGTTCAGGACGAGGTCGACGATCTGACGGGTCTCGTCGGTGACGTCATGCATGCGGGCGGGGCGGGTCATCGGTTCTCCGAGATCGGGGGCAGCGCAGGTGTGCGCGGCGGTGGCGTCCGGCGGGTACCCAGACGTTCGAAGGCTACGCCCAGACGCAGCAGCGTGGCATCGTCGTGGCCGCGGCCGGCGAAGGTGAGGCCCACCGGCATCCCGATGTCGGCCATCGTGCCCATCGGGACGGTGACGGTCGGGATGCCGAGGTGGCGGATCGCGAGGTTGCCGTTGGCGATCCACACGCCGTTGCGCCACCCCAGGTCGGCTGAGGCCGGGTTCACGTCCATGTCGGCGGGGCCGACGTCGGCGACGGCGGGGAAGGCGACGGCGTCGAGGCCGGCGGCATCCATCCACTCCTCGAGGTCGACACGGCGCGTGCGTTCGAGGCCGTGCAGACCCTCGGCCAGTTCGGGCATGTCGTCGAGCGTCGCACCGGGGTGCGCACGCACCCAGTCGGGGTACACGGCGATGTCGTCGTCGAACCCGGTGTAGCGGTCGGGCAGCGCGCCCGGGGGATGCGGGAAGATCGCCGCCCCGTCGACGTCGGCGAGCGTGGCGAGCGCCGGGTCGCCGTTGGCGGCCAGGAAGTCGTCCCACGCCCACGCCGACAGGTCGATGATCTCGCGGCGGAGGTACCCCTCGGGCAGCCGGTCGGCGATCGTGGGCGCTCCGGCGCGGTCGCCCTCGTAGTTGCTCACGACGGGGAAGTCGACCTCGACGACGGTCGCTCCCGCAGCCTCGAGGTCGGCACGGGCCGCGCGCCACAACTCGAGCACCGACTCCCGCGTCTCGATCCGCTGACCGGTCGGGCCGCCGATCGTCGTGCCGGTCCCGGCATCCGGATCCTCACCGATGTACATGCGCGGGATGCCGAGGCGCACCCCCGCGAGCGACGCGCCCGCTGCGAGCGCCGGGTACGACGCGGGTCGCAGGGCGGATGCGGCCGGCAGGTCGATCCAGGGCTGCGCGCGCCAGAAGTCGCCGCGCGTGTCGGGATCGTCGGCGACGATGACGTCGAGCAGTTCGAGCAGGTCGGCCATTGTCCGGGTGTGCGGCACGACGACGTCCATCGTGGGAACGAGCGGCCAGTTGCCGCGGACCGAGATGATGCCGCGCGACGGCGTGTAGGCGCACAGCGCGTTGTTCGAGGCGGGGCCGCGGCCCGACGACCAGGTCTCCTCGCCGAGACCGAACGCGGCGAAACTCGCGGCCGTCGCGGTTCCCGACCCGTTCGACGAGCCGCTCGCGAACGGTGCGGTCAGCCAGTCGGCGGAGTAGGGGCTCTCGGCGCGGCCGTAGACGCCGCGCTGCATGCCGCCGTTGGCCATCGGGGGCATGTTGGTCAGGCCCAGGCAGATCGCCCCGCCGCCGCGGAGCCGCTCGATCGTGAACGCGTCGCGCTGGGCGACGAGCTCGGCGAAGGCGGGGGAGCCGGCCGCCGCGGTGAGCCCGCGGACGAGGTAGCTGTCCTTGGCCGTGTACGGGATGCCGTCGAGCGGGCCGAGCGTCTCGCCGCGGGCCCTGCGCGCGTCGGACGCCACGGCCTCGGCACGGGCATCGGGATTGCGGACGACGACGGCGTTCAGCGCCGTCTCGGTGTCGGGTCCGTCGTACGCGTCGATCCGTGCGAGGTAGGCATCGACGAGCTCGACCGCCGTGGTCTCGCCGGATTCCAGCGCCGCGCGCAGGTCGGCGATCGAGGCTTCGACGACGTCGATCATCGAATCACCGCCGGCTGCTGCTGCGTGATGCAGTGGATGCCGCCCCCTCGGGCGAACAGGCCACGCGCATCGACCGTGACGACCTCGCGGCCCGGGTAGGCCTCCGCGAGGATCGCCCGCGCGTTCGCGTCGGCGCGCTCCTCGCCGAAGCCGCACGCGATGACACCGCCGTTCACGACGAGGTGGTTGACGTAGCTCCAGTCGACCGGGCCGTGCGCGTCGGTGAGGGTCTCGGGTGCGGGGAGGGAGACGATGTCGAAGCGGCGGCCGGCGGCATCCGTCTGCCCGTCGAGCTCGGCGCGGAGCGTCGCGGTGACCGCGTGGTCGGGGTGCGAGGCGTCGCGCTGATCGTGGAGCAGGAGGCGGCCGGGCGAGGGGATCGTCGCCACGATGTCGACGTGCCCGTTCGTGCCGAGGTCGTCGTAGTCGCGTGTGAGGCCGCGGCTCAGCCACACGGCGCGAGTCATGCCGAGCGTGCGGGCCAGCTCGGCCTCGACGCGGGCGCGGTCGGCGAACGGGTTCCGGCGCGGGTCGAGCTGCACGGTCTCGGTGAGCAGCACGGTGCCTTCGCCGTCGACGTGGATGCCGCCGCCCTCGTTCACGAGCACCGACGAGACGAGCTCGGCCCCGACCTCGGCGGCGACGATGCGGGCGTGCTCAGCGGAGTGCCGCCACTCGGCCCAGTCGGGCGCTCCCCAGCCGTTGAAGATCCAGTCGACCGCGCCGAGGACACCGGGCCGCTCGTCGTCGACGACGAAGGTGGGGCCGTGGTCCCGCATCCAGAACTCGTCGACCGGGGCCTCGACGATGGTGACGTCGCCGGGCAGCATGCGGCGGGCGCGCGTGCTCTCAGTCGGGTCGACGACCATCGTCACGGGCTCGAACCGGGCGACGGCGGCCGCGACGGCCGTCCACGTCGCGTAGCCCTCCTCGCGCTCGGCGTCGGTGTCGCCGAGGGTGATTCCCTCGCGGGGGAACGCCATCCAGGTGCGCTCGTGTGCAGCGGTCTCGCTCGGCATGCGCCAACCCATGGCGGGCTCCTCGTTCGTCGGGTAGCTTATTGATCAAATGGTCAATAAGGGGGAGGTTACCGAGTCCATGTCGCAGGAGTCAACCGTCCGTCGGACCCGCAAGAGCCCGGCCGAGCGTCGCGACGAGATCGCCGCCGCCGCGCGCGACATCGCGCTCGCCGACGGTCTCGTGGCTGTGACCCTGCGTGCTGTGGCTGCGCGCGTCGGCGTGGCGCCAGGGCTCGTCGCTCACCACGTCGACGGCATGGATGCGCTCGTCGCCGACACCTTCGGCCGAATCGTCGCCGACGAACTCGACGTGCTCCTCCGCCTCATGCACCAGAAGGATGCCGCCACCGCACGACTCGGCGTGCTCATCGACGCCGTGCTCGGCGACGAGCCCAACGACGTCACGTTCGTCTGGGTGCAGGGCTGGGCGCTCGGTGCCCGCAGCGAGCCGCTCGCCGCACGCGTGCGCGCCGAGATGGACGCCTGGCAAGCCGCGCTCGCGGCCGAGATCGCCCGCGGCCACGAGCGGGGCGAGTTCGGCGAGGGGGATGCCGACGCGATCGCCTGGCATCTGCTGGCGATCTTCGACGGCCTCGGCGCGCACGGCCTCGTCAGCTGGCGCGACGACCCGTCACGCGCCGACCTGACCCGTCGCGCGCTCGCGGGTCTGCTGGGCGTCCCCGCCCACGCGCTGCATCCCTGAGCCGCCGCCGAGACCATCCGGGACGCCTCGACCCGACGGGAACGGCGGTCACCCGCGAAGAATGGATGCCGGTTGCGTCGGCTCGGCAACGTTCAGACTTTGAGGATGCCGCTATTGGTCAGTCTTCGGGGCGAGTGATGTCGAGGGTGACGAAGTTGGTTCCGGATACGGGGCGGACCTCGAACGTCGCGCCGTCCAGCGTGCCGGGCGTGAGACCGAAGCGCTCCTCAAGGCCGGCCTGACTCAGGTTGCGCAGCTCCGACGCTTCGCCGGCAGGCGCGAGGAACTCCATGTCGCCGCTGCCCTTCTTCCCATAGGCGTCGGGGTTGTCTTGCCCGATGGCATCCTCATACAACTCCTCGACGATCTGCCCGGGGACCTTCTTCGGAGTGCCCAGTACTTCGTCCAGCACCTCGCGCGGGGTCTCCCGCACCGCCTTGCCGACCGAGGTCCCGAGGTCGTTCGCGACGTTGTAGTCCGGCGCGGCGTGGCGCCCGGTGCGGCCGAGCTGGTCGAGTCCGCGACTGACGTCCGTGAGCATGTCGTACTTCGCGGCGTGGGAGGTGACCGGTGCGTCGCGCCGGTGCCGCCCGGCGTCGGCGCTGTTGCGCCGGTCCGTGCCTCGGATGCGGTCGGCGTCCGCGCGGTGCTTGCCGCCACGCTTGCGGAACGCGCTGCCGAACCCCTTCTTGAACTCGCGGCCCGCGCCGTCGACGGCATCGACGATCTCGCGCATGAGTGTCTTCATCGTCATGTCAGTCTCCCGAAATCTGCAGGTTGGCGAGGTCGGCGAGGAGCCGATCGGTGCGATCCTCGATGTCGACGGCCTGCGCGTCCATCTCGTCGGCGGCCGCCTCAAGGGCCGCAAGGTCAGCCTCGAACTCGTCCACGTCGCCGACGGCACCCTCCACGACAGGCGCGTCCATGAGGGCCATGACGACCACCGGAACCTGCTCGACGAGCGGCTCGACGGCGAGCGGCAGCACTTCGTTGATGACCTGCTCGAGCGTTGCCTCCATCGCCATGGCGAGGAGCTTCTTGCGTGCGAGCAGCAGCAACGCCGCGCCGCCGGCGCCGAAGGGACCCGCGGCGAGCAACGGAACGAGCTGCATGAGGGTCAGGGTCACCTCGGCGATGACCTTGATCTTCATCGCGAGGACGATGCCACCGGCGATGTCGATCCCCGTCGCTGCGGGGCCGAGCACATCGAGCAGCTTCTGCATGTTGTCGGAGCGGTTGCGATTCCACCCCTCGACCTGCGCCGTACCGGCGTTGCCCTGCAGCGCCGTGGCCAGGTCGCCGTTCACGCGGCTGTCGACGGCCTGAATGATCGACTCCATGTCATCGCGGTAGCCGCGCACGAGCTCGGCCGCCTTGTGGACCTCGTCCTCATCGATGTCGGGCCATTCCAGCCCCATCTTGTCCATGATCCAGATCAGCTCATTGGGCAACATCATTCCCACGGGGACCACCTCCGCCGTCGACACTAGCGAGCGGGCACCCCAGAGGGCGATGGGGAGAAGGCCCCATTGCGGTCGCCGCTCGCCGCGCTGCGCGGCTGACCGCGACGGCTCGACCCGACGGGAACGGCGGTCATCCGAGGGTGAGGGATGCCGGTGGCGTCGGCTCGACGGCGTCAGACGCCGTTGATCTCGCGCAGGGTGTAGTCGGCCGGCACGCGATCGTCGCGGTAGTAGGAGATGAAGAGGTCTGCGGCCTCGTCGAGGGTGAAGACCTCGTTCGCGAAGACCCGGGTGCTGTGTCGTCCGCTGTCCCAGCGAATCGTCTCGGTCGGCTCCGATGACGGCGGTGAGCCGGGCTTGCCGACCGTGTACTGGTGCCCCGCGCCGAACGTGTTGATGGAGCGGACTTCGACCGTCACTCCCGCTGCATCACCGGCGCACTGGATGTAGTTCTCCGAGTGGGGCAAGCTCGCGCGGAGATTGGCTCCCTCGGGAGCGCGCCACAGGCTGAGCGCCCAGAAGGAGGAGCCGTCCATCTGCGTCAGGGTGAACCGGATCTGGTCCTCGAAGGAGCGCAGATTGTCGATCAGAGGGAATCTGCTCGAGCCGTTCTCCTGGAAGATGTGCGTCGGCGATGACATGAGCGTCTCCTTTAGGCGTCTCGACCCGACGGGAAGGGCGGTCATCCGGAGGTGAGGGATGCCGGTGGCGTCGGCTCGGCGGTCGTCAGACGTCGCTGAGCTCGCGCAGGGTGTATTCGCCGGGCACGCAATCGTTGCGGTAGTAGGACACGAAGAGATCTGCGGCCTCGTCCAGGGTGAACACTTCGTGCGAGTGCACCCTCGTGCTCCGACGCCCCTCGTCCCAGCGGATCGTCGCAGTCGGCTCGGATCCGTCGCGGCCTGTCGGTTTGCCGACCGTGTATTGGTGGGCAGTTCCCGCCTCGTCGACCACTCGAACTTCGACGGTCACCCCATCGGCATCTCCTGCGCACTGGATGTACTCCTCCGAGAAGGGGATCTCCGCCAGCAAGTTGGCGCCTTCCGGTGCGCGCCAGAGGCTGTAGGCCCACAGCTTCGCGCCGTCCATCCGCCGGACGGAGAACCGGATCTGGTCCTCGTGAGGACGGGCGACGTCGACCAGGGGAGAGCGCCCGAACCCATTGAGCTGGACGATGTGCGTCGGCGTGGTCACGGAACCTCCTGCAGGATCACTCGCACGATCCTAATCTCGGAGCCGTTCAGCTGCGCGATCGCGGGGGTCTCTGGACTGACCGTTGTGTCGAACAGCAGCTGAGCCGGGTTCCGGCGAGCTGAACCGCTCTTCACTTCGATTCCCGTCCACGACCCGTCGGCGTTCTGCACGAGACCGTCGTAACGTCGGACTTGCGGCGTCGACGTCCCCGGACGGTCCAGTCCCTCCACCGACGCGTTCACTTGGTCGCGCATGACCGGCAATCCGAGGTCCGCCTCCACCTCATCGAGCCCCTGGCCCTCCTTGTCGATCCACGGACGCGTATCGCTCCCGACGAAGTGGCCGTAGTCGTCTCGGCCATCACCGCGATCGACGCCGCGCCGACGCTCGCCGGGAGCACCTGACCCGCCCGACCCACCGCCGTCGAACCGGTTCGTGTGATGAACGGTCGGGGCATCCAGGTCGACGGTGTTCGCGTCGAGCACGTCCACGTCGCTGTTGGTCCGGGTGACGTGAGTGTCGATCTTGCGGGTGACGCCGGTGTCGAGTCGGACGTGCAGATCGTCCGCACCGCGGCGCATCGCGTCGAGGGCGTCTTTGAAGGCGCGGCCGGCGGCGCTCATGACGCATCACCTCCGAAGTCGAGGGAAGCGAGATCCGAGATGAAGTTCGCCGAGAGTTGCTGGAGGTCGGCGCTGTGGGTGTTCAGGGCCGACTGCGCATTGCCGAGAGCCTGCAGATCGGCGTAGAACTCGTCCGAATCGCCGACCTGACCTTCGACGACCGGTGCATCGAGCACGGCGTCGATGATCGCGGGGAGCTCGTCCGCCAGAGGTTCGATCACCATGGGTGCAAGCTGCGCAATCAGCTCCTCGACGACAGTGTCGACGGCCGCGTTCAGCAGCTTCTTCTTGATGATGAGCATCGGACCGGCACCGGCGGCGGTCAGCGGGTTGCTGAGCATCCCGATGAGCGCGAGCGCGGTGGTCGTGATGTCGGCGATGACCTTGATTTTGAGGCCCAGCACGACCCCGGCGCCCACGTCCATCGCGGTCGAGGCGGGCGGCATGATGTCGACGAGCCGTTGGAGGTTCTGGGACCGCGTGGTGTTCCACGCGGCGACGGTGGCGGGTCCGGTCTGCCCGCGGAGTGCGGTGGCGAGATCGTTGTTGACGACCCGGTCGACCGACTGGATCACGCCCTCCAGCTCACCGCCGAACGTCCGGACGATCGTCGCCGCGCGGCGGATCTCATCCTCGTCGATGTCCGGCCACTCGAACCCGAGCTTCTGCATGATCCAGACGAGCTCGTTCGGCAACATCATGCTCATGGCTCCCCCTCCTGCCTCGACGCTATGCGCGGGGTGTGCGAGGTGGAAGGGGGAGAACTCCCCATTTCACGTCTCGACCCGACGGAGGCGTGGCCGCCCCGGTGTGCTCCGCGGGTCAGCGGCCCGCGATGCGGTCGGCCAGTCGCGCGATCGCCGAGGTGCGCGGCTCGCCGCGGGATTCGCGGCGGTCGGCCATGCCGTACGCGGTATACAAGGCGCGGACAGCGAGCCAGCGGAGCGGCTCGGGTTCCCAGCGCCGTGCACGATGCCCCACCCACGGCAGGCGGGTCAGCTCCGACTCCTCTTCCAGCACGAGATCGGCGAGAGTGCGACCGGCGAGGTTCGTCGTCGCGACGCCGGTTCCGACGTAGCCGCCGGCCCAGCCGAGCCCGCTCGCACGGTCGAAACCGACTGTGGCGGCCCAGTCCCGCGGTACGCCGAGCACCCCCGACCACGCGTGATCGATCGGGACGCCGGATGCCGCGGGGAAGAATCTGTGCAGCAGTTCGGTGAGCGACGCCACGGTGCTCGCCGGCGTCGCGCCGTCGGCGTCGACCCGCGATGCGTACCGGTACGGCACGCCGCGCCCGCCGAACGCGATGCGGCCGTCGGCGGTGCGCTGCGCGTACATGTAGACGTGCGCGGCGTCGCCGAGGGTCGCGGCATCCGTCCACCCGATCTCCTCCCACGCCTCGTCCGGGAGGGGGGCGGTGACGATCATCGACGAGTTCATCGGCAGCCACGTGCGACGTTCGCCGCGCAGGTCGGTCGTGAAGCCCTCCGTTGCGCGGATCACCGCCGCCGCGCGGACGACGCCGCGGTCGGTCACCGCGCGCCCGGGCACGATCTCTATGACCGCCGTGTTCTCGTGGATCGTGACGCCGCGCCGTTCGACGGCGGACGCGAGCCCCGTCAGGAGCTTCACCGGGTGGATGCGGGCGCAGTGCGGATGCCACACCGCGCCGAGCGTGCCCGCGACCCGCACGTGCGCCGCGGTGCGCGCGGCATCCCACCGTTCGACGTCGGTCGCGGGCCACGCCGACTCCGCGGCGAACATCGCATCGAGGCGGGCGAGCTGGGCGGGGCTGCGGGCGATCGTCAGCTCGCCGCCGCGGTGGATGTCGGCGTCGATCCCCTCGGCGGCCGCGACCCGGATGACCTCGTCGACCGTGTCGTTCATCGCGCGCTGCTGACGGATGCCGCCCTCGCGGCCGTATCGCTCGCGTCCACCGGTCACCGAGTTCGTGAGCCATCCGCCGTTGCGCCCGGAGGCGCCGTAGCCCGCGAACCGTCGCTCGAGCACGACGATGCGCAGGTCGGGCCGGCGCTCGGCGAGGTAGTACGCCGTCCAGAGGCCTGTGTACCCGGCGCCGACGATCGCGACGTCGACGTCGAGGTCGCCGGGCAGCGGCGGCCGTGGTGCGGGCAGGCCCTCCTGGTGCCACCAGAACGACACGTCTCCGTTGCGCGTCATGCGATGTCCTTTCCTCAGCGTCGTCCGCCATTGGGCGCTGCCGGACGGATCGACCGGCGAGGACTAGGCTGACCGCACCCCTGCTCCTGCGACCCGAACGGCGAGTGGCGATGACCATACCCCCTGCCCGCGCCTCTGCGCGGACGGATCGTCCGGACGGCGAGGGTGGTCTGCCCAGCGTTCGCGAGGTGCTCTCGCTCGAGGCGCTGCGAGCCGGAAGCCCCGAGGTGCTCGCCGACCCGGCGGCCCTCGACGCTCGCGTTCGCTGGGTGCACGTCGCCGACAGTGCGGGCGTCGCCCGCCTGCTCGACGGCGGCGAGCTGCTGCTGTCGACGGGGTCGGCGTGGCCCGACGACCCGGCGCTCCTGACGGTGTTCGTCGACGAGTTGGTGGATGCCGGGCTGTCGTGCCTCGTGCTCGAGCTCGGCACCCGCTGGGCCGAGACGCCGTCTGCGGTCGTCGACGCCGCCCGTGCCCGCGGTCTCGCGCTCATCGTCCTGCACCGCGAGGTGAAGTTCGTCGCGGTGACCGAGGCCGTCCACCGGCGGATCATCGACGATCAGTCCGTCGCGCTGCGGCTTCGGGAAGAGGTGCGCGCCCGGTTCACCGGGCTCGCCCTGCGGGGTGCGCCCGCCGATCACATCGTCGCCGAAGTCGCCCGCACGCTCGATGCCCCCGTCATCCTGGAGACCCTCGCGCACGACGTCGTCGTGGCCGAGGTCCCGCCGGAGCAGGAGGACCAGGTCCTCACGCGATGGGAGGTCCGCTCGCGTCTCGCGCATCGCGGCGAAGGCCCCGACGACTGGCTGATCGTCCCGGTGGAGGCGCGCGGCATCCGCTGGGGGCATCTTCTCGCTCTCCCCGGACCCGAGCACCCGGCCGGACGCGCCGGCGTCGTCCAGCAGGGGGCGCTCGCGCTCTCGCTCGCGCGACTCGGTGACGGCGACGGCGACGAGTGGGGGCGGATCGGCCGGCACCGGCTGCTCGACCGTCTCGTCGTCGGCCGGGTCACCGGGCAGGTCGCCCCCGCGGTCCGCGTCGAGGCGGCGGGGCTGCCGATCGAGCATGCGCAGCTGCGGGGCCTCGTTGTGACGGGCGTGGCCGTGACGCCGACGGCCGCCGACGACGCGGCCCGCACCATCGGCGGCCGGGCGCTCGCCGGTTCGTCGCCGCTCGGGGCCCCCGGAGCCGCCGGAGCACCCGGGGCTGCGATGCTCCTGTCGTTGCCGGCGCGCGAGCGCGTCGAGGACGACACGATCCGCGCCTTCGCGCTGGCGCTCGGCGGCGACCCCGAGCGTGTGGTCGTGTCGGTCGGTTCCGCCGGGGTCGGGCTCGACGAGGGTCTCGCCTCCCTGCAGGAGGCGATCGACCTCTCCCGCGAAAGCGCCGCGCCGCGGACGACGGTCGCCGTCCCCGAGATCCGCCGCATCGAGCGCCGTCCGCTGACCCGGCTCATCGCCGCCCTCCGCGACGACCACCGCGTCATCGACCACAGCGAGCGGATGCTCGCTCCCCTCATCGACCACGATCTCGCCCGCGGGGGCGGTGACCTGCTCGCCGTCCTCGAGGCCATGCTCGCTCATCCGAGCAACCGCACCGCCGCGGCCTCCGCGTCGCACCTGTCGCGGTCCGTGTTCTACCAGCGGATCGCTCTCATCCAGGACCTGCTCGGTGTCGACCTCGACGACGGCGAGGTGCAGACCGCGCTCCACCTCGCGCTGCTCGTCCGCCGGGCGAGCGTCGGCTGAGCTCATCGGATCATCCGCCGACGTACACCTTGCGGAGGGTCTCGGTGATTGTCCAGACGGTGTCGGTTCCCGCGCTCAGCCGGCCGATCGTGCCCGGGCAGAGCTCGAGCAGTCCGCCCGGGTGGGCGAGCGTCCCCCGCCCCGACAGGACGACGAACACCTCGTCCGCCTCGGTGTCGGTCGAGACGCCGGGCGTGTGCTCCCAGACCCCGATGTCGTGCCCCAGCTCCACCCAACCCGTCGCCGGCGCGCCCTGGCGCACCTGGGCCGCAGGGACGGGCGCCAGCGGGATGGGGATCGCCGCGGCATCCACCACGGTCTGCGGGGCGAGCATCACGAGTCGAATCCCAGACCGAGCGCGTCGAGCGTCCGCAGCAGGGCATTGCGCCGACCGCGCCGATGGTCGGCGCGGTCGAGCGACCACCGCGTCGCCTCGACGCCGATCGCGGCGATCGGCTCGGGCGGGAAGGGGAGCGGGCGCTTGCGCACCATCTCGAGCGCGGTGCGCTCGGTCTCCTCGCCGCTCAGCAGGTCGAGCATGACGTCGCCGGCGAACCGCGTCGATCCGACGCCGAGTCCCGTGAAGCCCGCCGCGTACGCCACGCGACCGCGCCGCGCGGTGCCGAAGAACGCCGCGAACTGGGTCGACGTGTCGATCGCGCCCGCCCACCGGTGCGAGAAGCGCAGCCCCTCGAGCTGCGGGAACGTCGTGAAGAAGTGGCTCGCGAGCGTCTGCCACGAGGCGGGGCGGTCCTCGTAGCGAGGATCGACGCGGCGGCCGTAGTGGTAGACCGCGTCATACCCGCCGAACAGGATGCGGCCGTCACGGGTGGGCCGGTAGTAGTGGAACTGGTTCGCCATGTCGCCGATGCCCTGACGCCCCTGCCAGCCGATCGCCGCCCACTGGTCGCTCGTCAGCGGCTCGGTCATGAGCACGTAGTCGTACACCGGCACCGTCATGAGTCGGTTGCGACGCAGCGGCGACGGGAAGACACCGGTCGCGAGCGCCACCTGGTCGGCGTCCACCCGGCCGTCAGCGGTGACGACCGCGACACCGCCGGATGCCGGGGTCTCGATCGCCTGCACCCGCGACCGTTCGGCGATCACCACGCCGCGCTCCTCGCACGCACGGGCGAGCTCCGCCGCCAACCGGGCGGGGTGGACGAGTGCGGTGGTGTCCTTCTCCCACACCGCGCCGAGGTAGGTGGGTGAGTCGACCTCGCGCCGCGCGGCGTCGGCATCCAGCAGCACGACGCCGGAGTCGCCGCCCGCCGCCCACTCCTCGAGCCAGGCGAGCTGGTGCTCTTCGACCGCCGGTGCCAGCTGGCCGGTGCGCTCGAACTGCACGTCGATGCCGTAGTCGGACTCGGCCGCCTCGATGGCGTCGAGGTTGGCGCGGCCGAGGCGGTCGAGCGTCGGCATCTCGTCGGGCCACCGCGCCTCACCGTTCTCGGGACCGTGCGTGAGGCTCGCCTCGCAGAACCCGCCGTTGCGTCCCGACGCCGCCCAGCCGACCCGGTTCGCCTCGACGACCACGACGCGGCGGCCGGGATCGCGGGTCACCGCGAGCAGGGCCGTCCAGAGCCCCGTGTACCCGCCGCCGACGACGACGAGGTCCGCCCGGTGCGCACCGCGGAGCGGCGGCCGGTCGGGTCGCAACTCCCGCGGGACGTCCTCGGTCCAGAACACGGCGTGCCGGCTGTCGGCGAGGCTGTGATCGATGACGGATGCCGCAGGCCGCCGCCGCTCGAAGACCGTCGTGTGCGCGCTCACGAGTCACCGGCCGCATACACGCGGGAGCCGTCGACGAACGTCTGCAGCACGCGCGTCGCGCCGATGAGGTCGGCGGGCCCGGCGAAGGGGTCGCGGTCGAGGACGGCCAGATCGGCCGCCTTCCCGACCTCGATCGTTCCGGTGGTCTCGTCGAGGTGGTTCACCCACGCCGAACCGGCGGTGTACGCGGTCAGTGAGGTCGCGAGGTCGATCGCCTGCTCCGGCAGGAACGCGTCGTAGTCGCCCTCCTCGTGGCCGGGCGCCGCCTTCCGGTTCACCGCCGTGTGGATCGCCGCGAGGGGGTCCGGGGTCGAGACCGACCAGTCGCTTCCCGCCGCGAGGACCGCCCCCGCCCGGAGCAGATCACCGAACGGGTACTGCCAGGCGATCCGCGGTTCGCCGAGGAACGGCAGGGTGAGGTCGATCATCTGCGGTTCGTAGGTCGCCCACAGTGACTGCATGTTCGCGGCGACCCCGAGCTCGCGGAACCGCGACAGGTCGTCGGGGTGGACCACCTGGAGGTGGGCGATGTGGTGTCGCCCGTCGCTGCGGCCGTTCCGCTCGATGGCGTGGGCGACCGCGTCGAGGCACTGCCGGACGGCCCGGTCGCCGATCGCGTGGAAGTGCACCTGGAACCCGAGGGCATCCAGCTGCGGCACCGCCTCGTTCAGCGTCTCGGGGTCGACGAACGAGATGCCGGAGTTGTCGGTCGGGTGCCCGTGGCCGTCGTGGTACGGCGCGAGCATCGACGCGGTGAAGTTCTCGGCGACGCCGTCCTGCATGATCTTGATGCTCGTGGCCTGGAATCGCCCGTGCGAGAAGCGCTCGCGCCGCTCGACGAGCGAGGGGATCTGCTCGAGGCCGGCGTTTCGGTCCCACCACAGGGCGCCGACGACTTTGCCGGTCAGCGTGCCGTCGAGGGCCGCCTGCCGGTAGGTCTCGCCCTGGTCGACGAGGTCGCTGTAGTCGCCGACGATGGCGTCCTGCCACGCGGTGATGCCGAACGAGTGCAGGTAGCGCTGGCCGGCGAGCATTGCCTCGCGGAGGAAGGCGGGTGACGGGTCGGCCAGGAGCCGGTTGATGAGCGACATCGCCCCCTCGTGGAGCGTCCCGGTGGGGTGACCGTCGGCATCCCGTTCGATGCGGCCGTCGTCGGGGTCGGGGGTGTCGCGGTCGATGCCGGCTCGCCGGAGGGCCTCCGAATTGACCCAGGCGCCATGGCCGTCGCGGTTCGGGAGGAACGCGGGACGATCGGGCAGCACCCGGTCGAGGGTCGCCGCCGTCGGCGTGCCTCCCGGGAACGCGGACATGGCCCACCCGCCGCCGAGAATCCACTCCTCGTCCGGGTGGGATGCCGCATACGCGGCGATCGTGGCGAGGTAGTCGGACTCCGTCGCCCCCTCGCCGAGGTCGCATCGAAGCAGCTCCAGCCCGCCCGACACCGGGTGGACGTGCGCGTCCTGAAACCCGGGGACGAGCAGGCGACCGGCGAGGTCGACGACCTCGGTCCGGGGACCGATGAGGTCGTCGAGGTCGTGCCCGACCGCGACGATGCGGCCGCCCGAGACGGCGACCCCAGAGGCTCGGGATCTGACGGTGTCTGCCGTGAACACGGGGCCTCCCGTGAACACGAGATCAGCGGATGCCACGGGTCAGCCTCCTGCCATGGTTCGGGCGATGTCGGTCGCGGAATCCCCCGCACGGCGCAGCACGAGCGCGACGACGGCGAGGGCGACGAGCGTGAGCAGGAGCATGACGGTCGAGACGGCGGCGATCTCGGGGCGGAGCCCGGACCGGACGGCACTCAGCACGTAGACGGGCCACGGGGTTGCTCCCGAGACTTGCACGAATGCGGCGATCACGGTGTTGTCGAGGCCCAGCGTGAACGAGAGCAGGAACCCCGCGAACACGGCCGGGGCGGCGAGCGGCAGTGTCACTCGCCGGAACGTGTGGAACGGCGTGGCGTAGAGGTCGCTCGACGCCTCTTCGAGGTTCGCGTCCTGACCCACCAGGCGCGCGCGGACGAGATAGGACACGACCGCGGTCGAGAAGAGTGAGGCGCCGATCGACAGACGCACGATGCCGTCGTTGAACACCGCCATGCCGGCATCCTGCCCCAGGGTCACGAACCAGGGGAGGAGGGCGACGGCGTCGACGATCTCGGGGGTGACGGACACGAAGAGGAGCAGCCCGAGGAACCACCAGACCCACCGCCCCGCGTGGCGAGCCATCGCGATGCCCGCGAGCGTGCCGAGGACGGTGGCGATGGCTGCCGAGATCGCCGCCGTCGTGATCGACACGCGGACCGCGGTCTGCACCGCCGGCTTGTCGAGGATCGTGAGGAACGCGTCGAATCCGAACCCCTCCCACGCGACCAGGAGCCGGCCGGTGTTGAAGGAGGAGAAGACGATCACGATGATCGGCGCGAACAGGAACAGCAGCACGAGCACGGCCCAGGCGGTGAGGGCGACGTCGCTCCAGGACCGCTGTCGGCGTCGGTCGCCGCCGGGGACGGTGCCCTCCGCTCGGCGGAGGATCGTCTCGGTCTTCGTGGTCACGCTCATGCCGGGATCTCCAGTCGGGTCCGCATCCGCAGCGGCATCATGACGAGCCAGATGAGGGCTGCGGCGACGGCGATGCTGAGCGCGATCACGAGCATCAGCACGACGGCCATGGCCGATCCGAGCGCCCAGTTCTGTCCCGTCTGGAACTGACTCGCGACGAGCTGGCCGACCATGTTGCCCTGCGCCCCGCCGAGGACGGTCGCGGTGATGTAGTCGCCCATGAGGGGGATGTAGACCAGCAGCACCCCGGCGACGATGCCGGGCCGGGCCAGCGGCAGGGTGATCCGGGCGAACGTCGCGATTTTGCCCGCTCCGAGGTCCTTCGACGCCTCCCGCACGAGCGGCCCGACCCGGTCGAACGCGACGAACAGCGGCAGGATCATGAGCGGCAGGTAGTTGTAGACGACCCCGAGCAGCACCGCCCCACGGGTGTAGAGCAGATCCAGCGGAGCGTCGAGCAGCCCGATCTGCTGCAGGGTGGTCGAGAGCCAGCCCTGCGGCGCGATGATGACCTGCCAGCCGATGGTGCGAACCAGGAAGTTCGTCCAGAACGGGATCAGGATCAGGGCGAGCAGGATGCCGCGGCGCTGGGGGCGCACTTTGAACGCCATCCAGTACGCGACCGGTGCGCCGATGGCGAGACAGAGCGCCGTGCCGAGCACACCGACCCAGAGGGTGTTCTGGAAGGTGGTGAAGAACGTCGGGGACAGCGCCTCGCCGTACCGGTCGAGCGACAGGACGTCGTTGGCATGCGTCCCGAAGATGCCCGGTTTGTAGCCGAAGCTGAACCAGACGACGAGCAGGACGGGAGCGACGAAGAAGGCGACCAGCCACACCCACGCGGGGAGGGCGAGCAGCCCGCCGAGCGATCGTCTACGCACCCGCGGCGGCCTTCATCTCGTTCCAGATCTCGACGCGCGTCGTCTGCGAGTCGTTGAGCTCCTGCTCTTTCATCGTGGCGAGTTGTGTGTCGGTGAAGAAGATGAGGTCGGTGAGCTGCATCCCGGCATCCTTCGCTGCCTGCTCCATGTCCTTTCCGCCCACGTTGTAGCCGATGTAGTCCAGGGCGAGCGCGAGGTTGTCGGGCTCCAAGGAGTAGTTGATGAAGGCGTGCGCGGCCTCGGGATGCGGGGCGCCGGCGGCGATGGCCCAGTTGTCCATCCAGAGCTCGGTCACCGGGCCGGGGAGCACCCACTGCCAACGGTCGGGCTCGCTCGAGTTGAGGAGACCGAGTCGCGCATCGCCGTTCCACGCCTGCATGAGGACCTGCGTTCCCTGCGGGATCGCGTTGGTGCCGGGGTAGGAGTCGAACGCCGAGATGTGCGGGGCGACCTCCTGCACGAGGAAGGTGCGTGCGGCTTCCAGCGCATCCGCGTCGGTCGTGTTCCAGTCGAGGTCGTTCGCCCAGAAGTAGGAGCCCACGATCCCGGCGGGGTCGTCGGACATGCTCGTCCGCCCGCTGGCTTCCTTCTTCGCCGCGTCGAAGAAGTCCGACCAGGTGGAGAGCTCACGGGTGATGACGGTCTTGTCGTACACGAATCCCGTCGTGCCCCACGCCTTGCAGACCGAGTACTCGTTCTGGGGGTCCCAGGCGCGTCCGAGCGAGGTCGGGTCGAGCTGGGACAGGTTGGGGATGAGGTCCTTGTTCAGCTTGGTGAGCAGACCGTTCTCGATCATCTGAGGGATGAAGACGCCCGTCGGGACGACGATGTCGTAGCCGCTCGTCCCCTTGGCGGCCACGAGCTTCGCAATGAGCTCTTCATTGGAGCTGTAGGAGTCGAGCGACACCTTCGGGCCGAGCGTCTTCGTGAAGCCGGACACGACGTCGGGGGAGTCATAGTCGCCCCACGTGTAGACCGAGACGGCGTCCTCGAGTGCGCCACCGGATGCCTGTGCCTGCGGACCGGCACTCGAACCGCCGCCGGGAGTGCAGGCCGCCAGCAGTGCGGCGGCGCCGCCGAGCGCCGCCAGCCCGAGGACGTTGCGGCGCGTGATCTCGCGCCGGATGAGGGGGACCGCGTCGGCGTGGGCGAGGATGCGGATCGGGTTCGGGTCGGTCATCGGTACCTCCGGTGCTGTGGCGGTGCGGTTCGGGTAGGGCGTCAGTCGGTGGGCGGCGGGACGTAGCCGGCCTCTTCGGCCGCGTCGTCGGCGGGGAAGAGCAGGACATCCTCTGCCCGCCAGCGGCAGACGACGGCGTCGCCGAGGGCGAGCCGGGGGGCATCGGGGGTCGGGCGTCGCACGATGAGGCTCTGGTCGTCGCCGAGTCGGACGAGGTACTGCATGGTCTCGCCGAGGTGCGAGACGCCGATGAGCTCGCCGCGCGCTTCGTTGGGTTGCGCGCTCCCGCCCGCATCCGCCTCGATCGACACGTTCTCGGGACGGACGGCTCCCGTGCCGGTGGTCCCCGTGATCGCGCCGGATGCCGCCCGGACCTGCACGTGCAGAGCGTCGACCCCCGAACCGCTGTGGGTGAGCGTGCCGCGGAAGAAGTTCTGCTGACCGACGAAGGCGGCGACGTACGCCGTCGCCGGGCGGGCGTAGACGGTATCGGCGTCGGCGAGCTGTTCGATGTGCCCTTCGCGCATGATCGCGATGCGGTCGCTCATCGAAAGCGCCTCGCCCTGGTCGTGGGTCACGAAGACGAAGGTGATCCCGAGTCGCGACTGCAGGAGCTTCAGCTCGAGCTGCATCTCTTCGCGCAGCTGCCGGTCGAGCGCGCCGAGCGGCTCGTCGAGGAGGAGGACGGAAGGGCGGTTGACGAGGGCCCGCGCCAGAGCGATGCGCTGCTGCTGTCCGCCGGAGAGCTGGGTGGGGCGGCGGCCGGCGAAACGGCGCATCTGCACCATGTCGAGGGCGGCGGTGACCCGCTCCTGGATCTCGGCCTTCGAAGTCCGGCGCTGGGTCAGGCCGTAGGCGATGTTCTCGGCGACCGTCATGTGCGGGAAGAGCGCGTACGCCTGGAAGACGGTGTTGACGTCGCGCCGGTTCGGGGGCGTGCCGCGGACGTCGGCTCCGGAGATCGAGATGGCTCCCGCGTCGGGGTGCTCGAACCCGGCGATCATGCGGAGGGTCGTCGTCTTGCCGCATCCCGAGGGGCCCAACAGGGAGATGAACTCGCCCGGCTCGATCGTGAGGGAGAGATGGTCCACCGCGACCTGGTCGCCGTAGCGTTTGACCACGTCGGTCAGCACGACCGAACCCTGTGGGGCGACCGTCCGGGTCGCGTGTGCGCTGAGGGCTTCGGGTGCCGTCGTCACGGGTGGGCTCCGCTCTCGCGCTCGGGTCAGCGCGTTTCGCGTCATTCAATACGTCCGGGGTGCGCGGCTGCAATCGCCCGCGGCGGGAACCGGACGGAACCGGACGCTCGTGATCCTGGGCCTACAGATTGTCCGGACGGCGTTCACCGATCGGAAACACGGTCTTCTCGCAACGGTTCCCTGTCGCCCTGACGCACCTCACGCGCCGAGCCGACGCGATCTGTCGCTTCGCGGCATCCATACCCGCAGTTCGCGTCGGGTCGGCGGCTGTGTGCGACGGGTCGGCGACGCCCCGGACGGTGAGGGTCGTAGGGTCGGGGGCATGGCACGCGCGCGATTGATCGACCCCCACGAGCTCGACGGCATGATCCGGGATGCCGCTCCGCTGACGGTCCTCGACGTCCGGTGGCGCCTCGACCGACCCGACGGCCGCGCGGACTACGAAGCGGGGCACATACCGACCGCGGTGTACGTGAGCCTCGACGACGAGCTGGCCGCCCACGGCGCGCCGGAGGACGGGCGGCATCCGCTCCCCGAGATCGCCGACCTGCAGACGGCGGCGCGTCGCTGGGGCATCGACAAGGGGCACACCGTCGTCGTGTACGACGACTGGCAGACGTTCGGGGCGTCCCGGGCGTGGTGGGTGCTGACGGATGCCGGTGTCCCCGACGTCCGCGTCCTCGACGGCGGCCTGCGGGCCTGGCGCGACGCCGGCCTCCCGCTCGAGTCGGGCACGGTCCACGCCGCCCGCGGCGACGTGTCGCTCACGCCCCGCCACTTGCCCCGCCTCGACATCGACGAGGCCGGGGCGCTGCCGGCGACCGGCATCCTGTTCGACGTGCGCGCCCCCGAGCGTTACCGCGGCGAGGTCGAGCCGATCGATCCGCGGGCGGGCCACATCCCCGGCGCCGTCAATGCGCCGACCGGCGGCAATGTCGACGAGTCGGGCCGGTTCCGCTCGGCCGAGGAGCTGCGCGCGAGGTACGAGGCGCTCGGCGTCACCGGCGACACGACCGTCGGGGTCAGTTGCGGTTCGGGCGTCTCCGCCGCGCAGGCGGCGTTCGCGCTGAGCCTGGCGGGTATCGACGCGGCGCTGTACGGCGGGTCGTGGAGCCAGTGGTCGAACCACCCCGACCGTCCGGTCGCGACCGGCGACCAGCCGTAGGCGTCAGCCCAGGATCGCCCGCGCCGCACGCTCGCCCGACACGAGCGCGCCCGCGATCGAGGGTGTCTCGCGGTGGTCTCCCGCGACCACGACGCGCTCCGACAGCCGCGCCGGCGACCGGTGCCGCATCGGCGCTCCGAGGGCGGGGAGCGCATTCGGGATGTCGTCGCGCCGCAGCACCTCCCACGACGCGGCCTCGCCGCCCCACATCCTCGTGAGCTGCGCGCGCACGCTCGCCTCGTCGGCAGCATCCCGCAACAGACAGCTCGCCGAGACCAGGTGGCGACCGCTCGGGGCGAAGTCGGGCGCCGTCCGCGACATCACCACGCTGTTCACGATCGGCCCGCTGCGCTCGCCGTCGACGGTCAACAGAGCGGATGCCGGGGCCCCGGCATCCGTCCCGAACCACCACGTCTGCAGCCCGCGCATCGCCGGCGCCGGCTCGCCCGTCAGGCGAGAGACCTGATCGCCGCCCACCGCGACGATCACCTCGCGCGCGGCAACCGTGTCGCCGCCGGCCACGCTGATCTCCGCCCGGTCGTCGCGCACGTCGATCGCGTCCACGGCGTGCGACAGACGGATGTCGGCCCCCGCCGCGCGTGCGAGCCCGGCCAGCCGCCGCGGCAGCACCGCGATGCCCTGCGCGGGAACGCCCGGCCGGCCGAGGGCGAACAGCCGCGTGAGCAGCGTCGCGTACACCGCGGACGTCTCCGCACCGTCGTCGGCGAGCACCCCGGTGAGGAACGGTTCGAGCACGGATCGGCGCAGCGACCCGGTGAGTCCCGCCCGGTCCCACGCCTCGTGCAGCGTCGCATCCGGTCCGTCCGCGACGGATGCCGGTCGCACGAGGGCGGGCATGAGCCACCGCGCGGCGCCCACGACATCGGCGGGCGACACGAGACCCGACAGCGCGCCCGCGATGGTGGCGGGCAGCATCCCGGGGTGCCGCAGCGGGTGCGCGAGGACGTCGGACCGAGCGCCGCGCACCACCCGCACGCCGACGGGGAATGCCCGCAGATCGAGCTCGGCGAGGTCGACCGCGCGTGCGAGGGCGTCGTAGCGCGGGTTCAGCACCTGGAACCCGCGGTCGAGTCGGAACCCGTCGACCACGTCGGTGCGCTGCCGACCGCCGACGTCGTCGCCGGCGTCGAGCACGACGACATCCCGTCCCGAGCTGGCGAGCATCGCCGCGGCGCGGAGCCCGGCGAGGCCGGCACCGACGATCGCGACGTCGTGGAGAGCGGTCATGGCGACAGACTCGCACAGCCCGGTGACGCGGCATCCGTAGTTGAATCGGAGGATGCGAGCTGCTTACATGTACGGCCCCGGTGACGTCCGCGTGGTCGACGCCCCCGAACCTCGGATCGAACAGCCCACCGACGCCGTGCTTCGCACCGTCGTGGCCTGCGTGTGCGGCAGCGACCTGCATCCGTACCACTCGATGGAGCCCAGCGAGGCGGGCCGCTCGATGGGGCACGAGATGATCGGTGTCGTCGAGGAGGTCGGGGCGGACGTCCGCACCGTGACGCCCGGCGACGTCGTCATCGTGCCGTTCGTCTTCTCGTGCGGCGAGTGCGAGTTCTGCCGCGCGGGCCTGCAGACCTCGTGCCGGTTCGCCGGCCTGTCGGTCCCGACCGGCGCCGGTGGCGCGCAGGCCGAGCGTCGCCGCGCTCCCTTCGCCGACGGCACGCTCTACCGCGTCGACGTCGCAGAAGACGACGAGCGGATGCCGGGGCTCCTCACCCTGAGCGATGTCTACGGCACCGGCTGGCACGCCGCTGTCACCGGCGGCGTCGCACCCGGCAAGGACGTCGTCGTCATCGGCGACGGCGCGGTCGGCCTTCTCGCCGTCCTCTCGGCACGACAGCTGGGCGCCGAGCGCATCATCCTCATGGGCCGCCACGAGGCGCGCACCGATCTCGGCCGTCGCTACGGCGCGACCGACGTCGTCGCCGCGCGCGGCGAGGAGGGCGTCGCCGCCGTCCGCGAGCTGACCGGTGGCTTCGGAGCGCACGTCGTGATCGACGCGGTCGGGCACCTTCCCGCGTACGAGCAGGCGCTCGGCGCCGTCCGCGCCGGCGGCACCGTGACCCGCGTGGGCGTGCCGCAGTACGCCGATGCGCCGTTGCAGCGGGTGCAATTCACGGGGAACGTGACCGTCACCGGTGGCGTCGCCCCGGTGCGCGCGTACATCGACGACCTCCTGCCGGGCGTCCTCGACGGTACTGTCGACCCCGGGGCCGTCTTCGATCGCGAAATGAGCCTCGGCGAAGCCGCAGACGGCTACCGCCTGATGGATGACCGCGCCGCCCTGAAAGTGATGCTCCGCCCGTGACCACAGCCCCCGCCCCGCTCTCGGGCGTCCAGTTCTCGCTGCGCTCCGGCGCCTACGACGCCGTCATCGCCTCGGTGGGTGCCACCCTCCGGGAGCTCCGCCACGACGGCCGCGACCTCGTCGTCCCGTTCGAGGCCGACCAGGTGCGACCCGACTACCGCGGCGCGACCCTGGCGCCCTGGCCGAACCGCATCGTCGACGGCGAGTACGAGTTCGACGGCGAGGAGCTCGTCACCGCGCTCACCGAGCCGGACCGGTCGCACGCGCTGCACGGGCTCGTCGCGTGGCTCGACTTCGCCGAGGTCGAGCGCACCGACAGCAGCGTGACGCTCGCTGCGACGATCGAGGCGCAGACGGGTTATCCGTGGCGCGTGCGCGTCGAGACGACCTACGCGCTCGCCGCCGACGGCCTGACCCAGACCGTCCGCGCCCGGAACCTCGGCACGAAGCCCGCGCCGTTCGGCACCGGCCCGCACCCGTACGTGGTCGCCGGCCCCGCGCCGCTCGACGAGTGGACGCTCGCGCTGCCCGCGGCATCCGTTCTCGAAGTCACCCCCGACCGGCTCAGCCCCGTCGCCGTGCACGCCGTCACCGACTACGAGCCCGACCGCTTCGACCGTCGTGCGCCGCGGGTCCTCGGTGACGTCGAGCTCGACCACGCGTTCACCGACATCGAGACGGATGCCGACGGCACCGCCACGGTCCGCGTCACCGACCCGTCGGGTGTCGGCGTCGAGGTCACGTGGGGCGCCGAGTGCCCGTGGGTGCAGGTGCACACCGCCGACAAGCCGGCCGGAGCCGCCCACCCGGGGCACCGGAAGGGTCTCGCTGTCGAGCCGATGACGTGCGCGCCCGATGCGTTCAACGCGCGCCGGTACGACTACGACGCGGGGCTGCTCGTGCTGGCGCCCGGGGCGACGTTCGCGGCATCCTGGCGCATCTCGGCCCTCTGATAGCCGTCGTCCTTAGGATGGCGACATGACGTCGACGTCCTCCTCCCTGCCCCGGTCCACTCCGTCTGCGCAGGGGGTGGATGCCGCTGGCGTCGACCGCCTGATCGACGCGATCAGCCAGACCGACACCGAGATGCACAGTCTCATGGTGGTGCGTCACGGACACGTCATCGCCGAGGGATGGTGGGCGCCGTTCGCGCCAGATCTGAAGCACCTCGTCTACTCGCTGTCGAAGACGTTCACGTCCGCCGCGGCGGGTCTCGCGATCGCCGAGGGCCGTTTCGGGCTCGACGACGTGATGGTCGATCACTTCCCCGAGCTGGTCCCCGACGACCTCGACGAGAAGTACCGCCGCTACCTCGTCCGCCACGCGCTGACGATGGCGAGCGGCCACGAGTCCGAGGCGCTCGACCGCGCTGCGGCGGCCTCGCGCGAGGCCGGCGGCGACGTCCTCGGCGGGTTCTTCCGTGTGGCGCCCGACCGTGAACCCGGGTCGGTCTTCGCGTACAGCCAGCCCACGATCTACGGGGTCGGGCGCCTGGTCGCGAAGACGACCGGCGGCACGATCCTCGACTACCTGCGCCCTCGGCTGCTCGATCCGCTCGGAATCGACGAGGCGCAGTGGATGATGCTCGGAGACGTCGAGATGGGCTTCAGCGGCATCCATGTCTTCACGGAATCGCTCGCCAAGACCGGTCAGCTCATGCTCGACGGCGGACGCTGGCAGGGTGAGCAGATCCTCGACCCGGAGTGGGTGGCGACTGCCACGTCGAAGCAGATGGACAACGACACCGCGCATCGCGGTCCGGGTGCTCCGGATCCGATCGACTGGCAGCAGGGCTACGGCTTCCAGTACTGGATGAACCGGCACGGGTTCCGCGGTGACGGTGCGTACGGGCAGTTCATCATCGTGTGGCCCGAAGAGGATGCCGTCATCATCACGACGGCCGAGACGATCGACATGCAGACGCTGCTGAACCTCATCACGGAGCACCTTCGCCCCGCGATGACCGGGGCGGGGACGGACGAGGCGGATGCCGCGCTCGCCGAGCGGCTGTCGTCGCTCGCTCTGCCGCTGCCCGATGACGCGGGCACCGGCTTCTCGGGAACGTTCGACGTCGATGCGACCGCTTACCCGCCCGGACCGTTCACGAGCGGCGGGCCGGTGCCGGGTGCCGAACGGGTCGAGGTCGCCGAGACCGGCGCAGGATGGACGATCCGCTTCCTGGGCGACGGGATCGACGTGACGCTGCCCGTCGGCCGCGGCGCGTGGGCGTCGGGGGAGTGGCCGGCACCCGCCGACGGGCTCGACGGGGTACCGTTCCGATCGGTCGCCGGCGTCGACGCGGACGGCGTGTGGCACGCGCGCCTGCGCATGATCCAGACTCCGCACGCCCTCCGGGTCGACATCGCCCCCGGCGGAAAGGCGTCGCTGGCCTGGCGGTTCCCGCCGCTGCGCGGTGACGGGCCGGCCGGTCACGCCCTGCCGTCGCTCGACTGACCGGCATCCCGAGGCCCTTGCTCGGTAGACTGAGGGGCAAGGGGTGAGCGGTGGCGGAGAATGAGCGGGTCAGGACCCGGGACGTCGTCGCCGAGGGGCTCTACATCGCGTCCGCGGCGACACGTTTGGCGTTGAAGAACCGCATCCTCGTCGACATCCTCGTGCAGGGTGACGACTTCGATTCGGAACGCTTCATGGGCGACGCCCGCGACATCCTGATCTCGCTGGCCGAAGAGGCCGAAGCGGATGCCGCCCGCACCGAGCGCGAGCGCAAGGCCGCCCGCAACCGGTACTCCGACTCGAGCGGTACGCATGATTACCGCAGTCGCGACGTCCGTAACCTCCGTCGCCGGCGCAAACAGTCGCTGCACGTCGCGAAGGAACTCCGGGTCCGCGCCGACGACCAGGAGGAGCTCCGCAAGCTCATCGCCGACGCGCGCGACGCCGCGTGGGCCGAGGTGTCGAACAACATCGACCGGTCGCTGCGGATCGCGGCGGCCCGTCCCGACCTCGACGCCGACTACGACCGGATGCGGGTGGCCCGCATGCAGGCGCTGCGCCTCGTCGACCTCCCGAAGCTCCGCGCCCACCGCCGGAGCGCCGCGAAGCAGCAGGCGCTCCGCGACGAGGGCGTCGAGCCCGAGCCGATCCTCGAGGCGGGCCCGGGCGGCGTCGATCCGGGCGAGCTGGAGTAGGGCTCCTCGATGAGTCGTCGCTTCGTCGGGGTGATCGTGATCCTCGCAGCAGCGACGGTTCTCACCGGCTGCGCGGCCGGGGTCACGGTGACGGGCAGCGGCTCTCCGGCTCTCATCATCGACGATGGCTTCCTCACCGGCGACCAGGCATTGATCCAAGGAACGCTCGCCGTCACGGAATCAGGGTGCGTGGGCATCGCCGGCGTGGGCGGCGAGACGTACCCTGCCGTCTGGCCTCGGGGGACGGCGCTCCTCAGTGGCCCCGACACCGCGATCCACGTTCCGGGCGTCGGAGCCGTTCGCATCGGCGACGAGGTGGAGGGTGCCGGCGGGTATTACGACGTCGGGACCACGCCCGCTCTGGACAACGTCGCGGAGCGGTGCGATTGGCAGGGTGAGGTCATCGGCATCCGCTTCGAGTGAACGGGGGCTGGCGGGCCGCCTCGATTTCGGATTACCGGCAGCGGTGACGTATGCTGTTCCTCGGCCCGGAAACAGGCCATGCGCCCGTAGCTCAATGGATAGAGCATCTGACTACGGATCAGAAGGTTAGGGGTTCGAGTCCCTTCGGGCGCACACTGTGTTGAGACAGTCTGAGAACAGCCCCGCTTCGGCGGGGCTTTTCTTGTTCTCCGGGTGGCCCCCGCGTTCTGGGTCGGCCTTGGCTGGTGACGCGCGGCTGTCGTCGCCGGTGTCCGTCTGCCACAGACTGACCAACTCGGATGCGAGCTCCGGAACGTGTACACGCTGGACCGACGCCGGTTGACCCGCCTGGGGCGTACCGCAATCGCGCGATTGCCGGGCGGGCTACTCGAGACGAGGATCATGCCTCTCGAAGGCTTCGAAGATGTCGGCTTTATCTCGACATGGGAGGACCCCGATGAGGGCGAAGCACTCTTATGAAAGACGTCCAGCTGCTCGCTCTGGTTCAAACGCGGACATCAGTATCCGAGTCCCTGCTCTGGGTCCTGAGTCGGCGAGCCGAGCCAAGTTCCAGGGTCAGCGGCCCCCCATTATGTCGATCAACCATCCACGAAGCGGTTGCGGAAAGCGTTCAACGCGAGTGTCCAGCAGAATCCAGCGCACGGCTTCGCCGCCGGCCCGCCTGAGTCCGGAGATCGTTGCGGGTATCAACGAGGCAGGGGTCCTGCGCTCGAGCAGTTCGACGAGAGATCGTCGATATGACCACTGATCGTTACTGGCGCCGACATGGGCCAGGGTCCCAACTACAGGGTCGCGCACGTCGGGGGCGTTGATTGCCTCATCCGCGGACATCAGCCCGGCACGCAAACCATCCAGCTTCCTGAACTCCGCCTCATCGTAGGCAACTGAGCAAGCATTATTTACAGCGAGCAGCGTGCGATCCGGGTCCGCGCGCCACGCGGCATGCCAATGATCGCGGCGGACCGCGCTGAGCAGCCGCTCGGTCCCCGAGTTCTCCCACTCATCGGTAGGGTCAAGCATCGCGAGGAGGTCGATCATCTCGGGACCTCTTACATGCGCGGACTTGCCAGCTGACTCGATCAATGAGTCGATCCGATCCGCGATCGACCCGGAGGGCGGTGGCGATGTAGCGACAACTCGAACCCCAGCCATCAGATCTTCGACGGTTCGAAATCGCTCAAGTGGCTCTCGGCGCGTTGATCGGTTTACAACACTGGTCAACGGGCCGCGAGGGTCGGGTGGGAAGTCCGGCCAAGTACCTTCGCTCAAGAACTGTACGAGCTTTCCCAAGCTGTAGATGTCCGACTGCTGGGTGGCGCTGCGAAGATCGATTCGTTGCTCGGGGGATACGAATGCCGGACTGCCGTACCCTCCAACACCCATCGAGGTCTGGTAGCTCGTCGGCAACGACGAGGACACTGACAGGCCAAAGTCGCTGACTACCCAAGTCTCGCCCACCTTCAGAACATTGTTCGGCGAGAGATCTCGATGAAGAACACCGTTGGCGTGGAGGTAGGTCAAGGCGCTCGCGACCGGCTCGAGAAGAGCCAAGAGTTCGGCGGCCGCTACGCCACCTGTTGGAACCGAGTTCAAGAGGCTGCCTCCACTTGCAAGCGGCATTACGTACCACGGAACGTCCACGTCGACGCCGCTATCGAGAATGGAAATGACATTGGGGTGCGCCATCGATGCTCCGATCGCGATCTCTCGCTGAAAGCGGGCCATAGAGGCTCGGTCCTCGAGACGCTCCAGCTTCATCATCTTCAGCGCGAGATCCGGGCTCCCTGCGGAGGCATGACTGTCTCGTACACGGAGCACCTCGCCGAACGCGCCCTCTCCGAGCTCAGCCCGGACCTCGTACCGGCCACCGATGAGGAGAGTCATGTCGCCAACGCTAGGTGATCCCACGACGAACGATGGCCTACCGCAATGTCTGAGACTGGTGAGACCATCTCGCGAGTTTGGAACATGTCTCCGTCCGCGACGGCTTCAGTATGTTTGCAAGGGGAACGAGGAGGGTTGGTCAGACTTCATGGACGACATCGTGGGCGGTCGCTACCTGCTGCAATCCGGAGGCGAGAAGATCCCGCAAGGGAACCAATCGACGGTCCGCAGGGGTGTTGACATGACGAATCTCGAGCCCGTCGCGATTAAGTTCGTCCAGGCGCTGCGCGATGACTTCACTGAACGCATGTTCGAGCGCGAGACCAGCGCTCTTCTCCGACTAAAACACCCGAACATCGTTGGGTTGCGCGACTTCGGTGTCGATGACTCGGATACCTACTATGTCGTCCTCGACTGGATGGATTCCTCGCTGCAACAGAAGCTTGCCGCCCCATTCTGGAATGGATGGAATGAGTTCTATCCCGACGTCTTCCGGCCCCTTCTCTCCGCGGTCGCGTTCGCCCACCTAAACGACACCGAGCATCGAGATATCAAACCAGCGAACATATTGCTGGACTCCGATCTGCGCCCGTTCGTCGCGGACTTCGGAATCGCGACGCTACGAGCTTCGGGTCTGCCCAGCACGCAGACTGTTCAGCGGTTCAGGTCGGTTCCGTACGCGCCGCCCGAGGAGCCGCGCAAGCCGTTTGTGCGCGACGTGTTTAGTCTCGGTGTGCTCGCAATCCAGTGCATGACGCCCACCGCGATCACGGATTACGACCAGATCCTGCCAGCGCTGAACGAAGCCGACCTTCCCGACGGTGTCCGAGATATCCTCCGGCGATGTGTCGATTTCAACCCCGACCTTCGCCCGACATCAGGTGCCGAACTCGAGGGTTTGCTAGAAGACAGATGGCAGATGGTCTCGGAGTCGGCAGGCAGGCGGCAGAACACCATTTGGCTCGAGTACACGCTGCGCGCTCGGACGGACCTTGAACAACTTGCGACGTCGGGTCAGCCCATCGGGTCAATGATTGCGCGAGACCTTGAGCACGCCGTCCACGCAGAGTTCGGAATCGACAAGACCACCGGAGCAACCGATCGGTCATGGATGTTCGTATACGGCGCGTCATACCGGTACTCGGTTGCCACGCCACGAGCGGATGGAGACCCGCTCCGCATAACGGCCGTCACCCTTCTCGAGTTCGATGCCATGGAGCATGGGCGGCGAAGGTCCCTCGAACTGCCCGCAATCTTCCGGTGGGAGACGCGGCGCCCCCTGAACATCCTCACATCGGTACAGGGGTGGCGAACCTTACAGCGCGTGGTGGAATCTCACCTCGACGCGAGTGTGGCACCGACAGAGGAGGTCGCTAACGACGAACAATTCGAGCTCTGGAGCCGCGTGCTCGATGCGCGCGCCGAACTCGCGAGGGGGGTTGCGAAGCCGATGCGCTACCGGCGTGGAGTGATGCTCGGGCGACGGGCGACCTTCGATCTTCTCGATGAGGTCGACGATGATCTCATGGGTACCTATTGGGAGGCCTTCGACCCGGACAAACCACGTCACGGTTTCAGTGGTGAGGTAATCGAGCAGGATGCGGGAGAAATCACAATCCTCCTCACGCGAGGCCCAAGGTCGATCCCAGGACGCGGTGTGCTCCGACCCTATGACGCACCGAGCACCATAGCCCTGTCTCGCCAGCGGAGTGCCCTCTTGGCTATCCGAGACGGGAAGGTTCCTAACGACAGCATCAGGGACGTGGTCCTTGACCCGTCGCGGAGCCGCCCACCGGCACGAATCTCCATTGACAGCTGGCAGTCCGAGATGGACCCAGACAAGAAGACCGCGATCGAGCTCGCCGTGGGCAACAGCGAGATGATGATCGTTGAGGGGCCACCAGGCACAGGGAAGACGAGATTCATCGCAGAGCTCGTCTACCAGATCCTCCGTTCAGACCCCCGAAAAAAGATCCTCATCGCGTCGCAGACCAATGCGGCGGTCGATAACGCGTTGGAGCGAATTAGTGAGGTTGGTCTCACCAGTATCGTGAGGCTGGCGGGTGCATCGTCCGCAGCCATCAGCCCGGCTGTTCACCCTTTGATCATGGAGAATCAACTGCCGCGGTGGGCTGACTCCATTCGCGCAAATGCCCGCACCACTATCCAAGCGGACGCGCAACGGCACAACATCCCGGTGCAGCACGCACTTGCTGTCCTATTGCTCGAGCAGGTAGCAGCCCTGGGCAATGAACGTCAGCTGCTCGAGTCACGAATCGGCTCGAGCCCTCGCCGATCTGGAAGCATCACCGGGCTGGAGGACGTCGAGAAGGTTGAGCAGCAAGACGAACTGATCGCTCGCATTGATCAGCTGAGAGACCGGAGTGCTGCGCATGTCGCATCCGCTCGAGAGTTGCTTGATGGAGATCTTGAACTGGAGTCCGGGCTGTCGCACATCGCTGCGAGAGAGGCGATTGCAAAGCTTCTCGATGGCAAGCCCAACGCCCAAGCCTTCTTGCGTCGTGTCGGACTCCAGGCCGAATGGATGGACCGGATCGAGTCAGACGAGGAGGTGACCGGCGCGTTCCTAGCGACGACGTCCGTGGTCGCCGGAACCTGCGTTGGTGTCCTCCGCCACAGGGCGATCGCTGAGATTGAGTTCGACTTGTGCATCGTCGACGAGGCGTCCAGAGCCACTCTCACAGAAGCGATGATTCCACTGTCGCGAGCGAAGCAGTGGGTAGTAGTGGGTGACACCCGCCAACTCCCCCCGAGCGACGAAGACCTCATTCGTAGACCCGACATCCTCAATGAGCACAGCATCAACGAGTTCGATGTCCTTGAGACACTCTTTCAGCGACTTGTCGATCGCTTGCCAAGAGAGTCCCAAGTTATGTTACGAAGCCAATACAGAATGATCCGTCCGATAGGCGAGATGATCTCGGCGTGTTTCTACGACGGACAATTGCAGTCGCCCAAGGATGGCGGTATCCCCGGTTACAATCTCTGGGCGGGGGCCCCGGTGACGTGGCTAGACACGTCCCACATGGGTGATGAGCGACGCGAAGCGACAGCAGGCAGCACGTCGGTGGCGAACCGCACCGAGGCAAAGGTGCTCGTCGATCGAATCGTTCATCTCGACGCGGCGCTCGACCGAGGGCTGATTCGACCTGGCTCAGAACGACCGCTCAAAATCCTGGCGATCGCTCCGTACATGAGTCAAGTGGGAGACATCCGACGCCGAGTCGCGGCGACAAACTTCAAGCACCTCACTGTGACGGTCATGTCAGTCGACGCCGTCCAGGGGCGAGAAGCAGACATCGCCTTCTTCTCCGTCACACGCAGCAATCGCAATCGCAAGCTAGGATTCCTCGGGCCGTCGTACTGGCGCCGCATCAACGTTGCGCTCTCGCGCGCCCGCTTCGGGCTAGTGATTGTCGGTGACGCCGAGTTCATCCGGTCGCAGGAGAGCGGGCTCTCGAAGGTACTTCGGCACATCGAGCTAAACCCAGGCGACTGCATGATCAGGAACGCAACGGGATGATCCAGACCTATACGAACCTGATGCGGCGCTTCGCCGACGCCCGCCCTGGTCTCAAACTGCTGGCGGTTGAAGAAGCGGCGTTACCCGTCACGGTTCTGCGAACCGACGCCCTCGTCCACGAGCGAACGGAGCTTCCCGCCACAGATGAGTTCTTCCTGAGATTCGTCGATGCCGGGGTAGATTCCGTCGAGGATATCGCCGGATACCTTGGACTCCCTTCGGCACTGGTGCTCGAAGCGGCCGTTCGCCAGAGCAGTTCCGGGAACGTGGAACGGATCGACGCCGCGAGGTTCGCAACGACTCAAGTTGGTCGAGCTGCGATCAGCGACTTCGTCGCCTCGCGGCCGACGCTGAAGCAAATCACGTTCGTCTTTGATCGACTCGCTTGGCGTCCTGCGCCGTATCAACAGTCACCGCTCCTGCGTCGAGGAGACGCCTCCCAGGCAGGGAGGCTACTAATCCCAGCGTCCTCGAGCGCGGCGATCACCACCCGAGATGTCGCCGTGGCGGACTTGAATCGCATCATGCCGGGCAACCGGGCGGCTGCGTTGAGACTAAACAGGATCGTCGGCAGGAAGCACCTTTGGGCTCCCGCGCAGCTACTCGTGTTCGGAGATGCAGCCTCGCGAGAAATCGAACTAGCCGTATACGTCGACGACGAGATCGTCCAGATGCATGAGCATGCGCTTCAGTCAACCGATGTCGTCGCACGACTCGACATGAGCCTCGCATTGCTCCCAGCTGTACCGACCCCGCGCTTCGGGCTCTCCAACGTCGACCCTGACGCAAGGCAGGAAGATGTCGTTTCGATCGAGCATCGCGATCACCTTCTGCACGCGCTATTGAAGTCGGAGCATCGACTCACAATCGCTTCGCCATCGGCAGGAAGCGCTGTCGTGACCGAAACCTTCTCCCGCTACGTGCGAGATCGAGCGAGTGCCGGGGTCGACGTAACGGTGCTCATCGACCGCGAATCCCAGGTAGACGAGCGCGCGGCGTCGCGATTAACTGAGCTTTCCCGAGACATCCGAGTCGGTCGCGCCGATCTGTCGGGATCGACTCACCTGATCTACGACGATGTCCATATCGAATCCAATTTCGACTGGCTTGTCGGCGGACAACTCCACCGCCAATACACCTGGAGCGTGGGCCGCCTGACGCGTTCCGAGCGAAACGCCGGGGACAGGTCAGCCCAGCTGATTCGTGACGCAACCGTGTGGTGAACATGATCGCGCGGACGAGCACAGCTCGGCGCAGTCAGTTGAATAGCCTGCTTGCGTGCGATTGCCGACCGCACACGTGGCACTGACCCGACCACGACTCCGTGACCCTAACGCGCTCACCGATAGGCGGGACGCGCGTCGCGGTCCATCGTGCGTTCACGTCCGCATTAGATCGCAATCGTGCTCGTCCCCGTCCGCCAGGGACGGACCCCGTACGGGCACCGCCCGCTTACGGATCCTCACCGTGCGCTGAGCCTGCACCCTGGTTCAGGTCGATGCGCGAGCGTGTGCGGGCATCTGTTCGGCCTCGACAACACACAGGACCGCGCGATCCTTATCGAGTGGCAGGCCGGTCTACGGATCAGAAGGTCAAGGGTTTGAGTCCCTTCGGGCGCAGACTGTGCTGAGACAGTCTGAGAAGAGCTCCGCTTCGGCGGGGCTCTTCTTGTTCTCGGAGCGTCAGGCGAGCAGCCAGCGGGTCAGCCGCCGGATGAAATCCGGCGCGAGCGGCGACGCGTAGGCCTCTGCGTCGTGACCGAGCGCGCTGTAGGCGGCCCGGCATCCGTCGTTCTCGTGCGCCCAGGCGAGCGCATGCGCGACCCCGTCCGGGTCGTCATGCGCGAGCAGGACGTCGGCTTCGGGGGAGACCCACAGTTCCGTGTACGCCTCGTCGACGGTGTCAACGGCGGGAAGATCGGCCACGGATGCCGAGACGGTGCGCACGCGCAGCGGGCCGCGTTCGGGGTGGAAAGTCACGCCGCGCACCCAGCGTCCGCCGAGACGCGCCTCCCACGCCGCGTACTCCGGCAGGAGCGTCGCGGCGACGTGCAGGGCGAGCAGCGGGCCGCCGTAACCAGCCAGGATCTCGGCGAGGCGCGCGTCGAGCGGATGGGGCGCGGTCCCCCCGCCCGCGTTGATCACGAGCAGGTCGGCGGCGTCAATCCGCGCGACGAGGCCCTCGAGGGTGTCCACGACGGTCACGTCACCGCCGTCCTCGCGCAGCACGTCGGCCACGATCGCACTGGTTTCGGCGAACGGATGCCACGGGTCCGCGTAATCCGCACCGCCCGAGAAGACGACGACGCGGCTCATTCAGATCCCGCCGGTGAAGAGGCTCACCAGACCCGCCGCGCCGAAGACGAACAGCACCACGGATACGACGCCCTTCCACGCGGCACCCTTCCCCCGGTGTCGGAGGACATCGGCGACAGCAAAGCAGGCGAATGCGACGGCCCATGCCAGCGCGAACAGGCGCGACCCGAGATGAGCGATGAACGGTGCGGCCGGTGCCCATAAGATCACGACCGCGAACGTTGCGACCAGCGTGATGACGATCAGCGCAGCGAAGACCAACATCGCGGTACCGCCCCGCTCGTCCCACGCTTCGGCGGGCGTGCGGCGCACTCTGCCGGCCGCGAGATCCGCGACGAAGTCCTCCGGCAGCGGCTGGCTGTCATCGAGAAGGCTGAGGCGGCGGACGCGCGCCTCGTCGGCACCCTGCGCGATCGCCCAGCGCAGGTAGGCGGACACCTCGTCCGGGTCGGCATCGGGGGCGACGACGGAGTACCGGCCGGCTTGCTCGAGCGCTCCGCCCGCGCGGTAGAGGGACACCAGCGCGGCCCTCAGGCCGACGTCCTTCGGGTCGCGCTCGAGGGCGGATCGTAGCGGCCGGGCCGCGCGACGGATGCCAACGGTCGCTGCCCGTTCATGCGCGTCGGCCATCGCGGCGTCCGTCGTCTCCATGCCCTCAGTATCCCCGCGACGATCGTTCATCCCTCGTTAAGTTGTGCACAACTAAATTGCGTGCAACCATAAAGGTATGAGAGCGACCGACCAGATGGTGTGCTTCGGGGTGTACTCGGCCAGCCATGCCTTCGGGCAGGCGTATCGGCGCGTGCTCGCGCCGTGGAAGCTGACGTACCCGCAGTACCTCGTCATCGTCGCTCTCGGGGACCAGGAACCCCGGTCGGTGAAGGAATTGGGCGAAGAGCTCTTCCTCGACTCGGGCACTCTGTCACCCCTCATCCGCCGCCTCGAAGCGCGCGGCATCGTCTCCCGTTCGCGCAGCCCTCACGACGACCGCGTCGTAGAGGTCTCGCTGACGGACGACGGCCGCGCGCTCCGCTCGGAACTGTCCGTCGTCGGCGCGGAGATCGCGCGCTGCACCGGACTGACCGAAGAGAAGGCCCGGATGCTGCTCGACGTGGTCCACGACCTGAACCGCGTCATGCGTACCACCGACGAGGCAATCGCCTCCTGACCCGAAGGACATCATGGAAGCTCTCTACACCGCAGAAGCACTCGCGACCGGAGGCGGCCGCAACGGCCACGTCCGCACCGTCGACGGCCTCGTCGACACCGACGTCCGCGTCCCCAAGGAGATGGGTGGTGCCGGTGGCGCTCCGAACCCCGAGGTCTTCTTCGCCGCGGGCTACGCCGCCTGCTTCCACAGCGCGCTCCAGTCCGTCGCCCGCGCGCAGAAGGTGACGCTCGAGGACACCAGCGTCGGCTCGCGCGTCAGCATCGGCTCCAACGGCGAGGGCGGCTTCGGCCTCTCCGTGCAGCTCGAGGTCGTCATCCCGAACCTCCCGCATGACGAGGCGCAGGCCCTCGCGGATGCCGCACACCAGGTGTGCCCCTACTCGAACGCCACGCGCGGCAACATCGAGGTCACCGTCACGGTCGTCGAGGACTGACCTCCGCCGGACTCAGTCGACAGGGCTCACGCGCAGCCAGCGGAATCCGCAGGCGGGCAGCGTGAGCCCTTCGCTGATGTCGGCCTCGACGCCCTCGATCAGATCCAGGGCCGTCGAGGCGAACCCCGAGAGCGTCACCGCGGGGATGTGCGCCGGCTCGTCCGCGACGTTCGCGAGCACCAGTACGACCGCTCCGTCCCCGGGACGCTGGTAGCCGACCACCGACGGCACGGGCACTCCGAAACCGATGAGATCCGCTCCGTCGAACTCGGGCGTCGTGTGCCGCACCGCGATGAGCTTCGTGAGGTCCCGGTGGATGCGGCCGGCTGAGGTCGCGGCATCCGTCTTCTGCGCGTAGCGGTCGCGGGGTTTCTGCCCCCGATGGGTCCAGCGTGCGTCGTCGCGGCGCTCGGGGTCGTCGCGGAACGTCGGGTCGTTCAGCTGGCCGACCTCGTCGCCGAGCCACAGCATCGGCAGTCCCGGCACGCTCAGCACGAGCGCGTGCGCGAGGGCGACGCGGGCCTCGCCGAGCGGGTCGCCGGCCTCGACGCCCGCGAGCGACGCCGTTGTGCCGGCGACGCCGCCGTCGGTCGCGAGCCCGCGTCCGAACGACGACTCGTCGGTGTACCGCGCGGTCAGAGCCGCGGCATCCGTCTCCCAGATGACGGCGTCCGCGTCGCGCACCGCGGCGACATCCGTGCTGCCGTCGCGGCGCTCGATCGCGCGCTGCAAGGGCGCGGCGTCGCCGGTGGCGAGTGCCTGCCAGAGCGGGGCCGAACCGGGGGATGCCGGGAGCACATCGACCCCCGGCGCACCGATCGCGAGCACGGCAGCGGCGATGTCCACCGCCGCGCGGTCGGAGAGGAGGAAGACCTCGACGCCGCGGCCCGCGAGGAAGAGGAGATCGTCGATCAACGTGCTCAGGTCGTCGCTTGCGGGCACGTCCACGGCGAGCGAGATGCCCGACAGACGCAGGTCCCCGGCGAGGTCGGACAGCCGATCGATCGACCCGAGCCCGGGGTCGCCGCGGCGGAGGTCGACAGTGCCGTCAGCCCGCCGCGCGAACGGCGACTGGACGTGCAGGACGCTCACGCCGAGGTCTCGGAGCGCGGGGATCTCATCGCGCAGGCCCGCCAGGTTGCCCGCGTAGCGGTCGGCGTAACAGGCCGCACCGAGGGCGAACCGCGACGCCGTTCGCGTCGTGTTCGCGGCGCGCTGCTCGCCGTGCACCTTGAGGTCGAGCGACCGCGCGTTCGCCGCGACGACGGCGGTGGTCACAAGCTCGGCGAGGTCTGCCGACGAGGCACCGCGTGTCGCCAGTGCCGCGTGAAGCGCGGGGAAGTGCCGACGGATGCGGCCCGCCACCGCGTCGTCGACGCGAGTGCGCTCCGCCACGGCGGACAGCGTCGCCGCGAGCTCGTCCTCGACGGTCCCGATGGTGCTCATGCGGTGGACCTCCCGCCCCCAGCGTAGAGGGCGGGCCGCAGCGCACTCAGTCGGCGCGCGCCACCGTCCGGTCGAGGAACGCGTGGATCGTCGCGTGCAGCGCCGCCGTTGACGCCGCATCGATCGCTCCCGAGTGACCACCTTCGATGGGCTCGAGGTAGTGCACCTCGGCATCCGTCTCGTCGGCCATGCGCGCCGCCATCTTGCGCGCCTGCACGGGACCGACCCGGTCGTCGCTCGCCGCCGCGTAGATGAGGGATGCGGGGTACCGCCGCCCGGGCTCGATCAGGTGGTACGGCGAGAAGGTCTTGACGAACTCCCACTCGGCGGGGTCGTCGGGGTCGCCGTACTCGGCGATCCAGCTGGCACCGGCCGACAGGCGCGTGTAGCGGCGCATGTCGAGGAGTGGTACGCCGCACACGATCGCGCCGAAGTCGTCGGGGTACTGAGTAAGCATGTTGCCGACGAGCAGTCCGCCGTTGCTGCGGCCGTGGCAGGCGATGCGGTCGGGCGTCGAGACGCCGCGAGCGACGAGGTCGCGGGCGACGGCGGCGAAGTCCTCGTAGGCGCGGTGGCGGTTCTCGCGGAGCGCGGCGAGGTGCCACTGCGGTCCGAACTCGCCCCCGCCGCGGATGTTCGCGACGACGTAGACGCGGCCCTCCTCGAGCCATGCCGGACCGACGATCGTGGGGTATTCGGGCGTCAGCGCATGCTCGAACCCGCCGTACCCGTTCATCAACACCGGCAGTGCGCCGGAGCGCTCGCGCGGACCGACCTCGAAGTAGGGCACGCGCGTGCCGTCGGCCGAGGTCGCCCAGTGCTGTTCGGCAACGAGGCCGGAGCTGTCGAAGGTCGCACGGCTGCGATCGACGACGCGGGCGTCGCTGCCCGGCTCGATGACGAGCAACGTCGGCGGGGTGAGGAATCCGCGGGCGACCACCCACAGCTCGTCGTCCTCGTCGTCGTCGGCGGTGGCGACGTTCGCGCTGAAGAGATCGGCGTCGCCGAGCCCCAGGTCGATGTCGACACCGACGAGCGAGTCGGGATCGAGCGACACGAGACGGCTCTGCACGCGGTCCAGCACCGTCAGGACGAGTCGGTTGCGCGTCCAGGTCCACGTCTCGAGGACGGCGGTGTCGGTCGGGGCGAACGCCACCCGGAGGCCCGAGCCATCGCCTTCCGTGACGGTCTCGAGCGGGCCGATGAGGAGCGTTCCCGACGGATGCGTCGTGTCGCCGATCTGCCACGGGGTCGTCGTGCGGACCGTGACGAGCTCGCCGTGCACGTCGACGTTCGCGTCCTGCGGTACCGCGAGGAGGCGCGGCTCGCCGCCGTCCCAGACCCACGACTCGGAGTGGAAGAAGTCGTGCGCGATGACGACCATCGGGGTCGCCGTGCCGCCGGTGTGGTCGACATGCGTGAACACGCCGACGTCCGACGCGACACCCGTCACGATGGGCGGCGCGTCCTCGAGGGGTTCGCCCCGGCGCCATGCGCGGGCGCTGATCGGGTAGCCCGAGTCGGTCACGCCGCCGCCGTGCAGGGGGGTGGCGACGAGCAGGGTGTCGCGGTCGACCCACGCGATCATGGTCTTCTCGGCGTCGAGGGTGAACGGGGTGTCGTCGACGAAGCGGCGCGCGTCGAGGTCGAACTCGCGCACCACGGCGGCGTCGCCACCGTCGGGGCTCAGTCGCACGAGCGCGCGGCCGGTGCCGGCGGGACCGTGGGCTGCGCCCGCGAACGCCCAGGCCGTGCCCTCTTCGCGGCCGAGGGCGTCGATGTCGAGCAGGACCTCCCACGTCGGGGTGCCCGCCGCGAAGGAGGCGCGCGAGGTGCGACGCCAGAGGCCGCGGGGGTTCTCGGCATCCCGCCACAGGTCGTACATCAGGTCGCCGTGGCGACTCGGGACGACGAGTCGGTCGGGGTCCTGCAGGATGCCGGTCAGCCGTGTCTCGAGCGCCGTCCGGGTATCGCCGGCGAACGCCGCCTCGGTCTCGGCTGTCCGCTCCGCGGCCCAGTCGCGGGCGGCGGAGCCGTCGATCTCCTCCAGCCAGAGGAACGGGTCAGCGGGCTCGGGGGCGATCTCGTGGGCGCTCATGTCGTCAGCCTACGGGCAGGTTCCGAAGGGTCGTTCGCCCTCCGCGAATCGTTGGCACTCGTGGGGGTCGAGTGCTAATCTGAAGCTACTTGAGCCGATAAGGCTCAACTTTGAACCACCACACCGAAGGAGAGAATCATGGCAACCTACGACCCGTTCCGTGACATCGACCGCCTCGCGTCGACCCTCTTCGACACGCGCCGCGGTCCGCGACGGATGCCGATGGATCTGTACCGCGACGGCGACCACTACGTCCTCAACGCCGACCTGCCGGGCATCGATCCGGGCTCGGTCGACATCGACGTGGACGGTCAGCTGCTCACCATCCGCGCGGAGCGCACGCTCGGCTCCGGCGAGGGGGTCAAGTGGATCACGCGCGAGCGCGAGACCGCGAGCTTCCTCCGCCAGCTGAACCTCGGCCAGGGCATCGACACCGAGTCGATCACCGCGACCTACAACAACGGCGTGCTGACCGTCACCATCCCGGTGAGCGAGAAGGCCAAGCCCCGCAAGGTCCAGGTGGTCGCCGACGGATCGTCCCCGACCATCACGGCCGGCGAGAGCGAGCACCCGCAGCCGATCGACCAGTGACCGGCACAGCGCTCCCGCTATAACGAGAATCGCCCCGCATCCCGTCTCGGATGCGGGGCGATTCTCGTGCGGTCAGACGCCGCGCAGGCGTGCAGTGAGCTGCTCGAGCTGCGCCAATTCTTCGTCGGTGAGCACCGACATCCGCTCGGCGATGGTGCGGCCGTGCACGGTCGCCACGCGGCGGAAGGCCGAGGCGCCCTTCTCGGTGGCGCGGAGGATGGCGCCGCGCCCGTCCTGCGGGTCGGGGCACTTCGACACGAGACCGCGCGCGACCATTCGATCGACCAGTCGCGAGACGCTGGGTTGGCTGATCAGCATGTTGGCGGTCACGTCGCGCAGTCGCGCGGTGTGCTCGGCGCAGCGGGTCACGGTGAGGAGGACGTCGTACTCGGCGCCCGAGAGGTCGTCGTCGTCGAAGTCCCGGGAGATCTCGGCCATCACCTCGTGCTGCGCGCGGAAGAGGCTCTCCCAGGCGGCGATGGCGAGGCGTCGGTCGGTCATGGCGTCCACTGTATCCCCGCGCATAGGGTCGATCGCGTGAACTCATCGCTCCGCAGACGTGCCCGGTTCATCGTCGTCGCGATCCTCGCGCTCGCCGGGGTCCTCGCGGCGCCCCAGGCGGCGTCGGCAGACGTCGAGGACTTCACCTTCGACAGCCTCGAGGTCGACTACACCCTGACCCGCGCCGAGGACGGCACAAGCCGGATGCGGGTGGTCGAGGAGTTCGTCGCGGTGTTCCCCGACAGCGATCAGAACCGCGGCATCCGTCGCGTCATCCCGGACGAGTACGACGGGCAGCCGCTGCGCCCGTCGTTCGAGTCCGCGGTCGATGCGGACGGCGAGCCGTGGGAAGTCGTGGAGACCGACGACGGCGAGGACGGGTTGGTCGTCACGGCCCGATCCGAGGATTACGTGCACGGCCGGCAGACGTTCGTCTTGACCTACACGCTCGACAACGTGACGCGCGAGTTCCCCGACACCGGGCTCGAGCTCTACTGGGACGTGAACGGCTTCGACTCGCAGCAGCCGTTCGGCGAGGTGACGGCGCGGTTGCACCTCGATGGGGCGGTGGCGGATGCCGCCGGCGACGTCGCCTGCTACGCCGGACGGTTCGGGAGCGACACCGCCTGCGACGCGATCGATCTCACCGAGACCTCGTCGGGGGCGACGGTGACCGCGCGACAGTCCGACGTGGGACCGAACGAGTCGCTCACCTTCGCGGTGGGCTTCGACGACGGCACTTTCGAACCGCTCGACACCTCGTACGTCGGTACCCCGCTCGGCTGGGCGCACGCCGCCGCAGGCGCCGGACTGCTCGGGACGATCGGGTGGGCGCTGTGGCTGCGTCGTCGGCACCTCGCCGACGGGCCGGGGCGCCCGACCGTCATCGCGGAGTTCGACCCGCCGACGGGTGTCGATGCGCTTCAGGCGGCGGTGCTGCTCGAGAAGACGGGCAAGGGCATCCCCGCCGAAGTGCTCGAGCAGGCCATCGTCGGGTCGATCCGCATCACCGAGGGCGAGAAGCCCCGATGGGGTTCGGCGAAGCTCGTCGCCGAGCTCGTCGATCCGTCGCGCGCAGACGACAACGGGAGAGTGCTGCTGACGGCCCTCTTCCCCGACGGGCAGCCGGGGGATCGGTTCGAGTTCGGCACCTCGGACACCCGGCTGTCGACGACGGCGCAGAAGATCCTGAAGGATGCTGTGACGGCACTGCGCGAACGCGGACTGCGCCGAGAGGTGCCCGCCTGGGTGCGAGTCGCCCCGCTTCTCGTCGTCGCCGCGCTGCTGGCTGCGCTCGTCGTGCTCACGATCGTGCTGGTCGACCGGGCGGTCCAGCCGCTCTGGCCGTTCGTGGGGATGTTCACCGGGATCGCGGCGGTGTTCGTGATCGTCGGGCTGCTCGTTCGGACCCCGCTCACCGCGGACGGGGCCGAGATCCGCGATCACCTGGCGGGACTCCGGCAGTTCATCGAGTGGGCTGAGGCGGACCGCATCCGGATGCTGCAATCGCCGCGCGGCGCGGAACGAGTGCCTGTCGACACCGACGACCCGCGGGCGATGCTCGACCTGTACGAGCGGCTGCTCCCGTACGCCGTCGTGTTCGGGCAGGAGAAGCAGTGGGCCGGCAAGCTGGCTGTCCTCTACACCTCTGCGGGGCTAGCTGCGCCGGTCTGGTACGCGGGCGCTGCCGGGTTCGACGCGGCATCCTTCTCGTCCGGCATCGGATCGCTGTCGGCTGCGACGACCTCGTCGTCGTCCTCGGGCGGATCTTCCGGCGGCGGGAGCGCGGGCGGCGGCGGGGGCGGGGGAGGAGTCGGCGGGGTGTGATCTCGCGTCTCGGACGTCGCGCCGTCACCGGCACGTCATCTTCCGTTCGGGTTCGGAGGAGAGCATTCTCATGAACCGTGTTGTTGCTATGTCCTGACAAGGACTCTCCATGTCGGTAGTCTGCGACAACCCCCGCACCCAACGGAAGTGAGGCGCGCCCGTGAGCGTGAAGAGACAGACAAGACGAGCCGGTGCTCGAACCGGCGTCGCGATCGGTGGGCTCGGCATCCTTGTCGCCTGTGCCCTGACCGCCGGCCCGGCCTTCGCCGCCGACGGCTTCACCGAGGCCCAGCAGACGGCGACGTACGCGTCGGATGCGACGGCATCGACCGGTGACTCCGATGCTCCGAGTGCCGACAACTGGTCGGTGCAGATGATGGACGTGTTCGAGGGGCTGCGTACCGACCGCGGCACGGGCGGGAACGCCGCCGTCATGGACTACAACGACGAGCTGACGAGTGAGATCAACCTCACGGCGTCCGACGCGCAGGTGAAGCGGGCGATCGTCGACCAGTACGAGGACATGTCCGTCAGCATGGGCGACGGGTTCGGCAAGAAGCTCGGCGCGATCTACGCCGACGCCATCGCCGACGGGGAACTCCCGAAGACGACGTGGCTGCTGAACAAGGAGGGCGGCAAGCTCGGGTCGACCTCCTCCAGCAACCCGCCGAAGAACTTCTTCGACTACGACCGCCCCTACCTCCGGCTCGACACCACGAAGGACCTCGTCTACCGCGACAAGGAGGGTGGCGACGCGTGGGGATCCACGAGCGGCTCCTTCCCCTCCGGCCACACCTCGCAGGCGTACTGGCAGGGCACGGCGCTCGCCGAGATGCTCCCCGAGCTCGCGCCGCAGATCCTCGCGCGCACGGCGGAGGCCGGCAACAACCGCATCGTCATGGCGGCGCACTACCCGCTCGATGTCATCAGCGGTCGGATGATGGGGCAGAAGATCATCGCCCTCCGTCTCGCCGACCCCGAGATGCGCGGACTCGTGGACGAGGCCGCCGATGAACTGCGCGGCGTGCTCGAGCGCGGATGCGGCGACACCCTCGAGAACTGCATCGCGAAGGACACGCCCTACCTCCCGACCGACAAGGCCCTCGCGTACTACGAGGAGCACCTCGGGTACGGCTTCCCCGCCACCGGGCCGAAGGGCGCGAAGGTCGTGGTGCCCGCGGGAGCAGAAGAGCTCCTCGTCTCGAGCCACCCCGACCTGACGCCGGAGCAGCGCCGACAGGTCCTCGCGTTGACGGCTGCCGACTCGGGCAACCCCCTCGACGTGGGCGAGCAGGAGAGCTGGCAGCGGATGAACCTCGCCGCCGCGATGGCAGCGAAGGTCACCGTGAAGGACGACGGTTCGGTCGTCATCGGCACGCCGGGTGGCGAGCCCACTCCCGAGCCGACGCCCGCGCCGTCTCCGTCGCCGGACCCCGAGCCGACGCCGACGCCCGAGCCCACCGCCACTCCAGCGCCCTCGCCGACCCCGGAGCCCACCGCGACGCCCGCACCCGGCGAGCTGCCCTCGACCGGCGAGGCCCCCGGGGCTCCCGCCGCGAACGGCGACGATCTGCCGGCTGCGGCTGAAGGCAAGATCCAGGCATCCGTCCAGGGCGACCGGATCATCGTCTCGGGTCTCACCGCCGGGGAGCGCTTCTACGGCTTCATCTACTCGACGCCGACTGCGCTCGGACAGGTGACGGCGGATGCCGACGGTGCCGCGAGCTTTGCGCTGCCGAGCGACCTCGAGGCGGGATCGCACCGGGTCGCAGTCGTCGATGAATCCGGCGAGCTGGTCGGCTGGGCTGCCGTGACCGTGGGTCAGGCCGCTGCCGGCGACGACGAGTTGGCGTCGACCGGTGGTCAGGTCGCCCCGCTGTGGATCGCTGCCAGCGCGGGCACGGCGCTTCTCGCGCTCGGTGTGGTGCTGATCCTGCGTCGTCGACGGAGCTCGACCGTCTGACGGGTGATGCAGTAAGGGCCGGCTGGAGAGGCATCCAGCCGGCCCTTGTCCCTTTGCACCAAGAGTTGTCCTGCAATCACATGTCGGTAGCTGCCACAGCAAAACATCTACCTGGCAATGACTGTATAACGGCGAGATAACGGTGGCAAGGATTTCCTGTTATCAATTTGTGATGCGCCGCCTTGGTGCCCGCTCAGCGGGCCTCGGGCCCGGGTGGGGGTCCCGAATGGTGTCACCCTGCGTCACGATCGGACACACGCGGTCATGCTCGGACACACGCTGTCACATCGATTGACAGTGCGCCGCCGCTCGGCGGAGAGTTCCCGGGAACCCGTCCGATGCGCCGCCGAATGGCGCCGTCCTCACCCGGAGATCCCATGACCGAGCAGACATCCCCGCACGACCCGGCGTCGACGCACGAGCCGCTCAAGTTCGCCTACTGGGTGCCCAACGTCAGCGGCGGGCTGGTCGTCTCGAACATCGAGCAGCGGACGTCCTGGGACTACGACTACAACGTGAAGCTCGCCCAGACGGCCGAGCGCGTCGGCTTCGAGTACGCCCTGAGCCAGGTGCGCTACCTGTCGAGCTATGGCGCCGCGCAGCAGCACGAGTCCACCTCGATCAGCCTCGCCCTGCTCCTCGCGACCGAGAAGCTGAAGGTCATCGCCGCCGTCCACCCGGGCCTGTGGGAGCCGGCCGTGCTGGCCAAGTTCATCCTCACGGCCGACCAGTTCTCGAAGGGCCGCGCGGCCGTCAACGTCGTCTCGGGCTGGTTCAAGGACGAGTACACGAAGCTCGGCCTCCCGTGGCTCGAGCACGACGAGCGCTACCGCCGCTCCGCCGAGTTCATCGAGGTGCTGCGAAAGCTCTGGACCGAGGAGAACGTGCAGTTCCACGGCGACTTCTATCGGGTGAACGACTTCACGCTGCGCCCCGGGCCGTACCCGGTGCCCGGCCGCCCGCATCCCGAGATCTTCCAGGGCGGCAACTCGACGGCGGCACGGTTCAACGGCGGCGCCCACTCCGACTGGTACTTCTCCAACGGCAAGGACTTCGACGGATTCACCGAGCAGTACGACGACGTCACCCGGGTCGCCGCTGAGCACGGCCGAACCGTGCGGTTCGGTCTGAACGGGTTCGCGATCGTCCGCGACACCGAGGCGGAAGCGCGCGAGCAGCTGCGCGAGATCATCGCGCAGGCCGATCCGGCGTCCGTCGAAGGCTTCCGCAAGTCGGTGCAGCAGGCCGGGGCATCCACCGCGGACCGCAAGGGGATGTGGGCCGACTCCTCGTTCGAGGACCTCGTGCAGTACAACGACGGCTTCCGCACCCAGCTGTTCGGTCCGCCCGAGCAGGTCGCCGAGCGCATCATCGCCTACAAGAAGCGCGGGGTGGACCTGTTCCTGCTCGGCTTCCTGCACTTCCAGGAGGAGCTCGAGGCGTTCGGCGAGAAGGTCATCCCGATCGTTCGCGAGCTGGAGGCCGACCTCGCCCGCACCGGCGACCCGATCGGCGTCGCCCGCTGATCAGGGGCGGATGAGGACCTTCAGCGCCTCCCTCGAATCCATCAGGCGGTAGCCCTCGGCGATGTCGTCGAGGGGGAGCTCGCGGTCGAAGACCTTGCCCGGCTCGATGGTGCCGTCGAGCACCTGGGGGATGGCGCCCTCGAGGTAGGCGCGGACGGTGGCCGGCCCGCCGGTGAGGGTCGCGTTCTTGCCGAACAGCGAGGTGAACCCGACCGCGGCATCCTCGTACTGGGGGACGCCGACGCGCGAGATGACGCCGCCGGGGCGGACGATGCCGTAAGCCTGCTCGTAAGCCGGCATGTGGCCGACCGCCTCGAGGACGACATGGGCGCCCTCGCCGCCGGTGATCTCGAGCACCTTCGCGACGCCGTCCTCGCCGCGCTCGGCGACGACGTGTGTCGCCCCGAACTCGCGGCCGAGGTCGGTGCGGGCGGTGTGCCGGCCCATCAGGATGATGGTCTCGGCGCCGAGCTGGCGCGCAGCCAGCACGGCGGAGAGGCCCACCGCTCCGTCGCCGATCACCGCGACGGTCTTGCCCGCCTCGACACCGCCGCGGATAGCCGCGTGGTAGCCGGTGAGGTAGACGTCGGACAGGGTCAGCAGCGACGGCATGAGCGCCTCGTCGGTGCCGGCCGGAATGGCGACGGCGGTGCCGTCTGCGTACGGCACCCGCAGCTTCTCGGCTTGGGTGGCGGATGCGGCGCCGTCGAAGAAGCCCCCATGGATGCAGGAGGTCGTGATCCCGTCGCGGCAGAACGTGCAGGTGCCGTCGGACCAGGCGAAGGGGACGATGACGGTGTCGCCGACCCGGAGGGTCGTCACGTCCTCGCCGATCCGCTCCACCACGCCGACGGCCTCGTGCCCCATGCGGCGTCCCTCGGGGGTGTCCTCGATGTCGTGATACGGGTGCAGGTCGGAGCCGCAGACGCACGCGTAGGTGACGCGGATGATCGCGTCCGTGGGCGCTTCAAGGGTGGGCTCGGGTACGTCGATGACGCGGACGTCGCCCGCGGAGTACATGAGGGTTGCGCGCATGACTTCTGTTCCTTGTCTCAGTGGTCAGTCGATGATCTCGACGGTGACGGGTCCGCCCACGAGGAGCGCCAGTTGTTCTTCGGTGGCGTCGTAGGTGCCGATGTGGAGCGTGTCGTCGGAGTACTCGATCCCGGAGGCGTCGTAATAGAACCCGAGGTTCCCCCAGGGCGAGTAGTAGATGAGGTCGCCGTCCTCCGGGTCGGAGCCCGGTGATCCCTGCCAGGCGAGTTCGCGGGGCAGGGAGGCGATCTTCTCCCGGCTGTTCAGGTCCTCGAACGACAGCTCGGCCGGGAGGAGCGACAGGAGATCGCGCACCGCCGGGCTGTCCTCGCCGATCGTGACGTCGATCGTGGTGCGGTCGGACGAGAACCGGATGCGCGTCCCCACGATCTCCGCCGGAACGGATGCCGAGGCCGAGGGCGCGTCCGGGCGGGTCGCCGCGGGCTGCGGAGTGGGTTCGGCGGCGCAGCCGCCCAGCAGGGCCACGCCGAGCAGCCCGAAGCCGACAGCTGCCCTGCGGCGCGGCATCCGTCCGCGGGGGTCGCCGATCACGAGGCACTCCCGACCTGCGGGGAGCGGACCGCCGATGCGGTGCGTCCGCGGGCGAGGAACAGGAAGGAGGCGCCCGCGAGGAGGACGGAGACCGTTGTGACGATGCCGAGCGGCAGGATGCTGAGGGCACCGGCGACCCCGACCAGCGGAGCCGCGATCCCCCCGAACCCGAACCTCACCATCCCGAGGAGGGATGAGGCCGTGCCCGCCATCCGCGGATAGTCGGCGAGGGCGAGGGTCGTCGCCGGGGGAGACGAGATCGCGACCCCGCCCGCCAGGAGGAACAGCGACACGATGACGACCCACAGGGGAAGGGCGGTGAGGCCGGCGACGAGGAGTCCGATCGCGCCGACACCTGACGTCAGGACGCCGGCGGTCAGGGTGCCGGGAATGCTCCACCGCTCGGCGGAGCGCCCGGCGAGGTGTCCCAGGGTCATGAAGCCCGCCGAGTTCAGCCCGAAAGCGAGCGCGTATCCGAGCGGGGACAGCCCGTAGACGTCCTGCAGGACGAAGGTCGATCCGGCGAGGTAGGCGAACAGGGCGGCGTAGAGGAACCCCTGGTTCAGGACGGCCCCGACGAATGCCCGGTCCCGCAGGAGCGTCCGGAAGTCGGCGACGGTGTGCGCGAAGCCGCCGGCGGTCCGCTCCTCGGGTGCCAGCGTCTCGGGGAACATCCGCAGCGTGACGACCAGGATGGCCGCCCCGATCGCGGCGAGGAAGACGAACAGGCCGCGCCAGTCCGTGACCGCGTCGAGGAGTCCGCCGAGGAGGGGCCCGATGATCGCGGCGAGGCCGCCGACGACCGTCAGGCGCCCGTAGAACCGGATCAACGCGCCGCCCGTGTACACATCGCGGCCCGCGGCCTGTGAGATGACGATGCCGACCCCGCCGGCCAGCCCCTGCACGAACCGGGCCGCGATCAGCAGTTCGACCGTTGGGCTCAGCGCGCACACCGCCGACATCAGGATGTACGCGGCGATGCCGACGAGCAGGATGCCGCGGCGTCCGAACCGGTCCGACAGGGGGCCCGCGATCAGCTGGCCGGCGGCGAGCCCGATCAGGCAGGCGGTGACGGTGAGCTGAGCCACGGAGGTGACGGCGTCGAGCTCCGCCGTCAGCGCGGGGAGGGCCGGGAGGTAGAGGTCCATCGAGATCGGGCCGAACACGGTCAGCAGCAGGAGCAGGGTCGGCAGCGCCCTCCGGGAGCCGGTGCGTTGCGTGAGAGCGGATGCGGTCATGTCCTTCAGCGTCGTCGCGCTCGGGCGCGGGCGGGAGTCCCTGCCGGAAGGTGTACCGAGAGGGCATCCCTGATCCGGCTCGGCCGATCTAGCCTGTGGGCATGGACAATCGAGCTGAGGTCCGTGAGTTCCTCATGACGCGTCGGGCACGCGTGACGCCGGATGCGGCGGGGATCCCCGCGGGACCGGGCCGAAGGGTCGAGGGGCTCCGGCGCAGCGAGGTCGCGGCCCTCGCCGGCGTGAGCGTGGAGTACTACGCCAAGCTCGAACGAGGAGCGATCGCGGGCGCGTCCGGTGCGGTGCTGGAGTCCCTGTCCCGCGCCTTGCACCTCTCCGACGCCGAGCACGCGCACCTTCTCGACCTCGCACGCAACGCCGATGGGATTCCCGCCTCGGGGCGCCATCGTCGCCGCGCCTCGAAGTCGGGGCCGATCCGTCCGAGCCTCGAGTGGGCGCTGTCGTCGGTCACGGATGCGGTGGCCGTCGTGCGCGACCAGCGTCAGGACCTGATCGCGTTCAACGATCTCGGCCGAGCCTTCTACTCGCCTCTCATCGGTGACGGCGGACGCGTCCCGAACTTCGCACGCTTCCAGTTCCTCGATCCCGTCGCGCGGGACTTCTATCCGGACTGGGATCTGTTCGCGGACATGTGCGTCGCCGTCATCCGCGCCGAGGCCGGCCGCGACCCGCACGACAAGGGCATCCAGGATCTCGTCGGCGAGCTGTCAACCCGCAGCGACGAGTTCCGGAAGCTGTGGGCCGCCCACAACGTCCGTGCCCACGGTTCCGGAAAGAAGCGCTTCCGGCATCCCGCGGTCGGCGAACTCACCCTCGTGTACGAGGAGCTCGCCGTCACCGCCGAGCCCGGTCGTGTCCTGTTGATCTACAGCGCCGAGCCCGGCTCACCCTCGGCGGAGCGGTTGGGGCTGCTCGGGTCGTTGGCGGTGGACGATCGCTCCCGCGTCAGCCCGCCGGCGGGCTGACGCGGGCATCAGATCAGCTCCGGTACACCTGCACGACCGCCGGTCGAGGCGCGTTGGGGATGTCGCCCCGTCGCGTCGAGCCGTAGTCGGGGAACAGCGAGGTGGGAGCTGCGACGGTGCCGTTCTCGCCGGGATGCTGCACCGCGACGAACACCAGCTGTTCCCGCGCGTGGATCACGGGGCCGCACGTCTCGGCCTCGCGCGGGACGGCGAGGAACTGCTGCACGTGCCCGCGCTCCCGCCCGGTGAGGGGGACGCGGAACAGGCCGTCGTTGAAGCCGATCGTGCTGGGGGCGCCGTCGGTCGAGATCCAGAGGTTGCCGTCCTCGTCGAACGCGAGGTTGTCGGGGCAGGAGATCGGCGACACCTTGTCCTTCGGGTACCCGGCGAAGTAGGTGCTCGGGTCGGACGGGTTGCCGCACTGCAGCAGAATGCTCCACCCGAACGAGGTGCCCGTCTGGCCGCGGCGCTCGGTGATCTCGAGCACGTGGCCGAATCGGTTGCCCGTGCGGGGGTTCGCCTCATCCACCATCGAGGTCTTGCCCCGGTCGGAGTTGTTCGTCAGGGCGACGTAGATCTTGCCGGTCCGAAGGCTCGGCTGCACGTCCTCGGGGCGGTCCATCTTCGTCGCGCCCATCTTGTCGGCCGCGAGGCGCGTGTAGACGAGGACCTCATCGGTCGTCATGCCGGGTACGACGCTCTTGCCGTGACGCGTGAGCGCGATCCACTCGCCGCTGCCGTCGAACGCGCCGTCGGCGGGGAGCGTGCCCGAGCCGTCGATCTGGCTCGCGGGGGAGTCGCCCCGGAAGCGCGCGACGTACAGGTCGCCTTCCGAGAGGAGCGTCATGTTCTTCTTGCGCGACGAGCTGATGCGGTGCTTCGACACGAACTTGTAGAGGTAGTCGTTGCGCTCGTCGTCGCCCATGTAGGCGACGACGCGGCGGTCGTCCGCGACGATGACGTTCGCGCCCTCATGCTTGAAGCGCCCCATCGCGGTGTGCTTCTTCGGTGTCGAGGTGGGGTCGTCCGGATCGATCTCCACGATGTAACCGAACCGGTTGGGCTCGTTGACGTAGCCGGGGTCGAACGAGTTGAACCGCGGGTCGTAGGCCTCCCAGCCGGTCGACGTCGTCCGCGAGGCGGTCGCCTGGTAGCGCTTCTGCCCTGCGGTGTCGGCGGCCCACGCGAAGTAGCCGTTGAAGTTCTCCTCGCCCGAGAGGATCGTGCCCCACGGTGTCGTGCCGCCGGAGCAGTTGCCGAGCGTGCCCTTCACCCACCGGCCCTCGGGGTCGGCCGCCGTCTTCACGAGGTCCGAGCCCGCGGCGGGGCCGGTCAGCTCGAACACGGTGTCGACCGTGATGCGACGGTTGCGGCGCCCGTCGACGACGTAGCGCCACGGCTTGCCGCGGCGACGGCGCGTGATTTCGACCACGGACATGCCCTGGGCGGCCTTGTAGACCTCGCCGCGACGGCGGAGCTCGGCGGCATCCGTCGTCGGGGCGAACATGATGTTCGGGTTCACGTACTCGTGGTTGTTGACGAGCACGCCGGTGCGTCCGCCGCGGTCGGCGAGGATGTCGAGGTAGTCGCTGTTGTAGCCGAACTGCCGCGCCTGCGCGGCCGCGCTCTGCGCCTCGAGCGAGAACGCCGGCGCGTCGGAGAAGAGCGGGTCGCCCCACCGGATGATCGGCGACCACGTGTAGCCCTTCGGCACCGTGAGCGCGTCGACGGATGCCGGGACGGGAGCGATCGGCTGGAACGGCAGGCTGTGCGCACCGCCCCACCCCCACGTGGACTCGACCGGTCCGCCGGTCAGCGCGGACGCCGGCGCCGGGTTCATGATGCCGAACGCGTCGGTCGCGACGACGACCGCTCCGGCGGCAGCGGCGCCGATCAGGGTGCGACGCGAGAGGGCGAGCTCGGCGATGCTGCGGAACGTCGGGTTGTCCGATCCGTTGCACTCGGGGCCGAGGCACGCATTCGCGCACTTGAACTGGCAGGTCACGGCCGAGCGCTTGCCGACGGCGTGCGCGGCGAGCGGGAGGGTCTTGCGGGCGGTGGGGGGTTCCAGAATCGTCACGGGGGATCCTTTCGTGCAGGTCCGTTCCAGGATCCGTCGGCGTTCCTGCAACGGAGTGAATCGCCGGTGAACAGCGGGTGACGGTCCCCCCGCGGATGCCACGATGGGCTCATGCGCCCCTCGTTCCGGACCGCCCCGAAGCTCCGCGCGGGCGACCGGGTCGCGGTGCTCTCGCCGTCGTTCGCCGCTCCCGGGTTCGCGCCCGCCGTGCACGAGCAGGCGCTCCGCCGCATCCGCGACGACCTCGGCCTCGAGCCGGTCGAGTACCCCACGACGCGGATGCTGGGCGCCGACCCGCGCGCCCGCGCAGCGGATGTCCAGGCGGCGTTCGCGGCATCCGGTGTCCGTGCGATTCTCGCGAGCATCGGCGGCGACGACCAGATCACCGTCGTGCCGCACGTCGACCTCGCCGCGGCGATCGCCGACCCGAAGCCGTACCTCGGGTACAGCGACAACACGCACCTCCTGAACGCGCTGTGGCAGGCGGGCGTGCCAGGGTTCTACGGCGGGTCGACCCAGGTGCACCTCGGCGCCGGGCCGGGGATCGACGGCATCCACCTGCAGTCGCTCCGCGCTGCGCTCCTCGACGGCGGGGAGCTCGAGTTGACCGAGCCCGGCGAGTCGGAGGACATCGGGATCGACTGGCTCGATCCTCGCGCCCTCACCTCCTACGGCGACCGGCAGAAGACCGAGCCGTGGACGTGGTCGGGCCCGGAGCGGGTCGTCGAGGGACGCACGTGGGGCGGGTGCCTCGACGTGCTCGACGAAATCGGCCTCGCGGGACGGATGCCGGAGCTCGATGCCCTGCAGGGCGGCATCCTCCTGCTGGAAACGAGCGAGGAGTTGCCCTCGCCCCGCCTCGTCGCACGCTGGCTGCGCGCACTCGGCGAGCGTGGCGTGCTCGGCGCTGTCGCCGGCGTGCTGGTTGCGCGGCCGCCGGTGAGCACGTTCGGTGACGAACCGGATGCCGAGACCCGCCGCGCGCGCCGCGACGCGCAGCGCGACGTGGTGACCGCGCTGGTCGCTCGCTACAATCCGGAGGCCGTCGTCTGCATCGGCATACCGTTCGGTCACACGCGACCTCAGTGGATCGTGCCCTACGGCGGTCTCATGCGGCTCGATGGCGCGGGGCGCCGCGTCTTCGCCTCCTACGACTGAGGCGGCGCGGCGACGAGGGAGTACGCGCTGCCGGAGCGCGTGCGCTCGACGATCTCGTGGTCGACGAGGTGACGGCGGAGCGCCGGGATGTCGTCGGTGAGAGCGGCCAACCGGTCGTTCAGCTCCGGCTCGTCGATGACCTCGCCCGGAGCGAGCACCCGCTGCGCGAGGGTCTCGAGCAGGTCGCGCCTCTCGTCCGGATGCGACGGGTAGCGGACGAGTCGGCCCTCGCTCGACAGGAATCGGTCCGCACCGGTGGGGCGCGGAGCGGGCGGAACCGCGGCGAGCACCCGCGCGAACGCCGTGCCGTCGGCGCGGAGATCCGCCGTGACGAGCCCTGCGCGGTGCAGCGTCTCGACGACGTGGCGTCGCCGCGAGGGCGACAGTCCGTCGAGGGCGTCGTCCGCACTCGCGCCGAGCGTCAGCCGAGCGAACGCCTCGCGTACGCGGTCGTTCGCGAGCGCGGCGACGAGAGATCGCCAGGTGTCACCGCTGCGGTCCGTCGCCATGCTCAGCACGCTACCGCGCGGCCGGCAGGCGCAGCATCGCGACCGGCGTCGCCCCCGGGACGCCGTCGATCGGGCTGAGCTCCTCGAACCCGAAGCGACGGTAGAGGCGACGGTTGTCGGGCGTGGAGGACTCGAGGTACGCGGTCTGGCGGGTGGTGTCGAGGGTGTCGAGCTGTGCGGCGAGGAGCGCTTTGCCGACGCCCTTGCCGCGTGCGGCGGCGCTCACCCCGATCTCGGCGAGGTACCAGTGCGGCGCGCGGGGGCGGTGGCGGGCGAGGCGCGACAGCAGGGCGAGGGCCCGCGGCATCCCGAGCCAGCCGAGCGCCCGCGCGAAGCGGGGGAGCTCCCCGGTCTGCCGACCGAAGGCGCCGCGCTCGGCGTGAGGACCTTCCCACGCGGCGACACCGAGGAGCGTGCCGTCGGCATCGCGGGCGAGGTCCACCGTCCCGGTGGCGTACGGGCCGCTCGCGAGGAGGCCGTGGAACAGCTCGGTGAGCCGTTCGTGACGCCGGTGCGACCCAGGGACGATCGCCGACATGACGGGGTCGTGCGCGAACGCTTCGGCGAGGATCACGGATGCCGGGGCGAGGTCGGTGGCGCGGGCGGGGGTCACGGTGATCATGATGTCTCCTCAATTGGTCCAGGTGGATAAAACTAGTATGGAGGCACCATCGCGCCGCACGCTCGGAGATCACTGTGAACGACCCGTCCCCTCGCCGGACCTACCTCGACGTCGACGACCGACGCCGTCAACTGCTCGACGCCGCTGTCGACGTGATGGTCGACGACGGGGTGTCAGCGCTGTCGCTGCGGACCGTCGCGCAGCGCGCCGGCGTCGCTCACCGCGTCGTGAGCTACGCGTTCGGCTCGAAGGCCGAGCTCGTGAGCGCTCTGCTGCAGCGCGAGTCGGAGCTGCTGACGCACCGCCTGTGGGCCGAGCCGCTCGCCCCCCTGCCGCTCGCCGAAGCCGTCGCCGCCGCCCTTCGCACCTTCATGGCCGAACTTCGCCGCGACCGCGTGCGGCACGAACGGCTGGCCGAGCTCACGGCCATGGCCCGAGCGTCGGCCGCACTCGCCGGCGCCGCCCGGGCCGAGGCCGAGGCGATTCGCGCTGAGATTGAGCGGCTCGTCGACGCGTGGGCGACGGCGCGCGGGGCCCGCCCGACGGTGCCCACTGCGACGCTCGTCGCCGTCGTTCACGCCGCCGCAGAAGGGCTCGCGGCGTGGTGGCTCGCGACCGACGACGACGCGCACGTCGATGACGTCATCGACGTGCTGACGTCCGGCCTCGCCGGTCTCGAGCGCCCGTAGCGAACGCACAGCAGACGCATGAACACGCCGCCCTACGCTGGCGGGACACCGAGGAGGACAAGACGATGAGCCCGACACCCCCGGCATCCGATCTGCAGGATCGCCCCTGGCTGGCTGCCTACGCGCCCGGCGTCCCGACCGACATCGATCCGGTCGACGAGACGCTCGTGGATCTGCTCGATCACGCGGTTGAACGGTATGGGTCGAAGGTCGCGACGGAGTTCTTCCGCTCCGAGACGACCTACGCCGAACTCGGCGAGCAGGTGTCGCGCGCAGCGAACGCGCTCCGCAAGCTCGGCGTGCGGAAGGGGGACCGCGTCGCTCTCGTGCTGCCCAACTGCCCGCAGCACATCGTCGCCTTCTACGCGGCGCTCCGCATCGGCGCGATCGTCGTCGAACACAACCCCACCTACACCGCGCGCGAGCTGCGACACCAGTTCGAGGTGCACGAGGCGGTCGTCGCGATCGTCTGGGACAAGGTCGCCGACATCGTCGCCGAGTTCCCGAGCGACGTCGCCCCCGCCGCGATCGTCGCCGTCGACATGACCGACGCGCTCCCGTGGGTCATGCGCACGGCGCTGCGCGCACCGGTGCCCGCCCTCCGCGAGCGGCGCGAGGCGATGACCTCCAAGCCCACCGCGCGCGGGGTCATCCGGTGGTCGCAGTTCACGAAGACGCGCCGCCTTCCCCGCAAGTGGGCGCGTCCCGAGCTCGACGACACGGCGCTCCTGCAGCTGACGAGCGGCACGACCGGGATGCCGAAGGCCGCCGTGCTGTCGCATCGGAACCTCCGCTCGAACGCCGAGCAGGGGCGTGCGTGGGTGCCGGGACTGCACGAGGGCGAAGAGACCTTCTACGCCGTCCTGCCGATGTTCCACGCCTACGGGCTGACCCTCTGCCTCACGTTCGCCGTGTCGATCGGCGCGCGCATCGTGCTGTTCCCCAAGTTCGACGTCGACCTCGTCGTCGGCGCGCTGAAGAAGTCGCCGCCGACCTTCCTTCCCGGCGTCCCGCCGATCTACGACGCGCTGTCCCGCGCGAGCACGCGCAAGGACGTCGACCTCTCGACCATCCGCTTCGCGATCTCCGGTGCGATGAGCCTGCCCGTCCCGACCGTGACGCGGTGGGAGGAGGCGACCGGCGGGCTGCTCGTCGAGGGCTACGGCATGACGGAGACCTCGCCCGTGGCGCTCGGCAACCCGATCGGCCCGACGCGCCGCCCCGGCACCGTCGGTGTGCCGTTCCCGAGCACGTGGATCCGCGTGGTCGACCCCGACGACCCGACCGTCGACCGTCCCGCCGGTGAGGCGGGCGAGCTGCTGATCCGCGGACCGCAGGTGTTCCAGGGGTACTGGCGCCGACCCGAAGAGACCGCGGAGGTGCTCCTCGAGGGCGGCTGGCTCCGCACCGGCGACATCGTGACGGTCTCGGACGACGGCTTCGTGACGGTCGTGGACCGCGTCAAGGAGCTGATCATCACGGGCGGGTTCAACGTCAGCCCGAGCGAGGTCGAGCAGGTGCTGACGCTGCATCCCGATGTCGAAGCCGCCGCCGTCGTGGGCGTCGCCCGCCCGACGGGCGGCGAGGACGTGGTCGCAGCCGTGGTGATGAAGGAGGGGGCGGCGTTCGAGGCATCCGCTCTCAAGGACTTCGCCAAGTCGCACCTCGCGCCCTACAAGGTGCCGCGCAAGGTCGTGCAGCTCGACGACCTGCCGCGATCGCAGATCGGCAAGGTGCTTCGCCGCCAGGTGCGGGAGCAGCTGACCGCGCGCTGATCTGTCAAGGGTCGTCGCCGTCGGCGGTCTCTGATGGCAGGGTAGATGCCGCACCCCACCACGTCGAAGGAGACTCATGTCGCAGCGCACTCTCGGACCGTTCACCGTCTCGGCCATCGGACTCGGCGCCATGCCGGTGTCGATGAATGGCAACGGCATCCCGTCGCACGACGACGCGGTGGCGACCGTCCGGGCGGCCCTCGATGCGGGCGTGACGCTCATCGACACCGCCGACATCTACGCGCCCAGCTGGGACGAGATGGGCCACAACGAGCGGATCGTCGGAGACGCGCTCGCCGGATGGGAGGGCGATCGGTCGTCGATCGTCATCGCCACGAAGGGCGGGATCACGCGTACCGAGGTGAAGGACTTCGGGCGCGACGGATCGTTGGAGTACCTCCGGAGCGCCGTGCAGAAGTCGCTGAAGAACCTGCAGGTCGAGGTGATCGACCTGTACCAGTACCACCGTCCCGACCGGTGGATGGTCTACGGCGAAGTCATGCAGAACCTCAAGACGCTGCAGGACGAGGGGCTCGTGCGGACCCTCGGTATCTCGAACGCGAGCGTCGAAGAGATCCAGATCGCTCAGGAGGTCCTGGGCGAGGGGAACCTCACGAGCGTGCAGAACGAGTTCTCGCCGCGCCACCCCGGAAGCTACGGCGAACTGAAGTACTGCGTCGAACACGGCATCGCGTTCCTCCCGTGGAGCCCGCTCGGCGGCATCGGCGGCGCGGGCTCGATCGGCGAGCGGTTCGCGGCGTTCGCCGAGATCGGCGCAGACCACGGGGTCAGCCCGCAGCAGGTCGTCCTCGCGTGGGAGCTGTCGCTCGGAGAGACGGTCATCCCGATCCCCGGGGCGAGCCGCCCGGCATCCATCACCGACTCGGTCAAGGCACGCGACCTCGTGCTCTCGGCCGACGAGCTCGCCCGCTGCTCGGCCGCGGTGGGCATCGAGGTCTGAGCGCCGGGGTCGACCCCACCTTCCCCTGTCGCAACACGCCGCGCGCGGCTGCAGTTCGTGACAGGGGAACCGGCGCGCCGGGGTATACCCCACCTTCCCCTGTCGCAACACGCCGCGCGCGGCTGCAGTTCGTGACAGGGGAACCCCGCGTGGCAGGATCCCGCCGCACCCTGACCGCCGCGCGGTGGCGCCCCGTGTCAGGCTCGAGAGGTGCAGATCCCGCCGCGACAGCTCACCCTCGACCGCGCTGCGCTCGTCGTCATCGACGTGCAGCGCGGCTTCGACGACACCGCGTACTGGGGTGAGCGTGACAACCCCGAGTGCGAGGCGAACGTCGCGGCGCTCATCGCGCGCTGGCGCGAGCGTGGATGGCCGATCGTGTTCGTCCGCCACGACTCGACCTCCGCGGTCTCGCCGCTCCGGCCCGGCCAGCCGGGCAACGATCTCAAGGACTCGGTCACCGGCATCCCGGACGTTCTCGTCACGAAGAGCGTGAACTCCTCGTTCCACGGGATGCCCGACCTCGATGCGTGGCTGCGGAAGAACGACGTCGAGCAGATCGTCATCTCCGGCATCTCGACGAACCACTGCTGCGAGACCACTGCCCGCGTCGGCGGCAACCTCGGCTACGACGTGTACTTCGCGCTCGACGCGACACACTCCTTCGACCGGACGGCGCCCGACGGCACCGTCGTTCCCGCAGCGACCCTCGCGGCCATCACCGCGACGAACCTCGACGGCGAGTTCGCGACCGTCGTCTCAACCGCCGACCTGATCCGCTGAATCGACCCTGTCGCCTCGGCGGGGTCCGCGGTTAGCGTGGAGGGATGCCGCAGAACCCCTTCGCCTCGCTCGAGGACTACATCTCCCTGCCCCGCATCGACGCCGTCACCCTGTCACCCGACGGCACCCGCGCCGTCCTCACGGTCGCGACGCTGAACAAGGACAAGACCGGGTACGACCGTGCGCTGTGGGAGATCCCGGCGACCGGCGGCGGCACGCCCCGGCGCCTCACCCGCTCCGCCAAGGGCGAGCAGGGCGCCGCGTTCACGGCGGGCGGCGATCTGCTGTTCGTGAGCGGACGTCCCGACGCCGAGGGCGACGCCGACGACGACGCGGCGCAGCTGTGGCTGCTGCCCGCCGCGGGCGGCGAGGCCCGGGCGATCACCCGCCTCGCCGGGGGAGTGTCGGGCATCGAGGCCGTCGCGGATGCGGCATCCGTCGCCGTTCTGTCGGCCGACCTGCTCCCGTCGGCGGACTCGTTCGAGGCCGACGCGAAGCTCCGTGCCGAGCGCAAGAAGCGCAAGGTCTCGGCGATCCTCCACACGACCTACCCGGTGCGGTACTGGGATCACGACCTCGGTCCGGCCGAGCCGCACCTCCTCGCGCTCGACCTCGGCGACCTCGCCGACACGATCGGGTCGCTCGCCGCCTCCGACACGGCCGAAGACGAACCGGATGCCACGACCCCGTACCCGGCATCCCTTCCACGCCCGCGCGACCTCACACCCGCGCCCGGCCGCACGGCCGACACCGCCGGCACCGCGCTCACCCCCGACGGCCGCACGCTCATCGCCGCGATGCGCTTCCCCGAGGGTCGCGCCGAGCGCTTCGCGATCGTGTCGATCGACGTCGCGTCGGGCGAGCGGACGACCCTGTTCGAAGAGCGTTCCACGTACTTCGAGGGGCCGACGATCAGTCACGACGGCCGCTCGCTTGCGTACGTGCGTGCCCGGTTCTCTGACCCGACCGGTCCCGCCGACCAGGAGCTCTGGGTCGCCGGCATCGACGGCTCGTCGCCGCGCCGCCTCGCCGAGGGCTGGGACCGCTGGCCGACCGGCGTCGCGTTCGCCCACGACGACACTGCGCTCATCGTGACGGCCGACCAGGACGGCCGCGGTCCCGTCTTCCGCGTCCCGCTCGACGGCGGCGCTCCCGAGCAGATCACGACCGACGATCACTCCTACATGAACGTATCGGTCGACCGCGCCACCGGCGACCTCGTCGCGCTCCGCTCGTCGTGGATGGTGCCGCCGCATCCGGTTCGCATCGGTGTCGACGGCACCGTCACCGTGCTCGCGACGCCGGCGCCGTTGCCGACGCCCGCGGGGACGATGACCGAGGTCGAGACGACGGTCGAGGACGGTGCGCGGGTGCGCGGCTGGTTGCTCCTGCCCGAGGGGGCGGATGCGGCATCCCCCGCCCCACTCCTCCTCTGGATCCACGGCGGACCGCTGAACAGCTGGAACGCGTGGAGCTGGCGCTGGAACCCGCAGCTCGCCCTCGCGCGCGGTTACGCGGTGCTGCTGCCGGACCCGGCGCTGTCGACCGGGTACGGACTCGAGTTCATCGCGCGCGGCTGGAACAGCTGGGGCGCGAAGCCGTACACCGACCTCATGTCGATCACCGACGAGGTCGTCGCGCGGGCCGATATCGACGAGACCAAGACCGCCGCGATGGGCGGCTCGTTCGGCGGGTACATGGCGAACTGGGTCGCGGGGCACACCGACCGGTTCCGCGCGATCGTGACGCACGCGAGCCTGTGGGCGCTCGACCAGTTCGCGGGGACGACCGACAGCTCGTCGTACTGGCAGGAGATCTTCACGCCCAAGGCGATGGTCGAGAACTCGCCGCACCGCTACGTCGAGAGCATCTCGACGCCGCTGCTCGTGATCCATGGCGACCGCGACTACCGCGTGCCGATCGGCGAGAGCCTGCGCCTCTGGTCGGAGCTCAACGAGCACTTCGGCGAGGATGACGGGTCGACGGTGCACCGGTTCCTGTACTTCCCCGACGAGAACCACTGGGTCCTCAAGCCGCAGCACGCCGTCGTCTGGTACGAGACCGTGTTCGGGTTCCTCGGCGAGCACGTGCACGGCACGCCCGCGCCGAACGTCGCCGGGCTCGGCTGACGCCGCCTTCGGCATCGGCTTCGGGGGGTCGGGTGCCGACGTGCCGGAACGTTTGCACGACCGGGTGCCGCCAGACGGCCTCACGAGCCCCACGAGGTGACACAGGCACCAGCGGTCGTGCATCCGGCATCCGAAGGGGACCGCACGCGCACGAAACGCACGAGCCGAGGGCAGCCGGGCGCGGCGAGACGGGACGTTCCGGGGACCCGATGTGCCGCCGGGATGCCGGTGGCACGACACATCGGGTCCCCGGAACCGCCGCAGGGCTGGTTCCGAGGACCCGATTCGTCGCGTGGGATGCCGGGCCGCGGCATCCGTCGATCTGAGCCGCGCCTCAGCGCACGGCGAGCTTCGGACGCGTGAGGCGCGGGACGAGTACGGGCGTCGCTGTCTTGTACGCCTCGTAGTCGGCCTCGCCGCCCCAGCGCTTGTCGGCCTTCTTCTCGAGCAGCGGCACACCGCTCACCCGGGTCAGGAGCAGCACGACGAAGATGGGCGAGAGGAGCCCGATCCACTGCCAGCCGTCGAAGACGGGCGCGGCCACGATCGCGACGCCGACCCACGCGAGGATTTCGCCGAAGTAGTTCGGGTGGCGCGACCGCGACCACAGGCCGCTCTGGATGAACCGGCCCCGGTTGGCGGGGTCGGCCTTGAACGCGGTCTTCTGCACGTCGGCGACAACCTCGATCGCCATGCCGATGAGCCACAGCGCGATGCCGATGCCGGCGAACACGTCGAACGCGGCGCGGTCGGCGGGAGCGGTGGCAATCGCGATCCACGCGGCGGCGGCCGTGATGCTCACCCAGAGTCCCTGCATGATCCAGACGCGGAGGAACGACAGCGGGTGGACCTTGATCTCGTCGAAGCGGTCGTCGCTGCCGGAGCGGTGGATGCGGACGAACAGGAACGAGCCGAGGCGAGCCGCCCAGGCGATCACCATGACCGCGAGTGCGACAGAACGCGCGTCGGGGGAGGGGGAGAGGAGCAACACACCCAGGGTGACGAGGATGAAGGTCGCGCTGCCGGTCGCGTCGAAGAAGCGCTCGGTGCGGGCGATCGCCGACGGGATGAAGACGATGACCTGCACGAGGAACGCCGCGGCGACGGCGAGGGCGAAGACGGGCACGCCGCCGGCGGTCGCGCCGCCCTGGCTGCCCGCGAGCGCGACGAGCGCGCCGATGACGAGGCCCACGATCACGGTGATCAGGGCGGAACGGTTCTGCGAAGACATGGGGGCCTTTCGGGAGGGTGTCAGCTGTAAAGCGCGGCGACGACGTCGGAACCGCGCTCGAGGAGGATGCGGCGCTTGATCTTCAGCGTCGGCGTGATGATGGTGGTGTCCGCGAGGTCCGCGGCGATGAGGGTGAAGCGCCGCACCTGTTCGCTGCGCGAGACGAGCGCGTTGGCCGCGTCGATGCGCCGCTGGATCCGCGCGCGGAGGTCCTCGTCGGGGATCTCGTGCAGCCGCCCGTCCGCGGGGGTGGGGCCCTGGCGGGCGGCGACCTCTTCCGGGTCGACGACGATGAGCGCGGTCAGGAACGAGCGTCCCTCGCCGACCATGACCGCGTGCGAGACGAGCGGGTCGGCCTCGACGGCGAACTCCCACGGCGCGGGGACGATGGTCTTGCCGGTCGAGGTGACGATGACGTCCTTCACCCGGCCCACGATCATGAGGCGTCCCTCGGCATCGAAGCGGCCGAGGTCGCCGGTGCGGAAGAAGCCGTCGACGAACGCGTCCGCGTCGTGCGCGCTGTCGCGGTAGCCGCGGAAGACGCCGATGCCCTTCGCGAGGATCTCGCCGTCGTCGCCGATCCGCACGGTCGATCCGGGCAGCGGGCGCCCGACGGTGCCGGCGCGGATGTCGCCCGGCAGGTTGCCGGTCAGGGGAGCCGTGGTCTCGGTGAGGCCGTACCCCTCGATCACGGGCACGCCGATCCCGCGGAAGAACAGCGACACCTCGGGGTCGAGCCGCGCCCCTCCCGACAGGATGTAGTCGACGCGGCCACCCATGACCGCGCGGAGGCGACGGTAGAACAGCGCCTCGAACAGGCGGTGCCGAACGGATGCCGGTGCCCGCCCGTCCGCGCTCTGCTCGGCCGCACGCCCGCCGGCGACGGCGGTCGAGACCGCGGCCCGCCACACGCGGGTGAGGTGAGCCGCCTCGGCCTTCTGCGCCGCGGCGGCCTGGATCCGCTCGAGGACGCGCGGGACGACGACGAGGAACGTGGGTCGCAGGACCGACAGGGTCTCGACGACGGTGCTCGGGTCGCTGAGGTGCGCGATGCGCATGCCGTTCGCGAGGCAGATGAGCTGCAGTCCGCGCGCGAGGACGTGCGCGAGCGGCAGGAAGATGATCGTGTTGCCGCCCTCGTGGACGACTTCGCCGTAGGCCGCGGCGATGTTCAGCACCTGCCCGAGGAAGTTCCGGTGCGTGAGCACGGCGCCCTTGGGCTCGCCCGTCGTCCCTGACGTGTACACGATGGTCGCGGCCGCGTCGAGGTCGGCGGCGGTGCGGTGCCGCTCGAGGTCGGCATCCGTCACCTCGTCGGCGCGTGAGCGCAGCTCGTCGAGGGTCGGGATGCCGCCGGTCACCCGCTCGCGCGGGTCCATCGCGTAGGCGCCGAGGCCCCCGGTGCCGGTCTCGGCGAAGGCGTCGATCAACCGGCTGGTCTGGGCCTCGGTCCCGCCGACGCCGAGAACGACCCCGGCGTCGCGGACGATGCCGGCGACCTGGACCGGAGAGGACGTCTCGTAGACCGGGACGACGACGGCGCCGGCGAACCAGGCGGCGAGGTCGGTGACGGCCCACTCGAAGCGGGTCGAGGCCATGATCGCAAGAGCGTCGCCGGGACGGATGCCGGTGGCGATGAAGCCCTTCGCCAGTCGCTGGACCTCGTGGAGGAACGATGCGGTCGAGATCTGCTGCCACGATCCGTCGCCGGTGGCGACGTCGAAGGCGGCGTGGTCGGGGGCCTTCTCGGCGCGCCGGACGAGCAGGTCGGTGACGTTCCGATGCCCGTCCACGGGCGCGAGAAGGGGGGTGTGTATCTGCGGCACACAGAATATTCGGAGCCGAACCCGAATCGGATTCCGCTATGTTTCGCGCGGGTGCGCGATGGGATCAGCGCAGCCGCAGCACCGCGTCCCACAGGGCATCGGCGACGGCGCGCTTGGTCCCGGAGGCCTGCCCAGCGACGTCATCCGTCGCATCGACGAAGAGCACGGCGTTCTCGCTCGCCTCGAAGCCTTCCTGCCACCCGACGCGGTTCACGACCAGGAGGTCGACGCCCTTCCGTGAGCGCTTCCGGATGCCGCGCTCCCGCAACTCCGCATCGTCGGCCGCGGTCTCGGCCGCGAATCCGACGATCGTCTGGCCGGGGCGCCGCTCCTCGACGAGGCCGATGAGGATGTCGGGGTTCTCGACGAGGTCGAGGGTGAAGGTCCCGTCCTCCTTGCGGATCTTGACGTCCGAGACCTCGGGAACCGAGAAGTCGGCGACGGCCGCGGCCATGACGACGACGTCGGATTCGTCGCTGACAGCGCGCATCGCGGCATCCATCTCGACCGCCGTCAGTGCACGTTCGACGGCGATCCGCGGGTGGTGCAGCGCCTCGTGAAGCACGCCGTCGTCGACATGCGCGGCGACGAGATGGACGTACGCGCCGCGGTCGGCCGCGGCGAGGGCGACGGCGACCCCCTGCTTTCCGCTGGACCGGTTGCCGAGGAAGCGGACGGGATCGATCGGTTCCCGCGTGCCGCCGGTCGACACGGCGACGCGGAGCCCGGCGAGATCGGATGCCGGGGCGTCGACCGCGGCGAGGGCGGCGGCGACGATCTCGTCCGGCTCGACCATGCGGCCCGGGCCGCTGTCGCCGCCGGTGAGCGGTCCGTCGGCAGGACCGACGATGTGGATGCCGCGTGCCCGGAGCGTCGCGATGTTGGCCTGCGTCGCCGCGTGGTCCCACATGGCGGTGTGCATCGCGGGTGCGACGACGACGGGGGCGGTCGTGGCGAGCAGGGTCACGCCGAGGAGATTGTCGGAGATGCCGGCGGCCATCTTCGCGAGGGTGTTCGCGGTGGCCGGCGCGACGATGACGAGGTCGGCCTTCGTGCCGAGGGCGACGTGGCGCACTTCGGCGACGTCGTCGTGCACGCTCGTCGTGACAGGATGGCGGCTGATCGCCTCCCAGGTGGCGGTCCCGACGAACTTCAGGGCGTCGTCGGTGGGAACAACGTGCACCTCGTGCCCGTTGGTCACCAGCGCACGAACAACCTGCACCGTCTTGTATGCGGCGATACCGCCGGAGACGCCCACGACGACGAACATGGTCCGATCCTCCCACGGGGTGCGGACACGAGAGGCCCCACCGATGTGCACCGTGATCGTCCACGTGCCCGAGGACTCGACCGCCGCGATTCGTGTGCTCGCCGTCCGCGACGAGGATCCGGCGCGGGCGTGGGATCCGCTCGGTGCGTGGTGGCCGGAGCTGCCCGGTGTCGTGGGCGTGCGCGACACGCGTGCGGGCGGCGCGTGGCTCGCGGCAGACCTCGCTGGCTCGCGCCTCGCCGTCGTGCTGAATCGAGCGGACCTCATCGACGACTCGCTCGCGACGGGGTCCCGCGGTCACATCGTGCTCGACGCCGCGGCGGGGCAGGGGCTGCCCGAGGTGCCGCCGACACACGGCTTCAACCTGCTGACCGTGATCCCCGGTCGCGCCCGCGTCGAGATGTGGGACGGCGAGGCGGTGCGCGCGGTCGACCTCGCTCCCGGCGTGCACATGGTCGCGCACGACGACGTCGACGACCCGAAGACCGCGCGCATCGCCGCGTGGCACGATGCTTTCGCGGCGCCGTCCGGCGAGGACTGGATCGCCGAGTGGGTCACCGCGCTCGAGCGGACGACCGCGCTGCCGCCGACCGACGATCGCGCGATCATCCGCGACAATCGACCCCACGGCTACCCGACGCTGTCGCTGCTCGTGTGCGCGGCATCCGTCTCGGCGGCCGGAGCCGACGTCGTCTACGGCGAGCTCGACGAGCCCGGAGCGTGGAACAGCCTGCAGCTGCGCTGACAGCGTCGGATGCCGGGTGTAGCTTCGCGAGCATGGCGCCAGCGGCATCCGATCCCGAACCGGTCTTCTTCGCGTCGGCGGCCGAGTTCGGCGACTGGCTCGAGGCGAACCACGCCACGGCGACCGAGGTGTGGACGCTGTTCTACCGCAAGGGCGACCCGCGTCTGGGGTTGACCTGGGCGGCAGCCGTGCCCGAAGCGCTGCGTTTCGGATGGATCGACTCCATCGCCCGCGGCATCGGCGATGGTGCGCGCGTGCAGCGGTGGACACCACGCAAGCCGCGGTCGATCTGGAGCGCCGTCAACGTCGCTCACATCGAACGGCTGCAGGCGGAGGGTCGGATGCATCCGGCAGGGCTCGCCGCGTTCGAGAAGCGCACGCCCGACCGCACCGGCGTGTACTCGCACGAGCAGCGCAACGAGCTGACGGAGGAGCAGGCGGCATCCCTCGCGGCGAATCCGGCGGCGTGGGCCTTCTGGCAAGAGGCGACTCCGTCGTATCGGCGGGCGGTCACGCACTGGGTGCAGGGTGCGAAGCGGGAGCAGACCCGCATCGACCGGCTCGCGACGCTCGTCGAGGACTGCGCGGCGGGACGGCTCGTGCCGTTCCAGCGGTACGGTGATGCGCCGGCGTGGCTTGCCCGCGCCGCGGCCGCCGCTTCAGCTGCGGGTGGCTGAGGCGAGCGCGTGACAGTGTCCGTGGCCGGTCGTACGGTAGCGCCATGAGAACCGACGAGCTGTTTCTCCACGCGGATGCCGCGCTCCGCACCGTCATCGATCGCATCGATCCGGCCGACCTGTCGAAACAGGCGCCGCAGGAGTGGACCTCCACCCCTGACCCCACGTTCCGCGACATCCTGTTCGCCCACGCGTACGACGAGGCCTGGGTTCCCGGGGTCCTCGCCGGGAAGTCGATCGTCGACGGTGACGAGTTCCGCGAGGCGGACCTGCTGGGCGACGATCCGATCGCCTCGTACGACCGTCTCAACGACACCGCCACGGAGGCTGTTCGTCAGGGCGTCGAGCCGGGGACCGTGTTCCGTTTCCAGTACGGCGACTACTCGGTGGAGGAGGGGTTCGCGCACCTCGCGACGTACCGCGCGTTCCAGGCCTGGCTGATCGCGAAGCATCTCGGCATCCCGTTCCATCTCTCGCCGGAGCTCATCGCGGGACTGAACGAGAACGTCGTCCCGCATGCAGACGAGTGGCGTCAGTGGGGCGTCTTCCCGCCCACGATCGACCCGCCGGCGGATGCCGACGACGAGACGCGCCTGCTGTGCGCCGTCGGGTACTGGGTGCCCTGAGCCTCAGCGTTCGTGCACGGCGAGGACGTTGCCGGCGGGATCGCGGAACCACGCGATCGTCGGTCCGTCGCCGCGCATGATCCCCTTCGAATCGGTGGGCATACCGTCGTAGATCGCGGTTTCGATGCCCTTCGCGTTGAGCTCGTCCACGGCGGCATCGACGTCGACGACCGGGAAGTTGAGGATCGTGAAGCTCGCGGGCTCGTGATGCGGTTTGCCGTAGACGAGGACCGTGCCGCCTGAGGCGAGGTTCAGGTGCAGGAAGCCGCTGTCGAGCGTCGACACGTCGAGGCCGAGGGTGTCAGCGTAGAACGCTCGCGCGGCGTCGAGGTCGTCGACCGCGAACCCGCTGTAGGCGCCGTCGTTCTGGAACATGACCGTCTCCTTCGTCCGGGGTGTGCGACCAGAGTCGCGCGTCGGGCGCGGGTTGTCCAGGGGCGGGGTGAGCGTTGGTCCCGCTCGCCTGTCGCGGGGCGCCGTCGGTGGTGGGGGAGGTGTTGCATCGCTCGCCTGTCGCAACACGCCGCGGGGGGTTGCAGTTTGCGACAGGGGAGTGTTTGGGCGATGCCGAGGCTCGGGCTGGGCTGGGCTGGGCTGGGCTGGGCTCGGGGTCGTGTGTCTGGGGATGCCGGGGCTTGGGGTCTCATCTTGCTCGCCTGTCGCAACACGCCGCGGGGTGCCGCAGCTTGCGACAGGGGAGTGTTTGGGCGATGCCAAGGCTCGGGCTGGGCTCGGGGTTGTGTGTCTGGGGATGCCGGGGCTCGGGCTCGGGCTCGGGGTCTCGCGTTCCTCGCCTGTCGCAACACGCCGCGGGGTGCTGCAGTTTGCGACAGGGGAAGGGGCGCCGGGGTGCCGGGATGCCGGGGTGAGGTGTCGGAGGCGATGTCGGAACCCCCTCCTAGTCTGGGACTATGTCCAGTTCAGCCGCTCACCTCGACGAGGTCCCCGAGGGGATCCCGACGACCCTCGACTGGGTCGTGATGAGCGCGGACATGGCGACCGTCCACGCGGCGCAGCGCTACCGGTGCATCGTCGAGTTGTGGGATGACGCGATCCGCGCGGCGAACCGGGATGAGGGTGCGTCGGTGCTGGTGGAGCGGTCGGTGCGCCTCGAAGTGGCGTCCGCGCTGCGGATCACCGAGCACGCCGCCGGACGATTGATGGGCATCGGACGGGCGTTGGTGTACCGGTATCCGCAGGTGTGGGAGGCGATGAGCCGAGCCGCGATCACCGACACGCACGCGACGACCATCGTCGACGGACTCGACGAGCTCGAGATCGTCCGGGATGATCTCGTCGGTGAGGTGCTGACGCTGGCGGAGGAGATGCCGACGGGACCGTTCCGACGTGCGGTGAAACGCATCGTGGACCGGGAACGAGAAGCGACCATTGCCGAGCGTCACGCGGATGCCGTCGCCCACCGGCACGTGCGCGTCGAGCCGGGCGTCGACGGGATGGCGTGGCTCACCGCGCACCTGCCCGCAGTCGAAGCGCACGCGATCCTCGGCAGGCTCACGGCCATCGCGAAAACCCTCGACAAGGCAGACGACGAACGCACCCTCGATCAAAAACGCGCCGACGTGTTCGGCGATCTCCTCATCGACGGGGAAACCACCTATCTCCCTGACTCCGCTCGCGGAATCCGCCCGACCGTCGCGATCACGGTCCCCGCGTTGACACTCCTCACCGGAGAAGGCCCGACCGCGCAGGTCGACGGCGTCGGCCCAATCCCCCTCGACCGGGCGCGGGAGTTGTGCGGTGCGGCATCCGGGTGGATGCGGGTGCTCACCCACCCCGAAACGGGTGTCGTTCTCTCCGTGGGACGCGAGCAGTACCGGCCACCCGCAGACCTCCGACGCCTCGTCGCCTGGCGCGCGGCACGGTGCATGGCACCCGGATGCGGGATCCCCGCCGACCGGTGCGACATCGACTGGCACCACGGCGGCCACACCGACGCCACAAACCTCGCCCCACTCTGCCGAGGGCACCACACCCTCAAGCACCACACCGACTGGCGAGTCAGAGCGAAACCCGGCGGAGCGCTCGAATGGACCTCACCCGCGGGCCGCGTCTACCTCGTCCAACCCGAACGCCGCATCCCGCAGTTCACCACCGACCCACCACCGTTCTAGGCGTCGGTCAGTCCTCGACCTCGATGGTCACGATGAAGCCTTCGTCCGACACGTCGACGACGCGGTCGGTGTACAACTCGATGACGTCGCCCGTGTCTTCTTCATCCCGCCCGCCCAGGGCTCGCCCACTGGGGATGCGTGTGATGGGTGTGCGTGAACCATCGCGTTCGATGGCCTCCACCTCCACGATCGTGCCTGCGACTTCGACGACCTCGAGGCCCTGGAGATCGTCCAAGCCGTGATGCGTCTCCACCAAACGGCCGTTGGGCGCGGTGAACACAGTCCACTCGACGTTCGTGAAGCGGGAGAGCTCGGGACCGCAGCAGGAATGCTCCCACTCGCCGACCTCGACCTCGAGACGCCTCACGACAGCTCAGCCTCAGGCCCGGTGGTCGCGGTAGTACCCCAGCAGCGCCTTGGTCGAGGCGTCCTGCGACTCGAACGCGTCGCTGTCGCCCTCGATCGCCGGCGCGATCTGCATGGCGAGCTGCTTGCCGAGCTCCACGCCCCACTGGTCGAACGAGTTGATGCCCCAGATCGCGCCCTGCGTGAACGTGATGTGCTCGTACAACGCGACGAGCTCGCCCAGCACGGTCGGCGTCAGCGACGGCGCGAAGATCGACGTCGTCGGACGGTTGCCCGGGAACGTCCGCGCCGCCACCAGCGCGCCGGTCGTGCCCTCGGCTTCGACCTCCTCGGCCGTCTTGCCGAAGGCCAGCGCCTTCGTCTGCGCCAGGAAGTTCGCGAGGAACAGGCCGTGCACGTCCCGGTCACCATCGGTCAGCGCATACGCGGGGTTCGCGAACGCGATGAAGTCCGCCGGGATCAGCCGCGTGCCCTGGTGGATCAGCTGGTAGAACGCGTGCTGACCGTTCGTCCCCGGCTCACCCCAGAACACCTCGCCCGTGTCCGTCGTCACCGGCGACCCGTCCCAGCGCACCGACTTGCCGTTCGACTCCATCGTCAGCTGCTGCAGGTACGCCGCGAACCGGCTCAACTGCTGCGCGTACGGCAGCACCGCGTGCGACTGCGCACCGAGGAAGTTCGTGTACCAGACGTTCAGAAGCCCCATCAGGACCGGCACGTTCTGCGCCAGCGGCGTCGTCCGCACGTGCTCATCCACGGCGTGGAAGCCGGCGAGCAGCTCGCGGAACGTGTCGGCGCCGAACTCGATGACGAGGGACAGGCCGATCGCGGAGTCCACCGAGTAGCGGCCGCCCACCCAGTCCCAGAACCCGAAGGCGTTGGCGGTGTCGATGCCGAAGTCCGCGACCTTGTCGAGCGCGGTCGACACGGCCACGAAGTGGTGGGCGACGGCATCCTTCTTCTGCTCGTCGCTCCCGTCGATCGCGCCCGCTGACTGCAGGCCTTCCCACAGCCAGTCGCGAGCGAGACGCGCGTTGGTCAGCGTCTCGAGCGTCGTGAACGTCTTCGAGGCGACGATGAACAGCGTCGTCTCGGGGTCGAGGTCCTTCGTCTTCGACGCGATGTCGAACGGGTCGATGTTCGAGACGAAGCGCGCCGAGATGCCGGCATCCGCGTACGGCTCCAGCGCGGCCGAGATCATGACGGGGCCGAGGTCCGACCCGCCGATCCCGATGTTGACGACCGTCTCGACCTTCTTGCCCGTGATGCCGGTGAACTCGCCCGTGCGAACCCGGCCGGCGAACTCCGCCATCGCATCGAGCACGCCCTGCACGTCGGCGTCGATGTCCTGGCCGTCGACCGTCAGCCCCGGCACGGCGTCGGCGGGACGACGGAGCGCAGTGTGCAGCACGGCACGGTCCTCGGTCGTGTTGATGTGCTCGCCCGCGAGCATCGCGGCGTACCGCTCGGCCACACCGGTCTGCTCGGCGAGACGCACGAGAGCGGCGACGATCTCCTCGGTCACGAGGTTCTTCGACAGGTCGACGTGCAGGTCGGCCACCTCGTGCGTCAGCTTCGCGACGCGCTCCGGGTCTGACGCGAACCAGCCGCGCAGATCGGGGGTGAAGCCGGCCTTCAGCGACTCGAGTTCAGCCCAGGCGGAGGTGGTGGTGGCATCGATCGGAGCGTTGGTCACCCCTCAACGCTACTCACGTTCACGCCCCTCCGCCCCCGCGTGTCGGACTCCGTCGTCGCGGGGACGATCCGCCCCTCCGCGAGCGCGACCACCTGATCCACATCACCGAGCTCGCCGAGGTCGTGTGTCACGACGACGACCGCCGCGCCCCGGCCGGTTGCGAGGCGCAGAGCGGATGCCGCGGCTCGCCGCGACACGTCGTCGAGACCCGCCGTCGGCTCGTCGAGCAGCAGGAGATCGGCCTGCTGCGCGAGGGCCTGAGCGAGGAACGCCCGCTGGCGCTGGCCTCCCGACAGGGCACCGAGCGGGCGGGCGGCATACGCCGAGAGCCCGACGGCGTCGATCGCATCGGCCACGATCGTCCGGTCGATGCGCCGCAACGGCCGGAAGGCGCCACGCTCCCGCCACCGGCCCATTGCGACGAGGTCGCTGACGCTCAACGGCAGCCGTGCACTGTCGGCGGTGTGCTGCGGCACGAGCGCGACCGCCGTCCCAGGGCGCAGCGTCGCGGTTCCTGACGTGGGCGAACGGAGCCCGGCGAGCACCGACACGAGTGTCGACTTGCCCGAGCCGTTCGCCCCGACGACCGCTGTCAGCAGTCCGGCGCGCACGTCCAGGTCGACGCCGTCGAGCGCGCGATGCCCGTCGATATCGACTCGGACATCGCGGAGGCGGACGACGGGCTCGAGGTCGGCGAACTGAGGCATCCGACCAGTATTGCAAATGAAAACCGTTATCAATTACGTGTACAGTCGGGCACCGTGTCCGTCCTCCTCGACCCCTTCACCGTCGCCTTCGTCCAGCGCGCCCTCATCGGCGGCGCCCTCGTCGCCTTCGTCTGCGCGGTCGTCGGCACCTGGGTCGTTCTCCGCGGCATGGCCTTCCTCGGCGAGGCGATGGCGCACGGGATGCTGCCCGGAATCGCCCTCGCGACCCTCACCGGCTTTCCGCCCGTCGCCGGTGCGGCCGTCAGCGCCGCAGCGATGTCGGTCGGCGTCGGCGCCCTCCAGCGGCGCGGCCGCCTCTCGGCCGACACCAGCATCGGCCTGCTCTTCGTCGCCAGTCTCTCGCTCGGCGTCATCGTCATCTCGGCCTCACGCAGCTTCGCGACGGATGCCTCCGCCATCCTCTTCGGCGACATCCTGGCGATCGAGCAGACCGACATCGCGCTCCTCGCCCTCGCCGTCGCCGTGACCCTGCTGGTCGCCGCTGCCGGGCACCGCTCGTTCGTCGCCCTCGCCGTCGACCCGCGCCAGGCGCAGTTGCTCGGCCTCCGCCCCCGACTCGCGCACATCCTGCTCGTCGGACTCGTGACGCTCGCCGTCGTGTCGGCGTACCAAGCCGTCGGGTCGCTCCTCGTCGTCGGGATGCTGCTCGGTCCGGCCGTCGCCGCGGGCGCCTGGACCCGTCGCATCGTCCCGACGATGGGCCTTGCCGCGCTCATCGGCACCGTCGCCGTCGCCGTGGGGCTGCTCCTGTCCTGGCACCTCGGTACCGCCGCGGGAGCCACCGTCGCGTTCACGGCGATCTGCTCCGGCGCGGTGTCCACCGGCATCCGCGCGCTGACTCGCACCACCCGCCCCGCCCTCGACGAAAGGACCGCATGAACCGCCGCGTCCCGATCGCCCTCCTGCCCGCGCTCGCCCTCATCCTCGCGGGGTGTCAGACGGCACCCGCATCCACCCCTGCGTCTGATCCGGAATCAGACGGCCACGGCGCCATCGCCGGTGCGACCGAGCTCGCCGATCCCGCGCTGCACCTCACGAGCGTCACACCGTCCGGTGCGGTGCAGCACCTCGACCTGCTCGACGAGAAGAGCGAAGCCCTCGGCGAGATCACCCCGCCCACCTCGCTCGACACCGACGGACGCTTCCTCTACGCCGGTCACGACGGCGGCGTGGAGATCGTCGACAGCGGCGTCTGGACCTGGAATCACGTCGACCACTTCCACTACTACGAGGCGCCCGCCGCGATGCTCGGCGAGCTCGGCGGCGAGGGCAGTCCGACGGTTGTCGCAAGTGACCTCGGCGCGGGTGTGCGCTTCGACGGCGGCGAGGCCGTGCTCCTCGACCTCGACGCGCTCAAGGACGGCCGCATCGAGGAGCGCTTCCGCCTCGACGTCCCCACCGGGCCGGGTATGGTCGTGCCGCTTCCGACCGGCGCCCTCGTGACGGATGCCGACGGCCTCCGCCGCGTCGATGCGACCGGAGCGTCGCAGGAGACGATCCCCTGCGACCAGCCCTCCGGGTCGATCGCGACCAACGTCGGCGTCGTCGTCGGGTGCGCCGACGGTGCGGTGCTGGCGGTGACGGATGCCGACGGCACGGCCGTCGAGCGGATCCCGTACCCCGACGGCGCCACCGACCGCGCGCTCTCTTTCGCCGCCCGGGAGAGCCGCCCGACCGTCGCGGGCCTCACCGGGGGCAACGCGTTCTGGCTGCTCGACACCCGCGAACGCACGTGGACGCGCATCGATGCCGGCGAACCCCTGGCGCGCGTCGCCGCGGTCGACGACGCCGACCAGCGTGTCGTTGCGCTCACGACGAAGGGCGAGGTGCTCGCGATCGACGGCGAGACGGGCAAGACGCTCGCCCGCACCGAGCCGCTCGTCGCGGCATCCCTCGCCGATCCTGCGCTCGCTGCCGGGGTGACCCTGCAGATCGACCCGAACCGCACCTACCTGAACGGACCCGCCGAGAACGTGATGTTCGAAATCGACCCCGCCGACAACGCCCGCATCGCGCGCACCTTCGAGACGGCCGACGCCCCCGCCTTCGTCGCGGAGACGGGCCGATGAAACGCGCGCTCGCCGCGGTCGTGGTGGCCGCCGTCGCCGCGCTCACCGGATGCGCCGCCGCGGGCGACGACCGGCCCACCGTCGTCGTGACGACCGACCTGCTCGGCGACATCACCGCGAACCTCGTGGGCGACGAGGTCGACGTCATCACCCTCATGCCGCGCGGCAGCGATCCGCACTCGTTCGAGCTGTCGGCACGCGAGGCCGCGAGCATGCGGACCGCCGACCTGCTCGTCTCGAACGGGCTCGGACTCGAAGAGGGCGTGCAGAGTCACGTCGACGCCGCCGTCGCCGACGGGGTCCCCTCGTTCGTCGCGGGTGACCACATCGAGCCGCTCGACTACGCCGACTCGGATGCCGTCGACCCCCACTTCTGGACCGACCCCACACAGACCGCCCGCGTCGTCGAGGCGCTCGCGCCGCAGCTCGCGCAGATCGACGGGGTCGAGGCATCCGTCGTCGACAGCGCAGCCGCCGCCTATCTCGGCGAACTCGACGAGTTGGATGCCGAGATGGCTGACACCCTCGGTGCGATCCCCGCCGAGCATCGGGCGCTCGTCACGAACCATCACGTCTTCGGCTACCTCGCCCGGCGCTATGACGTGCGGATCCTGGGAGCGGCGATCCCGGGTGGGACGACCCTCGCCGCGCCCAGCGCCTCGGACCTCAAAGACCTCGTCGACGCGATCGACGACGCCGGCGTGACGACGATCTTCGCGGACTCCTCGCAGCCCGACCGGCTCGTGCAGGTGCTCGCCGACGAGGCCGGCCGCGACGTCGACGTCGTCTCGCTGTTCACCGAGTCCCTCGCCCCCGAAGGCTCACCGGGCTCCACCTACCTCGACATGATGCGACGCAACCTGCAGAGCATCGCTGACGGCCTCACCCCATGAGGCATTCCCTGGAAAGGAAACCCATGAAGAAGACCCTGCAGTTCGGTGCCCTCGCCGGCGCCGCTGCCCTGCTCCTGGCGGGCTGCGCGTCCGCCGCGCAGCCGGCATCCGACCCCGCCGACAGCGCGGCCGCCCCGGATGGCCCCCGCGTCGCCGTCGGGTACGAGGGGGGCGTGCTCGTCCTCGGTGGTGACGACTACGCGAACCTCGGCGAGTTCGACTCCGAGGACTTCATCCGTCTGAACTCCGCTGGCGACGGCCGTCACGTGATGGTGACCACGTCGAAGGGCTTCCAGCTGCTCGATGTGCAGCAGCCCCAGCTCACCGACCTCGTCGTGCCCGCCGCCACCGCGGGGCACGTCGTCTCGCACGGGGGTAAGACCGTCCTCTACGACGACGCGACGAGCGACACGACGATCTTCGACTCCGCCGAGCTCGCGACGGCGGGCGATGCTCTGCCGAAGGCGGAGGTGGTCCCGGGCGTCACGGCACACCACGGCGTCTCGGTCGAGCTCGAGGACGGCACGCTCCTCACGACCGTCGGCGACGAGTCGGGCCGCACCGGCATCCGTGTCCTCGACGAGGACCGCAACGAGGTCGCGTCGAACGACGAGTGCCCCGGCGTGCACGGTGAGGGAACCGCGAAGGACGAGGCCGTCGTCTTCGGCTGCGAGAACGGCGCCCTCGTCGTGAAGGACGGCACCATCACGAAGCTCACGTCTCCCGACGAGTACGGCCGCATGGGCAACGCCTACGTGTCCGAGAACAGCCCGCTCGTGGTCATGGACTACAAGGACGACCCGGATGCCGAGGGGTACCTCCTCCGCGACATCGCCCTGATCGACACCACCGCGGGAACGCTCCAGAAGGTCGCGCTTCCCGAGGGTGTCGAGTACACCTACCGCGGCGTCGCCCGCGGGCCGGCCGACGAGGCCGTCCTCGTCGGCACCGACGGCAAGCTGCACTCCATCGACCCGGCGACCGGTCAGGTCACGGCGTCGCTGCCGGTCGTCGACCCGTGGGAGGGCCCGGCCGAGTGGCAGGACCCGCACCCGTCGATCAAGGTCGCGGGCTCCTTCGCCTACGTCACCGACCCGGCCGACAGCGAGCTCGTCGTCGTCGATCTGACGAAGGGCGAGATCGCGAAGACTGTGAAGCTCGACCACATCCCGAACGAGATCGCCGTCGTCGGCTGATCTCACCGACGAGCCGTCGCAGATGGTCGCCCCGCGGACATCTGCGACGGCTCGTGCCGTATGGCGGGGGTCAGTTCCCGGGGCGGAGGGTGACGGACCCGGCGGAGACCTGCACGTCGACGGTGCGCGAGGCGCCCGCCGAGGTCTCGAGCAGGTTGTCGAGGGAGCCCGCCGACACGTCGGACGTCACGTCGTACGACGTGTCGGGAATCGTTGCGACAAGGGTCCCGGCGCTGACATCGATGCGGACGTCGTCGAGCGCGTCTCCGGTGAGATCGGCGGTGATCTGTCCGGCCCCGATGGTGAGGTTCGCGCGGGCGGCCCCGTCGACCCTCACATCGGCATCGCCGGCGCTGACGTCCACCCGCACGTCGTCGGCCGATCCCGACACGTCGATGTCCCCCGCGCCGACCGACACGTCGAGCTTTCCGTAGGTGCCGTCGGCCGTGATCGACCCGGCGGAGACGTCGAAGTCTGCATCGAGACGCTCGTCGGCCATCGCGTCGGGGAGAGTCAGCGTTACGCGGTTGTCAGCCCAGTCGAAACCGGACTGCAGCGCCCACCACGGGCGGTTGTTCGAGAGTGACAGGGTGTCGCCGCGGCGTTCGAGGTTCCAGTCGCGGCTGCCACTGGTGATGTCGAGGACCGCCTCGTTGACGTCCGCGTACTGGACCACGACGTGTCCCGCCGAGACATCCAGTGACAGGGCGCTCACCCCGGTCGTGGCAGCCGACCGGTTGCTGGGCCCGCTGTCGGTGGCGGCGTACACGATCGAGCCGATCCCCGAGATGAGTGCCCCGCTCAGCACCACCCCGCCGACGCAGATCGCGACGATCGAGACGATCTGCGCCGACGAGCGCCGAGGCTGCTGCGGCGGCAGCGCCGGCGGTGAGGCCGGAGCCGTGGGCGGGGGAGTGAGGTCGATGCTCATCGGAGTGTTCCGTTCTGATCGGGATGCCCGGCGGCGGGCGGCGTGCCGTGTTCGAGGTGGACGAGCGCGGCGAGCACCCGTCGGTTGCCGTGCTCGTCCTGTTCGAGGCCGAGCTTCTGAAACAGCGAGGTGATGTACTTCTCGACGCTCGCCTCCGAGACGAAGAGCGCGGTCGCAATGGCGGCGTTGCTCTTCCCCTCGGCGATGAGCGCGAGGACGGAGCGTTCCCGGTCGGTGAGGCGCGACATCCGCTCGTCGCGTGCCCGGCGCGTCAGCAGCTGGGCGACGACCTCGGGGTCGAGGACGGTGGCCCCCGCAGCGATCCGGTCGATCGAGTCGAGGAAGTCGCGGACGTCGGCGACACGGTCCTTCAGCAGGTACCCGAGCGCCGCGTTCTGGCCGGTGATGAGGTCACTGGCGTACCGCTCTTCGACGTACTGGCTGAGGACGAGCACCGGGAGGGACGGATGCTGGGCCCGCAGGTCGAGCGCTGCCCGGATGCCCTCGTCGGTGAACGTCGGCGGCAGGCGGACGTCGAGGATGCAGAGTTCCGGCGCGGTCTCGGTGACCGTGTCGACGATGCCCTCGGCCCGGGGGAGGGCGGCGACCACGGTGTGACCGGCGTCTTCGAGCACGCGCACCAGGCCTTCGCGCAGCAGCGTCGAGTCTTCGCAGATCAGGATGCGCACGGGACCGTCACCTCCAGGGCCGTCGGCCCACCGGCCGGACTGTCGAGGGTCGCGGTGCCACCGGCGGCGAGCACCCGGTTCATGATCCCGTCGAGACCGCCGCCGGGGAGGACCCGCGCTCCGCCGACGCCGTTGTCCTCGACGCGTGCCCAGATCAGGCGCCCGGTCGCCGCGTCGCCGCGGCCGCGGACCACGACGCGCACCTCGGTGGCGCGGGCGTGCTTGGCGGCGTTGGTGAGGGACTCGGCGATGACGAAGTAGACCGCCGCCTCCGAGGTCGCGCTGCAGCGTTCGTCGAGACGGACGTCGAGGGCGACGGGGACGTGGGACCGTGCCGCGAGGGCTGAGAGGGCGGCATCCAGTCCCCGGTCGTCGAGGACCGACGCGTGGATGCCGCGGGCCAGCTGGCGGAGCTCGGTGATGGCCGCCTTCGTCGAGGTGTGCGCCTCATCGATCAGCGCCTTCGCCGCGACCGGGTCGGAGTCGATCTTCTGCTGCGCCATGCCGAGGGTCATGCCGACCGAGACGAGGCGCGGCTGGACGCCGTCGTGCAGGTCACGTTCGATGCGCGTGCGTTCGACTTCGCTGGCCCGAACGGCCCCCGCTCGCTGTGCCCCGGCCGTCCGTGCCGCCTCGGCGAGTACAGCTTCGCGCGAGGGCACGAGGATCGACCGGGTGAGCAGATCGTCCAGAAGAGAGACGCCGAACAGGATGCCGAGGCTCACGAGCGTCGCGATGATGCCGCCCGCGACCGCCCCGCCGCCGGTGACCGGAACTCCGACCAGCGGCAGCGTTCCGCCCGCGGCGTCGCCGAGCGGCGAGACGGCGAGCGCCACACCGGTGATCACCGCTGAGGTCGCACCGATGACGATCCAGCCGAGGACCGTCGCGATCGCGAAGCTCCCGATGCCCCGCCACATGGCCCCGTCGGTGAACTGCAGCCAGAGCGTCCGGAGGACGCCGCGGAAGCCGGGCTCGCCGCTCCGACGGAGCCGCAGGGCCGGGATGCCGTGGCCGTAGAGGCCCTCGGCCCGCTCGTGCTCGAGCCAAGCCGCCGCCCACGCGATGTACACGGCGCCGATCATGAGCAGGATGCCGATACCGGCCACCAGCGCCATGCCGATACCCGTGCCGAACAGGGTGGTCGCGGTGGTCAGCAGTCCGAGGCCGACGAGAGCGACGGCGGCCAGCTGCGCGAGGGCGCCGAGCCGCCGGAGCGGTCGGAACCGCCGGGCCGGCGAGGAGGTATCGGAAGTCATGTCCCCACGCTAGGGGTGAGGCTGAGAGCCCCGCAGCGGGGCCGTCCCGAGACCTCGGTTCGGGTTAACCCCCGGATTCCGCGACCCGCGCATCGGCCTGCCCTTGCGCGTAGGCCTCGCGCGTGCCGAGTGCGAAGAGATCGCGTTCGGCGGGCCGGACGATTGAGCGGGCCCCCGGCAGGTCGAGGCTGCCCACGAGGTCGCCGCGTCCGCGGACGACGGCGACCGGCATGCCGGTCGACTTCCGCTTGACGAGATCGGCGGCCGACGCGAGCTCGTCGGCGACGCAGGGGAGTGTCACGGCGAGAGGGCGGCCTGTGGCATCCACATCTCCCCGGAGGTCTTCGATCACGACGACGCCAGCCGCACCGATCGCGCAATCGGTCTGCCCCTCGCGCCACGCGCGTCCGAGGGTGTCCGAGACGATGACGCCGATCCGGGCTCCCGTCCGATCCCGGATGCCGGCCGCTAGCGCCCGCGCGGACGCGTCGGGGTCCTCGGGCAGCAGCAGAATGAGCCCGTCGGGGGTGTTGCTCGCGTCGACTCCGGCCGCCGCGGCGACGATGCCCAGGCGGCTCTCGACGATGCGGACCGTCCCCGCCTCGTTCTCTGCGACGATCCGGACGCTCTCCTCGGCGATCGCCGCGTCTCGTTCCGCGGCGGGACGGAACCGGCCCTCGGCCTTCGAGACGATCTTGCTCGTCACGACGAGGATGTCGCCGTCGACGAGTGCGCCGGCCGCGGCAGCGACGATCGCCTCGACGAGATCCGTGCCCGTCGTGACCTCCCCGATCCCGGTCAACGGCCAGATCGTCAGGGGCGGCGGGGTCATCTCGGGCACCGAGCCAGGATACGGCGACCGTACGCTGTGGGAATGACCGCGACCGACGCCCTCCGCATCGTCCTCCTCGCCGGTGGAGTCGGCGGCTCAACCTTCGCCACCGGTCTCCGGGATGAGATCGCCGGGCGCGGCGGTTCGCTCACCGTCGTCTGCAATACGGGTGACGATCTCTGGCTCAGCGGCCTGCGGCTGCAGCCCGACGTCGATTCGATGCTCTACGCGCTCGCCGGGGTGAAGGACCTCGCCCAGGGGTGGGGCCGCGCCGGAGATTCCCGCCGCGTCGCCGACGAGCTCGCGGCCTGGAACGTCGGCTGGGAGTGGTTCCTGCTCGGCGACCTCGACCTCGGCGCGCACATCGCCCGCACGTCGTGGCTGCGAGAGGGCCTGTCGCCGACCGACGCGATCGCGCGCCTGCAGGCGCGCTGGGACCTCGGCGCGACGCTCCTCCCGATGACCGATACCGAGGTCGACACCCACGTGGTTCTGGATGCCGCCGGAACCCGGATGCACTTCCAGGAGTGGTGGACGCGCCACCGTGCCCGGCTCGAGCCGGTGCGGTTCGAGAATCCCGGGATCGCGGTATCCGTCCCCGCGCCGGGCGTGCTCGAGGCGATCGCGGCGGCCGACGTGATCCTTGTCGCCCCGTCGAACCCGATCGTCTCGATCGGCCCGATCCTCGCCGTCCCGGGCCTGGCCGATGCGATCCGGGCGGCGTCCGCTCCGGTCGTGGGCGTCTCGCCGATCATCGGCGACGCCCCGGTTCGCGGCATGGCCGACGTGTGCCTGCGGGTGGCCGGGGTCCCCTGTACGGCGGCCGGGGTCGCCGGACACTATGGCGCGCGCGGTGCCGATGGCGTCCTCGACGCGTGGCTCATCGCCGCGGAGGACGCGGAGGCCGCGGCATCCGTCGACGACCTCGGAATCACGGCGCACGTCGAGCCGCTGTGGATGTCGGATGCCGCCCGCACCCGCGCGCTCGCCGTCGCCGCGCTCCGCGCTGCGGGCATCTGACGTTCAGCGTGAGACCTGGTGGGATGCGGTGCGACGAGTGCGGGCAAGCGTTACCACCATCGGTCCCGCGACTGCGATGACCGATTGCGTCACACCCACGTCTCCGCTCCTGCCCAGGTGAGGTAACGAGTCGCGCCGAAAACGCTCGTGCCGGCGTTTCGGCGGATGAGGTTTCGGCGGGGGGTTTTGGCGCGCTCCCGGTCGGCGTGTCGCGGCCCGGTCGGTATCGACGCCCGGTCCGCCGGAAACGATCGTTTTCGGCGGAGGTTCGACCATCAAAGCGGGCGACCCCAAACGTTCACCTTGACGCGTCGCCAGCCGTGCCACGATCAGCGGTATCAGCGAAGTACTCGTCACCTGGGGGAACAATGACGAACAGATCCACGGCGAAGCGGTCCCGGATACTCATCATCGCGTTCGTCGTAGCGGCGGCATCCGTGATTGCCGCGCCGGTCGCAGCGAACGCGGTCTACATGCTCGGCGGCATGAACAGCGCGTCGTATCGAGTGAAAGACCCCGGCTACAACTCGACCTGGATGACGCCGATCAACGCAGCTCGCACCAATTGGAACAACCGTTGCGGGCCGTGCAACATCACCTGGAGCGATGACGCGGCGGCGCGGATCGTTTCCGTGAACAAGCCCACCGCGACCTGGAACGGCCAGTACCAGCCGAGCTTCGGAACAAGCTTCCGCATCGAGCTCAATCAGCCCAAGATCGCCGCAACTCCGCCGTTCTCAACCTCGCTTCGCAGCACCACTGCGCATGAGTTGGGGCACTCCTTCAGCCTCGGCGACTACCCCGACCGCGGCAACACATCGGTGATGTCCTACAACCGCGACCGGATGGTGGTCTACGCCCCCACCAACCTCGACCTGGTCGAAGTCGACGACTACTACTGAACGGACACCGTGATGAAGATCTCCAAAGCCACCACCGCGACCCTGCTCAGCGTCGGCCTGCTCTCCCTCGTCGGCTGCGCCGCACCCGTCCACGGCGAGTACACGTTTGTCAGCACGATAGACGACCTCGCAAAGCAGTCAACCGAGATCGTTGAGGTGAAGATCGAAAGCCACCGCGACGGGAAGCTCTACCCCGAACCCTTTACCGGGGACGACCCGGAAACCAACCCATACGCTGGCACGAAAGCCGAACCGCCCTCCCCGGAAGAACTCGCCTCCGACGTCGTCCTGTATGACGCGGTCGTCACCGACACCGTGGCGGGGTCAGCGCGCAAGGGCGAGGGCATCGAGATTCACCAGATGTCCAATGACCCCGACCTCTCCTACCTCGAGGACGGCAACACCTACGTGCTGTTCCTCCTCACCGCCGAAGGACACCCCGCCGGCATCATCGGCGGCGACCAGGGCATCTACCTGGTCGACGGCGACCGACTGCGACCCGTGGACAAAGAGATCGGCATCCCGTTGGAACGCGCATCACTGGACCGCCTGCGCACGAACGCTCGGTAGTCCCAAGCCTGCCACGGCCGAGATAGATCCTTCTCGGCGCGTCCTCTGCGCTCACCCGACAGGCGGGGCCTCGGCCGCCTCGGCCAGCGCTTCCGCGACCAGGCGCACGTTCGCGGTGAGAGCCCCCGCGGTGACGCGGATGTGCGGCGTGGTCACGTCGTCGGTCGGTGCACGGTAGGGGGAGCCGGCGGAGACCGCGATGCCCGAGGCCGCCAGGCGCATCCGCGCCGCCCGCTCGTCGACCACCGGCACCCAGAGGTTGATGCCGTCGGGGTCGCCGACGTCGACGCCGAACCGCCTGAGCGCGGTCGCCATGCTGTCGAGGCGGTCGCGATAGATGAGGCGCGCGGTCCGCACCCGGGCGACGGGGCCGGGATCGGTGAGGAGGTCGAGGAGGACGGTCTGCAGGAGGCGAGAGGTCCATCCGGGACCCAGCATCCTGCGCGCGACGAGACGGTCCACGACGCGCGCCGGACCGCCGAGAGCCGCGATCCGGAGGTCCGGTCCATGAGATTTGGAGAAGCTCCGCACATGCACGACCTGGTTCGGGACCCACCGCGCGAGCGTGACATCCGGCGCCGAGGAGATGAGCGCGGAGTGGTCGTCTTCGATGATCGTGACGCGGCGGCCGTCGGGGGCGTTCATGATGACCTGCGCGAGGGCCCGCGCGCGCTCGGGGGTCATCGAGATGCCCGTCGGGTTCTGCGAGCGCGGTTGCAGGATCACCGCAGCGGGTTTACGGGCGAGCGCTCGGGCGAGTGACCCGGTCGTCACGCCGTCGCGGTCGAGTGCCAGCGGGACGGGTTCGGCCCCGAGCGCCTCGAGGAGGTCGAAGAAATAGGGGAAGCCGGGGGACTCGACCGCGACCCGGTCGCCGAACCGTGCGACCTGCTCGAGAGTCCGCGAGATGCCGTCGAGGGCGCCGTCGACGACGGTGAAGGTCTCGACGCCGGGCGCCGGCCACGTCTCGGAGATGTGGGCGTGCAGCTCGGGCAGCACCGGCAGATCGTGGTAGCGCCCGGTGTCAGCGCGGGGTGCGACCCGGGTGAACGCATCCTCGAGAGCCGGCAGCATGGCCGGATCGGGGGTGCCGTGCGAGAGGTCGAGTCGTACCGGCTCGACGCGGCGCGGTCCGCCGGGTGATGTCATCACCTGCACGCGGGGGCTCAGCCACTCACGGGGTTCTGTGCGGACGAAGGTCCCCGCCCGTCCGCGCGAGACGATCGTCCCCGCGTCGGCGAGCGCTCGCCAGGCTGCCGCGACGGTTCCCGCGGAGACGCCGAGCGTCGCCGCGATCTCGCGGACCGTGGGGAGCCGTTCGCCCGGTTCGAGCGACCCGTCCGCGACGAGCCGTGCGATCTCGCCGGCCATGCCGAGGGGAGTGCGGGACTCGAGAGTCTCGGGGCGCAGCATCCGGTGTCTCCTGCTCGTCGTCCGGGTGTCCGGAGGATTAACGACCGCGACACACTCGGAAACTGTCGAGAAATGTTCAAGCAGGACAGTAACAGAACCGAGGGAAGGGAATCCGAGATGACAACGGTGAGAGCGGCGATCACGCAGACGACGTGGACCGGCGACAAGGAGTCGATGCTCGACAAGCACGAGCAGTTCGCGCGGGAGGCCGCGGCGCAGGGCGCCCAGGTCATCTGCTTCCAAGAGCTGTTCTACGGTCCCTACTTCGGCATCACTCAGGAGAAGAAGTACTACCGCTACGCCGAGCCGGTCGACGGCCCGATCGTGCAACGCTTCGCGGCGCTCGCGAAGGAACTGAGCATGGTCATGGTCCTGCCGATCTACGAAGAGGCGCAGACCGGGGTGTACTACAACACGGCGGTGGTGGTGGATGCCGACGGTACGATCCTGGGCTCCTACCGCAAGCACCACATCCCCCACGTCGAGAAGTTCTGGGAGAAGTTCTACTTCCGGCCGGGAAACCTCGGCTACCCCGTCTTCGACACCGCGGTCGGGAAGGTCGGCGTCATCATCTGCTACGACCGGCACTTCCCCGAGGCGTGGCGAGAACTCGGCCTCAACGGTGCGCACCTCGCGTTCAACCCGAACGCGACCAAGCCCGGCCTGTCGAACCGCCTCTGGGAGGTCGAGCAGCCCGCGGCGGCGGTGGCGAACGGCTACTTCGTCCTCGCCCCCAACCGGGTCGGCCGCGAAGACAACGAGTACGGCGACGAGGCGGTCACCTTCTACGGGACCAGCCAGATCGTCGACCCGCGCGGCAACTACGTCGGCGAGCTCGGCTCGGGCACCGACGAGGAGATCCTCATCCGCGACCTCGACATGGACCTCGTCCAAGAGATGCGCGACGACTGGCAGTTCTACCGCGACCGCCGGCCCGACTCCTACGCCGAGATCGTCGCCCCGTAAGGACGGAGGAACCATGCCCACCACCCTCATCACCGGCGGCACCGTCGTCTCCTCGACCGGACGCGGCCCCGCCGACGTGCTCATCGACGGCGAGACGATCGTCGCCGTGCTGACCCCGGGCTCGACCGTCCTCGGTCATGACATCGCCGCGGCCGTCGACACCGTCATCGACGCGACCGGCAAATACGTCATCCCCGGCGGCATCGACGCGCACACCCACATGCAGCTGCCGTTCGGCGGCACCTCGGCATCCGACACCTTCGAGACCGGCACCCGCGCCGCCGCCTGGGGCGGGACGACCACGATCGTCGACTTCGCCGTGCAGCGCCAGGGCGAGCGGGTCGAGGACGGCCTCGCCGCCTGGCACGCGCTCGCGGCGGGGGAGTGCGCGGTGGACTACGGGTTCCACCAGATCATCGGCGGCGTCGACGAGCACTCGCTCGCGGCGCTCCCGACCCTGATCGACGAGGGCATCACGAGCTTCAAGATGTTCATGGCCTACCCGGGGGTCTTCTACGCCGACGACGCGCAGATCCTCAAAGCCATGCAGATCTCGGCCGACACGGGGCTCCTCACGATGATGCACGCCGAGAACGGTCCCGTCATCGACGTCCTCGCCGAGCAGCTCGTGCGCGCCGGCAACACCGACCCGTTCTTCCACGGCAAGGCCCGCGTGTGGCAGGCCGAGGAAGAGGCGACGCACCGCGCGATCATGCTCTCGAACATCACCGGTGCCCCGCTCTACATCGTGCACGTGAGCGCGAAGCAGGCCGTCGAGCAGCTCGCCTGGGCGCGCGACAAGGGGCAGAACGTGTTCGGCGAGACCTGCCCGCAGTACCTCTACCTCTCGCTCGAAGAGCACCTCGGTGCGAAGAGCGAGGAGTGGGGATCGTTCGAGGGGGCCAAGTACGTCTGCTCCACGCCGCTCCGCTCCCGCGCCGAGGGTCACCAGGACCACATGTGGCAGGCCCTCCGCACGAACGACCTGCAGATGGTCTCGACCGACCACTGCCCGTTCTGCATGAAGGACCAGAAGGAGCTCGGCCGCGGCGACTTCCGCGCCATCCCGAACGGCATCGGCTCTGTCGAGCACCGCATCGACCTCATGTACCAGGGCGTCGTCACGGGCGAGATCACCCTCGAGCGGTGGGTGGAGCTCACCAGCACGACCCCCGCGCGCATGTTCGGCATGTACGGCAAGAAGGGCGTCATCGCCCCCGGCGCTGACGCCGACGTGGTCGTCTACGACCCGAACGGGCACACCTCGATCGGCTACGACAAGACCCACCACATGAACATGGACCACTCCGCGTGGGAGGGGTTCGAGATCGACGGGCACGTCGACACCGTGCTCTCGCGCGGCAAGGTCATCGTCGACGACGGCGCCTACCTCGGCCGCAAGGGCGACGGCCGGTTCGTCAAACGCGGCCTCAGCCAGTACCTCATCTGACCCGACCTCCACCGAAAGGGAGCCGACATGGACTTCGGCGTCGTCCTGCAGACGAACCCGCCCGCCTCGCGCACCGTGCAGCTGTCCACGCTCGCCGAGGCCCACGGGTTCAGCCACGTCTGGACATTCGACTCGCACCTCCTGTGGGAGGAGCCCTACGTCATCCACTCGGCGATCCTCAACGCCACCAAGCGGATCACCGTGGGGCCGTTCGTCACGAACCCCGCGACCCGCGACTGGACCGTCACGGCATCCGTCTTCGCGACCCTCAACGAGATGTACGGCAACCGCACGATCTGCGGAATCGGCCGCGGCGACTCGGCGGTGCGCGTCACCAACGGCAAGCCCGTCACGATGCGGGAGCTCCGTGAATCGATCCACGTGATCCGTGAACTCGGCAACTCGCGCGCCGTCGAATACAAGGGCGCGACGCTGCAGTTCCCGTGGAGCCGGGGGTCCGAGCTCGACGTCTGGGTCGCCGCGTACGGCCCGTTGGCCCTGAAACTCACCGGCGAGGTCGGCGACGGGTTCATCCTGCAGCTGGCCGACGTCGACATCGCCGCCTGGATGATCAAAGTGGTGCGGGATGCCGCCGAGGCCGCCGGGCGCGACCCCGATTCGATCGCGTTCTGCGTCGCCGCCCCCATGTACATCGGCGACGACTGGGAGCACATGCGCGACCAGTGCCGCTGGTTCGGCGGGATGGTGGGCAACCACGTCGCCGACATCGTCTCGAAGTACGGCACCGACGGCGACGTGCCGCAGGCGCTCACCGACTACATCGCCGGCCGCACGGGGTACGACTACAACTCGCACGGCAAGAGCGACAACGACCACGTCGACTTCGTGCCCGACGAGATCGTCGACCGGTTCTGCCTGCTCGGCACCGCCGAAGACCACATCGCCAAGCTCGAGCAGCTGCGCGCCATCGGCGTGACCCAGTTCGCCGGATACCTCCAGCACGACAACAAGGAGGAGACGATGCGGGTCTACGGCGAGACCGTGATCCCCGCCCTCTCCGACCACATCACGGCCAAGTCATGATCCGCCGGTCCGCAGCTGCCGGAGGGTGGGGCGTCGTCGGCGTCGTCGCGCTCGTCGTGCTGTGGGAGGCCTACAAGTGGCTCGGTCCCGTCAACGGCGTCGTGATCGGCGGCGAGGACGGCCTCCGCATCCTGCCCCGCACGAACGATCGCGCCATGCCGCACGTGGCCGACATGATCGGGCGGCTCTTCGATCCGCTGAGTGGAGCCAGCACCCCGCCGCTGTGGGTCGCCGTCGCCGGAGCGGGCCTCGTGACCCTCGGCATCGCGGTGGTCGGCTGGATCATCGGCGTCGCGGTCGGGATCGCCTTCGCGCTTCTCATGCAGCGCTGGCGCGTCGCCGAACGCGGCCTCCTGCCGTGGACCGTCGTGTCGCAGACCGTCCCCCTCATCGCGTTCGCACCGCTGGTGGCGCGAATCGGGTCGCAGATCGACCGGGCCGGGGTGGTGCCGTGGCCGCAGTGGCTGTCGGTCGCGGTCATCGCCTCGTACCTCGCCTTCTTCCCCGTCTCGATCGGAGCCCTCCGAGGGCTCTCCTCTCCCGACACCATCCACCTCGACCTCATGCGCAGTTATGCCGCCGGATACGGGCAGACGCTGCGGCGGTTGCGGTTCCCGTCCGCCGTTCCCTACCTGATGCCCGCCATCCGTCTCGCCGCGGCGAACGCCGTCGTCGGCGTCGTGGTCGCGGAGGTCTCCATCGGCATGCGGGGCGGGTTGGGACGGATGCTGCTGCAAACCGCGCAGTCCGCCTCGGCCGACCCCGCCCTGCCGTGGGGGCCGATCTTCGGCGCCGTGCTGCTCGGTCTCGTCGTCGCCGGCGTCGTGGCGCTCCTCGGCGGCGGTCTTCGCCGGTACCGGCGAGGAGAGGCATCCGCATGACCGTCCACCCCCACCCGAGAGGAACCATCGCATGAGCGAGATCGCCGTCCGCGCCACCGGCGTCGGCCGCACCTTCGGCGGCCGACGCACCCCCGGAGTGCAGGCCCTCAGTGACGTCGACCTCGACATCGCCGCAGGGGAGTTCGTGTCGCTCATCGGCCCGTCCGGATGCGGCAAGTCCACCCTCATGCGCCTCGTCGCCGACCTCGACCAGCCCACGACCGGAACGCTCGAGGTGTTCGGCAAGAGCCCGAAGCAGGCGCGACTCGACCAGGATTACGGCATCGCCTTCCAGCAGTCCGGGCTCCTGCCCTGGCGGACGGTGCTCGAGAACATCGTGCTGCCCCTCGAACTGCATGGCGTGGCCGCCCGTGAGCGTCGTGCCCGCGCCGCCGAACTCGCCGAGATGGTCGGGCTCACCGACTTCGGCGCGCGCTACCCCGACGAACTCTCCGGCGGCATGCAGCAGCGCGTTGCGATCGCCCGCTCCCTCGCGACCCGCCCGCGGCTCCTCCTCATGGACGAGCCCTTCGGCGCACTCGACGAGATGACCCGCGAGCGGATGCAGACCGAGCTCACCCGCATCGCGGGCGAGACGGGGGCCGCCGTCGTGTTCGTCACCCACTCGATCCCCGAGGCGGTCTACCTCTCGGACCGGGTCGTCGTCATGTCGCCCCGGCCGGGCCGGATCACCGAGATCGTCGACGTCCCCTTCGGCGTCGAGCGTCCCGACCTGCTGCGGGAGTCGCCGGAGTTCTTCCAGAAGGTGACCGAAGTGCGCGAAGCGCTCCACGGCGCCCCCGTCGCCCGCGCGAACGAGCGGTGAGCGCGGTGACGACGACGGAGCGGATCTCGCGCATCGCTGCGCCGGTGGCCACCGGCATCCTGCTGCTCCTCGCGTGGCAGGTGCTGTCGGGCGTCAAGATCGGACGCCTCTCGCTGATCCCCGCGCCCCTCGACGTCGCCGAGACCGCGACGGGCATCGCCGGGGTCGTCGGCGAGGACATCCTCGTCACGGGCGGGAACACCCTCGTCGGACTCGTGCTCGGCACGGTCTTCGGCGTGCTGCTGGCGGCGCTCGCGGCGTGGCTGCGGCCCGTCGACGGCATGCTCACCCCGCTCGTCGCCGCGATCGCGGTGGTCCCGATCGTCGCTCTGACGCCGCTCCTGAACACGATGCTCGGCGCGTCGGCGCAGACCGGGCGCCAGGTGGTCGCCGCCATCGCGGCGTTCGTCCCGGTCTTCGTCAACGTGCTCCGGGGACTCCGGCAGTCGCGCCCCGTGCAGCGCGACCTGTTCCTCGCCTACGCCGCGACGGGAGGCCAGCAGTTCCGCAAGCTGACGCTCCCCGTGGCCGTCCCCTACCTCGTCACGGGCGTTCGGATCGCGAGCTCGATCGCCGTCATCTCGGCGCTCGTCGCCGAGTACTTCGGCGGTCCCACCGATGGCCTCGGTACCGCGATCTCCAGCTACGCCAAGACCGGCAATGCGGCCGTCGCCTGGACGTACGTCGCCGCCGCGATCGCGGTGGGTCTCGTCTTCTTCCTCGTCACCGTGCTCCTCGAGCGTGCCGTGACCAGGCGGAGGCCGATCTGACGCCCGTCGGACCGGCCCGCTCCACCGCACCACCCGCACCATCCGAACCCGAAAGGAACACCATGCGTCACAGCACCCGACGCCGGTTGGCGGTCATCGCGACCGTGACCGCCGGCGCACTCGCCCTGTCCGCGTGCGCGGGCACGACGAGCACCACCCCCGCCGACGGCAATGAGGACTTCACGCCGATCACCGACATCAAGCTGCAGCTGCAGTGGCTGCCCCAGGCGCAGTTCGCGGGCTACTACGTCGCCCAGGAGATGGGCTATTTCGAGGATGAGGGCTTCGACAACGTCGAGATCGTCCCGTCCGGCGGAGACATCGTCCCGCAGGATGCCCTCATCGCCGGCGACGTCGACTTCGCCGTCGCCTGGGTGCCGAAGGTCCTCGGGACGATCGAATCGTCCGGCGTCGAACTGACCGACATCGCGCAGGTCTTCCAGCGCTCCGGCACGACGCAGGTCTCGTGGAAGGGCGACGGCGTCACGAGCGTCGCCGACTTCGAGGGCAAGCGCATCGGATCGTGGGGCAGTGGCAACGAGTGGGAGATCTTCGCGGCGATGGCCGCGGATGATCTCGACTCGACCACGGTCTCCGTTGTCACCCAGGACTTCTCGATGAACGCCCTGCTCGACGGTGATGTGGATGCCGCGCAGGCCATGACCTACAACGAGCTCGCTCAGGTTCTCGAGGTCGTCAACCCCGACACCGGCAAGCTCTACACGATGGACGACCTCGACGTCGTCTCGTACGAGGACACCAAGGGCGCCATGCTGCAGGACGCCATCTGGGCCGACACGGAGCGCCTGGCCGACGACCCGGCGTACGCCGACGCGGCAGTCCGCTTCCTCAAGGCCATCACCAAGGGCTGGCTCTACGCGCGGGACAACGTCGATAAGTCCGCCGACACGGTGTGGGACATCGCCTCCACCGCCGAGGCAGCCTTCCCGATCGGCGCCACCCACCAGCTGTGGCAGCTCAACGAGGTCAACAAGCTCATCTGGACCGACGTTCCCTTCGGGACCATCGAACAGGATGCCTGGGACCAGACCGTCGACGGGGCGATCGCCGCTGTCAACCAGGACGGCATGCACCTGATCACCGAGGAGCCGCCGGCATCCGCGTTCTCGAACGAGTACATCGAGAAGGCACTCGCAGAGCTCAAGGAGGAGGGGGTCAGCGTCGACGGGGCGTACACGCCGATAGACGTCACCCTCACCGAGGGCGGAAAGTAACCGCATCACCATGACGGTCCCGGGGCGCGCCCCGCGTCCCGGGACCGTCCCCGACCTCTGGAGCATCCGATGGTTTCCGACGACCTCGACATCCGCACCCGCGAACTCGACCGCGCGCACGTCTTCCACTCGTGGTCCGCGCAGGCCCTGATCGACCCGTTCCCGCTCGCCGGCGGGCTCGGCTCGACCGTCTGGGACCACGCCGGCACCCGGCTGCTGGATTTCTCGAGTCAGCTCGTGAACGTCAACATCGGCCACCAGCATCCCGCCGTCATCGGGGCCATCCAGGCGCAGGCCGAGGTCCTCACCACGGTCGCGCCGTCGACGGCGAACCTCGTCCGCGGCGAGGCCGCGCAGCGCATCGCGGATCTCGCCCCCGACGGATTCTCGAAGGTGTTCTTCACCAACGGCGGTGCGGACGCGAACGAGAACGCGATCCGCATGGCCCGACTGCACACGGGGCGCGACAAGGTCCTGTCGCGCTACCGGAGCTACCACGGCAACACGGGCGCGGCGATCGTCGCGACGGGGGACTGGCGTCGCATCCCGAACGAGTACGCGCGTGGGCACGTGCACTTCTTCGGCCCGTACCTGTACCGCTCCGAGTTCTGGGCGTCGACGCCCGAAGAGGAGTGCGAGCGCGCTCTGCACCACCTGCGCCGGGTCATCGAGGCGGAGGGGCCGACCTCGATCGCCGCGATCCTGCTGGAGTCGGTGCCGGGGACGGCGGGCATCATGATCCCGCCGCCCGGCTACCTCGCCGGCGTCCGTCGTCTCGCCGACGAGTTCGGCATCGTCCTGATCCTCGACGAGGTGATGAGCGGCTTCGGTCGCACCGGCCGCTGGTTCGCGTTCGAGGGCCACGACGTCGTCCCCGACCTGATCACCTTCGCGAAGGGGGTGAACTCCGGCTACGTCCCGATCGGCGGCGTGATCATCTCCGACGAGATCGCGGCGACGTTCGACGAGCGGGTGTTCCCCGGCGGGCTGACCTATTCGGGGCATCCGCTGGCCGCGGCATCCGTGGTCGCCGCGCTCGACGCGATGCGGGCAGAAGGCATCGTCGACAACGCGCGCCGGATCGGTGAGGACGTCCTCGGACCCGGCCTGCACGCGCTGGCCGCCAAGCACTCGATCATCGGTGAGGTGCGCGGGGAGGGCGTGTTCTGGGCGCTCGAGCTCGTCGCCGACCCCGTCACCCGCGAACCCGTCGCCCCTGCGGTGATCGGGGCGTTGAAGAAGGACCTCATGGCGCGAGGGCTCCTGCCGTTCGCCGCCGACAACCGCATCCACGTCGTCCCGCCCTGCGTCGTCACCGACGACGAGGTCCGGCGCGCCCTCGACATCTACGACGCGGCCTTCGCCGCGCTCTGACCCGCACATCCCCGGAGGAACCATGACCGACCACACCGACGCACCCGTGCTCGAGCACTGGGTGGGCGGCGCCGCCTGGAGCGGCGACGCGGACCGCACGAGTCCGATCCACAACCCCGCCACCGGCCGCGTCACCGGGCGCGTGCGCCTCGCGAGCACCGCCGATGTCGACGCGGCTGTCGAACGCGCTGCCGCCGCGTTGCCGGCCTGGCGCGATGCCAGCATCGCGAAGCGGCAGGGCGTCATGTTCTCGTTCCGCGAGATCCTGAACGCCCGCAAGGGCGAGCTCGCCGCGATCCTCACCGCCGAGCACGGCAAGGTCCTCTCCGACGCGCTCGGCGAGATCGCCCGCGGTCTCGAGGTCGTCGAGTTCGCCTGCGGCTCGGGGCATCTCCTCAAGGGCGACTACTCCGACAACGTCTCGACGGGTGTCGATGTCTACACGCTGAAGCAGCCCGTCGGCGTCGTCGGGGTCATCAGCCCCTTCAACTTCCCCGCGATGGTGCCGCTGTGGTTCCTGCCGATCGCGCTCGTCGCCGGCAATGCCGTCGTCCTGAAGCCGAGCGAGAAGGACCCGACCGCGGCGGACTGGATCGCCCGAGCCCTCGCCGAGGCGGGCCTCCCCGCGGGCGTCTTGAACGTCGTCCATGGCGACAAAGAGGCCGTCGACGCGCTCCTCGACCACCCGACCGTCGGGGCGATCTCCTTCGTCGGGTCGACCCCCATCGCCCGTTACATCTACGAGCGCGCGAGCGCTGAGGGCAAGCGCGTGCAGGCCCTCGGCGGCGCGAAGAACCACATGCTGGTGCTCCCGGATGCCGACCTCGACCTCGCCGCCGATGCCGCCGTCAACGCGGGCTTCGGCTCGGCGGGGGAGCGCTGCATGGCCGTCTCGGTGCTGCTCGCCACCGAATCGATCGCCGACGCCCTGGTCGCGAAGATCGCGGAGCGCGTCGCGACGCTCCGCACCGGTGACGGCACGCGCGGCTGCGACATGGGCCCGCTCATCACCCGCGAGCACCGCGACAAGGTGGCCGGCTACCTCGACGTGGCGGCAGCCGACGGCGCCGAGATCGTCGTCGACGGCCGCGACGTGGTTCCGGATGCCGAGGGTGACGGCTTCTGGCTCGGTCCGACCCTCATCGACAAGGTGCCCACGACCTCCGCGGTCTACACCGACGAGATCTTCGGCCCGGTCCTCTCGGTGGTCCGTGTGAGCGGCTACGAGGAGGGCCTCGGCCTCATCGAGGCGAGCCCGTACGGCAACGGCACCGCGATCTTCACGAACGACGGCGGCGCCGCGCGCCGGTTCCAGCGCGAGGTGAGCGTCGGCATGGTCGGGGTGAACGTCCCGATCCCCGTGCCCGTCGCGTACCACTCGTTCGGCGGCTGGAAGGCGTCGCTGTTCGGCGACGCGAAGGCGTACGGGCCGCAGGGCTTCTCGTTCTTCACCCGTGAGAAGGCCGTCACCTCCCGCTGGCTCGACCCGTCGCACGGCGGCCTGAACCTCGGCTTCCCGCAGCACGACTGAGAGATCCGCCCATGCCCCACCCCGACGACACCCTCATCGACCCGGCCGAGGCCGAGCGCCTGCTCGCCGCGACCGGACCGGGCCTCGACGCGCTCCTCGTGCGCGCGGCATCCGTTCGCGATGCGGGTCTCGTCGCGGCGGGGCGACCCGGCGTCATCACGTATTCGCGCAAGGTCTTCCTGCCGCTGACGACGCTCTGCCGTGACCGGTGCCACTACTGCGCGTTCGTCGACACCCCGGCGCAGCTGCTCCGCAAGGGCGCTCCCGCGTACCTCGACGACGCGCAGATCCTGCGCATCGCCCGGGCGGGTGCCGCGCAGGGCTGCAAGGAGGCGCTCCTCACCCTCGGTGACCGCCCCGAGGAGCGCTGGCCCGAAGCGCGGGCGTGGCTCGACGCGCACGGCTTCGCTTCGACGATCGACTACGTCGCGCACGCCGCGCGGCTCGTGACGGCCGAGACGGGGCTCCTCGCCCACGCGAACCCGGGGGTCATGACCCCCGGCGAGCTGGCGGCGCTCCGCCCGGTGTCCCCGTCGATGGGCATGATGCTCGAGACCACCTCGCGCGCGCTGTTCGAGACGCCCGGCGCCGCCCACTACGGGTCGCCCGACAAAGACCCGGCGGTGCGTGCCGCCGTGATCGAGGATGCTGGGCGTGCCCGCGTGCCCTTCACCACCGGCATCCTGGTCGGCATCGGCGAGACCGTCGCCGATCGCGCCGCCTCGCTCTTCGCACTCCGCGACGCGCACGCCCGGCACGGTCACCTGCAGGAGGTGATCGTGCAGAACTTCCGAGCGAAGCCGAGCACCGCGATGCACGGTGCCCCGGATGCCGACCGTGACGCGTACCTCGCGGCGATCGCCGTCGCGCGCCTCGTCCTCGGACCGCGCATGCGCATCCAGGCACCGCCGAACCTCTCCGACCCGGCCGAGCTCGCTGCGCTCCTCGCCGCGGGCGTCGACGACTGGGGTGGGGTTTCGCCGCTGACCGCCGATCACGTCAACCCCGAGCGGCCGTGGCCGCACCTCGACGACCTCGCCGCCCACACCGCCGCGGCCGGCTTCGAGCTGGTCGAGCGGCTCACGGCGCATCCCGAGTTCGTGCAGGGCCGCGACACGTGGATCGACCCGTCGCTGCACGGTGCTGTCGCGGCGCTCGCGGACCCGATCACGGGTCTCGCCAGGAGTGCTGCGGTCGCACCGCGTCGGCGCGTCCCCAGCATCGCGCTCCTCGACACAGCGGCCTCGACGCCGCGCGACCTGGATGCGGGGGACTGGGAACGCCTGCTCGCCGCGACCGGCGACGACCTCGAACGTCTCGTCCGCACGGCGGACGACGTGCGGCGGACGACGATCGGCGACACGGTCAGCATCGTCGTGAATCGCAATCTGGCCTCGACCGGGCTCCGTCGCACCCCGGTTGGCCCCGGTTTCTTCGGACTCGGCGACGCCCGAGAAATCGCCCGGGATGCCGCGGCCCTCGGGGCGAGCGAGCTCTGCGTGCAGGGGCGTCTCGACCCGGCCGAAGACCCCGCCCTCTACCTCGACCTCGTGGGCGCCGTGCGCGCTGCAGCGCCGTCGCTGCACCTGCACGCGTTCCGCCCGCAGGACGTCGCCGACCTCGCGGACCGCAGCGGTGTGGGGATCTCGGCGGCGATCGGCGCACTCCGGGATGCGGGTGTCGGCACGATGCCCGGCACCGGCGTGAAGATCCTCGACGACGACGTGCGGCGACGCATCGCACCCGACGATCTCGAGGTCGACCGGTGGCTCGAGATCGTCCGGGCCGAGCATGCGCTCGGGCTGCGCACGAGCTCCGTCCTCTTCTACGGCCACGTCGAGTCCGCCGCCGACCGCATCGCGCACCTGCTGCGCCTCCGCGACCTGCACGACGAGACCGGCGGGTTCACCGAGTTCGTCCCCATTCCGCTGCCCGGCCACTCGTCCACCGTCGCCGACCGGTCCGCTCTCGACGAGCACCGTGCGATGGTGGCTGTCTCCCGCCTGGTCCTGAACGACGGCATCCGTCACATCCAGATTCCGTGGACGCGGCACGGCCGCGCCGTCACGGCAGAGTTGCTGCGCAGCGGCGGCGACGACCTCGGCGGCACGCTGCTCGACGGCAGGGTCCGCCCCGATGCGGGCGTCGAGCAGGGGCTCGAGCTGCCGTTCGCCGACGCCGCGCGTCTCGCCGCGTCGCTGCGGCGCCGGGTGCGCGAGCGCACGACGGCGTACGGCACGCCCGTCGAGGTGGCCGCATGACGGGTCACGTCGAGGTCGTCGTCGTGGGTGCCGGTTTCGCGGGCATCGCCGCGGCGGTCGAGCTGCGTGACGCCGGTCACGACGTCCTCGTGGTCGAGCGGGCCGATCGGGTCGGGGGCACGTGGCGCGAGAACGTCTACCCCGGCGTCGCGTGCGACGTGCCCGCCCACCTCTACAGCCTCGAACGCCACCCGAACCCGGGCTGGTCGTCCGAGTTCGCCCCCGGTCCCGAGATCGCCGCCTACCTCGACGACGTCGTCGATCGCGAGGGACTGCGCGGCGCGATCCGCTTCGGGACGGCGTTGACGGATGCCGCCTGGGACCCGACCGCCGATCGGTGGCGCCTGTCGTTCTCGGGTGACGGCCCCGACACGGCCGACGTGCTCGTGCTCGGGTGCGGGCGTCTGTCCGAGCCGCGCATCCCTCGCATCCCAGGTCTCGTCTCGTTCCCCGGAAGCGTCGCGCACACCGCGCGGTGGGATTCGGCTGAGCCCGTCGCCGGCAGGCGTCTCGCCGTCGTCGGCACCGGATCGAGCGCCGCCCAGCTCGTCCCGGAGCTCGTGCGCGCCGGCGCCGAGGTGACGCTGTTCCAGCGTTCGCCGGCCTGGGTTCTCCCGCGCGGCGGCCGCACCTACGACGCCCTCGACGCCGTACGGTTCGCGGCGCCCGGTGCCATCGCGCGTGAGCGGCGCGCCCTCGCCGCGGGCGACGGCGAACGGTTCGCCGCGCGGTCCGGCCGGGGTGCGGCATCCGCTCGTGCCCGTCGGGCCGCTCTCGCGCACCTCGCGGCGAACGTGCCCGATCGGGCGATGCGCCGTGCCCTGACGCCGTCGTATCCGTTCGGCTGCAAGCGCGTCGTCCTCTCGGACGCGTTCTATCCCGCGGTCGCCGGCGGCGCCGTGACCCTCGAATCGTCGGCGCTCGCGGCGGTCGAGGGGCGCCGGCTCATCGGGGCCTCCGGCGTCGCCCATGACGGCATCGACCGCATCGTGCTGGCGACCGGGTTCGAGACGACGCACCAGCCGTACGCGCGGCTCGTGCGCGGTGAGGACGGCCGCACGCTCGCCGAGCACTGGGCGCGAGGCATGAGGGCGGTGGCCTCGACGATGGTCGCCGGCTTCCCCAACCTCTTCGTGCTCAACGGGCCGCACTCGGCGCTGCCGCATGCCTCGTCTCTGCTCGTCCTCGAGCGACAGGCGGAGTTCGTCCGACGGGTGATCGGCGGGGGCGGCGTCGTCCGCGTCGACACGGATGCCGAGGCCCGCGCGACGGCGGAGGTCGCCGCGCGCGCGTCGGGCACAGCGTGGCTCGGTGGGTGCGACAGCTGGTATCTCGACGAGCGCTCCGGCGGTGTCGGTGTGCTGTGGCCGGGGACCGTCGCCGATATGGCGGCGGCGATGGACGACGCGGCGCGCACCGCGGTGACGCGGACCGAGCGGTCCGCGCTGACAGGAGGAGCACGATGACCACTCCGATCCGGTTCGGATACAAAGCCTCGGCGGAACAGTTCGGCCCGGTCGAGCTGCTGGAGAACGCGGTCGCGGCGGAGGCTGCCGGATTCGACAGCGTCTTCATCTCCGACCACTTCCAACCGTGGATGCACGACGGTGGGCACGCTCCGGCCGCGTTGCCGTGGCTCGGCGCGCTCGGTGCGCGGACCTCCCGCATCCTCATCGGCACCTCGGTGCTGACGCCCACGTTCCGCTACCACCCGGCGGTCGTCGCCCAGGCGATCGCGACCCTCGCGGTGATGAACCCGGGCCGTGTGATCCTCGGGGTCGGCACCGGCGAGGCGCTCAACGAGGTGACGCTGGGCCTCGAGTGGCCCGAGCCGCCGGTGCGGTTCCAGCGACTGAAGGAGTCGATCGCCCTGATGCGCGAGCTGTGGGACCACGAGCGGGTCACGTTCGAGGGGTCGTTCTGGCGGGTCGAGGACGCCACCGTCTACGACCGGCCCGACGAGCCGGTGCCGGTGTACATCGGCGCCGCGGGCCCGGCGGCCGCGCGTCTCGCGGGCCGCATCGGCGACGGGTTCATCACGACGAGCGGCAAGGACCCCGCGCTCTACACCGACACGCTCCTGCCCGCGGTCGCCGAGGGCGAGGGCAAAGCGGAGCGCGCCGACGAGGTCGACCGGATGATCGAGGTGAAGGTCTCGTACCACCCCGATCTCGCGACGGGGCGCGAGCGCACCCGCTTCTGGGCGCCGCTCGCGCTGTCGGCCGAGGAGAAGATGGGCATCCACGACCCCCGCGAGATGCAGCGCCGCGCAGCGGCGCTGCCGATCGAGCGGGCTGCGTCGCGGTTCATCGTGTCGGACGACCCCGACGAGCACGTCGAGCGGATCGCGGCCTACGTCGACATGGGGTTCCGGCACCTCGTCTTCCACGATCCCGGCCACGACCAGGGCGCGTTCCTGCAGCGCTACGCCGACGACATCCTGCCGCGCCTCCGGAAGCGGTTCGGGTGAGCGGCCACGGCTGGGCGGTGATGATCCCCGTCAAACCGTTCGCGGCGGCGAAGTCCCGCCTCGGCGTGGACGCCCGCCGGGGCGACATCGCGCGGGCGCTCGCGCTCGACACCGTCGACGTCGTGACCCGCACCGCCGGGGTCGCCCGCGTGCTCGTCGTCACCGCCGACGCGGCGCTCGCGTCGCTCCTGCCCGGCGGCGTGGAGCTCATCCGGGAGCGCGAAGCGGTGGGGATCGACGCCGCCCTGGCCTCGGCATCCGCTCGGGTGGGTCTGCGGCGTCAGCGCGCGGCTGTTCCCGCCGACCTCGCCGCGCTCGCTCCGGCGGAGCTGTCGGCTGCGTTGGCGATGGCCGCGAGCGTGTCCCGGGCGGTGATCCCGGATGCCGCCGGCACCGGCTCGACCCTCGTCACTGCTCGGGCGGGTGTGCCGTGGGCGTCGTCGTACGGCCCGGACTCCTTCGCCCGGCACGTCGCCCTCGGGTGTCGGCCCCTGCCGGTGCGGGCCACCTCGGGCCTGCGTTGGGACCTCGACACCCCCGACGACCTGGCCGACCTGTTGCCGCGGGCGGGCGAGCGCCTTCGGGGCGTAGCGTGAGGGCATGGTCACGATTCCCACGGTCTCCCTGAACGACGGCACCGCCTTCCCGGAGCTCGGTCTCGGTACGTATAACCTGCGCGGCGAGGACGGTGTCGCGTCGATCGTCGCCGCCGTCGAGGGCGGTTACCGACTGCTCGACTCCGCGGTGAACTACGAGAACGAGCGCGAGGTCGGCGAGGCCGTTCGGCAGAGCGGCATCCGAGATGAGCTGATCGTCACGACGAAGGTGCCCGGTCGCGACCACGGCTACGACGAGACCCGCCGGAGCGCCGAGGGTTCGCTCGAGCGCCTCGGCCTCGACCGCATCGATCTGTACCTCATCCACTGGCCGAACCCCAGCGTCGACAAGTACGTCGACACGTATCGCGCGATGGTCGACCTGCAGAAGGAGGGGCGCGTCGGATCGGTCGGCGTCTCGAACTTCACCGAGCCGATGCTCGCCCGGATCATCGAGGCGACCGGTGTCGTCCCGGCGGTCAACCAGGTCGAGCTGCACCCGTACTTCCCGCAGGCGCACCTGCGGGCGTTCCACGCATCCCAGGGCATCCGCACCGAGAGCTGGAGCCCGCTCGCGCGGCGTTCGGAGCTGCTGAGCGAGCAGGTCGTGTCCGACGCCGCCGCGGCGCACGGCGTCACGCCGACGCAGGTCGTGCTCCGCTGGCACGTGCAGCTGGGCACCACGCCGATCCCCAAGTCCGCCGACCCCGCCCGTCAGGCCGAGAACGCCGACGTGTTCGGGTTCTCGCTGACGGACGACGAGGTCGCTGCGATCTCCGCCCTCGAGCGCGGACGGCTCTGGGACGGCGACCCCGACACGCACGAGGAGATGTAAGTTTCGGCGCCGAGGCAGAAGGCAGGATTCCAGCGCTGTGGTAACGACGGCAAGAACAAATGATTGCCGCGGCCACATGAAGCGTGGCGTCGTTGTGATGTGCGGCGTGATGTTGGCGGCGCTCGCCGGATGCACGGAGGGGAAGGTGGTCCCTGAGGAATCTCAGCCGATGAGAGTCGGCGTCGAGGACGCGTCCGACGTCACGGAGCCGGATTGGGTGACTGGCGTCTCCTGGTGGACGAAGGGTGAGCCGAGAACCGTGTTCGGGGTGGACGTGTGCATGGTGGACGGTGTGAGCGCGAAAATCATCGCGGTCGAGCCGGTTAAAAAGGTGGGAAGCGTCATCGGTCTCCCGCCGCTGGTGCTCTCCGCCCCGTCGTCGGAAGGGGCGATAATCTCCGCAACTGGATACCCGCCTCCACTCTCAGGCGACGTGACGCTGGTGGATGCCGAAGGCGCTGCGTTCACCTACGCCTGCGGCTCCCTCGGAGCTGTGCAACAGATCGTCATCGGGTTCGAGGCGACCGGACCCGAGGGTGGGGGGTGGAAGGGAGTCAACATCCGCTACTCAGCGGGCGGAACGACCCACGAGCTGGTGGTGCCCCTGAACGCGTTGATGTGCGGTACGGAAACCGAACCGTGCGAACCGTCGTAGCGCTCCTCGCTCAGGTATTGGATGCCGCACCCGCCCGGGGCTAGTCGCCCTTCACGTTCACGAGCTGGCGCAGCGTGTGCCGGATCTCGACGAGGTCGCCGGCATCGGCCATGACCCGGTCGATCGGCTTATAGGCCTGCGGGATCTCGTCGATGAACGCGTCCGTGTCCCGGAACTCGATGCCCGCCATCGCCTCCCGCAGCTGCTCGTGCGTGAAGGTGCGCCGCGCCGCGGACCGCGAGTACTCGCGCCCTGCACCGTGAGGGGAGGAGTTGAGCGAGACCGGGTTGCCGAGTCCGGAGACAACGTACGAGGCCGTGCCCATCGATCCCGGGATGAGGCCGGGTCGCCCCTTGTCCGCCTGGATCGCACCCTTCCTCGACACCCATACCTCCTTGCCGAAGTGCTTCTCGCGCTCGGTGAAGTTGTGGTGGCAGTTGATCCGCTCCTGCTCGACGACGTCCTCACCCATCACTTCCGACAGCTGCCGGGCGACCCGGTCCATCATCTCCTCCCGGTTCAGGAGGGCGAAGTGCTGGGCCCACCGCAGCTCCCGGATGTAGGTCCAGAACTCGTCGGTGCCCTCCACGAGGTAGGCGAGGTCCCGGTCGGGCAGGTCGATCCACCACTGCGTCGCCAGCCGCTGCGCGACGGCGATGTGATGCGTGGCGATCTTGTTGCCGACACCCCGTGAACCCGAGTGCAGGAACATCCACACCGCATCCGTCTCGTCGACCGATATCTCGATGAAGTGGTTGCCCGAGCCGAGCGAACCGAGCTGAAGCCGCCAATGGCCCGCGTAGGACGCCGGGTCGAACCCGGTCTTCGCCGCGAGCTCCTCCAGCTCGGCGACGCGCGGTTCGGCGGTCGCGACGATCTTCCGGTTGGCGTGGCCCGCCGACAACGGGACCGCCCGCTCGATCTGCTGTCGCAGTGCCGTCAGGTCATGCTCGACGAGCTGCGTCTTCGTGAACTGCGTCCGGACAGCGATCATGCCGCATCCGATGTCGACGCCGACGGCAGCCGGCATGATGGCGCCCAGCGTCGGGATGACCGATCCGACGGTCGCCCCCTTGCCGAGGTGCGCATCCGGCATGAGCGCCAGGTGCGGGTAGATGAACGGCATCCGTGACGAGGTGCGAGCCTGTTCGACGGTCTTCTCATCGATGATGCTCGCCCAGGACATCAGCCTGTTCGAGAGCTTCTCCATGGTTCCTTTCCTTCGTGGAGGGCCCGGGAGCCCTTCGTGCGGAGAGGAACACACGAAAAGACGCCCCGGACCTGTGCGGTGCGGGGCGACGGACGGTGATGGCGTCAGACGGCGCGCGCCGGAGGGTGCGGCTGGTAGCGGAACGGGACCTGGGTCCTATTCCGCTGGAGCAGATCACGCCGTTGCGTGGTCATGGCATCCTCCGGGGTATCGCCGTGCCGGTCGGCACAGCCCTGCAACGGTAGCCGCCCGGGCGTGTCGCGTCAACGAAGCCCGAGCGGCGGGCCTCCGGCTGGGGCAGGGTGGCGGCATGAGCGGGGTCAGGCGAGGTAGCCCCACCAGCCGTCTCGGAGGTGGATCGCCCAGCTCGCGTGGCGGAGCACGGGCATCCCGAGGATGAGCTCGAACGGCGGGTCATCCTCACGTGCGAGACCGGCGAGATCGGCGACTGCCGCGACCGATGGCGCGAACCTTCGTCCCCCGATACTCATGTCGGGCAGGACGACGAGCGGGGTCTTGTTCGTGACGCCGGACGAGTCGGTACCGCTCGCCTCGCCCGCGGCGGCGAAGCGCTCGGGATGCCGCGAGACGACACCGCGGTCGACGACCGAGATGCTCGCCCCCGAATCCCAGATCGCCGGCCACGTCCCGCCCGCCCACGCGACGTCGACGTAGGGATGCGCGCGGGAGGACTGCACGAGGGATCGCTCCTCGTCGACGGGGGAGTCGTCGTCGAGCACGAGTCGCGCCTCGTCGAAACGGAAATCGAGTCGGTGGTGGCGGAGGACATCGAGCCCCAGGATTGGCGGCGCGTCCGGGTGCGCCTCCACGTCGAAGACCGCCGGTTTGACGACCAGGTCGCCGATCCGAAGCGTCCGCGCCGCGACGCGCTCGATCGACCCGTTCCGCGAGAACACCCCGCCGCCTCCGCCGTGACGCGGCGCGAGCCGTTCCAGCGCGTCGGTCAGCGCGCCCCTCGGTAGGCCGCTGCGTGCGCCCCCCGTGTCGACGATGAGCGGATGCGGATGCCCGTCGATCTCCGCATTCACCCGCACCAGGATCGCGTCGGCGAGGTCGGGGTCCTCGTCGAGGTCGAGCGCGAGGTCGATGGGCACACGCTCACCCTAGGGCCGTGGTCAGTGGGGTGCGTGGTACTCGGCCTCGCCGCTCTTCCAGTAGCCCTTCACGACGACCTGATCGGATGCCAGGGCCCACCGCTCGAGCAGCAGGCGCCGACCGGACTTCACGATGCCCTGCTCGGCCGCGACGAACCCGAACACGTCGCCGTCCGGGCGTTCCGATGCGGGGAGACCGTCCAGCGCCTCGGCCAGGACGGTACCGGGAAACGCAGCGCCGCGGTGCACGAACGAGACACCGACACCCGGAGGAGTGACGACGGGCAGCTCGTGCGCGGCATCCGTCACCTCGATCAGGATGCGGCCGACCGCCGCGTCGTCCATGAGTCCGGCGAACCGCCGGATCGCCGGCACGGCGGTCTCGTCGCCCGCGAGGAACCATCCGTCGGGGCGTCCGGTGACCACCATTGACCCGCGCGGTCCGCCGACGCCGATCATCGAGCCCAGGGGAGCGGATGCCGCCCAGGGAGCGGCGACGCCCTGGTCACCGTGGACGGCGAACTCGACGTCGAGCCAGCCCGCCTCGGCGTCCCAGGCCAGCGGGGTGTACTCGCGGCTGGGTGCCTGTCGCATCGCGTCGAGGTCGTCGACCCCGTCGCCGGGGAAGAACAGGCGCATGTGGTCGTCGCTGCCGAGCGAGGTGAAGCCGCGCAGGTCGTCGCCCTCGAGCCGCACCCGCACGTACGTCGGGGTCTCCCAGGTGCGGGCCGCGAGCACAGCGCGGCGGAAGCGGAGGTCGAGCGGCTGGCGTTCCAGCCGGAAGGAGGGGGCGGATTTGACGAAGCTCACACAGGTAAGGCTAACCTAATTAAGCCGAGGATCCCCCGGCATCCCCTTCCGAACGGACGCGCCAGCGCGCTCATACGCGCCTGCGCCTCCGACGACAGGAGCAGTCACATGCGCAGCATCCGCCCCCTGACCGCGACCCCGCTGGTCGCTCTCGCGGTCCTCACCCTCGCCGGATGCGCCGGCGCGGCGCCCGACGTCGAGCCGGCGGCCGAGGCCGAGACGACGACGGTCACCGTCGAGGACAACCACGGCGAGCAGACCGTCACCTCGCCGCCGCAGCGCGTCGTCGCGACCGACAACCGCACCATCTCGATGCTCGACTCCTGGGGTGTGCCGGTCGTCGGCGCACCGCTCGACATCTTCCCCGACGGCCTCTCGTTCAAGGACGACCCCGAGGTCGCGAACCTCGGCAACCACAACGAGCCCGACCTCGAGGCCGTCGTCGCCGCCGACCCCGACCTGATCGTCAACGGGCAGCGCTTCTCGGGCTACTACGGCGACTTCGAGACGCTCGTGCCCGACGCCACGATCGTCGAGCTCGACCCGCGCGAGGGCGAGCCGCTCGACCAGGAGCTCATCCGCCAGGTGACGGGTCTCGGCGAGATCTTCGGCAAGCAGGACGAAGCCGCCGCCCTCGTCGCCGACTTCGAGGAGTCCATCGAACGCGTGAAGGCCGCGTACGACGACAGCGAGACCGTCATGGGAGTCATCACCTCCGGCGGCGAGATCAACTACGCGGCTCCCACCACCGGCCGCACCCTCGGCCCGGTGTACGACATCCTCGGGCTGACCCCGGCGCTGGAGTCCGACGGGTCCACCGACCACCAGGGCGACGACATCTCGGTCGAGGCGGTCGCTTCGTCCAATCCGGACTGGATCCTCGTGATGGACCGGGATGCCGCGGTCAGCGTCAACACCGACGAGGCCTACACGCCGGCGAACGACCTCATCGCCGAGTCGGAGGCGCTGCAGAACGTGACCGCCGTCGAGGAGGGCAACATCGTCTACATGCCGCAGGGCACCTACCTCAACGAGGGCATCGAGACGTACACCCAGTTCTTCAGCGACCTGGCTGACGCGCTCGAGAGCTGATGACCGCTGTCGTCCAGGCGCCTGCCGGGAGCCGCCGCTCCCGCGGGCGCCTGTTCACCTGGCCCCTCGTCGTCGGCGTCGCCGTCGTCGGGGGGCTGGTGGTGCTCTCCCTCTTCGTCGGCGTCTACGACGTTGTCGGGCAGCCGGACGGCGCGGAGATGTTCGCGATCACCCGCATCCCGCGCACCGTCGGGCTCGTCCTCGCCGGAGCCGCGCTCGCGATGTGCGGCCTCGTCATGCAGCTGCTGACGCAGAACCGTTTCGTCGAGCCCACGACCACCGGCACCACCGAATGGGCGGGGCTCGGACTGCTGCTGGTGATGCTCCTCGTGCCCGATGCCCCGCTCATCGTCCGCATGATCGGCGCGGTCGGGATGGCGTTCGTGGGAACCATGCTGTTCTTCCTGTTCCTGCGACGGGTGATGCTGACCTCGTCGATCATCGTGCCGATCGTCGGGATGATGCTGGGCGCCGTCGTGGGCGCCGTATCGACGTTCATCGCCCTGTCGACGAACATGCTCCAGAGCATGGCGATCTGGTTCACCGGGTCGTTCACCTCGGTGCTCCGCGGCCAGTACGAGCCGCTCTGGATCGTGCTCGTCGTCGTGATCGCCGTCTTCCTCGTCGCCGACCGCTTCACCATCGCCGGCCTCGGGCAGGACGTCGCCACGAACGTCGGGCTGAACTACGAGCGCGTGGTCCTCGTCGGCACGGTGCTCATCGCCCTCGCCGCCGGCGTCGTGACGGTCGTGGTCGGCAACCTGCCGTTCCTCGGCCTCATCGTCCCGAACGTGGTCTCCCTCATCCGCGGCGACGACCTGCGGTCGAACCTGCCGTGGGTCGCGCTCGGCGGCATCGCCCTCATCACCGTGTGCGACATCCTCGCCCGCGTCGTCAACGCGCCGTTCGATGTGCCGGTCTCGCTCATCCTCGCCATGGTCGGCGCGGTCGTGTTCATCGCCCTCCTGTTGCGGCAGCGACGTCGTGGCTGACACGGTCGCGCTGTCGGGCGCCTTCCCGACGGCGCTGCGTGCGCGCCGGTACGCGGTGACCGTCGCGGTGCTCGGTGTCGTCGCGGTGGCGGTGGCGGCCGGCATCCTGCTCTGGGACAACCCGGCCCCCGTCGGCAGTGACGGCTTCTGGCGCATCGCCCAGCTGCGCGTGACGAGCGTCATCGTCATCGCGATCGTCGCTGTGTGCCAGGGCATCGCCACGATCACCTTCCAGACCGTCACCGGCAACCGCATCGTGACGCCGTCGATCATGGGCTTCGAGTCGCTCTACACCGCCATCTCGACGGCGGCGATCTTCTTCTTCGGCGCGGCCGGCGCCCTGCTCGTGCAAGGGCCCGGGCCGTACCTGCTGCAGGTCCTCGCGATGCTCGCTTTCTCGGGCGCCCTCTATGGATGGCTGTTGTCGGGCCGCTACGCGAACGTGCAGATCATGCTGCTGGTGGGCATCATCCTCGGAGGTGCGCTGGCCGCGTTCTCGACTTTCCTGCAGCGGATGCTGACGCCCACCGAGTTCGACCTGCTCACCGCCCGGCTCATCGGCAGTGTGGCGAACGCGGACGGCACCTACCTGCCGATCGCGATCCCGCTCGTGGTGGTCGCGGCCGGGTTGCTGATCGCGGCATCCGGCCGGCTCAACGTGCTGGGCCTCGGGCGCGAGGTCGCGTTGAGCCTCGGGTCGTCGCAGCGGCGCGACACGATCCTCGCGCTGCTGCTGGTGTCGGTCCTGATGGCGGTGTCGACCTCGCTGATCGGGCCGATGACGTTCTTCGGGTTCCTCGTCGCGATGCTGACCTACCAGTTCGCCGACACCTTCGATCACCGGCGCATGTTCGCGCTGTCGGCGCTCGTCGGGTTCGTCGTGCTGGGCGGTGCGTACGTCGTGCTGAAGCACGTGTTCTACGCCGCGGGTTCGGTGGGCATCATCGTCGAGATCGTCGGCGGCACCCTCTTCCTCGTTCACCTCCTCCGAAAGGGACGCCTGTGATCTCGCTCACCGCCGTCGAGAAGCGCTACAGCACCGAGGTCGCGATCGGACCGGTGACGCTCGACCTGCCCGCGGGCGGGATCACCGCGCTCATCGGGCCGAACGGCGCCGGCAAGTCGACGCTCCTCACGATGATCGGGCGTCTGCTGACCGCCGACGCGGGATCGATCTCGGTCGGCGGTCACGACGTCACCGCGACAAGGTCCCGCGAGCTCGCGAAGGTCGTCGCGATCCTCCGCCAGGAGAACCACTTCGTCACCCGGCTGACCGTGCGGCAGCTCGTGGGATTCGGCCGCTACCCGCACTCGCAGGGCCGGCTCACGGGGGAGGACGAGCGGATCATCGACCGCTCGATCGACTTCCTCGACCTGCGCGGGCTCGAGGGCCGGTATCTCGACGAGCTCTCGGGCGGGCAGCGCCAGCGGGCCTACGTCGCGATGGTGCTCGCCCAGGACACCGAGTACGTGCTGCTCGACGAGCCGCTCAACAACCTCGACATCCAGCACGCCGTGCAGATGATGCGCCACCTCCATCGCGCCGCCACCGAATTGGGTCGGACGATCGTCGTGGTCCTGCACGACATCAACTTCGCGGGGCACTACGCCGACCGGGTGTGCGCCATGAAGGACGGTCGGGTCGCGGCCTTCGGGACCCCCGAAGAGATCATTCGCACCGACGTTCTCACCGAGATCTTCGACACCCCCGTCGACGTCGTCGACGGGCCCCGCGGACGCCTGGCGGTGTATTACTGACCCTCGGTGCGGGGCCGCGCGACGCGTCCTCCAGTGCGCGTCGTGTAGACGACATCATGGCGCGTGCTGAACCACACGGGTGGCGACCGCTGTATCAGGACCGCTATCCGCATGCCGGAGGCTCGGAGCACTACGCAGGCTGGCTCGAGAACTCTGCCGGCTTCACAGCAGAAGTGGTGGCCGACCAGTAAGTTGGGCGCCATGAGTCGAGCGACCTGGACGGTGTGGGTGATGGCCATCGGTCTGAGTGGCGCTGGTCTCGCCCTCCTGGCGAGTCTGGGGCTGCTGCCGCCGTTGTTCGCTTTCGTGAGCATCTCCGTCATCCCGCTCCTGACGCTCGCCGCCGCGTTCGTCGGTGCGATGTCCACCGGCGCTGTCGTGCAGGGCTTCCTCGTGACGCTCGTCGCCGTCACCGCACCCGTCATCGACGCCACGAGCATGTCGCTCGCCGCCGGCAACTTCGACGATGCTTCCGGGTACGGCATCGCGACGGGGATCGCGATCACGATCAGCGGCGGGGTGGCGTTCGCGTTCACCCTGCACCGCGACCGCGGGGCGGCCGCGGCAGCGCACGCCTGAGCCCACCGTCATCCGTACTCGCGCCCGGCCGGGTGCGGAGGTATGGCATCCTGGCGTCATGGGCGGACTCCTGGGCTGGCACCTCCTCATCTTGCTCGCGGTGCTCGCGCTCGTCGCGCTCGTCGTCTTCGCGCTCTTCTGGGTCGTGAGGCTCGGCGCCCGGCGCGGCGCCGCCGACGCTCTGCATCGAGACCGGCCGGACGCGGGAGCCTGAGGACGGATATGGATCCGCTCACCGGCGCCGTTCTCGCCGTGACACTCCTCGCGGTGTGGTCCTACGTCACCTATTTCGCTGTCCGCCGCGGTGTGCGCGACGGCTTCCGCGATCGCGACCGGGCGACGGACCGCGAGTGACAGACGCCGCCCCGTGAGCCTCAGCTCATCGGGGGGTCAGAGCTCTGCGCCGTCGTCGTCGCGGTCGTAAATGCCCTGGTTCCGGCCTCGGCGCGACTCGTAGGCGATGAGCCAGCCGATCGAGATGGCGGCGGCGAGGACGAGTCCGATCCACACGTTCTGCAGGACGAGTCCGAACAGGATGCCGCCGGCGAACAGCAGCACGGTGCCCAGCACCCAGAATCCGCGTCCCCGCTGCCGTTGCTGCGCCATGCGATCAGCCTAGGTCTCGCGCGCGGGCCCGAGTCGCGTTAGCGTGGCGCGGATGAGGCTCGAGCACCCCGATCTGCAGGATCATGTCGTCCACGCCAGCGTGGCCCACCCGGGAGCGGAGCGACCCGTTCTGCTGTGGCATCACGGCTCGCCGCAGACCGGTGCCATCCTCCCGCCGGTCGCCGAGGCGGCCGCCGCCGCGGGACTCGACGTGGTCTCGGTCGCCCGACCCGCCTACGGCGGCGCGCCCCGGCACCTCGGCCGCACCGTCCGCGACGTCGCGGACGGTCTCGTCCCCGTGCTGGAGGCGCTCGACCTCCGGGACGTCATCTCGGTCGGCGCTTCCGGCGGCGGTCCCCACGCGCTCGGCGTCGCCGCGGTGTCCGACCGTGTCTCGGGGGTCGTGACGCTCGCCGGTATCGCCCCCTTCGACCCCGACGATCCGACCTGGTTCGCGGGGATGGCCGACCCCGGGGGTCTCCAGGCCGCGGCGAAGGGCGTCGAGGCTCGAACCGCGCACCTCGAGGTCGAGGAGTTCGACCCGTCGAGCTTCGTCGACGCGGACTACCGTGCGCTCGAGTCCACCTGGGCCTCGCTCGGGGCGGACGTCGCGGCATCCGCCGAGTGGGGGTCGGACGGCCTCGTCGACGATGACCTCGCCTTCACCCGGCCGTGGGGCTTCGCGCTCTCCGACATCGCGGTGCCCGTGATCGTCGTGCAGGGCGGCCTCGACCGGGTGATCCCGCCGGCCCACGGGACGGCGCTCGCCGACGGCCTTCCGCACGTTCTCTTGCAGCGGGTGCCGGATGCCGGTCACATCGCCGTGCTCGACCACCTCGCCGAGGCGCTCGCCGCGCTCGCACACCTGCGGGCCGGCTGACTCAGCGCGCGCGGTGATCCTCGGGCGCCAGCCGCGGCCCCCGTCGGGGCTCGACGACCCCGCTCGCCCCGATGAGGCGGATGACGCGCTGCCGCTGGCCTTTCCACGGCTCGAGGAGTTCCCGCATCCCGTCGTCGTCGACGCGTGAGCCGGTCAGCGCGTAGCCGACCTGGTGGGCCACGTGATAATCGCCGAAGCTCACGGCGTCCGCGTCGCCGAAGGCGCGGATGCGGGTCTCGGCGCTCGTCCAGATCCCCACGCCCGGCAGGCTCGTGAACACGCGGTCGCGATCGTCCCCGGTCGGCGCGGCGAGAGCGGCCCGCTCGATCGACGGACGGCGCCGCGCGGCGTCGACGATCGTGCGCGACTGCGGCGGCTCGAGTCCGGCCCGATGCCATGACCAGCTCGGGATCATCCGCCAGTCGGCGGGCGGCGCGTACATCGGTCGAGGAGTCGGCCCGGGCGCAGCCTCGCCGTAGTGCGTCAGGATCCATCGCCACGCCCCGAACGCCTGCAGCCCCGTGACCTTCTGCTCGAAGACGCTGCTGACGAGCGCGTCGAAGACGAGGTCGGTCGCCCCGATCCGCAGGTCGGGCCGCCGGTGGTGGGTCGCCGCGATGAGCGGATGCCGAGACGCATCGAAGTCGCCGGGGTCGTCGTCCGCGCCGCACAGCCGCGGCAGCTGGTCGAGTGTCCACGCGGCACCCGGTCCCCAGGCGGCCGCCCGGACCGTTCGCAGACCCGGGCGGATCGCGATCGTCGCGAGCCCCTCGGGAGTACGGGTCGCCCGCCAGATGACGCCGTCCGCCGTGGTCTGCGACGGGTCGTGCGCTCCGCGCTGCTGATACCGGATCGCGCCCGCCACGTCGGTGGGAACGGCCGGGCGGTACTCCGCCTCGAGCGGCGTCAGGTGCGAGGACGGCGACGGATGCGGCATACGTTCGCGCAGTCCCGACCTCATGCCGACACCCTACGTCCGGGCGCCGACAGCGGCCTGATCAGAAACGGTCGGGCGAGGGGGTGCCGTGGCCGTAGCGGATCACGACGTCGGCGTGCCGGTCGAAGCGGTAGCCGATGCCGCGCACCGTGCGGACGATGTCCTCGTAGCGGCCGAGCTTGGAGCGCAGCCGGCGGACGTGGACGTCGATCGTCCGCTCGCCGGGAGCGTCGTCGCCGTCGGTGTGGCTCCACAGCGACGAGACGAGCTCGGTGCGCTCGATGGTGCGGCCCTCGCGGAGGACGAGGTACTGCAGGAGTTCGAACTCCTTGAACGTGAGTGCGGCGCTCTCGCCGTCGATGTGTACGCGGCGGCGAGAGATGTCGATCGTGACGCCACCGGGGACGTGCTCGTCGAGCGGTTCCTCGGGCTTGGTGCGGGCGACGGCGGCCGGCTCGTGAAGGGCCAGGCGGACGACGTCCACGTCGCGACCGCCGGCGCCGACGGGAGCGAGGGCGACGGTCGCGTGGGTCTCGGCGGACGGGGCGAGCTCCGCGATGGTGCGGCGGAGGGCGTCGACGATGACGGAGAGGCTGACGCCGTCGGCGGCGGCTTTCAGCTCGTCGAGGCCGACGTAGAGGGCGAAGCCCCGGGGAGCGGTGCCGGCGGGCAGACCCGAGGCGGCAGGCCGGGGTGCTGCGGGCTGAGCTGCGGCGATGTCTTCGACGGCGCGGAGGTGACGGGGGGCGGCGGGTGCGGAGAGGAGTGCGGAGGTCGACATGGCGATGTCCTTCAGAGGGGGAACCCGGGGTGCGGCGGCGGGTTCGGGAGTGTTGCGCGGATGGCCTCACTTAGGCCGATGTGCGAGACGCCCGGCATCCGCGTTGTGGGCGGAAGTTCCGGAGCCTCGGGGGTCGGACTCGCCGTGTTCAGAAACGGCGGCGCGACCCGGCGGGGATCACCGTGTCAGCGACACATTCGGCAACACATGACAGCACGCTGCGGCATCATGATGCCGGCAGTTCCGTTCGCCTCCCGGGCGGACAGAGTGCGTGCGAAGTCAGTCATGTGGCCGATTATGACGAACCGCGTCGTGATGTGTCAAACCGCCCCGGCGTGGCGCGGTCTGCATGACGGAATGTGACAGATTGCTCAATCCGCGGCCCAGCGTCCCCGCTCGCGAGAGACCGGCGTAGCGTGAACGCATGAGCGACCTGATCTTCACCGACGAGAAGGATGCCGCGCGTTACACATTGCAGCGCGGCAAGGACCTCGTCAGCGTCCTCGATTACAACGACGACGGCCGGACTGTCGCCCTGACGCGGGCGTACACGATCCCGACCTTCCGCGGATCGGGCTATGCGGGCGAGCTCGTGAAGCGGGCCGTGTCCGACCTCGAGCGCCGCGGTGACCGTCGCGTCATCCCGGTCTGCTGGTACGTCGCCGACTGGTTCGAAGCGAACCCGGGGCACGAGTCGCTGCTGCAGGAGCGTCGAACGGCCTGACTGCTCAGGATTCACCGGGACGGGGATCGCGGATCCGCCAGCCCAGCTTCTCCAGTGCGCCCTTCAGCCGATCGGCAGCCGCGCGTGCGACTTCCGTCGACTCGTCGGAGCAGACGTCGATCGCGAGCGGCGGCGGATCGGCGAACTTGGGGATCTGCACCTCCGCCCACGCGCCGGGGGAGAGGCTCACGCGAGGGTAGGCGGTGCGGGCATGCTCGACGATCCCGTCGCAGGCGAAGGCGATCGTCTCCAGGGCATCGGGTTTCGTGATCGGGAGATCCACGACGAGGGTGACCACGAAGGGCCCACCCGCGGTGTCACGGCCGTGTCCCGACATCCGGTCCCCTTTCGATCTTTCTGTCGCCCTCGTTCGTAGTCTGCCCGTTCGGAGCGGTCAAGCCCGTGTCCGACGTTCGACGCGACGCGCACACTGGCAGGCATCGATCAGAGGAGAGTGCCATGGAGCGCGAGGTCCCGACCACGAACGAACAGAAGGAAGCGCAGGACGAGGCCGACCGCGGTCGCGGTGAAGGGGCGCCTGCGCCCGAGCCGGCGTCGGATGCCTTCGTCGAGAGCGCGGAGATCCAGGCGGGCCTCGACCCCGACGTCCTCACCGACGAGCAGGCGGATCGCCGGGCCGACTGAGGTCTCTCGCCCTCGGATGCCGCACGGCCGGTAGCGTGGGACGGTCATGACATCACCGGTAACCGCCAGCATCCCCCTGTCCTCTTCGCAGCGCTGGCGAGCCTTCTGGGTGTGCGTCTCGGTCGCGGCGTTCACGATCCTCGACCTCAGCAAGATCAACGTCGGTCTGCCGGCGATCGAAGCATCGCTGGGGGCGACCTCGACGCAGCTGCAGCTCGTGGTGTCGGGGTACATCCTGACGTTCGGCCTCTGCCTCGTGCCGTTCGGTCGCCTCGGCGATCAGCGTTCGCGCAAGACGCTCTTCGTCATCGGCCTCAGCCTGTTCACCCTCACGAGCGCCCTCTGCGCGCTCGCTCCGACGGTCGAGGTGCTGCTCGCGGCACGCCTCGTGCAGGGCATCGCCGCCGGCATCCAGATGCCCCAGGTCATGGGCACGATCCAGCAGCTGTTCACGGGCAAGGAGCGCGGACGCGCCTTCGGCCTGTTCGGGGCGACGATCGGCATCGCGACGGCGTTCGGTCCCACTCTCGGTGGACTCATGATCGCGATCGGCGGCGAGACGGACGGCTGGCGCGGGATCTTCTGGTTCAACGTGCCGCTGTGTCTGCTGGTCCTGGCCGGAGTCATCTGGCTGCTGCCGCAGACGCGAAAAGCGAGTGGGCGTCCCCTCCAGCTCGACCCCGTCGGCATCGTGCTGTTCGCGCTCATGATCATGTCGCTCATGTGGCCGTTCCTGTTCACCACCGGGTCGCCCGACGACGACCCGAACCGCTGGTGGCTGCTCATCGTGTTCGTCCTGTTCGCGGCGGCGTTCTTCTGGTGGGAGAAGCGGTACGCGGCATCCGGTCGCCAACCCCTCATCCCGTTCCGGATGTTCCGGATCCCCTCGTTCCGCAACGGGACGTTCGTCGTGGTGGCGTACTTCACCGCGATCCCGCCGATGTTCCTGCTGGGGACGTTGTTCCTGCAGGTCGGCGTCGGCCTCGAGCCGGTGTTCGCGGGCATGGTCTCGATCGGCTTCGCCGTCGCGAGCGCTGTGACGTCGTACTACGGCGGGCTCCTCGTCGCCCGGTTCGGCCGGCAGCTCGTGACGATCGGACTCGCGACAGTGCTCGTCAGCGTCGTGGCCCTGACCATCGTCGCGTACACGATGCCTCCCGAGACGGTCGCCTACGGCATGGCCGCGGCACTCCTGGTCGCGGGTGCCGGCGGCGGGTTCGTCGTGTCGCCGAACCAGACCCTCACCCTCTCCGAGATCGCCGTCCGCGAAGGCGGGCTCGCGGGCTCGGTCGGTCAGCTCGGTCAGCGCGTCGGCACCGCCGTGGGCACGGCGATCGGACTGTCGCTGTTCTACGCGACCATCTACCGCGAATCGGATGCCGGACTCGAGTCGCTCGCGATCTTCCACGACGCGTACGCGTACGGGATGATCGCGGTGGGTGTCTTCCTCGCCCTCGCAACGCTCGTCTCCGTCGTCGATCTGGTCGCCACGCGCCGCCGCGGAGTCACCTCGCCGATCTCGGAGTGACCCCGCCCCGGCACGCCTGGACGGCGATGTCGGAGCCTCGATCTAGCGTGTGAGCATGCGCATCCTGCACACCTCCGACTGGCACATCGGGCGGACCTTCCACGGTCACTCCACGCTCGATGCCCTTCGCGGCGTGCTCGACGAGCTCACTGCCCAGGTCCGCGCGAATGACGTCGACGTGGTGATCGTCGCAGGCGACGTCTTCGACTCCGCGACGCCCGCCGCCGCCTGCTACACGCTCCTCTCCGACACGCTCCGCGGTATCGCCGCCACCGGCGCGCGGGTCGTCGTCACGAGCGGCAACCACGACTCCGCCGCGCGGCTGGGTTTTCAGGCAGGGCTGCTGCGTGACGGCATCCACGTCCTGACCGATCCGGATGCCGTGGGTACCCCGCTCACGATCGACGACGCTCACGGGCCGGTCCACTTCTACGGCATCCCGTACCTCGAGCCGGCGCTCTTGCGGCACAAGTGGGAGGGCGTGCGCACGCAGGCCGCCGTCCTCGGCCGCGCGATGGACCTCGTCCGGGACGACCTGGCCGTCCGCGGCGGTCGCTCCGTCGCGATCGCGCACTGCTTCGCCGCGGGCGTCGAGCCGACGCCTCAGCTCGAGCGCGACATCCAGCAGGGCGGTCTCGATGTCGTGCCGCTGTCGACCTTCGACGGTGTCGACTACATGGCGCTCGGGCACATCCACGGGCGGCAGCGTCTGTCCGAGAGTGTCCGCTACGCCGGCGCCCCTCTGCACTACAGCTTCGGCGAGGGCGACAAGCCCCGCGGCTCCTGGCTCATCGACCTGGATGCCGACGGCCTCGCCGGCGTCGAGTGGCTCGACCTGCCGGTTCCCCGTCGCCTCGTGACGCTCCGCGGTCCGTTCGCCGAGATCCTGGCCGACGAGGCGCTCGCCGAGCATGCGGAGGCCTGGGTGTGCGTCGAGTACACCGACGATCTGCCCGAGGCCGACCCGCTCCGTCGGCTGCAGCAGCGGTTCCCCTTCTGCGCGAAGGTCGTGCATGCGCCTGCCAAGGTCCGCACCGGCGACACGGCGACCTACGTCGACCGCGTCCGCGCGGCACGCTCCGACCGCGAGTTGGTCGAGGCCTTCCTCGAGCACGTGCGCGAAGGGCAGGGGGCGACCGAGCGTGAGGCCGGCCTCATCGACGAAGTGCTCGACGAGCGCGTGCGCCAGGAGGCGATGGCGTGAAGCTGCACCGCCTCGAACTCACCGGGTTCGGGCCGTTCCGCGAGCGTCAGGTCGTCGACTTCGACGCGTTCGACGACGACGGTCTCTTCCTGATCTCGGGGCGCACGGGCGCCGGCAAATCCAGCATCCTGGACGGCGTCAGCTTCGCCCTCTACGGCTCGGTACCGCGCTACGAGGGCGGCGACCGGCGTCTCCGCAGCGACCACAGCTTCCTCACCGACCCGACCGAGGTGCGCCTCGAGTTCACGGTCGGGGGCACCCGCTGGCGCGTGACGCGCGCGCCCGAATACGAGCGGCCCGCCAAACGCGGCGGCGGTCTGACCCTCGAACCGGCGCGCGCCGAGCTCGAGGAGTGGGTGGACGACCGGTGGGTCGGACGTGCCGCAAAGCAGCGCGAGGTCGGGATCGCCCTCGACGAGGTGCTCGGGCTCAGCGCGCAGCAGTTCCAGCAGGTCATCCTGCTCGCGCAGAACAAGTTCTCCCGGTTCCTGCTCGCGGCCAACGCTGAACGCCAGCAGCTGCTTCGCACCCTCTTCGGGACCAAGCGCTTCGAGGCGTACAAAGACGCTCTCGACGAGCGACGGCGCGACGCGCAGAAGCGGCTCGACGAGACCGGTGCCCGGGTGCGCACACTCCTCGAGGTCGCCGAGCGCGAGGTCGCGGCCCACGACCTCCACGGGACCGATAAGGGCGACGCGCACCTCGAATCCGACGTCCTCGGACGTAAGGACGCCGTCGAGCGCGCACTCGCCCGAGCCGAGTACCGGGTCGACGCCCGCGGTAACGAACGAGCGGTCGCGACGTCCCGGGCCGAGGCGGCGGCCGCCGAGCATCGGCGGCTCGTCCAGATCGCGGAGCGTCTTGCCGACCTTGAGAAGGCGCGCACGGATCTCGCCGCGCGCGAGTCCGAGTCCGCCGAGATCGACGCCCTCCGGGGGCGCCTCGACCGCGCACGCGCTGCGGAAGCGCTGCGCGCTCCCGTCGAGAACGCGACGCGTGCGGCGGGAGTGTTGGCCGCGGCGCAGACGGATCGTCGTGCCGCAGAGGACGCCTGGAACGCCGCGGGCGGTTCGCCGGACGACGACCTCGCCGCGACGGTCGACGATCTCACGAGCCGCATCGCCCGCGCCCAGGCTGCCGCCGAAGCGGAGCGGGATGCCGCGGCCCTCGGCGACGCGCAGCAGCGTCGCCGCGACGAGCTGGCCGGCTTCGATGAGGCACTCCGCGACCTGGATGCCGTGCTCTCGGCCGTTCCCGAGCGCAGGCAGCGCGCGGCGAAACAGCTCGCAGAAGCTCGCGCCATCGCGGGGCGGCACGATGACCTCGCCGCCTCGCGCATCGATCTCGCCGCGCGACTCGACGCCGCCCGGTCGCTCGAGCGACTGACTCCCCGCGCGGCCGACGCCGACGCCGCGTACGTCGACGCCAACGCGGCCTCCGCCGCGGCATCAGCTCGCGTCGGAGAATTGCTCCGCCGCCGCTTGCGCGGGTACGCGGGCGAGCTCGCGGCATCCCTCGTCGACGGTGAACCGTGCGCGGTCTGCGGCTCGACGGCGCACCCCCGTCCGGCCGTGCACGACAGCGAACCGGTCACCGACGACGACCTCGCGGCCGCCGAGAAGGCGCGGGACGACGCCGCAGCGGCGGAGAAGGATGCCGCGACGGCGGCCGCCGCAGCGCGAGAAGCCGTCACGACGGCCGCGGCCACGGCAGGCGGTCATGGGGCCGACGACCTGGCTGCCGCCCTGGCCGACCTCGACGACGAGCTCGCGGCCGCTGCGGCGGCGCGTTCGCGCGTCGACGAACTGACGCGCGACGCCGAGCAGATCGACGCGCTCGAGGCCGACGCCGTCCGCGAAACAGCTGCTCTTCGAGAGCGCGCGGGCGCTCTGCGCGAAGAGCTCGCGACGGTCGAGGGCACGCTCCAGACCGCGCGGCGAGCGGTCGAGGCGGCGCGCGGCGATCACGAGAGCGTCGCCGCGCGCATCGCCGCCGATGAGGAGCTCCGCCGTCTCGCTGCGCGTCTGCTCGAAGCCCGTCGTGACGAGCAGACCCGTCGAGAGGCGGCGGACGCCGCAGCGGGCGACCGCGACGCGCGCATCGCCGACACGGTGTTCGAGACCCTCGACGACGTCGTCGCGGCGTTGCTGCCGGCCGACGAGACGAGCCGACTCGCGCATCGGGTCGAGGAGCATGCCGCCGCCCTCACCGCCGCGCGGGCGCGCGCTCTCGAGCTCGAACTCGAGACCGTCGACGCGCACCTCGAGCCCGAAGCCCTGGCCGCCGCGGCACGCGCAGCGGCCGAGGCGGACGAGGCCCGCTCCGCCGCGATCACCGCCGAGGCCGACTCCGTCAACGTCGCGACGGGCCTGCGCGACCTGGTCGAGCGCATCGACGCCGCCGCGGGCGCCGTTGCGAGCCAGGCCGAGGATGCCGCCGCGATCACGCGTCTCGCCGACACCGTCGCGGGCAGGGCTCCCAACACGATGAAGATGGACCTCGAGACCTTCGTCCTCGCGGCCGAGCTCGAGGAGATCGTCGCCGCCGCGAACCTGCGTCTGGCCGAGATGTCGTCGGGCCGGTACACCCTGCGTCACTCCGATGCGAAGCAGGCTCGGGGCGCGGCATCCGGTCTGTCCATCGAGGTCCTCGACGCGCACACGGGACGGCTCCGCTCGCCGCAGTCGCTCTCGGGCGGCGAGACCTTCCTGGCCTCGCTCGCGCTCGCCCTGGGACTCGCCGAAGTGGTCACGTCGCGTGCCGGCGGCATCCGGCTCGACACGCTGTTCATCGACGAGGGCTTCGGCTCGCTCGACCCCGAGACACTCGAGCTCGCGATGCGGACGCTCGACGAGCTGCGTGCCGGCGGCCGTATCGTGGGCGTCATCAGCCACGTCGAGGCGATGAAGGAGCAGATCCCCGCCCAGCTCGTCGTCGAGGCGACCCCCGAAGGCCCCAGCATCGTCCGGCAGGACGTCGTGGCGCAGCCCTTAGGCTGAAGGCATGAGAAAAGGCACGATCTGGACCATCCTCGGCGTCGTCGTCGCGGTGATCATCGCGTGGATCGTCGTCGACATCGCACTCAAGGCGATCTTCCTCGTCGGCAAGCTCCTGCTCGTCGCCGTCGTGGCACTGATCGTCTTCTTCGTGCTGCGTTCGCTGTTCAGCCGCCGGGACGCCTGAGCCCTCTCGCGGACGTCAGACGCCGTACAGCTCGCTGATGCGCTCGCGCAGCTGACCGCTGCAGATCGCGACGGCGTCACGCCAGTCGGTGATCGCATCGTCCTGCGCGCTGTCAGAGACCGCCTTCAGGATGCGGATCGGCACACCGAACTGCTGGGCCACCCAGATGTAGGCGTATGCCTCCATGTCGACGAGTGTTCCGCCGAGGGCGCGGATCGCCTCGACCGTGTCGGCGTCGTCGACGAAGTGGTCGCCCGTCGCGATCGTCGTCCCCTCGCGGCCGGCGATCGACACCGTCGGCGGCAGCGAGACGTGCTGACCTGCGACACCGTCGACGTCCGACACGTCGTGCTGCAGGGCGGTGGTCACCTCGTGCACACCCACCGTCTCGGCATCCACCGATCCGGCGGTGCCGACGACCACGATCTCGTCGTAGCTCGCGCGGTCCAGCGCTCGCGTCAGGGCGTACGTGGCCTGCAGCTTGCCGGGCCCGGTGACGAGCCGGTCGAAGCCGGGGAGCTCCTCGGGGAAGGCGACGAGTTCGGAATCCAGAGCGGCGACGAGGAGCTTCACCGAACCATCATCCCACCGTGGATCAGGACGCTTCGCCGGGGAAGGCCGCATCGAGCTCCGCGAGCCACGCCGTCGCGTTGCCGTCGGACGGTGCCCGCCAGTCGCCGCGCGGCGAGAGTGAGCCGGCGGGCGACACCTTCGGCGCGTTCGGGACGGCGCTGCGTTTGAACTGCGCGAACCCGAAGTAGCGCTTCAGGAAGACCTGCATCCACCGCACGATGGTCGCGCGGTCGTAGGCGAACCGCTCGTCGGCGGGGAAGCCCGGAGGCCACGCTCCGGTCTCCGCGTCCGACCAGGCGTGCTCGGCGAGGAAGACGATCTTCGACGGGCGGAAGCCGTAGCGGAGCACGTGGAAGAGCGTGAAGTCGTGCAGGGCGTACGGCCCGATCGTGCTCTCGGTCGACTGGACTTTGCCGTCCTGACCGGCCGGTACGAGCTCGGGGCTGATCTCGGTGTCGAGGACGGCCTGGAGCACCTCCTTCGCACGGTCGGTCAGAGTCGCGCCCGACTCGTCGCTGTGCGCAATCACCCAGCGGATGAGGTGCTGGATGAGCGTCTTTGGCACGCCCGCGTTGACGCCGTAGTGGGCCATGTGGTCGCCGACGCCGTAGGTCGCCCAGCCGAGGGCGAGCTCCGACAGGTCCGACGTGCCGATGACCACGCCGCCGCGCTGGTTGGCGAGGCGGAACAGGAAGTCGGTGCGGGCGCCGGCCTGCACGTTCTCGAACGTCACGTCGTAGACGGGCTCGCCCTTCGCGAACGGATGCCCGAGCCCGGCCAGCAGCTCCGTCGCCATCGGACGGATGTCGACCGTCTCGATCGTCGCGCCGATCGCCTCGGCGAGGGCGATCGCGTTCGACTTCGTGTGCTCGCCGGTCGCGAAGCCCGGCATCGTGAAGGCCAGGATGTCGCTGCGCGGGCGCCCCATGCGGTCCATGGCGCGCGCGACGACGAGGAGGGCGTGCGTCGAGTCGAGCCCGCCCGAGACGCCGATCACGGGCTTCGGCTGCCCGATCGCGCGGAGGCGCTGCTCGAGACCTGACACCTGGATGTTGAAGGCCTCGTAACAGTCGAGGTCGAGGCGGGCGGGGTCGTCCGGCACGAAGGGGAAGCGGTCGAGCGGGCGGCGGAGCCCCGAGACGGATGCCGCGGGCCCGACCGTGAAGAGGATGCGATTCGACCAGGTGGATTCGCTGCGGGCGTTGTCCTCGAAGGTGCCCTGACGCAGGCGGTCCTGACGGAGGCGATCGAGGTCGATGTCGGCGATCGCGTGCCGCGGTCCGTCGGGGAAGCGCTCGGTCTCGGCGAGGAGCGTGCCGTTCTCGTAGATCAGCGTCTGCCCGTCCCACGAGACGTCGTTCGTCGACTCGCCCTGGCCGGCGGCGGCGTACACGTAGGCGGCGAGGCAGCGGAAGGACTGCGACTGCGCGAGGACGCGACGGTCCTCGGCGCGGGCGATCGTGATCGGGCTGCCCGAGAGGTTCAGGAGGACGGTCGCGCCGGCGAGGGCCGCGTGCGAGGACGGCGGCACCGGCACCCAGAAGTCCTCGCAGATCTCGGCGTGGACGACGAGTCCGGGGACGTCGGTCGCCTCGAAGAGCAGGTCGGTGCCGACCGGCACCTCGTCGCCCGCAAGCGTCACGGTGTCGGGCGCGCCGTCGCCGCGCGCGTACCAGCGGGACTCGTAGAACTCGCGGTAGGTGGGCAGGTGGGACTTGGGCGCGACGCCGAGCACGCGCCCGCGGTGGATGACGACGGCGCAGTTGTAGAGCCGGTTCTGGATGCGCAGCGGTGCGCCGACGACGAGGAGGGGGGACAGGTCGACGGATGCCGCGACGAGCGCCTCGATGGCCGTGAGGACGGCGTCGAGCACGACGTCCTGCATGACGAGGTCCTCGATCGCGTACCCCGAGAGGCAGAGTTCGGGGAAGACGGCGACGGCCACACCCTCGTCGTGGCAGGCGCGGGCGCTGGTCAGGACCGCCTCGGCGTTGGTCGCCGGATCGGCGATCGCGACCGGCACCGTGCACGCGGCGACGCGCGCGAAACCGTGCCGGTAGGGGTTCTCGAACGGGAGGTCCTGGGTCACGGCTCCAGTCTGTCAGGTGCCCGCCCGCGTGCGGCAGCCTGTGCTTTCATCGTCAGGTGCCCACCCGTGCCGTCGGATACCCGCCGCTCCCGCCGCCGTATCCGCTCCCGAAGGACTGGCGGGTCGGCACGCCCACCCGCATCCGTCCGTGGACGGTCGTGATCTACAGCCTGGTCGTGCTCGGGAGCGGTGCGGCGCTCGCGTTCGCGGTGCTCGGCGGGAACGTCGGTGCCGCGACGTGGTGGGTGCTCGTCTTCGCGGGCGCGACGCTCGGGTTCGGCGTCCACTTCGAGCGCGCCGGCGGTGAACGGGGCATGCCGGAACTCCTCAACGCCGTCGCCCTGACGCGAGCGGAGAAGCGCCCTCCCGACTCGTGGGTGCACTTCTTCCGCGAGCGCGGTGCCGGGTCGTGGGTGAGCGCGTGGTTCACCGTGGCGGGCGTCGTGTCGACCGCGGCGTTCGTCTGGGCGATCGTCCGGTCCGTGACGACGGATGCCGCCCTCGCCCTCATCTGGCTCATCCCGCTGCTCCTGGGGGCTCTCGTGGTCCTCCTGGCGGGCAGCATCGCGATCGTCTCGACGTGGCGCGCGGCATCCTTCGGTCGGCTGCCTATCGGCGTCGGGATCGGACCGTCGGGCGTGACCCGCTACTACCTCGACGACACGGACGACATCGACTGGGCCCGCATCGCGCGCGTCGCCCCGACGGTGTCGGCCGTCGACGAGACGACGGGGGACTTCACCCCGTCCGTCGAACTCCGAGCCGCCGATGACGAGGTCCTGCTCGACCTGAACATCAGCGGCTTCCGCGCCCACGCGTGGCTCATCTACGCCTCCATCCGGTTCTGGGCGGAGCATCCCGAGATGCGCCACGAGCTCGGGACGACGTTCGCGCAGCAGCGCATGGACGGGTGGCGTCGCGGCATGCTCGGGAAGAGTGTCGGCGACCGCGGATAGTGTCGATTCCCGAGAGGGGATCATGCGATACATCGAAGACGACGGCCGGATCGTCTGGAGCGCGAGCGACCTGAAAGCCGCGGCCGAGTGCGAATTCGCCTGGCTGCGGGCGATCGACGCGAAGCTCGGCCGGATCGCGGCGGTCGACGATCCGGAGGACCTCACCCTCGAACGCGCGGGCCGCCTCGGCACCCAGCACGAGCGGCGGGTGTATGAGGCGTACCGCGACGCGCATCCGGGTGCGGTCGTCGAGATCCCCGAAACGCGATCGTCGGATGCCGCGGGCCTCGCCGCCGCGGTCGCCGCCACCGACGCGGCTCTGGCCGACCCCGATGTCCACGTGGTCTACCAGGCGGCGTTCGCCACCGACGAGTTCGTCGGATTCGCCGACTTCCTCGTCCGGGGCGACGACGGCCGCTGGATCGTGCAGGACACCAAGCTCGCCCGTCACGCGCGGGTCACGGCTCTCATGCAGCTCGCGGCATACGTCGATCAGCTCGACCGTCTCGGCGTCGCGCGTTCCGACGAGGTCCAGCTGCTCCTCGGCGACGGCACCGTGTCGACGCACGCCGTCCGCGACCTGCTGCCGGTCTTCTCACTGCGACGCGAGCGCCTCCGCGCGCTCATCGGCGACCGGGACCTCGCCGCCGGTGCGGCAGGCGAGCCCATCCCGTGGGGCGATGACCGCGGCGAGCTCCGGGTCGTCGCGTGCGGGCGGTGCGCGACGTGCGATCTCGAGGTCGTCTCCTACCGTGACCTGCTGCTGGTCGCCGGCATGCGTCCCGTCCAACGCGACCGCCTCCGCGCGGCGGGAATCACGACGATCGACGACCTCGCGGCATCCCGCGACGCTCCTCCTCGGATGTCGTGGGACACGTTCTCGGGGCTCCGGACCCAGGCGCGCCTGCAGCTCGAGAGCCCCGCCGGCGGCGTCGACGACACCCCCGCCGGGACGGGGCCCGCGATCCCGACGTTCGACGTCGTCTTCCCCAAGGCCCTGGGGGCACTGCCGCGACCCGACCACGGCGACCTGTTCTTCGACTTCGAGGGCGACCCGCTCTATACCGAGGGCGCGGCCGTGCAGTGGGGGATCGATTACCTGTTCGGCTGGGTCGACGAGACCGAGCAGTACTCCGCGCTGTGGGCCCACTCGTTCGCCGACGAGAAGCGCGCGCTCGAGGACTTCCTCGAGTTCGTCGCCGTCCGCCGCCGCGCCCACCCGGGCCTGCACATCTACCACTACGCGCCGTACGAGCCGACGCACCTGCTCGCCATGGCGGCACGGCACGGCGTAGGCGAAGCGGCCGTCGATCGGCTGCTCCGCGACGGAGTGTTCGTCGACCTCTACCCGATCGTCCGGCGTGCCCTGCGCGTCGGCTCGCGGTCGTACTCCATCAAGAAGCTCGAACCGCTCTACATGGGCGACGAGGTGCGCACGAGCGACGTGCAGCGCGGGGACGACTCGATCGTCCGCTACGTCGAGGCTCGCGGATTGCAGGATGCCGGCGATGACGAGGCCGCGCGTATGATCCTCGACGACCTCGCCGATTACAACCGCTACGACTGCGTGTCGACGCGTCGGCTGCGCGACTGGCTCGTGGAGCGGGCCCGCGAGGCGAACCTCGTGCCCTCGCGGGAGCCCGACGCCGGCGAAGCCGTCTATGAGCCCTCGCCGCGCGCGGATGCGCTCGCCCGGTTCGCCGCCGACGCCGAGGACGAATCGGTCGCGCAGGCGCTCCGACTCGGGGCGGCGGCGATCGACTACTACCCGCGCGAGGCCAAGACCTTCTGGGCGACGCATTTCCTCCGCCTCCGCGAGCCGGTGTCGGTCTGGGAGGACACCCGCGACGTCGTGGTCGTCGATCGCGACCGCTGCCGGGTGCTCACCGACTGGCACCGCCCGGAAGGCCTGACCGCCGTCCGCCGTGTCGTCGAGATCCGGGGCGAGTTCGCCCCCGGCACGCGGGTGACCGTGGGGCAGAGCCCGTACGCCGTCTACGAGCTGCCGGCGCCGTTCCCCATCGAGACGAGCCCGCGGTGGATCCACGCGGCGCGGTCCATCACCGTCGTCGACGTCCTCGACGACGGCGTCGTGATCGAGGAGAACGCCTATCAGGGGTTCACCTGGCAGGAGCTGCCCGTCGCGCTCACGCCGCCCGCGCCACCGCGAGCAGGCAGCCAGCAAGCCGCCGTCGACGAATGGGCCGACGCCGTGCTGGCCGCGGCGCCGGCACTGCCGACCGATCCCGCGACCGACCTGCTGCTCCGCCGCCCGCCGCGCCGTGAGACCCCGTTGCCGCGCACCGGCGACGACGTCGCCGACATCTCCGCGGCGCTCGCTGAGGCGACCGACGGCTACCTCGCCGTGCAGGGCCCTCCGGGGACGGGCAAGACCTACGTCGGGTCGCACGTCGTGGCGCGCCTCGTTCGCGAGCGCGGCTTCCGCGTCGGCGTCGTCGCGCAGTCGCACAACGTGGTGGAGCACATGCTCGACCGGATCGTCGAGGCGGGGGTGGATGCCGCGCAGGTCGCCAAGGCGCCCAAGGGGCCCGCCACCGGGCAGGAACGCTTCACCGTCATCGCCAAGAACCAGCTCGCCGCCTACATCGACTCCCAGCCCGCGGGGTTCGTCGTGGGCGGCACAGCATGGGACCTCACCCACACCGGACGGGTCGGGCGCCGCTCGCTCGATCTGCTCGTCATCGACGAGGCGGGTCAGTTCTCGCTCGCCTCGACCATCGCGGTCTCGGCCGCCGCGAAGCGGCTGCTGCTGCTCGGCGACCCGCAGCAGCTGCCTCAGGTCAGCCAGGGCACCCACCCCGAGCCCGTCGACACGTCGGCACTCGCGTGGGTGATGGACGACCATGCAGTCATCCCGGCAGATCGCGGCTACTTCCTCGCCCGCACGCGACGGATGCGGCCGGAGGTCGCCGAACCCGTCTCGCAGCTCGCCTACGAGGGCCGGCTCGAGGCCCACCCCGACACGGCGCTCCGGCGGCTCGAGGGCGTGCCCGCCGGTGTGATCCCCGTGCCGATCGCCCACACGCGCAACGCGACCCAGTCGCCGGAGGAGGCGGAGGAGGTCGTCCGGATCGTCCGCGACCTCAGCGGCACCCCCTGGTCCGACGGCGACGCCACCCGTCCCCTCGCGCCCGAGGATGTCATCGTCGTCACGCCCTACAACGCGCAGCAGGTGCTCGTCGAAGAGGCGCTCGTCGCGGCGGGGTTCCCCGGCGTGCGCGTCGGGACGGTGGACCGGTTCCAGGGGCAGGAGGCGGCCGTCGTCGTCGTCTCGCTCGCGGCGTCGTCGGGTCGCGATGCGCCGCGCGGGCTCGAGTTCCTGCTGCTGCAGAACCGCATCAACGTCGCCGTCTCGCGTGCGATGCACACGGCCTATGTCGTCTACAGCACGGGCTTGCTCGACGACCTGCCGCGCACGCCCGACGGGGTCGCGCGTCTCAGCGCGTTCGCCCGGCTGGTCGGGACGGCATCAGCCGAGGGGGCGGTGCCGCCTCGGACCGTGCCGTCTCAGACCGTGCCGTAGAGGCGGTCGCCCGCGTCGCCGAGACCCGGGACGATGTACCCCTTCTCGTTGAGGCGCTCGTCGAGCGCCCCGAGGACGAGGGTGACATCGCGGTCGCCGACCTGCTTCTCGATCGCCGCGACACCCTCGGGGGCTGCGAGGATGCAGACCGCCGTGACGTCCTGCGCGCCGCGCGCGAAGAGGAAGTCGATCGCCGCGCCGAGCGAACCGCCGGTGGCGAGCATCGGGTCGAGTACGAAGCACTGACGGTCGCTCAGATCGTCGGGAAGGCGCTCGGCGTACGTGTACGGCTCGAAGGTCTCCTCGTTTCGCGCCATACCGAGGAAGCCGACCTCGGCGGTCGGCAGCAGGGTCGTCATGCCCTGCAGCATGCCGAGTCCGGCGCGCAGGATCGGGACGACCAGCGGCCGCGGCTCGCTGATCTTCAGGCCCGTCGTCCGGGTGACCGGGGTGTCGATCTCGATCTCCTCGACGCGGACGCCGCGAGTCGCCTCGTAGGCGAGGAGCGTGATGAGCTCCTCCGTCAACTGGCGGAAGACCGGCGATGTCGTGCGCTTGTCGCGCAGCACCGTGAGCTTGTGGGTGATGAGGGGGTGGTCGGCGACATGCACACGCATGAGCCCAGGGTACCGGGGCTACGCTGACCTCGTGAGCCTGCCCGTCCCCGCCGCCGACGATGCGGCGATGACACGGGCCCTGGAGCTCGCCGCCGACGCTCCCGCCCACGACGACGTCCCCGTCGGTGCCGTCGTGACCAGGGGCGGCCAGGTCGTCGGCGAAGGGCGCAATCTGCGTGAGCGCGACGGTGATCCGCTCGCGCACGCGGAGATCGTGGCGCTTCGGGCCGCGGCATCCGCTCTCGGGTCCTGGAACCTCGAGGACTGCACCCTCGTGGTCACGCTCGAGCCCTGCGTCATGTGCGCCGGCGCGATCCTGCAGACCCGCGTCGGGCGCGTCGTGTTCGGTGCATGGGACGAGAAGGCGGGCGCGGCCGGCTCCGTCCACGACCTGCTCCGCGACCGACGGATGCCGCACCGCGCCGAGGTCCTCGGCGGGGTCCGCGCGGCGGAGTCGGCGGCGCTGCTGCGTGACTTCTTCGGCCAGAAGCGCTGAGCGCCCGCGTCAGTCCGACGAGCTGAGGATGATCGCCTCGGTCGGCGGGGCGGGGGATGCCGGTGAGCCGATGTACCCGGTCAGTTCGAGCAGCGCCCGGCGGAAGACGGCGGGCCGCTCCAGATGAGGCGTGTGGCCGACGCCGGGGAGCGCGAGTTCCGTGGCGGTGCCCCCGGCATCCGTGTACCGACGCAGCACCTCGCGGGTCTGCGACACCATCGGCTGGGCGGGGGCGATGTCGGCGCCCGGCCAGTCCGGCAGGATGCCGAGAGCGCCCAAATGGTTGGGGTCGGAGAACGAGGTGTCGGAGACGAGCGGGTCGAGGACGCCCCGCACCCACAGGATCGGGGGCTTCTCGGCGAGGTCGACGATCGTGGAGACGTCGAAGTTCGACGGCGCGAGTGCGTTCAGGACGCCGAACCGGCCGGGTGCGTATCCGGGCCAGTGCGGGCTCGTGACCGCGTCGCCGGGGTAGTTCCCGGTCGCGGTGGAGGTCGAGAGCATCGCCTCGACCCACAGGTCCTCGTGCTCGGTCTCGAAGCCCTCGGCGACGAACGAGGCCCGGAACACGCTCCGGGGCGACGTGGGCGACTCGGCGTCGGACTCGCGCGCCGTCAGTCGCCTCACGAACTCCGCATTCGCCATGCCTCCGCCGCAACCGGCGTCGTCGTCGGTCAGCCGCGTGCCGTCGAGCCGTGTCCCGCCGACGCCGTAGGGGGAGACGGGGGATTCCAGCAGGATCGTCCGCACCGGGTGATCGAGGGCGAACTGCAGGGCGGCGGCTCCGCCGAGGTCCCAGCCGACGAGGTGCGGGGCCTCGATGTCCATGAGTGCGAGCGTCGCCGCGACGTCGTCGCTCAGATCGCGGATGCCGCGGCTCGCGTCGACGGGCATGTGTTCCGTCCCGCCGAACCCGCGGAGGTCGACGGCCACGACGCGGAACTCCGCGGGGAGATCCTGCATGAGCTCCTGCCAGGCGAGTGCGGACGAGAGCGATCCGTGGAGCAGGACCACGGTGCGATCGGGCGCGGCTGCGGCGTCGTCGCCGGCGCGTTCGAGAACGTTGACGCTCAGGCGGTCCGTGTCGATGATGCGGGACGTGATTCCGTCGAGGAGTGCCATGAGCCGATGATAGGCCGGGGTCCTCCGTTCGCGCCGAGGAGCTGGATGACAGGATGGACTCATGACGCACCACCTTCCGCCCGTTGCCATCCTCGGAGCAGGTTCGATGGGAGGTGCGATCGCTCAGGGCATCGCGCGGTCCGACCGGGCGACGTCCGTCACGGTCACCAACCGCACCGCAGCGAAGGCCCGCGAACTCGACGGACTCGACACGGTCACGAGCGTCGCGCTCGCGGATGTCCCGTCTGCGAACACGGATGCCGCGGCATCCGCCGACATCGTCCTCGTCGGGGTCAAGCCGGGGATGGTGCCCGACCTTCTGCGCGAGATCGCCGGGTCCCTCCGGCCCGGGACGATCGTCGTGAGTCTGGCGGCAGGAGTGACGATCGAGACCTTCGAGGCCATCGTGGGGCCCGACATTCCGGTCATCCGTTCCATGCCGAACACGCCCGCCGTCGTCGGCAAGGCGGTCACCGGGCTCGCCGGCGGTTCGTCGGCGTCCGCTGAGGACCTCTCACTCGTGCGGCGCCTGTTCGAGACGTGCGGTGTGGTCATCGAGGTGCCCGAGGCGCAGATCGATGCGCTGTCGACGATCTCGGGGTCCGGTCCGGCTTACGTCTTCCTGCTGATCGAGGCGCTCACCGAGGCTGCGCGCGGGAAGGGGTTCGACGAAGCTGACGCCCGCCTCATGGCGGAGCAGACCTTCATCGGCGCAACGGCGCTCCTGGCGGCGACCGGTGAAGACCCGGCCGAGCTCCGCCGCCGCGTGACGAGCCCCAAGGGCACGACCGAGCGTGCCATCGGGATCCTGCAGACGGGCAACCTCGACGGCCTGTTCTCGCAGGCGACGGATGCCGCCCTGGCCCGCGCCCGTGAGCTGGCGACCGGCGTCTGATCCTGCTCAGGCCTCGCCGAGGGTGAGGTCCTCGGCGGTCGTCCGCTCGCTGAGCACCGCCTTGTGGTCGGCTCGGCCCACGACGCGTCGCACTCCGAACAGGATCGCTGCGCCGACCGCGGCCGACACCGCAGCGGCCGCATAGGGGGCGCCGACGCCGTAGACCGCGAGGGCGGTGCCGACGGGTGCGCCGATGGCGCCGCCGAAGAAGCGGAATCCGGAGTAGGCCGAGCTCGCGACGGCACGCGGAAGGGTCGTCGCCTCCATCGCCGCTTCGGTGAGGATCGTGTTGACCGCGCCGATCTCGACGCCCAGGAGCACCACGCAGACGACGAGCAGAGGACGTGACCCCGCGCTGAGCGAGGCGGCGACATGGGTCGCGGCGAACGCGACGAGGAACCAGAACAGGACCCAGACGACCGAGTACCGCTTCGTGAGTCGCGGGGCGATGAGCACGCCCGCGATCGCGAGGCCGATGCCGAACCCCATCATGACCAGCCCGATCCCGACCGCCGGCAGCTCGAGGGCGTAGGGCGTGTAGGACAGGGTGACGAAGAAGCCGGCGTTGTAGAGGAACGCGACGACGCTGATCGCGAGCAGCCCCCGGTCGGCGAAGGCGCGGAAGGGCGCGCCGATCGAGCTGCGCTGAGCGGCGCGCCCCGGGTCGCGGACGAGGGTGAGGAGGGCGACGACGCCCACGGCGAGAAGGGATGCGGTTCCCCAGAACGCCGCGAACCAGCCGATCTCGCCGAGCAGGCCACCCACGAGCGGGCCGACGGCCAGCCCGATGCCGAGTGCGGCCTCGTAGAAGATGACCGCGTGCTCGCTGCGCCCGCCGGATGCCGAGACGATCGAGGCGAGCGCGGTCGAGAGGAACAGTGCATTGCCGAGTCCCCAGACGGCGCGGCACGCGATCAGGATGCCGATGGTCGGCGACAGGGCGCAGCCGACGGCGGCGACGGCGATCACGGAGAGTCCCAGGATCATGACCGCGCGCGTCCCGATGCGCGTCGACAACCAGCTGGTGAAGAACATCGCCGACGCGGTGACGGCGAGATAGCTCGTGAACAGGAACGACGTCTCGACGGGAGCGGCGTGCAGCGTGGCGGCGACCGTGGGGAGGATCGGGCCGACGAGTCCGATCCCCATGAACGCGATCATCGACGCGAAGGCGATGGCCCACACGGCGGGCGGCTGTGCGAGCAGGCGCGGAGCGGCGGTCTCGGGGGCGGGGGCTGTCGAGCTGGTTCCGGTGTCGAGGGCGGTCATTCCTCCGATTGTACACTGATGATTTACTAGTGAACTAATTAGGTCCGCCCGGCTAGAGTGGGTCCGTGACCGAGCGCGCCGACCTGATCGACCGCATCCGCGCCGCCTGGGCGTCGACGATGCCCGAGATCGACACGTCGCCCATCGACATCTGGGGCCGGCTGAACCGCACGAGCACCCTCGCCACGGCCCAGATCGAGCGTCTGCTCACCGACAGCGGCGTGTCGCGGTCCGAGTTCGATGTGCTCTGCGCCCTGGCCCGCACCGACCGGCCGCTGCGGGCGAGCGAGGTCACTGCCGAGACGATGCTCAGCGGCGCGGCCACGACGAAGCTCACGAGCAGGCTGGAGTCCGCGGGGCTCCTCCGCCGAGAACGCTCCGACCGCGACGGCCGTGCCGTACAGCTGTCGTTGACGGATGCCGGTCGTGCCCTCGTCGAGCGGGAGATCCCTCGCGCTCTCGCGCACGACGCACGCCTGCTCGACGGGTTCAGCGACGATGAGCAGCAGATGCTCGCCGGTCTGCTCGCCCGCCTGCTTGCGAACGCGCAGCGGGAGGCCTCAGCCTGATCAGCGGAGGCGGAATCAGCGGTCGAGTGACGCGAACCGCTCGATGTCGGAGTTCGTCCCCGACACGATGATGAGGTCGTGGTTGGTGACGACGGTGGTCGCCTCCGCATAGCGGAACGGCTTGCCGGGGCTCTTCACGCCGACGACCGTGACGTTGTACTTCGAGCGGACGCCCGACTCGTTGAGACCGACACCGCGGATGAAGCGCGGCGGGTACATCTTGGCGAGGACGAAGTCGTCGTCGAAGCGGATGAAGTCGAGCATGCGACCGCTGACGAGGTGCGCGACGCGCTCGCCGGCTTCGCGCTCGGGATAGATGACGTGGTTGGCGCCGACGCGGGCGAGGATCTTGCCGTGCGACTGCGAGACCGCCTTCGCCCAGATCTGCGGAACCTTCAAGTCGACGAGGTTGGCCGTGATGAGCACGGATGCCTCGATGGACGATCCGACGGCGACGACGGCGACCTGGAAGTCCTGTGCGCCGATCTGCTTCAAGGCCTCGATGTTGCGGGCGTCGGCCTGCACGGCGTGCGTGACGCGCTCGGACCACTTCTGGACGAGGTCGAGGCTGTCGTCGATCGCGAGGACGTCTCGGTCGAGTCGATCGAGCTCGCCCGCGCACGCGGCGCCGAAGCGACCGAGTCCGATGACGAGGACGGGCGAATCGCTGCGCAAATGCTCAACCAACGATGGGCCTTTCCACGGGCAGCGCGTAGTGCTGCGTTCGGCTGGTCGCGGCCACCGCCGCGGCGAGTGTCACTGTACCAACGCGGCCCATGAACATCGTGACGGCCATGACGAACACGGCGGGGTCGGGCAGATCCTGCGTGAGTCCGGTCGACAGGCCAACGGTTGCGAAGCCCGACACGACATCGAACAGGACCTCGTCGAGAGGGGCGCGGGTCAGGTGCGCGATCGTGATCGTCGACATCGCCACGATCGTGGCGCCCCACGCGACGACCGACAGGGCGACGCGCTGCACGTCGCTCGGGATGCGGCGGCCGAACACCGAGACGCTCGGACGGCCCTTCGCCTCGGACCACACCGCGAGGGCGAGGACGGCCAGGGTCGTCACTTTGATGCCGCCCGCCGTCGACGCCGATCCGCCACCGACGAACATGAGCATCGAGCCCACGACGAGCGAGGACTCGTGCATCTCGCCGATGTCGATGATCGAGAACCCGCCCGAGCGTGTCATCGCCGAGAGGAACAGGGCCTGGAACGTGGTGTCCCAGGCATCCAGCGTTCCGAAGGTCTTGGGGTTGCCGTACTCGAGGACGACGAAGGAGACCGCCCCCACGAAGAAGAGGACGACCGTCGTGATGAGCGTGAGCTTGACGTGCAGCGACCAGCGGCGCACGTGCCAGTGGTGCTTCCACAGGGCGTAGATGACCGGGAATCCGATCGAACCGAGGAAGACGCCCGCCATGAGGATGCTGAGGAGCAGGTAGTTCTGCGCGAACGGCGCGAGCCCTTCGGCGTTCGGCGCGAAGCCCGTGTTCGTGAAGGCCATCGCCGCGTAGTACGGCGCTTCCCACAGGGCGGTGAGCGGGTCCACCCCGCTGGCGAGGAGCGTCGGGTACAGCAGGACGGCGAGGGCGGCTTCGATGACGAGTGTCGACAGGGCGACGGTGGCCAGCAGCTGACCGACTTCGCCGAGACGGACGGCCTGTCCCTCGTTGACGGGGCCGCCGTGGGCGCGCATCGGGTTGCTGTCGCCGGCGGCGAGCAGCTTCGCGCGGAGGCCCAGGCGCTTCGAGATGACGAGGCCGAGGATCGAGGCGAGGGTCAGGACGCCCAGCGCACCGACGTTGACGCCGATGAAGACGACGACGTGCCCGAGAGGCGACCAGTGCGTGGCCATGTCGACCGTGGCGAGGCCCGTCACGCAGATCGTCGAGACCGCGGTGAAGAGCGCGTCGGGGAGTGGTGTCACGCGCCCGTCCGACGCCATGATCGGCAACGAGAACAGTGCCGTGAAGAGCAGGATGAGCGCCGAGAAGATGAGAACGGCGAACCGGGAAGGCGATGCGGTGGCGAGATCGCGCATCGCGGAGAATGCGCGTCGATGCCACGCCGGTCCGCGCCGTCGGGCGCGCTCGTCGACGGCTAGGCCCGTCATCCGCGCCCCCTCCTGATTCGGAACGTTGTCATGGTACTCCCGCGCGCGGGGCGGGCTAACCTAATGCCATGGCGGACATCTTCGACGTGATCGCCGACGGCACCCGTCGGGACATCCTCCAGCTTCTCCGTGAACGCGGGGCCTCCGGCGACAACGGGACGAGCGTCTCGCAGATCGTCACCGAGCTCGGCGTGAGCCAGCCGACCGTGTCGAAGCATCTGAAGGTACTGCGAGAGGCATCCCTCGTCTCCGTCCGAGAAGACGGCCAGCACCGGTACTACAGCCTGTCGCCCGAGCCGCTCGACGTGATCGACGATTGGCTGTTCCCGTTCTTCGCCGTCGACGATGAGATCGCCGCCCCTCCGAGCCTGACCGACGGCGCAGCCCACGCCGCCGATGTCGTCGGTCGGGCAGCGGCCTCCGCGAAGCACGCCGTCACGAGCGTGTTCAACAAACTGCCCGGCCGCTGAGTCCCTGTCGGCCACACGAGTCACACAGGTTTACACGCGTCCCAGAGAACCCCTAATGTGGAGGGACTCGCGGGGGATGACAAATTCAAAGGGGACACACATGTCGGACATCTCGGATGTGCGCTTTCTCACGGTCGCAGAGGTCGCAGACCTCATGCGCGTCTCGAAGATGACCGTCTACCGCCTCGTTCACTCCGGTGAACTCCCCGCGGTTCGCTTCGGTCGCAGCTACCGAGTCCCCGAAACCGCGGTCACGGCAGCCTTGCAACGTCCCATCGCCGACGTCGGCTAGACTGATCCGAGGCATTTTTACCGTTCTGCCGATCCCGGACACCGACATCGGGCGTCCAGACCCCTACTTAGTGAGGTTTACCGTGGGTTCAGTCATCAAGAAGCGCCGCAAGCGCATGGCGAAGAAGAAGCACCGCAAGCTGCTTCGCAAGACTCGCCACCAGCGCCGCAACAAGAAGTAAGCGGCATCGCACACCAAGCGCCCCCGACCGGCTCGCCGGTCGTCGGGGCGCTTCGTGTTGCGTCCGAGAGGCGCATTCCCGAGGGAGAATGGATGCCGTGACCGCACTCACTCTCATCTCCAAGCCGGACTGCCACCTCTGCGACGTCGCGCGCGAGATCGTCGACACCGTCGTGGCGGAGCTGCCCGAGAGCCAGGTGGACGTCGAGGAACTGTCGATCGCCGACGATCCCGCCCTCTACGCGACGTGGTGGGAGAAGATCCCGGTGGTGCTCATCGACGGCGAGCTGCATGCGCACTGGCGGCTCTCCGCCGAGCGCCTGCGGACCGCCCTCAGCGAGAAGGCACCGGCGTGATCCGTCACGTGGTGATCTGGAAGATGGCCGCGGACGACGCTGAGACGCGCGCGGCCCACGCCGCCGAGGTCGCACGCCTCCTGGACAGCCTCGTGGGTGTCGTGCCGGCCATCCGCTCGCTCAGCGTCGGCGTGAACGTCGCCGTTCCCGACACCAACGCCGACGTCGCGGTCGTCATCGATCTGGACGACCTCGACGCGTTGGAGGCCTATCAGACGCATCCGGCCCATCAGCAGGTCGTCGGCTACATCCGCAGCGTCACCGGCGGTCGGATGGCGGTCGACTTCACGCTCTGACGCGCGCCGTCACCGCGCGGCTGCGCGTGCCGTCGCGACGACCGGCACAGGCGCGACGGCGATGTGCACCCGCTCACCGAAGTCGAGTCGCTCCGCCGCGGCGTGCTGCAGCCGCACGAGCGAGCCGTCGTCGGTGCGGACGAGGGAGCGACGGATGCTGCCGAGGAAGGTGCTCTCCTCGACCACCGCCCCGATGCCCGTTCCGGCGCCGACCAGGCGGACGTGCTCCGGCCGGAGCAGAACATCGACCTCGCCGTCCGGCACGGGGGCCTGGACGGGCATGGACGTGCCCCATACCGTGACGGTCCCGCCGACGGCGACGCCGGGGACCGAGCTCGAGAGGCCGATGAAGGCGGCCACGCGCGGGGTCGCCGGGCGGAGGTAGAGCTCTTCGGGGGAACCGATCTGTTCGATCCGACCGGCATCCATGACGGCGATCCGGTCCGAGACGGCGAGGGCTTCCTCCTGGTCGTGGGTGACGAAGACGGTCGTCGTCCCCAAGCGCAGCTGGATGCGGCGGATCTCATCGCGGAGCTGCACGCGGACCTTCGCGTCGAGCGCCGACAGCGGCTCGTCGAGCAGCAGGACCCGTGGCTCGGTGACGAGCGCTCGGGCGAGCGCGACGCGCTGCTGCTGGCCGCCCGACAGTTGGTGCGGATAGCGGTCCGCGAGGTGGTCGAGGCCGACCAGCTCGAGCGCTTCCCCCGAGCGGCGACGGGCGGCTCGGGCATCCACTCGTCGGCGTCGCAGGCCGAACGCGACGTTGTCGACTACGCGAAGGTGGGGGAAGAGCGAGTAGGCCTGGAAGACCATGCCGATGTCGCGCTTGTTCGTCGGCGTGCGCGAGACATCCGTGCCGCCGAACGTCACGGTGCCCGCAGTCGCGTCCTCGAGTCCGGACAGGACCCGGAGCGCGGTCGTCTTGCCGCATCCCGACGGTCCGAGGAGAGAGACGAATTCGCCCGGTGCGATGTCGAGGTCGACGCCGTGCAGCACCCGCGTGGTGCCGTAGTCCTTGACGATGCCGCGGAGCTCGACGCGGGTGCCGTCGCCCGCCGCGGCGAGGAGGTGGTTGTCGGCGGTTCGGGGGAGCGCTCGGGCGTCGGGGGTCGCATCGATGGTCATGGGGTCTTCCTTCCGGCGCCGACGCGTCCCGCGCGGCCGATGATGAGCAGGAGCACGAAGGCGAAGGCGAGGGCCAGCAGCGTGAAGATCGCGGAGGCCCAGGCATCCTGTTTGTTGATGAGGACGAGTCCCGTCTGCAGCACCTGACGGTTCAGGAGCGACGCGATCGTGAATTCGCCGAGAACGACGGCGACGGTGATGAGGGATGCCGCCAGCAGCCCTTGCCGCAGGTTCGGCGCGATGACGCGCAGCAGCACGGTCGGCCAGCTCGCCCCGAGGGTGCGCGCCGCCTCGGCGAGCGTTCGCAGATCGACCGCGTCGATGGATGCCTGAATCGACCGGTAGGCGAAGGGGAGCACGACGATGCCGTAGGCGAAGGCGAGGGTCCACGCCCCGGTGCCGAGGGTTCGCCCGATCGTGAGGTAGATCGGAGCGAGCCCGACGACGAGGACGATGGCGGGGATCGTGATGGGCAGGAGCGCGAGGAACTCGAACGCCCGCCGCATCCCGGGAAAGCGCAGCGCGACGAGCACCATCGTCGGGGCGAGGACGACGAGCACGATGGCGACCGTCACGACCGCGAGGATCAGCGAGTTGACGAGGCCCGTCCACACCGGCCGGTACGCGGCCGCGCGTGCGGGGTCGAACAGCGCCGCCCAGCGGTCGAGCGTGAGGCCGCCGTCGGCGGCGGTCAGGGTGAACAGCAGGGTCGCCGCGAACGGGACCGCGAAGACCGCGCCGACGAGGATGCCGATGACCCACCGCGTCGTGCGGGAGGGCGCGAGCGGTGAGCGGCTCATGCCTGCCACCTCGAGGCGCGGCGCTGCACGAGGCTGTAGACGATCATCGCCGCCGCGACGACGAGCACCATGCCGAGGGCGAGGGAGCCCGCGAGGTTCTCACGCCCCAGCACGGTCTCGCTCGTGAGCGCCGTACGGATCTGCAGGGGCACGATCGAGGAGCCCTGGCTCGCGAGCGCGGCCGCCGTCGCGTAGGACGAGAACGCGTTCGTGAACAGCAGCAGGAAGCTCGCGAGGAACGACGGCGCGAGCACGGGGAGCCCGACGTGGGCCCAGAAGCCCACTCGCGTACCGCCGAGCGTCAGGTGCGCCTCGGCCCACTGCGGGCGGAGGGCGGCGAGGGCCGGCATGAACGTGATCACCATGAGCGGCACCTGGAAGATGATGTAGGCCGGGATGAGGCCGGGCAGAGCGTAGATCCACGCGCCGTCGGCGAAGATGTCGATGCCCGCCACGTCGGACAGCAGGCGGGTGATGACTCCCTGCGTGCCGAGGGTCGCGACCATGACGAAGGCGAGCATGACGCCGCCGAACTGGGCGAGGACGCCGGATGCGGCATCCACCGACGCGCGGACCACTCCGGTCTCGGGGAGCCCCAGCATCGCGAAGCAGACGAGAGCACCGATGAGGGCGCCGATCGCCGCGGTGAGCAGCGACACCCACGTGGAGTTCCAGAACGTGGCCGTGATCACCGGGTCGACGAGCGCCGTGACGTTGTCCCACGTGAAGGCGCCGGAGCCATCCTGGAAGCCCGTGACGATGGCGAGGATCGTCGGCAGGAGGAGGAACAGCGCGAGATAGGCGAGGAACGGCACGAGGCCGAGCCAGGCCCACCCCATGCGCCGCGAGCGGGCGAGCGGGGGGCCCGTGACCGGACCCCCCGCAGGTGCGACGGTGGTCACTGGACCGCGGCCGCCCATTCCTTGCCCAGCAGCGTGCCGGCCTTCGTCGACTGGTCCTCGGTCGGAACGACCGTGTCGGCGGGCGCCTTCGGTAGCTTGGCGGCGAGGTCGGCGTCGATCGTGCCGGCCTTCGTCATCGCCTCCATGCGGACGGGACGTGCGCCGCCCTTCAGCCAGAGGTTCTGCACCTCGTCGCTGTAGAGGAACTCCTGCCACAGACGTGCGGCGGCAGGATGCGGGGCGTCGGCGTTGATGGCCTGGTTGTAGTAGCCCGCGTATCCGACGCCGTCGAAGACGACCGTCTTCCACGTGGGGACGTCGGCGGAGTGCGCGGCGTTGAGGTAGTCCCAGTCGAAGACGACCGGCGTCTCACCGCTCGCGACGGTCGCGCTCGTGACGTCGAGCTTCAGCATGTTGCCGGCCTTGTCGAGCTTCGAGAAGAAGTCGATGCCCGGCTGGAAGTCGTCGAGCTTCCCACCCGACTGCACCGTCGCCAGGCCCACGGCTGCGAAGGCGGCGCCGGCCTGCGTCGGGTCGCCGTTGATGGCGACCGAGCCGCGGTACTTCTCACCGAGCAGGTCGGTCAGCTGCGTGGGGGCGTCGAACTTGGCCGAGTCGTAGCCGACCGACATGTACCCGCCGTAGTCGCCGACGAAGAGCCCCGTCGGCTCCTTGAGCTCGGCGGGGATGTCGTCCCACGTCTGCACCTTGTAGGGGGCGAAGCGGTCGGTGTTCTGCAGGGCCACGGTCAGGCCGAGGTCGAACACGTCGGGAGCGGTGTCGAGGCCCTCGTTCGTCTTGGCCGCGGTGATCTCTTCCGCGCTCGAGAAGTCGGGCGACTGCTCGTTGATGGCGATCTCGGGGTAGCGCTTGGCGAACAGGTCGAGGATCTCGCCGTAGTTCGCCCAGTCGCGGGGGAGGGCGATGACGTTCAGGGCGCCCTCGGCCTTCGCGGCCTCCTCGAGCTTCGCGAAGCCGCCGGCGTCGGTGACGTCCTTCGCGGTGGCGGCGGGGGACTTCTCGCCGGAGGCGTTCTCTGCGCCGGTGGCACCGGCACAGCCGGCCAGAGACAGTGCGGCGATCGTCGTGATGGCGAGTACGGCGGCTCGCCGCCGGGACATGCGGGACATGCGTTTCCTCTCGGGTGTTCCGGTGTGCGCGGGCTCGCGACACCGGGGGGGACGAGGGGAAGCTACGTCCGGCCGATGACCCGGAGGGTCCCGGCTCGTGAACGAGCGGTGACGTTACGTCGACGTCTCCGGGTCGTCCTCGCGCAGGATCGGAATCGCATTCGTGAAGGTGCTCGCGCGCCGCTCGGCCTCGGCGCTGCCGGTGAACAGGCCGTCGTTCGTCGGCGTGGGGTCGGTACGGGTGCGCGCGCCGGGAGCCGCGGCATCCGTCATCAGGACGCGCTGCACGGGGAGCGCCTGCGGCATCGACTCCTGCACCCACGAGACCATGGCCTCGCGGACGAGGCAGCGGAGGTCGAACAGCGTCGGGGCGTCCTTCGCGGTGACGAGGATGCGGATGCGCACGTAGCCGGCGATGGCATCGGTCACCTGCAGGACCGCCGTCCGGCCGTCCCAGAGATCTGTCCGCTCGACCACGCGGTGCAGTTCGGCGCGCATGAGGGTGGGCGAGACGTTCCAGTCGAGATCCATCTCGACGGCGCCGAGGAGTTCCGAGCCACGACGCGTCCAGTTCTCGAACGGGGTGGTCGTGAAGTAGGTGCAGGGGAGCACGAGACGCCGATCGTCCCAGAGGTCGAGGACGACGTAGCTCAGGGTGATCTCGCCGACCCTGCCCCACTCGCCCTCGGCGACGACGACGTCGTCGACCCGCAGCGCGTCGCTGAACACGATCTGGAGCCCCGCGAACACGTTCGCGAGCACGGACTGGGCGGCAAGGCCTGCGACGACCGACGCGATGCCCGCCGATGCGAGCACGCTCGCCCCGATGGCGCGCACCGAGTCGAAGGTCAACAGCACCGCACCGATCCCGATGACGATGATGATCGCGATCGCGAGGCGGCGGACGACGAGGGTCTGCGTCCGGATGCGGCGGGCCACCCGGTTGTCGGGTACGTCGATGCGGTAGCGGCCGAGCGCAACGTCGGTCGCGACGACCACGAGCGAGGCGAGCAGCCACGCGCTCGCCGCGATGATCAGGATCGTGAGGATCTGACCGAGGATGCCGCGCCACGTCTCATCGGGGAAGGCCACCCGGACGGCGACCCAGAACGCCACCGCCAGCAGCAGCATCCGGAACGGCGCGCGCGACTGCCGGCTGAGCACGCTCGCCCACCGGCGGCGACGGGCGATGACCGCCAACGCGATCGTCGCGACGACGGCGATGACGACCGCCGCCGCGATGCCGATGAGCGCCGCGATCCCGAAGTCGATCCAGCGATCCCACATGGGCGTGTCCCGGTTACGGGGCCAGGCGGGTCGGGCCGCGGAAGAGGTAGGTGACCTCGCGGATCGACTCCTGGCCGAGCAGCAGCATGAGCACGCGCGCGAGGCCCATGCCGAAGCCGCCGTGCGGCGGGGCGCCGAAGCGGAAGAAGTCGAGGTAGAAGTCGAGGTGCTCGGGGTCGAGGCCCTTCTCCTTCGCCTGCTCGATCAGGACGTCGACCCGGTGCTCGCGCTGCGCGCCGGTCGTGATCTCGACGCCGCCCATCAGCAGGTCGTACGACTTCGTCAGCCCGGTCTCCTCGTCGCGCATGTGGTAGAAAGCGCGGATCGCGGGGTGGTAATCGGTGATGAAGACGAACTGGTGACCGTAGGTCTCCTGCACGTGGGCCGCGATCTGACGCTCGCCCTCGGGGTCGAGGTCCCCGTCGGTGCGGGGGATCTCGTAGCCGCGGGCCGCGACGATCTCGCGCGCCTCGGCGAGCGGGATCCGCGGGAAGGGCAGCTCGGGGACGACCACGTCGATGTCGAAGAGCGCCTTGATCTCGTCGCCGTGCTTGTCGGCGACGGCGCGGATCGCGGTCTGCAGGAGCTCTTCCTGCATCTTCGCGACGTCCTCGTGCGAGTCGATCCAGCTGATCTCGGCGTCGATCGAGGTGAACTCGGTCGCGTGGCGCGACGTGAAGGAGGGGTCGGCGCGGAAGGCGGGGGCGATCTCGAAGATCTTGCCGAAGCCGGCGACCTGAGCCATCTGCTTGAAGAACTGCGGGCTCTGCGCGAGGTACGCCGTCTTGTCCTCGAAGTACGGAACCTCGAAGAGCTCGGCGTTCGACTCCGACGGCGAGGCCATGAGCTTCGGGGAGTGGACCTCGATGTAGTCGCGCTCCACCCAGTAGCTGCGCATCGCGTGCTCGAGAGTGGTCTGGACGCGGAAGACGAGGTTGTTGCGACGCTGGCGCAGGTCGATGAAGCGCCAGTCCATGCGCTTGTCGAGGCCGGAGTCCGCGGCGATCGGCGTCTCGGGCAGGGCCGCGGCGGCGATGTCGAGGGCGGCGAGTTTGATCTCGACGCCGCCGAGCTTGACGCGCTCGTCGTGCTTGAGCTCGCCGGTCGCGGTCAGGAAGGTGCCGGTCGACAGGTTCGAGATGAGATCCGTGAGCGCCAGGGCGGCGGCATCCTGCTCACTGCCGTCCTCGGCGGGACGCGTCGCGGGGTTCACCAGCTGCACCGCGCCGGTCTCGTCGCGCAGGATGACGAACTGCACCTTCTTCTGATCGCGGACGGTCTCGACCCATCCGGAGATCGTGACGGGACCGTCTTCACGGGACTGCAATTTCTCGACAAGGGTGCGTTCGCTCACGGGGGGAGAGTCTACGCGGCACCCAGGTGGCGCCGATCCTCGCGACTTAGGCTGGGTGGCCCAGGGGGCCCGGCCGGGCATCCGATCACCGAGCGCGAAAGAGCACCCGATGACCGCAGCGAACGCCGCCTCTTCTTCCGGGGACGGATCCTGGCTCTCCGCGATCGCGGACTGGGTCGTCTCTCTGATGGACCTCATCGGTCCCCCCGGCGCCGCGGTCGCCGTCGGGCTCGACAATCTCTTCCCGCCCATCCCAAGCGAGGTCATCCTCCCGCTCGCAGGGCTCGCTGCGTCGCGCGGATCGTTCACCCTCGCCGAGGCGATCGGGTGGACGACGTTCGGGTCGGTCTTCGGCGCGTACATCCTCTACGTGCTCGGGCGCGTGCTCGGTGCGGACCGCCTCACTCGCGTCGCCGAGAAGATCCCCCTCATGAAGGGCGAGGACGTCACGAAGACCGTCGCGTGGTTCGAACGCCACGGTGCGGTGGCCGTGTTCTTCGGGCGCATGGTCCCGCTGTTCCGGAGTCTCATCTCGATCCCGGCGGGAGTCTCGAAGATGCCCTGGTGGAAGTTCGGTCTCCTGACGACGGCCGGAAGTCTCCTCTGGAACTCGATCTTCGTGCTCGCGGGGTTCTTCCTCGGGGAGAACTGGCACATCGTCGAGGAATACGCCGGCGTGTTCCAGAACATCGTCATCGTCGTGGTCGTCGCCCTCGTGGCGTGGTTCCTCGTCGTCCGCATCCGATCCGCCGTCCGGAGCCGCCGCGAGTCGACAGAGGATGCCGCCGACTGAAGCCGCTCGCGGCCCGCGCTCAGGTCCCCCATAGAACCCCCTCACGTAGACTGAAGGGGTGCCCGCTGCCCGCCTCCATCTCGTGCGCCACGGGGAAGTCCATAACCCCGAGCGCGTGCTCTACGGACGCTTGCCGGGCTTCCACCTCAGCGACGACGGCCGCGGCATGGCCCGCGCCGCCGCCGAGCACCTGAAGGCAGAGGGCCGCCCGGTCCGGTCCCTGGTCTCCTCACCGCTCGAGCGTGCCCGCGAGTCCGCGGCGCCGATCGCGGAGCTGTTCGGGCTGACTCCGGTGATCGATGCCCGTGTGCTCGAGCCGACGAACGTCTTCGAGGGAAAGCGGATGCGGAGCGCACTCCGAAACCCGCTGAGCTGGTGGCACCTGCGGACCCCCGCTCTGCCGAGCTGGGGCGAGGCCTACCTCGAGGTCGTCGAACGCATGCAGGCCGCGATGCGGGACGCCTGGAACCGCACGCCGTCCGGCGACGCCGTCATCGTCTCCCACCAACTGCCCATCTGGATCACGCACCTGTCGGTCGCGGGCCTGCCGCTGCGTCACGATCCCCGCCGCCGTCGGTGCGAACTGTCGAGCGTGACGAGCTTCGAGCTCGACGGTGACGTGTGGCGCGAGGTCGAGTACGCAGAGCCCGCCGCCACCGCAGGTGCCGTGGATGTGGGGGCGGTATGACGCGCCGCATCCTCGCCGCTCTGGCAGCCGCCGCGCTGGTCGTCGGACTGTCCGCCTGCTCGAGCGAGAACGACAACCTCTCGGATCTGTATCGCGAGGGCAACACGCAGGGCTTCATCTCGAGCGATGGTCGTGTCGAGACGATCCCGGCGGAAAAGCGCGGTGAGGCGCTGACGTTCACGGGAACGAGCACCGACGGATCCGACATCTCGAGCAAGGACTTCGCGGGCGACGTCCTCGTCCTCAACTTCTGGTACGCCGCCTGCGGCCCGTGCCGAGCGGAAGCGCCAGTGCTCGAGCAGACCTTCCAGGACACGAAGGATGACGGCGCGCACTTCCTCGGCGTCAACATCTACGACGGGCCCGATCAGGCGGCCTCGTTCGACGAGACGTACAAGATCACCTACCCGTCGATCCTCGCCCGCGGCGACGTCGACCTGAAGCTCGCGTTCGCGGATTGGACGTCGCTCCAGGCCGCTCCGACGACGCTCGTCGTGGACCGCAAGGGCCGGGTCGCGGCGCGCCTCTTCGGTCAGCTGCCGGATGCCACGACTCTCCGCGAGCTCGTCGACGACGCCCTTGCGGAGAAGGGATGAACCCCGGCTCGATCGTGGCCGACGGATCGCTGTGGTTCGCGATTCCGATCGCCGCTCTCGCCGGACTCGTCTCGTTCCTCTCCCCGTGCGTCCTTCCGCTCGTCCCCGGCTACCTCGGCTTCCTCGGCGGCGCGATGACCCCGCGCGAGCCGCGGACACGGTCGACGGATGCCGCCGCCGGAGCGGTGGCCACCCGCGTCCGGACCGAGGCGCCGCCTCGCGGCCGCCTGCTCGTCGGCGTCGCGCTGTTCATCGCCGGGTTCACTGTCGTCTTCCTCGCGATGGGCATCTTCGCGGGCACGCTCGGTCGCGTCTTCATCGAGTACCAGGACCTGATCACCCGCATCCTCGGTCTCGTCGTGATCGTGATGGGCCTGATCTTCATCGGGGTCTTCGGGTTCGCGCAGAAGATCTACCGGCCCCAGCTGACGCAGAACCTCGGCATCGTGGGTGCGCCGCTCCTCGGCCTCGCCATGGGGATCGGCTGGGCGCCGTGCATCGGCCCCACTCTCGCGACGATCCTGAGCATGGCGTACAGCCAGGCCGATCCGCTGCGTGCGGGGACGCTCGCGGTGGCGTACTCGCTCGGCCTCGGCATCCCGTTCGTCCTGCTCGCGCTCGGTGCCGGATGGGCGACGCGCTCGGTCGCCTTCGTACGGCGCCACATCCGCATCGTCAACATCGTCGGCGGCGTCCTGCTGGTCGCGCTGGGCGTACTGATGGTGACCGGTGCGTGGGCCGCTCTCATGTCAGAGTTCCAGGGGGTGGTGGCCGGTGTCCCGACGTTCCTCTGAGGATTCCGTGCGCGAGACGGTCGACGGTCCCCTCCGGCCGACCGACCACCTCGATCAGACGGGTCAGGGCGACCCGGCGGGCGAGGACGGCGGTCCTGTCTTCTCGGGCGGACAGCCCGTGCTCGGCGTCGTCGGGTGGCTCCGCTGGGGGTGGCGCCAGCTCACGAGCATGCGCACCGCGCTCGTCCTGCTGCTGTTGCTCGCCATCGCCGCGATCCCCGGTTCGCTCGTCCCGCAGCGCAGCGCCGACCCGAACGGCGTCACGCAGTGGCGTGTCACCAACCCCGACCTGTACCCCACGTTCGAGACGCTCCAGCTCTTCGACGTGTACTCGTCGGTGTGGTTCTCGGCGATCTACATCCTGCTCTTCATCTCGCTCATCGGGTGCGTCCTGCCGCGCACCAAGCATCACTGGAAGGCCCTCCGCGCACGCCCGCCGCGGACGCCCGCGCGCCTGTCCCGGCTGACCGACCACCTCGAGGCGACGGTCGCCGTCCCGACGGGGGAGGATGCCGCCGGGCACGCCGGGCACGCCGTCGATCTCGCCGAGGCGCAGCTGCGCTCCGCTCGTTACCGCGTCGAGCGCTACGACCGGAACGGCGTCGCCTCGGTCTCGGCCGAACGCGGCTACCTCCGCGAGACGGGCAACCTGATCTTCCACGGCGCGCTCGTCGGCGTGCTGATCTCGGTCGGCATCGGCGGTGGGTTCACCTACACCGGGCAGACGGTCATCACCGAGGGCGACGGGTTCGTGAACTCCCTCGGCCTCGGCTACACCTCGTTCAACCCCGGTCGCTTCGTCGACACCGAGGCGCTGACCCCGTACTCGATCAGCCTCGACCGCTTCGATGTGACCTACGCGCCGCCGCCGTCGGGGCAGGCGGGCAACTTCGAGGCGCATGTCACGACCCGCTTCCCCGGGCAGAAGGCCGAGGACCAGGTCATCGAGGTCAACCATCCGATCACGATGGCCGGCGACCGCGTCTACCTGATGGGCAACGGCTACGCGCCGACCATCACGGTGCGAAACCGCGCCGGCGACGTCGTGTTCAGCGAGTCGGTGCCGTTCCTGCCGCAGAGCCCCACGATGACCTCGCAGGGCGTCGTCAAGGTTCCCGACACGGGCGGCAAGCAGCTCGGGCTGGTCGGCTTCTTCTACCCGACCGTCGCGAAGCTTCCGAGCGGCGCGCTCACGTCGGCCTACGGGGACCTCGTCGATCCCCGCCTGACGTTCTTCGTCTACGAGGGCGACCTCGGCATCAACAACGGCGCCGCGCGATCGGTGTACGCCCTCGACACCGACGGCATGACCGAGATCGCCGGCCGCAACGCCGACACCCCCTCGCTCGAACTCTCGCCGGGGCAGACCGTCGACCTCCCGGGCGGACGCGGCACCGTCACGTTCGAGGACGAGACGCAGAGCGGCGCGCCGGAATCCGTGAAGCGCTACGTCTCTCTCTCGATCCACAACGACTCGAGCGCCCCCTGGGTCCTGTTCTTCGCGATCCTCTCCCTCCTCGGCCTCTTCACGGCGCTGTTCGTGCCGCGTCGGCGCATGTGGGTGAAGGCGACGCCCGACGGCGACGAGGTGCGGATCGAATACGCGGGTCTCGCCCGCGGCGAGGATCCCGCGATCGGAGTCGCGGTGGCCGACCTCGCACGGCGTCACGGCGAGGCGATGGGTGACCGATCGGCATCCACCCCCGTCGCTCCCGCGAACGTAAACTGATTTCACCCACTTCTTACGAAGGACCCTTCATGTCGTTCGATGACATCTCCGTGCTGCTGCTGTGGACCGCGATCGCGATCTACACGCTCGGCTTCCTCGCGTTCACCGTTGATCTCGCGCGGCGCTCCGAGCTGGCGATCGCGGCACAGGACGCGAAGGCGCGCACCCTCGTCGCCGCGGGCGGTGGCGGCCAATCGATCGACGACATCCGCGCCGAGGAGGCCGCCGCGAAGATCGCGCTCGAAGCGGCGCCGTCGAAGCGTGGACGCTACCTGTTCGCCCGCCTCGGGGTCGTCCTGACGACGATCGGGTTCCTCTTCCACGTGGGAGCGGACGTGACCCGCGGTATCGCGGCCGGCCGGGTGCCGTGGTCGAACAACTACGAGTTCGCTCTGACGGGCACGCTGCTCGTGGTGATGGTGTTCCTCACCGTCCTCGTGAAGTACGACCTGCGCTTCCTCGGCGCGTTCATCAACGGCCTCATCGTCATCCTCCTCGGCGGCGCCGCGCTGGCGTACTACGTCGAGGTCGTCCCGCTCTCCGACCCCCTGAAGAGCGTCTGGCTCGTCATCCATGTCTTCGTCGCGTCCCTCGCATCGGCCTTCTTCGCGCTCGCCTTCGCCCTGTCGGTCGTCCAGCTCTTGCAGTCCCGACGCGAGCGCAACGCTCTCGCCGCAGTGGGGACGGATGCCGCGCCGCGCACGCGCCTGCCTTTCCTCCGCACGCTGCCGAGCGCAGAGGTGCTCGAGTCCCTCGCGTACCGGTTCGCGATCATCGGCTTCGTCCTCTGGACCTTCACCCTCATCGCCGGCGCGATCTGGGCCAACGACGCGTGGGGCCGGTACTGGGGCTTCGACACGAAGGAAGTTTGGACGTTCGTCATCTGGGTCGTCTACGCGGGATACATCCACGCGCGTGCGACGCGCGGCTGGCGCGGAACCCGGTCGGCGTGGCTGTCGATCGTCGGCTTCACCGCGGTGATCTTCAACTTCACGATCGTCAACCAGTTCTTCCAGGGCCTGCACTCCTACAGCGGCCTGCCCAGCTGAGCCCGTGGCGCACATCCCCGCCACGGTCGTGACCTACCCCGACGGGGAGGTCACCGGCACGGCCACCGTCGTGCACACCGTTCCCCTCGCGGACGGTCGGATCGGCGTCATCGTCGACCGCACGCCGTTCCACCCCGTCGACACCGCGTGGCCCGACCAGCCCGCGGACGTCGGCTTCTTCCGCACCGCCGACGGCGACCTCACGGTCGTCGACACCCGCACCGGCGGTGTCCACGAGGGTGACCTCTTCGTGGGAGACGACCTCCCTGTCCGCATGGGGACCGAAGGCTGGACGTTCGTGGTCGTCCACATCGTCGACGGGTCCGCCCCGGCCGTGGGCGAGAGGGTCGAAGCGTACGTCGACGCGGGCCTCCGGGCGGCGCTGTCGGCCGGTCACACGGCGTGCCACCTCGCGTCCCTCGCGCTCGATGCGGCTCTCGCGGATGCCTGGACGAAGGTCGTCCCCACGGATGCCGCCGGTCACCCCGCGTTCGACATGCTCGCGATCCAGACGTCCCTCATCACCGAGTACGGCTCGACCGACGTGTACCGCGTCGGCAAGTCGTTGCGGAAGAAGGGCTTCGACCCGACTGCCCTCGCGGACCTGGGTGAGGTCGAGGAGCGTGCGAACACGACGCTGGCCGAGTGGTCGGGTACGACCGGAGCCATCGGCATCCACCGAGACGATCAGACTCTGGCGGGCCGGCGCTCCTGGCGCTGCGACCTTCCCGGGGGGCGCGTGGAGCTGCCCTGCGGCGGCACGCACCTCACCTCGCTCGCCGACATCGCAGAGATCACGATCGCCCTGGAATCGAGCGAGGTGCCCGGCGGCATCGAACTCGCCATGACGACGTCGATCCGCCTCACCCGCTGAGCCGCGCGCGGGTCGCGGCGGCTCAGCGAGGCGGCTCACGCCTGGCTGTGCCAGTGTCAGGCCGGCTGTGCCAGTACTGCGCGGGCCGAGGTCGACCGGTGCCGCATGACGGCCAGGATGCCGGCGCCGGCGGCCAGGACCGTCCAGAGCACGAGGCCGACGGCAGCGGTCGCGCCACCCCCGGCATCCGTCAGTGCGGCCAGCATCGCGGTGTAGGCGGGAGCCGTGGGAAGCAGGCCCGCGACGTCGAGGAGCGTGCCCGGCACCGTCGAGACGATCCCGGTCGCCAGGGCCATGACGCCCACGAGCGCGGCGACCCAGCGTCCGATTCCGCCGAACAGGGCGACCAGGGCGTGGTTGACGGCTGCGAAGGCGACTCCGGCCAGCACGCACATCCCGGCGAAGGCCCACCAGGCGGCCATGTCGTAACCGGCAGCGAGCTGGACGATGATCGCGACCAGGACGCCCTGGAGTGCGCCGATGAGCGCTCCCGGAGCGAGGGCTCGGAGCGCCAGAGCGGCGGACGACCGACGCGACGCGAGTGCCGTTCGCGGGACCGCCCGGAGAACGACGAACGACGCGAGTCCGCCGAACCAGAGCGCGAGGGTGGCGAGCAGCGGCACCGCAGACGCCCCGAACAGCGACGATCCGCCGCCGTCGGCGACGACCGGCTTCGCGACGATCGCGGCAAGGTCTGCGGCCTGCGTCTTCGTGTAGCTCGGCACACCGTCGACGGCCTTGTCGAGGCCGGTCGCGAGGTCGCCGGTGCCGTCGGCGATCTTGTCGACGCCGGTGGAGAGATCGCCTGCACCGGTCGCCAGGGCGCCCACGCCGTCGGCGAGCTGGTCGGTACCGTCTGCAGCGCTGCCCGCGCCCGAGGCGAGGGCCTGTGCTCCCGTCGAGAGCTGACCGGCGCCCGAGGACAGCTGGTCGGCACCGCCGGCGAGCTGGTCGGCGCCGCCCGCGAGCTTCCGCACGCCGGTGGCGGCCTGGCCCGCGCCGTCGGCGAGGCCCGCCGCGCCGGTCGACAGGGCGCCGGCGCCGTCAGCGAGCTTGTCCGCGCCGTCGGCGAGCTGATCCATGCCGCCGGCGAGCTTCTGCGCGGCGGCGGCGGAGGTGCTCAGGCCCTGGCTCAGGTTCGGACCGAAGTTCGCGAGAGCGTCCAGGTCCTTCGCGAGCTGCTCCGAATCGCTCACGGTGTTCTGCAGCTGAGGGAGTGCCTTGGTCGCCTGAGCCGAGGCATCCGTCAACTGATCGCAGAGCTCGGCGCCCGCCTGCGCGGGGACGCACGCCTCTGCGGCGGCCGAGAGCGCATCGACGACGGCCGTGACGGCCTGACTGTTCTGCTCGCCGTTCGCGGTGAGGGCCTTGAGGCCGTCGACGAGCTCGGACGGGACAGCGGGGATCGCGGCGGTCTGCTCCGCGGCCTTCGTGAGGCCGTCGGCGAGCTGCTGCGTGCCGTCGGCGATCGGTCGGGCGCCCGCCGACCATTCGTCGAGGCCGTTCGAGGTGGCGGCCGCACCGCCGGCGAGCTTGTCGGCGCCGCCCGCGAGGGTGTCGATGCCGTCGGCTGCGGCGCCGGCGCCGTCGGCGAGGCGGTGCGCGCCGGTGGCGAGGCCGGATGCGCCGGTCGCGATTCCGCCGGCTCCCGTCGCGATGCCGTCCGCGCCCGTCTGGAGCTTGCGGATGCCGTCGGCCAGCGAGTATCCGCCTTCCGAGGCGGTCGACGCGCCGTCGGCGAGCTTCGCGGCGCCGTCGGCGGCACCGTTCGCCCCGTCCGCGAGCTGCGTCGCACCGTCGGCGGCCTTGCCCAGCTGCTCGTTGAGGGTGGTGAAGCCGAGGAACACGTTCTCGAGGTAGCCCGTCGTGAGCCGCTCACCGAGGACGGATGCCGCGGTCGACGTCACCTGCGAGGTGATGGCGTCGTCGACGATGCGGGCATCGGGCGACGAGGTCAGTTCGATCGTGGCGCGCTCGGGGGTCCCGCCGGGGGCCGTCGAGGTCGCGGCCGCGGAGAAGTTCTTCGGGATGGTGACGATCGCGTCGTACGTCCCGTCTTCGAGGCCCTCCTTCGCGTCGGCGGTGTTGGAGATCGTCCAGGTGAGGTTGCTGTCGAGCTGGTCGGATCCTTCGACGAGACCCGACGTCAGCAAACGGCCGAGCGGCGTGGTCTGACCGTTCACCTCGACCGGCTTGTCGTTGTTGACGATCGCCGTGTTCAGTGCGTCGAGTCGTTCGGTCGGGTTGTAGAGGGCCGCGACGAGGACGCCGCCGATGACGGCGGGAAGCAACAGCACGCCGAGGATCGTGAGCCACGAGATGGGGCGCCGGGTCTGCGCGCGTTCGATGGAGAGAGTCATGAGGGGATCACCTGGGTGGGGGCGTCGGTTTCGAGGGGGGAGGGTGCGGAGACGCGCAGGGTGTCGGGCTTCGGTCGGTACGCATCCGCGAGGATGCTGCGGGCCGCCTCGACGTCGCGGGCGGAGGCCACGATCGTCAGCTCGCCGCCCTTGGCGGCGACGGTGTTCGACGCATCGCGGAGGAGGGCAGCGGCCTGATCACGGTCGGCCCCCGTGAGGGAGTCGAGGCCGACGATCACGACGAACCGGGTGCGGCCCGCGAGGGCGCGCCGCAGGTCGGCCAGGGGAGTCTCGGCGCCGGAGAGCTCGGCAACCGACACGTGCGCACGGACCCACGCGGCGCGACCGGGCAGCAGGTGCCCCGACACGCGCAGAAGGCCGGAGGTCGGCGCGATGCGCCCCGCGACCGTGAGCAGGAACGCCCGGGAGGCATGCGGGTCCGCCGCGGTCACGAGCAGCGTGCCGCCGTCGTCCAGGCGGACGCTCGCACCCGAGAACACGAGGATGTCGGCGTCGGCGGATTCGGCGCGCACCTCGAGGTCGTCCGCCGCGAGCGCACCGGTCCAGCCGGGCTCCGGCCACTGAGCGTGCGCACGTTCGTGCTCGACCGCCTCGCCCTCGATGTCGACCTTGGGAAGCATGCGCTCGAGCCAGCGCGGCATCCACCATGCCTTGTCGCCCAGCAGGGCCATCACCGCCGGGGTCAGCGTCATACGCACGAGGAAGGCGTCGACGGCGATGCCGACGGCGAGGCCCAGCGCGATCGGTTTGATCGAACTGTCGCCTTCGGGGACGAACGCCGCGAACACCGCGAACATGATGACGGCGGCCGCGACGACGACGCGCGCCGACGCGGTGAAACCGCTGCGGACGGCGGCGACGGCGGTCTCACGGTTCGCCCGTCCACCGCGTGCGCGGACAGCGTGGACGAAGTCTTCGCGCATCCGCGAGACGAGGAAGACCTCGTAGTCCATCGCGAGGCCGAACAGCACGCCCATGAGGATGATCGGCATGAAGCTGATCACGGGACCTGTGCGCGTCACGTGGAGGAGGTCGGCGAGCCAGCCCCACTCGAACACGGCGGCGACGGCGCCGAAGGCGGCGAGGATCGACAGCAGGTAGCCGAGCGTCGCCTTCAGCGGCACCCAGATCGAGCGGAAGACGACCATCAGGAGGATGAAGGAGAGTCCGACGACGAAGATGCCGAAGGGGAGGAGGGCCGCCCCCAAGCGGTCGGAGACGTCGATGCCGACGGCCGTGAAGCCGGTCACCTTCAGGTCGACACCGTACTTGTCCTGCCACTCGTCGTGGTGCGAACGCAGCTCGCGGACGAGGTCGGCGGTCGCCGGGTCGTCGGGGGCCGTGGTCGGGACGATCTGAATGAGACCTGTGTCAGCGGTCTCGTTCGGGGTGGCGAGAGCGACGCGCTTGACGCCGGGGATCGCCTCGACCTCCTTCTTGAGGTCGTCCATGAGGCCGAGCGGGTCGGTCGACGTGACGATGGTCCCGGTCATGACCAGCGGGCCGTTCGATCCTGCGCCGAAGTACTCCGCGTTCAGGTCGTAGGCCTGGCGTGCCTGGCTCGACGGCGGCTGCACACCGGCGTTGGGGAGGGCCAGGTGCAGGCTCCCCGACGGGATCGCCATGATTCCGAGGCCCACGACGACAGCGACCGTCGCGATGATCGGATGCCGCGTGACGAGCATCACCCAGCGGTTGGGGCGCGCGGGCGCCACCGAGGCCGCGGGCGCGGCTGCCGGAGCGTCGTTCGCTGCGCTGACAGTTTCGGCATCCGACTTCCGGCGGCGCGTGGAGACGCCGCGCTGCAGCATCCGTCCGCCCCAGCCGACGACCCGGCCCTTCGCGAAACCGAGGAGGGCGGGCGTGAGGCTCAGGGCGACCGCCACGGCCACCGCCACGGCGACGGCTGCGGCGATGCCCATGGTGGAGAGGAACGGGATGCCGGCGATGCTGAGGCCGACGAGGGCGATCATCACGGTGACGCCGGCGAACACCACGGCGGAACCGGCCGTGCCGACGGCGCCGGCGGCGGATTCCTCGGGGTCCATGCCCGCGCGGACCTGATCCTGATGTCGCGACACGATGAACAGGGCGTAATCGATCCCGACGGCGAGTCCGAGCATGACTGCGAGCATCGGGGTCGTCGAGGAGATGGTCGTCACGGCGGTCGCGAGGAAGATGAGCGCGATCGCGAGGGCGACGCCGATGAGGGCGCTGACCAGGGGGAACCACGCGACCGTGAACGATCGGAACGTCACGATGAGGACGAACAGCGCGATCAGGACTCCGACGACCTCGACGATCGACAGCGCGGGCACCGACGAGGCGAACAGGTCGCCGCCGAGGGCGGACTGGGCGCCCTGGGGGAGTGCGTCGTGGAAATCGGCGGCGGCCTTCTTGACCGCGTCCACCGTGGCGGGGGAGACCTCGGTCGACGAGCCATCGAACTGCATTTGGATGAGCCCGGCCCGATCGTCGTCCGAGACGAGACCGGTGACCATCTTGTCGAAGGGCGACGTCGCCGAGGTGACGCCGTCGATGTCGCCGAGGCGCGTCACGAGATCGTCGATCTCGCCGCGGAGCGGCTGGTCCTTCACCGAGTCGCCGTCGGGCGCGACCACGATCAGCTGCGCGCTCGCGCCGCTCGCCTGCGGGAACGTGCGGTTCAGCAGCTCGAGACCCTGCTGGGCCTCGGTCCCCGGGATGGCGAAGGCGTTGTCCGTGCCCTTCATGAAGAGGGCGACGCCGCCTCCGATGAGTCCGAGCAGCAGGATCCACGCGATGAGCACGCGCCACGAGTGGCGGTAGGCCCATCGGCCGAGGGTGAAGAGGATGGTGGACACAGGCGCTCCTGGATCAGAGTCGGACGGATTCGATACAGCGCTGTATCCGATACACATGTGTATCGTAGACCCGCACGTAGGTCGCGAGCCTGAAGGGTGGGTGTGAGATGGCGCGAAGCCGTGAGAACACGAGGGCTCGACTGCTCGAGGCAGCGCACGAGGTGTTCGCGGAAGTCGGGCTCGACGCGGCATCCGTCGAGACCATCTGCGAACGTGCCGGTTTCACCCGCGGCGCGTTCTACTCGAACTTCGAATCGAAGGACGAACTCTTCCTCGCCCTCATCCGGCAGCTCTCCGAGGACAAGCTCGACGAGGTGTCGGTGCGTGTCAAGAAGCTCTCGGGGGGAAGCGACGCGATCGATCTCGTCCGCCAGATCGCCAGCATGTCGCTCGCAGAGCGGATGGAGCCGCAGCTGCTCAGCGAGGTGCGGACGCAGGCCCTGCGCGACCCGCGACTGGCGGAAGCGTTCCTGGCGTGGCGTGCGCAGATGCTGGGGCGCATCGTGACGATCATCCGCGACGTGAGCGAACTGCACGCCCTCCCGCTCCGGATGCCGGTGGCCGACGCGGCTGCCCTGCTTCTGGACGTGTCGGAGCAGTGCAGCGTGCAGGCAGCTCTCGAGCGACTCTCGGAGCGGCAGGCGAACCGCGCCATGCAGTCACGGCTGGAGCAGCTCGTACCGCTCCTCGTCGGCTCCGCCTGATCCTCAGCCGCCCGCCGAGAGGACGGCGTGGCAGCGCTCGAGGCGCGCGAGCCACCATTCCCGCCGCTCCACGGACGCCGCGTGCGCGTCGAGGAGGGCGCTGTCGGGCGTGACCCGACCGACCGGGAGCTCCCCGTTCCGGGGGCGCAGCGGATTCCGGGTGACATCGGCGGCGAGGAGGGATGCGGTCCCCAGCCCGCAGTCGAAGTCGAGCTCGGGAAGGGATGCCGCCAGCGCGACACCCATCGCGAGACCCACCGACGTGTCGAGCGCGCTCGAGACGACCGCGGGGAGGCCCGCTTCTGCGACGACCGACAGAGCCCGCCGCACCCCACCCAGCGGCTGAGCTTTGATCACGAGCAGATCGGCCGCTCCCGCGCGGGCGACGGCGACGGGGTCGTCGGCCTTCCGGACGCTCTCGTCCGCCGCGATCGGGATGTCCATGTAGCGGATGCGGCCGCGCAGCTCCGCGAGCTCCGGCACCGTCGCGCAGGGCTGCTCGACGTACTCGAGATCGAACTCTGCGAGGGCGTGGATCGCGTGCTCGGCCTCATCGAGGTTCCATCCGCCGTTGGCGTCGACGCGGAGGCGGCCCTCGGGGCCCATCGCCTCGCGGACCGCGCGCACGCGCGCCACGTCATCGGCGAGCACCTGACCGGGTTCGGCGACCTTGATCTTGGCGGTCCGGCATCCGTCGAAGCGGGCGAGGATATCGGCGACGGATGCCGCGGCCACAGCCGGCACCGTCGCGTTCACCGGGATCGCGTCGCGGAGGGCCCGTGGGGTCGGCTGCCAGCCGTACTCGATCGCCGCCGCCAGCCAGGTGGCCGACTCGACGTCGCCGTACTCGGCGAACGGCGAGAACTCGGTCCACCCCTCGGGGCCTTCGAGCAGCATCGCCTCGCGGACGTCGATGCCGCGGAAGCGGGTGTGAAGGGGGAGCGACACCACGCGCGCCGTTGCGCGGAGGTCGGCGAGCGGTGGCAGGTGCATGACCCCATCCTGGCCCGCCACGGGTCAGAGGCGGGTGTACCGGGCGCGGAAGAAGGCGTAGACGCCGTAGGCGATCCAGCCCACGCCGATCAGGACGAGCAGGATCTTGCCGGCGGGGAGCTCGGCGAACGACCGCAGCGCACCGTCGAGTCCGGTCGACTTCTCGGGGTCGTTCGTCGCCGCTCCTACGAGAAAGAGCACTCCGACGCCGGCGAACGCGATGCCGCGGGCGACGTAGCCGACGGTGCCGAGGATGCGGACTCCCCGACCGGCCGTGCCCGACGGCATGCTCAGGTCGCGCTCGAAGCGGTGCGTCACGCCCTTGAACACCAGGTACGCGGCGATGCCGATCACGACGAGTCCGATCGCGACCACGACGAAGACGCCTCCGGAAGTGGAGAGGAGATCCGCCGTCAGGGAGCTGGTCGACCCCGACGAACTCGTGGAGCCGCCCGCGGCGAACGTTCCCGCGCTGAACGCGATGACGAGGTAGACGACCCCTTTCGCGCCGTTCTTGACGATGTGCACGGTGCGGTCTTTGCCCGAGGAGGCGCTGCGATCGAGGAACGCGCTCAGGAGGTGCCACAGACCCAGCGCGGCGAGTCCGATCGTCGCGGCCCACAGCAGGAAAACGCCCCCGGGAGCAGCCGCGAGCTGAGCCAGGGCGCCCGATTGGTCGGCCTGCTCACCGCCGGATGCGCCGAGGGCGAGGGAGATCGCGATGACACCGACGACGATGTGCACCACGCCGCTCGCGGCGAAGCCCGCTCGCGCGAGCACCTGCACGGCTCTGCTGTTTTTGGCGCCGTGCGCCGCGCTCTTGGCTGAGGAGGTCATCGCGCCAGCGTAGTGACGCGGGCGTCTGTCCGCGGGGGGCTTGCGCGGGCGGTACAGTGACGCGCGGGAGGGGCGGATGACACCCACACTGCACGACGTCGCGCGGCTGGCCGGCGTCTCGATCAAGACCGTGTCGAACGTCATCAACGGTCACCCGCACGTGCGGCAGGCCACCCGCGAGAACGTGGAGCGTGCCGTTGCCGAGCTCGGCTACATGCCGAACCTGACCGCGCGGAACCTGCGGAGCGGCCGGACCGGCGCGATCGCGCTCGCCGTGCCGGATCTCGCGCTCAGCTACTTCGCCGAGTTGGCAGGCATGGTCATCGCACACGCCGAGGAGCGCGGCGTCGTCGTCTTGGTCGAGCAGACCGGCGGCGAGCCCGGCCGGGAGCGCGAGTTGCTGCGGAGCCCTCGGCTCGGGCTGACGGACGGCCTGATCCTCAGCCCCCTAGGACTCGACGCAGCCGACCTGGCTGCGCGTCCGGCGGCGTACCCGACCGTGCTTCTCGGTGAGCGGGTGTTCGACGTGCCGCTCGATCACGTCACGATGCGGAACGCCGAGGCTGCCGATGCGGCGACCGCGCACCTGTTGGCGGCCGGGCGTCGGCGCATCGCCGTCCTGGGTGCGCACGACGGCGACGCCGAGGGCGCTGCGGGGTTGCGCTTGCAGGGGCATCGGGCGGCTCTCGACGCGGCGGGCGTCGCATTCGATCCCGAGCTGGTCGTGGCCACGCGGTTCTGGGATCGCTCCGGCGGCGCCGACGCGGTGCGTGATCTCGTGGCCCGCGCGGTGCGATTCGACGCCGTGTTCGGGCTCAACGACACGCTCGCGCTCGGTGCGATCCGTGCGTTGCAGGAGGCGGGGCTGCGCGTGCCGCACGATGTCGCCGTGATCGGCTTCGACGATCTGGATGAGGCGCAGTACTCGATCCCGTCGCTGACCACGATCGACCCCGGGCGGCGCTGGATCGCGCAGACCGCGGTGGACACGCTCCTGCGTCGGGTCGTCGGCGAGGCAGGCGAGCCCGCAGCGGTGCTGTCGGGCGAGTTCGCCCTGCGGGTGCGGGAGTCGGCGCCCGCCGGCTGACGGGCCTTGACGGGGCAGCATCCACGTCGTCATCATGATTTACAACGTTTACCATTCTCGACAAGGACGCCTCATGACCTCCGCACGACTCACCGTCGACGTTGCATCTCCCATCGGGGAGGTCCGTCGCAAGATCTTCGGCGGTTTCGTCGAGCACCTCGGCCGCCACATCTACGACGGCATCCACGAGCCCAGCCACGAGACGGCGGATGCCGAGGGTTTCCGCACCGACGTCATCGACCTCGTCAAGGAGCTCGGAGTCGACACGATCCGCTACCCCGGCGGCAACTTCGTGTCGGGCTTCCGCTGGGAGGACTCGGTCGGCCCCGTCGCGGAGCGGCCGCGGCGGCTCGATCTGGCCTGGCACTCGACCGAGACGAACGAGGTCGGCCTGCACGAGTTCTCGTCGTGGCTCGAGAAGGTCGGGAGCGACCTGATGATGGCCGTGAACCTCGGCACACGGGGCACGCTCGAGGCGATCGATCTGCTCGAGTACTGCAACATCCGCTCGGGCACGACTCTCAGCGATCAGCGCGTTGAGAACGGCGCGACGAAGCCGTTCGACATCCGCATGTGGTGCCTCGGCAACGAGATGGACGGCCCGTGGCAGCTCGGCCACCGGTCGGCGGAGGACTACGGCAAGCTCGCCTCGCGGACGGCGAAGGGGATGCGGCAGCTCGACCCGTCGATCCAGCTCGTCGTGTGCGGCTCGTCGGGTGCGACGATGCCGACGTTCGGCGAGTGGGAGCGCGTGGTCCTCACGCACACGTACGAGGACGTCGACCTGATCTCGTGCCATGCGTACTACGAGGAGAAGGACGGCGACATCGACAGCTTCCTCGCCTCGGCCGTCGACATGGACCGCTTCATCGAGACGGTCGTCGCGACCGCCGACCACGTGGGTGCGGTGCAGCGGTCGTCGAAGAAGATCGACATCTCGTTCGACGAGTGGAACGTCTGGTACCTGTCTCGGTGGGAGAACGTCGAGAAGATCGACGGCATCGACAACTGGCCGGTGGCTCCGCGGCTGCTCGAGGACGTGTATTCGGTGGTGGATGCCGTGGTCTTCGGCAGCCTCATGATCTCGCTACTCAAGCACGCCGACCGGGTCGCCAGTGCGTCGCTTGCGCAGCTCGTCAACGTGATCGCGCCGATCATGACGGAGCCGGGTGGGCCGGCGTGGCGGCAGACGACGTTCTTCCCGTTCTCGCTGACGTCGCGCCTCGCGCAGGGGACCGCGCTGCGGGTGCTGATCGACGCGCCGTCGTACGAGACGGCGGTTTTCGGCGAGGTTCCGCTCGTCGACGCCGTCGCGACGCGCGACGACGAGACCGGGCAGAGCTCAGTGTTCCTCGTGAACCGCAGCCGCACCGAGTCGATCGAGGTGACGGTCGACGTGTCGGGCCTGGGCGTTTCGTCGATCACCGAGACGCACACGCTGTCGGATGACGACGTCTACGCGAAGAACACGCTGGCCGATCGTGAGCGGGTGGCGTCGCGGGCGAACGAGTCTGCGCGCGTCGAGAACGGCACGCTGACGATCACGCTGCCGCCGGTGTCGTGGACGGCGGTCGCCCTCAGCTGACGCCCCGCAGGAGGCATCCGATCGTCCTGGCGAGACGGATGCCTCTGGTGCGACACTCTCGGATGAGGGGGTCGGCATGAAGCGTGCGCTGGTCGTGGGGGGATTCGGAGTGATGGCGGTGGCAGGCATCGCGGGGTGCGCCGCGGGTGCCGCGGCGAGGGTCGATTCGGTGACATGCGTGTCCTGGGCGGCATTCGAATCCGAGGAGTCTCGTATCGAGGCGGCCGATCTCGTGGTCGATGTCGATGCCGTCCAGCCCGATGGCACGAGCGACGTGTACGGGTACGCGGCGAATGCGTATCGTCTCTCGGGGGTGTCGATGATCAAGGGCGACCTGACGGACATCCGCGATCTGCGCGTGGCTTCGACTGCGGACAACTGCGCGTCGCCGGCCTATGCGAACGGGGACCCGATGCTGCAGAAGGGCCCGCTCCGCCTGTACCTGAGTTTCGACAGCGGGCAATGGATCACCCTCTCGCCCTTCGACGGCGTGCGGCCCGCGTCGTGAGGTTCGTCTTCCACCAGCGCGTCCCGCTCGTGGGTGAGCTGCTCGTCCCGGCATCCGATCTCGCGGAGATCGACCCTGACGGGTATGCGCGGGCGATGGCGAAGTACGACGACACCCCGGAGCGGCAGCGTCTCAGAAACACGGCGATCCCGGGCACGGGCCGCACGTGGACCGAGGTCGTCTTTTTGAGCCCGGTGCATCCGCATGCGATCTGGCGGGCCTGGCGCAAGGTGCGCGGCAAGGATCTCCCGCGTGTGGAGTTCTGGGCGATCCCCGCGGCGGACCTGCCGGTGGGAACGGTGGCTCTCGACCGCAGCGTGTCTGCCGTCGGTGACCCGATCGATGCGTCGGAGGTTGCGCCCTTCGACGCGGCGTCGTTCACGACGGCGATCGAGGTACCCGCGGCGAACCGGGTGTGGCTCGAGGAGATGGCGCGTCGCGGGGTGAGCGGAGCCTGGTTCCACGGCATCCCGCATGTTCTGGCGCCAGGCGCGGTTCCGCTCGGGAATGCGCGCGTGATCGGCTGGGAAGAGCCGGTTTGACGACGCTCCTCACCCCCCGCGTATCCCCACACCAGATGGTCACCTCGCCGGCCGATCTAGAACGGCGGCGGCGGGGTTGGATCCGGCCTGAAGTACGGTCCGCGTCTCGGCGGTGGCATGGCCACGTCCGGATCCGGCGGCGGATCGAGGTGTGAGATGAAGCGCGCCGCGGGAGCCGGTCGGTCAGTGTATGTGCGGCCGGTCGGGCTCGTCCAGCGCAGCACTCCTGCCTGCGTCTGGATGACACTCCACGCGGACGCGTGCTTCAGAACGTGATGGCGTCGGCAGAGATGCGCCAGATTGTCGGGTCGCGTGGCACCGCCGTGCGCCGCATCGACGGTGTGGTCGATGTCGGAGCGCCACACCGGGAGGCGGCATCCGACGAATCGGCAGTGCTCGTCCCGCGCGCGAAGGAAGCGGCGCAGCTGCTCGGACGGCCGGTAGCGGTCGACGGCGAGGACGGCGCCTTGGACCGGGTGCGTCATGACGCGATCCCAACCCGAGGCCGCGCCCGCCAGGCGCAGAGCGTCATCGAGGGGAACCGGCCCGTAACCGGCGAGCACGCAGGGCTCGGTCGAACCTGCGACGGCCGTCATGACGGGAACCGTCACCTGGACGTGGCCTGTGATGCCGGCCAGACCGTCCCCATGAGCGACGGGATCTGCGCCGAGGAGAAGATCGGTCAAGACGTCGGCGCGCAGTTCGTCGAGTGAGCGCGAATCGGCTGCGGCGTCACCACCCGCATCCCGCACGGCACGCGCCATCGCCCCCAGACGATCGACGATCCCGTGCGCCTCGACCGCTGGCAGATCCGCGATCAGCCGCGCCATGCCGTCTGCGCTGTTAGCCACGATCACGCGCCGCGCAACTCTCGCGCGGGCATGGCGGTCGGCGAGCGACTCAGGATGCGCGCGCTCGGCGAGGGCGACGGCGATCGGCCGCAACCGCGTGGCCGTCGTCTCTTTCGCCTGTGCGAGCACGCGCCGCTCGAACCACGCTCGCGCGTCGTCGTCGAACAGCCCGGCGGATGCGTCGACGATCACCGAAACGTGCCGCCGGTCGATCGCCCCCTCCTGCCACGCCGCGAGGGTTGCCGGCAGAAGCGTGGACAGGGATGCCGCGGCATCCATTCGCGCCTGCACTGTGCGATCGCCGATGCGGGTCGCTGCGCCCAGCTGCGCGGCCAGATCGCGCGCGGCGAGGTCGGATCCGTGCGAGGTGGTTCCTTGCGCGTCGAGGGACCTCACCCAGGCGTGCGCCTCGGCGAGGAGAGCGACCTCAGCGGCCTCTGCCACGGCAATCCGGCGCCTGGCCTCGAGGGCTCGCTCAACGAACCGTTCCGCCCTGCGGAGGTCGTCGATCGCGGATCCTGACATGTCTCGATCATGGCACCGACCTCAGACATTGATTCGAAACTGCGTCTCGATTGTGGAGAACAAATGTTCTAGCCTGAGTGTCATGGAAGCCCGGGCATTCGAACACGATCTGACGCTGTGGTTCGTCGACGACGTGCCTGCGCGCATGTTCTTCGGTGGTCGCCGGTGGAGCGTGACCGACACCCCCACTCGCCTCGGGCCAGCGACGTGGCCGTCGCCACCCGAGCCGGTTGCACACGCCTGGCGGTTCCAGGCGACCGACCGATCCGGTGTCTCGTTCGTCTTCGACGTCTACGACGACGGTGACCACTGGCATGTCCACCGTGCGTACTCCTGAGCTCACCGAAGGTACGCATCCACCATGAGCTCTCCGCGGATGCCGCGCAGCGCGTCGACGATCGTGGGAACGGTCCGCGATCCGGCTGACCGCACCACCACGTCGTTCGGTCCCCGCGCCTCGAGCCCGCCCGTTCGCACTCGCACCACCTCCCACCCGGCTGCGCGCAGCAGGGAGTCCTTCCGCCGATCGGATGCCTCTCGCTTGCCCACGTGCTCGAGTCCGTGGCGGCCGGGGGTGTCGTACTCCACGGCCACGCGTAGTTCGGGCAGCAGGATGTCGGGCCACACTTCGCGGTGTCTGAAGAACGGTCGCCCGACGCGGACCGCCGTCATCCCTTCGGTGAAGAGGAGCGCGGCGGTGAGGTCTGCGCGCAGGCGCGCTTCCGCGGCGGATGCGGGCCGCGGAGCGCACTCGCTCGTGAACGGCGCCCCGATCGAGACGTCCGGCGTCTTGTCGCAGATCGTCGCGGTCGCACGCTTTTTCACGGGTGCTGGGCCCGGCGCCACCGGCATCCGCACCGCCTTCGCCCGCTCCACCGCAGTGAGCACCGCCTTCGCGTCGAGGCGCTCGACGACCTTCACGGGCCGCGGCGCCGCGAGGGCGGAGCACTCCGGGCACCACGCCGACCGTCGCCGCACGCGGCCCGGCCGCTCCCGCTGCTCTGTCGGTGTCGCGGCGAATCGGTGGCCCGCCGAACACTCCCAGCACAGCAGCACGTCGGCGGCCGGGGGGATCTGCGACAGGACGATGCCCTCGTTGAGGTCGGGGTGGTACTGCCGGATCAGTTCGGGGTACGCAGCCCATGCCGACCGATAGGTGCCGACGGCGTACGGGACGTCGGTGCCGCGCGAGAACTGACGCCGCTCCCACCACCACCGCACCGGTTCCGTCACGGTGCCGACGGTAGAGGCGGGTTCGGACACGTGCAGGTGTCGACGTGGCGACCCGCCATACTGTCGGGGTGAGTCTGCTCCGGAGCCTTCCCGTCGTGCTCGTTCTTGCCGTCGTGCTGACCGGGTGCGTGTCTACGAACGACCTCGAGCCTGAAAAGCTGCCGTCGCCACTTCAGAGCACCACACCCATCGAGCCGCGAGGTGAGTTCGCATCGTGTGCGGATGAGGTCGAGGTGGACACGCCTCTGGTGAATTCCCTGCAGGGGATGCCGGGGATCGACGAGGTCGTCGAGTCGGCGTCACGTGCGAAGAGGTACGAACGCAGCGAACGGGCCTGCGTGCCGGCGGGGACGCAGCCCGGGTATCCGGCGGAGCCGTGCGCGGCCGCGATCGGCGACAACGCTGCCTACACCGCTCCGCTCGACTACATGTTCGCGGCTGGAGCGGCGGATCAGACATCCCTGCAACTCAGTGCCCAGACCGCGGCGGGGGCCGAGTTCGCGTACGCTGCGTCGATGTGGCGGTTCGCCTCGGCGTCAGAGGCCGCGGTGGCGCCGCTCATCGACCTGGTCTCGTCATGCGACGGTGTCATGGAGTCCACGAGCGATGATGCACATCGCTTCGACTTGTTTGACGGCGATGAGCCCCACCTGCGCCTCGTCGTCGCCGAAACCGACGTTCTCCTCTATCGCAGCGTTCAAGTCGCCGACGGGTCCGGCAGCGACGGCGTGCCGTCGACGGCGTCCGGGCTTCTTCCCGCCGCGGCGGTCGACCACCTCGAGAAGTGGTGGCTCGCCAACGCGACGAAGGTTCCGCGCGAGCCCTGATTTCCTAGGCTGAGCCCCGCTCAGACGACCTGCCGTCCGCACATCCCGCAGACGCCCGCGGCGGAGACCTCGACGAAGCAGTCCGGGCACATCGCCCGCACCACGTCGAGCGAGGGACCGGGGCGCCGCGGTGCGACGGTCCGCTCGGGGCGGGCCTTCGGTGCTGCGCCGCGAGCGCGGCCGGGGCTTGCGACCGAGGGCGCGGGAGGCGGCGGTGTCTTCGGGCTGTGCTCGGCGCAGTAGTAGCGCACGAAGCCGGCATGGTTGTTCGGATGCCGGTGCTTGACGGCCCACAGTTCGGTCCGTTCCAGCGGCTCACTGCCCGCGGGGCAGCTCACGCATCGCGTCGGCTCTCCGGGCACGGCCTCGGCGGCGAGGACCGGTACCTCGAACGGAAGAGCGTCCCGCCAGTCGGATGATCTCGTGATCTTCATGCGGGGGTCCCTCCGCGGCGCTCGTTTCGGGGTGAGAGCCGCCCTACAAGCTTCGCACGCCGGCGGCCCGTTCGGGTGCCCGCGGCGGCGGGAGCACCGGCTGCACCCCGCGCGTAGGCTGGCCGGGTGACCGTCTCCGAGCTCTTCGACCCGTCGGAGTGGACCGAGGCGCCCGGCGCCGCGGCCTACACCGACATCACCGCGCACGTCTCGAACGATGGGCGGATCGCCCGCATCGCGTTCGATCGCCCCGAGGTGCGGAACGCCTTCCGCCCGCACACGGTCGACGAGCTGTACCGGGCTCTCGACATCGCGCGCCAGGACCCGAAGATCGGGGTCGTCCTGCTGACCGGCAACGGTCCGAGCGCGAAGGACGGTGGCTGGGCCTTCTGCTCGGGCGGCGATCAGCGCATCCGCGGGCGCGACGGCTACAAGTACTCGGACGACGAGACGGCGGTCCACGATCCGGCTCGCGCGGGGCGCCTCCACATCCTCGAAGTGCAGCGCCTCATCCGGTTCATGCCGAAGGTCGTCATCGCGGTCATCCCCGGCTGGGCGGCCGGCGGCGGGCACTCGCTGCACATCGTCTGCGACCTCTCGATCGCGAGCGCCGAGCACGGCAAGTTCAAGCAGACCGACGCGGACGTCGGCTCGTTCGACGCCGGATACGGCTCGGCGTACATGGCTCGCCAGGTCGGTCAGAAGGTCGCCCGCGAGGTGTTCTTCCTCGCCGAGGAGTACTCCGCGCAGCGGGCGTACGAGATGGGCGCCGTCAATCGCGTCGTCCCGCACGCAGACCTCGAGCGCGAGGCGATCTCGATGGCGCGGACGATCCTCGGCAAGTCGCCGACAGCGATCCGCATGTTGAAGTTCGCGTTCAACGCGGTGGATGACGGGATGGTGGGCCAGCAGGTCTTCGCCGGCGAGGCGACTCGTCTCGCTTACGGCACCGACGAGGCCGTCGAGGGGCGCGACGCGTTCCTCGAGAAGCGCGACCCGGACTGGGCGCCGTACCCATACCACTTCTGAGACTCGCGCATGCGACTCAGCCGACTCGATTCCGCCGACCCGCGTGACGTCCTCCGGGCGCTCCGCGGCGCCGCCCTCGGCGCAGGCCCGGCGGTCGCCCTCGGCGCCCCAGACGGCCTTCCCGACGAGGTCACCGCGGGAACCGCGGTCGTCGTCACGACGAGCGGTTCGACCGGCTACCCGAAGTCCGTCGCCCTCAGCCGCTCGGCGCTGACCTCGTCGGCTCTCGCCACCGCGAGCCGGATCGGCAGCGGGTCGTGGCTCCTCGCCCTCCCCGCGACCTACGTCGCCGGAGTGCAGGTGATGGTCCGGGCACTCGTCGCCGGTCGCGACCCTGCGATCCTGACCGGGTCGTTCACGCCGCAGACGTTCACCGCCGCGGCCTCGGCGATGGCCGCCAGCGAGGGCGGACACCGCATCCCGACCTACACGTCCCTCGTCCCCGCGCAGGTGCAGACCCTCGTCGAGGCGGGGGAGACGGATGCCGCCGTCGCCCGCGCGTTCGCGTCGTTCGAGGCCGTGCTGGTCGGCGGTCAGGCGCTCCCGGCCGCGCTCGCCGACCGGGCCGCCGCGCTCGGCGCCCGCATCGTCCGGACCTACGGATCGACCGAGACGAGCGGCGGATGCGTCTACGACGGCCGCCCGCTCGACGGCGTCACGCTGCGCATCGAGGACGGCGAGGTCCAGCTCGGCGGCCCGACCCTCGCCGACGGCTACCTCGGCGATCCCGCCCGCACGGCCGAGGCCTTCGTTCGCGACACGGACGGCGCCCGGTGGTACCGCACCGGCGACCTCGGCTCGTTCGACGACGGGATGCTGCGCGTCACCGGCCGCCGCGACAACGTCATCGTGTCGGGCGGCGTCAACGTCTCGCTCGATCGTGTCGAACGGGCGGTGCGTGCGGTCGTCGGACTCACCGGTGCAGTCGTCGTGCCGACCACGGATGAGCGGTGGGGCGCGGCATCCGTCGTCGTCCTGTCGCGCCGCGCGCTCGCCGGACGCAGCGAGACGGACCTGCTGGCCGAGCTGCGGCTCGCCGTGAAGAACCAGATCGGTGCGCCCGCGCGCCCGCGCGAGCTGCTCGTTCTCGAAGAGGTACCGCTGACCGCGAGCGGCAAGCCCGACCGCGCGCTCCTGCGGGGGCTCCTGACGGACGAGGACGGGCGGGCCCCGCGCGGGGAATAGGATCACTGCTCGTGGCAGCATCCCGGAAGACCCCCCGCAAGCCCGCTCCGAAGCGCACCGCGCCGCGCGGCAACCCGGCGAAGGCACGCGTCTCGGCGGCGCCGTCGAAGCCCGCTCCCGTCACGGCGCGCGACTGGATCGGTGCAGCCCGGCTTCGCACCCTGCCGCTCGCGATCAGCCCCATCCTCGTCGGCACGGGCGCCGCGATCGCGGTCGGCGGCGGTTTCCACTGGGTGCTCGCGCTGTGCTGCCTCGTGGTCGCCGTCTCGCTGCAGATCGCCGTCAACTTCGCCAACGACTACAGCGACGGCATCCGCGGCACCGACGATCACCGAGTCGGCCCCACCCGTCTGACCGCGTCGGGACGCGTCACCCCGCGCGCCGTGCTGGTCGCCGCGCTTGTCTTCTTCGCGATCGCGGCGATCGTCGGCATCGCCGTGGTCATCCGCACGCAGCATTGGTGGATGCTGGCGGTGGGCGCCGTGTGCATCGTCGCCGCCTGGTTCTACACCGGCGGAAAGCGGCCCTACGGCTACATCGGTCTCGGCGAGCTCTTCGTCTTCATCTTCTTCGGACCGGTCGCCACGATCGGGACGACGTTCGTGCAGGTCGGCTCGGTCCCGCAGGAATCGTGGATCCCCTCGATCGCCGTCGGCGCCTTGGCGTGCGGTGTGCTGATCACCAACAACCTCCGCGACATCGACCAGGATCGCGTCGCCGGCAAACGCACCTTGACGGTCCTCGTCGGCAAGCGCGTCTCGCAGGTGCTGTTCACCGTGTTCATGCTGGTGCCGTTCGCGACCGTGTTCGTTCTCGCGCCGTTCTATCCGGTCGTGTGGCTGTCGCTGCTGGTGCTGCTGGTGACCCTGTCCGCGACGCTGATCGTCTGGACCTACCGCACGCCGCGCGAACTGATCGTCGCGCTGCAGCTCAGCTCGGTGGCCTCACTCGCCTGGAGCGGGTTCGTCCTCTGGGCGTACGTCGCCGCCTGACGCTCAGTGAGCGGTGTCGTCGGATGCCGGCTGCCCGGGCGTCGTGGCCGCGGCATCCGTGTCGCTCTCATCGCGGAACGCGTCCTCGACCGCTTCGTCGCTGTCGTTGCGGCGGCGCGCGGCGCGGCGCTCGGCGATACCCATCGACACGTCGTCGAGGGGGCGGCGGAGGAACAGCATCGACAGGCTGAGTCCGATGAGCGCCGCGAAGATCGCAGCGAGCCAGTACTGGTCGCGCAGGACGGGGAAGAGCATCATGATCCCGAACGGGACGAAGAAGGCGAGCAGCCGCAGCAGCGCATAGACGAAGGCTGACCGGGCACGCATACCCGCCATTCTACGGCCGCCAGCCTGAGCGGCCGCCGCGCCGCCTCGGGCAGGACGAGCGCGCCTAGGATGGAGGAATGGCGCGCTTCTACCTCGTTCTGGCGCTGCTGCTGACCGCGTTCTGGGTCTACAGCATCGCCGACTGCGCGCTCCAGCCCCCGACCCGGCACCGCGGCGTCAGCAAACCGATCTGGTTGCTCATCGTCGTCCTCCTGCCGGTCGTCGGTGCCGTTCTCTGGTTCGTCATCGGTCGCGCACGGGCGTCGTCCACGCGCGTCGTGCTGAGGGCTCCCGACGACGACCCCGACTTCCTCGGTCGCATCGGCACCTCGAGCGATCAGGACGAGCGGATCCGCCGTCTCGAAGAGGAGCTCGCCGCGCTCGACTCCGAAGCCCCCGACCCGCGAGACCTCCCTGCGGACCCGCCGGCAGAGGACGACAGCGACGAGCAGTCGCGCGGCTCGCACTCCTGACATGACGATCGACGGACCCGGCCGAGCGCCTGCGACGGATGCTGCGGCCGCGCTCCTCGCCCGACTCGTCGAGCGGGGGCTGCGGCACATCGTCCTCTCTCCCGGGTCGCGCTCGCAGGCTCTCGCCCTGGTCGCCGCCGAGTTCGAGGCTCGCGGTCTTGTCCGACTGCACGTCCGCATCGACGAGCGCGTGGCGGGATTCACCGCCCTCGGGATCGGTCGCGAAGACCGGATGCCCGCGGCCGTCGTGTGCACGTCGGGCACCGCGGTCGCGAATCTCCTCCCCGCCGTCCTCGAGGCGCACCACTCAGGTGTGCCGCTCCTTCTCCTGACGGCGGACCGTCCGCCGGAGCTCCGCGGCATCGGCGCGAATCAGGCGACGCGTCAGCCCGGGATGTTCTCCGGCTTCGTCCGTCACGAAGCCGACCTCCCCGTCGCCGAGGCGCTCGCCGACGCGGTCGACGCGGATGAGGTCGCCCCGATCCGTGCCGCCGCCGATGAGGGGTGGGATGCCGCGATCGGCGCCGGGTCGCGCGTCGCCGGGCCCGTGCACCTCAACGTCCCCTTCCGCGAGCCGCTCGCCGGGGAGCTGCCCGCCTGGCTGCCGTCGGCCGCCGCTGTCGTCGCGGCATCCGACTCCACGGTGGTCGATCCCGAGCCGGTCGAGGCGGAATGGGGCGCTCACTATCAGGGGGGCGGCGGTGTCGGCGCCGCGCTCGAGGTCATCGAGGCGGAGCCGATCGTTCTCGAGGCCGGCCCGCGGACGGTGGTCGTCGCCGGTGCGGACGCGGGAGCGGATGCGGAGCAGCTGGCGCACGAGGGCGGCTTCCCGCTCATCGCGGAGATCGTCAGCGGCTCCCGTTTCGGACGCCACCTGGTGCACGGCTATCGTCGGCTTCTGTCCGACCCGGAACTCGGCGGCCGCATCGAGCGGGTCGTCGTCTTCGGGCACCCGACCCTCAGTCGCGAGGTCACGCGCCTGCTCAGCCGGAGCGACGTCGAGGTTCTGGCCGTCCGCGGGCCGGGCGAGCAGCTGAACCTGAATGGCACGACGGTCGCCGTCGACGGGGTGACCGCGCCGCACGGCGGAGACCGCGACTGGCTCGGGGCGTGGATGCGCGCGTCACGCGATCAGGTCGTCGACCTCAGCCCGGCGGCACCCGACGCCGATGCGCTGTCGTCTGCCGTCCCCGCTGAGCGGCTCGGTGCGATCTCCGCTGAACTCGGTGCGATTCGTGCTCCCGTCGATCGGGCAGGTCTCGTCGACGCGCTCTGGCGTGCGAGCTGGCCGCACGATCGGCTGCTGTTCGGGTCGTCGCGGCTGGTGCGGGTGGCCGACGAACTGCTGGGCGGCAAGAAGGTGCCGGTGCACGCCAACCGCGGGCTCGCCGGAATCGACGGCACCATCGCGACCGGTCTGGGAATCGCCGCGGCGTCGCAAGTCGGCACGGCCCCGGGAGTGACCCGGGTCCTGCTCGGCGACCTCGCGTTCCTGCACGATGTCGGCGCGCTGCTGCACTCGGCGGTCGAGCCCGAACCGCGCATCCAGGTCGTCGTCGGCAATGATGGCGGCGGCACGATCTTCGACGGGCTCGAGGTGGCCGGCGTCGCGGGATCGAACGCGTTCGACCGGGTGCAGTACACGCCGCAGACGGCGCGGATCGAGGAACTCGCCCGGGCCTACGGGTGGGAGTATCAGCGCATCACGACGCGCGGTGCGCTCGATCAGGCGCTGACCTCCCCCGCCGGTGGCCGCCAGATCATCGAAGTTCCGCTGACGCGATAGCAGCGGCATCCGCAAGACCATCGCGCGGACGTTCGCGGCACGGCAGGATGAGCCGCATGACTGACGCTCACTGGACCGGTTCGCCGTCGACGCTGCTGCAGGTCGGGCCGGGATTCCGCCTCGCCGATGTGGACCCGGCATCCACCCCTGGATACGACGGCGGTAAGAAGGCCGGCCAGGCGGAGCTCGCCCGGGCGGCGGAGCAGTTCGATCAGCTGCAGGAACGGCTCTACGCGCAGAGTCGGACGCAGCCTGACTCGCCGTCGGTCCTCCTCGTGCTGCAGGCGATGGACTCCGCGGGCAAGGGCGGGATCGTCCGGCACGTGATCGGCGCGACCGACCCGCAGGGCGTGCACCTGAAAGCGTTCAAGAAGCCGACGCCCGATGAGCTGGCGCACGACTTCCTGTGGCGCATCGAGAAGGAGGTGCCGGATGCCGGGTACATCGGCGTCTTCGATCGGTCGCACTACGAGGACGTCCTGATCGGGCGGGTGCGCCAGCTCGCCCCCGCGGACGAGATCGAGCGACGCTATGGCGCGATCGTCGACTTCGAGCAGCGTCTGACGGAGCGGGGCGTGCACATCGTGAAGGTCATGCTGCACATCTCGGGCGACGAGCAGAAGGCGCGGCTGAGCGAACGTCTCGACCGGCCCGACAAGCACTGGAAGTACAACCCCGGCGACGTCGACGAGCGTGAGCTGTGGCCGGCGTACATGGACGCGTACCAGGCGCTGTTCGAGCGCACGTCGACCGGTCAGGCGCCCTGGTTCGTCGTGCCTGCGAACCACAAGTGGTATGCCCGGCTGGCGGTGCAGGCGTTGCTTCTCGACGTGCTCACGCGCATCGATCCGCAGTGGCCGGTCGCCGATTTCGACGTCGAGGCCGAGAAGGCGCGGCTCGCGGCGACCTGATCTTCACCGGAACGGCAGGGCATCCACAGGGGCGACGAGCTCGTCCGGATGCTGCTCAGAACGGCGCGGGGTCTCCGGGTTGTGGCGGTGCGGCAGGGGTGAACGCGACGGCCGGGGTCGGTGCGTCTTCGCGGTAGGTCCTGCCGAGGGGTGAAGTCCATTCAAGAACGCCACCCTTCAGTTGTCGCACTCGCCAGGCGGTGAACTGCTTCATCGAATGATGCCTCTGGCACAGGTGCGCGATGTTGGAGAGTTCTGTCTGCCCGCCGAGGGCGTGATCGTGGGTGTGGTCGACCTCGCAGCGGATGGCGGCGACGCGGCATCCGGGGAACCGGCAGTGCTGATCCCGGGCTTGCAAGAACCGACGCATCCCGGAGGGGACGCGGTACGAGTCGGTTGCGATGGTCACGCCGGTGGTGGGGTCGTGGAACAGCCGCTCCCAGACGCCGGTGTCTCCCGCGAGTGTCCGTGCCGATGCCGGGTCGATGGGGGAGCGGCCACCGAGGTCGCACGGCCCATCCTCTGCACCGGTCAGCGTCGCTGCAGGGAGGAGCACCTGCACCCGCGCCCGTATCGCGCCGAGCGGCCCTGCGGTGGTGTCGCGGGTGTCGTCGAGCGCTGGGGTTCCCGCAAGGAGCAGGTCGGCGAACACGTCTGCTCGCACCTGGTCGGTCGTGCGCGCATCGGTCGCGACGACGTTCGTGTCGTCGCCCGCCGCACGCTCGTCCCGCGTGTCGACGATCGCCCGAGCCTGCTGCGTCAGCCGATCGTGGATCCCCTCGGCGATCACCGTGGGGAGCGTCGCGACAAGATCGCTCATCCCGTCCCGCCCGGGAACCAGCCTCACGCAACGTCCGGCTGCGGCTTCTTCGTGTCGTTCCGCGAACGAGCGCGGATGCATCCGGTGCGCGAGGATCTCCAGCTCGCCCCGCACCCGGTTCGGGGTGTCCTGCTCGCACCGTTCGATCGCGATCGCCTCGAACTCGCCCCACATCTCGGCCGGCAGTGTCGTCCCGGCGTCGACGATTGCCCGCACATGCTCCCGGACGATCCGCCCCGACTCCCACGCCGCCACCGCGGCGGGGAACCCTTCGATGATCGTGCGGGCCTCGCCGATCCGGCGTTGCACGGTCCGATCCGTCGTGCGCAGGACGCCGCCGACCTCGGCCGCGATCGACCGGAGCGCCATGTCGTGGAGGCGCACCTTGGCGTTCCTCGGCGCGGCCTGCTCTTCCGCCAGGCGACCGGCCGCAGCCAGTACGCGCAGCTGCTCGATCTGCGCCTGGGTGATCCGGCGCTCGATGCTCCCGACGTCCGCGACGATGCCCGCCAAGGTTGCGAGATAGTTCTCGCCACCGGGGGTTTCCATCGCTTCCGTCATGCCTTCACTCTTGCACCAACCTCCGACATCGCCGTGGGGTCGGGCCCCGCGGTGAACGCAGCCCGGCGGTGTCAGTTCAGATGCGCGCGGAGCGCTCGGACGACGGCATCCGGTCGTTCCACCGGGACGAAGTGCCCGCACGAGGGAACGGTCTGGAGCTGCACGTCCGTGAAGTGTTCGAAAAGCTTGTCGGCCCACTCGAGCGGGAACAGCGGGTCGCTGTCGGGCCACAGCATCGTCGTCGGAACCGTGATCGGTTCGGCGTCGGCCGCGTAGCCGCGGTTCGCGACGTACCACTGCAGGCTCGCGGCGAACGCTCCCGGCCGCGCGTAGGCCGCGACGATCTCGTCGAGGTGCGGGGGAGGAGCGGCATCCGCTCGCCATTCGCGCCAGAGGTAGGAGAGGTACGCGCGGACGGCGCGCTCGTCGCCGTCGATGAGCTCCGCGGCGATCGGTTCGCGGTGGAAGTGCTGGTACCAGAACACCGAGGCGAGGGCGGGGGATGCCGCTCGGTCGCCGATCCCGGGGTAGGCGGGCGTCAGCACGGCGCCGTCGAACCGGCCGGGGTCCGTGCGAAGGGCCGCCTGCGCGATGCGACTGCCGATGTCGTACCCGGCGATGATCACGCCGTCGCTGATGCCCGCAGCGTCAAGGCTTGCGAGCACGCGGTCCGCATGCGACTGGGCGGCGGATGCCGCGACCGCCGGAACTCCGTCGAAACCGGCGCCCATTCCTCGCAGGTCCGGGACGATCACGCGCACGTCCGGGAGGCCGGCCACGACGGCGTCGTAATCGGAGGGGAGTCCGGGCCAGCCGTGCAGGAGGACCACCGTCATGCCTCGAGGCTAGCGGCGTGACCCGGAAACGGTGACACATGTCACGGCAGGTGGTGACGTCTGAGACTGCCGCTTGCGGAGCGCGGCTGGTCGACTGAAGGAGTGAAGAAGTCCGTCAAGAAGGCCCTCGTGATCACCCTCGTCGTGGTGCTCGGAATCCCCGCGTTCGGCCTGATGGCTACTGCCGGTGTGAACGCCGTCGCGACGAGCGTCGAAGCCTCGGAGATCAGGTCCTACGGCCAGAAGGTCCGAGTCGGGGACCGCGATCTCAACGTCGTCATCAGCGGCGATCACGCGGCCACCGTGGTGCTGCTGCCGGGTCTCGGGACGGCCGCACCGGGGCTCGACTTCGCGCCGCTCATCGACGAACTGGACGACACCTACCGCGTGATCGCGGTCGAACCGTTCGGAACCGGGCTGAGCGACCAGACCGACGTGCCGCGGACCACGGCCAACATCGTCGCGGAGGTCCACGAGGCGCTGGCTCAGCTCGGCGTCACCCGGTACGCGCTCGCCGCCCACTCGATCTCGGGTCTGTACGCGCTGGCGTACGTCGAGGCCCACCGTGACGAGGTGACGGCCTTCGTCGGCATCGACAGCAGCGTTCCCGCTCAGCCGGGCGGCGAGGAGCCGATCCCCACCGACGGGATCGCGACGCTGAATGACCTGGGCATCACGCGTGCCATCCGGGCGGTCTCGCCTGATCCCTACGCCGGGACGCCGTTCGACGCCGAGACGAAGCGGCAGATGGGGTTGCTCGCGACGAGAAACGCCGCTGCGCCGACGATGATCGACGAAACGGCGCACAAGGCGGAGAATTTCCGGGATGCCGCGGGGCGAACGTTCCCCGCGGATCTGCCCGTGCTGCTCTTCGTGCGCGTTGACGGCACCGACGTCGTGGGCTGGGTCGGCCTGCACCGTGAGCAGGCCGCGTCGGTGACCCACGGCATCCTGGTCGAGATGCACGGCGACCATTACCTGCATTACGCGAACGCGCCACAGATCGCTCGTGACATGCGCGCGTTCTTCGCGGAGGTTCACGGACGCTGACGTGCTCGACTGGCTAGTGTGTGGCGGGGGACCGTGCCACGCCGTGGCCGGAGAAGGGCTGACATGTTCTCGCAGCGCCGCACGCTCATCGCGTGGATCGTCGTGCTGGGGCTCGTCGCCCTGGTCCTGGTCTTCGTGCTGATGGCCGCCGCAGCAACCGCGGCCGTGCTCGTGGACCAGGTCCCCGGAGGCGATGCGGGTCTCGCCACGACATCGGCGCTCGATGGCGCCTACCGCACCATGACGTGGTCGTTCGTGGCGCTCCTCGCGGTCACCGCAGTCGGTGTGAGCGTGCCTCTCGTCGCACGGCGTCGCGGTGAGCAGCGCGCGCAGGGGGCGACTCGACTATCCCGCTGACGGCGCTAACGTCTGGCCGTTACGGCACGCGCTGCTGCGATGTCGCGCGCGGCTGGGTGAGCGCGCTCGCTCAGAAGGGTGCGGTGTCTCCGGTGTGTGGGTTGGCAGGGGTGAAAGCGACGGCCGGTGTGGGTGCGTCTTCGCGATAGATCCTGCCGAGGGGTGAGGTCCACTCGAGGACGCCACCCTTCAGTTGTCGGACCCGCCAGGCGGTGAATTGCTTCATCGAGTGATGCCGTTGGCAGAGGTGAGCGAGGTTGCTCAGTTCGGTGAGCCCGCCGAGGGTGTGATCGTGGGTGTGGTCGACTTCGCAGCGGATGGCTGCGACGCGGCATCCGGGGAACCGGCAGTGCTGGTCCCGGGCCTGCAGGAACCGGCGCATCCCGGCGGGAACACGGTACGAATCGGTCGCGACCGTGACTCCGGTGGTCGGGTCGTGGAAGAGGCGTTCCCAGATTCGGGTGTTGCCGGCGAGTGTTCGCGCGGCGGCGGGGTCGATGGGGGAGCGGCCCGCGAGGTCGCACGGGCCGTCGTCGTCACCGGTCAGCGTCGCTGCGGGTACGAGGACTTGCACGCGGGCGCGGATCGCGCCGAGGGGACCTGCGGACGTGTCGCGGGTGTCGTCCAGAGCGGGTGTGCCGGCAAGCAGGAGGTCGGCAAACACGTCGGCCCGCACCTGATCGGTCGTCCGCGTATCCGAGGCGATGACCTCCTACCCCGCCGCACGCTCTGCTCGAGTGTCGACGATCGCGCGAGCTTGCCGCGTGAGCCGATCGTGAATCCCTTCCGCGATCACCGTCGGCAGTGTCGCGACCAGATCGCTCATCCCATCCCGCCCTGGAACAAGCCGCACGCACCGGCCTGCGGCTGCTTCTCCGTGGCGTTCCGCGAACGACCTTGGGTGCATCCGGTGGGCGAGGGTTTCGAGCTCACCCCGCACGCGGTTCGGCGTATCCCGCTCGCACCGTTCGATCGCGACCGATTCGAACTCGGCCCACATCTCCTGAGGCAGCACCCCGGCCGCGTCGACGATCGCAGTCACGTGCCCGCGGACGATCCGCCCCGACTCCCACGCGTCAACCGCGGCAGGGAACCCTTCGATGATCGTCCGCGCTTCACCGATACGCCGTTGCACCGTGCGATCGGTGGTCCGCAGAACCCCGCCGACCTCGGCCGCGATCGAGCGCAATGCCATGTCGTGCAGTCGGACTTTCGCGTTGGTCGAGACGGCCTGTGCCGCTGCGAGACGTCCGGCCGCGGCGAGCACGCGCAGCTCGGCGATCTGCGCCGCAGCGACCTGGCGCGCGACGTCCGAGACATCCGCGACTATGCCCGCCAGAGCGGCGAGATAGCTCTCGCCACCGGGGGTTTCCGTCGCTTCCGTCATGCCTCCACTCTCGCACCAACCTCCGACATCGACTCGAGCCGGTCGGGGCGGGTGGGAGTGCACACCCGGGCGACGGAACCTCCTGCCTCCGTCCATTCCTCGCGGTACCCGACGGCGTCCCTTAGGTTGAAGGAATGATCAAGGCCTACATCGCGCTCCTGCTCGTCTGCGGGCTGGCCATGGCAGTCTTCGGCATACTGGCGCCGCTGGGCGGCGGGCTGATCGTCGCCGCCGTCGGAACCGCGGGAATTGCGGCGGGGCTCACGCTCATCGGCGTGGAACTCCGCTCTCCCAGTCGCTGACCCGAGAGAGCTCATGCCCTCCGAGCCCGTTGCGCTCGCCCACACCTTTACCGCCCCGATCGGGGTGGAGGTGAACGGTGAGACTTGGGCCTGCGTCGAGATGCCGGGTTCGGCGGATTTCTTCGGAACCGGCCGGTCCGTCCGGGTGGACCTGACCGTCGACGATGTCGAGATGCCGAACGTCGGGCTCATGGTGACGGGTACGGGCGGTCACATGGTCTCGCTGAACGCCGCGATCCGACGCAAGCTCGGGAAGGACATCGGAGACACGGTCACCGTTCACCTGACCCGCCGCCTCAGGTAGGTCAACCCCCGGAGCCTGGGCGGATGTGGCAGTTAGCGTGAAGCCTCCCGGCTCTGGCTGGGCAGGGCGAGAGGGGACGCGTGAGACGACCACACGAGGCGACCGTCGATGAGGTGACGGTCGACGGACGGGTCTTCCGCGTCGTGCGCTCTCGGGCTTCTGATGCGACGCGCACTTTCCTCCTCGTGCACGGGATCGGAATGTCGCATCGCTATCTGGGCCGTTTGCACACCGCATTCGCACGCACGGATTCGGTCGTATCGATTGATCTGCCCGGGTTCGGAGGGACGCCGAAGCCCGGCGCAGACCTCGACGTCTCCGCCATGGCCGCGGCGATCGCGGGACTGCTCGACCACCTCAGCCTGCAAGACGCCGTCGCCGTCGGCCACTCGATGGGCGGCCAATGGGTGGTCGAACTCGCCCTGCAGCGGCCGGACCTGGTCTCGCACGTCGTCGCGATCGGACCGGTCGCCGACGACCATCACCGGACGGCGTTCGCCCAAGCTCGAGCCCTGGCGCTGGACGTGTTCGGCGAGTCGCCGCGCGCGAACTGGCTCGTGCTGACCGACTACCTGCGATGCGGCATCCGCTGGTACCTCAGGCAATTGCCGCACATGCTCGCTTATCCCCTCGAAGACCGGGTGCGCCTGCTGACGAGGCCCTTGCTGGTCGTCCGGGGTGCACGCGACCCGATCGCGGGCCTGCCCTGGTGTCGGCGACTGGCTGACGCTGCTCCGGATGCCGCCATCGTCGAGGTTCCCGGTAGTTGGCACGTCGTGCAGGACAGGGGGCACCGGGCGGTCGTCGGCGCGGTCGAGTCGTTCCTCGCCGCACGGATCCCGCCTGGCCCGAGAACGGCGAGCCGATGATCGCTCTCGCTCGCAACGCGCTCTGGTGGGCTCGGGACTATCTCTACGCGGCGGTGTGGCAGATCCGGGCGGCACTGAACCGCACCGACCCGCGCACCTTCTCCGACGGGGATCGCGCGCCCATCGTCATCCTTCCGGGCGTCTACGAGACCTGGCAGTTCATGTTCCCGCTCATCACCGCGATGCATGGCCGCGGGCATCCCGTTCACGTCGTCCAGGTGCTGCACCGCAACCGTCGACCGGTCGACGAAGCCGCTGCCCGCGTCATCGACTACCTCCAGGCGAACGATCTCCGTGGCTGCGTACTCCTTGCGCACAGCAAGGGCGGACTCGTCGGCAAGCGCGCGATGGCGCTCGATGCGGAGGCGGGGCGGATCGCTCGGATGCTGGCTGTCGCCACGCCGTTCGGCGGCTCGAGGTACGGGCGCCTCATGGTGCTTCCGTCGCTGCGCATCTTCTCGCCGCGGAGTGCCACGATCCTCGCTCTCGCCAAGGAGCCCGACCTCAACGCGCGCATCGTGTCGGTGTACGGGCGATTCGATCCGCACATCCCCGAGGGCAGCGAGCTGAACGGGGCCGCGAAGAACGTGCGACTCGACAACGGTGGGCACTTCCGCGTCCTCGCCGATCCTCGCGTCGTCGGCGAACTCATCGCACTGTCGGAGTCCGGCGCGACGCGCTGAGCCTCCCGCGTAACGACGCGTGCGCTCACGGGAAACACGCCGTTTCGTCGGGTGCATTAACCTGCCAGGGCCAGATCAACCGTTCCACGGATAGGGATCCCATGCCACGCGCCGCCGAGGTCGACTTCAACAATGTCTTCTCCATCGTTCCGTGGCTGGTCGGTCAGTGGTGGTTCTGGGCCGTGGTGGGCGTCGTCGTGCTGCTGTGCCTCATCGGATGGCTGCTGCCCGGCGCCAAGGCGAAACCTTCGGCGGATCATCCGACCGACGGCCCCGACGCCAACGAGATCGCGCTCGGATTCCTGCAGATACACAACCTCCCCTCCGGCCCGTGGAACGACCCGACAGCGTCGGGACTGACCGACCGGGAGAAGCGCACACTCATCGACCAGTGGGGTGTTCCCACCCGCGACGAGTGGCTGGCGGCCATCCAGCGACTTGTCGTCGATCGCCGCCGTCGCGACGTCTGGGTGAGCTACCTCGCCATTCGCGCCGATCTCGCATCGACGACCGGGCGCGCGCCGAAGAAGAAGGAATGGGTGCAGGCCGCTGTGGAGGCAGGCGCCGACAAGCGACCGGCGGCGACCTTCGTCGATGCCATCGAGACCCTCGAACGGCAGGTCAAGAAGGCGGCCGGCAGGAACACCATCCCCGCGGAGACCTTCGTCACGACCCTCGACGGGTACGCCGTCGGGCAGTCGGTCGCTCTTGCCACCTGGGGTGTCGCGCTCGGCTACGCCGACGTCACCGAAGTGCGCGGACTGATCCACGAGATCAACCTCGCAGCGCGTCCCGCTTTCCGCTCGTGGCCGGACTTCGGGCTCAGCTACGCAGTGGGTCGCGTCATGCACTGGAGCGACGGCTCCCTGAACGACAAGACGTTCGACAAGTTCGGGGAATCCACGGCTTCCGATCTCGGCGTCGCCCTGTCGGAGAAGCGCCAGGGCCCGTGGGCCACGCTTCCGTGGAACCTGTAGGAGTCGACCTCGAGCCGCTGCGGCACACCCGACGACTCGGCGACGTCCTCCAGTACGAGCGGCTCGCCGGGATCCCCTGGTACCGGCGCTTCCTCATGGTCCTGCTCTGGCTCCTCCTGCTGGCCCTCGGGGTCGCGGCAGGAATCCTCCTTCTCGCGAACGCGGGTGCCGCGGACGTGGCGCAGGTGCTCGGACTCATCGCGGGGGCATACGGGATCCTCGGTGCCGCGTCGTTCGTCTGGTTCGCGGTCGACCTCGCGCGACGAGCAACGCTCGCGTCGTTCGCGTGGGCGAACGGGTGGGCCTACGCCGACACGCTCGAACACACGCGCCGGCCGGGATCCGCATTCACCCGGGTTCTGCGAGGTCGCGAGAGGGCGGTCATCGTCAGCAGTGACCCCCGCCTGCCGTTCGAGCTGGGGCGGCACTACTCGGTCGCTCGCAGTCGCGAGGAGGCAGCCACCCGGCAATGGCCGTTCAGCTTCATCGAACTGCCCTTGCCCACGGCCGTGCCCAACATCTTCCTCCGCAACCGGCGCCGCAGCGTCGTCCCCTCGCTCGGGTTCGGACGCGCGAACGCGAAGCTCGATCTCGAGGGGGATTTCGCGAGCCGTTTCACTTTGTTGGTGCCGCGAGGCTACGAACGGGACGCGCTCTACATCTTCACGCCCGACCTCATGCACCGGGTGATGGAGCTCGGTGGGGGAGCCGAGATCGAGCTCAGCGGCGACCGTCTCTACGTCTACCTCCCGCACAGCACTCGCTTCGATCGCCCGGCGACCATGCAGGCGGCCCTCGTCCTGGCGGAGGAGTTCCACCGGCGCTTCGCCGCCCGCACGACGAACTACCGCGACGACCGTCGTGGGACGCTGGCAACGGGTGGCGGGGCGGTCTCGCTGCGGGGCCAGAAGCTCGCCGGGAACGGCGTCCCCCTCATCGCCGTGGCGGCGGGAGCGGCGATGGTGTTGCTCTCCGGCGCTGCCGTGGCTTTCGCGCTGTTCGGGGCCCCGCTCTTCGCTCACGGGATCGGGTGATCGCGGCCCTCATCGATCTCGGACCGCAGCGCATCGCGTTCTGCGACGGTCATCGGCGCGAGCGGGTAGCGGCTGACGTCCTCGCGGAACTCGTACCCGTCGCGATGACCGCCAGGACGGACAAGAACACCAGCGCGACACCGCCGGCCTGGGTCAGCGTCAGGGACTCGTGAGCGACAAGCCCTCCGATGGCGAGTGCCACGACCGGGCTGAGGAGGCCGAGGAACGCCGGTATGCGGGTGGGGAGTTGCGCGATGCCGCGGAACCACAGGACGTAGGCCAGGGCTGTGCCGATGAGGGTCAGGTACGCGTAGCCGGCAACGTTCGTCAGCGTGAACGCCTCTGACGGCAGCGGTTCGAAGGCGGCGGTGAGGGCTGCCAGGATGACGCCGCCCGCGATGAGTTGCCATGCCGTCACCACGAGCGGCGGGAGATCGCTGGACCACTTCTTGGTCAAGACGACGCCGAGCGCCATCGACACGGCCCCGAGGATCGCGGCGGCGATGCCGATCGCATCGAGCCCGCCGGCCGATCGCAGCACGATGAGGGCCACGCCGACGACTCCTCCGATGCCCGCGGCGACGACCTTGCCGGTCAGCCGTTCGGAGAGCAGCAGAGACGCCAGCACCGCGACGAGCAGGGGTTGGATGCCGCCCACCACCGCCGCGACGCCACCGGGCAGACGGTCCGCAGCGATGAACAGGAACGCGAAGAACCCGGCGATGTTGAGCCCGCCGAGCACCGCAGACCTCCACCACCAGGAACCCCGCGGCATCCGTCGCCCGATCGCGAGGAGCACGAGACCCGCGGGGAGCGCCCGCACCGTCGCCGTGAGAAGCGGGTGCCCCGGGACCAGGAAGGTGGTGGACGTGATGTAGGTCGTTCCCCAAAGGACGGGCGCGACCGCAGTGAGGGCGATGACGAAACGGATATTGCTAAGCACTTAGCTAATGTAGCTCACCGCTTAGCGATATGGTCCTGGGTATGGATCACGTGGATCGCATCCTCGCGCAGTGGCGCGCCGCACGCCCCGGCCTCGACGTGAGTCCGATGGCCGTCATCGGGCGGCTCGGGCGGGCTGCCGCGGTCGTCGACGCCCGCCTGGCCACGACCTTCGCCGCGCACGGCATCGACGCGGGGACGTTCGACGTCCTCGCGACGCTGGCGCGACAGGGGGAGCCCTCCCGGATCACCCCCGCTGAACTCGCGGCCGACGCGATGATCACGACGAGTGCCGTGGCGCAGCGGCTCAATCGTTTGGACCGGCAGGGACTCATCATTCGCGAACCGAACCCCGACGACGGCCGAGGCAAGTTCGTCCGTCTGACCGACGCGGGCCGCGCCCTGCTCGACGCCGTCCTGCCCGATCACCTCGCCACCGAGGAGGAAGTGCTCGCCTCGCTGACGTCGGCGGAGCGTGAGACGCTCGCCCGGTTGCTGTCGAAGCTGGTCGCGCCCGAGTGACCGAGTGACCGAGTGAGCGGGCCGCCGTCAGGCGAGGGCGTCGACGATCGGCCGGAACTTCACGCGCGTTTCGAGCATCTCGGTCTCGGGGTCGCTTCCCGCGACGATGCCCGCCCCGGCATGCGCGATGAGCGGGATGTCGCTCCCGGCATCCGTGTGCACGTCGAACTGCGCGCAGCGCAGCGCGATGGCCCACTCGCCGTCGCCGTTCGCGTCGATCCAGCCGACCGGTCCGGCGTAGCGTCCGCGATCGAACGGCTCGACGCGCCGGATCACCTCGAGCGCGGCCTGCGTCGGCGTACCGGCGACGGCCGCGGTCGGGTGCAGCACCTCGACGAGGTCGAGCGACGACGCCCGGCCCGAGAGCGTGCCCTCGACATCCGTCGCGAGATGCCACACATTCGGCAGCTTCAGCATGAACGGCTCGGGCTCGGCGACCAACGCCGACGTGTGCGCGCGCAACGAGGTGAGCACGCTCTGCACGGCGTACCGGTGCTCGTCGAGGTCCTTCGCGCTCGTCGCGAGGGCGAGGGATGCCGCGGTGTCGGCGTCGGCGTCGGCGCCGCGCGCGGCGGTCCCCGCCAGCACCCGCGCCGTGACGGTGCCGCCCGACACGGTGACGAGGGTCTCGGGGCTCGCCCCAATCAGACCGTCGACCGCGAAGGTCCACGTGTCGGGGTAGGCCGAGGTGAGCGCGCGCACGAGCCGGCGGAGGTCCGACCCTGCGGGCACCGACCCGACCAGATCGCGGGCGAGGACGACCTTGGCGACCTCGCCCGACGCGATCGCGTCGAGGCCGGCGCGCACCTCGCCCTGGTACCCGTCCGGGGTGCAGGCCCCGGGGCCGACCGTCGCCGACCAGTGCGGACCGAAGGAGATGGATGCCGGTTCGGGCCGTTCGTCCTCACCGTCGACGAAGACGTGGGTCACCCACGTCGTGTCGCCGCGGCGGCCGATGATCATGCGGGGCACCGTCAAGGAAGCGCTCGCCGAGCTGTTCGCCGGGTCGAAGGGGAGGGCGCCGAAGGCGATGAGGCCGGACCCCGGCATCCGTACCTTGTCGTCGATCTCCGCGGCGGCGGAGACGTCGCGCCACCACTTCGCCGCGGATGCGCCGGCGGGCAGTTCGGCCGCGCGGCCCACGCCGATGAAGAGGTCGCCGCGACGCGACCAGACCATCGGGTCGTCGGGTGACGCGTAGGAGAGGGGTTCGTCGAGCGCCTCGATCCGGCGGGTGACGGCGTGCAGTCGGGGGGCGCCGAGCGCGGTCGAAGTCACTCCTTCAGCCTAATCCGGTGGCGGGCGACCCGGCCCGCGGTCAGCCCGCCCGCATCCCGCCGGATTAGGCTCGACACGTGACCGAACAGCCCTCCCGCACCCCGTCCACCCGCGCGGACCTCGGCAAGGACCCTGCGCGCGTCAGCGGGATGTTCGACGAGGTCGCGGCGGCCTACGACCGCACCAACACGGTGCTGAGCCTCGGCAACGACAAGCTGTGGCGTGTGGCGACGACGCGCGCTGTGGCGCCGCGGCGCGGGCAGCGGATCCTCGACCTCGCCGCCGGCACCGGCGCGAGCTCGGTCTCGCTCGCGGCCTCCGGTGCCGACGTGGTGGCCGGCGACTTCTCGGCGGGGATGATCGCGGAGGGCAAGCGTCGGCACGGCGGCATCCCGAACCTGTCGTTCGTCGAAGCCGATGCGACTGCCCTGCCGTTCGCCGACGAGGAGTTCGACACCGTCACGATCTCGTTCGGCCTCCGCAACGTCAACGACCCCGAGAAGGCGCTCCGCGAGATGCTCCGCGTCACCAAGCCCGGCGGAACGCTCGTCATCTGCGAGTTCTCGCACCCGCCGGCAGCTCTCATGCGAGGCCTCTACCGCTTCTACAACGACCGCGTCCTCCCGGTCGTCGCCCGCGCGTTCAGCTCCAACGCGGCCGCCTACGACTACCTCAACGAATCGATCCGCGACTGGCCCGACCAGCGCACCCTCGCCGGTCGCATGCGCGAGGCGGGGTGGGAGAAGGTCGCGTGGCGCGACCTCACCTTCGGGATCGTCGCGCTCCATCGGGCCCGCAAGCCCGAGGGGTCGGACCAGGCGTAGGACGCGACGGGTACGCTGGAGCCATGACCCCCCGCCCCGGTACTCCGGGCTCGCAGATTGCGAGCCGACTCGGCGTCACCGAACGCATTTTCGTGGGCCCGCGCATGCGCAAGCTCCTCACCACGGTGGAAGAAGGCCTCGACCTCGTCGAGGCGCGTCTGGCCGGTGAGTTGAAGGTCGGCGACTCGCTCGCCGACGTCACGTCGCGCTACCTCTACGAAGCCGGCGGAAAGCGGATGCGGCCGATGCTGGCGATCCTGACCGCGCAGCTCGGCTCCGGGGTCACCGACGACGTCCTCGCCGGTGCGACCGCGCTCGAGATGACCCACCTCGGCTCGCTCTACCACGACGACGTCATGGACGAGGCTGACCGCCGTCGCGGCGTCCCGAGCGCCCACGCCGTGTGGGGCAACAACGTCGCCATCCTCACCGGAGATCTGCTCTTCTCCCGCGCGAGCCAGCTCATGGCCCAGGTGGGCGAGCGCGCCATCCGTCTGCAGGCCGACACCTTCGAACGCCTCGTCCTCGGTCAGATGCACGAGACCGTCGGGGCGCAGCCGGGCGATGACCCCGTCGAGTTCTACCTCCAGGTCCTGAGCGACAAGACCGGCTCGCTGATTGCGGCCGCGGCTGAGACGGGTGTCGTCTTCTCCGACGCCTCCGACGAGTACGCGGCACCCGTGCGCGAGTTCGGCGAGCGGATCGGCGTCGCCTTCCAGCTGCTCGACGACGTCATCGATCTGTCGGCCGATCCCGCGGAAACGGGCAAGGTTCCCGGCACGGATCTGCGTGCGGGCGTGCCGACGATGCCGTACCTCCTCCTCGGACGGGCGACCGATCCGGCGTCGCGGGCGCTCAAAGTCACGATCGACGAGGGTGTCGCCCGCATCTCGGACGGCGCGGACCCCGCCACCCTCGACGAGCCGCTCGCGCAGCTGCGCGTGCACCCGGCGACCGAGGCGACCCGCCAGCTCGCCCACGAATGGTCCGACCGCGCCGTGGCGGCGCTCGCACCGCTTCCCGACGGACTCGTGCGCGAGGCGCTGACTCGCTTCGCTCAGGTCGTCGTCGACCGCTCCAGCTGATCACCCGGCGGACACGCCGCTTCTTCGTCACGCCCGCGCGCGGGCTCTCGGAAAGGACACCCATGACCAAGCTTCGGCTGGCCATCGTCGGCGCAGGACCCGCCGGCATCTACGCAGCGGACATCCTCCTCAAGGCAGAGCGCAAGTTCGACGTCTCGATCGACCTGTTCGATCACCTGCCCGCGCCCTACGGACTCGTCCGCTACGGCGTCGCGCCCGACCACCCGCGCATCAAGGGCATCATCAACGCCCTCCGCGACGTGCTCGACCGCGGCGACATCCGCATCTTCGGCAACGTCCGCTTCGGCACTGATGTCACCCTCGCCGACCTCAAGAAGCACTACAACGCCGTCATCTTCGCGACCGGTGCGATCAAGGATGCCGACCTCGACATCCCCGGCATCGACGCGGAGGGCTCCTACGGGGCCGCCGACTTCGTGAGCTGGTACGACGGTCACCCCGACTTCCCGCGCGAGTGGCCGCTGGATGCGGCATCCGTCGCCGTTCTCGGCAATGGCAACGTCGCGCTCGACGTCGCCCGCGTGCTCGCCAAGCACGCCGACGACCTGCTCTCGACCGAGATCCCCGCGAACGTCTACGAGGGTCTCAAGGAGTCGCCCGTCACCGACGTGCACGTCTTCGGCCGCCGCGGTCCCGCGCAGGTGAAGTTCACGCCTCTCGAGCTCCGCGAGCTCGGCGAGCTGCGCGACGTCGACATGGTCGTCTACGACGAGGACTTCGACTACGACGAGGCATCCAAGGCAGCGATCGCGTCGAACAAGCAGGTCATGGTCATCGACCGCGTGCTGCAGTCGTGGCGCACGCGTCCCAGCGTCAACAACGCCGGCGGCGAGGCGAGCCGTCGCCTGCACCTCCACTTCTGGGCGCGTCCCGTGGAGATCAAGAAGGATGCCGACGGCCGCGTCGCCGCGATCGTCACCGAGCGCACACGTCCCGACGGCGCCGGCGGCGTCGAGGGCACCGGCGAGCTCCGCGAGATCGCCATCGGGCAGGTCTACCGCGCGGTCGGGTACTTCGGTTCGCCGCTGCCCGACGTCCCGTTCGACAAGCGTCACGGTGTCATCCCGAACCACGAGGGCCAGGTCGTCGAGAAGGGCTCGAACGAGCGGGTTCCCGGCGTCTACGCGACGGGCTGGATCAAGCGCGGGCCGGTCGGTCTCATCGGGCACACGAAGTCCGACGCGATGGAGACGATCCGTCACCTCATCAACGACCAGGCGTCGTGGTGGACCCCGGAGGACTCGTCCGACGACGCGATCATCTCGCTGCTCGCCGAGCGGCAGGTGGCGTGGACCGATCTTGACGGATGGCACCGCCTCGACGAACACGAGGTCGCCCTGGGTGCGCCGCACGAGCGCGAGCGCGTCAAGGTCGTCGACCGTGACGAGATGGTGCGGGTCTCGCGAGGCGAGTGAGGTCACGGTGAGCGGCGGGTGGGAGCCGGACGTCCTGGGGCGTCCATTCGAACAGCTCACCCTGCCGCTCGGCAGTGACAACGAGGGCGAAGTCGTCGCGACGCTCGTCCGGCTCGATCCGCCGAAGCTCGCGGGATTGACCGGGCCGCTGCGCGACGTCGACGTCCTCTACCTCCACGGCTGGTCGGACTACTTCTTCCAGGTCGAGCTCGCCCGGTTCTGGGCGTCGCTCGGGGCGCGGTTCCACGCGCTCGACCTCCGGAAATACGGGCGGAGCCTCCGCCCCGGTCAGACGCCCGGTTTCGTCGCGTCGCTCGAGACCTACGATGCCGACATCGCTGCGGCGCTCGAGGCGATCGGTCATTCCCTCGAGGGGAAGCCCTCGCACCGGCGGCTCGTGATGATGGCGCATTCGACCGGAGGTCTCACCGCGACGCTGTGGGCATCGCGTCATCCCGGTCGCCTCGCGGCCCTCGTCCTCAACAGTCCCTGGCTCGAACTCCAGCTGGGCACGCTCGGTCGACAGGCGCTGTCACCGCTCGTGCAGATGCGGGCGCGCGTCGATCCCATGGGCGCGCACCCGGTCGTGGACCTCGGCTTCTACACGCGTGCGCAGACCGAGGTGGGGGCACTCCCGGTGCGCGGATACCGCCGGGACTGGCGCCCCGAGCGGGGGTTCCCGACGCATCCCGCCTGGCTGGCCGCGGTGGTCGACGCGCACCGTCGGGTGTCGGCTGGCGTGGATGTGGGGTGCCCGACTCTCGTGATGCTGTCGACGAAGTCGACCAATCCGTTCGCCTGGAATGCCGAGATGACGGGGAGCGATTCCGTTCTCGTCGTCGACGACATCGCGCGCGCAGCCATCCGCATCGGTCGCGATGTCACGCTCGCGCGCATCGAGGGCGGCATCCACGACATCTTCCTCTCGCGGCCCGCCCCGCGGGAGCGCGCGTACCGCAGGCTCGAGCGATGGCTCACTCAGGGCGCTCTCGCGCGCTCGCGCGGCGTGAGGCGAGGCCGAGCGTCAGGCTGACCAGGGCGCCGAGGAGCATGATGCAGGCCATCGGCAGTGCGGTCTCCTCACCCCAGAGCCCGACGATCGGGGTGACGATGGCGCCGGCCGCGAACTGGCAGGCGCCCATCAACGCCGCCCCGGCACCGCGGTTACTCGTCGTGGCGCGCGCGAGCCCGAGCGCGCTCGCGTTCCCGAACGTGAGTCCCGCTGCTGCCATGGTGGTGAACGCGCAACCGAGGAAGAGTGGGATCGACAGGATGCCGGTGGCCGCCGACACGGTCATGACCACCGCCGATGTCGCGCTGAGGACAGCGCCGACCACCAGCATCCGCTCGGGTCCGATCCGGGGCGCGTAGGTGGCGTTGATGAGGTTCGTGACCAGCAGGGCTGCCCCGCCGCCGGCGAAACCGAGTCCGTAGAGCAAGGGCGACATCCCCAGGATGACTTGCCCGACGAAGGGGGATGCCGCGACGTACGCGAACAGGCCGGCGAACCCGGTCGCGTAGGCGCCGGTGTAGCCGAGGTAGATCGGGTCCTTCATGAAGTGCGCGAACGAGGACCGCATGGCCCCGAGGCCGCCGGTGTGCCGGTGCTCGCGGGGGAGCGACTCGGGAACGGCGAGCCAGGCGAGCACCAGCATCAGCACGGCGATGGCGGCGATGGCGGCGAGGGCCGTGAGGACGCCCCGCCAGCCCGAGAACGAGGCGACGAGACCACCGATCGGGGGAGCGACGAGCGGCCCGAGACCGCCCACGGTCGCGATCAGACTGAGTGCACGGACTGCGGTGCGGCCGGTGCTGAGGTCCACGGCGATCGCTCGCGCGACGACGACGCCCGCGGCCCCCGACAGTCCCTGCAGGAGTCGCAGGCCGATGAAGACCTCGATGTTCGGCGAGGCGATCAGGGCGACGCTCGCCAGTGCGAAAACGCTCGTCGACAGCAGCAGGACGCGCCGGCGACCCCACATGTCCGACAGGGGGCCGAGCAGGAGCTGCCCGGCGCCGAGTCCGATGAGGAACGCGGTGAGCGTGAGCTGGACGGTCGCGGGCGGCGCCTCGAGTTCCCTCGCGATCTGCGGCAGTGACGCGAGGTACATGTCGATGGCGAACGGGCCGACGGCCGACAGGAAGCCGAGGATGACCACGAGCCCGCTGGTCAGGCGAGGGGAGGTCATGCCGGTGGGCGCAGCAGCGCGCCGAGCGTGCGCAGCGTCGACTCGAGTCCCACGGCCGGATCGAGCAGCCATTGGATCTGCAGACCGTCGGATGCCGCGATGAGGAGGGCGGCGAGGTGTTCCGCCGGAACGTCGTCGCGCACCGCGCCCTCGCTCTGCTGCTGCCGGAGGCTCTCCGTCATCGTTTCGCGCAGCCCGTCGAAGCGCGCCATGAAGAAGTCGCGCCCGACGCCTTCCTCGCTCTCGAGCGAGGCCGCCAGGAGCGTGGAGTAGAGGGTGACGAGTCCGGGGATCCCGACGTTGCGTTTGGCCGCATGGACCATCGTGTCGATGCCGGGTCGGAGCTCCGGCGGGTCTTCGTGCAGCTGCTCGGCGTGGGCGTAGACGGCGACGAGGAGCTGTTCGCGGGAGTCGAAGTAGTGGAGGAGCGCTGCGTGGGAGACGCCGATCGACTCGGCGATCTTGCGAAGGGAGGTGCCGCTGGCGCCGCGCTCGCGGAAGACCTCGATGGCGCGATCGAGGATCTCCTGACGCCGGGCGACGCCCTTGGGGCGCGATCCGCGGCGACCGATCACCGCGTCCTCATCTGAGCCCATGGGGACAGAGTAGGGCGCGGAAACTGTAACCTCCAACCGGAGGTTAATTCTGATATCGTCGTGGCCACGCCGCCCCGCGGCATCCGACAACGACGTACGAAGGATGGCCCATGGCTCTGCCACTTGCCTCAGTCCAGCTCTACACACTCGCCAAAGAGTTCAGCGAGGACATGTCCGGATCGCTCGACAAGCTGGCCGCACTGGGCCTGCGCAACGTGGAGGCGTTCGACTTCGTGCGGCGCCCCGACGAGATCCGCGCGGCCCTCGACGCCAGCGGTCTCGCCTCGCCGACCGGACACGCACCGCTGCTGTCCGACGAGCTGTGGACGCCGGACGGTTCGATCCCCACCCCCGCCCCCGAGGTCGTCTTCGAGGCAGCGGCGAAGATCGGGATGACGACGGTCATCGACCCGTTCGTCCCCGCCGAGCGCTGGTTCACCGAAGAGGGCGTCGCCGACATCGCCGAGCGCCTCAACCGGCTCGTCGAGACCGCGGCCGGTTTCGGCATGACGGTTGGCTACCACAACCACGCGCAGGAGTTCGTGAAGAGCTTCGACGGGCAGACCGCCTACGAGCGCTTCCTCGAGCTCACCGACGACCGCGTCGAGATCGAACTCGACCTGTTCTGGGCGCTCACCGGCGGACAAGACGTGCCTGCTCTCGTCGAGAAGCTCGGCGACCGTCTCGTCGCCGTGCACGTGAAGGACGGCATCGCGCCGGCATCCAACCCGTGGGCACCCGGAGCCGACTCGTTCGGCTCCGACTCGCTCGAGCAGCTGCGCGCCGGCACCGGTGACGTTCCGCTCGCCGCGTCGCTGCAGGCCGGCACGGGCATCAAGTACGCCGTGATCGAGTACGACAAGGCGCCCGGCGACGTGTTCGAGGACATCGCCGCGTCGTACGCCTTCCTGAAGGACGGCGGGTTCATCGCATGACCGGGCCCGTCGGAGTCGGCATCGTCGGTGCCGGTGTCATCAGCCAGACCTACCTCGAGAACCTGACGTCGTTTCCCGACGTCAAGGTCGTCGCCATCGGCGACATGATCCCCGAGCGCGCGAAAGCGAAGGCCGAAGAGCACGGCGTCCCGTCGTGGGGAACGCTCGAGGACGTCCTCAGCAACCCCGACGTCGAGCTCGTGGTGAACCTCACGATCCCCGAGTCGCACATCGCGGTCTCCTCGCAGGCGGTCGCCGCCGGCAAGCACGTGTGGACCGAGAAGCCGCTGGGCCTCGACCGCGAGGGCGCTCGTCAGCTGCTGAAGGATGCGGATGCCGCCGGTGTCCGCGTCGGCTCGGCTCCCGACACGATCCTCGGTCCGGGCTTCCAGTCCGCGAAGCGCGCCATCGCCGAGGGCGTCATCGGCACGCCCCTGTTCGTGCAGACGGCGTTCCAGACGCAGGGGCCCGACCTGTGGCATCCCGAGCCGGCATTCCTGTTCGCGAAGGGTGCGGGGCCGCTCCTCGACATGGGGCCGTACTACTTCTCGGCCCTCGTGAGCCTCCTCGGTCCGATCGCCGGCGTCGCCGCGCGCGGCTCGCGATTCCGCACGGAGCGTCACATCCATACCGGTCCCCGTGCCGGTGAGACCTTCCCCGTCGAGGTGCCCTCGTCGGTGCAGGTGCTGTCGACGTTCGAGGGCGGCCAGCACGGCACGCACCTGCTGAGCTTCGACTCCGCACTCGAGCGTCACGGCGTCGTGGAGATCCACGGCACCGAGGGTTCGATCGTGCTGCCCGACCCCAACCGGTTCGACGGCCCCACCCGTTACGTGAAGCCGCTGGGCGTCTTCCGCGACGGCATGAAGACCGAGCAGGAGTGGATCGACGTCGAGCAGCAGGGCACGGTCGTCGGCCGTGGCCTCGGTGTGCTCGACATGGTTCGCGCCATCGCTGACGGTCGCCCGCACGTCGCGACCGGCGAGCTCGGCTTCCACGTCCTCGACGTGCTGCTCTCGGCGCAGGACTCGGCCGAGACAGGTCAGTACCTCGAGATCGACAGCACGGTCGCGCCGGTCCCGCCGGTGCCGGTCGATTTCGACCCGTTCGCCAGCACGCTCTGACGCGCTGACACGACGACGGCCCGGGCCCCTTTCGTGGGGGCCCGGGCCGTCGTTGTCGCTCAGGCGGTGAGCCCCGAGCGCACGCGGAACCAGAGGCTCAGCTCGCGCGCAGCGCGGAGGGTCGCCGACGGGTCGCCATGGCCTTCGAGGTCGTCGAACGTATCCCGGAAACCTTCGGGTGCGTCGCCGTGGGAGGTCGTGATCGCCTCATAGCCCATCGTCCATTCCGCGAAGTGGCGCTCGTCGATGAACTCGTCGATCAGTACCCGCAGACGGTCGTGGCGCGGGTCGCGTTCGATCTTCCCCATCGTTTCGCGGACGGCCTGCTCGGGGCCCTCGAGGATCTGGATGAAGCGGCCGTTTCGATACAGCAGCATCCCGGTCACGTCGCGTTCCGCATTGGACGCGCGGCACTGTTCCAGCAACTCGCGGAGCGCGTCATCGTCCATCGGCTCGGTCGCCGTGCTCGAGTAGACGACGGAGAAAACCGTCTCGTCGGTGGCTGTCATCGGTTCTCCCGGATCGTGAGGATGCCGGGGGTCTCCGGAGTCTGGGGGGCCGCCGACAACACACGCATCGCACTGACGAGGTCCGCGAACGTCCCGACGGCGGCGGAGCGCATGTCGAAGGCAGTGTACCGGCCGTCCCGGCGCCGCTCGATGTAGCCGAGGAAGTTGCCGTTGCGGCTGCCGACATGGAAGCCGTCCTCGACGCGCGACCACACGGTCCCGGGGGCGTGACGTTGACTCTGGGGCACGGGGGATCCTCACTTACGGTGGCGCTTCCGCCACGCTAAGTGAGGGGTCGGACGCCCCGCGCGGGCTTGACAACCCCAGCGGGGTGCTGCCCCAATGTCAGCGGTAGTTGATGAACTGCAGGTCGACGTCGAGGTCGGCGGCCTTCAGCATCCGCTGCACTTCCTGCAGGTCGTCGCGGGACTTCGACTGCACGCGCAACTCATCGCCCTGAATCTGGGACTTGACCGACTTGGGGCCCTCGTCGCGGATCAGCTTGCTGACCTTCTTCGCGTCCTCCGAAGAGATGCCCTCTTTCAGGGTCGTGACGATGCGGTACTCCTTGCCGGACGCCACCGGGTCGGCCGAGTCGAGACTCTTGAGCGAGATGCCCCGCTTGATCACCTTCGACTGGAACACGTCGAGCACGGCCTTCGCCCGCTCTTCGCTGTTCGCCTTGATGAGAACCGAATCCCCGCTCCACTCGATCGAGGCGCCGGTGCCCTTGAAGTCGTACCGCTGCTCGACCTCTTTGCGAGCCTGGTTGAGGGCGTTCTCTGCCTCTTGACGATCGATCTTGCTGACGATGTCGAATGAACTGTCGCTGGCCATGGGTTCGAGGTTACCGTCGCAACATCGTTGCGCGCCCGTAACTCGCGACCGATAGCGTCGGGGTGTGGAGCGGCGAGAAAAAGTCCTGGTCGGAATCGCCGTGGGGGCCGTCGTCGGATTGCTTGCCCTTGCGGCGCCGGCAATCATCGGCATGATCCCGACCGACGAGGTCGTCGCCGAAGCGCCGCCGTCGTCCGCCGCTCCGGAGCCGATCGCATCGACCCCGCCACCGCGCCCGACACTCGAACCGACGCAGCCCGCTCCGGTCGAAACCACCCCCGCGCCGCCCGAGAGCAAGTGCGACGGCGTTCCCGTGGGCAAGGACCGAGGATCGATCTCACCGGGAGCGGAGGGGGTCGTCGAGCGCTCGAACGCGAAGGGGCTGTCCACCGTGTACCGGGTCGTGTCGAACGATTCCTACTGGGCGATCATCGAGCGGTTCTGTCTCGACAGCGACGAGTTCAACGCCGCGAACAACTTCGCCGGGGCAGACGACATCTACGAGGGCGACTTCCTCGCGATCCTCCCCGAGGGGCAGTCGACCGCCGCCGCGCTCAACGAGGCGAAGAAGGGTGGCTACCGCACCCACCAGGACTGCGACGGCATCGCCCGAATCTCTCTGGGGAAGCCGAACGCGGAGGGTCGGATCCCCGTGAGCACGACCGGCACGGTCGTCGACAGCGGCACGGGCGAGTACGCCGAAGGCCCGGTGGAGAAGGTCGATGGGAAGCCCACCTATTACACCGTGCAGCCCGGCGACACGTACCGCGGCATCGGTGACCGATTCTGCATCGACGCCATCACGGTGCAAGCGTTCAACGAAGCGGGGGGACCGGAGCGCGTCCTGCAGCCGGGAGACCGCGTGCAGCTGCGGCCAACGAGCCGAACGATCGAGTCCAAGGGGTGACTCCCGCGCGCCCTGGGGCTGAATGCGTCGCGCGCACCTAACCTGACGGGGTGAGCACGCCCGCACCTCCCCATCTCGCTCAGCGTGCGTGGGGCATCGCCGCCGTCGTCATCGTCGTCCTCTCGGTCTTGCCGACGCTCCTCGTGCTGATCCTCGTGGCGACCGTCGACGAGCAGTACGCATGGCTGCTCATCGTGACCTTCGCGGTGCTCGTCGCGGGCGGATCCGCCGCGATGCTCGCCGGCCTCGTCGGGGTGGTGTTCGCCGCCATCCGCCGTCGCGGCTTCCTCTGGCCCGTGATCGGCACGGTCCTCGGTATCGGGCTGGTCGCCGTCGCGTCGCTCATCCTGGCGATCGGCGGGTGACGTCGGCGGAGCCGCGGCATCCGTCGGTTCGTAGACTGGGTTGATGCGGCCGCTGACAGAAGATGAGTTGCGCAAAGCGCTGGTCAACGCCACGAGGGACGAGCGGGAACGTCTCGAACTGCCCCACGACTTCCCGATCCTCGAATGGGATCACCTCGACTTCCTCGCCTGGCGCGACCCCACGACGCGCAGCCGCGGCTACGTGATCGCCGAGCTCGCGGGCGAGCCCACGGGCATCGTGCTGCGCGCGTCGAGCGGCTCATCGCAGGGCAGCTCCGCCATGTGCAACATCTGCCACACGTTGCAGCCCGGCAACCAGGTCGCAATGTTCACCGCACGAAGGACAGGGGATGCCGGTGACCGCGGCGACAGCGTCGGCACCTACGTGTGCGCTGATCTGACCTGTCACGACAACGTGCGGATCGCCGGCCCCCTGGCGCCGAGCGAGGTCCGCGCGAGCGTCGATCGACGCATCGACGGCACGCGACACCGGCTGGAATCCTTCGTCGAACGGGTGGCCACCGCCGCCTGAGGCCTCGGTTTTCGTCACGCCGTTCGGGAGGGTAAGATAGGTGATCGCGCCTCCGGTCGACTGCACAAGCCGGTCGGGTGCGCACCTGGCGAGTTACCCAAGCGGCCAAAGGGATCTGACTGTAAATCAGACTGCATTGCATTCGGGGGTTCGAATCCCTCACTCGCCACCACCACGACAAAGAGCTGCGGAGATCTCCGCAGCTCTTTCTTGTTTCTCCCCGCCGCGACTTCCGCAACCCCTTGGAGATCTCTGTGCTCAGCGAGGCGGTCTGACAGGATGGGACGCGAGGGCGGGGGGAGGCCTCCGCCGAAGGGATGCCGAAAATGAGCGAACCGACTACCGCCCCAAGTGGCAACAAGATCTTCCGAGCCGCCATCTGGGTCGCGATCGGTGCGCTGATCGCCGCGGCGATCGTGTGCGTCGTCTGGGTGCTCATCGGTGACTCGAACGGCATCGTGGGCCGCGCGTTCCTGACGATCCTGCTCCTCGCCGCCTTCGCGGGAGTCTCGATCCTCGAGGCATCCCTCGCCGATCGCCGCCCGGCGTGGTTCGCGCTGGCCAGCATCGTCTCGTGGGTCATCGCGCTGATCGTCGGCGTCTTCATGGTGTGGATGCCGGAAGAGGTCGGTCAGTACGGTGTCGGCGCGGAGCGCTTCTTCAAGTACATCGTCATCCTGCTCGTCCTGCAGGGGGCGCTGCTCCACATCCGTCTCTACGCGAAGTCCTTCGCGCGTCACCAGACGACGTTCACGAGCGTCGTCGCATACGTGACGATGGGCCTCGTCGTCATCCTCGCGTTCCTGCTGATCATCCCGCTCCTGCTGAGCGAGTTCATCGAGTTCCGCGACATCTACTGGAAGGTCGTCGTGTCGGTGACGATCCTCGCGGCCGTCGGGACCGCTCTCGTTCCCCTCGTCAACGCGCTGTTCGCTCCGAAGAAGGAGCGCCCGCAGGCCGCCGCCTACGGTGCACAGGGCTATGGTGCGCAGGCTTACGGCGCTTCCCCCCAGACCGACCCCGCTGCCGCTCTGTCGGCCGCTGTCCAGGCCTGGCCGACGTACGCCGACGGACGCACTCCACTTCCGGTCATGCCCGACGGCAGCCCCGACTGGAACGCGTACTACACGGGCCAGCCGACCTACCCGCAGCAGCCCTACGGAGCCACGTCGCCCGAGGCGCCGCCGGCGCCTGACGCGGGTCCTGTCGATGCACCCGCACCGCCGGTCCCGGACGCCGCCGTGCCGCCGGTGCCCCCGGTTCCTCCCCTCCCGGGTACGCCCGACGTTCCGCCGCCGCCGCGCTACTGACCGTCAGCCGGTCCGGCCCGAAAGGATCTCCCATGCCGCCATCGCGGCGTTGTGGCCACCGATCCCGCTGACCGCTCCGCCCCGGCGTGCGCTCGATCCGCACAGCAGCACACCCTCGACACCGCTCGAGACTCCCCACCGTTCGGCGGGCGTCTCGAGCGGTTCGTCGTTGGTCGCCCAGGGCCAGGCCAGGTCGCCGTGGAAGATGTCGCCGCCGACCATGCCGAGGTCGCGTTCGAGGTCACCGGTCGTGCGCGCCTCGACGCAAGGCGACCCGTCCGGGGCACGGTAGAGGACATCGGCGATCGGCTCGGCGAGCACCGAATCCAGCGATCGTTCCGCGGCCGCCCACAGCGCGGCGCGATCCGCGGTGCCGTCGGCCACCAGGCGGTGCGGCACCTGCAGGCCGAACAGAGTCAGAGTCTGCGCTCCCGACGCCCGCAGCTCCGGACCCAGGATCGACGGGTCCGTCAGCGAGTGGCAGTAGATCTCCGCGGGCAGTGGATCCGGGATGCCGCCGGCCACTGCGCGGTAATACGCGGCATCCACCTGCGACAGCGTCTCGTTGATGTGGAACGTGCCCGCGAAGGCCGCCCGCGGGTCGACCTCCGTGTCGCGGAGGCGCGGCAGTCGAGCGAGCAGCATGTTGACCTTGATCTGCGCCCCCTCCGGCGGCGGCGCGTTCGTGCCGGCCGCGCCGCCGGCTCGCAGGAGGCGGTCGAGCACCGCTGCGCCGACCCCGCTCATCACCACGCGGGCGCCGAGCCGTTCGCCCCCGGCGATCTCGACCTCGCCGTCGGGCGAGACGGAGACGACCTCCGTATCGGTGCGGATCTCGGCGCCGGCGGCGCGCGCCGCCCGCTCGAGCTCGCCGCTGACCGCGCCCATCCCGCCGACGGGGACGTCCCAGTCCCCGGTTCCGCCGCCGATCACGTGGTAGAGGAAGCAGCGGTTCTGGCGCAGCGACGCATCGTCCGACCGGGCGAATGTCCCGATGAGCCCGTCGGTGAAGGCGATGCCGCGCGCCACGTCCGTGTCGAAGGAGTCGCGCATCAACGCTCCGAGCGGCTGCCGGGTCACGGCATCCCATAGTGCGTCGTCGCCGATCGACGCGCGGACGTCCGCCTCTCGCCGCAGCGGCGCCGTCACGGTCGGGAAGAGCGTCGCACCGACCGGCGCGAGTCGTTCGTAGAACTCGGCGAACCGTGCCGCCTCGCGTCCGTCGCCCGTCGCGTGGGCGAAGCTCGCGGCGGTGGCCGCGGCATCCGCGTTGTCGATCAGGATGCCGCGGTCCGGGGCATCCGGCATCGGCGTGTACGACGAGTAGCGGCGGCGTTCGAGGCGGATGCGGAGGCCGAGGTCATCGATCACGGTGCGGGGGAGCAGGCTGACGAGGTAGGAGTAGCGCGACAGTCGGGCGTCGACACCCGGCCACGGCCGCTCCGAGACGGCGGCGCCACCGACGTGCCCCTGGCGTTCGAGCACCGTGACGGTGCGTCCCGCACGGGCGAGGTAGGCGGCGGCGACGAGGGCGTTGTGCCCGCCGCCCACGATGACGACGTCGCGGATCGCGCTCATGGTGCTCAACCTAGCGGCGTACCGTGGAGGGATGGATGCCGCCGCGCTCGCCGACCTCGCTCTCGACATCGCCCGGGAAGCCGGCGCGCTCGCGCTCCGACGCCGGCAGGAGGGCGTGTCGATCGCGGCGACGAAGTCCGTGATCGCCGACATCGTCACCGAAGCCGACCGCGAGGTCGAAGAGCTCATCCGCGCGCGGCTGGCCGCCGAACGCCCCGGCGACGGGTTCCTCGGCGAGGAGTCGGGCGCCGAGCGCGGGACCGCCGACGTGACCTGGGTCGTCGACCCGATCGATGGCACGGTGAACTACGCCTATGGGATGCCGCACTACGCCGTCAGCATCGCGGCGGTCACCGGCGAACCCACGCCCCCGACGTGGACCGCTCTCGCCGGTGTGGTCCACAACCCGGCGGTCGGCGAGACGTTCCACGCGATCCGCGGCGGCGGCGCCTGGCTGGGAGAGCACCGCCTGGCCGTCTCGGGTGTCGGCGCGGCGGGTGGGCTCGTCGCCACGGGGTTCGGGTACGACCCGAAGCACCACGAAGAGGACCTCGCTCGCGTCGCGGCGGTCATGCCGATGCTCCGCGATCTGCGCCGCGCGGGGGCGGCGTCGCTCGACCTCGCCTACGTGGCCGCGGGGCGTCTCGACGGCTACTTCGAGCGCGGCCTGCACCCGTGGGACCACGCGGCCGGCGCGCTGCTCGTGACCGAAGCGGGCGGCATGATCACGGGGTCGCCCGACGGGTTCCCGGGGCGGGACATGACCATCGCGGCCGGCCCGGAGCTGTTCGCGCGGCTGACCGCGACGATCGGGTTGTGAACGGACATCCCATTCCCAGTCCCGGTCGTGTAGCGTGTTTATCTGATCGTTACTTTCGCTGCCCGAGCGAAGGTGTCTGTCCATGAAGCCCGCGGCCCCGCCGCCTCTATCCGAGAGCCCGCACGTTTGACTTTCGAGACCTCCCCGACTGACGCGCCCGCATCGCGTCGCGATCGGCGACCCATCGCGTCCGGCCCCGCGCCGTTGACGCGCGCGGAGCTCCGTCGCCGAGCCGCAGACGCCGCCACCGTGAGTGACGCCGAGGTCGTCGCCGCGCAGGCCGTTGCCGCCATGGGTGAGGTCATCGCGATGGTCCAGGCTGCCGAGGAGCCCGCGCTGCGTCGTCGCCGCTCCCGCGCCACCGCATCGGTCGAGGCTCACGCCACCGAGACGCCGGCATCCGACGCTGCTCCCGCCTCGATCGCAGAGTCCGTCGTCTCCGAGGCGGCCGCAGCCGCTCTTCCGCTCCGCCGCCGGGCACGCGCACCCCGCCCCGCGGCTTCCGTCACGCCGGTTCCCGCTGCCGCTCCGGTTCGCGAGTTCCTCGGTGAGACGATCGTCCTTCCCGCCGCGGGGTCCACGCACTCCGCGGCTGACGAGAACGTCCCGACCATCGACGAGTTCGAGCTCGCGGCCAAGGCCTTCTCGTTCACCGGCGAGACCCCGATCCAGGTGGCTCGTGCGGCTGCCGACGCGGAGGAGCGGGCGAAGCCGACGACGCGGGTGCGCATGGCCGACCAGCCGCCTCGCCCCCGGCGGGGTCGGATCGTGTTCAAGCGGCTTGCCGCGGCATCCTTCTCGGTCAGCGTGGTCGGTGTCGTCGGTCTTCTCGCCATCGGGACGACCACCCCCGTCGCTGCTGTCGGCGCATTCGGTCAGCAGGTGCGCGGCGACATAACGCTCGCGAGCACCGCGACGGACGCCGACGCTCCCGAGATCCAGGCGTACGTCGCCGGTTCGACGGTCGCATCGGGAGATCTGGCCCGTTCCGACGAGTACGACATCGAGTCCATGGCCGATGTCGCCGCGGACTCCGGTGTGACGAAGTTCGCCGGCACCTGGGTGAACGACGCCACCGCCGAGGTGCAGTGGCCGTTCCCCGTGGGTGTGCCGATCTCGGCTCAGTTCGGGTCGAGGTCGTACATGTCGAAGTTCTCGCGCCCTCACCACGGCACGGACTTCACCCCGGGCGCCGGCGCGGAAGTTCACGCCGTCGCCGGAGGGACCGTCCGCATCGCCACCGAGGCCGGTGGTGACTACGGCGTGACCGTCGTCCTCGACCACATCATCGACGGCAAGCTCGTCTCGACTCGTTACGGCCACATGCAGTACGGCTCGCTCCGCGTCTCGCCCGGTGAGACGGTCAAGGCCGGCGACGTCATCGGTCGCGTCGGCAGCACGGGCAAGTCGACCGGCGCTCACCTGCACCTCGAGGTGCTGCTGGGCGGCACGACTCGGATCGATCCGCTCCCGTGGCTGAAGGAGCACACCCAGGGCTGACCTGGTTACAGGAGGATGCCGCGACTCTGGTATCCTCTTCTAGTTGCCCGCATGCGGGCAGCACGCCCCGATAGCTCAGTGGTAGAGCACTTCCATGGTAAGGAAGGGGTCGTCAGTTCAATCCTGACTCGGGGCTCGCAGCATCCTTCAGATGCGCCACGGCGGGGTAGCTCAGCTGGTCAGAGCGCACGACTCATAATCGTGAGGTCGCGGGTTCAAGCCCCGCTCCCGCTACGCAAAACCCCTGGGCTCCACCCCGGGGGTTTTGTCTTTTTCGGCCCCGGATCAGTCCCTCGAAACAGGCCGAGTGCAGCCAACGGTGTAGCCGATGACGCCATACGGGCACCGATGCGCAGACGTGCGCAGGCCGATAGGCTCGCCGGCATTGAACAGCGCGACTCGAAGGAGCGCCACCATGAACGGGATCAACGGACTGCCGTGATGACCCCGACGCGTGAGCCGGAGGCTGCCGTGAGCCGACCAGATAAGTCCGGCGGGGCTTTCGAGGGAGGCTGGCTCACCTGGACACTTCTCATCGGTCAGATCTTCCTTGCGGTCGCAGCGGTGGCGCTGACTCCCCTCCAGGGGCTCCGAAGCGCCGTGTGCGACGAGCAGTGTGACTTCGCGACTGCGGAAGCTGCACTGGAGGGAGTCTCCATCGCAGCCTTCTCGATCCTGGCGCTGACTCTCGTGCTTCTTTATGTGCGGCGGCACCGGTGGTCGACGAGCTGGCCGATTCCTGCAACGGGCATAATCCTCACAGTGATCGCCATGATCGTGTCGAACCAGATCTTCATGGCGGCTCTGCCACCGCTGCCAGCGTGATCAGTAGGCCCTTCGCACCTCGGCCATCACGTATCCAGGTTCGCCCGACTGAGCTACCCTTCCGCGGTGACGACCCGACTGCTGCTGATCTCCGACACCCACATCCCCGGCCGCGCTCGCCGACTGCCTGACGCGGTGCTGCGCGAAGCGGATGCCGCAGATGTCATCGTCCACGCGGGGGACTGGGTCGCGGCATCCGTTCTCGACGAGCTCCGCGAGCACGGGGACGTGCTCGGCGTGTACGGCAACAACGACGGCGACGATCTGCGCGCCGTGCTGCCGGAGGTCGCCCGCCGAGAGGTCGAGGGGGTCCGCATTTCGGTCGTCCACGAGACCGGGCAGAAACTCCGACGCGAGGAACGGATGGATGCCGCGTTCCCCGACACGGATCTCCTCGTCTTCGGTCACAGCCACATCCCGTGGGACACGACGACGCCGGGCGGGATGCGGCTGCTCAACCCCGGGTCCCCGACGGACCGTCGGCGTCAACCCGATCACACCCTGATGACACTCGAAGTGGCGGACGGCGGCATCCGTTCCGTCGAAATCCACACTCTCTGACGGGTTGCACCGCGTCGCCGGAGGAGTACTATCGCTGTCGGATTGCTAGAAAAGCGAGGTAAATCTCATGGCGAAAGACTCCCGACGCTGGCTCGGTCTCGTCTTCATCAGCGTTGCCGTATCGCTCATCATCGTCGACTCGACGATCGTGAACGTCGCGGTGCCCTCGATCGTCGAGGAGCTGAAGATCAGCTCCACCGAGGTCCAGTGGGTGCAGGAGGTCTACACGCTCGTCTTCGCCTCGCTGCTGCTGCTCTTCGGTGCTTTCGCCGACCGCTTCGGCAGGCGACGGATCATGCTCCTCGGTGTCTCGATCTTCGCGGCATCGTCGGTGCTGGCGAGCTTCGCTCCGACCGGTGAGCTGCTGATCCTTGCGCGCTTCGTGCAGGGGATCGGCGGCGCGATGATCCTCCCGACGACCCTCTCGCTCATCAACTCGACCTTCCGCGGTCGTGAGCGCGGCATCGCGTTCGCGGTGTGGGGATCGACCATCGGCGGCATGGCGGCCGTCGGGCCGCTGCTCGGCGGCTGGCTCACGACGGCCTTCTCGTGGCGCTGGGCCTTCGGCATCAACATCCCGCTCGGCATCATCATCGTGATCGGCGTGTTGCTCACGGTCGCCGAGTCCCGGGAGTCCCGCCGACGGTCGATCGACGGCGTCGGTGCGCTGCTGTCGATCGTGCTCTTCGGGTCCCTCGTGTTCGGCCTCATCGAAGGCCGCACGTTCGGCTGGTGGACGGCGGAGGACGGGCTCACGATCGCCGGCTGGACCTGGCCCCTGTCGATCTCCCCGATCCCGTTCGCCTTCGCTGTCACCCTCGTCGCGCTGGTCCTCTTCATCTGGTGGGGGCTCCGCCGTGCGAGGCTGGGCAAAGACCCGCTCATCGAGTTCTCGCTCCTCGGCATCTCATCGTTCCGCAACGGCAACATCGCGGCCCTGGTGGTCTCGCTCGGCGAGTTCGGCCTCATCCTCGCGCTGCCGCTCTGGCTGCAGTTCGTCCTCGGATTCGATGCCCTGCAGGTCGGCTTCCTCCTCCTCGCTCTCGCCGGAGGGTCGTTCGTCGCGAGCGGGGCGGCGGGTGCGTTCAGCGGCAAGGTTCCGGCAGTGGTCGTCGTGCGCGTCGGCATCCTCGCCGAGATCATCGGCATCGCGTGGGCGGGTGTCATCATCGGACCGGATGCCGCTTGGGGTTGGCTCATTCCTGCGCTCGCCATCTACGGCTTCGGTGTCGGACTCGCGACGGCGCAGCTCACGGGCGTCATCTTGCAGGACGTCCCGGTCGAGAAGTCGGGTCAGGGCTCCGGCATCCAATCCACGTCGCGCCAGGTCGGTTCGGCGCTCGGCGTCGCGATCCTCGGCACGGTACTGTTCACGACCACGGGAGGCGTGCTCGCATCATCCCTCGACGATGCCGGCATCCCCGCGGCGTCGGCAGACAAGGTCGTGTCCGCGGTCGTCGATTCGGCGGGCGCCGCGATTGCGGGACTCGAGGCGGACCCCGCAAACGCGCACATAGCGGATGCCGCCCGCACCGCGTTCTCCGACGGCACCCGGGCCTCGGCGCTGACCGCAGCCGGATTCCTCGTCATCGGTCTGGGGGCGACCTTCGCCCTCGGCTCCGGTAAGCGCCGCGACGAGGATGCGCGGCCCGAGGAGCGAGTCGCCGAGTCGTAGCCCTCCTCGAGTCGTCGCGCTCCTCGAGCGACTCCGGCGGGCCGTCGTCCCCCGGTTCCCCTGTCGCAACACGCCGTGCGGCGCCGCCATTCGTGACGGGGGAGCGAGGTGCCCGGGCCGCCACCGCCATTCCCCTGTCGCGACTCGCCGTGCGGCGCTGCCATTCGTGACAGGGGAGCGTCAACGAGCTCGCAGCGCGGCCGCGACCTTGTTCGCTGCGCGCTCTGTCCGCCCGAACAGGTCGGCTTTCGTGATGCGCACGACTGCCCAGCCGGCGGAGCGGAGCGCGTCGTACCGATCTATGTCGTAGGCCCATTGCTGGGCGTCGAGGAGGTGATGCTCGCCCTCGTACTCGACGGCGACGCGCGACTCGGGGTACACGAGATCCGCTGTCGCGACCACGCGTCCGTCGATGATGACCGGATGGTTGAGCTCCGGCTCGGGCAGACCCGCGTCGAGCAGTGCCAGCCGAAGATGGCTCTCGGGGCGCGACGCGGAGCCCATCCTGAGAAGGGGGAGAGCGTCGCGAAGCGAGCGGATGCCGACACGTCGGCCCGTGTCGAGGACCTCCGCGAGCTCGTCGATGGTGGCAAGCGGATGCCGCACACGCCACGTCCGGATGATCGCATCGCCTGCGGCGACGAGATCGCGCTCCGATCGGAGGACCGAGCCGAGAGCCGCCCACGTCGACGCAGGGTCCGTCGTCCGGAGGCCGGTGCGGGGTTCGACGGTGACGGTCGTGCTTCCCGCCGTGACCTCATGCCCGCGGACGCCTCTCGACCGGGGCAGGCGAAGGGGGCCTGTGACGCAGACGTGCAGACGCGGGTCTTCCAGCACGCTCAGGGGGAGGGGAATGTCCCAGAGAATCGCAGCGGTCACATGGCTGAAGGCCTCGTGGGGCAGCATCCTCTGGGCATACTGTCGCGCGCGGCGGATGTGAGCCGACTCAGCGGCTCCGCGCGGCTGCCCGTGTCGATCGTGGTCGTCGCCATCGCTGACTCCTCTCCGTTCCCGAATACCGTGGAACGGTCGAATCAGGTCGCCTCGGCGAAGCCGGCTGACCGAGGCGACCGCAGCGCGGGCGGAGGCGACGGAGAACCGGTCGCCGAGCGTGAGGGGGAGGGGCATCATGCGTCGAGAATGCGTCCCGATCCCGGTGGTCGGGCCCGTTCGCCGGCGCACAGGGGGCAGACGCCGTCGAGGCGCGCCTGGGGAGGAGCCGCTCGCCTGTCGCGAAGTGCAGAGGGCCGCGGCGTGTTGCGACAGGGGAGGGATGGAGGGGGCTGCGGCGGGAGCGGTGGCCGCTCTCGCCTGTCGCGAAGTGCAGAGGGCCGCGGCGTGTTGCGACAGGGGAGGGATGCCGCCACGGGGTTGCGCCGGACCTGGCCGAACTACGATCGGAGGGTCCCGCCCGGCATCCTTCTCTGGAGGTACACCCATGTCCACGCCCGTGACCGGCTCGTCAGCACTCGACCACGCCGCCGACCTCGCCGACTTCGTCGCCGCCTCACCGTCGAGCTACCACGCCGCCGCCGAGGTCGCCCGCCGCCTCCGGGGTGCGGGGTTCCGCGAGCTCGACGAGCGTGAGGCGTGGCCCGCGCAGCCCGGCGGGCGGTTCTTCGTCGTGCGCGACGGAGCTGTCCTCGCGTGGGTCGTCCCGAACGGGGCGGATGCCGCGACCGGCGTCCATGTCTTCGGCGCACACAGCGACTCCCCCGCCCTGAAGCTCAAGCCGCGTCCCACGACGGGGAGCCTCGGCTGGTTGCAGGCCGGCGTCGAGGTGTACGGCGGACCCCTTCTGAACTCGTGGCTCGACCGGGAACTCCGCCTCGCCGGGAGGCTCGTCCTCGACGACGGTTCGAGCGTCCTCGCCGCGACGGGAGCCCTGTTGCGCCTGCCGCAGCTCGCGATCCACCTCGACCGCGAGGTCAACGACGGCCTCGCCCTCGACAAGCAGCGCCAGACCCAGCCGGTCTGGGGCCTGGGCGACGCGGATTCGGCCGATCTCCTCGGCGAGCTCGCGGCAGAAGCCGGTGTCGACGCGTCCCGCATCCGCGGCTACGACGTGGTGACGGCGGACGCCGCTCGGGGAGCCGTCTTCGGCAAGGGCGACGTCTTCTTCGCCTCGGGGCGCCTGGACGACCTCGCCTCCGTCCATGCCGGCGTCGTCGCCCTCGAGCGCGCGGCAGACGGCTTCGACGCCGAGCGCATCGCGATGCTCGCCGTCTTCGATCACGAGGAGGTCGGCTCGGCGACCCGATCCGGTGCGGCCGGTCCGTTCCTCGCCGACGTCCTCGAACGCATCCAGTTGTCGCTCGGCGCGGACCGCGAGCAGCACCTGCGCTCGCTCGCCGACTCGTGGTGCGTCTCGAGCGACGTGGGTCACGCCGTGCACCCGAACTACGCCGAGAAGCACGACCCCGTCGTCCAACCGCGCCTCGGGTCCGGCCCCATCCTCAAGATCAACGCGAATCAGCGCTACGCGACGGATGGCGCGGGTGCTGCCGCCTGGCACGGCTGGTGTGAGGCGGCCGGCGTCGGTTCGCAGGAGTTCGTGTCGAACAACGCCGTCCCCTGTGGGTCGACGATCGGTCCGATCACGGCAACGCGACTCGGGATCGCCACGGTCGACGTCGGCATCCCGATCCTGTCGATGCATTCTGCGCGCGAACTCGCCGGCGTGAGCGACCTGTACGACCTGTCCCGCGTCGCGGAGGCGTTCCTCACCGCCTGAGGCCTTCCTTAAACGACGGATGCCGCGGGCCCGCCGACGAGGTGTCGGGGACCCGCGGCAGCCACGGTGAATCGAAGGTCAGTACCAGCCGCTGGACTTCGAGTGGCTCCAGGCGCCGCACGGGCTGCCGTAACGGCCGTCGATGTAGCCGAGGCCCCACGCGATCTGGGTGGCGGGGTTGGTCTTCCAGTCCGATCCGGCGCTGCTCATCTTGCTGCCGGGGAGAGCCTGCGGGATGCCGTAGGCGCCGCTGGAAGAATTGTGCGCCTGGTAGTTCCAGCTGGACTCCTTGTCCCAGAGCGAGACGAGGCAGGAGAACTGGTCGTCGCCCCAGCCGTGGCTACCGAGCATGTTCCGCGCGGTCGACTGCGCGGCTGCGGCGGACGTGCCGCTGCGGGCGACGCCGCTCGAGGGCACGCTGCTCGACGAGGAGCGGGAGGAGCTGGAGGACCGAGACGAGCTCTCCTGCGCCTCTGCGGCGGCAGCTTCCTCGGCGGCCTTCTTCTCGGCTGCGGCCTTTGCGGCGGCCTCGGCCTTGCGCTTCTCCTCGGCCAGGCGCTCCTTCTCCTTCGCGACGGCGGCGTCGAGGCTGCCGCGCAGGGCGCTCGTCTTCTCGCTCACGGCCGCGACCTCGGCTTCGACGGACGCCGTGGCATCGCGGGTGTCGAGGAGCAACGGGAGAGCCGAAACGGTCTCGAGCTCGTCGACGGCCTTCGAGAGGTCATCGGTCGGAACCGTGGTGTCGGTCGTTCCCACGTTGAGCTTCGACGCCGTGATGTCGGCGCTCACGTCCTTGGATGCGGCGACCGCCTTCTCGGCCGCGTCGAGCGTCGACTGGATCTTCGACTCGGGAGCGGAGGTGGCGACGCCTTCGGTGAGCGACTCGGGGAGAGTCTGTGTGAAGGACGCCAGCGCGATCGCGGGAGTCGAGGGTTCCGACTGCGCGATCTGGGGCGCGGGGGCCATGGCGGTCGCGCTCGCAGCGATGACGAACGCGGTGGTCAGCGTCGAGAGGACGACGACCGGGCGGCGCCGGAGTCGGCGCTCTTCGTTACGGATGGATCGGCGGGAGGGGGGCAGAGTCGAGTCAGTAGGCATGCAGAAGTAATGGTTCCGTGTAGCGGGACACGCCCCTTGCGAGGCGAGCGTGACCGTTCGGGCGGGCACGAGTCGCCCACTCTGGCCGATGTACCTGGGCGTTACCCGAACGTTACCTGGATGCCGTTCGCCCGACACCCTCGAGAAAAAGTCCTGATCACGATCCCTGGGAACTTCCTATCGACCGCCCGGGGTCGTTGTGAACGATATATCGTTGTGTATCGGTCACCATCTGAAGGAGACACCATGAACAACTCATTCGGTTCGCAGGGCTTCGGCTCGAGCGGCTTCGGCGCCAGCGGGCGCGGGTTCGGATCAGGGGCGCAGGGCCTCGATCTCGGCAACCTCGGCGCCGGCCTTATGGAGGCGTTCGAACAGTTCCGTACGTCGTTCGACCAGCGGCCGGGTCCGTCCCGGATGAGCCGCGGCGACGTCCGCACAGCGGTTCTCGCGCTCCTTGCGGAGAAGCCCATGCACGGCTACCAGATCATTCAGGAGATCGATTCGCGCAGCGGCGGGTCGTGGAAGCCGAGCGCGGGTTCGGTGTATCCCACCCTGCAGCTTCTGGCCGACGAGGGCCTCATCGTCGCGGAGGAAGCGGGCGGGCGTAAGACCTACTCGCTCACCGACGCCGGCGGCATGGTGGCCGAAGAAGCGGCCGGCTCCGCTCCGTGGGAGACCGCCGCGCCGACCAAGGAGCACCACCGTGCGACCGCACTGCCCAAGGCAGGCGTCGAGCTGGCCCAGGCCGCCGCACAGGTGGCGCGGACCGGCACGCCTGCCCAGGTGGCGGAAGCCGTGGAGATCCTCGACGAGGCTCGCCGCCGCCTCTACGCGCTCCTCGCGCAGGGCTGATCCGCGTGGCAGCACGGCGTCGGGAAGGCGAGAACCTTCCCGACGACCGCGACGCGCGGGCGCGCTACCGACGCATCCTGAGATTCGCGGCGAGAGCGCTCGCCGTCACGTGGTGGTTCGAACTCTTCCTCCCGCGGATCGGTCTCGGCTGGATCGGCGTGCGAGGTCGCTCGGCGCGGATGCAGCGCATCGCGCGCCGCTTCCACGGCCTGGCCATCGACCTCGGCGGTCTCATGATCAAAGTCGGGCAGTTCATGTCGTCGCGCCTCGACGTCCTGCCGCCTGAGATCACGAAGGAACTCGAGGGGTTGCAGGACGAGGTTCCCGCGGTCCCGTTCCCCGAGATCCGGGCGGAGGCAGAGGGCCAACTGGGCGTGAGCCTCGACCGCGCGTTCGCCGTGGTCGAGCCCGCTCCCGTGGCCGCGGCATCCCTCGGTCAGGCGCATCGTGCGAGGCTCGCGCAGGAGGATGCCGCTCTCACCGGCCTCGATGCCGTCATCCTCAAGGTGCAGCGCCCCGGCATCCAGCGCATCGTCGACACCGATCTCGCCGCGCTTCGTCGTGTCGGCCGCTGGCTCAGCCACGTCCGTATCGTGTCGGACCGCGTGGACGCGCCCCAGCTCGTCGAGGAGTTCGCCGAGACGAGCCTCGAGGAGATCGACTACCTCCAGGAAGCCGCGAACAGTGAGCGGTTCGCCGCGAACTTCGCCGGCGACCCCCGCGTCGGCGTCCCCGCGGTCGTCTGGGAGCGGACGTCGCGGCGCACCCTCACTCTCGAGGACGTCACCGCGATCAAGATCACTGATCACGAGGCGCTGCGTGCGGCGGGCATCGACCCCGACGAGGTGGCGCAGGTGTTCGCCTCCGTCATGTTCGACCAGGTGTTCACGCACGGGTTCTTCCACGCCGACCCGCATCCGGGCAACATCTTCGTCACGCCGCTGCCGGGAACGGATGCCGACGGTGCCGCGACCCCGCCGTGGCGGCTCACGTTCATCGACTTCGGGATGATGGGCGAGGTCCCGCCGAACCTCCGGAACGGGCTCCGCCGGCTCATGATCGCCGTCGCCGCGCGAGACGGTGTCGCGCTCGTGCAGAGCATCCGCGACGTCGGCGTGCTGCTGCCGAGCGCCGACACGACCGAGCTCGAGCGCGCGATGACGCAGCTGTTCGCGCGCTTCGGCGGCATGGGCTTCGCGGAGCTGCGCGAAGTCGACCCGCGGGAGTTCCGCGCGTTCGCGATCGAGTTCCAGGACGTCGTCCGCTCGCTGCCGTTCCAGCTGCCGGAGAACTTCCTCCTCATCGTCCGCGCGATGTCGCTGACCTCGGGTGTCTGCAGTGCGCTCGATCCCGCCTTCAATCTGTGGGATGCCGTCGAGCCGTACGCCTCGCGCCTCGTGCGGGAAGAGGGGCGGAACGTCGTGACCGACGTGCTCCGCCGAGCCGTGTCGGGCATCGCCACGGCCTCCCGCCTGCCGGCGCGCGTCGACGACTTCATCACCCGCGTCGAGGACCACCGCATCTCGCTCCCCGACCCGGCTCTCGAGCGTCGCGTCGCCCGCCTCGAGCAACTCGGCCGCCGCACCCTCTCGGGGCTGCTGTTCGCCGCACTCCTCGTCGGCGGAGCGACGCTGCGTCCCGACGACCCGACCCTCGGCGGGGTCCTCATGACCGGTTCGCTCCTGCCGCTCGCGCACGCTCTGCTGGCCGGCGTGTTCGGTCGCCGCTGGTGACGCCGGGATGCGGGGAGCCCGCCGCCTAGGATGATTCCGGCGCACCGGCACAGCACTGACGGCGCGCGCAGAGGAGGCGGCATGGCCGACAATCGCAGGACCTGGATTCTTGTCGACGGCGAGAACATCGACGCGACGCTCGGCGGATCGATCCTCGGGCGGCGTCCGCAGCCCGACGAGCGTCCGCGCTGGGACCGCATCCTCTCCTTCGTCGCCGACCAGTGGAACCAGGAAGCGCGCGGCCTGTTCTTCCTGAACGCCTCGATCAACCTGCCGATGTCGTTCGTCCAGGCCCTCCTGGCTCTCGGGTACCAGCCGGTGCCGCTCTCGGGCGACCCCGACGAGAAGGTCGTCGACCTCGCCATCCAGCGGACGCTGAAGGCGCTGCAGGCCCACGGCGACGATGTCGTGCTCGTCAGTCACGACGGCGACTTCGTCGACGACCTGGGCGTGCTGGCCGACGGCTCCCGTCGCATCGGCGTGCTCGCCTTCGAGGAGTTCCGCAACGCCGGGTTCGCTCAGATCCCCGGCATCCGCTTCTTCGACTTGGAGTACGACGCGAGCGCCTTCGACGCGCAGCTGCCGCGCGTGCGCATCATCCCGATCGAGGAGTTCGACCCGGAGCAGTTCCTGCGCTGAGCGGGATCAGGCGAAGCGCACCCAGTTCGCGCCGCGCCCCGTCTCGTACCGGCCCTGCAGGTGCAGGTCGGTGCCGTCGATCCGGTAGAGCGAGACCGTCGTCGACTGCTCGCCCGCCGCGACCAGCAGCGTGCGGTCGGGGCTGACGGCGAAGCCGCGCGGCTGCGTCTCGGTCACGACGAAGCCGGCGGGCTCGGCGAGTGAGCCGTCCGCGCCGATGGGGAGCGCGGCGAGGGTGCTCGCGGTGCGCTCGGACGCCCAGACGACTCCGTCGGTGAGGTGGATGTCGGCGCCCCACACGTAGTGGTTCTTCCGCGGGTCCTCGTCGATCACGCTGTGACGCAGCTTCTCGGACGGGTCGTGCGCGGGGGTCGAATCGACGAGGTCGAGCGTTCCGGTCGACGGGTCGCGGTGGTAGCGCAGCACCTCACCGGTGAACTCGGTGAGGACGTACACCGTCTGCTCGTCGTCGCTGAACGCGAGGTGGCGCGGACCGCTTCCGGCGGGAGCCGCGGCGGTCGGCGCGTCGAGCGGCGACAGGGCGAGGTCGTCCCCGAGCGCGAACTGCGCGACGAGGTCGGTCTCGAGCGACACGAAGTACGCGTGCCGTCCGTCCGCGCTGGCCAGCACGGAATGGAGCCGAGGGAAGCGGACCTCGGCCGAGGGGGTCGAGACCTCGCCGCCATCGCCGACCGCGCACACGATGCCGTAGCCGCCGGAATAGGCCGCCCCAAGGAGGGCCGACCCGTCCCGCGTCAGCGACAGGTAGTTCATCGCGCCGCCGGGCAGCGACACCCGCGACTGCGGCGTCAGCACGCCGGTCTCACGATCGAGCGAGAGGGTCAGGATGCCGGCATCCGAGTTGTCGTCGTCGGCTTTGACCGAGGCGTAGACGAGGCCGCGCTCGGCATCGACGGCGAAGTTCGAGCACCCGGTGGTCCCCGGGGTGACGGAGAGGCGATCGAGTCCGGCATCCGTCACACGGAACGTGCTGATCGAGGAGTCACCGGCATTGGCCACGAGGACGAGCGAAGAGGACATGATCCGATCGTATGCCGCAGCCCGCAGGCAGTGCCTCGTCCACCCGGGAGTAGGGTCGACGCATGCGTTTCGTGTCGGATCTTCTCTCGTGACCACGTCTCCGACCATCGACCGCACCCCCCGCTATTACCTCGGCGCGCTGTCGATCGGTCTGCTCGCGGGGCTCATGTCGGGCATGTTCGGTGTCGGCGGCGGCACGGTCATCGTGCCGCTTCTGCTCACCCTTCTCGTCTTCGACCAGCGGCGCGCGGCAGGAACGTCGCTCGCGGCGATCGTGCCCACCGCCGCAGTCGGCGTCATCTCGTACGCCGCGGTCGGCGCGGTGGCCTGGATCCCCGCGCTCATCCTCGCGGCCGGCGCCGTCATCGGCGCGCAGGTCGGCACGTGGCTGCTCGCGCGACTGCCGCAGAATGCGGTCCGGTGGGGGTTCATCGCCTTCCTCGCGCTCGTGATCGTCATGCTGTTCATCGTCATCCCCTCGCGCGACGCCGAGGTGGCGCTCACCTGGGGAACCGGCATCGGATTCGCGGTCCTCGGCGTCTTCACGGGAGTCATGGCAGGTCTCCTCGGCGTCGGCGGCGGCGTCATCGTCGTGCCGGCGCTCATGTTCCTCTTCGGCACGAGCGACCTCATCGCCAAGGGCACGTCGCTGCTGATGATGATCCCGACGGCGATCTCGGGGACGATCGGCAACCTCCGTCGCCACAACGTCGACCTTGTCGCCGCAGGTGTCATCGGTGTCGCCGCCTGCACCACCACCGCCCTGGGTGCCTGGCTCGCGACTCTCGTCGACCCGTTCACCGCGAACGTCCTGTTCGCCGTCTACCTCACTTTCATCGCCGTGCAGCTCTCGATCAAGGCCGTCCGCGCGCACCGCTCCCGCTGACCGGACCCGCCCAGGGCCCGGACGGTAGGATCGTCCGGTGCCTGTGAATCCCGAGTTGCTCGGTCGTGCGTTCCCGCCGACCACCCCGTACCTCGTCGGCCGCGAGAAGGTCCGCGAGTTCGCGCGCGCCGTCTTCGCGACCGACCCGCAGCACGACGACCCCGCCGCGGCCCAGGCTTTCGGCTACGCCGACGTCGTCGCGCCGCCGACGTTCGCGATGGTGGTCCAGGACATCACGCTGCAGCAGCTGTTGAGCGAGCCGGACTCCGGCATCGTGCTCGAGCGGGTCGTCCACGCCGAGCAGCGCTTCCGCTACACGCGGCCCATCGTCGCCGGCGACGAGCTGTCGGCCGTCTTGACGGTCACCGGCATCCGCTCCTTCGGCAAGGGCGCGATGGTGACGAGTGAGGCCGAGATCACGGATGCCGGTGGCGACCACGTCGTCACGGCGACATCCGTCCTGCTGGTGGGAGGCGACGAATGATCCCTCTCGAGATCGGCGCCGTCGTCGCCGAGCGCACTGTGCACCTGACGCGCGCGTCGCTCGTCCGTTACGCGGGAGCGTCGGGCGACTTCAACCCCATCCACTACAACGACGCCGTCGCCGAGCGCGTCGGACTCCCCGGCGTCCTCGCCCACGGCATGCTCACGATGGGCCTCGCGGTCGAGACGATCGTCGAGTGGCTCGGCGACTCGGGCCGCATCCTCGAATACGGCGTGCGCTTCACGCGCCCCGTCGTGGTCGACAGCGAGTCGGGCGCGGACGTCACCGTGGTCGCGAAGGTCGGCGCCGTCGACGACGACACCGTCCGCATCGATCTGACCGTCAGCCACGAGGGCACGACGGTCCTCGGCAAGGCGCAGGTGCGCGTGCGCGCGGCATCCTGATGCCCGAGATCACTCCCGTCCCGCTCTCGCAGCTGACAACCCTCCGCGTCGGGGGGACCCCGCAGCGGACCGTCGAGGCACGGACGACCGACGAGCTCGTCGACGCGCTCCGCGACGTCTGGTCGACGGGGGAGCGGTGGCTGGTGCTCGGCGGCGGCTCGAACCTGCTCTTCGGCGACGACGAGTTCGACGGCACCGTCATCCTGGTCCGGACGACCGGCATCGAGCGGCTCCCGTCGCCGACCCCCGGGCACGTGCGCCTCAAGGTGCAGGCCGGCCACTCCTGGGACGACCTCGTCGCGCAGACGGTCGCCGCGGGCCTCAGCGGGATCGAGGCGATGGCGGGCATTCCCGGCACCACCGGTGCCGCGCCCATCCAGAACGTCGGCGCCTACGGTCAGGAGATCGTCGAGACGCTCGTCGAGGTCGAGCTGATCGACGAGGCGACCGGGGACGTGTCGGTGGTGCCGGCATCCGATCTCGGTCTCGGTCTTCGCACCTCGGTCTTGAAGAAGCACTACGGCTCGGTGCCCGAGCGCTCTGCGGTCATCCTGTCGGTCACGCTCGAGCTCGCCCAGGTCGGCCACGGCGCTGTCCCCGTCCGCGGGGCGCAGTTGCGCTCGGCGCTGGGACTTGACGCGGATGCCGCGGTTCCGCTCGCGTGGATCCGCGAGACCGTCCTCGAGATCCGCGCCCGCAAGGGCATGGTCCTCGACGAGGACGATCACGACACGTGGAGCGCCGGCTCGTTCTTCCAGAACCCCGTCGTCTCGGCGCAGTTCGCGGCCACGCTTCCCGCGGAGGCGCCGCGCTGGTCGATGGCGCCGGAACCCGAAGCAGACCGCGTCATTCCGCTCGACCAGTTCACCGGGTTCGTCCCGCCTCGCGTGGGGGGACCTGCGCCCGTGAAGATCAGCGCCGCCTGGCTCATCGAGCAGGCCGGCATGCGCAAGGGGTTCCGCCTCCCCGGCTCGCAGGCGTCGCTCTCGACGAAGCACGCGCTCGCGCTCACCAACCGGGGCCGCGCGACGGCCGAAGAGGTCGCCGCACTCGCCCGGCTCATCCAGCAGCGCGTGCAGTCCGAGTTCGGCGTGCTGCTGCAGCCCGAGCCGGTGCTCTTCGACGTCGAGCTCTGAGGCGCGCGTTCGACGCCGAAGTCCCGATACGGCCGGAAATAGCGCGCCCATTCCCGGCCGTACCGGGACCTCGGCGATCGTCGCCGGGGTCCGGCGCGTCAGGCGAAGAGGCGCTGCAGGCGCTGGACGCCCTCGAGCAACTGGTCCTCGCCGAGCGCGTACGACAAGCGCAGGTAGCCCGACGGGCCGAACGCCTCGCCCGGGACGACCGCGACCTCGGCGCGCTCGAGGATGAAATCGGCGAGCTCGAGCGACGTGTCGATGCGGACGCCGTCCCACTCCCGGCCGAGGAGACCGGTGACGTCGGGGTAGACGTAGAACGCACCGTGCGGGTTCGGGACCGTCATGCCGGGGATCTTCGCGAGTTCCGCGACGATGAGCCCGCGGCGGCGGTCGAACGCCTGCCGCATGCTCTCCGCCTCGTCCTGCGGACCCGTGAGAGCGGCGAGGGCAGCGCGCTGCGCGATGTTGTTGACGTTCGAGCTGAGGTGCGACTGCAGGTTGGCGGCGATCTTGATGGCGTCGGCAGGCCCCACCATCCAGCCCACGCGCCATCCGGTCATCGCATAGGTCTTCGCGACGCCGTTGACGAGGATCGTCTGCCCGGCGAGGTCGGGCACCGCTTCGACGATCGACTGCGCCCGGGCGCCTTCGTAGACCAGGTTCTGGTAGATCTCGTCGCTGATCACCCAGATGCCGTGGGTGAGGGCCCATTCGCCGATGGCCTTCGTCTCGTCGGGCGTGTAGACCGCGCCGGTCGGGTTGGACGGCGAGACGAAGACGAGCACCGTGGTCTTGTCGGTGCGAGCGGCCTCGAGCTGGTCGACGGTGACCTTGTACTCCTGGTCGGCCCCGGCGAACACCTCGACGGGCACACCGTCGGCGAGGGCGATCGCCTCGGGGTACGTGGTCCAGTACGGCGCGGGAAGCAGGACCTCGTCGCCCGGGTTCACGACCGCCTGGAACGCCTGGTAGACGGACTGCTTGCCGCCGTTGGTGACGATGACCTGCGACGGCGCGACCTCGAGCCCCGAGTCGCGGAGGGTCTTGCCGGCGATCGCTTCACGCAGCACCGGCAGACCGGCAGCGGGCGTGTAGCGGAAGTTCGCGGGGTCGCGGAGGGCCTCGGCAGCGGCATCCACGACGAACTGCGGCGTCGCGAAGTCGGGCTCTCCGGCGGCGTAGGAGATGACCGGTCGGCCGGCGGCCTGCAGGGCCTTGGCCTTGGCATCGACCTTGAGGGTCGCGGACTCGGCGATGGCGGTCAATTTGCGGGAGAGCGGGGCGCGTTCGGTCACCCTCCGAGCGTAGCGTCGGGGACCGCCCCGGCGCGGGGTGTGTCGCGGTCAGCGCGTGGGTCGCGTGAGGATCTCGTTGCCGGACTCGAGGATCGCCACGGTGTGCTCGGTGTGCGCCGTGCGGCATCCCGTCGCGCTCCGGAGGGTCCAGCCGTCTTCATCGACCTTCAGCTCGTCGGTGTCGACCATCACCCAGGGCTCGATCGCGAGCATGAGGCCCGGACGCAGGCGGTAGCCGCGGCCGCCGCGGCCGATGTTCGATACATGGGGGTCCTGGTGCATCGTCGTGCCGATGCCGTGCCCGCCGAACTCCGTGTTCACGGGGTAGCCCGCCCCGGTGAGCACGTCGCCGATGGCAGCGGAGATGTCGCCGATACGGGCACCGGGCTGGGCGGCCTCGATGCCGGCGGCGAGGGCTTGCTGGGTCGCCGTGATGAGCGGGTCGTTCTCGGCGTGCGCGCCGCCGCCCACCGTGAAGCTGATCGCAGCGTCGGCGGCGACGCCGCTCGTCTTGATCGCGAGGTCGAGCGTCAACAGGTCGCCCGCGACGACGCGCTGGTCGCGCGGCCGGCCGTGGAGGACGGCGTCGTTGACGGCGGTGCAGATGTAGTGACCGAACGGGCCCCGGCCGAACGACGGTGCGTAGTCGACGTAGCAGGATTCGGCGCCCGCGCCGAGGATCATGTCCTTCGCCCACGCGTCGATCTCGAGGAGGTTGGTCCCCGGCTTCACCCGCTCCTTGATGCCGTGCAGGATGTCGCCGACAAGTCCACCCGTCACGCGGGCGCGGTCGATCTGGTCAGGGGTGAGGATCTCGATCACGAGGCAGTCCGTTCGGTCGGCAGGCGCAACCAGCAATCATACGTCCGCGGGCGCCCGCATGGTCGGGACCGCCCCGCGACGCACCTAGGCTCGTCGTGTGCTCGAGTGGATCCTGGCCGAATGGATGCAGATCGTCGGATTCGCGACGGGGGCCGCGTGCGTGCTCCTCGCCGCTCGCCGGAACATCTGGACCTACCCCCTCGGCATCGCGAACAACATCGTCTTCCTGGCCGTCTTCGTGCCCGCCGGCCTGTACGCCGCCGCCGCGCTGCAGGTCGTCTACCTCGTGCTGGGCGTCCACGGCTGGGTTCGCTGGGCGCGCGGCGTCGAGCAGGACAAGGGATACGTCGCGCGGACGCCGCGTCGCGTCATCCCGTGGCTCGTCGTCGCCGGGATCGGCGGGACGGCCGTCCTCGCCTGGTTCTTGGCGACGTTCACGGACTCGCAGGTTGCGCTGGCGGATGCCGCGACCACCGCGGCGAGCCTCGTCGCCCAGTACATGCTCAACCGCAAGTGGATCGAGAACTGGTTCGTCTGGATCGGGGTCGACATCGCCTTCGTCGCCCTGTCGATCGTGACGGGGCTCTGGATCGTCGCGGCGCTCTACGTCCTGTTCATCGGGCTCTGCGTCGGCGGGTACGTCGGCTGGCGGCGCGTCGAGCGGACGTCGGCTCCTGACGAGGTCGCGGCCACGCGTGTCTGACACGCGGTTCCGGCACGGCGTCGTGGTGGGGAAGTTCTACCCCCTCCACGCCGGTCACGCCCACCTCATCCGCTCCGCCGTCCGGCAGTGCGAGCGGGTGACCGTCGAGGTTATCGCCGCCTCGGTCGAATCGATCCCGCTCGCGGAGAGGGCCGCGTGGATCCGTGAGGAGCACCCGACGGCGCGGGTCGTCGACCTCCTCGACGACACCCCCGTGGACTTCGCATCCGAGACCGCGTGGGACGCGCACACCGCGACCATCGCCGGGCTCCTGGACGCACCCGCGGACGCGGTCTTCACCTCCGATCCGTACGGCGAGGAACTCGCTCGTCGCCTCGGCGCGACCTGGGTGCAGGTCGATCCGGGGCGCCGGCACAACTCGATCTCCGGAACCCAGATCCGCGCCGACGTCGCTGCGCATTGGCACGAACTCGCCCCGGCCGCCCGAGCGTCGCTCGCGGCGCGCATCGTCGTGCTCGGTGCCGAATCCACGGGCTCCACCACCCTGGCCGAGGCGCTCGCCGCGGAGCTCGGCACGATCTGGGTGCCCGAGTACGGCCGCGAGTACTCCGAGATCCGCGTCGGCGGCCTCGACGCCCCGTGGCGCAGCGACGAGTTCGATCTGGTCGTCGACCGGCAGATCGCGATGGAGGATGCCGCCCTCCGCCGCGTCCCGACGCCGGTGCTCGTCTGCGACACCGACGTGCTCGCCACCGCGCTGTGGCACGAGCGCTACGTGGGGTCTCCGGCCCCCGGCATCCGTCGTCGGGCGGACGGCCACCGGCCGGCGCTGTACGTGCTGACCGGCGACGAGATCCCGTTCGTACAGGACGGCATGCGCGACGGCGAGCACATCCGCCACGCGATGCAGCGCCGCTTCCGCGAGGTGCTCGCCGAGCAGCCGGTGCCGTGGCTGGAGGTGCGCGGCTCGGTCGCCGAGCGGGTCGCCGCGGCGCTTCCCGCCGTCCGCGACGCGACGGCGCGCGCGACGTCGTTCGCGGCGCCTCTCGAAGGGCGTCCGCTCGCCGAGCAGGAGGCCCTGCGTGGTCGCCGGGGGAGCGACGCGTCCCGTTAGGCTGGCGCGATGGCGGACCGCTGGCACAAGCTCTCGGAATCACCCACGACGACCGCAGCGGATGCCGGGGTGGCGCCTCTCACGGCCGACGACCTCTTCCGCGCACCGGGCCGCACCGACGCCCCGGCGCTCGACGAGAAGGCCCGCCGCGCGTACTACTGGATCGTCAACCGCGCGGTCATCTCGCCGTACTACGACATCGAGTTCTCCGACGGCGACCCGTTGCGCTTCGGCGTGGGGGATGCCGGGGCGGAGATCACGCTGCCCACGCAGCCGTCCTTCTCCTCGAACATCCTCCTCCCGCTCCTGTCGTTCGTCGTCGGCGGCAAGTGCCTGCTCATCGGCGGTCCCGGTCGCGGCAAGACGACGGTCGCGGTCCTTATGGGCGTGCTCGCCGGCTCCACCGCGGAGGAGGTCCGTCGCGGGGTGCAGCAGGGCCAGCCCCAGCTCACGATCAGCGACTTGGTCGGCATCCCGTTGCCCCGCGACCTCGTGCAGGCGGGGTCGCTCGCCGAGATCGGCATCGCCTGGCGGGACTGGCTCTCCCGGCCCGTGAAGATCGTCGACGAGTACAACCGCATCCCCACCAAGACGCAGTCGGCGCTTCTCACGATGGTCGCCGAGGGGTACGTCGAGAGTCACGACCAGATGCGCCGCACCGCGCCGGCCTCGGGTGTCGAGAGCTGGTTCTTCACCGCCAACGACGACGCCGGCGGCGGGACATTCCCGGTGATCCAGGCCCTCCGGGACCGCATGGACGTGACCGTCCCGGCGGCGGGGTTCAACAGCCGGTTCTTCGATGAGCTCGTCGCCCGCGTCGAGGCGGGGGAGAAGCCCGAGGAGCACGTTCCGGAGGAACTCATCTTCGACGGCGACGAGCAGACGCGGATGCGGGCTGCGGTCAGAGCCGTGCCTGTTCCGGATGCCGTGCGTCGCCGCCTCGAGTTCTTCTTCAGCCACTTCGAGTTCGTCCAGGGCGGCGGGCGCCGGTTCGAGTACCGGACGAAGGACACCGTGACGACGGCGGGCGGACGCGTACCCGAGGTCATCGAGTCCAACTCCGGAGCCGACCTCACCGCCGACCTCGGCGCCCAGACGACGAACGGTCTGTCGGTGCGGGCGCTGCAGACGCTCATCCTCTACGCCAAGGCGATGGCGTGGTTCCGCGGCCGGGCGGCGGTCGAGATCGCCGACGTCGCCGCGATCCTGCCGTTCGTCCTCCGCGGCAAGCTCCTGCCGAACCCGACGCATCCGCGGTTCGACGTGGGTGCGGAGCGGGAGCTCGCGACCGACGTGTCGAGCTGGCTCAGCGACATGTTCGCGGAGTCCTGCCGCCAGTTCGACGCCCTCGGCCGCGGGCAGCACGACCCCGTCCGCGACCTGCTCGCCGACCTCGACCGCGGTCTCGACGGGGTCAGCGCGATCGACGCCTCGCGCCGTCTCACCGAGATCGAGGCGCGGATCCGTGCGATCGCGGCCACCGGCAAGCTGTACGGGCGCGACTTCGATGACCTCGTGACGCTCAAGTACCTGCACCAGCGCTACACGGCCTACGTCCGGTGGGCGGAGCGGCGCGCGTGATCAAGCGACCCGGGCACCTCGCCGCCGCGCCGACAGCGCCCGCGTCGCCGCCGCGGGTGGAGGGAATCGACCTCGACCTCGCGGGCCGCAACGTCGACTCGGCGGGCGGTGACCCGCGCGTGTTCGCGGCGTCGTTCGCCGCGGGAGTCGCGGAGGCTCCCGACACGGACGCCGTCGACCTCGCCGGCATCGCCGCGTGGCGGGCGGGTGCCCTCGCCTTCCGCGACGACGCCCTCCGCCGCCTCGACGGCCTGTCGCAGACGCATCCGGATGCCGCGGCCGCCGCGCTCGGGCTGGATCGAGCGGACCTCGACGCGTTCCTCGAGGCGCAGCGCGGGGATCGGTTCTGGTGGCCGGGGCGGGCGGCATCCCGCGGGTACGTCTGCGCCGTCGGCGGATTCGTCGGCCTCGGCGGCGTGTGGGTCGCACCACCCGCGGAGTCGGTCGCGCTCGCCGATCCGGGCGCCTTCGGCATCCGGACGGGTGAGGAGTGGTGGCGGCTCGACGCCGACGTGTGGGGGGCGCGGATCCGCCCGCTCGACGAGCCTCCCGAGGCGGGACCCGGGGGAGCGGCATCCGTCATCTGCTTCCCGGACTCCTACCTGGCGTGGGTCCACGTGAGGGATGCCGCGTGAATGCTGTGGCGACGACGCCGCTCGAGGGTGAGACGCGGCACGCGTGGGAGAGCGCGCTCGAACTCTGGGGCGTGCACCTGCGCGATGTGCGCCTCGCTCCCGGCGAAGGGGCGGCGAAGGGCACCGCCGCCTGGTTCTCGTTCCCGCCATCGGTGACCGTCGACCCGCAGATGCTCCGCACCTGGGGCGTGGAGCGCGAGGCCGAGAGCATGTTCGCGCACGAGATCGGTCATCACGTCCTGGCACCGGCGACCCGGATCGATGCGCTGAAGATCCGGCATCAGCTCGCTCGCACGCTCGCCGCGGCCGGCGCGGACCCGGTTTCGAGCGACGACCTCGGTCTGCTGTCGAACCTCTGGACCGATCTGCTCGTCAACGCCCGCGTCGCTCTGCTGCAGCGGCGCCGGGGTGACGCGGAGCCGGTCGGGATCGTGCGTCTCGTGCAGGCGACGCTGTCTGCGCCCGAGAGCGCGGATCGCCTCTGGTGGGTGTACCTGCGCACCTTCGAACTGATCTGGGGTCTTCCCGCCGGACGCCTCTGCCCGACCAGTCCGCCCCCGCCTGCTCCGCCGGCGGCCCGCGGGGCCGAGTCGGAGCCGCCGCTCGACAGCATCCCCGAGAAGCACCGCGAGAAGGAGCGGGCCTTGCGCGATGCGCGCCGGGAGCGCGAACGCATCGCCGCGGAACTCGCGGGCGTCATCACGACCCGACCAGAAGTGGATGCCGACCAGATCGCCGCGGTCGTGCGCGCGTTCGCGGGCGACCCGGTGCTCGGGGCACTGCGGTTCGGCGTGCTGACGGCCCCGTACCTCGTCGAGCGGCAACGATCCGCTCGCCCGCAGAGCGGCAACGGAGCGGGCTGCGCCGCCGACGACGCGCCCGCGAGCGCGGAGGAGCTCGGCCGCATCCTCTCCGACCGAAGGCTCCACGAAGTGCTCCCCGCGCATCCCAGCTCGAGCGGGCCCGGGGCGGTCGCACCCGCGACCGGCAGCGGCGAGGGTCGCGGCCAGGCTCTGGGGCTCGCGCAGACGCTCGCGCTCTACGGCGCGAGCGATCCCGACGAGGTCATCGCCGCGTGGTACCGCGCCGAGGCGGCGCCCTGGGTGCGTCCGTTGACGCAGCTGATGCCCGCGGTCCCCGCGCCCGACCTGCCCGGCCCGCTGGAGCTGTGGGAGGCGGGCGACGACCTCGCCGACCTCGATTGGCCGGCGACCCTGCAGGCCGGTGCAACGGTTCTCCCCGGGGTCACGACGCGTCGACGCTCTTTTTTGCCTGACGAACCGATACCCCGCGAGGCCAGCATCACGCTCGACGTCTTCATCGACTCGTCCGGGTCGATGCCGCGCCCGGAGCGAGGGTCGTCCGCCGTGCTCGCCGGAATGATCGTGGCGCTGTCGGTGCTGCGAGGCGGTGGTCGAGTGCGGGTCACGAGCTTCTCGGGAGCGGGCCAGGTCGCCGGCTCCGAGGACTTCCAGCGCACCGTCCCTGGTGTCGTGCGCGATCTCGCCTGCTACTTCGGCGGCGGGACGACGTTCCCGCTCGACCTTCTCGAGCGGCGCTACGCCGACCTCCGCCCGCCGCTCCCCGACGAGCGACGGCACCTCCTCGTCCTCTCGGACGACGGCCTGGTGTCGATGTTCGGAGACGGCAACGATGCGTTCGCCGGTGTGGCGGCGCGGGTCCGTCCGCTGCTGACGACCGCGACGCTCCTGCTCTCGGTGCGCTCCGACCGTGTCGACGCCCAGGCTGCCGCCGCGGGATACGACGTCCTGCACGTGAAGACGATGGATGAGGCGCCCGCCGCGTGCGCCCGACTGGCGGAGGTCCTGCATGGCTGAATCCGACGCACTGCTGTCGGCGTGGTCGGCATCCGCTCCGCCCGAGGAACTCGCCTGGCGGGCGACCGTCCCCGGTCCGCCGCTCGCCGCCGTCGCGGCACGGCTGGCGAGCGTGCCTCGGTCCTTCCTCGACCCGCGCGTCTCGATCGCCGCGCTCGCCGGTGACGTCCTCCGTTCCCGGCTCCTCGCCGTCGACCACGAGGCCGACGATCGTGTCCGGCGCGGCGCTGCCGTGGGGCTGTGGGTCCTGGCGAGCGAGGACCTCGTCGAGGCGTTCTCCCCGTCGATCGCCGCGGCGGCGGGTGCGGGACGTGCGGTCGACGCGCTGGCGCTCCGGCTCGCGCCCGTCGTCGACCCGTGGGAATGGTTGTCGGACGACGAGCGCCGGGAGGAGGCCGTCCGCACGTTCCTCCTCTGGGCGGGGATGCGGCCCGCCGGCGAGGACGTCGACACCGCCCGCAGCCTCCTCGACGCGCGAGACTCGCTCCGCCGCAACGCCGCGCTCGCGCAGGCCTACGCCGCGCACCGGCACCGCGACGAGATCGCCCGCCGCCTCGCCGAGGCCCGCGCGAAGGAGGCCGCGGCGAGGTACTCGAGTGAGTGACCCCGACGACGGTCTCGCCCTCGCCGAGTACGCCCCGGGTTCGGCGGCGGTCCTGACGGACCCAGAACGCTGGCCGACGATGGATGCCGCCGGTGCCGCACGCCTCGACCGGTGGCGCCGGCATCCCACCGCCCCCGACTGGGTGCACGCGACCGGCGACCGGCTGACGGCCGAGATGATCGAACGCACCCGGGTGCCGCTGTCGACGGAAGATTGGCTCGAGGAGCACCTCGCCACGGCGCGGAACCTGCTCGCGTACCGAGAGCTCGGCGCCCTCCCGACTCTCTCGGACTTCCCGCCGATCACACGGCAGCACCTCGTCGACGACCTCGCCTCGTTCGTCCCCCTCGACGCCGACCTCGACCGGATGCTGCACGGCACGAGCTCCGGCTCGACCGGTGCTGCACTCCTCATCCCCGACGACGTCGAGGAGGTCGCCCGCGGGTTTCATCTGATGGTGTCGCTGGTGCGGGCGCAGGGGATCGACTGGGTTCCCGACGACGAGCGGTTCGCCGTGGCATCCGTCGTCTTCCAGCGTCAAGCGTTCACGTACGTCTCGCTGGTGAGCGGGTTCGCGCACCGAGCGATGGCGCGCCTCAACCTCGACACCGGGGCGTGGCGGACACCGTCGGACCGCGCCGCCTTCCTGCGGGATGCCGACCCCCAGGTCATCTCGGGCCACCCGACGAGCCTCGCCGAGCTGTTGAGCCCCGATCTTCGTGGGGCGGTGCGTCCGCTCGCGCTCTTCTCCAGCGCCATGGCGCTGTCGGCGCCCCTCCGGGCCGACCTCGAGGACGCGTTCGGATGCCCCGTCTTCGACGTCTACGGTCTGCACGAGACGCGCCAGATCGCCGTCCGCACCGACGACGGGCCGTTCCGCGTGCTCGATCGGCGGGTGCACGTCGAGATCCTCGACCCCGCCGGCGATGCCCTCCCGGAAGGTGAGGTGGGCGAGATCACCGTGACGGCGGGGGAGAACCCGCTGCTGCCGCTCGTCCGGTACCGCACGGGAGACATCGGCCGTCTCGTCCGGCTGGCGGACGACGGCCTCGGGATCGCCGACCTCGAAGGCCGGGAGAACACGGTGTTCCTCGCCGCGGACGGCCGGCGGGTGCCGTGCGTCGACCTCACGCAACAGCTCCAATCGCACGGCGCGCGGGGGTGGAGCGTCGCTCAGGCCGCCGACGGCAGCGTCGACGCGCAGGTCGTCGGCGGGGATGCCGAGGCCGTCGAGCGCGCGCTCCGGTCGCTGCTCGATCAGCCCACCGACGTGACGCGACACGAGCGGCTCATCGACCTCGGCGAGGGCAAGCCGCGACGCTACCGCAGCGCCGCCGGCTGAGCGGACCGGGTGCTTCCCAGCCCACTCCACTACGGTGGATAGGTGAGTGACCCCCAGACCCCGACCGAATCCGCTGAAACCCCCGCCCTCCCCGGCTTCGATGAACTCGGCTTGACCGGTCCCGTCCTCGCCGCCATCAAGGACCTCGGCTACGAGACGCCCTCCGCGATCCAGGCCGCGACGATCCCCGTCCTTCTCGGCGGCCGCGATGTCGTCGGCATGGCGCAGACCGGTACCGGCAAGACCGCCGCCTTCGCCCTGCCCATCATGGAGAACCTGGACCTGAGCCAGAAGACCCCGCAGGCCCTCGTGCTCGCCCCCACCCGTGAGCTCGCGCTCCAGGTGTGCGAGGCGTTCGAGTCCTACGCCGCCCGCATGAAGGGCGTCCACGTCCTCCCCGTCTACGGCGGCCAGGGCTACGGCGTGCAGCTGTCGGCCCTCCGTCGCGGCGTGCACATCGTCGTCGGCACGCCCGGCCGCATCATGGACCACCTCGAGAAGGGCACGCTCGACCTCTCGCAGCTCAAGAACCTCGTCCTCGACGAGGCCGACGAGATGCTGAAGATGGGCTTCGCCGAAGACGTCGAGCAGATCCTCGCGAAGACGCCCGCCGAGAAGCAGGTCGCCCTGTTCTCCGCGACCATGCCGCCCTCGATCCGCCGCCTCGCGCAGCAGTACCTGCGCGACCCGGAAGAGATCACCGTCAAGACCAAGACGTCGACGAACGTCAACATCACGCAGCGGTACCTGATCGTGTCGTACCAGCAGAAGGTCGACGCACTCACCCGCATCCTCGAAGTCGAAGACTTCGACGGGATGATCATCTTCGTCCGCACGAAGAACGAGACCGAGACGCTCGCCGAGAAGCTCCGCGCCCGCGGGTTCAGCGCGGCGCCGATCAACGGCGACATCCCGCAGCCCCAGCGAGAGCGGTCGATCTCGCAGCTCAAGGACGGCAAGCTCGACATCCTGGTTGCGACCGACGTCGCCGCCCGCGGTCTCGACGTGGAGCGCATCAGCCACGTCGTGAACTTCGACATCCCCACCGACACCGAGTCGTACGTGCACCGCATCGGCCGCACGGGTCGCGCCGGCCGCAAGGGCGACGCGATCAGCTTCGTGACGCCGCGCGAGCGCTACCTGCTCGCGCACATCGAGCGCGCCACCCGTCAGGCTCCCACGCAGATGCAGCTGCCGACGACCGAGGACATCAACTCGACCCGCCTCGCGCGCTTCGACGATGCGATCACCGCGGCCCTGGGCGAGACCGACCGGATCAACGGCTTCCGCGATGTCATCGCCCACTACGTGCGCAACCACGACGTGCCCGAGCAGGACGTCGCCGCAGCCCTCGCCGTCGTCGCGCAGGGCGAGACGCCGCTGCTGCTCGACCCCGCCAGCGACCAGCTCGCGAAGGCGCTCGCCGCCGACGCGCAGCGCGGTACCCGCAGCAACGACAAGGGCAGCAGCCGCCCCGAGCGCGCCGACGGCGGGTCGCGCGAGCGCCGCAGCCGCGGCGACTTCACGACCTACCGCATCGCCGTGGGCCGTCGTCACCGCGTCGAGCCGCGCCAGATCGTCGGTGCGCTGGCGAACGAGGGCGGCCTCGGCCGCGACGACTTCGGTGCCATCACGATCCGGCCCGACTTCTCGCTCGTCGAACTGCCGACGTCGATGGATGCCTCGGTCCTCGACCGCCTCAGCGGCACCCGCATCTCGGGTCAGCTGATCGAGATCCGTCCCGACCGCGGCCGTCCCGGTGGCGAGCGCCCGCAGCGCTCGTTCGACGACCGACCGAAGCGTTCGTTCGACGACCGTCCTGAGCGCAAGCCCCGCCACGGCCGCGACTGACCTCGAGCACGAGACCCCACGTCGATAAACGCGATCCGGGCCGAGACACGGTGCACATCACCGAGTCCCGGCCCGGATTCCGTTTCTCGGGGCGCACGGCGGACCGACGTCGCCACCCCCGACCGCGGCATCCGTGGCGGGCGGATGCCGCGGCTGACCGCGGGCGGATGCCGCGGCTGACCGCGCGCGGATGCAATGGATCCTGGCCGACACGCCGCGCGACGGACCGGTCCGGCGGCGTGTCGTCGCGGATCCCTTGCATCCGACGCCGCCGGCCGTCAGCTCGTATGGGTCCCCGTGATCGCCGCGCGGATGCGATCGACCGGGATCTTCGGCGTGCGGTCGGCTGTGACGAGGCCGTTCGTCTCCTGCAGGGTGTCGGCCAACTGCGTGTAGCAGAAGCCCGCGAGAGCATCGCTCGCGTGGACGGCCGCCATGAGCCCCTCGAAACGCTCGGCGAAATCCTCCGGAGAGGTCGCCGACGAGTACCCCCACGCTCCCTCGGCCGCCGACGTGTCGAACGAGATGCCGCCGAACTCGGTGAGCATCACCGGCGCATCCGAGACGTCGCCGCTGACGATGAGGGTTCGCCCGCCGGGGCCGACCGTGTCGATGAGGTGACGGATGCCGGCATCCGTCGCGTATCGCTCCTGCACGACATCGGGGCGCCACTCGTAGTCGTGGATCGCGACGATGTCGGTGTCGACCTGCTCCCACCCGTCGTTCGAGACCACCGGTCTCGTCGGGTCGAGGGCCTTCGTCAGCGAGACGAGCGCGCGGGCGAAATGCTGCATCCGCGGGTCGGTGGCGATGTGCTGCACGCCCCAGCTCTCGTTGATCGGCACCCACGTGACGATCGACGGATGCGACATATCGCGGCGGACGACCTCGAGCCACTCGCGCGTCGTGCGCTCGATGGCGGTCTGCGTGAACGTGTAGGTGCCGGGCGCTTCTCCCCAGACCAGCAGGCCGAGCTGGTCGGCAGCCAGGAGGAAGCGCGGATCCTCGAACTTCTGATGCACGCGGGTTGCGGTGAACCCCAGCGAACGGATGAGCTCGACCTCATCGCGGAGCGCCCCCGCCGACGGCGCGGCGAGGTGCGACTCGGGCCAGTAGCCCTGATTCAGCACGGAGCGCAGGTAGTAGGGGCGGTCGTTCAGCCAGAACCGCCCGCGGGCGACGTGGGCGGTGCGGAGGCCGAGGTAGGAATGCACGACGTCGTCACCCACTCGCACCTCGGCGTCGATGAGCCGCGGGCTCTCGGGCGACCAGAGGAGTTCCTCGTAGGACTGCCCGTTCGCGAGCTCCGCGACGGGGAGGACGATGGTCGACTCGCGCGAGCCCGCGGTCACCACGGCGTGGGCGAGTCGGGCACCCTCGTAGGCCAGGTCGACCTCGACCTCCGTCCCTGCTGACGGCGCGCCCGACAGTTCGAGGTCGAGGGTCACGGTTCCCCGTCGCGGGTCGGCCGTCCAGCGGATCGCGCTGACGTGCACATCGGGCACGCTCTCGAGCCACACGGGCTGCCAGATCCCGGACGTCCGGTGGTACCAGATGGCGTGCGGGTGATCCCGCCAGTCCTGCTTGCCACGGGGCTGCGAGATGTCGGTCGGGTCATCCTCCACGCGGACCACGACGGTGCGGTCGCCCGCGGCGACGGCCGAGGTGATGTCGAGCGCGAACGGTGTGTGACCGCCCTCGTGGCGCCCCACCGACCGGCCGCCGACCCACACCTCAGAGCGGTAGTCGACCGCGCCGAAGTGCAGGATCAGGCGTCGGCCGTTCGCGTGCCCCGCGGCGTCGAGGTCGTCGTCGGTGAGGTCGCGGGAGTACCAGAGCACGCGGTGCGGCGCGGTGTCGCCGATTCCCGACGCGGTCGACTCGGGTGGGAAGGGGACGACGATCCGATCCGAGCGGATGCCGGTGCGCTCCCAGCCGAGGCGAGCCCCGGCATCCTCGTCGTCGAATGCGAACCCCCACGTTCCGGAGAGATCCGCCCACGCGGGGCGGACGAGCTGCGGTCGAGGGTAGGAGCCGTCCTGCGTGCTCGCGCGGAAGGCGACGTCATCGTCGGTCATGCGCACCAGCATGCCCGACCTGACCGCATCCGCGAACACCCCCGACTCACTCGAGGCGGAACGCCGCCCAGAGTTCGGCCCGCGCGGCGAACGACCCGAGGTCGGTGCCGAGCGCCTTCTCGGCGGCGGCGAGCCGGGTCCGCACGGTGTGCCGGTGCACGCCGAGCGCCGCCGCTGCTCGCTCATTCGAGCCGTCCGCCTCGAGCCACGCCCGCAGCGTCTCTTCGAGGCGCCCGCCCGTCTCACGGTCGTGTGCCCGGAGCGGGGCGAGGTGCGCGGCGGCGACCATCGCGGCATCCCCCGACGACAGGGCCGACAGGATGCCGCCGGTCTGCACCTCCGCGAAGTGCGAGACCCCCGGCGCCGCAGCGCGGTCGCGCGCCGCGCGGGCCTGTCCGAGGGCGTGGGCGACGTCGGCGTAGCCCGCCGGCTCAGACACGCCGAGCCGCAGGGCGAACCGGGCCGGGATCTCGTCGAGCATCGTGGCGGCGGAGGCCGGCACCACGATCACGACGTCGTCGTCGAGCGTGCCGTAGACGAGGGCGCCGTGTCGCTCGTCGGCGCGGAGCTCGAGCACGTCGAGGAGAGCGCCCGTGCGGGGGCCACCGGCATCCGCCACCGCGACGACGATCGGCGCGGGAGGCAACGGACCCCACACGTCGCGGGAGATCTGCCGGGCGAGCGACGGGTCGCCGGTGAGGAGCGAGCGCACCATCCCCGAGCGGAGCACCGTGCGGGCGCGCGAGAGCCGCTGATGCTGTTCGAGCGCGAGGCCGGCCATCGCGATGACGGCGGTCACGACGTCGCGACCCGCCTGGTCGAGCTCGCCCGCGGCGATGGCGACGACGCCGTGGAGACTGCCGCCGCGCCCGAGGGTCTGCAGCGTGAACGCATCGGTGTCGGAGCGAAGAGACGATCCGGCCCGCGCGCCGCGGCGGAGGACCGCGTCCACTTCGGCGCGCAGCACGGCAGCCGCGTCGGCGGACAGGGTGCCGGAGGGGTGTTCGCGGACGAGCTCGCCGGCCGCGTCGTACATCCCCACCCACGTGTCGAGCTGTCGGGCGAGTTCGGCGATCGTGGCGTCCAGCCCGTCGGGGCGGAGGGCTGCGAGCGCGATCGCCCGCTGCGCCGACAGCGCCCAACTGCGCCGCGCGTAGGCCTGCGCGGCGACGGCTTCGGCGTTCGCGCGGGCGACGGCGATGAACGGCGTGCTGTACGGCACCTCGAACAGCGGCAGGTGCGCGCTGCGGCACGCTGCGGCCAGGCCCGGCGGGATGCCGTCGCGCACCACCTCGGTCCCGAAACCCAGGGCCGCGACCCCGCGGTCGACGAGCCGCTTCACGTAGGTCTCGAAGGGGTACCGCGCTCCCGCGGGGAACTGCGTCCCCGTCGTGAGGAGCACGAGGTCCTCGGCGAGGAACGGGGTGGGGTCATCGAGATCGGAACTGTGCACCCAGCGCGTCGGGCGGTCGAGCGCAGCCGGCGGCAGATCCGCTTCCTCGCCGTCGAGGCGCAGCTGCAGTTCGCGCCGGCCGAGGAGCGCGCGAAGGGTGGGGCCGGCATCCCGTGTGACCACACCCGCTCCTCTCTGTTGTACGCGCTGTACAGCGCTGAGCTGAGAATAGACGCCTCGGCGAGTGACCGCACGCCCGTGCGCCCCTACGCTCGCCGCATGACTACCTCGACCGCACCCGTGACCACGCCCCTCGGCGGACCGTCCCTCCCACAGGAGCGCCGCCTCGAGACCGCGATCCCCGGACCCCGATCGCAGGAGATCCTCGCACGCAAGGCCGACGCGGTCGCTGCGGGCGTCGGGCACACCGTGCCCATCGCGGCCGTCGCTGCCGGCGGCGGCGTCGTCGTCGACGCCGACGGCAACTCGCTCATCGATCTCGGCTCCGGCATCGCCGTCACGACGGTCGGCAACGCCCACCCGAAGGTCGTCGAGGCGATCGCCGCGCAGGCTGCGCAGCTCACCCACACCTGCTTCATGATCTCGCCGTACGAGTCGTACGTCGAGGTCGCCGAGACGCTCAACCGCCTCACCCCCGGCGACCACGCCAAGAAGAGCGCCCTCTTCAACTCGGGCGCCGAAGCAGTCGAAAACGCCGTCAAGATCGCCCGCAAGTTCACGGGCAAGCAGGCCGTCGTCGCCTTCGACCACGCCTACCACGGCCGCACCAACCTCACGATGGCCCTCACGGCCAAGTCGATGCCCTACAAGAGCGGCTTCGGACCCTTCGCCGCCGAGGTCTACCGCGTGCCCGCGTCCTACCCGTTCCGCGACGGCCTTTCCGGACAGGATGCCGCGGCCCGCGCCATCTCGATGATCGAGAAGCAGGTCGGTGCCGACAACCTGGCCGCCGTCATCATCGAACCCATCCAGGGCGAGGGCGGCTTCGTCGTCCCCGCCGACGGCTTCCTCCCCGCAGTCGTCGAGTGGTGCCGTGCCAACGACGTCGTCTTCATCGCCGACGAGGTGCAGTCCGGGTTCGCCCGCACCGGAGCCATGTTCGCGAGCGAGCACTTCGGGATCGTCCCCGACCTGATCACCACCGCCAAGGGCATCGCGGGAGGCATGCCCTTGGCCGCGGTCACGGGACGCGCCGACATCATGGACGCCACGCACACCGGTGGCCTCGGCGGCACGTACGGCGGCAACCCCGTCGCCTGCGCGGCGGCGCTCGCGGCGATGGACGCGTTCGAGAACGACGGCCTCATCGAGCGAGCTCAGGAGATCGAGGCCCTGCTGACAGCGCGTCTGCGGGAGATCGCGGCATCCGACCCCCGCATCGGCGAGGTGCGCGGTCGCGGCGCGATGATCGCGGCGGAGTTCGTCGACCCGACCACCGGAGCACCGGATGCGGCGCTCACGGGCGCGGTCGCGAAGGCGTGCATAGCGGCGGGCGTCATCGTCCTGACCTGCGGCACCTACGGCAACGTGATCCGTTTCCTGCCCCCGCTGTCGATCGGGGACGACCTGCTGAGGGAAGGCCTCGACGTGCTTGCAGAGGCGCTGGGGAAGGCCTGATCATGGCGGCGTCGAAGGATTGGTCCAACCCCGTCTCGCCCGAGACCTCGGCGGGGCTCGGTGCGGTCACGAAGGCGCGCTCGAACAAGCTCCGTTCGCGTCACGTGACGATGATCACGCTCGGCGGGATCATCGGTGCGAGCCTGTTCGTCGGGTCCGGCAACGTCATCCGCACCGTCGGCCCGGCCGCCGTCCTGTCCTATCTCGTGGGCGGACTGCTCGTCTTCCTCGCCATGCGCATGCTGGGCGAGATGGCGGCATCCCGTCCTGCGATCGGGTCGTTCATGGAGTACGCCCGCGTCGGGCTCGGCGACTGGGCGGCCTACCTCGTGGGCTGGCTGTACTGGTACTTCTGGGTCGGCGTGCTCGCCTACGAGGCGGTCCTCGGCGGCGAGACGATGCAGACCTGGTTCCCCGCGGTGCCGTCTTGGGCGTGGTCGCTCATCCTGATCGCGATCTTCGTCGGAACGAACCTCATTTCGGTCCGCACCTTCGGTGAGGTCGAGTTCTGGCTGGCGAGCATCAAGGTCATCGCCATCGTGGTGTTCCTCGGTGCCGGCCTGCTGTTCGCCCTCGGCCTCTGGCCGAACGCGACGTTCTCGGTGCCCAACCTGTGGGAGCACGGCGGGTTCGCGCCCAACGGCATCGGCGTCGCGTTCACGGGCGTCGCGCTCGTGATCTTCTCCTACTTCGGAACCGAGATCGCCGTCATGGCCGCGGCGGAGTCGGTCGACCCCGGCAAGGGCATCCGGCAGGCGACGAGCACGATCATCTGGCGCATCCTGCTCTTCTTCGTCGGATCGGTCCTCGTCATCGTGGCGGTCGTCCCGTGGGACGAGCTGCCGGTGCCGACCGACGTCGCCAACGCGCCCTTCACGATCGCGCTCGCTAAATTCGGCATCCCCGGCGCCGACGTCATCATGCAGCTGGTGATCTTCACCGCCGTGCTCTCGGTGCTCAACTCCGGCCTGTACTCGGCATCTCGCATGTTCGCCGCGCTCGCCGACAAGGGCTTCGCGCCGAAGGCCGTGACCACGCGGTCCAAGACCGGCGTCCCCGTCGTCGCCCTCCTCGCCTCGACGATCGGCGGGCTCATCGCCACGCTCGTCAACTTCCTCGCGCCGGCGTCGGGCATCTTCGACTTCATCATGAACTCGGCCGGCCTCGTCGCCCTCTTCGTCTACGTCTTCATCGCCCTCACGCAGATGCGACTGCGCCAGAAGATGACGCCCGAGGAGGTCGCGAAGCTGAAGCTGAAGGTGTGGTTCCACCCCTGGCTGAACATCCTCCTCGTCGCGGCGATCGCTGCCGTGGTGGTCGTGATGCTGACCTCCGAGTCGGGACGCTCCCAGGTGTGGACAAGCCTCATCGCGACCGGCGTCCTCCTCGTGTTCTGGCCGCTCGTGCGGCGCAACCTCCGCCGTCGGCCCGACCACGCGTCCGCCGACCGGCATCCCTCCAATGAAGGAGTACTGAATGAGTGAGATCACCCGCGACGTCGTCATCATCGGAGCCGGCGCCGCCGGACTCACCGCGGCGCACGAACTGCGCAAGGCCGGTCTCTCCGTCGCGGTCCTCGAGGCGCGCGAGCGCGTCGGCGGACGCCTCTGGACCGACGTGATCGACGGCGCCGTGCTCGAGCTCGGCGGACAGTGGGTCTCGCCCGATCAGGACGCCCTCATCGACACGGTCGCCGAGCTCGGCCTCGACACCTTCAGCCGCTACCGCGAAGGCGACAGCGTCTACGTCGGGCCCGACGGCACCGCCTCGCGCTTCACGGGGGAGATGTTCCCCGTCAGCCCCGAGACCGAGCGGACGATCGACGAGATCACCCGTCGCCTCGACGCGATGGTCGCCGAGATCGACCCCGACCGCCCCTACGCGCACCCGAAGGCCGAGGAGTGGGACACCGTCACGTGGGACGCGTGGCTGCGCCAGCAGACCGACGACGACGAGGCTGTCCGCAACCTCGCCTTCGCGACCGGGTCCGCCATGCTCACGAAGCCCACGCACGCCTTCTCGCTCCTGCAGTCGCTGCTCATGGCGGCGAGTGCCGGCAGCTACTCGAACCTGGTCGACGCGGACTTCATCCTCGACAAGCGCGTCGTCGGCGGACTCCAGCAGGTGCCGGTGCTGCTCGCCGAGCGCCTCGGCGACGACGTGTTGCTGAACCGGCCGGTCCGGACGCTCGAATGGTCGGATGCCGGTGTCGCGGCGCACGCGGAGGGCGTGACCGTCCGCGCGCGGAGCGCCATCCTCGCCCTCGCCCCCGTGCTCTACAACCGGATCTCCTTCGTCCCCCCGATGCCGCGGCTGCAGCACCAGATGCACCAGCACATCTCGATGGGGTTCGTGATCAAGGTGCACGCGGTCTACGAGACGCCGTTCTGGCGCGACAAGGGACTCTCGGGCACGGCGTTCAGCCCGTACGAGATCTGCCACGAGGCATACGACAACACGAACCACGACGACCCGCGCGGCACGCTGGTCGCCTTCGTCGCGGATCAGAACGCGGATGACATGTTCCGGCTGAGCGAGGCGGAGCGGAAGGACGCCATCCTCGAATCGCTCTCGCACTACTACGGTCCCGAGGCGAAGGACACGGTCGTCTACTACGAGAGCGACTGGGGCACCGAGGAGTGGACGCGCGGCGCCTACGCCGCGAGCTTCGACATGGGCGGGCTGCACCGGTACGGGGCGGACCTGCGCACCCCCGTCGGCCCGATCCACTTCGCGTGCAGCGACATCGCGGGCGCCGGCTACCAGCACGTCGACGGTGCGATCCGAATGGGACGCCTCGCGGCGCGGAACATCCTGGAAGACGGCCGGGTATGAGCGGGCGCATCGTCGTCGGGTACACGGCGACGACGTCGGGCCGCGACGCGGTGGCGGTCGCGAGCGGTCTGGCCGCGGCATCCGGAGCGGAACTCGACATCGTGCTGGTCCTTCCGGCCGAGGGGCGGAGCGTCATCACCCCGCCCGACGCGTCGTACGACCGCTACCTCCTGGGGCAGGCGGAAACCTGGCTCGCTGAGGCCGCCGCCAAGGTCCAGACGGGCGTCGTGCATCGTGAGCACGCCCGGTACGCCGAGTCGTTCGCCGAGGGCCTCGTCGACGCCGCCGACGAGTTCGGAGCGTCTCACCTGGTCGTGGGGGCAGCCGAAGGCGGCGCTCGCGGCCGGCACCGGCTCGGGTCGACGACGAGCCAGCTGCTGCACTCCTCCGACGTTCCCGTGATCCTCGTTCCGCGCGGTGCCCGCAAGAGGGTGACGGATGCCGGAGTTCCGCGCCTCACCGTCGCCGTCGGCACGCGTGCCGGCGCCGACGTCCTCCTCGAGGAGGCCGTCGCGCTCGCCTCGGCGACCGGCGCCTCGCTGCGGCTCGTCTCCCTCGTGACGGTGGATCTTCCCGCCTCGGTCGACACGGGCGTCATCCGCCTTGCGGGAGCCGCTCACGCCGACAAGGTGCTCGCCGATGTGCTCGCCGCGATCCCCGACGGGGTCCGCGCCGATATCGTGACCGCGAAGGGCGACAGCATCGAGGATGCCGTCGCGCACCTCGACTGGCTCCCGGGCGAGCTGATCCTCGTCGGCTCGAGCCGTCTCGCACAGCCGCGGCGTCTCTTCCTCGGTTCCCTCGCTGCGAAGCTCCTCAGCGAAATCCCGGTGCCGATGGTCGTCGTGCCTCGCACCCGCACCCCCGAACAGTCCCGCTGACCCGAAGGAGCTCGACGATGAGCCAGCACGCACCCGAGACGACACCCGTGAGTGACGGCGGCCTCTCGAAGAAGGGTCTCAGCGCGGGGACGATCGGTCTGATCGGCGCCGTCGTCATCGGCATCTCCTGCATCGCGCCCGCCTATACGTTCACCGCGGCGATCGGTCCGACGGCATCGGCGGTCGGAGCGCAGATCCCGGCCGTCATCCTGGTCGGATTCATTCCGATGCTGCTGGTGGCCTTCGGCTACCGCGAACTGAACAACCGGATGCCGGATGCCGGCACGTCGTTCACGTGGGCATCTCGCGCCTTCGGCCCGTGGATCGGATGGATGGCCGGGTGGGGGCTGATCGTCGCCACGGTGCTCGTCCTCTCGAACCTCGCGGGGGTCGCGGTCGACTTCCTCTTCCTGCTCGTTTCGCAGATCACCGGCGATGAGAGCATCGCGGAGCTCGCCGGCATCCCGTGGCTGAACATCCTCGTGTGCCTGGCGTTCATCGCCGGGGCGACCTTCATCTCGTACCGCGACATGCAGACCACGCAGAAGCTGCAGTACGTCCTCGTCGGCTTCCAGGTCATCGTCCTGGTGTTCTTCGCGATCGCTGCGATCTCGACCGCGGTGAGCGGCGGCGGGTTCGACTATCAGCCGTTCGACCTCGAATGGTTCAACCCGTTCGCGATCTCGTCGTTCAGTGCGCTCGCGGCGGGACTCTCGCTGTCGATCTTCATCTTCTGGGGATGGGACGTCACCCTGACGATGAACGAGGAGACGAAGGATCCCGAGCGCACGCCCGGCCGATCGGCGACGATCACGGTGATCGCGATCGTGACGATCTACCTGCTGCTGGCGATCGCCATGCTCATGTACTCGGGCGTCGGCGAGGGCGAGTTGGGGCTGGGCAACGCCGACATCCAGGACAACGTGTTCTTCTTCCTGTCGGGCCCGGTCCTCGGCCCGCTGGCATTCCTCGTCTCGCTGGCCGTCCTCACGAGCTCGGCGTCGTCGCTGCAGTCGACGTTCGTGAGCCCGGCGCGCACTCTGCTCGCCATGGGGCACTACGGCGCGCTGCCCCGGCGGTTCGCCCGAGTGAGCCCGCGGTTCTTCACCCCCGGGTATGCCACCATCGCCTCCGCGATCGTGGCGGCCGCCTTCTACGCCGTCATGCGGGCGGTGAGCGAGAACGCCCTCTGGGACACGATCCTCACCCTCGGTCTCATGATCTGCTTCTACTACGGCATCACCGCGTTCGCCTGCGTCTGGTACTTCCGCAAGCAGTGGTTCGACTCGGTGCGGAACGTGTTCTTCACCTTCCTGTTCCCGCTGATCGGCGGTGTCATCCTGGCCGTGCTCTTCGTCACCACGCTCATCGACTCCGCGAACCCGGAGTACTCCGAGAGCGGTGCCGACATCTTCGGCGTCGGTATCGTGTTCTTCCTCGGCCTCGCCATCATCGTCCTGGGGCTCGTGCTGATGCTCATCCAGGCCCGGGTCGCCCCGGCCTTCTTCCGCGGACAGACCTTGTCCGTCGACGCACCCCCGAGCGCGCGAACGCTGCGCGCAGAAAGCGAGAACATCCGATGACCTCCCGCGAGTCAGACCTCCTCGCCCAGATCCCGAACCAGCTCTTCATCGGAGGGGAATGGGCGGATGCCGAGGGCGGCGCAACCCTCGACGTGTTCGATCCCTCGACGGGCGAAGTCATCCGCCGCATCGCGGACGCCTCCCCGGCCGACGGCATCCGCGCCCTCGACGCCGCCGTCGCCGCGCAGGAGGCGTGGGCGGCGACCGCACCGCGCGAGCGGAGCGAGATCCTCCGCCGGGCGTTCGACCTCGTCCAGGCCCGCAAGGAGGACCTCGCCCTCCTCATGACGCTCGAGATGGGAAAGCCGCTCGCCGAGTCCCGCGGCGAGGTGGCCTACGGCGGCGAGTTCCTTCGCTGGTTCAGCGAGGAGGCGGTGCGGATCTCCGGCCGGTACGGCATGAACCCCGAAGGAACGGGGCGCATGATCGTCTCGCAGCGGCCCGTCGGTCCGTCCTTCTTCATCACGCCGTGGAACTTCCCGCTCGCGATGGCGACGCGGAAGATCGCCCCCGCGCTCGCCGCGGGGTGCACCGTCGTGGTCAAGCCCGCTGAACTCACGCCGCTGACGACGCTCTTCTTCGTCCAGCTGCTCACCGAGGCGGGTGTGCCCGCCGGCGTCGTGAACGTCATCACGACCGCGTCGTCGGCCGCCGTCTCCGGGCCGATCATCTCCGACCCGCGGCTCCGGAAGCTCTCCTTCACGGGCTCGACCCCCGTCGGGCAGAAGCTCATCGCGCAGGCCGCCGAGGGTGTCCTCCGTGTCTCGATGGAGCTCGGCGGCAACGCCCCCTTCGTCGTGTTCGACGATGCCGACCTCGACAAGGCGGTCGACGGCGCGATGCTCGCGAAGTTCCGCAACATCGGCCAGGCCTGCACGGCGGCGAACCGCTTCATCGTGCACGAGTCGGTGGCCGCCGAGTTCTCCCGCCGTGTCGCCGAACGGGTCCGCGACATGAACGTCGGTCGCGGCACCGAGGACGGTGTGCAGATCGGCCCGCTCATCGACGACCGCGCGGTGGCGAAGGCCCAGCAGCTCGTCGGCGACGCCGTCGAGCGCGGTGCCCGCATCCTCGTGGGCGGCAGCGCGCTCGAGGGCCCCGGCACGTTCTACGAGCCGACGGTCGTCGAGGGCGTCGTCCCCGGCAGCGCGATCCTCCGCGAGGAGATCTTCGGCCCCGTGCTCGCGATCAGCACCTTCACCGACGAGGACGAGGCCGTGCGTCTCGCGAACGACACCGAGTACGGTCTCGTGTCCTACGTGTTCACGCAGGACCTGGCCCGCGGGCACCGCATGATCGACCGTCTCGACACCGGGATGATGGGGCTGAACGTCGGAGTCGTCTCCAACGCGGCAGCGCCCTTCGGCGGTGTGAAGCAGTCGGGCATGGGTCGCGAAGGCGGCCTCGAAGGCATCCACGAGTACCTGAACGTGAAGTACACCCTGATCCCGGCCTGACCGGAACTTCTGAGGAGCATCATGAGCGACTACGCCGTCATCGACCCCGCCACAGGCGAGACCCACGCGACCTTCCCGACCGCCACCGCCGACGAGGTCGAACACGCCCTCGCCACGGCAGACGACGCCGCGCGCGGGTGGGGTCGGACCTCGACCCCCGCCGAGCGCGCCGACCTGCTGCGCCGTGTCGCGGCGCTGCACCGCGAGCGCCGCGAGGACCTCGCGAAGATCATCGTCCGAGAGATGGGCAAGCAGATCGACGGCGCCCTCGGCGAGGTCGACTTCGCGGCCGACATCACGGAGTACTACGCCGACCACATCGACGAGATCACGGCCGACGCGCCGATCCCGATCGAGGGGGAGGGGACCGCCGTCATCCGCAAGGCGCCCCTGGGCGTTCTTCTGGGTGTCATGCCGTGGAACTTCCCGTACTACCAGGTGGCGCGCTTCGCGGCGCCGAACATCGCGATCGGCAACACGATCCTGCTGAAGCACGCGCCGCAGTGCCCCGAGTCGGCCGCCGCCATCGAGGACCTCTACCGCGACGCGGGCTTCCCCGCGGGCGTCTACACGAACGTCTACCTGACGAACGACCAGGCCGCCGAGGTCATCGCCGACTCCCGGGTCCAGGGCGCGTCGGTGACCGGATCCGAGCGTGCCGGCGCGGCCGTCGCCGAGGTCGCCGGGCGCAACCTCAAGAAGGTCGCGCTCGAGCTCGGCGGCTCCGACCCGTTCATCGTCCTGTCGGTCGACGATCTCGATGCGGTCGCGCAGGCGGCAGTCGACGCGCGTCTCGACAACACGGGCCAGTCCTGCAACGGCGCCAAGCGGTTCATCGTCATCGACGGTCTCTACGACGCGTTCGTCGAGGCCTTCACGGCGAAGATGGCGGCGGCATCGGTCGGTGACCCGTGGAGCTCCGACACCGTCCTCGGTCCGCTGTCGTCGGTCGCTGCGGCAGAGCGTCTCGAGAAGCAGATCCAGGATGCCGCCGCCCAGGGCGCGACGATCGTCACCGGCGGGACCCGCGACGGCGCGTTCTTCGCCCCGACCGTCCTCACGGGCGTCACGCCCGAGATGGACGTGTACCGGGAGGAGCTCTTCGGCCCCGCTGGCGTCGTCTACCGCGTCGCGAGCGAGGAGGAGGCGATCCGCCTCGCCAACGACACCCCGTTCGGTCTCGGATCGTACGTGTACACGACCGACCCCGATCAGGCGATCCGTGTCGCCGACCAGATCGAGGCGGGCATGGTCTACGTCAACCTCGTCCTCGCCGACGAGGCGGGTCTGCCCTTCGGCGGCATCAAGCGCAGCGGTACGGGGCGCGAGATGGGCCTGCTGGCAGCCGACGAGTTCGTCAACAAGAAGCTCGTCCGCATCGGCTGAACGACACGGTGAGGGGCGGCATCCGACCGGATGCCGCCCCTCACCGTTTCCGCTCAGACCGGGAGCGTCGCGCGTACCTCCGCGGCCTCTCCGTGGCGCCCGAGGCCCTCGTACACGTCACCCAGCTCGAGGGCCGCCTGCTGGCGGATCTGCTCGTTCTCCGTCGCGTGGTCGAGCGCGGAGCGGTAGAGCGCGACCGCATCTGCCGGGCGCTCGGCGCCGACCAGCAGACGCGCCGCCAGGAGCTCCGACCCGGCGCCCGAGCCGACGTCGCCGGCCGACGCGAACCCGTCGGCGGCCTGGAGCGCTGTCGCCACCGCCTCCTCCGTGCGGCCGAGGGCGGCGAGCAGGCGGGCACGCGTGTCGAGCACATCCGAGACGTACCAGTGCGCGTCGTTCGCGCGTCCGAGCGCGAGCGCCTCGTCGATGACGTCGAAAGCGTCCTCGTCGCCGCGCTGCATCTTCGCCTGCGCGAGCAGGTGCAAAGCCTCGGCGAGCAGTCCCACCTGCTCCTCCTGCCCTCGGATGAGGCCGATCGCGGTCTCGACTGCGACCACGGCGTCGTCGTACTCGCCGAAATTGCCGAGGTGGCGCCCCTGCTGCACGAGCGCATGCGCCTGGCCGGCGGCCTCGCCCGCCTCCTCGTGCAGATCAGCGGTGAAGCCCCACGCGCCGACGGCGTTGCCGAAGTCCCTCGCGCCTTCGTAGGCGCGCGCGAGCAGTCCGACGGTGATCGCGCGCGATCCGGCCGGAACCTCGGCGGCGGTTTCCTCCTGCAGCACCTCGTGCAGGGCGTCCACGGCTTCCAGCGGCATCCCCGCCGTGACCATGGCGCGGCCGAGGCGATACCGGGCGTCGGCCGTCGGCGCTCCCGCGGATTCGAACCGTTCGACGGCGGACCGGTAGCGTCCCACGGCGAGCGAGGCCGACTCGGCGTCCTCGTGGAGCGCCCCCGCGAGCACGAACGCCTCCCCGATGCGCAGATCGTCGGCGCCGAGGGTGAGCAGCAGTCTGACCGTCTCGTCGGCGTCGGCTGCTCCGTCGGCGTATTCCTCGGCGGCGCCGTGCAGCCGTGCCCGTGCCGCCAACGCCCGGGCGCGGCGCCCGTCGCTGATCGGCTGCGCGAGGAGGTCCGCGGCGAGAGCGCGAGCGTCGTCGGCCTGCGACGCGGATGCCGCTGCTTCGATTTCGAACAGTCGGACGCCCTCCGAGCGGATCGCATCCCCCGCCTCGGCGAACAGGCGTGCCGCCTCGCGGGCGTCGTCCCGTGCCTCGGCGAACGACCCCTCGTACATCCGCGCGACGGCGAGCGTCGCGATCAGGTCGGCGCGCACCTCGGCGGGGAGGGACCCTGCCGCCGCGACCTCCGCGCGGAGGACGTCACCGGTGGTCGCGATGTCCTTGCCGAAGAGGATGAGGCCGAGCCTCTCCTCGAGCTCCGCCTGCTCCGCGTGTCCCGCGGCGCGGAGCGCGGCGAGGCGTTCGGGCAGGAACGCTTCGGCCTCGTCGATGCGCTCGATCGCGACGAGGGCGCCCAGCAGGTGCGAAGAGAGCGTCACGCGCTCGTCGGGTGCAGCATCCGTCAGCAGTTCCCGGATCGGCTCGATCGCGGCCACCGAACCCGCGTGGGCGAGCGCGACTGCGCGCTGGAGGCGTTCCTCCCGCGTCACGGCGGGGGTCGGGGCGACGACGGTCGAGAAGTCGTGCGACCGGATCGGCACGTCGTACCGTTCGGCGCCCGTCTCGCGCAGACGCCCGAGGTTTCGGGTGTGGGCGTCGGTTCCGTTGCGGCGGTCGAACGCGCTAGCGATCGATTCCGCGGCGCTCCAAGCCGCCGCGGCGAGCTCGTCGACCCGCCAGGGTCCGTCGTGGGCGCCGAAGACGGGGATCAGAGCTTCCGCGTCGGACCCGCGGACGGTCAGCTCGGGGTGTCCCGCTGCCGCGACGGAGTCGAGGGCGAGGGCGAACGCGCCGAGCGCCGTCGCGTGGGCGTCGGCGTTGAGGCCGTCGTGCACGAGCCACGGCAGGTGTCGCTCGACGAGCGCCAGCGCGCGCGCCTCGTTGCCGGTCACGACGCAGAACACCACGTTCTTGGCGACGATCGCCAGGTTGTCGGGGTTGTCCTTCGCGAGGCGGTAGCTCCGCTGGTGCGCGGTGCGGGCCTCGTCCAGCATGCCGGCGCGAAGGTAGGGCAGCAGGATCCGGGACAGGGCGTGCTCGGGCTCTTCGCCGCAGGAGAAGCCGTTCTCGATCATCTCGTCGACGAGGCGGATGGCGTCGTCCTCGCGCCCGGTCTCGATGAAGAACCCGGCGAACTGGCTGCGCACGCACGCGTCGCAGTGGCTGTACTCGTCACGCGGAGTAGCCTCGAGCGTGCGCTGCAGATCCGACGCCTCCTCGAGGCGGCCGGCGGACCAGGCGTCCTCGAAGCGAGCCATCAGCACCCCGCTGGGACCGACGCCCGCCTGCCGGTAGTGCGCCTCCATGTCGTCGAGCACGGCAGCGATCTGCTCGGAGGGGAATTCCGGTGACCCGCCGAGGGCGCTCGCCATCCACTTGTACTGCCAGAGGACGTCGCCGGCGCGTTCGATTTCGGCCGGGAAGCGCTCCGGGTCGGCGTCGTAGTGCGCGAGGCACCAGGCGAAGGACGTCAGCATGAGGTCGGTGTCGCCGCCCATGTTCGCGCTCGAGGTCTGCCGGAGGCGCGCCTCGTACTCGAGTCGCTCGTCGCCGCTCTCCTGCGCGAGCGCGACCGCCTGCGCGACGAGAGCCTGCTCCTGCGGGCCCCAGGGCGTGTTGTCTATCTCGTCGAAGAGAGTTCGGATGCGGGTCGCGTAGCCGGTCATGATGCTCCTTCTGCGGGGGGAGGGGTCTCGGTGTCGCTGTCGATTGCCCGGTCGACGAGTTCGGACAGCGCCGTCGACATGAGGGCGCGGTCATTCGGGCCGAGGGGATGGTGACCGGCGAGGAGCGACTGCACGTACAGCAGCTGCACACTGAGGTCGAACACGCGGCCGGGCGGTGTCGCCGCCAGCTTGCGGATCATCGGATTGGTCCAGTTCAGACACAGCCGCGCAGCGAGTTCCTCGGTCCCGCGCCCCGAGACGACGCTCGCGGCGCGATCGAGGACACCGCCCCAGAGGGCTCCGCCGGCGCTGCGCGCCCGACCCCGGTCGAGGGCGCGGAGCACCTCGGGGTCAGCGACGAACAGTCCCGGCAGTTCGGATCGCTCGAACGTGCGGACGGCGACGTCCACGTCCTCGAGAGCGGCCTTCGCGCGGCTTTCGAGCGACGTCGCCGCGGCGCGGTCGTCGAGGGGCGCGAGGTCGAGGCGATCGATCTCGCCGACCACGTCGACCCGCTCCACCTCGACGCCGGGGAACAGCTCCGGGATCCGGCGGACGAGGTCGGCGTCGTAGAGGTAGCCGCCGTTGACGAGGATGCCGCCGGCCGAGGCCATGCTCGCCACCTGACGGAACTCGTCCACCGTCTCGGCGTAGCGCACGAGCGGGAACCGGCGCGCCACCTCTTCGATGCGCAGACGCCCCGCCGTCGTGTCGACCGAGAGCCACCGCACGATGAAGCGGGCGAGCTCGTCGTCGTGGCGGACGAGGGATTTCAGGGCGACCTCGTGGATCGACACGAACTGCGACAGCCGCAGCGGATCCTGCAGCGCGAGGTCGAGGATCCAGCGCCGGATCGCCTCGCCGAGCTCCTGCCGCGTCTGTTCCAGCGCGTCGTCGTCGACGAGCGACTCGCGGCTCGCCGTCGGATGCAGCGACCCCGAGTCCACGACCGCGCGGGCGAAGAACGCCCAGGAGGGGAGGAGTTCGTCGGCGCGCTCGGTCAGCAGCATCCGTCGCAGATAGACACGTGTGCTCTGCCGAGCCCCCGGGGGAGGCGCGAACGGGAGCACGAACGCGACACCGCGCGTCTGGGTGCCGGGCACGGTGAGGGGGATGACGTCGAGGGGTTCCGCGCCGATGAGTTCGCGACCGTAGGCGAGCTGGCGTTCCAGATCTCCTTCGAGGAAGGGGGCCGGCTCGGTGACCGTCGTCTCGCCGCCGCCGGGCAGGTCGACGACGACCGTGTGCGGCAGGTAGCGGCCGAACGTCTCGGCGAGCTCCATGATCGTGCTCGTGCCGAGCAGAGTGCGCGTGTCGGAGCGCGGCGTGAGGTGGACGCTCGTGCCGATGGGGATGTCGTGCGGGTATGCAGCGACGGTGAAGGTTCCGTCGGAGTGGCCGGTCCATTCCACGGGTGCCGAGCCGGCGGCGCTCCGCGAGCGGATGACGATCGTGTCGCACACCATGAAGCACGACAGCATCCCGATGCCGAACTGTCCGAGGAAGTCTCCGCGCGGCAGATCGAAGATGTCGCGCTTGGAGCTGCGTCCCACCGTGGCCAGCAGATCGGCGACCTCGGTGTCGGTGAGCCCGACGCCGTCGTCACGCATGACGAACTCGGCGGAGCCATCGCTGACCGGGGTGATCCGGATGCGGCCGCCGCCGCCGTCCATCGCGCGTCGAGCGGCGATCGCATCGACGGCGTTCTGCAGAAGTTCGCGCAAGAACACGCGCGGGCTCGAGTAGATGTGTCGGCTCAGCAGGTCGATGACTCCGCGGAGGTCGACCTGGAACTGTTGGGCGGCAGTACTGTCGGTCACCGCGCTCCTCGGGATCGTCGTTCATCCGATGCCGCGCGCCCTCGTCGTAGCGAACGGGCACGGCCGGACAAGCCTAGCGACGCGAATCCAGACGGGGCAGGGATGACGCGCGTTCGCCACCCTCCGAGGCATGCCGTATGCTTGTCCACGCAGTTGTCTGCATTCTTTTGCCGTGCCCATGGGTCGGTGAGGATGTGGATTCCCGGGTCGGAAGACCTTAGGGCGGTAGCTCAATTGGCAGAGCAGCGGTCTCCAAAACCGCAGGTTGCAGGTTCGATTCCTGTCCGCCCTGCGTGTCAGCGTCAGCTGACTCGAACCGAGCAACAGGTGGGTTGAATGGTCCAGGATGAGCCGAACGGCGAGGTCGTCGCTGCGGGCAGCGGCGCCACCCGTGAGAAGAAGCTCAACTTCTTCCAGCGGATCGCCCTCTTCATCCGCCAGGTGATCGCAGAACTCCGCAAGGTCGTCACGCCGACCCGGCAGGAGCTGGTCAAGTTCACGCTCGTCGTCCTGGGATTCGTCGTCGTCGTGATGGCCATCGTGTACGGGCTCGACCTGTTCTTCACCTGGATCGTCAACATCGTCTTCGACGTGCCGAGCTGACGACCGGACGACCACCCGTCGCGATGACGGACGGCATCCCGGATCACCGGAACTGCCCGCCGCGTCGCCGCTGAACATCGAAGCCGAACCTGCAGGGAAGTGAATCACGTGACCGAAAGATATGTGGACGACGCCGACTGGTCGACCGCCGCGGAGCAGTCCAGCGAGGACGACGAGGCCCAGGAGGGCAACATCCTGGCTGATCAGGAGCGTTCCGCAGAGTCCGCCGAGCACGCTGCGCTGCACATCGAAGAGGACGAGCCCGTCGAGGACGAGCCGACCGGAGAGGATGCCGTCGTGATCGAGGACCCCGAAGCAGACCGCATCGTGAACGACGCGCTCGAGATCGACCAGGCCGACGAGGCCGAGGCCGCCGCCGAGGTGCTCACCGAGTCGCTCGCCGACGAAGAGGCCGAGCGCGCCGCTGCCGCCGCCGACGAGGTCGCTCCCTACGACGGTCCCGAGCTCGGTGACGATGACGACGAAGACGAGACCCCCGAAGACCCGTACGAGGCGTTCCGTCAGGAGCTGCGCTCGCTCGAGGGCAAGTGGTACGTCATCCACTCCTACGCCGGCTTCGAGCGCAAGGTGAAGGCCAACATCGAGCAGCGCAAGTCGACGCTCGAGGTCGAGGACGACATCTACCAGGTCGAGGTCCCCATGGAGGACGTCGTCGAGATCAAGAACGGCCAGCGCAAGATGGTCAACCGCGTACGGATCCCCGGCTACGTGCTGGTCCGCATGGAGCTCAACGAGGACACCTGGTCGGTCGTTCGCCACACGCCCGGTGTCACCGGCTTCGTCGGCAACGCCCACAACCCGACCCCGCTGCGTTTCGAAGAGGCCTTCACCATGCTGAAGCCCCTCGTCGAGGTCAAGGAGGTCGCACCCGCCAAGGGTGGCGCCGCCACGAAGGGCTCCGCGACGCAGGCACGCTCGATCGTCACCGAGGTCGACTTCGAGATCGGCGAGACGATCACGATCAAGGAAGGCTCGTTCGCCGGTCTCCCCGGATCGATCTCCGAGATCAAGCCCGAGAGCGGCAAGCTCACGGTCCTCGTCTCGCTGTTCGAGCGTGAGACCCCGGTCGAGCTCAGCTTCGACCAGGTCACCAAGCAGTAAGCACAGGATTTGCGAAGGCCCCGCTCCGGCGGGGCCTTCGTCATGCCGTGGGATGCCGCATGCGGTAGACTCATGTGGTTTGTGCGCCGTTTCGTCGTGCGCGCGAACACCACCACGACCCGGAACCGCCGGGACCGTGGGAGAACGGGGCATCCGTCCCGCTCGTGAAAGGAAGAGGAAATGGCACCGAAGAAGAAGGTGACCGGCCTGATCAAGCTTCAGATCAACGCCGGTGCAGCCAACCCGGCGCCGCCGATCGGGCCCGCGCTCGGTCAGCATGGCGTCAACATCATGGAGTTCTGCAAGGCGTACAACGCCGCGACCGAGTCGCAGCGCGGCAACGTCATCCCCGTGGAGATCACCGTCTACGAGGACCGCAGCTTCACCTTCGTCCTGAAGACCCCGCCCGCCGCGGAGCTCATCAAGAAGGCCGCCGGCGTCGCGAAGGGTTCTGCGACCCCGCACACCACCAAGGTCGCGAAGCTCACCAAGGATCAGGTTCGCCAGATCGCCGAGACGAAGATGCCCGACCTGAACGCCAACGACATCGAGGCCGCCTCGCTGATCATCGCCGGCACCGCCCGTTCCATGGGCATCACGGTCGAGAGCTGAGGGGAACAGAACAATGGCTAAGTCCAAGGCTTACGAAGCAGCAGCGGCGAAGATCGACCGCTCCACGTTCTACTCCTCCGAGCAGGCTGTCGCCCTCGCCAAGGAGACCGGTTCGGCGAAGTTCGACTCGACCGTCGAGGTCGCGCTGAAGCTCGCCGTCGACCCGCGCAAGGCAGACCAGATGGTCCGTGGCACGGTCATCCTGCCCCACGGCACCGGCAAGACCGCCCGCGTCATCGTGTTCGCGACCGGTCCCGCCGCTGAAGCTGCTCTCGCCGCTGGTGCGGACGAGGTCGGTGGCGCCGAGCTCATCGAGAAGGTCGCCGGTGGCTACACCGCGTTCGACTCGGCTGTCTCGACCCCCGAGCTCATGGGCCAGGTCGGGCGCCTCGGAAAGGTCCTCGGACCCCGCGGCCTCATGCCGAACCCGAAGACCGGCACCGTGACCCCCAACCCGGCCAAGGCCGTCGAGGAGATCAAGGGCGGAAAGATCGAGTTCCGCGTCGACAAGCACGCCAACGTGCACTTCGTCGTCGGCAAGGCGTCCTTCTCGGAGGACCAGCTGAACGAGAACTTCAACGCCGCTCTCGAAGAGATCGTGCGCCTGAAGCCCTCGAGCGCGAAGGGCCGTTACATCCAGAAGGGCGCCATCTCGACCACGTTCGGTCCTGGCATCCCGCTGGACGTCAACGCTCTCGTCTGAGTCGTTTCGACAGCAAGGGGGCTCCACCTTCGGGTGGGGCCCCTTCGTCGTTCCCCTTGGTAGCGTCATCGCGTGACCCGCGACCTCCAGACGCTGTTCGGCATCGACGCTCCTCTTGTGCTGGGACCGTTCGGCGGGATGTCCTCCGTCGCCCTGACCGCCAGCGTCAGCGGGGCCGGCGGCCTCGGCTCCTTCGGGCTGTACGGGTACTCGGGAGCGCGGATCCGCGAGACGGCTGCGGCCCTTCGGGCGGCGACGACTCGCCCGTTCGCGCTCAACCTCTGGCTGCCGACCGGCGACGAGGTCCAGCCCGGCGACGTGGACCTCGCTGCGGCACGCGCCGCGGTCGCGCCCCTGCTCGAGGCCGCGGGTGTCGATGTACCGTCACCGCTCCCGGAGGCGTTCCTGCCATCGCTCGAGGAACAGCTGGATGCGGTGTGGGATGCCGCGCCCGCCGTCCTCAGCGTCGTGTTCGGTGTGCCTCCCGTCGAGGTCGTCGCCGACGCGCATCGGCGCGGCATCCGGGTCGTGGGGACTGCCACCTCGGTCGCGGAGGCCGTCGCGCTGGCGGGAGGGGGAGTGGACGCGATCGTCGCGAGCGGCGCAGAGGCGGCCGGGCATCGCGTGAGCTTCCTGCGCCGTGCGGAGGACTCGCTCGTGGGGACGTTCGCGCTCGTGCCGCAGGTGGTCGACGCCGTCGACGTCCCGGTCATCGCCGCGGGCGGCGTCGCCGATCGGCGGGGTGTCGCGGCGGCGTTCGCGCTCGGAGCCGCAGGAGTCCAGGTCGGGAGCGCCTTCCTCCGCACCCGCCAGTCGGCGGCCTCCGATGCCCACCGTGCCGCCCTGCGGGCCGCGGCCGACACCGACACGGTCCTCACCCGGGCGATGAGCGGGCGGCTGGCCCGCGGCATCCCGAATCGAGCGGTCCGGACGATCGAGGCGGCGGGTGCCATGGCGCCGTTCCCGGCCCAGAACTGGCTGACGGCGAGCTTCCGTTCGGCAGCGGCGGAGGACGGCGATCTCGCGTCGTTGTGGGCAGGACAGGCAGCGGGGCTGTCGCGCTCCGACGATGCGGACGAGGTCTTCGCGGAGTTGGCCGCCGGGGTTCCCGCGGCATCCGACTGACACAGACCGTCACCGGCGGGAATCATTCGCGCGGATGCGTGTTGTATGGAGGGGCCCGCGTGGCCACAGCCTTCGCGCGCCCCCGTTGCCCCCTCACCAAGGAGATCCATGTCCCGTCGTACCGTTGCCCTCGGAGCCCTCGCCCTCAGCGCCGTTCTGGCGTTGACCGCCTGCTCCTCGAGCTCGAACGGGGCGGCCGCCGGCGGCGATGACCTCGGCCTCGCGAAGGGCGGCACCCTCACGGTCGCCACCGAAGGCACCTACCGGCCGTTCACGTACCACGACGAGAGCGGCAAGCTGGTCGGCTACGACGTCGAGATCATCGAAGCCGTCGCCAAGAAGCTCGACCTGAACATCGAGTTCCAGGAGACCCAGTGGGACGGCATCTTCGCCGGACTCGACGCGGGACGCGTCGACGTCATCGCGAACCAGGTCTCCATCAACCCCCAGCGCGAAGAGAAGTACCTCTTCAGCGAGCCGTACACGGTGTCGCCGAGCGTCGTCGTCGTGAAGGACAGCGACGACTCGATCTCGAGCTTCGCCGACCTCAAGGGCAAGAAGACCGCCCAGTCGCTCACGAGCAACTTCTTCACGCTCGCCGAAGAGGCCGGCGCGGACGTCACCCCGATCGAGGGCTGGGCGCAGGCCGTCGAGCTGCTGCGTCAGGACCGCGTCGAGGCGACCGTCAACGACAAGCTGACGTTCCTCGACTACGAGAAGACCGACGGCCCCACCGGCCTGAAGATCGCCGCCGAGACCGATCCCGCCAAGACCGCCGTCGTCACGACGAAGGACAAGAAGGCGCTCATCGAGAAGATCGACGGTGCGCTGGACGACCTGCGCGAAGATGGAACCCTCGCGAAGATCAGCGAGAAGTACTTCGGAGCCGACGTCACCGAGTGACACCAGTCCCGACGGGCTCGGCGCGGCGCGGTGACGCGACCGCCGAGCCCGTTGCCCGTTCTGCGAAAGGATGCCGGTGGACACCGATACATGGCAGCTGATCCTGACCTCGTTCTGGCCGATGTTCATCGCCGGGGTCACGGTCACGATCCCGCTCGCGCTCATCTCGTTCGCGATCGGGTTGATCCTTGCGATCACCGCCGCCCTCATGCGGATCTCCGGCAACCGGATCCTGTCGGGGATCGCGCGTGTCTACATCTCCGCCATCCGCGGCACGCCGCTGCTCGTCCAGATCTTCGTGATCTTCTACGGTCTGCCGCAGATCAACGTGCGGATCGATGCGTACCTCGCGGCGGTCATCGCCCTGTCGCTGAACGTGGGCGGATACGCCGCCGAGGTCGTCCGGGCGGCGATCCTGTCGGTGCCGAAGGGGCAGTGGGAAGCCGGCTTCACCGTCGGGCTCTCGCGGGCGACGGCGCTTCGGCGCATCATCCTCCCGCAGGCGGCCCGCGTCTCGGTGCCGCCGCTGTCGAACACGTTCATCTCGCTCGTGAAGGACACGTCGCTGGTCGCCCAGATCACCGTCGCGGAGCTTTTCCTCGCGGCGCAGCGCATTGCCGCGTTCAGTTCGGAGTTCCTCGTCGTCTACATCGAGGCGGCCTTCATCTACTGGCTCTTCTGCCTCGTCCTGTCCTTCGGGCAGGACCGCATCGAACGGAGGCTCGACCGCCGTGTCGCACACTGACGCACCCCTTCTCACCGTCACCGGGCTCCGCAAGTCGTTCGGCGACAACGTCGTCCTCGACGGCGTCGACTTCTCCGTCAGGCCCGGGCAGGTCGTCTGCCTGATCGGGCCGAGCGGGTCGGGCAAGACGACGGTCCTCCGCTGCCTCAACGGACTGGAGACCCCCGACGCCGGCGTCGTCGCGTTCTCCGACGGGCAGCGTCACGACTTCGCCGATCCGCTCAAGGGCAGGGCAGCCACGCTCGACCGCGCGGCACTCCGCGACCGGTCCGCCATGGTGTTCCAGCAGAACAACCTGTTCCCCCACCTCACCGTGCTCGAGAACGTGATCGAAGGTCCCGTGCACGCTCACGGGGTATCGAAGGATGCCGCGGTCGCCGAGGCAGAGCGGCTGCTGGCTCGCGTGGGCCTCTCCGAGAAGCGCGACGCCTACCCGCACGAACTCTCGGGCGGTCAGCAGCAGCGCGTGGGCATCGTCCGCGCGCTCGCCCTGACGCCCGATCTTCTGCTGTTCGACGAGCCGACGAGCGCCCTCGACCCCGAGCTGGTCGGGGAGGTGCTGCTCGTCCTCAAGGAGCTCGCCGACGAGGGGTGGACGATGGTCATCGTGACGCACGAGCTCGGGTTCGCGCGACAGGTCGCCGACGAGGTCGTCTTCTTCGACGGCGGCGTGATCGTCGAGCGGGGTCACCCGGCGACGATGTTCACCGCGCCGGAGAACGAGCGCACGCGCCGGTTCCTCGACCGGATCCTGCGGCCGCTCGAGGACTGACCGGGCTACGCGTCGCGGCGGATCTCGAATCCGCTCTCGTCCGGAGTCGTCGGCATCTCGGTCATCGACACCCCGTCGACGACACCGCCACGTGGCCCTTTCGCCGCCCAGTCGAGCACGGTCTCGACCGCGGCGGCATCCCCCTGCACCTCCGCCTCGACGGTTCCGTTCGTGACGTTGCGGACCCAGCCTGTGGCTCCCGCTCCCCGAGCAATGTGCTGCATCGAGTAGCGGAAGCCGACGCCCTGGACGACGCCGCGGATGACGAGACGGATGCGGCGCATCACGCCTCCGCCACCTGGAGGACGACCTTGCCCCGGACATGGCCCCGCTCGACCTCACGGTGCGCGTCGGCGGCATGGGCGAGGTCGAACACCCGGTCGATGTAGACCTGGATCGCCCCGGAGTCGAGCAGTCGGCTGATCGTCGCCAGAACCGACCCGTCGGGGACCACCTTGTACGTCGTCGCGCGGACGCCCGCCGACGCAGCGGCATCCGCGTACCCGTCCCACCCCCCGGTGGGGACCATGACGTACAGCCCGCCGGGCCGAAGGACGCCGAGGGAGCGACTGCCGGTGTCGTCGTGGACGTTGCCGACGAGGTCGATGACGACGTCCATCTCGCCGACGACGTCCTCGAACCGGGTGGTCGCGTAGTCGACCGCGACGGATGCCCCGAGTTCGCGGAGCCAGCCGAGGTTGCCCTCCGAGCCGGTCGCGGTGACGTGGGCACCGAAGTAGGCGGCGAGCTGGACGGCGAAGTGGCCGACGCCGCCGGAGCCGGCATGGATGAGGACGCGCTGCCCCTCGTGGGCGTGCGCCGTTTCGACGACCAGACCCCACGCGGTGAGCGCTGCGAGCGGGACGCCTGCGGCCTCGACGTGCGACAGTGCCGCGGGTTTGCGAGCCACCGACAGGCTCGGGACGACGACGTACTCGGCGTACGTGCCGCCCGACCGGGGGAACGGCACCATGCCGAAGACCTGGTCGCCCGGCTGCAGCGGGTGCGCTTCGAAAGGACTCGTCACGACGACGCCGCTGAAATCGAAGCCGAGTGTCGACGGGTAGGCGGGTATCTGCCCCGTGACGCCGCGGCCGGAGCGGGTCTTGGCGTCGATCGGGTTCGTGCCGGCGGCCACGACGCGGATCAGCAGCTCGCTGAGCGCCGGAGCGGGCACCGGTACGTCGGCTTCCCGCAGCACGTCCGCGCCGCCGGGGGCGTCGTAGACGACGGCGCGCATGGTCGAGGGAGGGGCGGTCACCTCGACGACCTCGTTCGCGGTGGGGGCTGCGGAACGCAGCGGCCGGAATCGCATCGGCTGCTCCTTCTCACCTGCGCTCGACGACGGGCGCGGGGGTGCTCGGTGGATGACCAGTCAACAGCGTCATTGTCTCGACGGTGTTACGTCGGCATCACCGGAGCGAGAAGCCCGTCGGCGGTGTCCGCGGATTGGGCGTTGACGTCCGACGGGCGTATCCCTACAGTGGTGCGCATACGTAGAACCACTTCTCCGCAACGCTGCGGATCGTTTGCTCATACGAATGCTCACCCCGTCGAAGGAGACAGGACATGCGCCCCCAGAGAACCCTCGTCGTTGCCGCCGTCGCGGCATCCGCTCTGCTCGCCTTCAGCGGGTGCACCGCGGGCACGACGACCACGCAGACCGGCAGCACCCGGGCCAACACGATCATCTTCGGCAAGTCCGACGGCGGCACGACGTACGTCCGCAACTACAACGTGCTCGGCCCCGCGACGGAGAAGGCTCCGAACGCCGAGCTCATCTACGAGCCCCTCGCCCGCATCGACTACTCCAACGGCGCGATCGTCGAGCCGTGGTTGGCGAAGTCGATGACGTTCGATGCCGCGGGAACCACGCTGACGGTCGACATCCGCGACGACGTCACCTTCTCCGACGGCGAGCGGATGACCGCTGACGATGTCGCGTACTCGCTGTCGCTGCCGCTCGAGAAGCCCGAGCTGAATCTTGCGGGCGTGACCTATACCGCAGTCGACAAGGTCGACGACGACACGGTCGACGTAACCTTCGACAGCCCGTCGTTCGCCGCACTGAACCAGTTCGCCTCCAGCTCTCTGCCCATGGTTCCCGAGCACATCTGGAAAGAGCAGGACCTCTCCACGTGGACCAACCCCGACCCGGTGGGCACCGGTCCGTTCACCCTCGATGCGTTCGCCGCCCAGCAGGTCACGCTCAAGGCTCGTGACGACTACTGGGGCGGCGACCTGCCGATGACGTACATGAAGATCCTCGCGACGAGCGGCGAGACGGTGAAGGCCCAGTTGCTCCGCGGCGATGTCGACTGGGCGCCGGCGGGATGGCCGAACGCCGAGGACGAGTTCGTGGCCAAGGACCCGGAGAAGAACCTCTATCAGCTGTACGCCACCGGCGGCGCCTACTCGATGATGTACAACACCGCACAGGCTCCCTTCGACGACGTGAACCTGCGCCGGGCGTTCGCACTGTCGATCCCGCGATCCGACATCACCGCGACGCTCAACCGGCCGGGAACCGAGGCGGGACCGACGGGCCTGGTCGACCAGATCTACAGCGACTGGATCGCTCCCGAGTACCGCGGGAAGGTGCAGGAGGTCGACGCGGATGCCGCAACCGCCGCGCTCGCCGCGAGCGGGTACGACGTCGTCGACGGTGCGCTCGTCAAAGACGGGAAGAGCTACACGCCCCGCATCTCCTTCAACCAGGACTTCGGCTGGAACGCATATGCCGACATCATGATCAACAGCTGGAAGAAGGTCCTGGGCGTGACGGTCGCCCCCGCAGGTGCCCCCGGCGCCACCCTCTACGACCAGCAGAAGACCGGTGACTTCGACCTCACGATCGCGACGACCGGTGGCGCCGGCGTCTACGGCGTCTACGGGTTCCTCGACAGCCGCTACGTCGAGCCGCTCGGCACCGCCGCCGCGACGAACATCGGGCGGTGGGACGACCCGGAGACCGACGCCATCCTCACGAAGATGACCGAAGCGTCCGACGAGGACACGGTGAAGGACCTCGGCATGCAGATGCAGAAGATCGTCGTCGACGAGGTGCCCTTCAGCCCCCTCTACAACTCCTACTGGTTCGTCGACGTCAACGCCACGAACTGGACGGGGTGGCCGACGCCCGACGACTTCGACGCGGTGCCGTTCCCGAGCCTCGGCCCCGACACGATCCGCACGCTCCTGTCGCTGAAGCCCGCATCATGAGCCTCGCCCCCGGCGCCGTCACCTCCGCCACGGTCAGCGTGGCGCAGGCGACGGCCAAGAAGAAGACCCGCAAGGGACGGGCAAGGTTCCTCCTCAGGCGGCTCGGCTTCTACCTGGCGGCCGCGTGGGCGGCGATCACGTTGAACTTCGTGATCCCGCGGCTCATGCCGGGCGACCCCTCGGCGGCCATCATCGACCAGCTCGAGCGGGTGAGCGGTCAGGCGCTCGCTCCCGCCACCCTGCAGTCGATCCAGGGACTGTTCGGCAACCCCCAGGAGAACCTGTTCCAGCAGTACCTCGCCTACCTGGGCCAGCTCGCGCGCTTCGATCTCGGCGTCTCGATCGTGAACTTCCCCGTCCCGGTCTCGGACCTCGTGGCCACCGGCCTGCCGTGGACGCTCCTGCTCGTGGGGACCACGACGATCGCGGCGTTCCTCATCGGAACGGCTCTGGGGGTCGCTGCCGGGTGGCGAGCGGGGTCCCGCTTCGACACGATCGTCACGCCTCTCGTGACATTCGTGTCGTCGGTGCCCTACTTCTGGATCGCGCTGCTGGCGGTGTGGTTCTTCGGCTTCATCCTGGGGTGGTTCCCCCTCAGCGGCGGATACGACCCCAACCTCCCCGTCGGAGTCAACATCCCGTTCATCCTGAGCACGCTGCACTTCGGGGCGCTCCCCGCGGCCACGATCGTCTTCTCGGCCTTCGGCGGGTGGATGCTCGGCATGCGGAACATGACGGTGACGACCGTCGGCGAGGACTACGTCCTGCTCGCGCAGGCGAAGGGCCTGTCGCCTGCGCGTGTCCGGTGGCGTTACGCGGCGCGCAATGCCATGCTCCCGCAGTTCACCGGCTTCGCGATGGCGCTCGGCGGTGTGGTCGGCGGTGCCCTCCTCACCGAGATCGTCTTCAGCTACCCGGGAATCGGCTACCTCCTCTTCTCCGCGCTTCAGAAGCGCGACTACCCGGTCATGCAGGGGGTCTTCCTGCTCGTCACGCTCGCCGTGCTCCTGGCGAACCTCATCGCCGACTCGGTCTACGCGACGCTCGATCCGCGGGTGCGGGAGGAGTCCTGACATGAAGTACCGCGTCTTCGGCAACGGCAAGGTCACCTTCGGGGTGGTCGTGCTCGCCTTCTTCGTCTTCCTCGCCGTCTTCGGCGGCGCCCTGCTCGATCTGGCCGGGCTCGATGCGCGCGCGAACGACATCTCCGCCATCTCGCAGCCGCCGACGGCGGAGCACCTGCTCGGAACCACTCAGTTCGGTCAGGACGTCCTCGCCCAGGTGGTCGAAGGCGCCCGCGGATCCATGTTCGTCGGATTCCTCTCCGCCGTGATCGGCACACTCCTCGCGATCGTCGTCGGCGTGCCGTCGGGGTACTTCCGCGGTGTCGCCGGGCAGTCGCTCAACTTCCTCACGAACCTGTTCCTCGTCATGCCGGTGCTGCCGCTCATCTTCGTCGTCGCCGGGTACCTCCAGGGGACGGGGCTCGTGATGATCGCCGTCATCATCGGCGTCTTCGGGTGGGCGGGCGGCGCCCGCACCCTGCGCGCGCAGGCGATGAGCGTCGCCAGTCGCGACTTCGTGCAGGCGATGCGGATGCTGGGGGAGTCGCACACCCGGCTGATCTTCACCGAGGTGCTGCCGCACCTCTACGGCTGGATCGCGTCCATGTTCCTCGGCGGCCTGATCGGCGGCGTGATGGCGGAGGCCGGTCTCGCCTTCCTGGGCGTCTCGGACTCCTCGGCCGTCAGCTGGGGCACCATGATCCAGGCCGCTCAGCAGCAGAGCGCCGTGCTCCGCGGGCTCTGGTGGTGGCTCGTGCCGCCCGGGCTCTGCATCGCGCTCGTCGGAACGGCGGCCGCGCTCATCAACTTCGGTGTCGACGAGCTCGCGAACCCGAAGCTGCGTGCCGCGTCGCGCGCCGTTGCCAAGCGAACCGCGCGGGTGCGCCGTGCCGCCCTCGTCAGCGAAGGAGTCTGAGATGAGCCTCACCGATGTCCGTGCCCCCGGCATCCGTCCCGTCGATGGCGCGGGGGACGTCCTGCTGGAGGTCGACGACCTGACGGTCGAGTACGCCTCCGAGGGGGCTCCCACCCGCGCGTGCTCCGAGATCTCGTTCACCCTCGGGCGCGGCGAGATCCTCGGGGTCGTCGGCGAGTCGGGCTCCGGCAAATCGACGCTCATCACGGCGCTCACCCGCCTGCAGCGGCCGCCTGCCGTCACGACGGCCGGCAGCATCCGCTTCCACCCGCGCGACGGGGCACCTCCCATCGACTTGGTCACCCTCTCGCCGCGCGAGCTGCGCGCCCTGCGGTGGACGCGGATGTCGATCGTGCTGCAGAGCGCGATGGATGCGCTCAACCCCGTCATGCGCCTCGGTGCGCAGTTCGTCGACGTGCTCCGCACGCACGACCGACGGATGTCGCGCGCCGCCGCGTGGGATGAGGCCCGCCGCCTTCTCGGACTCGTGGGGATCTCCGCCGACCGGGTGCGCAGCTTCCCCCACGAGCTGTCCGGCGGGATGCGGCAACGCGCGACCATCGCGCTCGCCCTCGCGTGCCGTCCCGAGCTCATCGTGATGGACGAGCCGACGACGGCCGTCGACGTCGTCATGCAACGGCAGATCCTGGCGCAGGTGCTCCGCCTGCGCCGCGAGTTCGACTTCGCCGTCGTCTTCGTCACCCACGACCTCTCGCTGCTGCTGGAACTCGCCGACAGGATCGCGGTCATGTACGGCGGGCGGATCGTGGAACTCGCACCCGCGCAGGACGTCTACCACTCGCCGCGCCACCCTTACACGACGGGCCTCCGGGATTCATTCCCGCCCCTGCATGCGACCGCGACGCGGCTCGAGGGCATCCCGGGCACCCCGCCCGACCTGCGGGCGCTGCCCCCCGGGTGCGCCTTCGCCGAGCGGTGCCCCGCAGTGATGGACCGCTGCCGCACCGAACTGCCCGTCCTCCGTCCCGTCGGCGACACCGTCGTCGCCTGCCATCTTCACGACGAGGAGGTCCCCTCATGAACGAGCCGGTCCTCGAGGCGATCGACGTCTCGAAGCACTTCACGGTCGCCGGATCCGTGGGGTCCTCCCAGGTGGTCCGCGCCGTCGAGGGAGCCAACATCCGGTTGCGTCCGGGGCGCATCACGGCGGTCGTGGGCGAGAGCGGCAGCGGCAAGACGACGCTCGCCCGCATGCTGGCGCGCTTCTACGAGCCCACGTCGGGCGAGATCGCCCTCGACGGCACGCCGGTCCGATCGGGCGGCGACGTCGAGAAGGCCTACCGCAAGGACGTGCAGCTGATCTTCCAAGACCCGTTCGGCTCGCTGAACCCGCTCCACCGGGTACGCCACAACCTGGATCGTGCCCTGCGTCTGCATCACCGTTCCGGGTCGAAGGCTGAGCACGAAGAGCGGATGCTGGCTCTCCTCGAGCGTGTGAGCCTGAGCCCGGCGCGCGACTACATCGACAAGTTCCCGCACGAGCTCTCGGGCGGCCAGCGGCAGCGCGTCGTCATCGCTCGGGCACTGGCCGTCGAGCCGCGCGTCCTGCTCGGCGACGAACCGATCTCGATGCTCGACGTGTCGATCCGTCTCGAGATGCTGAACCTCCTCGACCGGCTGTGCCGCGAGGACGGACTGGCGATGCTCTACATCACGCACGACATCGCCAGCGCCCGGTACCTCTGCGACGACATCGTCGTCATGTACGCAGGGCAGATGGTCGAGGCCGGACCGAAGGATGAGGTCATCTCGAACCCGCAGCATCCGTACACGAAGCTGCTCGTCGAGTCGTCCCCGGATCCGCACCGCGGGGTCGTGACGAACCGGGACGAGATCTTCGGAACCGCCGACGACCTCGGCGAGCCGCCGAGTCTCATCGACCCGCCCGCCGGCTGCCGCTTCCATCCCCGCTGCCCCTTCGCGATGGAGCAGTGCCGTACCGAGGCGCCGCCGCGCATGCAGCGCGAGGACGGCCACTGGGCGGACTGCTGGCTGCACGCTGCCGGTCGCGCCGACCTCCTCGACACCCCGTCGATGACCTCGCTCATCTCCCGCCGTACCGCAGAGGACCCCTCATGACAGACCTCCCCGACCGTCCCGCACGCAGCCGTCCGGCGCGGCAGTCCGACGTCGCGCGCCTCGCGGGCGTCTCGCAGTCCGCTGTCTCGCGTGTCATCAGCGGCGACGTCTCGGCGGCCCGCATCCCCGAGGAGACCCGCCAGCGGGTCCGCGAGGCGATCGCGACCCTCGGATACGTTCCGAACCCCGTCGCACGGAACCTCCGCGGCAAGCGCACGCAGCTGCTGGGCGTGCACACGTTCGAGGCGCTCTTCCCGAACGCGCGGGAGTCGTTCTACTTCGAGTTCCTGCTCGGCATCGAAGAACGCGCCGAGGAGAGCCGCCACGACCTCGTCCTGTTCAGCTCGACCGGCGACGGCGCCGGCGGACGGCGCATCTACCGCGACGAGACCAACCGGCTCACCATCGCGGACGGCAGCATCCTCCTCGGCATGGCGTCCGACCGGGACGAGCTCGCCCGCCTCTGGCGCGACGGCTACCCGTTCGTCCACATCGGTCGGCGCGAAGTGCCCGGGGCGCCCTTCCCGTGCATCGTGCCCGACTATTGGGCCGCGGCATCCGCGATCGTGGAACGACTGCACGGCCTCGGACATCGCCGACTCGTCTACGTCCGCGATTCGATCGGCGGCGAACCCTACGACGACCGCCGGTCCGGGTACCGCGAAGCCGTCGAGCGGCTGCAGATCGTCGATGACTCTCCCGGTTACACGGCGGAGCAGGCGGGTCTCTCCGACGACGTCGTCGACGCGCTCGCCGCGGGGCGTGCCACCGCCGCTGTGGTCGAATCCGAGCGCATCGCCGCGACGCTGCGCCGCCGCCTCTCCGAGCGCGGGGTCTCCATCCCGGCAGACGTCTCGGTCGCCGTCCTCGAGGACACCGCGGCGTCGGAGGTGACCTGGAGCGATCTCCGCATCCCGCGCAAGGAGATCGGCCGCATCGCCGTGGACCGCCTCATCGCGATGATCTCGGACCCCGACGCGCCTCGTGAGAGCGTGCTCGTCGCCTGCACGCACGTGGCCGGTGCGACCGTCGCCGAGGTTCGGGGAGACGCCGCGTGAACGCCAGCCCCGACCTGCTCATCATCGGCGGCGGCACGAGCGGTGTCGCCGCCGCCCTCACGGCGCTCCGCCTCGGCCTCCGCGTCGTGATGACCGAGGAGACCGACTGGCTCGGCGGCCAGCTGACGGCGCAAGCCGTGCCCCCGGACGAGAACTCCTGGATCGAGACGGCCGACGCGCCGCCCGGCTACGCCGAGTTCCGCGGCCGTGTCCGTGACTATTACCGGCGCAACTATCCCCTGACCGCCGCAGCCGCGTCGAACCCCCGCCTCGATCCCGGCATCGGCATCGTCAGCCGCATGTGCCACGAGCCCCGAGTCGCCGCCGCGGTCATCGACGAGATGGTCGCGCCCTGGCTCACCTCCGGTCGACTCGAGGTTCTGCGCGAGCATCGTCCCGTCCACGTGGAGGTCGAGGGAGACCGTATCCGATCGGTCACCGTGCGCGGACCGCGCGGAGACCGCGAACTGAGCGCTCCGTTCGTCGTCGACGCGACGGAGCTCGGTGAGATCGTCGGGTGGGAAGACATCGAACACACCATCGGCGCCGAAGGCCAGCGCGACACCGGGGAGCTCCACGCCCCGGCCGAGGCGAACCCGCTCGACCAGCAGGCCGTGTCGTGGTGCTTCGCGCTCGAACACCGGCCGGGCGAAGATCACACGGGCGACAAACCGGCCCGGTACGACCACTGGCGCTCGCACGTCGACCCGTTCTGGCCCGGGCCGCAGCTGTCGTGGGTCGACGTCGAGCCCATCGGACTCCGGGTGCGCACCCGTCCGATCTTCCAGGTGCAGCCGACGCCGGACGCCCCGTTCGACCTGTGGCGCTTCCGCCGAGTCGTCGCCGCAGAGAACTTCCGCGAGGGCACGATCGACTCCGACGTGTCGCTGGTCAACTGGCCGCAGATCGACTACTGGGAGGCGCCGATCCTCGGTGTGACGGCGGATGCCGCGGCTCAGGCGCTCCGAGCGAGCAAAGAGCTCTCGGCATCCTTCCTCTACTGGATGCAGACCGAGGCGCCCCGGGAAGACGGCGGCCACGGGTACCCGGGACTGCGCCTCCGGGGCGACGTCACGGGCACCGACGACGGATATGCCAAATCGGTCTACGTCCGGGAGTCCCGACGCGCGTTGACCGAGTTCCGCGTGCTCGAGCAGCATGTCGGCGTCGAGGCGCGCGGAGCGGGCGTGGGCAGCGAACTCTTCCGCGACAGCGTCGGCCTCGGGCACTACCGCATCGATCTGCACCCGAGCACAGCAGGGCGCACCTACGTGGACATCGAGTCCTACCCGTTCCAGATCCCGCTCGGAGCGCTCCTGCCGGTCCGAATCGACAACCTCTTGCCGGCGGGCAAGAACATCGGCACGACGCACATCACCAACGGCTGCTACCGGCTGCACCCCGTCGAGTGGAGCATCGGCGAAGCGGTGGGAGCCCTCGCGGCGTTCGCCTCCGAGCGGCGGATCCCGCCGCGTGCCGTGCGTGCGGATGCGACGCTCCTCGAGGACTACCAGCGTCTGCTCGGCACCACCCTCGGGATCAGCCTCCGCTGGCCGGAGGAGGTGCGTACGCACCATTGGGTGCCCGAGCCTCCGAAGGCTCGGGTGTCCTGAGCCGCACAGACGCGGCGCGACCTCCCGGCAACGGTGCCGGGATGCCGGCGGCGACGAGGCCGTCGACGGATCGGAAAGGGAACCACCATGACACGATCTCCGTTGCTCATCCGCCGCGCGCGGGCCACGGCCGGCGCCATCGCCGCAGCGCTGCTCCTCGCGCTCGGCGCGCCTGCCGTCGCTTCCGCGACCGCACCGCCCCCGGGAGGCGGGGGAGAGGCATCCGCCGCAGCCGCGCCGCTTCCCGCGCTGCAGGTGCAGGGCAATCAGGTGCTCGACGCGACGGGGGCACCCGCGGACCTCCGCGGCGTCTCGGTGCTCGCGCCCGAGCAGAACGACCTCTGCGAGTACTGCAACATCAAGCCGACGTCGGAGCTCATCGACATCGCGAAGGCGTGGAACACGCGTGCGCTGCGACTGCCCGCGACCGAGATCGGCGCGACGACGGACCTCGCCGCGTACGACGCCGAGTACATCGCTCCGTACGTCGCCCAGGCCACCGACCTCGGGATGTACGTGATCGTCGATCTGCACCTCGTGCGCAACTACGGGGATGCCGCCGGGGCCGTCCCGCGCTCGACGGTCGAACGCTTCTGGGACTACATCGCGCCCCGGTACGGTGCGAACCCGAACGTGATCTTCGAGGTCTTCAACGAGCCGATCAACCCGGCGAACTGGAACACGTGGAAGGACTACATCCAGCCCGTCGTGGATGGCATCCGCGAAACCGCTCCCGACACGCTGCTGCTCATGGGGTCGCCGCAGTGGAGCACGATGCTGAACGGCGCCCTGACCAATCCGATCGACGACGACAACACGGCGTACGTCTACCACCTGTACCCGAACCAGGGCGCGCCGACGGCGGCGCTCCTCGACGGCAAGTTCGGCGACGCCGCCGAGCAACTTCCGGTCGTGATCACGGAGTTCGGCTGGAATCCGCCCGGCGAGTTCTCCGACTCGATCACCGCGGGCACGACGACGAACTGGGGCGTTCCGTTCCGCGCATACATGGACGCGCGACCGTGGATCAACTGGCAGGCCTGGATCCTCGACAACTTCTGGAAGCCGCAGATGTTCGACTACGACTGGAACGTCCTCGGCGGCGAGCACCAGGGGCAGTTCATCAAGGATTGGCTCGCGGGGGAGCCGAGCGTCTCACCGTGCGCGACGCACGAGGCGGTCGGCGCGGGCGTGACGGTCTCGTCCACCTACAGCGCGGCCTACGACGGGGGCAACCTCGTGGACGGCGACTGCTCCGACGCCGGCCGCTGGCTGTCGGCCGTCGGCGACGCGACGCCGACGGCGAGCGTGACCCTCGCGGCACCGGTCGACGTGACCTCCGTCGGGGTCTACAGCGGCTTCGGCGCCGGCACCGGCACGGTTCTCGTGGACTTCACCCTCGAGGTGCACACGGATGCCGGGTGGCAGCAGGCGGCATCCATCACCGGCAACACGCAGGCGGCCCGCGAGGTGCCGGTCGGGGTAGCGGGAGTCGACCAGGTGAGGCTGGTCGTCACGAACCCGTCGGCCTCGACGACCGAACCGAAGATCGCGCGCGTGTACGAACTCGCCGTCCACTCCGGCTGAGCGGGGGAAGCGCCCCGGCGGCGACCTATGTGGTGAGGTCGCCGTCGGGTCGTGACCCGGCGACGAGGGCGTGCAGCAGGTGCGCGAGGTTCTCGATGTCCTCGACGCGCCAGTCGCTGAGTGCGTCAAGGAGGGCGCCCTCCTGCGGGCCGCGGGCGTCCGCGAGACGTTCGCGGCCGTGCTCGGTCGCGGTCAGCAGGCTCGAACGGCCGTCGTGCGGATCGGGTGTCCGCTCGATGAGACCCATGTCGGTGAGCTCGCGGACGGTGCGGCTCAGCTGCCCCTTGTCGAGGATGAGCATCTCCGCCAGCGCGGACTGCGTGACCGGCTCGTGCCGCACGATCGTCGTGAACACCTTGTAGGCGCCGGGCAGCATGCCGGGACTCACCCGGTTGGCGTTCTCGGTGATCCGCCGCCGGAAGAGTGCGATCAGGTCGCTGAACTCGCCCTCGAGGGCGCGCACCGCAGCGGTGCGCGCCTCTCGATCGGACTGTGTCGACATCTCAGCCATGTTATCGGCGCGCCGGCGCCTCAGCCTCGACGTCGGACGTGCCGGAGGTGACGACCGGCACGGTTCCGGTGGCGGTCAGGGAATCCATGCCTGCGGGAACCGACACGGTGGCGAGGTCCGCCTCCGACGCGTTGCGACGCTCGGTGGTCGTCATCGTGCTCAGCGAACGGTTCGGCAGGAAGATGACCGCGATGATGCTGAGGATGCCGAAGGGCACCGCGATGAGGAATGCGGACGAGATGCCCTGCGCGTAGATGTCCTCGACGATCACGCGGAGCGGCTCGGGCATCGCCGACACCTTCGGCAGGGTGCCCGAGGTCAGCTGCTTCGCCCACGAGGCGCCTTCTGCGCCGAGTGAGCCGAGGACGGTCCCGATGCGTGCCTGCGCGTCGCCGAACAGGTCCGCGACTCGCGTGCCGAGGGCGGCGCCCATGAGCGAGACGCCGACGGTGCCGCCGAGGCTCCGGAAGAACGTGACACCCGAGCTGGCGACGCCGATCTCGCTCGGCTTGGCGCTGTTCTGGACCGCCAGCACGAGGTTCTGCATCGTCATCCCGACGCCTGCTCCGAGCAGGAACATGTAGACCGAGACGAGGAAGAAGTCGGTGTCGTAGTGGATCGTCGACAGGAGTGCTGCGCCCGCGGTGAGCAGCAGGCTTCCGACGACGAGGTACGGCTTCCAGTGCCCGTAGCGGGTGATGAGAGCGCCGACGCCGACGGACGAGAGCAGCAGGCCCGCGATCATCGGGATCGTCATCAGGCCGGCTTCGGTCGGGGTCGCGCCTCGCGCCATCTGCATGTACTGACCGAGGAAGACGGAAGCCCCGAACATGGCGATACCGGTGGCGATCGAGGCGATCACCGCGAGGGTGAACGTGCGGTCCCGGAAGAGGGTCAGCGGCACGAGGGGCTCCGCGGTGCGGAACTCGACGACGACGAAGAGCAGAGCGGCGAGGATCGCGCCGCCCACCATGAGCATGGTCTCCGTGCCCCACCAGTCGAAGCTGCGACCGGCGTTGGTGACCCAGATCAGCAGGAGCGACACCGCGGTCGAGAGGAGCACGATGCCGAGGTAGTCGATCTTCGCGCGACGTGTCGACGGGGCGGATGCCGGGATCGTCCGCTGCACCATGACCAGGGCGAGCACGGCGACGGGGAGCGAGACGAAGAAGTTCCAGCGCCATCCGAATCCGTCGGTGATGACACCACCGAGGAGCGGGCCGCCGACGGTGGCGACGGCCATGACGGCGCCGAACAGGCCCATGTAGCGCCCGCGCTCGCGGGGGCTGATGATGTCGGCCATGAGCACCTGGCTCAGTGCGGCGAGACCGCCGGCGCCGATGCCCTGCACGGCACGGAAGGCGATGAGGGTGGTCGTGTCCTGTGCGAAGCCGGCGGCGGCGGTGGCGAGGACGAAGATCACGAGGGCGATCTGGTACAGCGTCTTGCGACCCATCAGATCGGACAGCTTGCCCCAGATCGGGGTGGAGATCGCGGTGGTGAGGAGGGTGGCGGTGACGACCCAGGTGTACGCGCCCTGGTCGCCCTTCAGGTCGTGGATGATCACCGGGAGCGAGGTCGACACGACGGTCGAGGCGATCATCGACACGAACATGCCGAGGAGGAGGCCCGAGAGGGGGGCCAGCACCCGATTTCGGGTCGGAGCGGTGGTGGTCATGTACTTCTCCAGATGGTTGACGCACGTCAAATATTGAGTGAGGTCAACTATATGCAGATGTTTGATGCGTGTCAACTATCGGTGCTTCCGGCACGCGGGTGAACCCGGGCGCGACCCGGGGCGACGATGCGCGATTCAGTCGGCGAGAGCGAGCGCGCGGAAGATGTCGCGCTCGCGCAGCTGCTCGCGACGGCTGACCGGCGCGGCTTCTTCGCGCCGCGGAGGCGGGTTGCCGGTCGTCCGGTGGTAGAGCTCGTCGATCAGCGAGGTCGCGAGGCGGACCAGCGAGCCGATCTCGGTTTCGTCGCGGTCGATCCAGGCGCAGCGTGGTTCGTCGCGGAGCGGAACGAAGTCCTGGTGCTCTTCCCAGACGACGAGCGTCCGTTCGGCGCCGAGGACGTGCTGCTGCCACCACACCTGGCGCATGTAGGTCCGGGGGATCGACTTCCAGGTCTTGTTGGTCGTCTTGATCTCGGCGAGGATCACTCGGCCCGCGGCATCCACCATGATCCCGTCGGGGGTCGCGAGGTGACGCTTCTCGACCTCGGCATGGAACAGGGCCGACGACGGAAGGATGCCGTGGGTCGCCGCAACCCACGCGGCGATCTCGGGCTCGCGACGCCGGCCGTGGTCGGTGTAGGCGTTGCCGCTGAAGCCCGACCCGTTGAGCTTGGCTTCGGCCGCCCGGGCGATGGCCCGCTCGCTCGTGAGCGACGCGACATCCGTGGCGGTGATCCCCCGCGACCGCGCCCGCATCCACGCGACCCGGTCGCGGGAGTCCGCGACGATCCGGGCAGCGAGTTCGGGGGTCACCCGACGATCCTAAGTCGCCCCTCCCGCACGCCCGCCCCGACCCGCCGCGCGGCCACACCCCCGGTCTAAGCGCCCTGTCTCTCTTCCGGTCGTGATCATGTCCTCTCGTCGAGATCACCCGCTGCGCACGTGCGCGGGATGTGATCTCGACGAGAGGACATGATGTGGGCGGGCAGACGATTCCTCCCCAGCGTCGTCAACGGACCGCGAGGGCACGGGGTGTCGGCATCCCCTCATCAGAGCGGATGCCACCGGTGACCCTCGTGGCATGGAACGCCACATTTCGTACCCGCAGGCAGCTGCGCTCGTTGACTCGCGTTCGACTCTGCTGGACGCGGGGTGGACGTCTCGAGGCATCACGGAAGCGGTCGCGCACGGACATTTGATCCGGATCCAGCGCAACCGCTATGTCGCGGCCGTGGATACGTCGGACCTCTGGCCCGAGAGTCATCATCGTGTCGAAGTCGCCGCCGCTGTCGCAGAGATGCGAGGAGGTTCAGGCGTGGTCTCCTACGAGTCCGCCGCGGTCCTGTGGGACTTGCCGCTCTATCAGCGCCGGCCGGACGCGGTCCACATCAGCATGCCGGGCGATGCGCGAATGTCGAGTCGGTTGCGGGTGAGACGTCACGCCGACCGGCTGGTGGAGGCAGACATCGACGAGCTGCACGGCGTCCCCTGCACGAGCCTCGAACGCACGATCTGGGACGTCGCGCGTTCGCTTCCTCCTGAGGCGGCCGTCGCCGCGGTGGATGCTGCGCTCCGACAGATCGCGCTGAGTCCGAGACGCGGCGCGGCGCATGCTGAGCAGACGCGCCAGCGGGTGCTCGACCGATGCGCCACGGCTCGGGGCGTCCGTGGCATCCGGCAGGCCGCTCGTGTCGTCGCGTTCGCGGATCACCGAGCGGAGCTGCCGGGCGAGAGCGTCAGTCGGTTCAGGCTGCGTCAGCTCGGATTCGAGCGGGTTGATCTGCAGGTGCCCGTGCCGGGATCGGACGGCCGCGAGTTCCGCATCGATCTGGAGCTCGAGGATGTCGGCGTGTTCGTCGAGTTCGACGGCTCCGCGAAGTATCGCGACGAGGCGATGCGAAGCGGGCGCTCGCTCGATGACGTCCTTCTCGCTGAGAAGCATCGCGAAGACTGGATCAGAGGCGTCACCGGCAAGCGGCTCGTGCGCGTCGCCTCGGAGCACATCTCATCTCCCGCCGCGCTCCGTGCACGTCTCAGCGCCTTTGGCATCCCGATGCCTCGCTGACGATGCTCGTTACGCCGCGCGCAATCGCATGACGGCTGTCCACATCATGGCCTCTCGCCGACATCACACGTCCCGCGCGCCGAAAGCATGTGCATTCGGCGAGAGCACATGATGTGGACAAGCAGCCCCGGCGACCCCGCGGATGCCGGGATTTGGCGCGCCGGGCGGCGGCACGTACACTGGGGCACAAGCCAAAGACCGTCGGTTATCGGCGTGCGTCCGCGCACACGATCGAAGCTCTGCATCGCAGGGGCCCACGCAGGTGTACGACAGACTTCCGGGAAACCGGGCCCAAAGCTCCGTGCGCTTGCGCCGGAGCTTTTTTCATGCAGCCCGACCGTCGAGGTCGATGTCCCGCTGCCGCGGGACGTCTCGTACACATCAAGGAGTGACCATGGCGCAGAAGGATGCATCGGTCGCCGAGCTCACGAAGCACTTCGAGGACTCGAACGCCGTCTTGCTGACCGAGTACCGCGGTCTGACGGTTGCCCAGCTCAAGCAGCTGCGCAACGACATCCGTCAGGACGCGCAGTACGCCGTGGTGAAGAACACGCTGACCAAGATCGCCGCGAACAACGCGGGGATCACGGCTCTGGACGAGGACCTCAAGGGTCCCTCGGCCGTTGCTTTCGTGCACGGTGACTTCGTCGCCACTGCCAAGGCTCTTCGTGACTTCGCCAAGGCCAACCCGCTTCTGGTGATCAAGGGCGGCATCTTCGAGGGCAACGCCCTCACTGCCGACGAGGTCAACAAGTACGCCTCGCTCGAGAGCCGTGAGGTTCTGCTGGCGAAGGCTGCGGGCATGATGAAGGCGACGATGGGCAAGGCTGCCGCCACCATCGACGCGCTTCGCGAAAAGCTGGAGACCGCTGACGCCGCGTAAGCGACGAGCGAGCTCTTTTACACAAACCCCATCTATCTAGGAGATACATCATGGCGAAGCTTTCCACCGAGGAGCTGCTCGAGCAGTTCGCCGGCCTCACCCTCGTCGAGCTCAGCGAGTTCGTGAAGGCGTTCGAGGAGAAGTTCGACGTCACCGCTGCTGCCCCCGTCGCCGTTGCCGGTGCCGGCGGTGGCGCTGCTGCTGAAGAGGTTGAGGAGAAGGACTCCTTCGACGTCATCCTCGAGGCTGCCGGCGACAAGAAGATCCAGGTCATCAAGGTCGTCCGCGAGCTCACCTCGCTCGGCCTCGGCGAGGCCAAGGCCGTCGTCGACGGTGCTCCCAAGGCCGTGCTCGAGGGCGCGAACAAGGAAGCTGCCGACAAGGCCAAGGAGGCCCTCGAGGCCGCCGGCGCGACGGTCACCGTCAAGTAAGGCGAATCCCTTCACTGGAAGGCTCCGGATGCCGCGGCATCCGGAGCCTTCCGGCGTTAACGGCGGCGGCTCACACGTCGGAGGCGACGCGGGAGAGCCCGAAGTCCCGCACCGCCGCGGGGGTCGAACCCGAGGGCGCGGCGGTGGAGTTGCGGACCACGAGCCGCGGTCGGATCGAGACGGTGATCGGTTCCAGCGTCGGGTCCTCGAGGTGGCGTGTCAGCAGTTCGACGGCTGTCGCGCCCTGCTCTCGGGGAACCTGTCGGAGGGTCGTGAGCGCGAACATCTCGGCGTTCACGTGATCGTCGATGCCGACGACGCTGAGATCCGACGGGACGAGGATGCCGAGGCGACGCGCGGCGATGATGGCACCGATCGCGACCTCGTCGCACGCCCCGACGATCGCCGTGGGGCGGTTCGACGGGTCGCTGAGCAGATCGACGGCGGCCTCGTACCCCGCGGGCATAGACAGTTCGGCGGGCGTGCGCGTGATGTGCGGGGCGAGGCCCGACTCGCGCATCTCGCGCGCGTACCCCTCATAGCGCGCTGACTCCACGTGGGGCCAGTGCGACGCCGACGTGCCGCCGAGGAAGGCGATGCGGCGGTGTCCGAGCGAGACGAGATGGGATGTCGCCAGTGCTGACGCGTGGCTGTCGTCGAGGGCGACGAGACTCGTCCGGTCCTCGGTCCCGATGACGCTGACGACGGGGCGTCCGAGCGACAGCAAGGCTTCGAGTTCGCTGGCGGCGGGTTCGAGGCCGACGGCGATGACACCGTCGAAACGTTTACGCGCCAGGAACTCCGTGAACACCCGTTCGCGGCCCGCGCTCCCGGGTGTCGCGTCGTACAGCGTCAAGTCGAGCCCGCGGTCGAGGAGCGCGGTCTGAATGCCCTCCAGCACCTCGGCGAAGAACCATCGGTTCACGTGGGGGAGTACCACTCCCACGTTGCGGGTGCGGCCGGTGGCGAGGCTGACGGCGCTCGTCGAGGGGACGTATCCGAGACGCTGGGCGGCTTCGTGCACGCGCTGGCGGGTGTCGGAGGAGACCTGGGGGCTTCCGGTCAGGGCACGGCTCGCCGTGGCTTTGGAGACGCCCGCTTCGCGCGCAACGTCGGCGATGGTGCTCATCGGTCCTCCTCGACCTGTTCTCGCCGTCCCCATCGGTCGAGGACTGAGCGTAGTCGCTCGAGCGGCCGAAGGGAACCGGTTCCATCGTTGAAAAATGGTACCGCTCCCATGCGAATCCTAACCCACACACCAATGGTTGTAGAACCTTGATATTTCGCAGTTGTGCGGAGGGTCGATCGGACAGTAGGTTGTCCTGGAATCGGTTCCCCAAGGATGCGGCCAAGGCTCCTCTGGGTGGACGATGATCCCGAAAGAGGAGAAGTACATGGCATTGTCACAGCGATACCGCCTTCTTGCCCCCGTCGCGCTTCTCGGCGCCGCAGCATTGATGCTGGCAGGGTGTGCGGAAGGTGGCACCGGAAACGGCGGCGGAGAGGCCAAGAAGACCGTCCGCATCTCCGGAGGCATCACGGGCGGCGAGGCAGACGCCCTCAATGGATCCTTCGATCAGTTCACGAAGGACACCGGCATCGAGGTCGAGTACGTCGGCGACAAGGGGTTCGAGGGCAACATCGTCACCAAGGTGACCGGTGGCGACGCCCCCGACATCGCGGTCGTCCCGCAGCCGGGTCTGCTGAAGACCCTCGTCGACACGGGCAAGGTCCTCAAGGCCCCCGAGGCCGTCGAGACCGCGGTCGACGAGAACTGGTCGCCGGACTGGAAGAAGTACGGCACGTTCGACGACACCTTCTACGCGGCACCCATGCTCGCGAACCTGAAGGGTTACGTCTGGTACTCGCCGAAGCAGTTCGCCGAGTGGGGCGTCGAAGCCCCCAAGACGTGGGACGACATGATCGCCCTGACCGACAAGATCGTCCAGACCACGGGCAAGCCCGCATGGTGCGCCGGTTTCGCCTCCGAGGCGGCGTCCGGGTGGCCCGGAACGGACTGGGTCGAGGACCTCGTCCTTCGCCAGTCCGGTGCCGACGTCTACGACAAGTGGGTCGCCGGTGACGTGAAGTTCACCGACCCCGAGATCAAGAAGGCGTTCGACGCGGTCGGCGACATCCTCCTGAACCCCGACTACGTCAACGCCGGTTACGGCGACGTGAAGAGCATCAACGCGACGGCGTTCGGTGACGTGGCGGCGGCTGTGGCGAGCGGCGACTGCGCCCTGACCCACCAGGCGTCGTTCCTGTCGGCGAACTTCCTCGACGTGAAGACCGCGGACGGCAAGACCCCCGAGGTCGCGCCCGACGGCGACGTCTACGCGTTCATCATGCCCGGCTACACCGAGGGCGAGCTCCAGATCGAGGGTGGCGGCGAGTTCGTCGCCGGCTTCTCGGACGACGAGTCGACCCAGAAGGTGCTCGCCTACATGGCATCGCCCGAGTTCGCTGACGCCCGCGTCAAGCTCGGCGGCGTCATCTCGGCCAACAAGAAGGCCGACCCCAGCCTCGCCTCGAGCGAGTTCCTTCAGGAAGCGATGACGACGCTGCAGGATGACTCCACGGTCCTCCGCTTCGACGCATCCGACCTGATGCCCGCCACGGTGGGTCAGGGCTCGTTCTGGAAGGGCATGGTCGACTGGATCGACGGCAAGGACACCGCCACGGTGCTCTCCGACATCCAGGCCGGTTACGAGAACTGATCGTCGCCTGACGATCGGCTGAGCCGAGCGGGGTCGGGCTGACACAGCCCGACCCCGCTTCTCCCGTCCGTACCGCTTGGGTACGCCGCTGTACCCAGAAGGGAACCCGCATGTCCCAGACGACCGTCGACAGGCCTGTCGACACCGAACTCGCCGTCACCACCCATGCTCAAGATCCCAAGGGACGATCGATCACGAAGATCGTCGTCGCCGTGGGCTTCATCCTCATCGCCGTCGTCGCGCTGCTGCTCGTCTTCACCGTCTCGAGCGAAGAGTCCGCGCGCGTCACCATCGGCTTCTCGCTCAACAGCTTCTTCCTGTGGCTGGGCGCGATGAACCCCCTCATCCAGATCCCCGTCATCCTCGTGGTGTTCGCCCTCGTGGTGGGGATCATCCTGGTGCTCATCGAGTTCGCCCCCCGCCCCGGGCGCGGATACTTCATCATGCGGCTCGTCGCCTGCCTGGTGATCCCGGTGCTCGCCTTCATGCTGCTGCGCCCGTACGCCAATGCTGTCGTCTACGTCGTGGCCATCGCGCTTCTCGTCGGAGCGCTGCTCTTCTTCGCGGACTTCCGCTCCCGTCAGGGCGCGGGATACCTGTTCCAGCTCATCCTCTTCATGGCCCCGGCGAGCATCATGCTCATCCTCGGCCTGGTCTACCCGGCGATCGCGACGATCTTCAAGTCGTTCTTCAACAAGGCGGGCGACGAGTTCGTCGGCATGGAGAACTACATCTGGGTCTTCACGAACCCCACCGGTACGGCCTCGATCATCAACACGATCCTGTGGGCACTTCTGGCGCCCACCATCTCGGTCGTCATCGGTCTCGCGTACGCGGTCTTCATCGACCGAGCCCGCGGGGAGAAGCTCCTGAAGGTCCTCGTGTTCATGCCCGTCGCGATCTCGTTCGTCGGCGCCGGCATCATCTGGAAGTTCATGTACGACGCGCGTCAGGGCGACCAGATCGGTCTCCTCAATGCGATCCTCACGGCGTTCGGCGGTGACCCGGTGCAGTGGCTCGCCATCAAGCCGATCCTCAACACGCTGATGCTCCTCGTCGTCTTCATCTGGACCCAGACCGGTTTCGCCATGGTGATCCTGTCCGCGGCGATCAAGGCGGTTCCGACCGAGCAGATGGAGGCCGCCGAGCTCGACGGCACGAACGCGTGGCAGCGCTTCCGCAATGTCACGGTGCCCGGCATCCGTTCATCGCTGATCGTGGTGCTGACCACAGTGACGATCGCCTCGCTGAAGGTCTACGACATCGTCGCCGTCATGACCGGTGGTCGCGATGAGACGACCGTCCTCGGATTCGAGATGGTCAACCAGCAGCAGCGGTTCCAGAGCTTCGGGCACTCGTCCGCACTCGCCGTCGTGCTGTTCCTGTTCGTCTTGCCGCTGATCGTCTACAACGCCCGATCGATGGCCAAGCAGAAGGAAATCCGCTGATGACCGTTGCAGCACCGGCACGGCCGGTCGACACCCGCACCGCGCGCCAGGTCGCTCGCGACACCCGACGCAACGAAGCGATCGCCCACAAGAAGCTGACGTCGAAGGGCGCGACCATCGCGGCCGTCATCATCGCCATCTTCTGGACGATCCCGACGTTCGGCTTGTTCGTCACCTCCCTCCGACCCGGCGCGGAGACGCAGTCGAGTGGATGGTGGACCGCGTTCACCGATCCGAAGTTCACCCTCGACAACTACATGCAGGCGCTCAACGCCGGCGGTACCTCGACGACGCTGGCTTCGGCCTTCGTCAACTCGCTGGCGATCACGATCCCCGCGACGGTCTTCCCGATCGTCATGGCGGCTCTTGCGGCCTACGCCTTCGCGTGGATCGACTTCAAGGGCCGCAGTGCGCTGTTCGTGTTCGTGTTCGCGCTGCAGATCGTGCCGCTGCAGATGGCGCTCGTGCCGCTGCTCAGCCTGTTCTCGGATGGTCTGAGCATCAACGACGTGCCGATCTTCCCCGGCTTCGGACTGAACGAAGTGGACTACAGCTTCGCTCGAGTGTGGATCGCGCACGCGATCTTCGCGCTGCCGCTGGCGACGTTCATGCTGCACAACTTCATCGCCGAGATCCCGGGCGAGATCATCGAAGCGGCGCGCGTCGACGGGGCCGGACACGGCCAGGTGTTCTTCCGGATCATCCTGCCGCTGGCCGCTCCCGCGATCGCCTCGTTCGGCATCTTCCAGTTCCTCTGGGTCTGGAACGACCTGCTCGTGGCGACGATCTTCGCGTCGCCGGGTGCCCTGCCGATCACGCAGGCGCTCAACTCGCTGTCCGGTACGTGGGGCAACAAGTGGTTCCTGCAGTCCGCGGGAACGTTCATCTCGATCCTCGTCCCGCTGATCGTGTTCTTCGCGCTGCAGCGCTTCTTCGTCCGCGGCCTCCTGGCCGGGGCGACGAAGGGCTGATCGCCAAGAACGACAGAAGAGAGGGGGATGCCGGTGGCCACCGGCATCCCCCTCTTCTCGTTCGTGCGTGTCAGCTGCAGCCGAGCCGCTGCTGCATCGAGGTCATCGCCTGGATCTCGAAGGTCTGACCCTTCTTCATGTTCTCGGCCACCGTCTTCACGCGCTCGTCGGTGCCGAGCTCGAGGACGGCGTCGGCCATGGGGATCGCCCCCTCGTGGTGACGGATCATGAGCGAGAGGAACTGGCAGTCCGCCGCGGTGCCGGTCGCAGCGCGCAGCTCAGTCAACTCCTCCTCGGAGGCCATGCCCATCGCCTCGCGGATCTGCTCATCCGTCTGCGGCTGGCCGGCAGTGCCCCCGTGGGCGTGACCGGAGTCGGATGCCGCCATCCATGCCATCGGGCTGTCCGAGTACGGCGGCAGCCCCCACTTGAGGAGCCAGTCGTACATTTCGCCGCGCTGCGACGACTGTCCCGTTGCGATGTCGTAGGAGAGGGCGCGGAGCTGGTCGTCGTCTGTCTCGGCGTAGATCGTCATCGCCATGTCGACCGCCTGCGCGTGGTGCACCTGCATGTCCCGGGCGAAGCCGGCGTCAGCAGAGCCTTCGCCGGGCGTCGACCCGGCGATCCCGAACGTCGAGAAGCGGCCGATCGAGAAGGCGACCGCGGCGACGGCGAGCCCGACGAGCAGCACGACCCACCACGGGGGAAGGGTGCGCTCGGTGCCCGGCTCGTCGCCGACGGTCTCAGTGGTCACTTCTTGCCGGGGGCGTCCAGGGCACCCGAGCATGCAGCCAGGGGCTCGGGGCCGTTCTGATTGCGCCAGTAGGCCTTGATGAACTGACCGATGCGCGGGTCGTCCACGGAATCGACCTTGAGCTGCGCGTTCCAGGCGGTCACGGCGATCGGGGTGTCCATGTCCTCGTACGGGGAGAGCACGGTGTAGTCGGAGGGCAGCTGACGGTCGAGTGCGTCGACCCCCGCCGAGTCGACCTTCGCGGGGTCGTAGGTGATCCAGATGGCACCGTGCTCGAGGGCGTGAACGGCGTTCTCGTTCGGGACGGGCTGGGTGTAGACGCCGCAGTTGAGCCAGACGGCGTTGTGGTCGCCGCCGGCCGGTGGGGTCTGCTCGTAGTCGACGACGCCCTCGACGTGATTCGCGGTGTGCTCGAAAGTCTGCACACCCGAGATGCCGGAACCGTCGCCGTTGCCGCGCGCGATCGAGACAGGGCGGGGCGTCAGGATGACCGAGGCGACGACGAGCCCGATGACGAGGACGGCGGCGGTCGAGCCGACGATCCACCAGGTGGCTTTCGTGCGCCGGCGCTTGGCCAACTGGCGCTGGTACTCGGCGAGCTTCTTCTGCTTCTGCTGCTCGCGCTGCTGCTTGACGGTGAGGTTCAGCTGAGCCTGCGTCGCGGGGTTACCGCTCGTCCGCTTTCCGGCATCATCGTTCGGGGTCATGGGTGGCCTCGTCGGTCGGGTGGGGAGGGCGCGGGCGCGCTCCGTCGATTCTATTCGGCCGCATCTTGAGGCGGTCTGGATGCCGCCCGGGGAGAGGTTGTTCATAGGCAGTCGTGATGAGAGACGGTCGCGGGCGCACCGCGCAAGGGGGATGTCGTCGGGGGACGCGTCGGACAGGATGAACCCATGACGGTGCCCTCCCATGAACACGAGATCGGCATCGGGCTGCGGTTGGCGGTCATCGGCGCGATCCTCCTCATCGTCGCCGTCGCGACGGGGATCGCCGTGGAGTCGACGGACTCGGAGCTCATCGACCTCGACGCGTGGTGGAACACCTACGTGACGACGTTCCTGCCCGGCATCCGTCCCGTCTCGCTGTTCATGAACGTCGCGGGTGCGGGCGTCGTCGGCACGTACATCGTGCCGCTCGCCGGTGCGGCTCTCCTGGCTCTGGCCCGCCGGCCATGGGGGGCGGTCTTCTTCCTCGCCGCATCCATCGCCGGTGCACTCGTCGTGCAGCTGCTCAAGGGCCTCTTCGGACGCGTGCGGCCGGAGGAGATCCTGGTCATCTCGGACCATGGGTCCTTCCCGTCCGGGCATACGGCCAACGCCGCGGTGATGGCGACCGTCGCGGTCATCCTCTTCCCTCGCCTGTGGGTGGCCGTCGTCGGGCTCGCGTGGACGCTGCTCATGGCGTTCAGCCGCACGCAGGTGCACGCTCACTGGCTCACCGACACGCTCGGTGCACTGGTCCTCGGCATCGCGACGACACTGCTGGTCGCAGCCGCGATGACGATCCCCGTCGTCCGGGAACGCGAGCGACGCCGCTCGCTAGGCTGAGCGGCATGAGCGCCGACGAAGCCGCTGCCGAACTCGCCCGCCTCGAAGCAGAGGCCGCCGCCGCCGAGGCCGAGCTGAAGCTCGCGCGGGCGCAGGCGGCCCTCGCCGCTGCCCGCGCCGAAGCCGCGAAGGCGCAGGGGGATGCCGCTGCCACCCAGGCCCCGACGACAGATCCCCCGCCCGCCGAGCCCAGCGCGGCGGCAGACGCGGCCGACGACACGGCCGGCCCGCTCGACGCCACCGAGGTCGCCCGCATCGTCGCGGGCTACACGTTCGACGAAGCGACGCTCGACCTTGGCGCGCTCGTCAACGGCGATGCGGTCCGCGACGCGCAGATCCGCATCCCGCTCGCCATGACGAACCGGCACGGGCTCGTCGCCGGCGCCACCGGTACGGGCAAGACACGCACGCTGCAGGGGCTCGCGGAGCAGCTCGCGGCGAAGGGCGTCCCCGTCTTCGCCGCCGACATCAAGGGCGACCTGACAGGCGTCGCGACGGCGGGGGAGTCGACCCCGAAGCTCCTGGCCCGCACCGAGGCGATCGGGCAGGCGTGGGAGCCGGCGGCATCCGTCACGGAGTACTTCGCCCTCGGCGGGATCGGAACGGGCGTGCCGGTGCGCGCCACGGTCACCGGGTTCGGCCCGTTGCTGCTGAGCCGCGTCCTCGGGCTCAACGAGACGCAGGAGTCCAGCCTCGGGCTCGTCTTCCACTACGCCGACGCGCACGCGCTGCCGCTCGTCGATCTGGCGGACCTCCGCGCCGTCCTCACGTATCTGACGAGCGACGGCGGCAAGGCCGAGCTGAAGACCCTCGGCGGGCTCTCGTCCGCGACGGCGGGCGTCATCCTCCGCGAACTCATCACCTTCGCCGACGGGGGCGCCGACGTCTTCTTCGGCGAGCCCGAGTTCGACGTCCGCGATTTCCTCCGAACGGCGCCCGACGGACGCGGGATCATCTCGCTGCTCGAGGTTCCCGGCATCGCCGACAAGCCCGAACTGTTCTCGACGTTCCTCATGTACCTGCTGGCGGAGCTGTTCGAGATCCTCCCCGAGGTGGGGGATGCCGACAAGCCGAAGCTCGTGTTCTTCTTCGACGAGGCGCACCTCCTCTTCCGCGACGCGTCGAAGGCGTTCACCAGCGCGATCGTGCAGACCGTCCGCCTCATCCGATCGAAGGGCGTCGGCGTCTTCTTCGTGACGCAGACGCCGAAGGACGTCCCCGCCGACGTGCTCGGTCAGCTCGGCTCGCGCATCCAGCACGCGCTGCGGGCGTTCACCCCGGATGACGCGAAGGCGCTCCGTGCGACGGCGAGCACGTATCCGACGTCGGGGTACGACCTCGAGCGCGTGCTGCAGGAACTCGGCACGGGCGAGGCGATCGTGACCGTCATGAACGAGAAGGGCGCGCCGACCCCGGTCGCCTGGACGCGGTTGCGCGCGCCGCAGGGGCTCATGTCCCCGACGGCGGCGACCGCCGTGCAGGCCGCGGTCGCCGCCTCACCCCTCCTCGCCACCTACGGGACCCCTGTGGACCGCGAGTCCGCGCGAGAGATCCTCGGCGCGAAGATGGCCGCGGCCGATGCGGCCGTGGATGCGGCAAAGGCCGCCGCCGACAAGGCGAAAGCCGACGCCGAGTACGCGAAGCAGAAGGCGGCATCCGACAAGGCGCAGCAGAAGGCCGAGCGCGACGCGCAGCGCGAATACGAGCGGATCCTCCGGACGACGGGCGGACAGACTCGCACGCGCCGGCGACCCCAGGCATCCCCCCTCGAGGAGATCCTCGGATCCAAGACCACGCAGACGATCATCGGAAGCGTCATCCGTGGCGTTTTCGGGAATGGACGACGCCGATGACCGCTTCCCGCATCCGTCCGTTCCGCCCCGGCGACGAACCCGCGCTCGCCGAGATCTGCTTGCGCACTGCGGATGCCGGGGGCGACGGGACCGGCATCTTCGAGGACGACGCCATCTGGGCCCACATCTGGGTGCTGCCCTACGCCGAACGTCACCCTGATCTCGCCTTCGTCGTGGAGGAGGAGGACGGCACGGTGTCGGGATACGTCGTCGGGACCCCCGACACCGACGCGTTCGAGCAGTGGTTCCGGGACGAATGGTGGCCGCGGCACGCCCACAAGTGGCCGAAGCCTGAGAAGGAGATCACCCGTCAGGACGGGACGCTCCTCTACGCCTACGGGCGCGGTGAGAAGCCCGAGCCGTTCGCGGCCGAGTTCCCCGCGCACCTGCACATCGACCTGCTTCCGCAGGCTCAGGGCAAGGGCGCGGGGCGGCGCCTCATCGAGACCCTCTTCGCCGCGCTCCGCGAGCGGGGCGTGCGCGGTCTCCACCTCGTCGCCTCGGCGGAGAACACCGGCGCGATGGCGTTCTACACGCGTCTCGGTTTCGCGCCGCTGCCGTCCTCGCCGGGGTCTCGCGCCTACGGCATCCCGCTATGACCGGTGGACGGGGATGGGCATCGTCGACGTGTCGATGAGCGGGTCCTCGTCCTGGCGGGCGACCACCTCGAGGGCTTCCTCCCGCGTCTCGACCGTCGGAACCGATCCGAGCAGCGGCCGCTTCGCGGTCTCCTTCATCGACAGCAGGGCGATGCCGCCGAGCGCGGCGAAGAACATGATGTAGAACGCCGGCATGAAGGTGTTGCCGGTGAGTTTGATGAGCGCCTGACTGAACAGCGGCGTCGTGCCGCCGAACAGGGACACCGAGACGTTGTAGGCGATCGCCATGGCCCCGAAGCGGGATGCCGTCGGGAACAGCGCGGGCAGGGTCGACGCCGACACGGCGACATAGAACGCGACAGGGATCGCGACCATCGCCAGCGCCACGAACACAGCCCACTCCTCACCGATCTGCATGATGGCGAACGCGGGGATCATCAGGACGATCGTCGATCCCGCGGCGATCATGTACACGGGGCGACGGCCGATGCGGTCGCTCAGGCGGCCGATGAACGGCAGGCAGACCGACATGACGAGGAGCACGGGGACGGTCGCGACCGCGGCGCCGAGGTTCGAGACACCGACCTCCTCCTCGAGGTACGTCGGCATGTAGCTCGTGAGCGCGTACCCCGCGGTGTTCGTCGCGGCGACGATCGCGATGCCGATGAGCACTTCGCGCCAGTGGTGACGGAGGATGCCGCCGATGCCGTGGCGGGCGAGCGGGTCGTCGCGGTCCGCGTCGAGATTGGACTCGGCCTCCTCGTCCGCCGCGTTCTCGTAGGCGGGGGTCTCGGGGATCTTGAGGCGGAACCAGATCGCAACGATGCCGAGCGGGATGGCGACGAGGAACGGGATGCGCCAGCCGAAGTCGACCATGGCGGTGTCGCCCCAGATCGACTCGGTGATGATCGTGGTCAGAGCGACGACCGAGGCGCCGGCGGCGAAGCCGACGTACGAGCCGAGATCGAGCCACGACGACCAGAAGCCGCGCCGCTTGTCGGGCGAGAACTCCGCGACGTAGGTGGTGGCGCCGGCGTACTCGCCGCCGGTCGAGAAGCCCTGGACCATTTTGAGGAGGTAGAGCGGCGCGATCGCCCACAGGCCGATCTGCTGGCTCGTGGGAAGGACGCCGATGAGTGCCGTGGCGAGAGCCATCATCGCCATCGTGAAGAACAGCACCTTCTGGCGCCCGATGCGGTCGCCGAGGGGCCCGAGCACGAGTCCGCCGATCGGGCGGACGAGGAACGAGATCGCGAAGCCGAAGAGAGCGGCCAGCAGATTCCACGGTTCGGGGAGATCCGCGGTGAACACGGCCGAGATCGTGACGGCGAGGTAGCCGTAGATCCCGAAGTCGAACCACTCCATGAAGTTGCCGACCACGGTGCCGCCGATGGCGGTGCGGACACGCTTGGTGTCGACCACGATGACGTCGTCGACATCGAGGCGGGGCGGTGGCGAAGAGCGGGTCACAGCGTCGGAGGACGGGGGTACCGGGGGACGGGATGACCTGGCCATCTCTCCACGGTACGAAGCGGCGCGCAACATCGCACCTCGGCGGTGTGTCTCTTGACAAACCCGGGATGCTGCGCAGTGGTCGCCGCCTTCCGGGGGCGGTCTATGGTGACGGAATGAGCGAGCTCTCCGCCCCCACCGGCCGTGAACCGGCCCTCGTCGCGCGACCCCGTCCCGACGGGTCGGCGCCCCGAGCGCTCGTCCTCGGCGCCACGGGATACCTCGGTGGACGCCTCGTTCCCCGCCTCCTGTCGGCGGGCTACCGGGTGCGTGTGCTCGTGCGGACTCCAGCGCGCGTCGCGGCGTTCGTCTGGGGGAGCGAGGTCGAGGTCGTCGAGGGCGCTGCCGAAGACGCGGATGCCGTGGCCCAGGCGGTCGAGGACGTCGACATGCTCTACTACCTCGTCCACTCGATGGGCGGCGGCGCCGACTTCGAGTCGAAGGACCTCCGCGCCGCCGAGACGGTCGCCGATGCGGCGGCCGCGGCATCCGTCGGTCGGATCGTGTACCTCGGTGGACTGCACCCGGCCGGCGTGGCACTGAGCCCGCACCTGCGATCGCGGGTCGAGGTCGGCGAGGTGCTGCTGCAGAGCGGCGCGCCCACTCTCGTGCTGCAGGCAGGGGTCGTGATCGGGTCGGGCTCCGCGTCGTTCGAGATGGTCCGCCACCTCACCGACGTGCTGCCGTACATGCCCGCGCCGAAGTGGGTGCGCAACCGCATCCAGCCGATCGCCGTCCGCGACGTCCTTCACTACCTGCTCGCCGCGGCGCAAGTCGACCCGGAGGTCAACCGGGCCGTCGACATCGGCGGACCCGACGTGCTGCGGTACGGCCAGATGATGAACGGGTACGCCGTGGAGGCGGGACTCCGGCAGCGCGCGATCGCGCCGCTTCCCGTCCTGACTCCCGGACTCGCGTCGCACTGGGTGAACCTCGTGACCCCCGTGCCGCGGTCGATCGCACGGCCGCTCATCGCGTCGCTGCAGAACGAGTGCATCATGGACGACCACGACGTCGACGACCTGCTGCCTCGGCCCGAAGGCGGGCTCACGTCGTACCGCGAGTCGGTGCGCCTGGCGCTTCGCAAGGTCGAAGCCGACGCCGTCGAGACGAGCTGGCAGGACGCCGAGGTCTCGTCGGTGCCGAGCGACCCGCTGCCGAGCGACCCCGAGTGGGCGGGCCGCCTCGTCTTCACCGACACGCAGACCGCGACGACGTCGGCGACCCCCGAACAGCTGTGGCGCGTCATCGTCGGCATCGGCGGCGAGAACGGCTGGTACTCGTCGCCGTTCCTCTGGGCCGTCCGCGGCTGGATGGACCGTCTCGTGGGCGGTGTCGGCCTGCAGCGAGGCCGCCGGAGTCGCGGCAAGGTCGCCGCGGGCGACGCGATCGACTTCTGGCGCGTCGAGGCGGTCGAAGAGGGCCACCTCCTCCGCCTGCGCGCGGAGATGAAGGTGCCCGGGCTCGCGTGGCTGGAGCTGCGGGCGAGTCCCGAGGGCTCAGGATCGCGCTACGACCAGCGCGCCGTGTTCTTCCCGACCGGTCTCGCCGGGCGCCTCTACTGGTTCGCGGTGCTCCCGTTCCACGGCTTCATCTTCCAGGGCATGGCGAACCGCATCGCCGCCGCGGCGGAACGCGAGGCGCCCACCGCCTGACACGTCTCGTCAGGCGGCATCCGTGATGCGGCCGTTCGCGACGCGCGCCGTGCGATCGACGAGGGATGCCGGGAGCTCCGCGTGCGAGATGAGCACGACGGCGTGCGAGGCGTCGACGGCGCCGAGCAGGTCGGTGAGGAGCGCGTCGGCCGCGGCCGGGTCGACCCCGGCGGTCGGCTCGTCGAGGATCAGGACGGTGAAGCCGCGCAGGAGCGCACGCGCGAGCGAGATGCGCTGCGCCTGACCACCGGAGACGAGCGAGCCGCGCTCGCCGACGCGCGCGTCGAGCCCGCCCCGGGCCCGCAGCCAGCCGCCCAGCCCGACCCGTTCCAGAACCCGCTCGAGGTCGTCGTCGGTCGCGGTGTCGCGTGCGAAGAGCAGGTTCTGGCGGATGTCCTCGTCGAAGAGCATCGGATGCTGCTCGCACAGCCCGACCGTCAGTCTGAGGTCGTCGGGGGCGATCGTCTCGACGGGGCGACCCCCGATCGTGTACTCGCCGTTCACTGCGAGGAACCGGACGAGGGCGTGGGCGAGGGTGGATTTGCCCGCCCCGCTCGCACCGACGACGTGCAGGCGCTCGCCGGGACGGAGGTCCAGGTCGACGCCGGTGAGAGCGGGATGCGTGGCACCCGGCCAGGTGACGTCGACTCCGCGCAGTCGCAGACCGTCGCCGAGCGCGGGTGCCTCGCCGGTCGGCGTGCCCGTGGGCGGGATCTCGGCCGGGACCGTCGCGGGCACCACCGAGGCCACACGGGATGCCGCGGCGCGCACCTGCCGCCACGCGGACGCCGCGAGCGGCACCGCAGCGAAGACCTCGAACACGGCCATCGGGACGAGGACGGCGACTCCGAGCGCGGGACCGGTGATCGAGCCGGCGGCGGCGGCCGGTGCGGCGACGAGGACGGCGGCGACGGTCGCGACTCCGGCGGCGAGTGAGACGAGTGCTGCCGTCCCCGCCTGCGCGCCCGCGCGGCGGAGCACCGCGCGGCGGAGAGCGGCATCCGCCTCGCAGACTGCGGCACGTGATGCGGTCTCCGCGCCGAAAGCCACCAGCACGTCGAGGCGCGACAGGTGGTCGAGCACGGCGTCGCGGAGCCGTGCCCGCAGCGGAGCGATCGAGCGTTCCGCGCGCGCGCCCGCTACCCATCCCCAGGCGAGCGCGGCGATGCCGGCGACGATCAGGCACCCGAGCAGGGTGAGCGCGGCCGGCCACCACACGAGCGCGACGAGGACGACCGCTCCGATCGCGACGGTGGCGGAGGATGCGAGGGGGAGGATGACTCGGAGGGGCAGATTCTGGAGCTCGTCGATGTCGTCGACGAGCGCGGCCGAGGCGGCGCCACGCGACGACGACGCCAGCCCGGCGGGAGCGTGCGGGAGCAGACGGCGCACCAGGTCGGTGCGGGTCGCCGCGAGCTGACGGAGGACCGCGTCGTGACTCGCGAGACGCTCGGTGTAGCGGAACACGGCACGCGAGAGCGCGAACGCGCGGACTCCGACGACGGCCGCTGCGACGTACATCACGAGGGGCTGCTCTGAGGCGCGGACGATGAGCCACGCGCTGACGGCGAGGAGCGCCACCGCCGACGCCTCGGATAGGAACCCGGACGCGAGAGCCCGCCAGAACCGGCGCGGCGGAGGGACGGAGGCGCGGAGGACGTCGGCGGTCGTCGTCATGCCCTCACCTCCGCGCCGCTCAGGCGGACGACCCGGTCGGCGATCGCTCGGGCGCTCTCGCGGTGGGAGACCAGGAGGATCAGGGCCCCGGCATCCGCCACGGATCGGAGCGACTGCCAGAGGTGGTCTTCCGCGGCGGCGTCGAGGGCCGCCGAGGGCTCATCGAGCGCGAGGACGGGCGCGTGCCCGCGCAGGTGACGCGCGAGGGCGCGGGCGACGGCGACGCGCTGCGCCTGGCCGCCCGACAGGCCGGCTCCCTGGACTCCCAGCATCCGCTCGGGGTCGACGTCGTCGAGACCCACGAGGTCGAGCACTCGCGCGACGATCTCGGCGGGCATGTCGCCGTCGCCGAGGGAGATGTTCGCAGTGATCGTGCCCGACGCGAGCCCCGGGCGCTGCCCCGCCCACGCCAGCCACGTGGACGGCGGGCGGGAGGTGGCATCCGCTCCGTCGAACTCGATGCGGCCGGTCGCGGGCGCGGCGCCGAGGAGCGCCTGCAGCAGGCTCGACTTGCCGGCGCCGCTCGGGCCTTCGATGAGCACGATCTCGCCCGAGCGGGCCTCGAGGTCGACCGGGGGAAGCTCGCGCACGCGGACGCCGTCGAGCCGCAGCCGGTGATCCGCCCCCGAAGCGGCCGTCGCCGTCGGCGGGGGCGGGACGGATGCCGCGGCTGCCTCGTCGAGCACGGCGAAGACGTCGCGCGTGGCGGCGACCCCTTCGCTCGACGCGTGGAACTGCACACCGACCTGGCGGATCGGGAGGAACGCCTCGGGGGCGAGGAGCAGGACGAACAGACCGACGCTCAGGGTGAGCGAGCCGTCGATCAGGCGGAACCCGATCGCGACGGCGACGATCGCGACCGAGATCGAGGCGAGGAACTCCAGCGCGAATCCGGAGAGGAAGGAGACGCGCAGCACCGTCATCGTCTCGCGACGGTAGTCGTCGGTCACCCGCTCGATCGAGTCGGCGGCGCGACGCTGCCGGCCGAAGACCGTGAGGGTCGACAGCCCCGCAACCGTCTCTGAGAACCGGGTCGCGAGTCGGGTGAGGGTCTCCCACTGGCGGCGCTGCACCGAGCGGGTCGCCAGACCGATGAGGATCATGAAGATCGGGATGAGGGGCAGGGTGAGGGCAACGGTGAGCCCGGAGATCGCGTCGGCCTGCCACATGACCGCGATGAGGAGGGGCGTTGCGATCACGGTCTGCACCAGCTGGGGAAGGTACCGACCGACGTAGGGCTCGAGTGCGTCGAGTCCGCGGCCCGCGACGAGGGCGAGGTGCGACGTGCTGCGGGTCGCCATCCACCCCGGGCCGAGCCGTGCGATGCCGTCGAGCACCGCCGCGCGCAGCTGCGACTCGACGCGGGCCGAGGCGCGCGCCGCGACCCGTTCGCGCAGGAGCGACAGCAGGGACCGGGCGACCACGACGGCGGTCAGCGCGACGAGCGTGCCGGTGAGATCGGCGCCCGCGATGGCGTCGACGATCGCGCGCGTCGTGAAGAACGCGAAGCCCACGATCGCCGCCGTCTGCGCGATCGAGAGGACCGCGATGACGACGAAGAACGATCGGGATGCCGCCGCGTACCGCCACAGGCGAGGGTCCACCGGCGGCTGCCGGGGTTCGACCTCAGGAGCCATGGATCGATCCTCCCCCGCTCGCTCAGTGAGCGGGCGCGGCATCCGCCTTCTCGATCTGGACGCGGGTGATGCGCTTGCGGAAGACCCAGTAGGTCCAGGCCTGGTAGGCGAGGATCCCCGGCACGAAGATGACCGCCGCCCAGGTCATGACGCCGAGCGTGTAGTCGGTGCTCGAGGCGTTCTCGATCGTGAGGGAGAACGCGGGGTCGGTCGACGACGGCATCACGTACGGGAAGAGGGCGAACCAGAGCATCAGGACCGCGGTGACGATCGTGACCGCGCCGAGCGCGAACGCCCAGCCGTCGCGACGGCGGAGGTTGGCGACCGCCGACCCGAGAAGAGCCAGCGCGGCGAGGGCGCCGCATCCGATCACCACCGCCAGCAGCGGGGCGTCGCGGTCCATCGCGATGACGGTCGTCCAGACGACCGTGCCGGCCGCGAACGCGATCGCCGGGAACGCGACCCGCTGGGCCAGGCGGTGCGCGTCGTCCTTCACCCGGCCGTCGGCCTTCAGCCCGACGAAGTACAGGCCGTGCAGGAAGAAGAGGAGGAGCGTCGTGACACCGACGCAGAGGGCGTAGGGGTTCAGGAGCGTCAGGAGCGAGCCGGTGACGTTCTTGTCGGCGTCGATCGGGACGCCCTGCACGATGTTGCCGAAGGCGACACCCCAGAGGAGGGCCGGGATGACCGACCCGATCACGATCATCCGGTCGAACCCGCGCTTCCACGCGAGCCCCTCGCGCTGGTGGCGGTACTCGAACGAGACGCCGCGGAGGATCAGGGCGAGGAGGATCAGCAGCAATGGCAGGTAGAAGCCGCTGAACAGGGTCGCGTACCACTCGGGGAACGCGGCGAACAGGCAGGCGCCGGCCACGATGACCCAGGTCTCGTTGAGGTCCCACACGGGGCCGATGGTGTTGATGACCTGGCGGCGCGACACTTCATCTCGGCCGAGGAACGGCAGGCTCATCCCGACGCCGAAGTCGAACCCGTCGAGCACGAAGTAGCCGACGAAGAACACACCGACGATGAAGAACCAGAGGTAGGCGAGATCCATGGCGTGCTCCTAGTAGACCGTCGAGGGGGTCTGATCGACCGGCAGAGCCCGCGGGTCGGGGTCGTCGGGACCGGGCAGGGGGTCGGGACCCTGCTGCGCGGCTTTCAGGATGAGGCGGAACTCGACCACCGCGAGCGCCGCGTAGATCGCGGTGAAGGCGACCAGAGAGATCAGTACGGTCCAGCCGGGGACGTTCGGGGAGACGCCGTCCTCGGTGTGCATCAAGCCGAACACGATCCAGGGCTGGCGGCCCATCTCGGTGAAGATCCAGCCCACGAGGCTGCCGAAGAGGGGGAGCGGGGCGGACCAGATGGCGACGCGCCACATCCATCCGGCGACGGGTCGCGTGGCCTTCCTACGCGTGACCCAGAGACCGGCGACCGAGATGAGCGTCGCGATGCCGCCGAAGCCCATCATCCAGCGGAACGACCAGTAGGTGACCCAGATCTCGGGCATGTAGTCGACGCCCGCGCCGTACTTTTGCGTGTAGAGATCCTGCAGGTTGTTGAGACCTTCGACGCAGCCGTCGAGCGTGTGCGTGGAGAGGAACGAGAGCAGGTAGGGCACGCGCAGCGACCAGACCTCCGCCGTCCCGTCGGGGGTGCCGATGGAGAAGATCGAGAAGGATGCGTCCGCTCCGCACGCCGTCTTCCAGAGGGCCTCGGCAGCCGCCATCTTCATCGGCTGGGTCTGCACCATGACGAGCCCGAGCTGGTCGCCGCTGATGGCCGTGCCGACGAAGGAGATGATCATGAACCACATCCCGTATCGGAGCACCGGGCGCATGGTGTCGAGGTGCTGCCCGCGGCGCAGGTGGTAGGCGGCAACGGCGATGATGACGGCCGCGGTGAACATGAACGCCGCGAAGATCGTGTGCGGGAAGGCGGCGAGCGCGACCGGATTGGTGAGGAGCGCGAAGAAGTCCGTCAGCTCCGCTCGTCCGGTCTCGGGGTTCAGCTCGTACCCGACCGGGTTCTGCATGAACGCGTTCGCGGTGAGGATGAAGTAGGCCGACAGGATCGACCCGAACGCCGTCGCCCAGATGGTGAGCAGGTGGATGCGGCGGGGCAGCTTGTCCCACCCGAAGATCCACAGCCCGATGAACGTCGCCTCGAAGAAGAAGGCCATCAGGCCTTCGAAGGCGAGCGGTGCGCCGAAGACGTCGCCGACGAAGCGGGAGTAGTCCGACCAGTTCATGCCGAACTGGAACTCCTGCACGATGCCGGTGACGACGCCCATCGCGAAGTTGATGAGGAAGATCTTGCCGAACAGGCGCGTGATGTGCAGCCATTTCACGTCGCCGGTGCGGTGCCAGATCGTCTGGAAGATCGCCACCGTGAGTGCCATGCCGAGCGTCAACGGCACGAACAGGTAGTGGTAGAGCGTCGTCAGGCCGAACTGCAGGCGAGACAGGATGAGCGGGTCCAGAAAGTCCACGGGCTTGGTCCTTCCACGGGTATGTTCCGACGGTACGACTCGCCGCTGATCACGGGATCGGATCGGGCCGTGCAAAACAATCGGATGCCGCCGAGCCCGTGTCCGCGATGGTGGGAGCGGTCTCCGCCGCCTACGGTTGGCCACATGACTCGCGGCCACTCCACCCGCGTTCCCGCGACGGCGCGGCGGACGACAGCTCTCACCGCGGTCTGGCTGAGCGCTGTCCTGGTGCTCACGTCGACCCCGGCGGAGGCCGCGCAGACGCCCACGCCGACTCCCACACCGACGGCGTCTGCCACTCCGAGCCCCACTCCGACGCGGAGTCCCACGCCGACGCCGTCTGCCACGCCGACGCCGAAGCCGTCTCCCACGCTGACCCCCTCTCCGTCTCCCTCACCCACGCCGACTCCCACACCCACGCCGACTCCCACACCCACGCCGACTCCCACTCCCACACCCGCGCCGACCCCCGTCCCGACTCCGGATGCCGGTGCTCGCCTCGCGGCGCCGCCCGCGCCGCGGATGCCGTCGGCCACACGGATCAGCGCCCCCACTGCCGCGGATCAGACCATCGCGGCCAGTCGCGCCCTCTTCCCGAACGGGAGCGCGGAGGTCGTCATCTCGGCCGCGAAACGCCACGACGCGCAGATCGCCGCCTACCTCGCAGGCGCCCGCAGAGTGCCCCTGCTCTACGTGGCGCCGGACGCGATCCCCGCTTCCATCACGACCGAACTCGCGCGTCTGAAACCGAGGCGCATCCTCGTCGTCGGGTCGACCGCGTCGGTGGACGCCGCGGTCGCGCGCGTCCTCGCGAAGACGGCTCCCGTCGAGCGGATCTCCGGCGGGGACACCTACGCGCTGTCGCGAGCAGTCCTGCGTTTCCAGGGCCCTGTCGACCGGGTGTACGTCGCTGACGGTCGCACCATGGACACCGCTCCCATCGCTGCGGCCGCGGCGGCAGCGACCGGGGCGGGCTTCATGGCCGTGGACGGCCGCGGCACCGCATCGGTCGCGACGATGGACGCCCTGCGCGCAGTGAAGGCGAAGGGCGTCGTCCTGATGAACGTGCCTTCAATGATGGGATCGGCGTTCGTCGACAAGATCCGATCCGCCGGCATCAGCGTCAGGCGCATGGCAGGCAGCACCAGCGAGGCCGTCGCGATCGCCACCGCGGCCGACTACCCCGACACGACGACCCGGGCCGTCGTCGTCTCGGGCGCCGGCATCCCCCATCACGAGTCCGGCACGGGGGCCGCGGTCGCCGGTGCGCTGCGGCAGCCGTTCCTCTACGCGCGCGCCGAATGCGTCTCGGACGCGGCAGCGGCCTTGCTCGACAGGCGCCGCGACACCGTCCTCGCGGTAGGGCCGGCGAGCCGCCTGCACGCGACGGTGCTCTCCGGCGACGGGTGCACGGCCGTCCGAGGCGCCGCGGCCGTGACGCTCCGAGACAAGATCGCCGCCACCATGAAGCGGCATCCCTCCTCGTCCTATGCCGTCACCGTCCGTCAGATCGGCGGACTGGAGGTCGTCTCGGGCCTCACCGGCGCGACGCGTCGCGAGCCGGCCAGCATGATGAAGCTCTTCGTCACCTGGGCGGCGCTCACGAGAGTCGACAAGAAGCAGGCGTCGCTGACGACCAAGCTCTCGTCAGGGCTGACCGTCCAGGAGTGCCTCCGCGAGCTCATCTGGATGTCGGACAACTACTGCCACACCGACCTCGTGCACTGGATCGGCATCTCGAACCTGAACAAGCAGATCGCCGCGGCGGGCTACTCGCAGACGTCGTACGGTCGCGTTCTGAAGGGTCAGGACGTCCTCTACGGAGGTAACCGCACCACGTCGAACGACCTCAGCCTGCTGCTCTATCGCCTCGAGAAGGGCCAGCTCCTGAGCAAGGCGAGCACGGGGGTGATGCTCACTCTCATGCACACGCAGCTCTTCCGCTCCCGCATCCCGAACGGCATCCCCGCATCCGCCTACCAGGCGTCCAAGCCGGGGTCGCTGTGGGTGAAGGGCGGGCTCCTGCAGGCCGACTCGGCGATCGTCCGAGGCCCGAAGGGAACCTTCGTGCTCACGGTCATCGGGGACGCCGGTTCGTCGAAGGCCGGCATCCGCGACATCGCGCGCACCGTGTACACGCACGTCAACGGGACGTTCACGACCGCGGCGAACCACTCCGACCTTCACGTGCGGACGACGAAGAACGCGACGTGGCGAAAGAGCGCGGGCGGCGCGGTGGGTGGAACCATCCCGAAGGGCACGCCGTTGCAGGTCTCGGACTCGAAACGGCACTGGTACAAGCTGCACTACCGGGGCGGCTACGCATGGATCTGGTACTCCTCGGTGCGGAGCAACCTCGCGTATTGACGTCAGGCGTCGGGTCGGCGGCGCAGCAGCTGGATGACGCACTGCTGCGTGTCGCACGACGAGCGCATGCCGTCGACGGCGAGCGGTCCGCCGGCCTCGCTCAGGGCGCCCTGCATGAGTCCGAGGTGGACGTCGCAGAGGGTTTCGCGGTGGTCGGCCTGATCTGCCGCGTGCGCGCAGGGCGTGAGGTCGATCGTGAGGTCGTCCTCGTCGATCTCGGGGTCGAAGCCGCCGTCGAGGAGTTGCTCGACGAGCGCGTCCAGCTGGTGCTGTTCCACGCCCGTGAGGGTTCCTGCGGTCTCGGGCATGACGCGCCGCATGAGGTCGCCGCGTTCGACGGCCGCCTGCACCTTGCGCCGGTGTTCCGGACTCGACACGCTCACGCCGTCGACCGCGCGGTAGAGCACGCGGGGCCGGCCGCGGACCGTGCGCTTCTCGATCTCGGTCGCGACGAAGCCGCGGTCGATGAGGCGCTGCAGGTGCTCGCGGACGGTGTTCGGATGCAGTGACGTCGCCGCCACGAGCTCGCCGACGGTCTGCTGCGGAGTGGTCTGCAGCAGGTGGAGGATCTCCACGCGCGAAGAGGTGGAGATCGCGTTGTAGGCCGTCGGGCGCCGGGCCGTCATGCGTCCATTATCGCGGGATGCCGGGTGTCCCGGCGCGGCCCCTGCATGGGATTCCGCCCCTAATCTGGAGGCATGCGGCATCCCACCCCCGACCCGGTCGGACCGGGACAGGAGAGTGTCTGGGACTACCCCCGGCCTCCCCGCGTCGAACCCGTTCCCGGCACCGTCACGATCACGCTCGGCGGCGAGCGCATCGTCGCCACGACCGGCGCCCTGCGAGTGCTGGAGACGAGTCATCCGCCCGTCTACTACCTGCCGATCGCCGACTTCGTCCCTGGTGCCCTGACCCGCGGGGAGGGGGCGTCCTTCTGCGAATTCAAGGGCGGCGCGCGCTACCTCGACGTGCACGGCGGCGGCCAGACGCGACCGGCGGCCGCGTGGAACTACCCGACGCCCGAGCCCGGGTACGAGGAACTCGCGGATCGGGTCGCGGTGTACGCGCAGCAGATGGACGCGTGCACGGTGGCGGGGGAGACGGTAGTCCCGCAGCCGGGCCGCTTCTACGGCGGGTGGATCACGTCGCAGGTCGTCGGACCGTTCAAGGGGATCCCGGGCTCGATGGGCTGGTGAGTGCGGGCGGCACGAGGGAGGGTCAGTGCTTAGGGTAGCCTTACCTCGCACCTAGGAAAGGTTCTCTCCCGCATGTCCCCTCGCACCCGCCTGGTCCTCGCCTCTGCGTCCGGACTCCTCGCTCTCGCCCTGGCCGGCTGTACCGTCGCCGCCACCCCCGCGCCCGCCGCCGGCTCCGGCTCCGTCGAGACCCGGTCCGTCACCCACGCCCGGGGGACGGCGAAGGTTCCCGAGTCGCCTGCCCGCGTCGTGACGCTCGAACCCCTCGAGCTCGACACCGCGGTCGCGGTCGGCATCACCCCCGTCGGGGCGGCTGTCGCCGGCAACGTGACGAAGCTGCCCGCCTACCTCGGCGTCACGGACGTGACACCCGTCGGAACCGTCCCCGAGCCCGACCTCGAGGCGATCGCGGCGCTCAAGCCCGACCTGATCCTCGGCACCGAGTCACGGCACTCCGACCTCTTCGACCAGCTCGACGCCATCGCCCCCACCGTGTTCATCGCCTCGCAGGCCGACCCGTGGCGCGACAACGCGAAGCTCATCGGTGAGGCCCTCGGGCGGGAGGACGAGGTCGAGGACCTCCTCTCGGACGTCGACGACGACTGCGCCCGCATCCGCGACGAATTCGATGTCGACGGCCAGACCGCGCAGCTCATCCGCCCGCGCGACGAGACGACCCTGAGCCTCTACGGACCGGTGTCGTTCGCCGGCAGCCTCCTCGAGTGCGTCGGATTCACCATCCCCGACCAGCAGTGGGAGGACGGCCTGCAGGCTGATCTCTCGCCCGAGAACATCGCGTCGGCGACGGCCGATCACGTCTTCGTCACCGCGACCGACGTCTCCGACCGTTCCGAGATCCCCGCGGCGATCAGCGGGAACGCGGACGCGTTCCCCGACGTGACCCTCGTCGACACCAGCACGTGGGTGTCCGGTGTCGGCCCGAAGGGCGCCGAAGCCGTGCTGGGCGACATCGAGCGGTACCTCTCCGCGAGCCGGTGAGCGTCGCCGCCGGCCCGGGTCGCCGCATCCTCGGTGTCGGCGTCGTCCTGGCGACCCTCGTCGCTGTTGTCGTCGCCTCGCTCGCGCTCGGTGCGAACCCCCTGTCGCCGAACGCGGTGGTCGACGCGCTGGCGGGTCACGGCACCCGCGAGACCGCCTTCGTCGTGTGGGACCTCCGGGTGCCGCGGACGCTCGTCGGCCTCGTAGCGGGTGCCGCGCTGGGGGCGGCGGGGGCGCTGATGCAGGCCTTCACCCGCAACCCGCTCGCCGACCCCGGGCTCCTCGGCGTGGGAGCGGGCGCGGCGTTCGCTGTGGCGATCGGTGTGTCGCTGTTCGGGCTCTCGGGTGCCGGCGAGGTGGTGTGGCCCGCGTTCGTCGGCGCTCTCCTCGTGACCCTCGCGGTGTACGCGATCGGTGCGAGCGGCACCGGGGGAGCGGTGCGGCTCATCCTCGCCGGCGTGGCGCTCGGGGCCGTCCTGTCCGGCGTGACGACGGCGATCACTCTGACCGACCCCGAGGCCTTCGACAGGATGCGGGGATGGAACGCCGGCTCGCTCCTCGGCGCCGGACTCGGTGACCTGGCCGCGATCGCCCCGTTCGCCGCCGCGGGCGTCCTCGTCGCCCTCGTTCTGTCTCCGGGACTGAACGCCCTCGCCCTCGGCGACGACGTCGCCCGCTCGCAGGGCGCCAATGTCGCGCGCATCCGGATCGGCGTCGTCGTCGCCGTCACCCTGCTCGCCGGTGCGGCGACGGCGCTGGCCGGGCCGATCTCGTTCGTCGGGCTGATGGTTCCGCACGTCGTGCGGTGGCTCGTCGGCACGGATCAACGCGCCATCCTGCCGATGTCGCTGGTGGCGGGACCGATCGTCGTCCTCACCGCCGACATCCTCGGTCGCTTGCTGATCGCTCCCGCCGAGGTGCCCGTGGGGATCGTCGTCGCGTTCGTCGGCGCACCGATCCTGGTGGCGCTCGCCCGTCGGCGGACGGCGAGGGCGCTGTGATGGCGGTGACCGTCGCGCCGGGCCGTGCCGTGAGGCCTGCGAGGCCGGTGGCCGCCGGTCCGGGGCGTGCCCTCGTCGTGGGGGTCGCGGCATCCGTCGTGTTGGTCGTCCTCGCCGTCCTCGGCCTGGTCCTCGGCGACTTCCCCATCGAGCTGCAGCGGATCCCCGGGATCCTCGCGGGCGGCGGCGAACGGATCGAACGCACGGTCGTCGTCGACTGGCGACTGACCCGGGTGATCGCGGCCGTCGGGGTGGGTGCCCTCCTCGGGATCGCGGGCGCGCTGTTCCAGACCGTGACGCGCAATCCGCTTGCGAGCCCCGACATCCTGGGCCTGTCGAGCGGCGCGTTCAGCGGCATGCTGCTGACGCTGGTCCTCGTGTCCGCGAGCTGGCAGGCGCTCGTCGCCGGTTCGCTGGTGGGTGGACTCGTGACCGCCCTCGTGATCCAGCTGCTGGCCTCGCGGGACGGTCTGCAGGGATTCCGGATCATCGTCGTCGGCATCGGGGTGTCGGCGATGCTCGCCTCGCTGAACACGTGGCTGCTGCTGCAGGTCGAGCTGGAGACCGCCATGTTCGCGTCGGCGTGGGGGGCGGGTTCGCTCAACGGCGTCGCCGACGGACCGGTCGCGGGCGCACTCGTCGCTGCTGTTCCGATCGCCGCGGTCGCGTTCTGCCTGGTCCCGCGGATGCGGCAGCTCGAACTCGGCGACGACCTGGCGGCCGCGACGGGAGCCCGGCCGCGCGCCGTTCGGGCGCTCGCTCTGCTCGCCGGGGTCGGCCTCGTGTCGGCCGCGACCACAGTGGCCGGGCCGGTCGCCTTCGTCGCGTTGGCGGCCCCGCAGGTCGCGCGTCGACTCGCGCGCACCCCGTCGCTGCCGCTCGGGTTGTCGGCTCTCCTCGGCGCGGTGATCCTGCTCGCCTCCGATCTCGTCGCGCAGCACGCGCTGCCGGCGCCCCTGCCCGTCGGCGTCGTGACCGTCTCGGTCGGCGGCGTCTACCTTCTGTCCGTCATCGTCATGGAGATCCGCCGCCGTGCCTGAGCGTCATCCCGCCTCCCTCGCCGTCGAGAACGCGTCGTTCGCCTACGCCGACACCCGTATCGTCGAGCAGCTGTCCCTGCAGATCGAACCGGGGTCGTTCACGGTCATCATCGGCCCCAACGCGTGCGGCAAGTCCACTCTGCTGCGAGGACTCGCCCGGTTGCTGCCACCCGAGGAGGGGCGCGTCGTCCTCGACGGTCGGTCGATCGCCGACATCCCCGCGAAGGCGCTCGCGCGTCGGCTCGGCCTCCTGCCGCAGACGGCTGTCGCCCCCGAGGGCATCACGGTCCGCGACCTCGTTGCGAGAGGGCGTTACCCGCATCGGGGGATGCTGCGACCCTGGTCGGCCGCGGACGAGTCCGCCGTCGTCGACGCCCTCGCCGCGACCGGGACGTCGGATCTCACGGACCGGCCGGTGGATGCGCTCTCGGGCGGACAGCGTCAGCGCGTCTGGATCGCGATGGTGTTGGCGCAGCAGACCGAGGTCCTGCTCCTCGACGAGCCGACGACGTACCTGGATGTCGCTCATCAAGTGGAACTGCTCGAACTCCTCGCGGCGCTCCACGAGCAGGGGCGGACGATCGTCGCCGTCCTGCACGACCTGAACCAAGCCGCGCGCTATGCCACGACCGTCGTCGCGATGCGCGACGGGCAAGTCATCGCCGAGGGGACGCCGGCCGAGGTCGTCACGAGCGAGAACGTCTCGGCCGTGTTCGGCCTCGCCAACACCGTCATCCCCGACCCCGTCACCGGAGGGCCGCTCGTCGTGCCTCTCCGCGCCCCGCACGTCGCGGAGGCCCGACGATGACCGCGGTTCTGGAGCGTCCCTGGGCGTACAGCGCGTTCGAGGTGGAGGTCGCCGCGTCGGAGCGGCTGAGCACGAGGTTCGTGCGGATCACCCTGCGAGGCGACGCGCTCCGGAACTTCGCGCCGTGGGGGCTCGACCAGCGCATCAAGCTCGTCCTCCCGTTGCCCGGCGGCGGGCTCGCCGATTTCGGATTGCTCGAGGAACCCACACCGCATCCGTCCGACTGGTACAGCCGGTGGAAGGAGCTCGACGAGGGGGAGCGGAACGTCCTGCGCACCTACACGCCCGCCGCGATCCGGCCCGAGGCGGGTGAGATCGACGTCGACGTCTACGTGCACACTCCCGCCGGGCCCGCCTCCGTGTGGGCGACATCGGCGCGTCCGGGCGACCGGCTCGTCGTGACCGGGCCCGATCGTCGCATGGGGTGGACGGGATACGGTCTGCACTGGCATCCCGGGTTGGCGCGGCGGGTGCTGCTGGTTGCGGACGAGACCGCGTACCCGGCGGCGCGGAACATCGTGTCAGCGCTGGACGACGGTGTCGTCGCCGACGTGGTGGTGGATGCCGCCACCCCCGACGACGACCTCCTGTCACCGTATGTCGGTGCTCCGCATCGAGCCGTCCGGGTCGATCGCGAGCGCTCGGGGGCACTCGAGCGCGCCGTCATCCAGTGGGCGACGGCGACGGCGGAGCTGCCCCGAGAGGAGGTCTACGTCTGGCTCGCCGGCGAGTCCGGCACCGTCACGTCGCTCCGTCGCCTGCTGACCGGTCGGCTGGGTCTCCCGAAGGAGCGGGTCGCGTTCCTCGGCTACTGGCGCGAAGGCGGTCCGCTCGTCGGCTGAGGATAGGGTCGCGGGATGAGTTCGCGTGCGTCTGTGTCCGAGTTCTGGCGGGAGTGCCGTGAGATCGTCGGCGGGCTTCCCGAAGCCGAGCCGGAGGCGTGGGGTTTCGGGGCGACTCCGCCGCAGGCCGACGACCTGCTTTCACTGGTGCTCGCCGGCACCAAGACCGCCACGGCGTCGTCGCTGCGCGACTACGAGGCCGACGGCGACCCGGTGCCGGCGGCCGGCGACCTCAGCATCGTGCTCGACGGAAGCGGAGCCCCTCGCGCGCTGATCCGGACCATCACCGTCGACATCGTCCCGTTCCGCGAGGTGACGGCCGACCATGCCGTCGCGGAGGGGGAGGGTGACCTCTCGCTCGAGGGGTGGCGCGCCGCGCACGAACGGTTCTGGCGCACCCACTCGAGCGACCCGCGGGGGTTCGAGCCCGACATGCCCGTCGTCTGCGAACGCTTCGAGCTGCTGCATCCAGCGGCCGGGAGGCACTGAGGGCCTCGTCCTCGCACCGGCGCTGCGACCGCGCACGCCTCGCGCGGTGCAGCCCGGGTTCGGGTCAGACGGTCGCGACCGCGTGCGACGGCACCCAGCCCAGCGACGGGGCGACGTAGGTCGCGAACGACTCGACGAGGCGCAGGTTGAACTCGACACCCAACTGGCTCGGGATGGTGAGCATGAGCGTGTCGGCTTCGCGCACCGCGGCGTCGTGCTGCAACTGCTCGACCAGTTCGTCGGGCGTGCCGGCGTAGGTCTTGCCGAAGGTCGACCTCATCCCGTCGATGACGCCGATCTGGTCGCCATCCGAGCGTCCGCCGAAGTACATGGCGTCCTCGGCCGTCGTGATCGGGAAGATGCTGCGGCTCACCGACACCCGCGGCGTACCGGTGTGCCCGGCCTCACGCCACGACGTGCGGAACGCATCGATCTGCTCGGCCTGCAGGATGTCGAAGGGCCGTCCGTCGGCTGAAGTGAGGAGCGTCGACGACATGAGGTTGACACCCATGCGACCGGCCCATTCGGCCGAATCGCGGTTGCCCGCACCCCACCAGACGCGCGAGCGGAGCCCGGGGGAGTGCGGTTCGATCCGCTGCATCCCCTGACCTCCGCCGAACGGGCTGTGCGGGTCGCTTTCGGCGAGGCCTTCGCCGTCGATCGCGCGGAGGAAGAGGTCGAAGTGTTCGCGGGCGAGGTCCGCGCCGCGGGGGTCTTCCGAGCCGGTGTACCCGAAGGTCTCGTAGCCGCGGACAACGCTCTCGGGTGACCCACGGCTGACGCCGAGGGCGAGTCGGCCGTCACTGATGAGGTCGAGGGCCGCGGCCTCTTCGGCGAGGTAGAGGGGGTTCTCGTACCGCATGTCGATGACGCCGGTCCCGACCTCGATGTGCGAGGTCCGCGCCGCGATCGCGGCGAGCAGCGGCATGGGCGACGCCTGCTGTCGGGCGAAGTGGTGCACGCGGAAATAGGCGCCGTTGACGCCCAGCTCGTCCATGCCCTGGGCCAGGTCGATCGCCTGCTTCAGCGAGTCGCCGGCGGTGAGTTCGCGACCCCCGCCGAGGGGGCCGTAATGACCGAAGGACAGCGTTCCGAAGCTCTGCATACCCGTCCCAACGCCGAAGCCGCGGCATCCATTCCGATGAATATGGATGCCGCGGCTCGACACGCGTCGACCGAGGTCAGCTCGCGGGAGTGAGGGCGCGGAACGCCTCGACCCACGACGTGGTGGGGCGTCCGATGAGGTTCGTCAGGTCCTGCTCGCTGACATCCAGGGCGCCGCGCGAGATGTCCGTGTCGAGCGCGACGACGAACCCGACCGTCGCCTCGTCGAGACCGAAGGAAGCGAGGCGGGTGGACAGCTCTTCTGTCGTGGCCGGGGCGTAGACGACCTCGCGGCCGAGCACCTCGCTCATCGCGGCGGCGATGTCGGCGTAGGTTGCGCGCGGGCCGGCGAGCTCATAGGTGCGACCGACGTGACCGTCCTCGAGGAGGACGACCGCGGCCGCCTCGGCGAAGTCGACTCGCGCCGCGGCAGACACGGCGGCGTCACCGACCGCAGCCGAGAACACGCCGGTCTGCGCGGCGCCGGCCAGATCGCCGGCGTAGTTCTCCATGTACCAGTTGTTGCGCAACAGGACAGCGGGAACGCCGCTGGCGGCGATGGCTTCTTCGGTCGCCTTGTGCTCGGGTGCGAGGACGAGCTCGACCGTGTCGGCATGGGAGACGCTCGTGTAGGCGAGCTTGCTCACACCCGCGCGCGCGGCCGCGGCGATGACGTTGAGGTGACCGGGGACGCGGTTGCCCGGCTCGGACCCCGAGATCAGCAGCACGCTGTCGACGCCGTCGAGGGCGGCATCGATCGACTCGGGCACGGTGTAGTCGAGCGGCACGACGCGGACTCCCTTGTCGGCGAGGTCGGCGGCCTTCGCCACCGTGCGAGCACCCGCGACGATGCTGTCGGGGGAGGCCCCGCGAGCGATGAGCGCGTCGACGACGAGGTGTCCGAGTTGTCCGCTGGCGGCGGTGACGAGGATGGTCATGGCGAGTCCTTTCGATGATCGAGCGAGATGCGCGACATCGGGGAGAACCCGCGTTGCGGCCTTAAACATTCCAGCTGGAGGGTACCCACTTTCAGGTAAGCTGCTCACATGTCGGTCAGTTACGCGCAGTTGCAGCAGGAGTCGCCGGGGATCTTCACGGAGGCCTGCCCCTCGCGGACCGTTCTGGATCACATCATGAGCAAGTGGGGCGTGCTCGTCCTCCTCTCCCTCACCGACGGCACGCGTCGATGGGGCGAATTGCGGCGCAGCGTCGACGGCATCAGCGAGAAGATGCTGGCGACCACTCTCCGCACCCTCGCCGCCGACGGCATCGTCGAGCGGACGTCGTACCCCGAGGTCCCGCCGCGGGTCGAGTACTCCCTGACGCCCCGAGGCATCGAGCTGATGGAGCGTGTCATGCCCCTCATGAGCTGGATCCAGGCCAACGCGGAGGACATCGTCACACGCTGACATACGCCCGCTGACCCGCCCTCGGGCATCCGTCACCGTGTCAGGATCGAGACCATGACTGTTCTCGGCACGAGCGACCTGACCGTGTTCCCCCTCTCCTTCGGCGGCAACGTCTTCGGCTGGACCGCGGATCGCGACACCTCCTTCGCCGTCCTCGACGCCTTCGCCGCTGCCGGCGGCGACTTCGTTGACACGGCGGATGTCTACAGCGCCTGGGTGCCGGGCAACTCCGGCGGCGAGAGCGAGACCATCCTCGGCGAGTGGATCGCGTCGCGCCGCCCGTCCGGCGTCGTGATCGCCACGAAGGTCTCGAAGCACCCCGCGTTCCCCGGTCTGTCTGCGGGCACCGTGCGGGCCGGCGCCGAGGCCTCGCTGAAGCGTCTCGGCGTCGACACGATCGACGTCTACTACGCGCACGCCGAAGACGACGAGACTCCGCTCGAAGAGACGGTGGCCGCGTTCGGCGCGCTCGTCTCCGATGGCCTCATCCGCTATCCGGCGATCTCGAACTTCTCCGCCGAGAACACCCGTGAGTGGGTGCGCCTGGCCCGCGAACAGGGCGTCGCGGAGCCGATCGTCACCCAGCCTCGATACAACCTCGTCGACCGCGCCATCGAGCGGGACGTGAAGCCCACCGCCGAGGAGCTCGGCCTCACGGTCGTCCCGTACTCTGCGCTCGCGAGCGGGTTCCTCACCGGCAAGTACCGCTCCACCGATGCGTCGGGTCAGTCCTCTCCGCGTGCCGGGTCGGCTGCCGCCTATGCGACACCGGAGGGACTCGCCGTCCTCACGGCGCTCGACGACGTGGCGGCGGCGCACGATGTTGCCCCTGCATCCGTCGCCCTCGCCTGGCTGCGCGCGAAGGGCACCGTCCCCATTGCGTCGGCGTCGCGGGTCGACCAGGTGGGCGCTCTCATCGCCGGCGCGACGCTCGACCTCGCCGCCGACGAGGTCGCCGCTCTCGACGCGGCATCCGCTCCGTTCGTCGGCTGATCACGACGCGCGTGGGCGCGGTCAGAGCAGACGTTCCATTCCTGCGATGAACGCGTCCACGTTGAAGCGCAACTGCGCCTCGCCGTGGTTGTCGAAGGCGGCGTCGACGAGCTCGCGGAGCACGGGGTAGCCACCGGCCGACGAGCCGAGCGCGTCGCGGAGGTGGGCGACCTGGGGGTCCTGCGCGGAGTACCCCGACGCAACCACTTCGCGCGCGAAGCCCTGGCAGATGCTCATCAACAGATGCATGCCGCGGCTCGTGGTTTCGAGATCGAAGCCCGCTTCGCGCAGGCGGGAAGCGACTTCCTCGGCAGGCTCGACGATCGCGAGGTCATCCGGCGTCGCGAACGGAAGGTGACCGACCCAGGTGCCGATGTCCATCAGGCTCGAGGTCACTGCGCGGGCGTAGCCCCGGCACGCGTCCTGCCAGGTCGTGCCGAGGTCGGACTCCGACGACGCGAAGCGGCGGCGGAAGGCATCGACCGCGAGCATCTCGAGAAGGCTCTCGCGGTCCGTCACGTGATGGTTGAGTGCCTTCCGGTCGACGCCGAGCGCATCGGCGACCTGTTGCATCGTGAGGGTTGCCGGGTCGAGGTCTCGCGCAGCCGTCAGGATGCGGTCGCGATCGAGCCCCGCGCGTGTGCCGCGACCGCGGCGGGACGTTCCGGTCATGAGATTTCCTTCCCGATGGCGCGGCTGAGAGTATCATTTCCCGGGCGGGAATAACTCGCTTCGACGAAGGGAACACCATGACAGACACGGTCCTCACCGCCGCCACCAGCATCGGCGACTGGCTCGACAGCGAGATCGGCGGCCCGCTGATCCGCGGGCTTGTCGCCGCCGGCGGCGGATCCGCTGAGTCCCTCGCGCCCGTGCGGGCGCTTCCGCTCCAGCAACTCGTCGTGCTCAGCCAGGGCGCCATGCCGCAGGCCGCCGTGGACGATCTTGTCCGGCAGGCCAACGGTGGTGTCCTCCCCGAGGCCGAGGTGACCGGCTGGGTCGAGCCGACGTCCGCCGGCCGCTTCGCCGGTAAGACCGTGATCGTCACCGGCGCGGCATCCGGCATCGGTCGCGCGACCGCGGGCCGGATCGCCCGTGAGGGCGGCCGCGTGATCGCCACCGACATCTCGGCGGATCGTCTGGCCGAGTTCGCCGCATCGATGTCGGATGCCGACATCGTCACCGTGGCCGGTGACGTCACGAGACAGGATTCGGTCGACGCCATCGTCGCTGCCGCGGGGTCGCGGATCGACGCGCTCGCGAACGTGGCGGGCATCAACGACGATTTCTCGCCGCTCGGCGAGACGTCCGACGCCATGTGGGATCGCGTCATCGCCGTCAACCTCACCGGTCCCTTCAAGCTGACCCGCGCCGTCCTGCCCGCCATGCTCGCGTCCGGTGCCGGATCGATCGTCAACGTCGCGAGCGAAGCAGCCCTTCGCGGCAGCGCTTCGGGCAACGCCTACACGACCAGCAAGCACGCCATCGTGGGGCTGACCAAGAGCGCGGCTGTCATGTACGGGCCGAAGGGGCTTCGCGTCAACGCCGTCGCACCCGGCGGGGTGGCCAGCGGCATCCCATTCCCTCCGAATGTCTCCGAGTACGGTCAGCAGCGTCTGGGTTCGTTCCACAGCACGATCCCCAGCGTCGCGACGCCGGAGCAGCTCGCCGCGTCGATCACGTTCCTGCTCTCCGATGACGGCGTCAACATCAACGGTGCGGTGCTCGCCAGTGACGGCGGCTGGTCGGCGCAGTAGTCCGAACGGATGCCGCCCCCCGCCTACGCTGGTGGGGTGGCATCCGTCCTGAACATCTCCGCCTACCTCTTCACGCACATCGCGGACCCGGCGTCGCTGCGTCCCGTGCTGCAGGAGCGCGCGGACGCGCGCGGCCTGCGCGGCACGATCCTCGTCGCCGAAGAGGGGATCAACCTGTTCCTCGCGGGACCGGCGGAGGACGTACGCGGGTTCGTCGACGCGCTGCGCGAAGACGAGCGCTTCGCTGCGCTGACGACGAAGGAGAGCTGGTCGGTCGACCAGCCGTTCCAGAAGATGCTCGTCAAGCACAAGCGCGAGATCATCCGCATGGACCGCCCGACGATCCGTCCCGAAGCCGGCCGCGCTCCGGCCGTCGACCCGCTGACACTCCGCCGCTGGCTCGAGAGCGGCGTCGACGACGACGGCCGCGAGGTCGTCCTGCTCGATACGCGGAACGCGTTCGAGGTCGATCACGGTACGTTCGCGGGTGCGCTCGACTGGCGCATCGAGAAGTTCACCGAGTTCCCGGATGCCGCAGCCGCGCACCGCGACGAGCTCGTCGGCAAGACCGTCGTCAGCTTCTGCACCGGCGGCATCCGTTGCGAGAAGGCGGCGCTCGTCCTCCGCGAGGCCGGGATCGACGCGCGGCAGCTCGACGGCGGTATCCTCGGGTACTTCGAGCACGCCGGGGGAGACGGTTTCGAGGGGGACTGCTTCGTCTTCGACGAGCGACGGACCGTCGACGCGAAGCTCCAGCCCACGAGCTGATCCGCGCGCGTCGGAGGCGAGCGCTAGCCTCGTGCCATGCACCGGCTCACGAGGGACGAGGCGCGCCGCATCGCGGTGCGCGCGCAGCTGCTCGACGCGGATCGCCCCGGCGACGTGGTCGAGGTCGCCGAGCAGATCGGCGCGATCAAGATCGATCCGACGGCGGTCATCGCTCCCAGCGAGCAGTCCGTCTGCTGGGCGCGGATCGGCTGGGCGTACGAACCCGGTCAGCTCTCGAAGGCCGTCGAGGTCGACCGGCTGCTCTTCGAATACGACGGGCACTTCCGCCCGGCATCCCTCCTTCCCGCCTTGCGGGCGATCATGCCCAGCCGACGGCTCGGCGGCGCGACGCGGCAGTACCTCGACGCCAACGCGGCGTTCCGCGCCGACATCCTGACGCGCCTCGATCGGGACGGGCCGTTGCAGGCGTCCGAGATCGCCGACACCAGCGCCGTCCAGGCGAAGAACGAGAGCGGCTGGTACGGCGCCAATCAGGTGCCGCGCATGCTCGAACTCATGTCGTACCTCGGCGACGTCGCGATCAGCGGTCGCGTCGGGCGTCAGCGGGTGTGGGACCTTCCCGAGCGCGTGTACGCGGGGACGGATGCCTCGATGAACCCGGCCGACGCCGAAGAAGTTCTCGCGGGTCGGCGTCTGCAGGCGTACGGCATCGCGCGGCAGAGGTCACCGTGGGCGGGCGTCGGCACCGCGGGGGAGGAGGCCGAGGTCGAGGGGAGTTCCTGGCGCTGGCGGGTCGACCCCGAGGCGATCGCGGCGCTCGACGACGATCCCGGCGGCCGTGCGGCGATCCTGAACCCCTACGACCGGATGCTGTTCGACCGACCGCGTCTGACCGAACTGTTCGACTTCACCTTCGTGCTCGAGCAGTTCAAGCCGAAGCACCAGCGGGTCTACGGCTACTTCGCGCATCCGATCCTGGTGGGCGACCGCTTCGTCGCTCTGCTCGACGCCGCGCTCGACAAGAAGAAGGAGAACCTCGTTGTGGCTGCGGTCCACGAGCTGGCGCCGATCGACGACGACGAGCGCGAGATGATCCACGCCGAGATCCGGGACCTCGGCGACTGGCTCGGGGTCCCGGTTCGCGGCCTGGAGTGATGCCGGCTGGTCAGCGCGCCAGTCGAAGGGTGACGAGCTGGAACGGGGCGAGGTCCAGACGCACGGTGCTCGTCGTCTCGCGCAGAACAGTCGGCTCGATCGGCCGCTCGAGCAGGTCGGTCTGCGTGACCGCTGTCACCGCGAACCCCGCCTCGATCTGCGCCGTCCGCGCCGAGCCGAGCGCCTCGTAGAGCCGCACGACCACGTCGCCCGATCCGTCGTCGGCGAGCTTGAGCGCCTCGACGATCACTCCGGGGTCGCTCACCGTGAGAAGGGGGGCGACCTCGTCGGCGCCGTTCACGGTGACCGGCGGCAGGTTGAGACGGAGCCCCTCGCCGATCGCGGCGGCGACCGAGGCTGAGGGCAGGACCGACAAGCGGAACTCGTGGGCGCCCTGGTCCGCTTCGGGATCGGGGAACAGCGGCGCCCGCACGAGCGTGACGCGCGCGACGGTCCGTGCTCCGCCGTCGGAGCCGGGAGCCCGCTGCACGTCGTGGCCGTACATCGAGTCGTTGGCGACGGCGACGCCGTAGTCGCCCTCGACGACGCGGATCCACCGGTGCGCGACGGTCTCGAACTTCGCGGCATCCCATGTCGTGTTCGCGTGGACCGACCGTGAGAGGTGACCGAACTGGATCTCCGATTCGGTGCGTTCGGCGCGCACACGCAGGGGGAATGCGATCTTCAGCATCTTCTGCCGCTCTCGCCAGTCGAGGTGCATCTCGACCTCGAGCGCGCCCGAGAACGGGTCGACACGGTACCGCTGCTCGACGTGAGACGACCCGAATCGACGGCGCACGACGAGGTCCGCGCCGTCGGCGACGACCTCGGTGACATCGGTGAGGGTCGTGCCGAGCGCGCCATCCTCGGCGTCGATGTTCCAGGCATCCCACTCGCGGGGAGTGTCGCGGAACAGCTGCAGCACGCCGCCCGGGAAGGCCGGGTCGATCAGTTCGCGGCCGGTGGTGAGGTCGACGGCGCCGACGACGAGGCCGCGCGCATCGATCGCCCACTGGAACCGCTCGTGGCGGAAAGTCCAGCCGTCGCCGTCCCGCTCGGGGGCGACCGGGAGAACGGATGCCGCGGCCGACACCCCGAGCGCGGGGGCACCGGCCAGCGCGACCGGCGCCGCGTTCGCCGTCAGGGCGCGGTCGCCCTCGCCGGTGAGCGAGCGGACCGCGGTGTCGATGATCTCCTGCAGCTCGTCCGCGACGCGCGCGTACGTGGCTTCGGCTTCCTGGTGCACCCAGGCGATGGAGGTTCCCGGAAGGATGTCGTGGAACTGGTGCAGCAGCACCGTCTGCCAGAGCGATCGCAGCCGCCCCGCCGGGTAGGTCGCGCCCGTGCGGACGGTGTCCAGCGTGGCCCAGAGTTCGGCGGCGCGGAGCAGGTGCTCGCTCCGGCGGTTGCCGCGCTTCGTGCGCGCCTGCGCGCTGTACGTGCCGCGGTGGTACTCGAGGTAGAGCTCGCCCGACCACACCGGCGGTTCGGCGTACTCGGCCTCTGCCTCGGAGAAGAACTGCGCCGGTGAGCCGAGGCGCACACGCGGTGATCCCTCGAGGTCGGCGGTGCGGCGGGCCGCAGCGATCATCTCGCGCGTGGGTCCGCCACCGCCGTCGCCCCAGCCGAAGGGGACGAGGGAGTGCGAGGCATCCGCCTTCTCGGCGAACTGCCGCTCGGCGAGGGCGAGCTCGGCCGCGGACAGCTCGGAGTTGTACGTGTCGACAGGCGGGAAGTGGGTGAAGACCCGGGTGCCGTCGATGCCCTCCCAGAGGAAGGTGTGGTGTGGCATCCGGTTCGTCTCGTTCCACGAGATCTTCTGCGTCAAAAACCAGCGCGAACCGGCCGCCGTGATGATCTGGGGGAGCGCGGCGGAGTATCCGAACGAGTCCGGCAGCCACACCTCGAGCGGCTCGACACCGAACTCCTCGAGGAAGAACCGCTTGCCCTCGACGAACTGACGGGCGAGGGCTTCGGATCCCGGCATGTTCGTGTCGGACTCGACCCACATGCCGCCGACCGGGGCGAAGCGTCCCGCGGCGACGGCATCCTTCATCCGTTCGAACAGCTCGGGGTAGTGCTCCTTCATCCACGCGTACTGCTGCGCGGATGAGGCCGCGAAGACGAAGTCGTCCTCGGTGCGCATGAGGTCGAGGACGTTCGAGAACGTGCGGGCGACCTTCCGCACCGTCTCGCGGATCGGCCACAGCCAGGCCGAGTCGATGTGCGCGTGTCCGACCGCGGTCAGCTGGTGCGACGAGGCGGATGCCGGGGCCGCGAGCGCGGCGCGGAGCTCATCGCGTCCCGCCGGGGCCGTGCCGGCGACGTCGTCGGGGTCGACGGCGTCGACCGCGCGCCCGAGTGCGGCCAGCACCCGCGCGTGACGGGTGCGGTTCGGTTCGAGCTGGTCGACGAGCCCGCGGAGGGTCCAGATGTCCTGCTGCAGCTCCCACACCGTCTCGTCCAACAGGCCGAGCTCCAGCCGGCGCAGCCGGTAGATCGGCTCGTCGCCGGCGGTCTGGAGGTCGCCGAGCGGGGTGGCGGCGAAGGTGAACGTCCCGGCGACGCTCGGATTTCCCGCCGCCTCGATCCAGAGGTCGATCTCGTCGCCGTCGACGGGGACCGACGCGTTCCGCGGTTCGATCGCCTTCACGATGGACCCGTCGGGACGGAACACGAGGGCCTCCGCTTGGAAGCCCGGACCGGACCCGTCGAAGCCGAGGTCGACGACGATCTCCGGGCGGGTGCCGGCGAGGTCTCGCCAGGATGCCGGAACGCTCCCCGTGACGTGGAACCACACGGTGCCCCACGGGCGCCCCCACGCCGTTCCCTCGGCGACCGGCGTGTAGGTCTGGCCGACGGCATCCGCGAACGGGACGGGTTCGCCCGGAACCTCCCACGCCGAGATCTGCAGGGGGGTCGTCTCGCGGTACAGGGCAGGGGCCAAGCGGTCGCCGGCGAGCCGGTCGATGCGCTGCAGGGCCAGGCGGTCGTTGCGGTGCATGAGGGGGCCTCCGAGACGGTGCGGCGGTGGGGTGGGTGAGTGGGCTGTGCGGGTCAGCCTTTGACGGCGCCGGAGAGGGCGAACGTGCCTCCGAGGCCGCGGGTGACGATCAGATAGAGACCGAGGACGGGAACCGAGTAGAGCAGGGAGTAGGCGGCCAGGCGCCCGTAGGCGACGGTGCCGTACTGCCCGAAGAAGGAGTAGATCGAAACGGCGGCCGGTTGCCAATCGGGCGTGAGCAGCAGGACGAACGGGACGAAGAAGTTCCCCCACGCCTGCAGGAACACGAAGACGAAGACGACGCTCAGGGCCGGGCGCATGAGCGGGACGACGATCGTCACGAGCGCCCGCATCGCGCTCGCCCCGTCGACCCAGGCGGCTTCTTCGAGGCTGATCGGCACGGAGTCCATGAAGTTCTTCGTCATCCAGAGCGCCATCGGCAGCGCACTCGCGGCGAGGAACAGGGCCACCGCCCACGGCTGGTTGATGAGGCGCAGCTGCACGAACAGGCTGTAGACCGGCACCATGATCGCCGTGATCGGCAAGCAGCTGGCGAAGAGCACGGAGTAGAGGAACGGCGCGTTGAAGCGGGATCGGTAGCGGGAGAGCGGGTAGGCGGCGAGAACGGATGCCACGACGGTCACCGCCGCCGCAGCCGTCGACAGCAGCACGCTGTTCACGAGGGGGCGGAGTGTCAGCTCGGGGGTCAGGACGTCGGCGAAGTTGTCGAGGGTCGGCTTCGTCGGCCAGGCGACCTGATACGTCGCGGCCGAATCGATCGAGGCGAGCACGACCCAGGCGAGCGGGGCGGCGAACAGCAGGCCGATCACGATCAGGACGAGGTTCGCCCAGAAGCGGGTGGCGCTTCGCCGCGGAGATGCTGCGCTCGGTGGCCGCACCGGTCGGCGCACGCGGGTGGTGGTGATCTCGGTGGCGCTCATGAGACGCCGCCTCGGCGCCGGAGTGACAGCACGTAGGCGAGGGAGAAGACGGCGCCCAGCGCGAGCATGACGATGGCGATCGCGTTGCCGTAGCCGATGTCGCCGAACGAGAACGCTTCCGCGTAAGCGAACACCGGCAGCGTCGTGGAGAGGTCGCCGGGGCCGCCCTTCGTCATCACCCAGATGAGCGTGAACACGGACAGGGTCTGCAGGGTCGTCAGGAGCAGATTGGTGAAGACGGTGCCCGAGATCATCGGGAGCGTGATGAAACGCAGCCGCTGCCATGTGCCGGCACCATCGATCATCGCCGACTCGGTCACTTCGGGCGGGACGTCGTCGAGCGCCGCCCGGTAGATCATCATCGAGAACGCGGTTCCCCGCCAGGTGTTCGCGAGGACGATCGCGAGGAGTGGCAGCGCGTAGAGCCAGTTCGGCCCCTGCACCCCGAAGAGCGACAGCGCACCGTTGAGCGTGCCGTCGGCCGAGAAGAAGGCGTAGCTGACGAACGCGGCGACGATCTCCGGCAGCACCCACGCGATGACGACGATCACGCCGACGGTGCCGGCGACGGCGCGGCTGCCCGCACGGAAGAGGACGGCGAGGAGCAGGCCGAGGATGTTCTGGCCGATGATCGCGGACCCGACGACGAAGACGACGGTCAGGAGGATCGACAGCGGCAGGACGGGGTCGTCGAACAGTCGGGTGAAGTTGTCGAAGCCGATGAACTCGGGCTTGGCCGCGCTCACTCCGGTGAGGCCCCGGTCGGTCAGCGAACCCGCGACGGCCCAGGCGATGGGGCCGGCGAGGAAGACGACGAGGAGGCCGACCGCGGGGAGCATCGGCAGCGCCCGCGTCGATGTGACCCGTCCGCCACGCCGTGCGCGGGCGCGGCGAGGTGCCGGTGCGGCCGGATCAGGATGCGGCGCCAGGGTCGTCGTCATGCGGTCACTCGGTGACGACTCCGTCGTCGCCGACGATCTTGCGGACCGCGTCGTCGTAGGCGGCTGCTGCTTCGGCGGGCGACTGCTGCCCGGTGATCACGGCTTCCGTGGCCTGCTGCGCGGCGACCGACACCTGCGGATAGTCGCTGTTGGCGGGGCGGAAGTGCGTGACCGAGACGGCATCCGTCACGGCTTTAACGAAGGGGTTGGACTCGAGGTAGGTCGGGTCTTCGGCGACGTCGGTCCGGACGGCGATCTGGGCGTTGTTGACGGCGTACCAGAGGGCGTTCTTCTTGTTGAGGGCCGTGGTCATGAAGTCGAATGCGAGGTCGGGCGCGTCCGTCTGCGCGGAGGCGGCGAGCGTCCACCCGCCGGACATGCTGACGCCACCGGGCTCCTGGCCGTCCTGCGTCGGGAAGAGCGCGACGCCCATCTTGTCGGTGTACTCGGGCCAGGCGAACTGCCCGCCCTCGGCCCAGAACGACGGCGTGTACGAGCCTTCCACCGTCGCGCCGAGCTTGTCCTTCGGGAACCAGTCGCCGAAGACCGCCTGCCACACGTTCGGGTCGAGCGCCTTGTCGGGACTCACCGCGTAGCCCTCGTCGTAGAGCTTCTCGAGGAAGCCCAGCGAGTCGACGAACCCCTGCGAGCCGACCACCCACTTGCCGGACTCGTCGTCGTAGAGTCCCTTGCCGTCGCCGGTGCCGTAGAGGAGCTCGTAGAAGCTCTGCATGACCGAGCCTTCGGCCGTGCCGGTGCCGGCATACATGTTGAAGGGGACGACGTCGGGCTGGCTCCCCTTGATCGCCGCCGCGGCGACCAGGACATCGTCCCAGCTCTCGGGCTGCCAGGGAACGGCGATACCGGCCTTCGCGAGAACGTCCTTGTTGTACCAGATGACGCGGGTGTCGGTGCCGAGGGGCAACGCGTACACGCTGCCGTCCTCCCCCTGGCCGGCGGTGCGGCCGGCCTCGTCGAACACCTTCCAGTCGTCCCACGCGCCGAGCTTGTCGTCGAGGTTCAGGAGGTACCCCGCCTCGACGTCGCTGCGGACGGAGAAGGTGTCCTCGTAGAACACGTCGGGGGCGGTGTCGGGCGAGGCGAGCGAGAGCTGAAGGCGGGTCTTGTAGTCGTCGTCGGACGCGCTGATCGGCTGAAGCTCGACGGTGATCCCCTTGTGGGATGCCTCGAACTCCTTCTTCGCCGTCTTCATCAGGGTGTCCATCGCGGTGAACGACTCGGTCTTCGCATAAGCGACCGTGATGGTGTCGCCTTCGTCGCCTCCGCCGTCGGCGGAGCATCCGCCGAGAAGGAGCGCGGCAGTCGCTGCTGCGGCGATGGACGTGACGGTGGTGCGGATCTTCACGGGGCCCCCTTGCTCCAGATCTTGACGCCCGCACGCATCGTCCGGACCACATAAGTCAAACTGCTGGAAATAGCAGAGTCAAGACGCCCCGCGGACCGTGATCGGAATGGGATCACGTCGAGGGGACCAGCAGTGAGGTCGTCCGGGGGGTGAGTGCCTCGTCCAGGATCAGGCACGCCGCGCCGATGGCGCCGACGTCCGATCCCAGTGCGGTTCCGGACACCGTCACCGGGTGCACGCCTCGCGCGGCGCGCAGCTCGTCGAGCCGTGCCGGGACTGTGCTCATGAGCAGGTCCCCGAGCCGGTCCCACAGGGGACCGCCCATCACGATCCGGTCGACATCGAGCAGGTTCGACACGACGGCGAGGGCGCGCGACACCTGCTCGCTGCACCTGCGCAAGAGAGCCACGGCCGCATCGTCGCCATCGTCGGACAGGCGCACGAGACGAGTCAGCGCGGCATCCACCTCGGTCGGGTCGTCGCCGTGACGTTCCGCCGGGAGCACGCCGAGCCGTTCCGCCTCTTCGATGAGCGGGAGCGGTGCGCAGGTGACGGCGATGCAGCCGCGCAGCCCGCAGCCGCAAGGCGCGCCGTCGGGGTCGACGACGATGTGTCCGATCTCGCCCGCGTTGCCGGATCCGCCGCGGACCACTTCGTCGCCGATCACGAGGCCGATGCCGAGGCCCGTCCCGAGGTAGAGGAAGGCGAAGTTCTGGGCCCCGCCGGGTGGCGCGATCCACTTCTCGGCCACCGCCGCTGCGGTCACGTCCTTCTCGAGCATGACCGTCAGACCCGTGGCATCCGCGATCGCATCCCGCATCGACACGCGGTGCCACCCTGCCAGGTTCGGCGGGTCCAGCACGATGCCGCGTTCCACGTCGACCGGGCCGGGGGCAGCGACGCCGAGACCCACGATGCGGGTGCGGTCGATCCCCGAGCCTGCCAGCACCATCTCGATGTCCTGGAAGAGCACGGCCATGGTGTCGCAGGGATCTTGTGCCACTGGCGTCGCACGAGCGTGGCGGGCGATGACCTCGCCGTCGATCGACAGTACGACGACGGTGATGAGACCCGGGTCGAGGTGCACGCCGACGGCGTAGCGGCTGCTACCCACCAGGCGCAGCGTGGTGCGCGGTTTTCCGCGTCCGGAGCTGGTGCGCCCCGCCTCCTCGACGATCCCGGCATCCAACAGGCGCTGCACGATGTTCGAGACGGTCTGCGCGGACAGGCCCGTCGCGTCGGCGAGCTCGACGCGGCTGTGGCCGTGCGATCGGCGGATCTGATCCAGCACGACCGCCTCGTTGTAACCACCGACGCTGGGTTGGTTGGCTCCGCGTCTGGCCATGGGTGAACCTGCTTTGCTCCGGGGGGCGGTGGATCGAGCGTAGCGTGCCGCCTCACGAGCAGCGATCCCCGCTACATTCGTGGCATGCCCGCTGCTTCCTCCCTCCCTCGCGCGCTCGACGACGGCGCGGTGCTCCGTGTCGCGGCCCCCGGCGACGAGGCCGGAATCCTCGCCGCGATCCACGCCCTCGCGGTGTACGAACGCGAACCGGATGCCGTCCGCACGACGACGGCCGACCTCACCCGGTCGCTGTTCGGAGAGGATCCGAAGGCGTTCGCGCACGTCATCGAGCGGGGCGGTGAGATCCGTGCGATCGCCGTGTGGTTCCTGACCTTCTCGACCTGGACGGGTCGTCACGGAATCTGGCTCGAGGACCTCTTCGTCGACGAGACCGACCGGGGTCGCGGGTACGGGACCGCACTCCTCGCCTCGCTCGCTGCGGTCGCACTCGAGCGCGGCTATCCACGTCTGGAATGGACGGTCCTGGATTGGAACGCGCCGGCGGTCGGCTTCTACCGCTCGATCGGAGCGGAACCCCTGGATGAGTGGACGACGCAGCGGATGACCGGTGACGCCCTGACCGCACTCGCCGGTCGCTGAGGACGTCTTCGCCCGTCAGGAGAGCGGTGAGATCGTCACGGGCTCGCCGAGTCCGGAGAGCTGCTGCGTGAGAGTGGCGGTGCGGCCGAGGAACCCGGTGGTGGATTCGGTGGCCACGGGACGGCCTTCTGCGGTGATCCAGAGGGTGTAGGAATCCACCGGGATGTCATACCAGGAGTACGCCGCAGCGCTGTCGAGCCGGTACGCCTCCACCGAGCCGTCCGCCGTCTCGACCTTCTCGGGTGTCGGCGAGACCTTCCAGGTGTCGGCGGCTCCGATCAGATCGCCCATGAAGCCCGGGTCGGAGAACACCCGGTACACCTCCGCCGTCGAGCCGGCGGACTGCTCACCGGGATCGGCCGCGTCGACGTCCGCGATGACGGGGCCGTCACCTTCGTCGAGCATCATGACGCCGTCGACGAAGCTGATGGATGCCGGTCCCGCTCCCGTCTCGATGTCGCCACGGAACTCGAAGGTCGGGTCGTAGTGGTAGACGACCGTGCCGGCGAGCTCGTCGCCGGCGATCTTGATCGTCCCGGTGTCGTAGCGCACCAGGACCGCTTGGATGCAGGGGCCCAGGTCACCGCCGGCGACCGTCGCCGCCGTGAGGTCGAGGGTCTCGCACTCGACCGGCTTCTCGAAGACCGGCGCCGCGGTCGTGGGCGAGGGTGTCGGCGTGGCCGCCGCCGACGCGGCCGGGGCGGACGGGGCGCTCGACGCAGACCCGCTCGGCGCGGGGGTCGTTCCGCCCGTGCAGCCGGTGACGGCGAGGGCGAAGCCCACGGCAACGGCAGACAGGGGGATGACGGATGTGCGCACGGCGGGGCTCCTTGCGTCGGGTGGCGGAGTCGCGCACGAGCCTACCGGGGCCACCTACCGAATCGGATGCCGCCCGCGCAAGCCCCTGGGGCGCTGAGGCGATGCGACCCGATCATGGGCAGCACATCGCGACGAGAGGAGAACCGTGGCCAGCATCATCGAAACAGTCGATGTCAGCGTGCCGGTGTCGACCGCGTACAACCAGTGGACTCAGTTCGAGTCCTTCCCGCACTTCCTGAGCTACGTCGAGTCGATCACGCAGATCGACGACACGACGAACCATTGGAAGGTGAAGATCGGAAGCGTGGAGCGCGAGTTCACCGCGCACATCACGGAGCAGCATCCGGATGAGCGCGTGGCGTGGAAGAGCGTCGACGAGGATCACGCCGGCGTCGTGACCTTCCACCGCCTGAGCGACACCGAGACCCGGGTCACCGTGCAGCTCGACTGGAAGCCCGAAGGCTTCGTCGAGACCGTCGGCGCCGCGATCGGCATCGACGATCATGCGGTCAAGAAGGACCTGCAGAAGTTCAAGGAGTTCATCGAATCCCGCGGCGCTGAAACCGGTGCCTGGAGAGGCGACGTGGGGTAAGCGGACGGCTCGTCCGACCGCGTCAGGCGGCCCGGTGGTGTATTCCACCGGGCCGTCGTGGCACGGTGGGGGGATGAGTACCTTCTCCCTCGAAGACCGCGCTCGCCGCCTTCGCGAGCTCCACGCCGCCCCCGAGATCCTCCGTGTCGTCAACGTCTGGGACGTCGTCTCGGCGAAGGCCGTCCTCGCCGTGCCCGAGACCCGCGCGCTCGCGACCGCGGGGCACTCCATCGCGGCATCCTTCGGATACGACGACGGGACCATCCCGCTCGAGACGACACTCGACATGGTCGGACGCATCGTCGCCGCCGCGGGGGACGTCCCGGTGTCCGCGGACCTCGACGATGGGTACGCCGACACCGGCGACACCATCCGGCGGGCGATCGCGGTCGGGATCGTCGGCGCGAACATGGAGGACCGGCTGCGACCGTTCGACGAGTCCGTCGCGCGCGTCGCCGCCGCTGTGGCCGCCGCTGAGGCGGAAGGCGTGCCGTTCGCTCTCAACGCCCGCACCGACGCCATCGCCCGCGGCGGCGACCGTCCCCTCGACGAGTCGATCGCCGACGCGATCGCGCGCGGCCGCGCCTTCCTCGATGCCGGCGCCGACGTGGTCTTCGTGCCGGGCGTGCTCGACGCGGAGACCACCGCGCGACTGGTCGAAGGGATCGGCCGCGTCAGCGTCATCGGGCTCCCGGGTGCCCTGCGCGCCGCGGAGTACGAGAAGCTCGGCGTCGCGCGCATCTCCTACGGCCCGCTCACGCAGCGCGTCGCCCTGACCGCGTATCAGGATCTGGCAGCCGACCTGTACCGCGACGGCGTCATCCCCGAGAGCACGCGCGCCCTTAACTGACCACGCGCTGACGGATGCCGCCGGTCGCCGCCGCGCGCGGGGCGGACGGAGCCTGCGTGGTAGGCTCTCCCGTTGGAAGCGTGTCCGAGCGGCCGAAGGAGCATGGCTGGAATCCATGTAGGCGGGGTAACTCGTCTCGCAGGTTCAAATCCTGTCGCTTCCGCCAGAACGAAGCCCCGCACCTCGAGGTGCGGGGCTTCGTCGTTCCCCCCTCGAGGGCGCGAACCCTCAGCGCGAGAGAGGCATCGCCTCGGCGAACGTCGAACCCGGGCGGATGATCAGCGACCGGGGGATCAGGCGCCCGACGAGGCGTCGGGGTGCTGAGGCGGCGGCGAAGAGAGCCGCGCGGATGGCCGCGGCATCCGCCGCGAGTTCTGCTCCGTCTGCGTCGCCGAACGAACCCGGCAACGCATAGCTGGAGCGTTCGACAGCGCTGACGAGTCGCTCCACCGCGTCGGGCGGGGCACCGTGAGCGTCCCGGAGGCGCTCCCCGAAGGCGCGCGGCGACTCCGAGGCCGGGACGGGGATGCCGAGGTCGATGGCGGCGTTCTGCACGAGGCGCCAGGCTGCCGCCGCGCTGCCCCGTCGCGCCAGGGACATCCGCCGTCGCGAGAACACGAGCCCCACGAGGGCCGGGAGAGCGAGCACGAGGAGGACGGCAGCCACGATCCCGACGAGCGGCAGAGCGCTCACGATGGAGAAGGTCGTGGTCGTTGCGCCGCCGGCGGTCGGGTCATCCTCGGGGCGCGGCGCCGCCGACGCCGTCGACGTCGGCTGCGGGGTCGCCGTCGGGGTCGGCTCGGGCTCGGGCTCGTTCGATCCGTTGCTCTCGGACGCGAAACGCTGCGCGGTGCCGAGGCTCTTGGTCGGTTCGAAAGCCACCCAGCCGATGCCGTCGAAGAAGACTTCCGGCCACGCGTGCAGTTGCGCCGTCGTCGCCTGGTAGACGCGCTCGTCATCGACGACGTCGCCCGTGGGAAGCCCGGGCAGGAAACCCACGACGACGCGGGACGGCATGTCGAGCGTCCGCGCCATGATCGCGAAAGCCGAGGCGAAATGCACGCAGTATCCCGACCGCACCTCGAGGAACCGGGAGACGGCTTCGACCCCCGACCCGTCGAAACCCTCTTCCACCGGCGCGTCGAGCGAGTAGTCGAAGTCGGGCCCGCGGAACCAGGACTGGAGCGCCAACAGCCGGTCGTAATCGTTCGACGCGTCGGCCGTCACCTCGGCTGCGAGGGCGGCGATCGCCGGCGGTGCGTCCGCCGGCAGCTCGCGGGCCTCGTCCGGGCCGCCGCGCGCCTCGGCTGCCCGCGCCTGTTCCAGGGTGGGACGCGGGGTGCGGCTGACGACCTCGAACTTCTGGCCCCGCGCCGCGGACGACGGGGAGACGACGGTGCCGTTCGCCGCGGAGATCCGCCAGGCTCCCGTCACGCCGTCGAACGTGACGGCGTCGGCGGGAACGGGAAGTTGCGCCGACGACAGGTCGAGGACCTCGACGGTACGCGTGTCCTCGACGATCTCGATGCCGGCGGCGGCGTCGTCTTCGGGCGCCCACTCCTCGAGCGGCACGGACCTGTTGCGGTCGGGCTGCCAGGAATCGCCGTTGAGCTCGGTCAGGGTCGCGACCCGCAGGTAGGCGGGAGCAGCGGCGGCGCTCCACTGCCGGACCACCGGCACCTCGGCGGGGCGTCGGAGGTCGTCACCGAGGTTGAGGGACGCGTCGATCGCCGTGCCGCCGCCGAACCCCCCGCTCGGTGCGGCCGGGGTCGGCAGCGCGGGCGCGGCGATGACGGCGACGACGATGGCGGATGCCGCGATCACGGCCGCGACCGCGCCGACCCCGCCCCGCGGCGCGTTCGCGGAGCGGGCACGATGACGCGCCCGGGTCTCCGTGCGCAGGAGCCAGAGGACCGACAGCGCGAGCAGGGTGAACGCCCAGAGGTCCATCTCCTGCGGCACGGCCAGGGTCGGGATCAGCCAGACGGCGATCAAGGCGACTCCGGCGAGGAGCGGCATCCGCGCGGTCAGGACCACGTGGTCGAGGGCGATGACCAGCAGCCCCACGGCGCCGACGATGAGGAAGGTGAGCGAAGCGGACGCCTCGAGCGGGGCGACGCCCACCGCGATGTCGGAGCTGGCGATCTCGATGAGCCGCGGTACTCGGGCGAACGCCTCTCCCGAGGGGATGATCAGGAACCATGCGACGTCGGAGAAGAAGACCGCCGTCATCGCGGCCGTCCAGAGGGCCACCAGGGCGGGGGTGACGACGATCGCGCTCAGCCCGATACGCCGAAGGAGGTAACTTGCGCCGAGCAGGATGCCCGCGAGCACGAACGCGAGCGCAGCCCACGCGCCGCCCGCGATCACCGTGAACAGGGGGATGAGTGCGGCGACGACGCCGAGGAGGAGGGCGATGGTCGAGGGGCCGTCGTGACGGGGACGCACCGCTTCTGCGCGGTCAGCGGGCATGACCGCGAACCCCATCGCCGCCGCCGGCTCCCGACCAGAGGTCCCTGAGTTCGTCCTCGGGCTCGAGCCGGTGCACGCGCCAGCCGGACTCGCGCGCCACCCGCAGCGCATCACCGGCCCCGGCGAGGGCGAACAGGACCGGCATGCTGCTGTGGCCGACGATGGGGGCGAGGGACGCGGCATCCACCGGGTACACCTCGCCGGTCACCACCACGACCGGTCCGAGAGTCGAGCCGGCGAACAGGGGCGCGAGCTCGGTGAGCGCGCCGTCCCGGCGGGCGGTCAGCGTTGCGAAGCCCGTCGCCATCGCCTCGACCGCAGCGACGTCACCACCCTCGATGCTCTCGACGAGCTCGCTCCCGTCGACGTCGATCACAGCGACGCTGTAGCCCTCGCCCACGAATCGCGCCACCGCCGACACCACTGTCGAGACGGCGGCTTCGAAGTCCGGGTCCTCGCCGGGGGAGCGGAGGGCGTCGCCGGACCATCGTGCGACGCTCCGGTCGAAGACGACCACGGCCTCGGGGTTCGACTCGCGCTCCTCCTGCCGCACCATGAGCTCCCCGCGGTGGGCACTGGCGCGCCAATGGATGCGGCGCATCGAGTCGCCGGGGGCGTACACGCGGGGGATGAGGTTGTCGGCACCCTGGCCGAGCTTGTCGGTGGTGGACTGCATCGTGCCGCCGGCGGCTCCGGGAAGATCGTCGAGGCCCTCCAGTGACATGAGCGCGGGAGCGATGGTCAACGGCACCGTGTCACCGAGCTGCTGCAAGCGGCGGGTCAGCCCGAACGGGTCGGTGGTCTCGACGACGAGCGGGCCGATGGGACGAACGCCCCGACGCCGGGCCTGCACGCGGTACGCGAGGTCGACCCGGTGGCTTCCCGCGACGAGCCCCGAGCGCAGCGCCGGGTACACCCCGCTCGGTTCCCCCTCGACGCCGCGTGGCAGGCGGTCCTGCCAGGTCCCGAGCACCGTCGGCAGGACGGAACGCGAATCCACCCGGACGCGGACGTCGACGTCGCCGCCCACAGCCGCGACAGCTGGCGCGAACGACCGCTGGATGCCGTCGGCCCGGTGTCCGAGCCAGAGCGAAGCGAACGACAGCGCCACCGCCGCGAGCAGCAGCACACCGACGAACACGAGCGCCGGGATGGAGAACGTCGGCGCGAGCACGAGCGAAGCGAGTCCGAGCAGGACCGCCCCCGTGCCGCGAGGAGTGAGGGGCCACCGCGTCATGACAGAACCGCTCAGCGCGCAGCGACCGGAACGCGCACCGAGCTGACGACCTGCTCGAGTGCCGCCGCGACGAGGTCGACGCCGCCGCGCCCGCGCGCCACCGCGCCGCCGCGGGCGGCGATCAGCCGGTGGGCGAAGACGGGTTCGATCAGGCTCACGAGATCGTCGGGGATGACGTACTCGCGACCTTCGAGGGCGGCCCACACCTTCGCCGCACGGACGAGCTGGAGCGTCGCGCGCGGGCTCGCCCCCAGCCGCAGGTCTGCGTGCTCGCGGGTCGCTCGAGACAGGGCGACCGCGTACTCCTCGACCGCGGGGGAGACGTGCACAGTCCGGGCCCACGTGATGAGAGCGGCGACGCGCTCGGCGGTGATGACCGGGCGGATCGCGTCGAGCGGGTTCGCGCTGTCGCGCTGACGGAGCATGAGCGCCTCGTTCGCGGCATCCGGGTAGCCCATCGAGATCCGCATCATGAAGCGGTCCCGCTGCGCTTCGGGGAGGGCGTACGTCCCCTCCATCTCGAGCGGGTTCTGGGTCGCGACGACGAGGAAGGGGTCGGGAAGGCCGCGGCTCGTGCCGTCGACGGTGACCTGCCGTTCCTCCATCGCTTCGAGGAGCGCGGACTGCGTCTTGGGCGACGAGCGATTGATCTCGTCGGCGATGACGATGTGCGCGAAGATCGCGCCCGGCTTGAAGTCGAACCGGCCCTCGGACTGGTCGTAGACGCTCACACCGGTCACGTCGCTCGGCAGGAGGTCAGGGGTGAACTGGATGCGTCGCACCGTCGCCTGGATCGAGGATCCCAGTGCGCGGGCGAGCATCGTCTTGCCGACGCCGGGGACGTCCTCGATGAGAAGGTGCCCCTCCGCGAGGAGGCAGACGAGCGCGGCGCGGACGGCGTGCGGCTTGCCGTCGATGACCTTCGACACCGACGCGACGAGGGCCTCCGTCGTCTCGGCGAACACCCCCGCATCCACCCGATTCGTCGCCTGGGTCGCGGTGTCGCCACCCGGCGCCGTCATGGTCGTCTGGTCGTCGGTCATCCGTCCCCCTCACGCGGTCGGCGCAGCAGCGCGCCCGGACCGATGCTAACCCGGCTGTCGCGGGCGGGCGCCCGACGTCGGGTAGACTTGCAGCAGCTCTCCGCGAGACGGCACCCAGGCCAACTCCCCCAGGACGGAAACGTAGCAAGGGTAACCGGGCTCTGCCGGGTTCGCGGAGAGTCTTTCTTTTCGCCTGACGGCGTCCCCCGCTCCCAGCCGTGTCATCGGCCGCGAGCCTAGGCTGGGATCGTGGCTCAGAGCATCTACATCACGTCGGCAGAAGGTCATTCCGGCAAGTCGACCATCGCGCTCGGTGTCCTCGACACCCTCAGTCGTCGATCCCCGCGCGTCGGCGTGTTCCGCGCGATCGCGCGCTCGACCGAGGAGCGCGACTACGTTCTCGAGATGCTGCTCGACCACGACGGCGTCGACCTCGGCTACGACGAGTGCATCGGCGCCACCTACGACGAGGTGCGCGCCGACCCCGAAGCCGCCCTCGGCCGGATCGTGGAGCGCTACAAGTCCGTCGAGGCGCAGTGCGACGCCGTCGTCATCATCGGCAGCGACTACACGGACGTCGGCAGCCCCGCCGAGCTCGGCTACAACGCCCGCATCGCGGCGAACCTCGGCGCGCCCGTCCTCGTCGTGCTGTCGGGTCAGCCCGCCGACGGGGAGCGCTCGCCGGATGCCGGGGGTCTCTCGCCCGAGCAGGTGGGAAACCTCGCCACCCTCGCGCTGTCCGAACTCAAGCACGAACGCGCCGGCATCTTCGCGGTGGTCGTGAACCGCGCCGACCCGGAGCGCCTCGACGACATCGTCGCGGCTGTCCGGGCCGTCCCGGCGGCGGCCGGCGACATCGGCGTCTGGGCGATCCCCGAGGATGCCTACCTCGTCGCCCCCTCGGTGGGAGACGTCGCGCGCTCGCTCGGGGCGACGCTCGTGAAGGGTGACAAAGCTCTCCTCGACCGCGAGGTGCTCCACGTGGTCGTGGCGGGCATGTCGCTGAACAACGTCCTCCCGCGCCTCGAAGAAGCAGCCATCCTCGCCGTCGCGGCGGACCGCACCGAGGTGCTGCTGGCAGCCCTCCTCGCCAACGCATCGGGGACTTTCCCGTCGCTCTCGGGCATCGTGCTCTACGGTCCGTTCGAGCTCCCGGAGCACGTCGAGCGCCTCATCGACGGCCTCGACTCGAACCTCCCGATCCTCGCGACCGACCAGGGCACGTATGAGACGGTCCGCGGCATCATGAGCGCCCGGGGACGTCTCGCCGCCGACTCGCAGCGCCGCTACGACACCGCCCTGTCGCTGTTCGAGCAGCACGTCGACACCGAGGATCTGCTCCGACGCATCGGCCTCGCGAGCTCGAGCGTCGTCACGCCCCTCATGTTCCAGTACGGGCTCATCGAACGCGCCCGCAGCGAGCGTCGCCGGATCGTCCTCCCCGAAGGCGGCGACGACCGCATCCTCCGAGCTGCCGCGACGGCGCTGGCCCGCGGGATCGCCGACATCACGATCCTCGGGGAGCCCATCGAGGTGCGCGCGCGTGCCCTCGAGCTCGGCCTCGACATCCAGGCCGCCGAGGTGCTGAGCCCGTTCGATGCCGTCCACGTCGACAAGTTCGCCCGCGAGTACGAGCGGCTCCGCGCCCACAAGGGGATCACGTTCCGCCAGGCCGCCGACACGGTCACCGACGTCTCGTACTTCGGCACGTTGATGGTGCACCTGGGGCTCGCCGACGGCATGGTCTCGGGCGCCGCGCACACGACGGCGCACACCATCCGACCCGCGTTCGAGATCATCAAGACCAAGCCCGGCGTCGACGTGGTCTCGAGCGTCTTCCTGATGGCGCTCGCCGATCGCGTCCTCGTGTACGGGGACTGCGCCGTGATCCCCGACCCGACCGCGGTGCAGCTGGCCGACATCGCCGTCTCCTCGGCGGCGACGGCCGACCAGTTCGGGATCTCGCCGCGCGTTGCGATGCTGTCCTACTCGACAGGTGAGTCCGGCTCGGGCGCCGACGTCGAGAAGGTCCGCGAGGCGACGGCCCTGGTGCGCGAACGCGCGCCGAAGCTGCTCGTCGAGGGACCGATCCAGTACGACGCGGCCACCGACGCTGCGGTCGCGGCGACGAAGATGCCCGGATCGGATGTCGCGGGCCGGGCGACCGTGTTCGTCTTCCCCGACCTCAACACCGGCAACAACACCTACAAGGCCGTGCAGCGCTCCGCCGGCGCCGTCGCGATGGGGCCGGTCCTCCAGGGCCTCAACAAGCCCATCAACGATCTGTCTCGCGGCGCGCTCGTCGAAGACATCGTCAACACGATCGCGATCACCGCGATCCAGGCACAGAACGCGACGGATGCCGTCGCCCCGGAGACTCGCGCATGACCCCCGTCCTCGTCATCAACAGCGGTTCCTCGTCGTTCAAGTACCAGCTCGTCGACGTCGAGAACGAGCGCGCTCTCGCTTCCGGGCTCGTCGAGCGGATCGGTGAGGAGACCGGCATCGCCACGCACACCGTCTTCCTCGGCGGCGAGGCGACCTCCGTCGCCGCAACGAAGGCGACGTCGCGCATCGAGCGGCCGATCCCCGATCACACCACCGGCTTCGCCGTCATGCTCGAGGCTTTCGCCGCTCACGGCCCGTCGCTTGAGAACGCTCGCCCGGTCGCCGTGGGGCACCGCGTCGTCCAGGGCGGCGCGCGCTTCTTCGAGCCGACGCTCGTCACGCCCCTCGTTGAGATCAACATCGACGAGCTGTCGGCGCTCGCGCCGCTCCACAACCCAGGAGCGCTCCAGGGCATCCGCGCCGCGCGCGCCGCATTCGCCGACGTCCCGCACGTCGCCGTCTTCGACACCGCCTTCCACCAGACCATGCCGGCGGAGGCATACACCTACGCGATCGACCGCGAGATGGCCGAGAAGCACCGCATCCGCAAGTACGGGTTCCACGGCACGAGCCACAAGTTCGTGAGCGAAGCCGCCGCCGCCTTCCTCGGCCGTCCCGTGACGGAGCTGTCGCAGATCGTCCTCCACCTGGGCAACGGCGCCTCGGCGACCGCGATCCGCGGCGGGGAATCCGTCGACACCTCGATGGGGCTCACACCGCTCGAGGGCCTCGTCATGGGGACGCGCTCGGGCGACATCGACCCGTCCGTCCTGGGCGTGCTCGCCCGCCGCGAGGACATGACGCCGGGCGAGCTCGACTCCTTCCTCAACAAGAAGAGCGGTCTGCTCGGACTCGCCGGTGCGTCCGACATGCGCGACATCGACACTCGCCGCCGCGACGGGGATGCCGCAGCCCAGCTCGCCTTCGACGTCTACATCCACCGCCTCCGCGCCTACATCGGCGCCTACCTCGCGCAGCTCGGCGGCGCCGATGTCATCTCGTTCACGGCGGGCGTGGGGGAGAACTCCGCGGTGGTCCGCGCCGCAGCGCTCGAGACCTTCGGATTCGCGGGCGTCCGCCTGGATGCCGAGCGAAACGCGTCGGGTGGACGCGGCATCCGCGTCATCTCCACCGACGACTCGCCGGTCACCGTCCTCGTGGTCCCGACCGATGAGGAACTCGAGATCGCGCGCCAAGCCCACGCGGTCGCCGCGGCGTGAGCGAGGCGACGGATACGCTGGTGCGGTGACGATGGCCGACCTCCCCGACCTCACCCGATTCGACGGCGTCCTCTTCGACCTCGACGGCGTGCTGACCCCGACCGCAGAAGTCCACATGCACGCGTGGCAGAGCATGTTCACCGAACTGTTCACCGCCTGGGGGGTCGAGCCGGCGTACGCCGAAGGAGACTACTTCGAGCACCTCGACGGCAAGAAGCGCTACGACGGCGTCGCGAGCCTGCTGCGCTCCCGCGACATCGAAGTGCCGTGGGGCGACCCTTCGGATGACCCGTCCGAGGACACCGTGTGCGGCATCGGCAACCGCAAGAACGTCGTCTTCGAGCGCGTGCTGCGCGCCGACGGCATCGCCGCCTATCCCGGCTCGCTCGCGCTGGTCGAGAAGCTCCAGGCCGCCGGCATCCCGATCGCGGTCGTCTCCAGCTCCAAGAACGCCCGCGAGGTCCTGACCGCCGCCGGCATCATCGACCGTTTCCCGGTCATCATGGACGGCGTCGTCGCCGAGGCCGAGAACCTCGAATCCAAGCCCGCCCCCGACGTCTTCGCCCGTGCGGCCGAGATGCTCGGCGTCGATCCTGCCCGGAGCGCCGCCGTCGAGGACGCGCACTCCGGCGTGCGTTCCGCCGCGGCGGCCGGGTACGGTCTCGTCGTGGGTGTCGACCGCGGCGCCGGTGCCGACGCGCTCCGCGCAGCGGGTGCCGACGTCGTCGTCGACGACCTCGCCGTGTTCGTCTGACCCGCGCCGTCCCCCCGGCATCCCCCACTCCCGTCCTGTCACCCGAAGAAGGACCAGCATGATCGATCGTCAGCGTTTCCCTGTTGACCCGTGGCGTCTCGTCGAAACCTCGTTCTCGCTCGACGACCCGGGCGTCACCGAGACCCTGTTCGCCGAGGGGAACGGCTACCTCGGCCTCCGCGGCAACCACCCCGAGGGCAGGCACGCCCTCGAGCACGGGACCTTCCTCAACGGCTTCCACGAGGTGTTCCCCATCCGTCACGCGGAGCGCGCGTTCGGGTTCGCCGAGGTCGGGCAGACGATCATCAACGCCCCCGACAGCAAGGTCATGCGCGTCTACGTCGACGATGAGCCGCTCTCGCTCGACATCGCCGAGCTCCGCGAGTACGAGCGTGCTCTCGACATGCGGCGGGGCGTGCTCACCCGACACATCCGGTGGATGACGCCGAGCGGCAAGGACGTCGTCATCGAGTACGAGCGGCTGGTGTCGTTCGAGGAGCGTCACGTCGCCGTCATGCGGATCTCGGTGACCGTCCTGAACGCCGACGCGCCCGTGACGGTCAGCTGCCAGCTCATCAACCGTCAGGACGGCCAGGACGTCTACGGTGGTGCGGGACTCGGGAAGCAGGCCGCCGCAGGGTTCGACCCGCGCAAGGCCGAAGGCTTCCAGGACCGGGTCCTGCAGCCCGAGGAGTACTGGCAGGACGGCGACCGTTCCGCACTGTCGTACAAGGTGACCGCGTCGGGGATGACCGTCGCGGTCGTCGCCGATCACCTCGTGGAGACCGAGAACGAATACTCGTCTCGCTCGCTCGTCGAGCCCGACATCGCCAAGAACGTCTTCCGCGTGCAGGCCCGCCAGGGTGTGCCCGTGACCATCACGAAAGCCGTCGCGTATCACACGTCTCGGGGGGTCCCCGCTCGCGAACTGGTCGAGCGCGGCCGTCGCACCCTCGACCGCGTCGAGCACGAAGGCATCCAGAACCTCTTCGATCGCCAGGAGGCCTGGGTCGCAGACTTCTGGGACCGTTCCGACGTCGTCATCGAGGGTCAGGACGACCTCCAGCAGGCGACCCGCTGGTGTCTGTACCAGCTCGCTCAGGCCGCGGCGCGGGCCGACTCGCTGGGCGTTCCGGCGAAGGGCGTGACCGGCTCGGGCTACAGCGGGCACTACTTCTGGGACACCGAGGTCTACGTCCTCCCCTTCCTCGCGTACACGACGCCGCTCTGGGCGCGAAACGCCCTCCGGATGCGGTATCTCATGCTCCCCGCAGCCCGCAAACGCGCCGGCCAGCTGAACGAGGCGGGCGCGCTCTTCCCGTGGCGGACCATCAACGGCGAGGAAGCCTCGGCCTATTACGCCGCCGGCACCGCGCAGTACCACATCAACGCCGACATCGCCTTCGCGCTCGGCAAGTACGTCCGTGCCACCGGAGACACCGACTTCCTCTACCGGGAGGGCGTCGACATCCTCGTGGAGACGGCGCGGCTGTGGGCGACGCTCGGCTTCTGGCGGTTCACCGAGACGGGGGAGCCGGAGAGCTTCCACATCCACGGCGTCACCGGTCCGGACGAGTACACGACGGTCGTCAACGACAACCTGTTCACGAACGTCATGGCCCGCTACAACCTGCGCTACGCCGCGCGCGTCGTGCGGGAGATGTCGATCGACCAGCCCGACGCCTATCGGGCGATGGTGGAGCGGCTCGACCTCGACGAGGCGGAGCCCGTCGCCTGGCAGAGCGCCGGCGAGGCCATGCACATCCCGTACAGCGAGGCCCTCGGCATCCACCCGCAGGACGCTGTCTTCCTCGAGCGCGAGGTGTGGGACCTCGAGAACACACCCGAAGAGCAGCGGCCGCTGCTGCTGCACTTCCACCCGCTCGTCATCTACCGGTACCAGGTGTTGAAGCAGGCCGATGTCGTGCTGGCGCTCTACCTGCAGGGCAACCAGTTCACCCCGGCCGAGAAGCTCGCCGACTTCGAGTACTACGACGCGTTGACCACGGGGGATTCGACCCTGTCTGCCGTCGTGCAGGCGATCCTCGCCGCGGAGGTCGGGTACCAGGACCTCGCCCTCGACTACTTCCGCGAGTCCGCGTTCGTCGACCTGGGCGACCTGCACAGCAATGCGTCCGACGGTGTGCACGTCGCGTCGGCGGGTGGCGTGTGGACGGCGCTCGTCGCCGGCTTCGGCGGCATGCGCGACCACCGCGGTGCGCTGAGCTTCGACCCGCGGCTTCCCGCGGCCTGGCCCTCCCTGTCGTACACGCTGCACTGGCACGGCACGCGCCTGAAGATCACCGTTCGGCGCGACGAGATGACCGTGACGGCCGGTGAGGGGGCGGACGTCTCCTTCACCGTCCGCGGCGCCGGCTACACGGTCGCCGCAGGCGAGGCGGTCACCGTGCCGCTGCAGGGTCAGGGCCCCGTGATCGCAGGCCGCCCGACGCTGAAGCAGATCGGCGAGCAGCTCCGCGAGGACGGCACGCTCCTGTCCGCCTCGGTCCCCGACGCGACCGCCGCCACGTCCGTTCCCGTGCACACCGGCACGATCCCCGTCGTGACGGTCGACTCGGGAACGACGGATGCCGCACCCGAGCCAGACGTGCGCACCCAGCAGATCCCGACGATCGACGCGACCGCGAAGGTCTGAGCTCAGACCGTCGCCGCGGTGCGGTCCCGCACGATCGCGCGGACCGCGTCGCGGCCGGCACGGTTCGCGCCGATCGTCGACTGCGACGGTCCGTAGCCGATCAGGAACAGTCGGGGCTCGTCGGTCGCGCGGGTGTCTCGGACGCGCACCCCACCGGCGGCGGTGCGGAGCCCCAGCGGGGCGAGGTGGGCGATGTCGGCGCGGAAGCCCGTGGCCCACAGGATGACGTCCGCGGGCTCGAGGGTGCCGTCCGGCATCCGCACCCCGTCGGCTTCGATGGCGGTGAACATCGGATGCCACACGAGAGCGCCGCGGTCGTTCGCGGCCTGAGCCCACGGCGACCAGTGCGCGCCGGTGACCGAGACGACGCTGCCCGGCGGGAGCCCCTGGCGCACGCGCTCCTCGACCCCGGCGATCGCCTCGATCCGCGCGGCGGTGTCGAACGCCTTCGCGCCCCACTGCGGTTCGGCGCGGGCGACCCACAACGTGTCGGTCACCTGCGAGATCTCGTCGAGCAGTTGGATCGCGGACACACCGGCCCCCACGATCACGACCCGCTGTCCGCGGAACTCCTCCGCCGAGCGGTAGTCGTGCACGTGCAGCTGGCGTCCTGCGAACGACGCCTGGCCCGGGTAGGTCGGCCAGAAGGGCTTCCGCCACGTGCCGGTCGCGTTGATGACGTAGCGCGCCGACCATGTGACGGGGCGCCCGGCATCCTCCGCCGCGACACGGAGTCGCCCATGCGGGTCGTCGTCCTCGCGCCGCACGGCGCGGACGCGGACGGGCCGGTGCACACGCAGGTCGAAACGTGCTTCGTACTCGGCGAAGTAGTCCGGCAGCACCTCGCGGCTGGGAGAGAGCGGGTCTGCGGGAGGCACCGCGTAACCGGGGAGTTCATGGATGCCGTTGACCGTCCCCATCCGCAGCGTCGCCCAACGGTGCTGCCAGGCCCCGCCCGACCGTGCCTCCGCGTCCAGGACGACGAACGTCGGGGCGTCGTCTGCCGACGAACCGAGCGGGACGAACCCGCGTCTGCGGAGGTGGTACGCGGCGCTCAACCCGGCCTGGCCGGCGCCGATCACGACGACGTCGACAGGGATGGCGGGCATGACCCGTGCAACATCGCCTCGCGGTGGCCTGTTCCCGCGGCCCGGCCGAGCGTGCCGCGACTGCCCGTTAGGCTGACCGGATGGCGCGTGATGTGGCGGACCCGGGGAGCAGCATGAGCTCGTCCTCCGTGGGTGCCCGCGCCGCCGACGGCGTGTTCGAGGGGCTCCGCGAGGACATCGTCGCGGGCCGCCTCACGGTGGGGGAGCGGCTTCCCTCCGAAGCCGCTCTCGCCGAGCAGTACGGCGTGAGCCGTCCGAGTGTCCGCGAGGCGATCCGTTCCCTGCAGGCCCTCGGCCTCACCCGCACACGCACCGGGAGCGGGACCTACGTCGCCTCCGACCGGCCCGCGCTGTCGCTCGGCTACGGGGACTTCTCGGCGCGTGACCTCAGCGAGGCGCGTCCGCACATCGAAGTCCCGGCGGCGGGTCTCGCCGCGGAACGCCGCACCGACCAGCAGCGTGCCGATCTGGTCGACCTCTGCGATCGGATGGATGCCACGACCGATCCCGCGGAGTGGGTCGAGCTCGACTCCCGCTTCCACGTGCTCGTGGCCGAGGCATCCGGGAATGCGGTCTTCGCGCGCGCCGTCGGCGATATCCGCGATGCTCTCAGCCACCAATCCGGCGTCGTGAACCTCATCGCCCACCGGCGCGAACCGTCGTCGCGCGAGCACCGCGCCATCGCCGAGGCGATCGGCATCGGATCGGCGATCGAAGCACGCGAGGCGATGCGCGCACACCTCGGCGCCGTCGAGCGGGTCGTCAGCCCGCTGACGCCGTCGGAACCAGGTTCGCGGGACTGAGGGCCGCCGCCAGCGCCTCCGGCGACAGCAGCCCGCGCTCGAGCACGACCTCGGGGACGGTCCGCCCGGACAGGAGCGCTTCGCCCGCGACCTCGGTCGCCGCGCGGTAGCCGATCAGCGGGTTCAGCGCGGTAGCGAGACCGATCGAGTCGGTGACCCGCGCGGCCATGACGTCGGGACGGGCCTGGATGCCGCTGACGCACCGTTCCGCGAGAAGGTGGCACGCGGCGGTCAGGTGCGCGATGCTCTGCGACAGGGCGCGGACGATGACGGGCTCGAACGCGTTCAGCTGCAGTTGCCCGGCCTCGGCGGCGAGGGTCACGGCGAGGTCGTCGGCGATCACCGTGTAGGCGACCTGCGTGACCATCTCGGGGATGACGGGGTTCACCTTGCCCGGCATGATGCTCGACCCCGCTTGCAGGGCGGGGAGCGTGATCTCGCCGAGACCCGCCCGCGGGCCCGAGGACAGCAAGCGGAGGTCGTTGCACGTCTTGGAGAGCTTCACGGCGATGCGCTTGAGCATCCCCGACAGGTGTACGAACGCGCCGGGGTCCTGCGTGGCCTCGACGAGGTCGGTCGCAGACGTGAACGGGCGGCCGGTCAGCTCGGCGAGGTGTGCCACGGCGACCGGTCCGTACCCCGCGGGAGCGTTCAGGCCCGTGCCGATGGCGGTCGCGCCGAGGTTCACCTCGAGGAGCAGACGGGCGGATTCCCGCAGTCGGTGCCGGTCCTCGTCGAGCATGACCGCGAACGCGCCGAACTCCTGACCGAGCGTCATCGGCACGGCATCCTGCAACTGCGTGCGGCCGATCTTCACGTATCCCGAGAACTCCGCCGCCTTTGCGGCGAAGGCCTCGTGCAGAACGCCCATCGCGGCGTCCAGCCCGTCGACGCCTTCGATCAGCGCGACGTCGATCGCGGTCGGGTAGGCGTCGTTGGTCGGCTGGCTGAGGTTGACGTGGGCGTTGGGGTGCAGGTGCGCGTACTCGCCCTTGGCGTGGCCGAGGATCTCAAGCGCCCGGTTGGCGATGACCTCGTTCGCGTTCATGTTGGTCGAGGTGCCCGCACCGCCCTGGATGACGTCGACGACGAACTGGTCGGCGAGGGCGCCGCCCCGGATCTCGCGGCAGGCCGCGGCGATGGCGTCGGCCCGCGCGATGTCGAGGAGTCCGAGGTCGCGGTTGGCGAGCGCCGCAGCCTCCTTCACGTAGGCGAGGCCCCGCAAGAGGAACGGGTACGTGCCGATCGGCACACCGGTCACGGGGAAGTTCGCCCGGGCGCGGGCGGTGTGGACACCCCAGTAGGCGTCGGACGGGATCTCGGCCGGCCCCAGCAGGTCGTGTTCGATGCGCGTGGTCGTCATGTCGCTCTCTTCCTCGAGGTGGACGAACGGCGCAAACCTATCAGACAGATTTGCGGCAGGGGCGACCAACTTCCCGCTAAAACTTGACGGAAGCCGCACTTCGGGTGTTCAGTGTTCCCAAACCTGTAAGGCAGATACCACATCCCCTCACGGCGACGGTGCCGACGAGACGAGAAAGCGAGTTCCCATGACAACGGAGTCGACTCCGACGGAGACGGATGCCGCACTGCTCCGCACAGCCTCGATCGCGCAGGCCGAAGGTGCGGGGTTCCACAAGGGCCTCCGGCCCCGTCAGATCCAGATGATCGCCATCGGCGGTGCGATCGGCACCGGCCTGTTCATGGGCGCGGGCGGCCGGCTCGCCGAGGCGGGACCGGCCCTCGTTCTGGTCTACGCCGTCTGCGCCGTGTTCGCGTTCCTCGTGATGCGCGCCCTCGGCGAGCTCATCCTCCACCGTCCCTCGACGGGGTCGTTCGTCTCGTACGCCCGCGAGTTCTACGGCGAGAAGATGGCGTTCGCCGCGGGGTGGATGTACTGGCTCAACTGGGCCATGACCTCCGTTGCCGACGTCACCGCGGTCGCGCTGTACATGAACTTCTTCAAGCAGTACGTGCCCGCCTTCGCCGGCATCCCGCAGTGGGTCTTCGCGCTCGTCGCCCTCGTTCTCGTGCTGGCGATGAACCTCGTGTCCGTCAAGGTCTTCGGCGAGCTCGAGTTCTGGTTCGCGATCATCAAGGTCGCGGCCCTCGTGACCTTCCTCGTCGTCGGCATCTTCTTCGTCGTCACCGGCACCCCCGTCGCCGGGACGACGCCGGGCTTCCACCTGATCGCTGACAACGGCGGTGTGTTCCCCAACGGCATCCTGCCTGCGCTCATCGTCGTGCAGGGCGTCGTCTTCGCCTACGCGTCGATCGAACTCGTCGGCACCGCCGCGGGCGAGACCGAGAATGCCCGGACGATCATGCCCAAGGCGATCCGCGCCGTCGTCTTCCGTCTCGCGGTCTTCTACGTCGGATCGGTGCTGCTGTTCGCGCTCCTCATGCCGTACACGAGCTACGAGTCCGGCGTCAGCCCGTTCGTCACTTTCTTCGGCTCCATCGGAGTCCAGGGGGCCGACGTCATCATGAACCTCGTCGTTCTCACCGCCGTCGTGTCGTCGCTCAACGCGGGGCTCTACTCCACCGGCCGCATCCTCCACTCGATGGCCGTCACGGGCTCCGCTCCCGCACCGCTGATGCGCATGAACCGCGCCGGCGTTCCGTACATGGGCATCGCCGTCACGGCGGTCGTCACGGCCATGGGTGTCGTGCTCAACGCGCTCTACCCGTCGGACGCGTTCGAGATCGCCCTCAACGTCTCGGCGCTCGGCATCATCAGCGCGTGGGCCGTCATCATCCTCTGCCAGATCAAGCTGCAGCGACTGGCCCGGGCCGGCGTCATGGAACGCCCCTCGTTCCGGATGCCGGGAGCTCCCTACACGGGATGGGTGACCCTCGTGTTCCTCGCCTCGGTCATCGTCCTCATGGCGCTCGATTACCCGATCGGCTCCTTCACCGTCGGCTCCCTGATCGTGATCGTGCCCGCGCTCATCGGCGGCTGGTTCCTCATGCGCGACCGCATCCGGATGCTGGCCGCGCAGCAGACCGGCACGATCGCCGCCCTGCAGCGCAGCGGCGAGGGCGGCGCGTGACGAGGGGACACCTCGTCGTCATCGCGACCGGCGGCACCATCGCGAGCCGCCGGTCGCCGGACGGATCGAGCGCTCCCGTCCTCGGCGGGAATGCTCTGCTCCACGGCCTCGCGGCCGACGACGACGTCCGCGTCGTGGACGCGCTCGCGGCGGACTCGGCGACGTTCACCCTCGCCGACATGCAGCACATCGTCGACGCCGTGGCCGAGGCGGTGGCCGATGACGCCGTCCGCGGAGTGCTCGTCCTCCACGGCACGGACTCGCTCGAGGAAACCTCGCTGCTCGCCGCGATCCAGGTGGGTCCACCTCGCATCCCCGTGGTCTTCACGGGCGCGCAGTTCACCGCGGACGACCCGGCGTCGGACGGTCCCGACAACATCAGGGTCGCGCTCGCAGCCACCCGGGCCGCCGTCCCCGGCGTGTGGGTCGCGTTCGGCGGCCGCATCCTCTCGACGTGGGGGCTCTCGAAGGTGACGACCGACCGCGCCGACGCCTTCGGTCACTCGCGGCGGGATGCCGCCACGGTGCCGCACCTGCCCGGCGACGTGTCCCGCCTGCGGGTCGACGTCGTGGCCCTGCCCCCGGGCGCCGACGACGTGCATCTCCGGGCCAGCCTCGCCGCCGGTGCCGACGGTCTCGTCCTCGAGGCGCTCGGGTCGGGCAACACGACCCCCGCGGTCGTCGCGGCCGTCCGCGACGCGGTAGCCGCCGGCATCCCGGTCATCGTGTCGAGTCGGGTGCCGCGGGGGCTGCTCGTCCCCTCGTACGGCGGGGGAGGGGGCGGCGCGGACCTGGCCGCGGCGGGCGCCCTCCACTCGCCGACGCTCCGTCCGGGGCAGGCGCGGATCCTCCTGGCGGCGCTTCTGGTCGCGGGTGCCGACCGAGACGCGATCGCCGCAGCGGTCGAGGGACGAACGCCGGATCGGATGTCGGCCCCACGCCGTAGTCTGTTGTGGTGACCACCGCTCTGTACCGCCGCTATCGCCCGGAGACCTTCGGCGAGATGATCGGGCAGAGCCAGGTGACCGAGCCGCTGATGACGGCGCTCAGGAGCGACCGCGTGGGCCACGCCTACCTCTTCTCCGGTCCTCGCGGCTGCGGCAAGACGACCTCCGCGCGCATCCTCGCCCGCTGCCTCAACTGCGCACAGGGACCGACCGACACCCCGTGCGGCACGTGCGACTCGTGCGTCGAGCTCAGCCGCGGCGGCGGGGGTTCGCTCGACGTCGTCGAGATCGACGCGGCATCCCACAACGGTGTCGACGATGCCCGCGACCTCCGCGAGCGCGCCGTCTTCGCCCCCGCGCGCGACCGGTTCAAGATCTTCATCCTCGACGAGGCCCACATGGTCACGGCGCAGGGATTCAACGCGCTCCTCAAGCTCGTCGAGGAGCCGCCGGCGCACGTCAAGTTCATCTTCGCGACGACCGAGCCCGAGAAGGTCATCGGCACGATCCGCTCGCGCACCCACCACTATCCGTTCCGTCTCGTTGCGCCCGCCGCGATGCTCGAATACGTCGAGCAGCTCTGCACGACCGAGGGTGTGACGGTGCAGCCCGGCGTGCTCCCGCTCGTCGTGCGCGCCGGCGGCGGGTCGCCCCGTGACACGCTGTCGCTGCTCGACCAGCTGATCGCCGGTTCCGAAGACGGCGCCGTCGCCTACGAGCGCGCGGTCTCTCTCCTCGGCTACACGCACGCCGAGCTCCTCGACGAGGTCGTCGACGCGTTCTCCTCGCACGACGCGGCCGCCGCGTTCGGTGCTGTCGACCGCGTCGTGCAGACCGGCCAGGACCCGCGCCGCTTCGTCGACGACCTGCTCGAGCGTCTTCGCGACCTCATCATCGTCGCCGCGACCGGAGAGGGCGCGCGCGCCGTGCTCCGCGGCGTCCCGGTGGACGAGCTCGAGCGCATGGCGCGTCAGGCGGCCTCGTTCGGCACCGACCGCCTGTCGCGCATCGCCGACCTCGTCGTCACGGCTCTCGACGACATGACCGGCACGACCTCGCCGCGCCTGCAGCTCGAACTGCTCGTGGCCCGCGTCCTGGCCGCGACGACGGATGCCGGTGAATCCGCGCCGGCCGTCCCGGCCGCCGCTGCCCCCCGAACCGAGGCCCCCCGTACCGAGGCCCCCCGCACCGAGACGACGCGCGTCGCTCCTGCACCGGCTGCTCAGACGCCCGCTCCCGCGGTGCCGACTCCGGAGCCCGCTCCTGCGACCCCCATCGCGTCGTCCGAACCCGCCCCGGCCGCGTCGCCCGAACCGCCGCTTCCGACCGGCCCGGTGACGTTCGAGCAGATCCGCGACTCGTGGCCCGAGATCCTGCGCCGGCTCGAAGACCTCAGCCGCACCTCGTGGATGATCGCGACGGCGTCACGACCGGTGGCGTACGCCGAGGGCGACATCCTCACGCTGTCCTTCCAGAGTCACGCCGATGTGCAGTCGTTCAAGAAGCTGACGGCCGGCAAAGGCCCGAGCGAGGACCTGCGGACGGCGATCCTCGCCGTCCTGGGTGTGCGGGTGAAGTACCTGACCCGCCACGACACCGACCCCACCCCGCCGCCCCCGGGTGGTGTGGGCCCCGATGTCCCGCCCGAACCCGACGCTCCCGAGGGCGGTTACGGGCTTCCCGCCGCGGCATCCCCTCCCGCATCGGCGCCGCGTTCTGCGCCTGCTGCGGCAGCGCCCGTCACGGAGTGGGCGGTCGCGCCGATTCCTACGGACGATGCCGCGCCCGCGGCCCAATTCGCCGTGGACGACGAGCCGGAGGATGCCGCGCCCGCCCCTATCCGGACGCTGACCGTCCAGCGCGAAGGCGATGTGCTCCCCGCCGACGCGCCCGATGACGACGACGACGAAGACGACGTGCCGCCTCCGGTGGATGCCGACGCGCCGATTCCCGTGCGGACGGCCCCGCCCCGCCTCGCGCCCGAGCCGCAGCGAGGCCCCCGTCCCGGTGGGATCGAGCGCGTCGGCGAGGCCGCCGTCCGCCAGCTGCTGGGTGCGCGCTTCGTGCGGGAAGAGCCGTATACCCCTCCGACGAGGTTCAACTGACCCATGTATGACGGCATCGTCCAAGACCTGATCGACGAGTTCGGCCGCCTTCCCGGCATCGGTCCGAAGTCGGCCCAGCGCATCGCGTTCCACATCCTGCAGACCCCGTCGTTCGACGTGTCACGGCTCGCGGTCCTGCTCTCGGAGCTCCGCGAGCGCGTGCGGTTCTGCGAGATCTGCGGCAACGTGTCCGAGCAGGAGCAGTGCTCCATCTGCCGCGATCCTCGCCGCGACCGGACTCTCATCTGCGTGGTCGAGGATGCGAAGGACGTGTCGTCCATCGAGCGCACCCGCGAGTTCCACGGGCTCTATCACGTGCTCGGCGGGTCGATCAGCCCGATGGCGGGGATCGGCCCCGACGACCTCCGTATCACGCAGCTCATGCAGCGCCTCGCCGACGGCACGGTGACCGAGGTCATCCTCGCCACCAACCCCAACCTCGAAGGCGAAGCGACCGCGACCTACCTCAGCCGGTTGCTCCGCACTCTCGAGATCAGCGTCACCAGGCTCGCGTCCGGCCTGCCGGTCGGCGGCGACCTCGAGTACGCCGACGAGGTCACCCTCGGGCGCGCTTTCGAAGGCCGTCGCGCGATCTGACGGTCAGCTCGTTGGGGCGAACAGCTCCGGCTCCTGCGCGAGCGTCCGCTCGATCGCCGCAGCGATGTCTTCCTCTTCGATGCGGTAATCCTCGTTGACACGCTCTTCGGCTTCGCCCCATGCGTCGTCGTCGCCGATGCCGGCCGTCTGCTCGTATTCGGCCGCCGCGCGGTCGACGGCTTCTGCGGTGGCCTCCAGCCCGAGCGCGCGGTAGCCGTCGGCGATCGCGTCGAGGGGGAACTCCTCATCGGCGGCGTGGGTCTCGATCGCGTCCCAGAGCCCGGCGTTCTGAACCACGCCGTGGAAGGTCAGGACCCGGCGGACCGCGAGATCGCCCGGCTGGGTCACGGGAACGTCGTACTCGAGGGCGCGGTTCCAGATCTCGTCACCGGGGGAGCTCATACCGTGAGCCTATTGCGTGCGCGGCGCCGCCACCTGGTCAGGACCGCTCGCGGGCGCGGGCGCGGATGACCGTGCCGAGCGATGCGCGCAGGGGTTGCCCGACGTAGATGCCGAGCGACGCGCCGACTGCCAGCGCGATCCCGACGGTCGCCGCCGAGGCGAGGGTCGTGAAGCCCGTGAGCAGCGTGACCGTGCTCTGCCCGGACTCGACGACGCCGAGGAGACCGCGGAATACCGCCGCCCCCGGGACCATCGGCAAGATGGCGGCCGTCGTGATCGCGACGGAGGGCACGTGCAGGCGATACGCGGCGACGATCCCGACGAGGCTGCCGACGAACGCACCGACGCCGCTCGCTGCCGCCGTGTCGAATCCGAGAGTGGATGCCGCGGTGTACCCGGCCCACGCGACCACGCTCAACCCGACGCTGACCGCGACGACGCGGAGTCCCGCACCGTTGTAGATCGTCACGGAGACGGCGATGAGGGCGGCTCCCGCGAATTGGAGCGGAAGCGCTCCGAAGGGGAGGGAGTCGTTGGGGACGTCCATTCCCGCGCCGACGACCCGCGCCGTCTCGAGGCCGGCGAGGATGCCCAGGACGACGCCGAGGGTCTGAGTGGTGAGTTCGAGGATGCGGCCCGTCGCGGTCAGGGCGAACCCGTCGATCGCGTCCTGCGCCGCGCCGACGACCGTGAGCCCGGCGAGCATCAGGACGATGCCCGACGCGACGATGACCGTCGGGCGGATGTCCTGTGCCGCCGACCACCCGGTCGCTTCGAGACCGGGTGCGGCGGCGGCGATGAGGGTGAGGACGAAAGCGCCCGCGATCTGGCTGAAGAAGAAGGGCACGTGGGCGCGGCCGAGGAGGAACTGGGTGACCGCCGCGCCGCCCGCCGCGATGAAGGAGAGCAGGATCACGAGCCAGTTGGCCCCGAACATCAGGGCGACGCCGACGGCGAGGAGCGCCTGCGCGCCGACGATGACCGGCGGGTGGTACGCGAACGGGGTGCGACGCACGATGCGGAACTCTGCGCGGGCGGCGTCGACGGGCATCCCACTGCGGATCTCGGCGACGAGGGCCTGCAACCGCTGCAAGCGAGCGTGGTCGGGAGCCTGGCTGCGGACGACCCGCATGAGCGTGATGGGGCGGTCGGCGCCGCTGCGGTGATGCGCGACGGTGATCGAGTTGTAGCTGACGTCGACGTGGACCGGGTCGAGCCCGTACACGCCGGCGACCCGGACGATCGTGAGGGTCACCTCGCTCGCGGGCGCTCCCGAGGCGAGCATCGATTCGCCGATCCGGATGCCGAGGTCCAGCACTCCGACGGCGAACGCGTCGTCGATCACCGGCAGCATCTCGGTGTGCGGCGCCGAGTTCTCGGGGGAGCGGACGAGGGCCTGCAGCGACGTGAAGAACTGGCGTCGTCCCATGCTTCCCAGCCTAGGTGAGCGCTCCGACGCGGCCGGTCCCTGCGTCACATGGCGGTGACGGCACGGGGCGCTCCGTAGGATGGTGCCCAGGCGTGAGTCACCGCCCGCCGGCTCTGCCCGGCATCCACCCGGGAGTATCCGACATGGCCCTGATCGTCCAGAAATACGGCGGTTCGTCCGTCGCCGACGCCGAAAGCATCCGGCGCGTCGCGAAGCGGATCGTCGACGCCCGCCGCGGCGGCAACGACGTCGTCGTCGCCGTCAGCGCGATGGGCGACACGACCGACGAACTGCTCGACCTGGCCTCCCAGGTCTCGCCGCTGCCGGCGCCGCGCGAACTCGACATGCTGCTCTCCAGCGGTGAGCGCATCTCGATGGCTCTGCTGGCCATGGCCATCAACTCGATGGGCTTCGAAGCGCGCTCGTTCACCGGCAGCCAGGCCGGCATGATCACCGACAGCTCGCACGGATCCGCGCGGATCGTCGATGTCACCCCGGTCCGGGTGCGCGAGGCCCTCGATGAGGGTGCGATCGTCATCGTGGCGGGCTTCCAGGGCTTCAGCCGCGACACCCGCGACATCACCACGCTCGGTCGCGGGGGATCCGACACGACCGCGGTCGCACTCGCAGCCGCCCTCAACGCCGACGTCTGCGAGATCTACAGCGACGTCGACGGCATCTTCACCGCCGACCCGCGCGTCGTGCCGAAGGCGCGCAAGCTCGCGACCGTCACGTCCGAGGAGATGCTCGAACTCGCCGCCAACGGGGCGAAGGTGCTCTACATCCGCGCCGTCGAGTTCGCCCGACGTCACGGCGTCATGATCCATGCCCGCTCGACCTTCAGTTCGGGCGTCGGCACCTATGTTCTCGGTGCGGGGATGACCGCCCCAAACCACGAAGAGGGAGAAGAGATGGAAGAGCCCATCGTCACCGGTGTCGCCACCGACCTCAGCCAGGCCAAGATCACGGTCGTCGGCGTCCCCGACGTTCCCGGCAAGGCCGCCGACATCTTCAAGATCGTCGCGAAGTCCGGCGCGAACGTCGACATGATCGTGCAGAACGTGTCGGCCGCGGCGACCGGTCGCACCGACATCTCGTTCACCCTCCCCAAGGCCGAGGCGTCGACGGCACTGCGGGCCCTGTCGGTCGAACAGAGCGCGGTCGGATTCGACAGGGTCGTGCACGACGACCAGATCGGCAAGCTCTCGGTCGTCGGCGCCGGCATGCGCACGCACTCGGGTGTCTCCGCGACGCTGTTCGAGGCGCTGTCGACGACGGGCGTCAACATCGAGATGATCTCGACATCCGAGATCCGCATCTCGGTCGTGGTGCGCGGCGACGACCTCGCGGGCGCGGCCCGCGTCGTGCACACGGCCTACGGCCTCGACGGCGACGCCGAGGCCGTCGTCCACGCCGGCACCGGCCGCTGACGCGGCCGCTAGAATCGCCGGAACCCGCTCTTCCCGCGCTCGACGTCCGTCGCGCGCGGCGCCGCACCCTCGAGGAACCGCACCATGACCGTCTTCTCCGAATCGGGATTCTCCGTCGCCGTCGTCGGCGCCACCGGCCAGGTCGGGACGGTGATGCGCGACATCCTCGTCGACCGGGCGTTCCCGATCCGTGAGCTGCGCCTGTTCGCCACGGCCCGCTCCGCCGGCTCGACCATCGAGGTCGATGGCCGCGAGATCGTCGTCGAGGACATCGCGACGGCAGACCCCACCGGCATCCAGATCGCCCTCTTCTCGGCGGGGGCCACCGGATCCCGCGCCCACGCTCCGCGCTTCGCCGAGGCCGGCGCGGTCGTCATCGACAACTCCAGCGCGTGGCGCATGGACCCCGAGGTGCCGCTCGTCGTCAGCGAGGTCAACCCGCACGCGATCGAGGACCTGCCCAAGGGGATCATCGCGAACCCGAACTGCACGACCATGGCGGCGATGCCGGTGCTGAAGCCGCTGCACGTCGAGGCGGGGCTGGTCCGGCTCACCGTCAGCACGTACCAGGCGGTCTCGGGCTCCGGCCTCGCCGGCGCCGAGGAGCTCCTGGGCCAGGTCGAGTCCGTGGTCGCCCAGGGCGGCGCCATAGGGCTCGTCCACGACGGTGCCGCGGTGGACTTCCCCGAGCCGCAGAAGTACGTCGCGCCGATCGCGTTCAACGTCATCCCGTTCGCCGGCAGCCTCGTCGACGACGGCGACAACGAGACCGACGAGGAGAAGAAGCTCCGCAACGAGAGCCGCAAGATCCTCGAGCTGCCCGACCTCCGTGTCGCCGGCACGTGCGTGCGCGTCCCCGTGTTCACGGGCCACTCGCTCTCGATCCACGCCGAGTTCGACCGCGACATCACCCCCGATCGTGCGCGCGAGATCCTCGCCGATGCGGCCGGTGTCGCCCTGGCCGACGTCCCGACCCCGCTCGCGGCGGCCGGAGCCGACCCGAGCCTCGTCGGACGCATCCGCGCCGACCAGTCCGCGCCCGAGGGGAAGGGCCTCGTGCTCTTCATCAGCAACGACAACCTCCGCAAGGGCGCAGCGCTCAACGCGGTCCAGATCGCTGAGCTCGTCGCGGCGAACCTGGCCGCCCGCGTCTGAGGACGGATGCCGGGGCCCGGCCCGCGCGCCAGCCGCCCCGGCATCCGCCTTTCACCTGGGGAAAGAACCTCCTTTCCTGCCGCTGGAACGGCCCTGAGACGGCGTCCTCGCCCACGGCGGCGACGTAGACTGGATGACCGTGACTGACAAATCCGGAGCAGACGATCACGCAGCCGAGAACGCCGCAGCGGCCAGTTCCGCGTCCGTGAGTCCGACGAAGACCTATGACGCCCTGCTGATCGGCGGGGGCATCATGAGCGCCACCCTCGGGACCCTCTTGCAGCAGCTCGAGCCGGACTGGAAGATCGGTGTCTTCGAGCGGCTCTCGGAGGTCGCACAGGAGTCCTCGAACGCCTGGAACAACGCCGGCACGGGTCACGCGGCCCTTTGCGAGCTGAACTACACGCCCGAAGCCTCCGACGGCACGATCGATCCCGCGAAGGCCATCGGCATCAACGAGCAGTTCCAGCAGTCGCGGCAGCTGTGGAGTGCGCTCATCGAGCAGGGCGTCCTCGACGAGCCCGCCACCTTCATCAACGCAACCCCGCACATGACGTTCGTCCGCGGTGAGAAGGATGTCGCTTTCCTCAAGAAGCGCTACGAGGTCCTCAAGCAGCAGCCGCTGTTCGCCGGCATCGAATACTCCGAGGACTCGCGCGTCATCCACGAGTGGGCACCGCTGCTCATGAAGAACCGCCGCAAGGGCGAGCCCTTCGCGGCGACCCGCGTGCCGGCCGGCACCGACGTCGACTTCGGCGCCCTGACCCGCCAGTTGTTCGCCCACCTCGCCGAACAGGGTGTCGATGTCGAGACCAACCGCGAGGTGCGCAACCTCAGCCGCCAGAAGGACGGCACCTGGGAGGTCACCTACCGCCACACGGTCGGCAAGACGCCCGGCAAGGTCAGCGCCCGCTTCGTGTTCGTGGGCGCCGGCGGTTGGGCGATCAAGCTGTTGCAGCGTTCCGGCATCCCCGAGATCTCCGGCTACGGCGTCTTCCCGATCGGCGGTCAGTGGCTGAAGACCTCGAAGCCCGAGCTCGTCGCGCAGCACAAGGCGAAGGTCTACTCGCAGGCATCCGTCGGCGCGCCGCCCATGTCGGTGCCGCACCTCGACACCCGCGTCGTCGACGGTGAGGCGTCGCTCCTGTTCGGTCCGTTCGCGACGTTCAGCCCGAAGTTCCTGAAGAACGGCCGGATGACGGACATCGTCGCGCAGGTGCGTCCGGGCAACATCCTCCCGATGCTGAAGGTCGCGATCGACAACCCCGGTCTCATCAAGTACCTCGTCAGCGAGCTGCTGAAGGGGCACGCGAAGAAGGTCGACTCGCTCCGCGACTTCATGCCGAGCGCACGCGACGAGGACTGGGAGCTGTTGCAGGCCGGCCAGCGCGCGCAGGTCATGAAGAAGGACCCGAAGAAGGGCGGCGTACTGCAGTTCGGCACCGAGGTCGTCAGTTCCGCCGACGGCTCGATCGCCGGGCTCCTCGGCGCATCGCCGGGTGCCTCGACGGGCGCCTCGATCATGCTCGGCCTCCTCAAGACGTGCTTCCCCGACCGCATCGCGACGTGGGAGCCCACGTTGAAGACCCTGATCCCGACGTACGGGCAGACGCTGAACAGTGCACCCGAGACGGCGCACGAGGTCGTGCAGAAGACCGCAGCCGCCCTGCAGATCAACGTCTGAGTCGCGCCCGTGGCGAAGCTCTACTTCCGCTACGGCGCGATGAATTCCGGCAAGTCGACGGCTCTGCTGCAGGCCGCGTTCAACTACGAGGAACGCGGCCAGCACGTGTTGCTGGCCAAGCCCGAGATCGATACGAAGGGCGCCGACCAGATCTCGAGCCGCCTGGGCGTCGAGCGAACGGTCGACTTCCTCATCGGACCCGAGGACGACGCCCGCGAGCTGTTCGCCGTGCATCGCAGGCGCGTGCAGCGAGAGGCCGAGGCGGCGCTCGTGCCGGACGTCCAGACGGATGTCGCATGCCTGCTCGTCGACGAGGCGCAGTTCCTGCAGCCGGAGCAGATCGACGACCTTCTGCGGGTCGCGGTGAGCGACGGCATCCCGGTGCTGGCCTACGGCATCCGCACCGACTTCCAGACCCGTGCGTTCCCCGGGTCGGCGCGACTCATGGAGCTCGCCCACAGCCTCGAAGAGCTCAAGACCATCTGCCGCTGCGGCAGTAAGGCGCTCTTCAACGCGCGCCTCGTGGGCGGCCGGTTCGTCTTCGACGGTGACCAGGTCGCGATTGACGAGCTGTCACCCGACCGGGTCACCTACGAGTCGATGTGCGCGCGCTGCTACCTGCGCGAGTCGGGGGAGCGGCTGCGCTGAGGCCCTGACGCGTCAGCGCGCGGGAAGGGTAGGGATCAGCTCGTCGAGGAACTCTGCGGTGTCCTCCCAACCCTCCACGGCGTGACAGGTGACGCCCATCGCCAGGACGGGGTAGTCGTTGCCGTGCTCGTCGAGCCGGTCGCCGACGAACAGCATGTCGTCGAGGGAGATCCCGGTCTGCTCGGCGAGCTTCTTCATGCCGTACGACTTGTCGATACCGCGGTGAGTGATGTCGACCGACGTCGACCCGCCCGAGCGGACCTCGAGATCCGGGATGCGGGCGGCCACCGCGTCGCGGAGGGTGTTCTTCTTCTCGCCCGTCGGGTCCCACGCGGTCTTGGCTTCGAGGGGAGCGGACTGGCCGAGAGCGGAGAAGGTGATCTGCGAGCCGCGGTCCTCGAGGATCGGACCCCACGTCTCGCTCTCCCACAGGCCGAGGCGCTTCGCCTCCTCCTCAACGGCGGCCAGGGCGCGGGCCTTCTCATCGTCGGTGAGCGACAGGGCGTAGACCGTCTCGATCCCGGCCTCGGTGAGCCGGTAGTACTGCGTGCCGCAGGTGGGCATGAGGTGCAGGCGGGCGAGGGTCGCGGCATCCGTCTCGGGAAGGCGATCGACCACCTGTGTCTGGAACTGCTGCAGCTGCCCGCCCGAGATGATGGCGACCTCGACCCGGTCGGCGAGTCGCAGAAGCAGGTCGCCCATCCGGGGATCGATCGCCGTCTTCGACGGGGCGAGCGTGTCGTCGAGGTCGAAGGCGACGAGGCGGGGAGAGGTCATGATGCTCCGTTTCGCGGGAGGTGCGATGGCCCCTCCGAGGAGGGATGCGAAAGGCCCCGCCGGTATCCGGCGGAGCCTCTCTGCAGTCGGGGTGACAGGATTTGAACCTGCGGCCTCGTCGTCCCGAACGACGCGCGCTACCAAGCTGCGCCACACCCCGTGGCAACCCTCCGAGTCTACCCTGCCGACTGCCTCTCGGGCGAATCGGCCGCACGTCGAGCCCGCAGGACGAGGACGGATGCCTCGGGTCGACAGCCGAAGCGGATGGGCGCGTAGATCGAGTGTCCGAGGCCTGCGCTGACGTTCAGCGGGACGCTCCGACCGTCGTGGGTCCAGAGGCTCCGACCGCGTGCCTGGTCGAGGGGGATGTCGCAGTTCGAGACGAGTGCCTTCTTCGCGAACGGGATGCGGACCTGGCCGCCGTGCGTGTGACCGGCGAGGAGCAGGTCGGTGCCGACATCCGTGAAGGCGTCCAACACCCGTCGGTACGGTGCGTGGGTGACGCCCAGACGAACTCGGGCGGTGTCGTCGCCCAGGGCACGGAACGCGGCCGTGGCGGCAGGAAGGTCGTCGAGCTCGCGGTGAGCGTCGTCGACACCGAGCGCGTCGATGCGCACTCCGCCGATTCGGACGCTGGCCGCTGTGTTGTCGATCTGGGTCTCGCCGAGGCCGGTGAGGAACTCGTCGAGTGCGTCCGTGTCGAGCGACGGGGTGAACTCCACATCCGTGGACGGCCCGGAGAAGTACTTGAAAGGGTTGCGGGCACTGGGGGCGATCTTGTCGTTCGAGCCGTGGACGAAGAAGCCCGGCACGCCGCGGAGAGGGGAGAAGGCCGTACGGAGGCCATGAAGACCGTCGGGGTGCCCGAGGTTGTCACCCGTGTTGATGACGAGGTCGGGTTGCACGCGGTCGGTGATGTCCGCGATCCACCGCTGCTTGCGGTGCTGCCAGGGCGCCATGTGCGCGTCCGACAGGTGGAGGACCGTCACGGACGGACTGCCCGGGGGCAGGACCGCGAGCTCGTGCCTGCGCAGCGTGAAGAGGTAGCGCTCGATGCCGACGCCCCAGACACCGGCGGCGACGCCGACCGCCCCCACCGCGCCGAGCGTAGTGAGGGCGGTCTGTGCGGCGGGCCTCACGGGCCGTTGCCGTTGCCGGGGCCGTTGCCGCCGTTGCCGGGCTTGTTGCTGTCGTCGCCCTCGCCGCCGTCGCAGTTCTTCGACTGGTAGTTGACGGTGATCGGGGTGTCGCGAGACACGGTCTCACCGGCGGCCGGATCCGTCCCTGTGACGACGCCCTGGTCCGGGGCGCCCCCGTTGTCCTCGCAGCTCTGGGTCACGTTCGTGAATCCGGCGGCTCTGAGCGCGGAGGTCGCGTCTTGCGGGGTACCGCTGACTCCCGGGACGACGACGCCTTCCCCGTCACTGGGGTTGATCGTGACCGTCGTTCCCGACACCACGCGGCCGGCGCCGGGCGACTGCTCGACGATCGTGCCTTCGGCCTCGGGGGACGGCACCGGGTCGCCGACCGTGACGCTGAAGCCGGCGTCCTCGATCCGCTCGGTCGCGGCGTCCACGTCGAGCCCGATGACGCTCGGCAACTGTGCGAACGAACGCTTCGTCAGCTCCGCCGACGGCTTCGGGAACGCCCCGCCGCCGAACTCCGCATTGGCGGCGCGTTGCATGGCGGGCCAGATCGAGTTTCGGATGCGGGAGAGCTTGTATCCGCTCTCCACATGCTCAGAGAGGCGCACGTTCACACGCTTGCCGTTCTTCTTCACCGCATCGACGTTGCCCACCCAGACGGCCGTCGTCACCTTGGTGCTGGAGCCGATCATCCAGGTGTGGATGTATTCGTGAATGCCCGTCTTCCCGAAGATCGGCACGCCGTCGAACGTGCGGGCGCCGCTGCCGGTTCCGCTCGCCGTCATGACGCCCTGGAGGACGAACGCGGCGGTGGCGGCGACGTCTTCGCTGAGCTTCCGTTCGCACTTCGTGTCGGGGATCGGCCGCTCGTTGCCGTCGGCGTCGACCACACGGTCGATGGCCTTGGCCGCGCAGAGCGTTCCGTTCGAGGCGATCGTCGCGTACGCGTTGGCCATGTCGATCGGGGCGACCGCGGACGAACCGAGGACGTTGTAGGGCCGGTTCGGCAGGTCGGCCGAGTAGCTCGGGACCTCCGTCAGAGGTGTCCCATCGCCCCACGTCACGCCGAGCTGGCCTGCGACCTCATTCGTGCTGCAGACCGAGATCTTCTCCGCCATCGACAGGAAGCCGGAGTTCAGGGAGTCCTTGGTGAAACGCGCCACGGTGCCGGTGTAGCCGCGGTTGTTCTCGAAGTTGTTTACCTTGTTCGAGCCGTCGGGCGCCTTGCCGGAACCGGTCCAGACTGTCTCGGTGTTCCCGTCGCACGTCTCCACCGTCTTCTTGCCGACGCGTCCGTTGACCATCTCGTTGACCGAATGCCCCTGCTGCATCCAGTTGATGAGGCTGAAGACCTTGTACGTCGACCCGGCCGAGTGACCGCCGCCGCCGTTCTTGTTGCGGACGTTGTAGTTGACCTGCGTGTTCGTGACGTTGTCGGGCTGGTCGCTCCACGGCCGGTTCTGGACCATGGAAAGGACACGGCCAGTACCGACCTCCACCTGCACCCCGGACGCGCCGAGGTTCATGTACGGCACATCGGCGGGCACGACGCTGATCGCCTTGTTCGCGGCCTTCTGCAGGGAGGTGTCGAGCGTCGTGTAGATCTTCAGCCCGCCTCGGCGGAGGGCGGCGATCCCTTCCTCCGGGGTCTTGCCGAAGGCGGGGTCGCTCCGGATGATCGAGGTGACGTAGGCGCAGAAGAACTCCGAACCCTTCGCCTCGGAGCATCCCTGCGGACGCGACGTGATCTTCGGCGTGATCGGCGCGGCCACGGCTTCGTCGTGCTCGGCCTGCGTGATCTTCTTGTCCTTCAACATGCGGTCCAGCACGTAGTCCTGGCGGACCTTCGTCAGCTTGTAGCCGTCGCCTGCGCCGTTGAGCGGCGTACCGTCCTTGGCAGTCGTCGACCCGGCCGGCTTGTCGATGCGCAGCACGTTGGGTTCCTGCACCATGCCCGCGATCGCAGCGGCCTGAGCGATGGTGAGCTTGTCCGGAGTGGTGTCGAAGTAGTGCCGCGCTGCGGCGCCGATCCCGTACGCCGACCCCCCGAAGTGAGCGATGTTGAGATACCCGATGAGGATCTGGTCCTTCGAGTACTCCTTTTCGAGCTGGATCGCGTAGCGCATCTCCTGGATCTTGCGCTGGTACCCCGACGTCCCCTGGTTGGCCGTGGACTCCTTGTAGCAGGCATCCACCTGGTCCTGATCGGTGGCCTGGGCCTCGCACGTCTGCTGCAGCACGTTCTTGACGTACTGCTGCGTGATCGAGGATCCACCGCGGTTCGAGCCGGAGCTGGCGTTCCGCGCTAGCGCACCAAGGGTGCCGAGGAGGTCGATTCCGCCGTGGGTGTAGAAGTTCTTGTCCTCACTCGAGAGGATCGCGTCGTACATCGCGGGAGCGACCTGATCGAAGGTCACCGGGATGCGGTTCTGGTCGTAGAACTCGGTGAGCTTGACGTCTTTGCCCGCGCTGTTCTTCGCGTAGATCGTCGTCGGCAGCATGAGCTTCTCGATCTTGAGGTAGCTCGGCATGTCCTCGAACATCTGGATCGCGCTCGACGCGGAATATCCGGTCACCGCGATCGCGGGAGTGATGGTCGCCGTGACGAGGAGACCGGCCACGGTGCTGAGACCGACGAGGCCCATGAGGCCTCCGAGCACACCGGTGGCCGTACGTTTCGAGTGGGGCATAGGCTGATGGTAAAGGAGATAACTGGGGGATGCCTCGGTGACGCTCCCTGTGTCGAGCCCGCCAGGGCCGCGCCGCGACGACCTCTGGGAGACCCGAATGATCACGTGGGAGTACATGACCACGCCCCTGCTCATCCACAACACCGCCGCCATCCTCAACAGCTGGGGCAAGCAGGGGTGGGAGCTCGTGCAGGTGGTGACCGGTCCCGAAGGCGGCCTCGTCGGCTACTTCAAGCGCCCCTCGGGTGGTGACGGCTCCGCGAACGCCGGGCTGGGTGCTGCGGCGGTCGCCGCACGTCAGTTCGGTGAGGGCTGATGTCGGTCACCGCACGTCTCGCCGAGCTCGGCATCGAGCTGGGCGAGGTCGTCCCGCCTCTCGCTGCGTACGTGCCCGCGAAGGTGCACGGCGATCTCGTCTACACCTCCGGTCAGCTCCCCATGGTCGAGGGGCGGATGCCGGCGACCGGAAAGGTCGGCGACGGTGAGGGCCTCGTGTCCGTCGACGACGCCGCCTCGCTCGCGCGTCAGTGCGCCCTCAATGCCATCTCGGCCGCTGCGGCCGCCGTCGGCGGGGTCGACCGGCTGACCGGTGTCGTGAAGGTGACGGGGTTCGTGGCATCCGTGCCCGAATTCACCGGCCACCCCACAGTGATCAACGGTGCGAGCACGGTGCTGGGCGAGATCTTCGGCGAGGCCGGTCGTCACGCGCGTTCCGCCGTCGGCGTCGCCGCGCTGCCGATCGACAGTCCCGTCGAGGTCGAGGTCGTTTTCTCCCTTTCTTGAACCGGGTGCACATTCTCAGCGAGCTGATACCCGGTCGGTGATCGGCCCACAGGTGCCATCGCCACGCTGAGGGCATGACCAGCACACGCGTCTCATCGCCCCTGCTTCTGCGCACCGCGGTCGTCTTCGCGGGTGCCGCCTTGCTGACCGGATGTGCCGCCGGCGTGCCCGCGGCATCCGCCCGCAGCACCCCGCCGGATTCACCCGCCGCCGTCGCCGCATCGGAGGCGACCGGTGGTTCGACCGTGGGTCGCGGGGACACCGCGACGGAACAGGCAAATTTGGCCGTTGTGACGCGGCTGTTCTCCGTCGCGTTCGACGATCCCGATTCCGCGGAGGCGCAGGCGGCGGCCGCGACGAGTATCGCGAAGGATGCCGTCGCCCACGGAACCGGCTCCGCGGCCGGACCCGCGGGCCTGCTCGCCCAGTTCGCGGCGGATCACCAGCGAGTCACGGGTGCGCAGATGGTCACCAAGCACACGGCGGCGGACGGGGACCTCGTCGCGATCCACTACCAGATCACCGCCGACCCCTCGGATGAACGAACGGGGGAGGCTGCGGCCGACGTGTTCCGCCTGTCGAGGGGCAAGATCGTCGAACGCTGGACCTTCGACCAGCCGGTCCCGCGGGGAAAGGCCGCGAGCGGCAACACGAACACGATGTTCAGTGACCTCTACACGCCGGCGAAGCCGTCACCGGCGCCGACCGAGGCTCAGGAGGAGAAGAACCGGGTCTTCGCGGTGAACGCGTACGACACTCTGTTCCGCGACCGAGATGTCAGCATCCTGGATCGAGCGTTCGACCCGGCTTACCTCCAACACAACCCGGTCGCACCGAACGGGACGGCGGCTCTCAAGGGCTTCTTCAGCGGCGGAGCGTCCTTCCCGGCGATGGAATCGACCGTCTCTCTCGCCGACGGTGACCTCGTGTGGACGCTGTCCCAAGCCGAGGGCGCGAAAGCGGACGACCCGTACAGCGCCCTCGACATCTTCCGTGTCGACGGGGGCCTCATCCGCGAACACTGGGATGTGGTCCCCGCCACCCCGGCGAGCTGAGCGACTTACTTCTTCGTCACCTGCCCCGAGATCGTCGACATCACCATCGTGTCGGCGAGGGTCGTCGTGTCGCCGACCTCTCGACCCTCCGCGACGTCGCGGAGGAGACGTCGCATGATCTTGCCGCTGCGGGTCTTGGGGAGTTCCGTCACGATGTAGACGTCCCGCGGACGGGCGATGGGGCCGATCTGCTCCCCGACCCAGGCGCGCAGCGTGTCGACGAGTCCGTCGAGGGAGTTCGCCTTCATGTACGACTCTTTGATGACGCAGAACGCGACGACCGCCTGGCCCGTCGTCTCATCCGATGCGCCGACGACCGCTGCCTCGGCGACGGCCTCGTTGCCGACGAGGGTGGATTCGATCTCGGTCGTCGAGAGGCGGTGCCCCGAGACGTTCATGACGTCGTCGACGCGTCCGAGGAACCAGACGTCGCCGTCCTCGTCGAGGCGAGCGCCGTCGCCCGCGAAGTAGTACCCCTGGGCGGCGAACTTGTCCCAGTAGGTCTCCTTGAACCGTTCCGGGTCGCCCCAGATGCCGCGCAGCATGCTCGGCCAGGGCTCGGTCAGTACGAGCAGACCACCGTTGCCGTTGCCGACCTCCTGACCCTGATCGTCGACGACGTCGAGGCTGATTCCGGGAAGCGGCACCTGCGCGCTGCCGGGTTTCGTCTCGGTCACGCCCGGGAGGGCGGACACCATGATGGCCCCGGTCTCGGTCTGCCACCAGGTGTCGACGATGGGGGCCCGATCGCCGCCGATGACGTGGCGGTACCACATCCATGCCTCGGGGTTGATGGGTTCGCCGACGCTACCCAGAAGTCGCAGCGACGTCAGATCGTGCTGCTCCGGGATGCTGCGGCCGAGCTTCATGAACGAACGGATCGCGGTCGGTGCGGTGTAGAGGATCGTCACGCCGTACTTCGCGACGATCTCCCACCACCGGCCCGGATGCGGGGTGTCCGGCGTTCCTTCGTAGATCACCTGCGTCGCGCCGTTGGCGAGGGGCCCGTACGTGACGTACGTGTGCCCCGTGATCCAGCCGATGTCGGCCGTGCACCAGTACACGTCCGTCTCGGGCTGCAGATCGTGGACGACCTTGTTCGTGAACGCCGCCTGGGTCAGGTACCCGCCACTCGTGTGCAGGATGCCCTTCGGCTTCCCGGTCGTCCCCGACGTGTAGAGGATGAAGAGGGGGTTCTCGGCCGGGAACGGCTGCGCGACGTGATCGGCGGATGCCGCGGGCACGACCTCGTGCCACCAGAGGTCACGGCCCTCCTGCCAGCTGACCTCGTTCTCGGTGCGCTGGACGACGAGGACGTGCTCGACAGTCTCCTGCGGGCCGTGTCCGCGGTCGGCGAGGGCCTGGTCGACGGCGGGCTTGAGCGGGGATGCCTTGCCCTTGCGGTAGCCGCCGTCGCTCGTGATGACGAGCTTGGCGCCGGCGTCGTCGATGCGGGATCGGAGGCTGTCGGCCGAGAAGCCGCCGAAGACGACGGAGTGGATCGCGCCGATGCGGGCGACGGCGAGCATCGAGGCGACGGCCTCGGGGATCATCGGCAGGTAGATGGCGACACGGTCGCCGGCTTCGACCCCGAGATCGGTCAGGACGTTCGCGAGGCGTTTCACCTCGTCGGTGAGTTCGGCGTAGGTGACGCGCCGCTCATCGCCTGGCTCACCCTCCCAAAGAAGGGCGACACGGTCGCCGAGTCCTGCCTCGACGTGCCGATCGAGGCAGTTGTAAGCGACGTTCAGTTCGCCGTCCTCGAACCAGGTCGCGAACGGCGGGTTCGACCAATCGAGAACCTTGGTGAACGGCGTCTGCCAGTGGAGGGTGCGGGCCTGCTCGGCCCAGAACGCTTCGCGGTCGGACGATGCGGCCTCATAGAGGTCGACCTGGGCATTTGCTCGAGCTGCGAAGTCCGCCGACGGCGCGAAGCGTCGGGTCTCGGTGAGGAGGTGGTCGATCTGGCTGCTCATGCGGCGCTCCTTTGCGTCAGGCCTCCGTGGCCGTGTGCGGCGATGCGGCAACTCTAGATTTTTCGGCAGCGGCCCGACTACCTCCGATAGTGGGTGCGGCGACCGAAGAGCGCAACGGGCACTCGGGCGCGACGGATGAGCGTAAGATCGTTACCGCCCGAACATCGATTCGGCTTCGCGGTCGCGCTGATCCCCCCTGAAGCGCGATCGCGTGGGCGGCACCCTTTCCCCCAATGGGTGCCGCCCTCCTCTTTTATCCGACGCCCCGTCGTCGTTTCCTGCACACGCGCAGCTGCCGCCCGGTCATTCACCGTGGGCGTTCCGGCGGGGCCGTCGATCCGACGCCCCACCTAGCGTCGTGGGCATGTCGCACCCGTTCATCGTCGCCCCTCGAGGCGGAGCCACCGCCGCCGCGCCGCGAGCGGTGCCGCGGCATCCCGTGGTGTCACCTCTCCGTCGGTACCTCGCCGATCCCGCCGTGACGGATGTCTTCGTGAACGGTACCGAGGGGTTGTACGTCGACCGCGGCGGTGGCGCGGAGCGCGTGGCGGAGTGGACGCTCGGCGAAGAGGCCGTGCGTGAGCTCGCGGTCGGACTCATCGCGCTCGGCGGGCGCCACCTCGACGACGCCACCCCGTGTGCCGACGTGCGGTGGGAGCACGGCGTGCGTGTTCACGCGGTCCTTCCGCCGATCTCGTGCACGGGAGCGACGATCTCCATCCGGCTGCCGGGGACGGGGATGCCCGATCTCGACGACCTCGGCCGCCGCGGCGCGTTCGACGCGGCCATGGGCGCCCGGCTCGAAAGGCTCGTCGACGAACGCGCGAACGTGCTCGTGACGGGGGCGACCGGAGCGGGGAAGACCACCCTGCTCGCAGCCCTCCTCGGTCGCGTCCCGGTGTCGGAGCGGATCGTGACGATCGAGGACGTCGCCGAGCTCCGTATCGCCCACCCGCATCACGTCCGGCTGGAAGCGCGTCAGGCGAACCTCGAGGGGGTCGGCGCGATCGCGCTCGGGCGACTCCTCCGGGAAGCGTTGCGGATGCGACCGGATCGCCTCGTGGTGGGGGAGTGTCGAGGTGAGGAAGTCCGCGAACTTCTCACCGCGCTCAACACCGGCCATGACGGCGGCGCGGGAACGGTGCACGCCAGTGGCCTCGCCGACGTTCCGGCGCGACTCGAGGCTCTCGGCGCACTCGCCGGAATGGACGACCGTGCCCTCGCCCGCCAGACCGCCAGCGCCATCGGTGCCGTCGTCCACATCGAACGCGGTCGCGACGGTGTTCGCCGGGTCACCGGGATCGCGCGTCCCGTCGTGCGGGACGACCGACTCGGTATCGAGGTGGTCGCGTGAGGTTACGCAGACGTACGGATGCCGCTCCGCCCCCGGACGCGGCAGCGGTCGCCACGGTCGTGCAGCGCCTCGCTGTGCTGCTGCAGGCCGGTATCGCACCGACCGCAGCGTGGCGGCATCTGGCTGACGCCGGGGACGACACCGCGGCGGCCGTCTGCGAACGACTGGATGCCGGGGGCACGGCAGCTTCGGCGCTTACCGACCGGGGCGGCGCGTGGCAGCAGATCGGGGTGGCGTGGCAGGTGGCGAGCGTCGTCGGCGCACCGCTCGCCGTGAGCCTGAGAGGCCTGGCCGAGGCGCTCCGCGACGCGCACCAGGCGCGCGACGACGTCCGCACGGCGCTCGCCGAGCCTCAGACGACAGCACGATTGATCGCCTGGCTTCCGTTGGTGGCCCTCGGTCTGGGCGCCGCGCTCGGGTTCGACCCGTTCTCCGCTCTGGCGACGCCGGCCGGGGCTGTCTGCCTCATCGCCGGCGGACTCCTGATGCTGGCGACTCACCGCTGGACCCGCGCCCTCGTCGCCCGTGCGCAACCGGGGCAGGAGATCCCCGGGCTCGACGCCGAAGTGATCGCCATCGCCCTGTCGGGCGGCGTATCCATCCCCCGGGCACTCGATGTCGTCTCCACAGCGTCCGGGATCGAGCCCACTGCCGGGACGACCTCGGTCCTCGCGCTCTCCCGTTCCGCCGGTGCGCCTGCCGTCGAACTGCTGCGAGCGGATGCCGCGGCCCGGCGCCAGGCAGCGCGGACAGAGGGGCGGCTCCGGGCCGCATCCCTCTCCGGGCGCCTCCTGCTTCCGCTGGGGGTCTGCACCCTCCCGGCGTTTCTGCTGCTCGGAGTCGGACCGATGTTGCTCTCGGTCCTCACCACCACCCCGCTCACGCTGTGAGCCCAGACGTGCCCACCATTCCCAACCCATCGGAGGAGATCATGACAACCCACGACCTGCCCACGCTGACCCGCCGCCGCGCGGCGGAGCTGTTCGCCGACGAGTCCGGCGCCGCGACCGCGGAGTACGCCATCGCGACGATGGCCGCCGTGGCCTTCGCTGGACTCCTGGTGATCATCATGCGCTCGGACGAGGTGCGCGGCATCCTCACCGACCTGGTCCGGCGCGCCCTCACCGTCTCATGAGGCGGGACGAGCGGGGATCGGTCGCGGCGGAGTTCGCCGTGACGGTCCCCGCCGTCGTCCTCGTGATCGTCCTTGCGGTCTCGGCGCTCTCGGTGGGAGGGCGGCAGGTGCGGCTCGAACATGCCGCCGCGCAGGCTGCGCGGCTCGCGGCGCGTGAGGAGCCCGCCGATCGGGTGCGCGCAGCGGCCACCGCGCTCGCCGCGGGGGCGTCGGTGACGACGCGACGCGACGGTGATCTGGTGTGCGCCGACCTGGTTGCGGCGGCCGGCGTTCCGCTGCCGCTTCCCGAACTCCGCGCGTCGTCGTGCGCGCTCACCGCACCGGAGGTCGGCTGATGGCGGGTTCGGCGACGACGGTCGGGGTTCTCGCCGTCACGGCCACGCTCGCGGTCGGCTTCGTCGCGGCCGGGGCTGCCGCGGCCTCCTCGGCTCGGGCGGCCGGAGCCGCCGACGCCGCGGCGCTCGCGGCAGCAGACACGGCGTCGGGCCTCGTGGCGGGGGAGCCGTGTGCTCAGGCGGCGGACGTGGCAGGGCGTGTCGGCGCGTCGCTCACCGCGTGTCGCATCGAGGGTCTCATCGCCACGGTCGAGGTCTCCCTCGACGTCGGCCCCCTGGCCGCGCGGGCGCGCGCTCGCGCGGGGCCTCCGCCGGGGGCGCCCTGACCGGCACCGGGGCGAGGGCTCTCAGCGTGCTCTTGACAACTCGGTGTGTATGGTGTGCAACGAAGAAAGGACGCCACGTGGCACAGGGCAAGAAGCTCGTCATCGTCGAGTCGCCGACGAAGATGCGCTCCATCCAGGGATACCTGGGTGATGGATACGAAGTCATGAGTTCGGTCGGGCACATCCGCGATCTCGCCGACAAGAAGGACATCCCCGCGGAGCTGAAGAAGACCTCCGTCGGGAAGTACTCCATCGACATCGAGAACGACTTCACCCCTCTTTATGTGGAGAGCGATCGAGGGAAGAAGACGGTCTCCGAGCTCAAGCGCGCTCTGAAGAACGCCGACGAACTCCTGCTCGCCACTGATGAGGACCGCGAAGGCGAAGCCATCGCGTGGCACCTCCTCGAGACCCTGAAGCCGAAGGTCCCCGTCAAGCGGATGGTCTTCCACGAGATCACGAAGGACGCCATCCAGGCCGCGGTGAAGAACACCCGCGAACTCGACCACGCCCTCGTGGACGCGCAGGAGACCCGTCGCATCCTCGACCGCCTCTACGGGTGGGACGTCTCCGACGTCACGCGCCGCAAGGTCGGCCAGGGCACCAGCGCCGGCCGCGTGCAGTCCGCCGCGACCCGCATGGTCGTCGAGCGTGAGCGCGAGCGCATGGCGTTCGTCTCCGCCTCGTACTGGGACGTCGACTCGACCGCGGTCAAGGGAACGGATGCGTTCGCCATCCGCCTCGCCCGCCTCGACGGCGCACCCCTCGCCCGCGGCACCGACTTCGACGACACCGGCTCGCTCAAGAAGGCCGTCGTGGTCCTCACCGAAGAGCAGGCCCGCGAGCTCGCCGCCGCGCTCGAGGCGTCGGCTGCGGCATCCGTCGTCAGCGTCGAGGCCAAGCCCGGCACGCGCAGCCCCAAGCCGCCCTTCACCACCTCGACCCTCCAGCAGGAGGCCGGTCGCAAGCTCTCGATGAGCGCCAAGCACGCCATGGGCGTCGCGCAGCGGCTCTACGAAAAGGGCTACATCACGTACATGCGTACCGACTCGACCGCGCTGTCGGCGCAGGCGGTCACTGCGGCACGCACGCAGGCGGTCGCCCTCTACGGCGACAAGGCCGTGCCGGCCAACCCGCGCAGCTACCGCAACAACGCGAAGAACGCGCAGGAAGCGCACGAGGCGATCCGTCCTTCGGGCGAGCACTTCCGGACTCCGCAGGAAGTCACCTCCGGACTCGACCGCGACGAGCTGCGTCTGTACGACCTCATCTGGAAGCGCACCGTCGCCAGCCAGATGGCCGATGCGAAGTACGAGACCACGACCGTCACGATCGACGCGGATGCCGCCGGTAAGACGGCGACGTTCACGGCATCCGGCACCGTCTACACCTTCAAGGGCTTCCTCGAGGCCTACGAAGAGGGCCGCGACGAGAAGCGCAGCGACAACGACCGCGCCGACGAGCAGGCGTTGCCCGCGCTCGCGGTCGGCGACGCCCTCCGGCTGACCGACGTCGAGCCGAAGGGTCACGCGACCAGCCCGAAGCCCCGCTACACCGAGGCATCCCTCGTGAAGGCGCTGGAGGAGCACGGCATCGGTCGCCCGTCGACCTTCGCGAGCATCATCGATGTGATCCTCGACCGCGGGTACGTCTCGAAGCGCGGTCAGGCGCTCGTGCCCAGCTGGCTCGCCTTCAGCATCGTGCGCCTGCTTGAAGAGCACTTCGCCGACCTGGTCGACTACGACTTCACCGCCGCCCTCGAGGACGACCTCGATTCGATCGCCCGCGGGGAGCAGAACCGGGCAGCCTGGCTGCGCGAGTTCTACTTCGGGTCGGAAGGCCATGTGGGCCTCCGCAACATCGTCGACAACCTCGGTGACATCGACGCCCGCGAGATCAACTCGACGAAGATCGGCGACGTCGCGGTCCTCCGCTTCGGTCGCTACGGTCCGTACCTCGAAGTCGTCGGCGACGACCCCGAGACGCCGCGTCGCATCAACGTTCCCGAGGACCTCGCACCCGACGAGCTCACCCCCGCAAAGGCGCGCGAACTGATCGACGCGCCCGTCGGCGGTGATCGCGTGCTCGGCCAGAATCCCGAGACCGGCCGCGATGTCGTCATCAAGGACGGCCGGTTCGGGCCGTATCTCGAAGAGGTGCTCCCCGAAGAGGAGGCGCCCGCCGAGGACGTCAAGCCGAAGCGCGGTGCGAAGAAGGTCGTCGCCCCGAAGCCCAAGCGCGCCTCGCTGTTCAAGAGCATGTCGCCCGAGACGATCGACCTCGACACCGCGCTGAAGCTCCTGTCGCTGCCTCGCGAAGTGGGGGCGGACCCGGAGTCGGGAACCGTCATCACGGCGCAAAACGGTCCCTACGGCCCGTACATCAAGAAGGGCACCGACTCGCGGAGCATCGAGAGCGAGGACATGATCTTCGACATCACCCTCGAACAGGCGCTCGAGATCTACTCGCAGCCGAAGTACGCGAACCGTGCCGCGACCTCGATCAAGGAATTCGAGCCCGATCCGGTCAGCGGCAAGCCGATCCGCATCAAAGACGGCCGGTTCGGTGCCTACGTCACCGATGGCACGACGAACGTGACGATCCCGCGCGGCCAGACCGCCGACGACATCACGTTCGAGGTCGCCGTGCAGATGCTCGCCGACAAGCGTGCGAAGGGGCCCGCGCCCAAGCGCACGACCCGCAAGCCCGCGGCGCGTAAGCCGGCGGCGAAGAAGAAGTGACCTCCGGGCTCTGGATCACCCTCGAGGGTGGCGACGGGTCGGGCAAGACGACGCAGGCGGCCCTGCTGGAGCAGTGGCTCCGAGAGCAGGGCCGCAGCGTCGTCCGCACGCGCGAGCCAGGGGGCACCGACGTCGGCGTTCTGATCCGCGACATCGTCCTGCACCACCGGGGAGACATCGCGCCGCGCGCCGAGGCCCTGCTGTACGCGGCCGACCGCGCGCATCACGTCGCGACCCTCGTGCGTCCGGCCATTGCGCGCGGTGACGTGGTCATCCAGGACCGCTACCTCGACAGCTCCGTCGCGTACCAGGGCGCCGGACGTGTGCTCGACGGCGACCAGATCCGCGACCTCTCGCTCTGGGCTGCGGAAGGCGCTCTTCCCGACGTCACCGTCCTTCTCGACGTCGACCCGGCGACCGCGCGGCAGCGGCTGGATGCCGCCGAAAAGCCGTTCGACCGGCTCGAGGCCGAGAAGGGCGCGTTCCACGAACGGGTGCGCGCCGCGTTCCTCGCGCTGGCCGACGCCGAGCCCGAGCGTTTCCTCGTCGTCGACGCGACCCAGCCGGTCGAGGCCATCGCCGAGGCGATCCGAACGCGAGTCGCCGAACGCCTGTCCACACCCTCGTCCTGAGGGTCGCCGGCACCTCGTAGGCTGAACGGCATGACCGCCACCACTGTCGACGTGCTCCCGTGGGGCGAGGTCTGGGGCCAGGATGAGGCCGTCGCCCAGTTGCGGGCCGCGGCATCCGACCCCTCGCAGATGTCGCACGCGTGGCTCATCACCGGTCCGCCCGGATCCGGACGATCGACCCTCGCCTACGCGTTCGCCGCTGCGCTCATCGCGGAGCCCGGGGATGAGAACGCAATGCGTCAGGTGATGGCTCGGACCCACCCCGACCTCGCAGCGCTCCGCACCGAAGGCGTCATCATCTCGATCAAGGACGCCCGGTCGCTCGTCGAGCGGTCGTACTTCTCGCCGTCGCTCGGCCGATACCGCGTCATGATCATGGAGGACGCCGATCGCATGGTCGAGCGGACGAGCAACGTCCTCCTCAAAGCCCTCGAAGAGCCGCCCGAGCAGACCGTGTGGATCCTCTGCGCCCCGAGCGACGCGGATCTCCTTCCCACGATCCGCTCCCGCGTCCGGATCCTCCGGCTGCGGGAACCCGACGTCGCAGACGTCGCCCGACTGATCGTGCAGCGCACCGGCGTCGACGAGGCGGTCGCCGAGCAGTCGGCGCGCCTCGCGCAGCGCCACATCGGCATGGCGCAGCGGTTGGCGACGGATGCCGCATCCCGAGAGCGTCGTGAGCGCACCCTCCGGGGAGTCCTGCGCGTCCGCGGCGTCGGCGACGCCGTCGAGGTCGCCGCGACGATCGTGCAGTCCGCCACCGACGACGCGAAAGCCCTCACCGCGGCGCGCGACGAAGGTGAGCGCGACTCGCTCCTCCGAACCCTCGGCGTGCCGCCCGGGAGTGCCGTGCCGCCTGCCGTGCGCAGTCAGCTGAGCGCCCTGGAGGATGAGCAGAAGCGGCGCGCGACCCGCAGCCTGCGGGACGGGATCGACCGGGTGCTGACGGACCTCGAGTCCCTCTACCGCGACACGCTGATGCGTCAGTTCGGTCGCGACACCGACCTCATCAATCGCGAGTTGACGGCTGAGATCGAGGCGCTCGCGGCGGCCTGGACCCCGCAGCACACCCTGACGGTGCTCGACTCGATCGCTCTGACGCGGACCAACCTGCAGGGCAACGCCGCCCCCGCCCTCGCTCTCGAGAGCATGCTCATCACCGTCGCGACGGGACGCACCCAGTGATCCGCGGAGCCTGGCGCCGCGCGGCGGCCGCTCTCTTGGCCGCAGGCACGATCGCCGCCGTGCTGGTCGGGTGCACGCCGAAGGCGAATACGGATGCCGCGCCGCACCGCACGCCGATCACCAAGGGTGCCCCGGCCGGTTTCGAGGAGTACTACGGCCAGAAGGTCGCCTGGGAGAAGTGCCGTGGGATCGGCGAGGGCGACTACTACTGCGCCTCGATCACGGCGCCTCGCGACTGGACCGACGCGGCGGGTGGCGACATCGAGCTGTCCATCATCGTGCGCCTCGCGTCGGGCGGGACGTCGCAGGGGTCGCTCTTCGTGAACCCGGGCGGGCCCGGTGCCAGCGGCGTCGACCTCGTGCAGCAGTCCGCCGGATTCGCCGTCGGGAACGAGCTCCTCCAGAGCTACGACGTCGTGGGCTTCGACCCGCGGGGCGTCGGACGATCGACCGCCGTCCGCTGCCTCGACGCCACCGCCATGGACGACTACCTCTTCGATCTGCCTGCGGCCCCCCGCGGCACACCCGAGCGGGAGGGCGAACAGCGCGCCGCCGCTGAGGCCTTCGCCCGCGCGTGCGAGGTCAACAGCGATGGGCTCCTGCCGTTCGTCACGACCCAGAACGCCGCTCGCGATCTCGACCTCCTGCGCGGCGTGCTCGGTGACGAGAAGCTGTCCTACCTGGGCTACTCGTACGGCTCGTTCCTCGGGGCGACGTACGCCGAACTGTTCCCTCAGAACGTCGGCCGTGTCGTGCTCGACGGCGGACTCGACCCGTCGATCCCCAGCGCGGTCGTCGGGGCGCGGCAGGCCATCGGGTTCCAGTCGGCGCTCGATGCGTACCTGACGAGTTGCGTCGGCGGATCCGACTGCCCGTTCGACGGCCCGCTCGCGACCGCCGAACAGCAGCTCTCCGATGCGATCGCCGCGGTCGACGCGTCTCCGCTGACAGCGAGCGACGGCCGGATGCTGGGGGGCGATGCCCTTGTGATGGGGATCATCTCGGCGCTCTACAGCGAGGGCAACTGGTCGCCGTTGTCGTCGGCGCTCACCGCAGTCCTCGAGGGGGATGCCGACGAGATGTTCGGGCTGGTCGACCGGTATTACAACCGGTACGACGGGAGGTACCTCGACAATTCGACGGAGGCATTCTCGGCATACAACTGCATGGACTACCCCGCCGATCCGGACGACGTGGTCGCCGCAGCGAACGCGGAGGTGGCAGAGAAGGCGCCGACATTCGCGCCCTACTGGACATCGGATGTCTCGCTCTGCGACGCGTGGCCGTACCCGCCGACCGGCACACGGAGCGAGATCCACGCCGACGGCGCGGCCCCCATTCTGGTCATCGGCACGACGAACGACCCCGCGACCCCGTACGAGTGGTCGGCGGCCCTCGCGAAGCAGCTGAGCTCCGGCATCCTGCTCACCCGGGTAGGGGAGGGGCACACCGGTTTCAACAAGGGGAACGCCTGCATCGATGACGCTGTCGTCGCGTACTTCGAGGACGACAAAGTCCCGGCTGGCGATCTCCGCTGCGAGGCCGGTTGAGTCCCGCGTTCGCCGCATCCCTCCGGACCCTGTAAGATCGATAATCGTGCAACGCGCGAGCGAAGCGCGCCACCTTAGCTCAGACGGCAGAGCGATTCACTCGTAATGAATAGGTCAAGGGTTCGATTCCCTTAGGTGGCTCCAGAACAGAGGACACACGGGTGACACAAGCCCTCGATGCGATTCTCGAGATCTTCACCTGGGTCGGATTCGGTGCGGCATTCGCCCTCGGAATCGTCTCGGTGATCGTGTGGGCAGCGGACGGCAGTTGGCTGTCCGCGGAGGCGTACCTCGACGAGGACGGCCACACGCTTCGCTGGATCGACAGCGAGGGCGACGTGAACTCGGCATCCCTCTCGGAGGCAGACCGGGCCCGTGTGGGCGCCGATCACAAGGCGCAGATCTGGTACCGCCACGGATGGCACGACCGGATGCGGTTCACGCGCCGCCCGCCCGTGCTGCGCCTGCTCGTGGGGCTCACCATCGGCGGGGCTGCGCTGGGTCTCGCGGCGACGGGGGCGTCCATCGTCGCGTACTTCGTCCGCGCCTGATCGCTCGATGACACATATTGCTGAAAAAGCGTATATCTAGATAATCTAGGTATATGTCTCCTGCATCGACGCCTTCCCGATGGTTGCGCATCGCGCTGCCGCTCGTCCTCGTCGTCATCTGGCTGGCCGGTGGCTCGATCGGCGGACCGTACTTCGGCAAGGTCGACGAAGTCTCGACCAACGATCAGTCGAGCTTCCTGCCGCAGAGCGCCGAGTCGACGCAGGTGCAGGAGCGCCTGGACGACTTCCTCGGCGGCGATGCGATCCCCGCCCTCGTCGTCTTCGACGCCGGTCGCGCGCTCGACGACGCGCAGCTGCAGGACGTGCAGGCTCTCACCGACAAGATCGGTGCCCTCGACGGCGTGCAGGAGGTGTCCCCGGCGATCCCGTCCGAGGACGGAGAAGCGGCGCAGGTCGTCGTCTCGATCGATGCCTCGGGCGAGGTGACCGACATCGTCGGAGAGGTTCGAGAGCTGGTCGCTGCAGATGCACCCGACGGCGTGAAGGCCTGGGTGACCGGCCCCGCCGGCTTCACCGCGGACCTCGCGACCGGTTTCACCGGCATCGACGGGCTGCTGCTGCTCGTCGCGCTCGGTGCCGTCTTCGTGATCCTCGTGATCGTCTACCGCTCGCCGCTCCTGCCTCTCCTCGTGCTGCTGACCTCGGTGTTCGCCCTCTGCGTCGCGCTCCTCAGCGTGTGGTGGCTCGCCAAAGCCGAGATCGTCGTCCTCAACGGCCAGGTCCAAGGCATCCTCTTCATCCTGGTCATCGGCGCCGCGACCGACTACGCGCTTCTCTACGTCGCCCGCTTCCGTGAGGCGATCGGGGAGGGGAGGAAGAGGTGGGATGCCGCGACCACCGCCTGGAAGGGGGCGGTCGAGCCGATCCTCGCCTCCGGCGGCACCGTCATCGCGGGGCTCCTCTGCCTGCTGCTCAGTGACCTCGCGAGCAACCGCGCCCTCGGCCCCATCGCCTCGATCGGGATCGCGTTCGCGATGCTCTCGGCGCTCACGTTCCTCCCGGCTCTCCTCGCCCTGGTGGGGCGCGCGGCATTCTGGCCGTTCATCCCCAAGGCGGGCATGACAGAGCTCCCCGTCGACTTGACCCAGCCCACCCGAGGCCTCTGGGCGAGGCTCGCGCGGTTCGTCGCGCGCCGCGCGCGGATCGTCTGGATCGTCTCCACGGTCGTGCTGCTCGCGGCATCCGTCGGTGTGACGCAGTTGAAGGCCGACGGCGTTCCCGCGAGCGAGCTCGTTCTCGGGGCGTCTCAGGCCCGCGACGGGCAGGCCGCCCTCGCCGAGCACTTCCCGGCGGGATCCGGCAGCCCGCTCTATGTCATCGTCCCCGAGGCCGAGGCGCCCGATGCGGCGGAGCTCATCGCGGATCAGGCCGGCATCGAGTCGGTGGGTGTCGTGTCGGCCGATGCGCCTGCCGGCCAGGCCGACGTCGCCGTCGAGGGCGGCCAGCTCGTCCTCACCGCGCAGGGACCTCCCGGAACGGCCGCGCCGGCACCCACCGTCGACGGCGGCGACGTCATGCTCGTCGCGACCCTCTCGGACGCCGCCGACTCGATCGCGGCGGAGGACACCGTGCGGGACCTGCGCGAGGCGATCTCCGGGACCTCGCTCGACGCCGTCGTGGGCGGCACCACGGCGGTCGACCTCGACACCAACGACACGTCGATCCGCGACCGGACGGTCATCATCCCCGTCATCCTCGTGGTGGTCCTGCTGATCCTCATGCTGCTGCTGCGGTCGATCCTCGCTCCCGTGCTCCTGATCCTCAGCGTCATCGTCTCGTTCGCGGCGGCACTCGGAGTCAGCGCACTCGTGTTCAACGACGTGTTCGGCTTCCCTGGCGGCGACCCGGCGGTGCCGCTCTACGGTTTCGTCTTCCTCGTGGCGCTGGGGATCGACTACAACATCTTCCTGATGTCGCGCGTGCGCGAGGAGTCCGTCCGCCACGGGACGCGTCGCGGCATCCTTCGCGGGCTGGTCGCGACGGGCGGCGTGATCACCTCGGCAGGGCTCGTGCTGGCGGCGACGTTCGCTGCACTCGGCGTCATCCAGATCCTGTTCCTCGTCCAGCTCGCGTTCATCGTCGCGTTCGGCGTGCTGCTCGACACGTTCATCGTGCGCTCGCTCCTCGTGCCGGCGCTGGCGTACGACATCGGAAAGGCCATCTGGTGGCCGTCGAAGCTGTCGCGGGTCGACGCTGACGAGGCGCCGGAGGCTCCGGTCGCGGGGGAGATGACACGAGCCGAGTACCGACGGACGCTCGACGCGTGACGACGGTCAGCGCCGTCGGCGTCCGACCAGCGCGGCGATCGCCCGCCAGCCGACCAGCATCACGAGCAGGGTGATCGTCGCGACGATCACGAACGCGACCTGCACCCCCTGGCCCGACAGCGCCCGCAGGATCATGCCGCCGGCGACCGTGACGATCCACACCGGGATGCCGGTGCGGACGATCGCCCTCGGCGACCGCCACGCCAGCGACACGAGCCACCCGATGACGAGTGCCGCGAGGAACGGCCCCGCCGTCGTCGCGAGCCCGGCGAATACCGCCTCGGTGTGGCTGGCGCGTCCGATCGCCGCGAAGACCGTGACGAGGACGACGTCGAGTGCGAAAGCGGCGAGGATCCCGCCGGTGGTGTGGGTGTGGGCGACGGGGGCGGCCATCCCGCCAGCGTAGTCGGAGCCGACGGTGACGCAGGGCTGACTGCCGACCTCATCTGGTCGTACTCTCGAGACATGACCCGAGCCCTGTTCATCGTCGATGTGCAGAACGATTTCACCGAGGGCGGCGCCCTGGGCGTCGACGGTGGTGATGCCGTCGCTGCGGCGATCACCGACCACCTGAAGAACCACGCCGACGACTACGACGTGATCGTGGCCTCCCGCGACTGGCACGACGGCGACGGTGACAACGGCGGGCACTTCTCTGCCGCCCCCGACTTCGTCGATTCGTGGCCGGTGCACTGCGTCGCCGGCAGCACCGGCGCGGACTACGACCCGGGACTCGACACCTCCGCCGTCACCCACCACGTGAAGAAGGGGCAGGGCATCCCCGCCTATTCGCTCTTCGAGGGCGTGACGGATGCCGGTGAGACGGTCGCCGACATCCTCACCTCCCACGGGGTCGTCGAGGTCGACGTCACCGGTATCGCGACGGATCACTGCGTCCGCGCGTCGGCGCTCGACGCGATCGCGCACGGCCGACACGTGCGGATCCTCACGGACCTCATCGCCGGGGTCGCCCCGGCGCCGAGCGAAGCGGCTCTCGCCGAACTCGCCCACGCCGGAGCGGAGCTGGCCTCGGCCGCCGGCATCGGCGACGAGGACGGTCGGTGAGCCGCCAGGCGCCGGCAGGCTGGTACGCCGATCCCGGCGAGCCGGGGCAGCTGCGCTGGTGGGACGGCACGGACTGGGCGACCGACACGGTGGCCCCGGCAGCGGGCGAGGCCGTGGCGGACGCTCCGGATCCCGCGCCCGCTGCCGTCGCCGCAGCGCCCGCCCGTCCGGGTACCGTCTGGATCTGGGCGGCCATCGCGGCATCCGCTCTGCCGCTCTACACGGGAGTGTTCCTCGACGCCGCGGCCTTCGCCCGGCTCGGCGGGCCATCCTCGGGGCTGACCCCGGCCGGCGGGATCGTCGCCGGTCTCGCCTCCCTCATCGTCGTCGACCTCGTCCTCGTGGCGTTCGCCGTGCTGTTCGCGTGGCTCGATCACCGCACGCTCCGCCGACGCGGGATCGAGGCGCCGTTCGCGTGGGGGTGGTCGGCTCTCGCCGCTGTCCTCACCCTCGGCGTCTACGTCGTCGGGCGCACCGTCATCGTCCACCGTCGCACCGGGCGCGGCCTCGCGCCGCTCTGGGCATGGCTCGCTGTCACCCTCGTGGGTCTCGTCGTGTTCGCGGTGTGGATCACGGCGTTCTCGGACGCGGCCTGGGTGGCGGTCACGACCTCACGCTGATCTTCACGTGATGGTCATCTGCGGTTCATCGCCGTCGCGAGATGCCCCCTGAGCATGGGGGAATGAGTCGTCCTCGCATCCTCTCGCTCTACGAAGGTCTGTTCGCCGGCGGTGCCCGGGTGCTCCACACGAACGTCGTGACCGGACTGCATCTCGACGGTTCGCACGACCATGCGGTGCTGTCGATCGCCTCGCAGGCCCGTCGCGAGGGCGCGATGCAGCCCATGACGGACGACCCGAGGTACCGCTGGCTGCGCGAGGCCGGCATCGACGTCTCGGATCTCGGCCGAGAGGCGAGCGCCGTCGCCCCCGATCCCGAGAGCTTCACGCCCGCAGAGCTCGAGGTCGCAGCCGCCGCCGTCGCGCAGGCCGACGTGATCCTCACGCTCAAGGAGCAGCCCCTCGGGCTCCTGCTCGCCCTCGATGCCCACGGGCTGCTGCCGGACGTACCCATCGCGGCGTGCCTGCACCGCTCCGACCCGACCCACTCGGGCGCAGCCATGCGCTGGTTGGGGGAGCTGGCGGCATCCGGTCGTCTCACCTCGACCATCTCGTGCGCCGAGTCGACGAGCGACGCGTACGCGCGGTTCACCCCGCCGTCCGTGCAGCGCCTCGTGATCCCGAACGGGATCGACCTCGCGCGTTACCGTCCGAAGCCGAACGAGCGGATGCCGCTGCGCACCCGCCTCGGCATCGCGCCGACCGCTCCTGTCGTCCTCTTCGCGGCGCGCTTCGACGCGATGAAGGACCCGGGGCTGTTCCTCCGCGCGGTCCGGGCGCACGCGGCGAAGGACAGCCGTGCGCAGTACCTCATGTGCGGAGCGGGAATGACCGACGACAACGCGGCGCTGACGGCGGCGATCGCCGAGGCGGGCGCCCCTGCCGAGCGCATCCACCGCCTGGGTATTCGCGACGACATGCCGCGCGTCTACCGCGCGGCCGACATCGTCGCGCTGACGAGCGCGTTCGGCGAGGCGTCGCCCCTCTGCCTCATCGAGGGCGCCGCGAGCGGGGCGACCCCGGTCACGACCGCCGTGGGGGATTCGGCGCACGTCGTGGCGGGGATCGGGCTGGTCACCCCTCACGACGCGGAGGCCATCGCGGGGGCATGGGCGAAGGTCATCGCCCGCCGTCCGGACTATCGGGCCGCAGCGCTGGCCGCCCGGCCGCGGATGGGCGCGGACCGCATGCTCGATGAGTACCGGGGAGCGATCGACGGTCTCGCGGAGCGGGTCGAAGCGGCCGCCTGAGCGGATGCCGGTGGGGCGGGCACGGGCTGTTTCTTTCGACCCGCTACCCTGTGTGGCCTCGGCACTCCGTGCAGAGACACCGGCCCCCACCCGAACGGCGACGCTGTGCACGATGTTTTCGACCGATCGAGCGAGGCTCCCGAGCCCCGCACACTGATCGACATCCTCCGGGCGACCGCGGCGCGGCATCCCGAGTCGTCCGCCCTCGAGGACGCCGCCGGTGCGCTCAGCTACGCCGAGGTCCTCGCCGAGGTCGTCCGTCGCGCGTCGCGCTTGCGTGCCGCCGGAGTCCGTCGCGGCGATCGCGTCGGAGTGCGGATGCCGTCGGGATCGCGCGAGCTGTACCTGTCGATCCTCGCGGTGCTCGCCGCGGGCGCCGCGTACGTCCCCGTCGACGCGGACGACCCGCAGGAGCGCGCCGACCTCGTGTTCGGCGAGGCGCGCGTCCGCGGCGTGGTGGGTCTCGACGGACGTTTCGTCGCCTCGGACGGTGACCCGGTCGGGGAACCCGGCGCGGAGGAGCCGCCGCGGCCCGAAGACGACGCGTGGATCATCTTCACCTCGGGCTCGACGGGAGTGCCCAAGGGCGTCGCGGTGAGCCACCGCTCGGCGGCCGCGTTCGTCGACGCCGAGGCGCGCCTGTTCCTGCAGCACGCGCCGCTCGGACCGGGCGATCGGGTGCTCGCGGGGCTGTCGGTCGCCTTCGACGCCTCGTGCGAGGAGATGTGGCTCGCGTGGCGCCACGGCGCCTGCCTCGTCCCCGCGCCGCGCGCGCTCGTCCGCTCGGGGGAGGACCTCGGGCCGTGGCTGGTGGGGCACGGCATCACGGTCGTCTCGACCGTGCCCACGCTCGCGGCGCTCTGGCCGCAGGACACGGTCGAGAACGTTCGCCTCCTGATCTTCGGCGGCGAGGCGTGCCCGCCCGAACTGGTCGCGCGGCTCGTCGGCGAGGGACGCGAACTCTGGAACACCTACGGACCCACCGAAGCGACCGTCGTCGCGTGCGCGGCGCTCCTCGGCGGCGAGGGGCCGGTCCGCATCGGGCTGCCCCTCGACGGCTGGTCGCTGGCGGTCGTCGATGCCGACGGGATGCCGGTGGCTCCCGGTGCGGTCGGCGAGCTCATCATCGGCGGGGTCGGGCTCGCGCGCTACCTCGACCCGGCCAAGGACGCCGAGAAGTACGCCGCCATGCCCACCCTCGGCTGGGAGCGGGCGTACCGCTCCGGCGACATGGTGCGGGCGGACCCCGAGGGCCTCGTCTTCCAGGGGCGCGTCGACGATCAGGTGAAGATCGGCGGGAGGCGCATCGAGCTCGGCGAGGTCGAGGCGGCCCTGCAGGACCTCGACCTCATCGCCGGCGCCGCCGTGGTCGTGCAGAAGACCGACTCGGGGGCGGCCGTCCTCGTCGGCTACGTCGTGCCGCGCGACGGGTTCGACCGGGTCGCCGCGCGCGCCCAGCTCGCCGAGGCGTTGCCGGCACCCCTCATCCCGCTCCTCGCCGAGGTGCCCGACCTGCCGGTCCGCACCTCGGGCAAGGTCGACAAAGCCGCCCTGCCGTGGCCGCTCGAGGACACCGGCGCAGCCGACTCGCACCTCTCCGGCACGGCGGCCTGGCTCGCCGAGCAGTGGTTCGCCGTCCTCGGTGCGCGCCCGGGCGACGAGGATGCCGACTTCTTCCAGCTCGGCGGCGGATCGCTCGCCGCCGCGCAGCTCGTGTCGCGGATCCGCTCGCGCGCACCCGAGTTCACGATGGCCGACGTGTACGACCGGCCGAAGCTCCGGCGCATGGCCGACGCCGTCGACGACGCCTCCGACGACGGGGCGGATGCCGGAGGTCACAGCTCCGCCCGGCCCACCCCGCGTCGCATGCAGCTGCTGCAGACGCTTCTCGGCTTCCCCCTGTTCGTGTTGAGCGGGGCGCGCTGGATCACCTGGTTGCTGACCGCCAGCGTCTTGCTGCAGCTCGGCCCGGGCTTCGACTTCCTCCCCGAGACCTCGCCGGTCGCCGTCATCCTCCTGCTCCTCGTGTTCGCGACTCCGTTCGGGCGGATGGCGATCTCGGCCGCCGCCGCGCGGCTGCTGCTCGCCGGGGTCCGAGCGGGGGACTACCCGCGCGGCGGCGGCGTGCACCTGCGGCTGTGGCTCGCGGAGCAGATCGCGCACCAGATCGATCCGGTCGGCCTCGCGGGGGCACCCTGGGTCGTCTACTACGCCCGCGCGCTGGGCGCGAAGATCGGCACGAACGTCGACCTCCACACCCTGCCGCCGGTGACCGGCATGCTCCACATCGGTGCCGGCGCCGCGATCGAACCCGAGGTCGACCTGGCCGGGCACTGGATCGACGGCGACACGGTCCGCATCGGATCGATCCGCATCGGCGCCGGCGCCACGGTCGGCGCCCGCAGCACGCTCGCGCCGGGCACGAAGATCGGGCGCGGCGCCGAGGTCGCCCCCGGCTCGGCCGTGTTCGGCCGGGTCCGCGCCGGCCAGCGATGGGCCGGCTCGCCGGCCGCGCGCATCGGCGGCACGTCGACGCCGTTCGCCCCCTCCCCGCCTCCGCCCGGGCGCCGGTGGCTCTGGGCGTACGGCGTGTCCTCGGCGTTCCTGGGCGCTCTCCCGTTCCTCGCGTTCGCCGCGGGTGGCGCCGTCGTCACGGCGGGCGCCCGCGAGGCCGACACGATCGCTGAAGCCGTGCCGCCGCTGCTGGCGATGCTCGTGCCCGGCGTCCTCACGGCGGGCGTGCTGTTCGCCGGCGCCGTCGTGCTCGTCGTGCGGCTCCTCTCGCTCGGGATGACCCCGGGCGTCCACCCCGTCCGCAGTCGCGTCGCTTGGCAGGCGTGGACCACCGAGCGCATCCTCGACTCGGCGCGGGTTCTCCTCTTCCCGCTCTACTCGAGCCTCTTCACACCCGTCTGGCTCCGGATGCTGGGCGCCAAGGTCGGGCGGGAGGTCGAGGCATCCACTGTTCTCCTCATCCCCGCGATGACGACGATCGACGACGGAGCCTTCCTCGCCGACGACACGATGGTCGGCACCTACGAGCTGAACCGGGGGTGGATGCGGCTGGGTCCGGCCCGCATCGGCAAGCGCGCGTTCCTCGGCAACTCGGGGCTCGCGGCGGGAGGCCACCGGGTGCCGAAGGACGGTCTCATCGCCGTCCTGTCCGTCGCGCCCGAGAAGGCGAAGGCCGGCTCGTCGTGGCTGGGGTCACCGGCCGTGCGTCTGCGCCGCGTGGTCAACGAGGCGGACCTCGAACGAACGTATCGACCGCACCCGCGGCTGCGTGTCGCCCGGACGCTCTGGGAGCTCCTCCGCTTCGTGCCCGTCGTCGTCACGTGTGCGCTCGGCCTCGCGGTGCTGCTCGTGTTCGCAGCCATCGTCGAGGTCGCGGGCCTCGGCGTCGCGCTGGCGGCGTCGGGGGCCGTGCTCCTCGCGGCAGGCGCGGTCGCGGCGGGCATCACCACCGTGGCGAAGTGGGTGCTGGTCGGGCCGATCCGCCCGGGGGAGCACCCCCTCTGGTCGAGTTTCGTGTGGCGGACCGAGGTCGCCGACACCTTCACCGAGATGGTCGCCGCCCCCTGGTTCGCCTCGCCGGCGTCGGGGACCCCGGCGCTCGCCGTGTGGCTCCGGACCCTCGGGACGAAGATCGGCCGCGGCGTCTGGACCGACAGCTACTGGTTCCCAGAACCCGACCTCGTCACCCTCGGCGACGGCGCGACGGTCGGCCGCGGATGTGTGGTTCAGACGCATCTGTTCCATGATCGTGTGATGAGCATCGACACCGTGACCCTCGAACCGGGGGCGACCCTCGGGCCGCACTCGGTGGTCCTGCCCGCGGCCACGATCGCCGCGGACGCGACGGTGGGCCCGGCATCCCTCGTCATGCGCGGCGAGACCGTGCCCGCCGGAAGCCGCTGGAGCGGCAACCCCATCGGACCGTGGCGTGCGGTCAAGGTCCGCGCGTACCAGGACGCGGAAGGATGATCGTCGACCCGTACACACCGGTCAGCGGCGACAGCTCCTATGCCGCGGTGCACTACGACCTCGATCTCGATTACAAGCTCGCCGGCAATCGTCTGACGGCGACGGCGACCATCGACATCCGTGCGCGCGAGGAGATCCGCTCCGCCGCGTTCGACCTCGTCGGACTGCGCGTCAGCCGCGTGAAGGTGGCGGGCGATACGCGCGCGTCGTTCCGGCAGACGGATCGCAAGGTGCGCGTGACGTTCTCGACCCCGCTGGCAGCGGGCGACACGGCACGCATCGCGATCACCTACGCGGGAGCACCGCAGCCGCGTCGGACCCGCTGGGGTCTCCTCGGCTGGGAGGAGCTCGAGGACGGCCTCATCGTGGCCTCGCAGCCGACCGGAGCGCCCACCTGGTTCCCCTGCAACGACCTGCCGTGCGAGAAGTCGACGTACGCGCTCCGGGTCGCGACAGACCCCGGGTACGCAGTGGTCACGGGTGCGACCGGCACCCGCGCGCGAGCCGGGCGGCGCGACGCCTGGTCGTTCACGATCGACACCCCGACGCCCTCGTATCTCCTGACGCTCCAGATCGGGCCCTATCGAGAGACCGCGGTCGACCTCGCCGGGGTCCCCGGCCGGCTCTTCCACCCGGCGGGCCTCGAGAACCGCGCCGCGGCCGACTTCTCCCTGCTCGGCGACATGATGAGCGCGTTCGCGGAGTCGTTCGGCCCCTACCCCTTCCCGCAGTACACGATCGTCGTCACGCAGGACGAGCTCGAGATCCCGCTCGAGGCGCAGGGCATGGGCATCTTCGGGTCGAACCACATCGACGGCGCCGGGTCGCTCGAACGTCTCGTCGCCCACGAGCTCGCCCACCAGTGGTTCGGCAACAGCGTCGGGGTCGAGGGCTGGCAGCACATCTGGCTCAACGAGGGCTTCGCCTGCTACGCCGAGTGGGTCTGGTCGGAAGCGTCGGGCAAGGCGACCGCCCACGGGCTCGCCCTCGCCCACCACGCCCGGCTCGCAGCGCTCCCGCAGGACCTCCGCGTGTCCGACCCGGGTCCCGACCTCATGTTCGACGACCGCGTCTACACCCGCGGCGCACTGGCCCTACACGCGCTGCGGCTGACCGTGGGCGACGACCCGTTCTTCTCGCTCCTGCGCGAATGGACGACCCGGCACCGGTTCGGGGTCGTCACGACCGCAGACTTCACCGCGCTCGCCGAGGAGCAGACGGGCGCCGCTCTCGGCCCGCTGTTCACGGCGTGGCTCGACGACACTGCTCTGCCGGACCTCCCGAAGGGCGGAAAGCGGGGGGCGCGTCCCGCGTCCATCACCGAGCGGGTCGGGCTGATCGACGCCGTGTTCAGGCGGGATCGATCGCGAGGCTGACGACGTAACCCGCCGGCCCCGTCACGCGGTGGACGGCGATCGTGCGGTCGTTGTCCGGAACCCGCGCACGCCCGTCCGCGACGACGACGGTGGCAGGGTCGACCCGGAGGCCGCGACCGTCGGCCTTGAGCGCCGCCTCGATGGCGGTCCACCCGCCCGCGTCGGGCGGGGGTGACGGCGCGAAGAGGGCGTCGAGGCCGGGGAGAGTACCGGCATCCCTCTCCACATCGATTCCGATCGCCCGGGCGTGAGCCGCCGCGGCGACGACCACCCCGGGAGCGTACGCGACGCTGATCGCGGCGTCGTCGCTCCGGAGCGGGCCGTGGTCGACGCCCCCGCACACCTCGCATCGCTGGCGGATGCCGGTGTCCGCCACCCCGAGCAGGCTCAGCGCCTCGCGGAGCAGGTGCCGGCCGGCGACGCGCGCCTCGGCAGTGCGACCGCTGCCGGCCGTCTCCGGCACGGTCCGCCAGCCGACGACGACGCCGTCGGGGTGGGAGAGGCGGACGAGCACGGGGCCAGGCTACCCGCGCCGGGCGTCACACATCGTCGGCAGGGTGTCAACCGGCATCCCCTTCGTCGGCATCGGGGTGACACTCGAGCGATGCCTCCCCTCGACGACTCCGCACCCGGTCAGGACCTGCGCAGCTACGCGCCGATCGGCGACGGGCGGACGGTCGCCCTCATCGGGTTGCGCGGCCAGATCGACTGGATGCCGCTCCCCGGCATCGACGACCTGCCGATCTTCGGGCGACTGCTCGACGACGACGCGGGCGGGTGCATCGAGATGGAGCCGGTCGAGGAGTACGAGGTGCGCCGCCGGTATCTGCCGCGCACGAACGTGCTCGTCACGACCTTCACGACCTCGTCGGGGAAGGCGACGGTCACCGACGCGCTCGTCACGGGCGTCGCGGGGCGATTGCCGTGGTCGGAACTCGCGCGCCGCGTCGACGGTGTCGAGGGCGAGGTCGCCTTCCGGTGGCGGGTGCAGCCGGGCACGTCGCTGAAGACCGCGGCGCCGTGGCACGACCGGGCGAACGGTCGCAGCATCCTGCGCTCAGGACTGACGACGATCGGTGTCACCGGCCGCGACCATGGTCCGGAGCCGGCAGCGTCGGCCGACGGGATCGCGACAGGACTCGCGGGCGGTTTCACGACGGGCGCGGGGACTCGGCACCTGCTGATCGTCGTCGGCACGCACGACGAGCCGATCCACTTCCCCGATCCCGACAACGTCGACCGCGGCATCGACCGCACGATCGAGGCCTGGCGCGCGTGGTCGCGGGAGTTCTCGTACGAGGGCCCCTGGGCGACGGATGTGCAGCGGAGCGCGCTGATGCTGAAGCTCCTGATCCACAGCCCCACCGGCGCTATCGCGGCCGCCGCGACGACGTCGCTGCCCGAGAACCTCGCCGGTGGCAAGAACTGGGACTATCGACTCGCCTGGGTGCGTGACCTGGCCTACACCGTCGACGCGCTCATCGGCTTCGGTCTGCGTGAAGAGACCCACGCCGCCATCTCGTGGCTGCTGCGGACGATCCGCCGTCACGGTCCGGAGCTCCACGTCATGTACACCCTCGACGGGGAGCTCGACGGGCACGTCACGGAGTACGACGTGCCCGGCTGGCGGGGCATCGGTCCGGTCGTGACCGGCAACCCCGCGCGCGAGCAGGTGCAGCTCGGCGTGTACGGCGATCTGTTCGCCATCTGCCGCGCCTACGTCGAGGCGGGCAACGCTCTCGACGTCGAGACCGGACGGATGCTGTCGATGTATGCCGACCAGGTGTGCGACGCGTGGCGGAACCCCGATTCGGGCATGTGGGAGCTCCCCGAGGAGCGGCACTACGTGTCGTCGAAGATGGGATGCTGGCAGGCCCTCAACGACGCCGTCACCCTCGCGGAGCTGGGGCAGATCCCCGGCAGCAGCGAGCGCTGGGCGGCCGAGGCGACACTCGTCCGCGAGTGGGTCGATGAGCATGGCTGGTCGGAGTCCCGCGGCGCGTACGTCATGGCGCAGGGCAGCCGCGACCTCGACGCATCCGTTCTGCTGCACTCGCTGAGCGGGTTCGACCGCGGCGAGCGGATGTCGCGCACGATCGATGCGCTCACGGGAGAACTCGGCGAAGGGCCGCACCTGTACCGCTACACCGGCATGCGCGACGAGGAGGCGACGTTCGTCGCGTGCGGCTTCTGGCGGGCAGCCGCGCTCGTCTGCGTCGGACGTCACGACGAGGGCATCGCCGCGATGGACGAGCTGGTGAAGACCGGCAACGACGTCGGGATGTTCGCCGAGATGATCGACCCCGACGACGGGGCGTTCCTCGGCAACCTCCCGCAAGCGCTCAGCCACCTGGCGCTGATCCGCGCCGCCCTCACGATCCGGGAGCTCGTGGGCGACGACGCCACCGGCTCCTGACGACCTCACGACGACCACCACGAAGAAGGAGAGCACGATGTCACGCGACCAGTACACGTTCACGAACCCGGTGGAGCTCTACTCCGAGATCGAGCCCCAGAAGGGCCACCAGCAGGAGCCCGGCCTCGACGCCGACCTCGCGCCGAAGGCCGACCTCGGCGAAGACACCTACCGCGGCACCGGCCGCCTGGCGGGCCGTAAGGCCCTCATCACCGGCGGCGACTCGGGCATCGGCGCGGCCACGGCCATCGCCTTCGCCCGCGAGGGCGCCGATGTCGCCCTGTCGTACCTGCCCGAAGAGGAAGAGGACGCGCAGCGCATCGCCGGCATCCTCCGCGAGGCCGGCGCGACCGTCCTCACCTTCCCCGGCGACCTGAAGCAGAAGGACTACTGCGTCGAGCTGGTCTCGAAGACCGTCGACGCGCTCGGTGGACTCGACATCGTCGTCAACAACGGCGGAAAGCAGATCTACAACGAGGATCTGGCGACGCTCGACGACCAGCAGTTCGACGACACGTTCACGACGAATGTCGACGCCATGTTCTGGATCACGAAAGCCGCCCTGCCGCACCTGCCCGCCGGATCGACGATCATCAACACGACGTCGATCCAGGCGTACTCGCCGTCGGAGACGCTCGTCGACTACGCCTCGACGAAGGCGACGATCAACGCCTTCACGAAGGCGCTGGCCCAGCAGCTGGCACCGAAGGGGATCCGCGTCAACGCGGTGGCGCCCGGACCGATCTGGACGCCGCTCCAGGTCACCGACGGTCAGCCGCCCGAGAAGCTCGAGTCGTTCGGTGAGCAGACCCCGCTCGGGCGCATGGGCCAGCCCGCGGAACTCGCTCCGGCCTACGTGTTCCTCGCCTCGGCCGAATCGAGCTACGTGCTCGGCGAGACCCTCAACGTCAACGGCGGGATGCCGACTCCCTGACGCCCGCATGACGAAGGCCCCGGCGCATCACGCGCCGGGGCCTTCTGTCGTGGGAGATCAGGCGCCCACGAGCTCTTTCGTGGCCGCCTTCTCGCGCTTGCGGGCGACGACCTTGCTGCGGACGGAGAACACCAGCACGAGCGCGAGCAGGGCGTACAGCGTGATCGAGATGGGGCCCTGCACGAGCACCGAGAAGTCGCCGTTCGCGCTCATCGCGGCATCCCGGAGGCTCGTCTCCGCGAGAGGGCCGAGGACCATCCCGATGATGAGCGGTGCGAGGGGAAAGTCGAGCGCCCGCATGAGGAAGCCGAGCAGGCCGATGGCGAGGAGCATGACGAGGTCGAACGTCGACCCCGACGTCGCGTAGATGCCGAGTCCGCAGAAGACCGTGATGCCGGCGTACAGGTAGGGGCGGGGGATCAGCAGGAGCTTCGCCCACACCATCGCGAACGGCAGGTTCAGGATGAGGAGCACGACCATCGCGATGAAGAAGCTCGCGAGCAGCGACCAGACGAGGTCGGGAGCCCGATCGAACAGCAGCGGCCCCGGCTGGAGTCCGTACTGCCGGAACGCGGCGAGCATGATCGCGGCGGTCGCCGAGATCGGCAGGCCCAGAGCCAGGAGCGCGCCCATCGCCATACCGGTCGTCGAGTTGCCGGCAGCCTCCGGGGCGGCGAGGCCGCGGATGGCGCCCTTGCCGAACATCGGGTTCTTGCGCCGCTTGTCGAGACGCTTCTCGAGGCCGTACGCGAGGAACGTCGGGATCTCCGAGCCGCCGGCGGGGACGACGCCGAACGGCAGCCCGATGGCGGTTCCGCGCAGCCAGGCGGGGGCGGCTTCCCTGAGCTCGCGCCTGCTCAGCCACGGGCGACCGGTCGGCTTGATGAGCGCCTTGTCCTTCATGTGCCGCTCGAGGCAGGCCACGTAGATCACTTCGCCGAGAGCGAGGATCGCGACGGTGACGGTGACGAGGGAGATGCCGTCGAAGAGGTTCGGGGAGTCCATCGTGAAGCGGGGAGCGCCTGAGACGCCGTCGATGCCGATGACCGCGATACCGAGGCCGATGAGGAGCGACGTGAGCCCTTTGACGGCGCTGTCGGCGACCACCGAGGAGGTTGCCGCGAAGGCGAAGACGGCGAGGGCGAAGAACTCGGCGGGACCGAAGCGGCTCGAGAAGTCGGCGAGGGCCGGAGCGACGAACACGACGACGACCGAGGCCACCATGCCACCGATGAACGCACCGATGGCGGCCGTGGCGAGAGCCTGGGCGGCCCGACCGTTCAGCGCCATCTTGTGGCCCTCGAACGTCGAGGCGATGGCGGATGCCTGCCCCGGCGTGTTCATCAGGATGCCCATCGTCGAGTCCCCGAACAGGCCACCGAAGTAGACGCCGGCGAACATGATGAATGCGGCGGTCGGGTCGAGCGAGAAGGTGACCGGCAGCAGCAGCGCGACGGCCATGGACGACCCGAGGCCGGGGAGGACGCCGACGGCGGTGCCGAGGAGGCATCCGATCAGGACCCACAGCAGGTTCGCGGGAGTGAGGGCGCCGGCGAAGCCTTGGCCGAGAAGTGTCAGGACGTCCATGTCAGAACCCTCCGAGGAGACCGGACGGGAGGGGCATCCCGAGGGCCATGTCGAAACCGATGTAGGCGAGCGAGCTCAGCGTGAAGCCCACGATGAGGCTGTGCAGGGACCGCGTCGCGCCGAAGGCCTTGGCCACGCACCAGAAGAGGAGGCCCGCGGCGATGATCCAGCCGAGGACGTCGAGCAGGAACGCGAACGCGAGGAAGGGAAGCGCGACCCAGGCGAGCGAGCGGAGGTCGACGCGGACCGGCCGCGCGGGTTCCTCGCCCTCGGCGGCGGCACGCTCGGCCTCGATCTCGGCGGTGAGGGCGTCGGGGGTCGCGCGGATCTCTCGGATCGCGGTGACGGCGAGCGTCACGGCGAAGATGTACAGCCCGGCCGCGATGATGCCGGGGAAGAACTGCGGCCCCGGGAAGTCCGTGCCCTCCGGGACGCGCATCGTGATGATGCCGACGACGAGGTACGTCGCGAAGGCCACGAGGATCACGGGCATCGTGAGGCCCTTGAGTAGGGCGGCGGCGCCGGGGGCGGAGACCAGGCGCAGACGCTGGCCGACGACGGCGGATGCCGAGGTGGGGTTGGCGGGGAAGGTCACAGGCCGATCTCCTCGTAGAGTGCGCGGATGCGGGTCTCCTCGTCCTTCAGGAAGGTGTCGAGGTCGTCACCCGTGATGATGCGTTCGGTCCAGTGATAGCGCTCCATCGCATCGGCCCATTCGGGGGTCGCGACGCTCTCGAGCACGAGCTCGGTGAGCGCGTCGCGCTCGCCGTCGGTGAGGCCGGAGGGCGCAGACAGCGAACGCCAGTTCGTGAGCGTGACGTCGTAGCCCTGCTCCACGGCGGTGGGGATGTCGATGCCGTCGACAGGCTCCTTGGCGACGAGCGCGAGGGCGCGAAGCCGGCCAGCCTCGATCTGATCGATGTTGTCGGGGTATCCGCCGGCCGCGGCCTTCGCCGTGCCGTTGAGGAGCGCCTGGATGGCCTCGCCACCGCCATCGGAGGAGATGTACGTCGTGTCGACGGGGTCGATGCCCGCGGAGATCGCGAGGTCGGTGACGACGAGCTGATCGAACGATCCGCCGCCGGTCCAAGGGAGCGCCTTCGGGTCTTCCTTCCACCCGGCGACCAGGTCGTCGAGCGTCTTGTAGGGGGAGTCGGCGGGGACGACGATGACGTCGTACTCCTCGACGACGACCGCAAGCGGAGTCACGTCGTCGAGGGTCGCTGCGGAGTTGAACTGGATCGTCGCGGCGAGAAGACCTGTTCCGCCGACGAGCATGTTGTTCGGCTGACCCTCGAGCACAGAGACGTTGCCGAGGGCGATCGTGCCGCCGGCACCCGGCATGTTCACGACCTGCACGTTGTTGACGAGACCGTTCGCCTTCTGCGCCTGCTGCAGTTCGCGGGCGACGCCGTCCCAGCCGCCACCGGCGGCGGCGGGAGCCACGATCGTCATCGACGCATTGATGTCGTTGCCGGTGCTCGCCGAGGCGATCGAGCCGGCCGCAGCAGTGCCGATGGCCGCGGCGGCGATCACGCCACCGACGACGCGGCCGATCACGGTGCGGCGCCGACTGGGCGGCGTCTGGGGGATCTGTCTGGGTCATCATTGCTCCATTCGCGCGGACATCGTCGTCTCCGCGAGATCGAATTAGGATGACAGCGCGCGGTGCGGGACCGGCATCCTTCGGCACTTGTTCTCTTAAACGCTCACGCGTCTAAACGCTCACGCGTCGCGCACGGACGGGAATGGTGAACGATGGCGTCTCCGCGGCGGCCCCGTGTGGCCCGGCTGGTGCTGCTCGTGCTGCCCTCCGTCGTGACCCTCGCGGCCCTGTCGGTGACGGTCGCCGTGGCGATGGCGGTGCAGGAGCGCACGATCCGCGAGGCGACCGCCGAGCGCGTGATGGGTGTCGCGCGGAGTCTCGCCGCCCTCGCCGACGTGCGCGCCACGCTGTCGACGGTGACGGATGCCGGGACCCCCGGCGACCTCGCGGACTCCGATGACCTCGCCGCGGCGACGACGGCGCTGCAGCCCATCGCTGAGCTCGTGGCGGAGTCCGCGGGCGTCTACTACGTCGTGATCACCGACGACGAAGGCGTCCGGATCACGCATCCGCTCGCGACGGAACGCGGGGTGCAGGTCGAGACGACGAACTCCTCCGTGCTGCTCGGCGAGACGTTCCTCGGCACCGAGCGGGGCGCCTCGGGGCCGTCGCTGCGGGCGAAGGTGCCGGTGCGAACGAGCGACGGAACCGTGGTGGGAATGGTCGCCGTCGGGGTGCTCGAATCGAGCATCGCGGCCGATCGGGATGCGGCGCTCGCCGCTCTCCTCCCGTGGGGGATCGGCGCCCTGGTGGTGGCGTCGCTCGCGAGTTCCGCGCTGACAGCGTCGGTCGAGCGCCGATTCCGACGAGCGGATGCGGTCGCGGTGGAGAACGCGCAGATGCGCCGCACGACAGCCGCCCTTCGAGAGCAGGCGCACGAGTTCGGCACGCGACTGCACGTGGTCCACGGACTCGTCTCGCAGGGCGACACCGCCGCGGCGCTCGGCTACATCGAAGAGGTGTCGTCGGTCCGGACAGTCGGCGACGCCGCGGAGGTCGGCGGGCCCGTCGCATCGGCCGCCGTGCACACGGTGCGCGCGGAGCTCCTCGAGCTGGGGGCGCAGGCGGAGTTCGATTTCACTCTGGACGGCGACCTCGACGAGGGGGCGGTCTCGGTCGTGGCCAACCTGTGCCGCAACGCCGGCGAGGCGGGCGCGACGCGGGTGCGATGCGTGCTCCGGGATGCCGAGGGGCGCCTCCTCGGCGCCGTCGAGGACGACGGCCCCGGGATCGATCCGACGCTCGCCGGTCGCATCTTCGCGCAGGGCTTCTCGACGAAGGACGACGCGTCGGGCTTCGGTCGGGGCTACGGCCTCGATACGGTGCGGCGGACGGTGACGTCGCGCGGCGGCACGATCGAAGTGGGCGCGTCGGCCCTCGGCGGGGCACGATTCGGCTTCGAGATGGAGCGGGTGTGAACGGGCGGTCGATCAGGGTGCTGGTCGTCGACGACGATCAGGGCGCGCGCGCCCTGCACAGCCGGTTCGTGGACGCCGCGCCAGGGTTCACGGTCGCGGGCGCCGCCGGGACCGGCCGGGACGCTCTCGCGCAGAGCGCGTCGGGCGTTGACCTGGTTCTCCTCGACATGCGGCTCCCCGACATCAGCGGCGTCGAGGTCCTGCACCGGTTGCGCACCTTCGGCGATGCGGGCCCAGATGTGCTCGTCATCAGCTCGTCGCAGGATCAGACGACGGTGCGCCAGGCGCTCGCCGCCCGGGTGGTCGGGTACCTCGTGAAGCCGTTCACCGAGGCTGCGCTCCGCGAGCGGTTGGAGCGGTATCGCGAAGAGCGGCAGGCGCGATCGGATGCCGGGCGTGAGCGCCCCCTCGCACAGGGCGAGATCGATCGCCTGCTGGCGACCGGCGGCATCCGGACCGTGTCCTCATCGCGGGCGGGGTCGCGGGCACTGCCGAAGGGGCTCGCGGCGACGACGCTGGAGCGCGTCCTGGCGGCGCTGGACGCCGCGACGGGGCGGTCCGTCGTCGAGGTCGCGGCGGCGTGCGAGATGTCGCGCGCGACGGCCCACCGGTACCTGACGCATCTCGCCGGATCCGGCGCCATCGCCGTCTCGCACCGGTACGGCAGGCGCGGCCGCCCCGAGGTCCTGTACCGCCTCGCGCCCGGCTGACCCGTGCGGTGCGCCGCCGGGCTGCGCTCGGGACGGCGCCCGACCTCAGGCGTCGTCGTCGCGTGCCGGGATCTCGAGGAGGCGCAAGAAGTCCTCGAACAGGCCCGCCATGTCGACGGCCTCCGGGTCGAGCAGCCATTGCAGCTGCAGGCCGTCCATCATCGCCGTGACGAGCTGACCGATCCGCTTCGCGTCGAGGTCGGTGCGGAGCTGCCCCTCGTCCTGCAGTCGCGTGAAGGATTCGTCATCCTGGTGGCGAATGGCGCGGTATCGGTCGCGGAACGACTCGTGGGCGGGATGCTGCGGGTCGGTGGCCTCGGCTGACAGCACGACGTGCAGGGCGACGAGGCCGGGGGAGCCGGTGTTGCGGGCGACCTGCTCGCGCATCGTGTCGACGAAGCTGACGCCGGCGGCCTCCGCTTCTTCGCGGCGAGCACGGTCGATGTCGTCGCGCGCGGCGATCGTTGCGGCGAGCAGCCCGACCTTCGACCCGAAATGGTGGAGGAGGCCCGCATCCGAGATGCCGACGCGGCGCGCGATCTCGCGGAGCGATGTGCCCCGATACCCCTGCTCGCCGAACACCTCGACGGCGGTCTCGAGGATCGTGGTCCGTCGTTTGTCGCCTCGCACGCGGCGCAGATCGGGGCGTTCGGGAAGGTCGGGCGAGGTCTCTTCGGATGCGTTGCTCATGGCCTGCTCTCTTGCGAGGTGGGGTGGCGCCAGTCTATGCTCAACAAACTAAGCGAGCAGTTGCTAAGTTACTTTTCCTTTCACCTGCCGTGGCGTCAAGACTCGATGAGGAGGATCCCGTGAAGATGCGGAAAAAGGCACTCGCGTTCAGTGCCATCGGTGTGGTCGGAATGCTCACCCTCGCCGGGTGCGGTCGGGCGGATGACGCCGGTCAGGGTGGCGGTGGCGAGGCCGCGACCGTCGACGAATCGCCGGCGAAGGGGGCCATCGAGGTGTGGGCGATGGGTGAAGAAGGCGAGAACCTCGCCGACTTCGCCGATGGGTTCGTCAAGGACAACCCCGACGCGAAGGTCACCGTGACCTCGATTCCGTGGACAGACGTCATGACCAAGTACCAGACGGCTGTCGCCGCCGGTACGGTGCCCGACGCGATCATGATCGGTTCGTCGCTGCTGCCGTCGATGGTCGCTGCAGGTGGCCTCGCCAAGGTGCCGGACGACCTGGTGGATGAGGACTCCTTCAACGAGACCGCTCTCGAGTCGACCGAGGTCGAAGGCACCTCCTACGCCGTGCCGTGGTACGTCGAGACGCGCGTCATGTACTACCGGGAGGACCTCGCCGAGAAGGCGGGCGTCGAAGCGCCGAAGACGTGGGACGACCTGACGGCGTTCGCAGCCGCGATGAAAGCGAACGGGGCGGATTACGGCATCCAACTCCCCATGGGTGACGCTGAGGACTCGACCCAGGTGATCCTCCCGTTCTATGCGCAGGCCGGTGGAGAGGTCTTGAACGACGCAGGTGACGCGTACGCGTGGGATGAGGCGGCGCTGACCGACGCGCTGGAGTACTACGGGTCGTTCTTCACCGACGGGCTCGCGCCGATGTCGGGGTACGGCGACGCGCAGACCGCCGCGTTCGCCGACGGCTCGAACCCGACGTTCATCTCGGGCCCGTGGATGGTGGGCGTGCTCGGCGACCAGGAGTCGGCCCAGTGGGTCGATGAGAACGTGGGAACCGCGCCGGTCCCGGCGGGCACCGACAACAACGATTCCTATCTCGGTGGTGGGCACCTCGGTGTCTTCGAGGACGCGAAGAACGCCGACGGCGCCTGGAAGCTGGTCCGTTGGCTGTCCGAGCCCGAGACCCAGCAGAAGTGGTTCGAGACGGTGAACGCCCTGCCGGCGGTGACCTCGGCGCTCGACTCCGAGCCGTTCACCTCGGATCCGCGGCTGTCGGTTCTCAACGCGCAGCTCGAGAACACCGTCGCCCCGCCGTCGGTTCCCAGCTGGAACGAGATGTCGGCGTTCATCGAGACCGAGGCCGAGAAGGTCGCCAACGGCAGCAGCGCCGAGGAATCGGCATCCGCCATCGTCGCGAAGGCCGAGTCTCTCGGCACGGGCTGGTAAGGATCGTGGCGCTCGCTGCGACGGGCACGACTGGGCGGCGAGGAGGATTCGCCGCCCAGCGACGCCGAACGGCGGTGGTGGCGTGGGTTTTCGCGCTGCCCTTCCTCGTCATCTTCGCCGTGTTCATGCTGGGCCCGCTCGTGGGGTCGTTGGCGATGTCGTTCACCGACCTCGGGGTGCGGGACCTCCGTTCGCCGTTCTCGGTGAACGTGATCGGGTTCGACAACTTCGTCGCGCTGTTCCAGGACGAGCTGTTCGTGAAGTCGATCGTCAACACGTTCTACTTCGTCGGCGTCGGCATCCCGCTCACCATGGCACTCGGTCTGTTGCTGGCCGTCGCCCTGAACTCGGGGATCGAGAAGTTCCGGAGCGTCTTCCGCGTCGGGTTCTACACGCCCGTCGTGACATCGATCGTCGCGGTCGCGGTGGTCTGGAAGTTCATCCTGCAGGACTCGGGTCTGCTGAACACCGTGCTCTCGTGGGTCGGGATCAACGGTCCCGACTGGCTGAACGATCCGTTCTGGGCGATGCCGTCGATCATCCTGATGGGCGCCTGGCGCAACATGGGCACGCTCATGATCATCTTCCTCGCGGGGCTGCAGGCGATCCCGCGGGACGTCTACGAGGCAGCCGAGGTCGACGGCGCGAGCGCGTGGCGCCGGTTCACGAACATGACGCTTCCGCTGATGCGCCCGACACTCCTGCTCGGTGCGGTGCTCCTGTCGGTGGGGTTCCTGCAGGTGTTCGAGGAGCCGTTCGTCATGACCCAAGGCGGCCCGCTGAACTCGACCCTGACCATCAGCTATTACGTCTACAACCAGTTCGGATACGGCGACTACTCGCTCGCGTCCGCGGCGGCCTACGTGCTGTTCGCGTTCATCGCAGCGTTGTCGGCGGTGCAGTTCCGGCTGCTGCGATCGAAGGACAACTGACATGGCACTCACGACGGTGACCGAGCCCGAGAACGCAGCGGTGACGACGGATGCCGCGCCGCGCCGGCGCCGGCGCTCGCCCGGCTGGTCGCGGAGTCTCACCTACCTCGCGCTCACCATCGGGTTGATCATCACGCTGGCCCCCTTCATGTGGATGCTGCTGGGCAGCTTCAAGACGCAGGGCGAGCTCTTGCAGCGTCCCATCACGTGGTGGCCCGAGCAGGCGACGTTCGACAATTACTCGCGCTGGCTCACGCAGCTCGACTACGGACAGTTCTTCCTGAACTCGGTCGTCGTCGCCCTCGTCGTGGTCTTCGGGAACATCGTGTTCTGCTCGATGGTGGCCTACGCGCTCGCGAAGCTGGAGTTCCCCGGAAAGAAGGTCTTGTTCGGCCTGGTGTTGCTCACGCTCATGGTGCCGGGTGTTGTGACGCTGGTCCCGATGTTCGTCCTCGTGGCCAACATGGGGCTCGTCAACACGTATCCGGCGCTCATCCTGCCGTTCCTCGCGGGACCGCTCGGGGTGTTCCTCATGCGGCAGTTCATCATGGGCGTCCCCGATGCGCTCATCGAGGCGGCCCGCATCGACGGCGCGGGGGAGTTCCGCATCTTCCTGCGAGTCGTGCTGCCGCAGTGCGGCCCGCCGATCGCGACTCTCGCGATCCTCACGTTCCTCGGCTCGTGGAACAACTTCCTCTGGCCGCTGGTGATCGCCCAGACCGAGCAGATGTACACACTGCCTGTCGCGCTCTCGCTCTACTCGGTCGGCTCGAACGGTACGTACTACGGGCTCCTGATGGCCGGGTCCGTGCTCGTCGTCACTCCGATCCTGCTGCTGTTCCTCTTCCTGCAGCGCTACTTCGTGCAGGGCATCACGATGACCGGGCTCAAGTAGTCAGCGGATCTCGAACGAGACCGCCTGCAGCACCTCGTTGCGGGACGACGGCCCGATGAGGAGCTCGAACTCCCCGGGTTCCACGATGCGGCGGCCGGCCGCATCCACGATCGTGCACTCCGACGCCGGCAGGTCGATCTCGACCGTGGCGCTGTCGCCTGCGGCGATGTCGACGTGGCGGAACATCTTCAGCTCCTTGTCGGCCCAGCTGACCGACGTCACCGTGTCGCGGACGTAGACCTGCACCACCTCGTGCGCCGGGCGCTCGCCGGTGTTCCGCAGCGTCAGACGCGCCCGCACGGTGTCGCCGGCCGAAACGACGGGCGTCAGGACCTCCGCGTCGCCGTACTCGACGGTCGTGTACGAGAGCCCGTCGCCGAAGGCGAACGCCGGCTCCTGCGTGAGGTCGGCGTAGCGGTCGCCGTGCTGGCCGCGGATCTGGTTGTAGTACGTCGGCTGCTGGCCGGCGTGGCGGGCGAACGAGATCGGCAGACGCCCTGCGGGATCGATCTCGCCGAGCAGCAGCTCCGCGATCGCGCGTCCGCCCTGCATCCCCGGGTTCGCGACCCAGATGACGGATGCCTTCCGCACCGACTCCGGCAAGATGAGCGGCTTCGACGCCATCAGCACGACGACGAGCGGCGTGCCCGTCGCCGCCAGGGCGTCGAGGAGAGCCCGCTGCCCGCCGATCAGATCGAGCGTCGCGGTCGAGCGACCCTCGCCGACGAGCTCGATGCGATCGCCGACGACCGCGACGACGACGTCCGACCGCTCCGCGAGAGCGACCGCCTCGGCGATCTCCGCGGCGTCCGGTTCCTCGGGTGCGACGACGGGCGGTCGTGGCTGCCCGTCCGGGAACACACCTGCGGGGTCGTCGGCGAGGGTCAGGATGCCGGCGCCCCGCGCGTGCTCGACGGTGCTGCCCTCGGGGGCGAGCTCTCGCAGCCCGTCGAGGACGGTCGTGATCTGCGCGCGCGGGTGGCCGTCCGGCATCCAATCGACCTGCCCGGAGGAGCCCGCCCAGTCGCCGAGCTGCGTCTGCGCGTCGTCGGCGAGCGGGCCGACGAGGGCGATGCGGCGTGTGGCGGGCGCCAGCGGCAGCGTGCCGTCGTTGCGGAGCAGCACGAGCGAGCGCCGGGCGATCTCGAGGTTGAGGTCGGTGTGGTCGTCCCGCGCGACGACGGCGGCGATGCGCTCCCGGTCGGGCAGGCGCGGGTTCTCGAACAGTCCGAAGCGGAACTTCAGCGCCAGGATGCGCGAGACGGCCTGATCGATGTCGGCCTCGGACAGCATCCCGCGGTCGACCGCTTCGAGGGCGCCCGCGAAGAAACCGGGCGTCGTCATCACCATGTCGTTGCCCGCCTTCACAGCGGCGGCGGCAGCGTGGGCGTAGTCGGGCTGAACCTTCTGCTCCCACACCATCCGGCCGATGTTGTCCCAGTCCGTGATGAGCGTGCCGGTGTAGCCCCACTCGCCGCGGAGCACGTCGCTGAGCAGCCAGTCGTTCACCGTGATCGGCACGCCGTCGGTGGTCTGGTAGCCGAGCATGAAGGTGCGGCATCCCTCCCGCGCGACGCGTTCGAACGGCGGCAGGAACCAGGACCGGAGCTTGCGGCGCGAGATGTCGGCTTCGCTCGCATCGCGGCCGCCCTGCGTCTCGGAGTAGCCCGCGAAGTGCTTGGCAGTCGCGAGGATCGCGTCGGGGTCGTCGAGGCCGTCGCCCTGGTAGCCGCGCACCATCGCCGAGGCGAGCTCGCCGATGAGGAACGGGTCCTCGCCGAACGTCTCGCCGACGCGGCCCCAGCGGAGGTCGCGCGCGATGCAGAGGACGGGGGAGAAGGTCCAGTGGATGCCGGTGGCCGCCACCTCGGCCGCGGTCGCCTTGGCGACGCGCTCGACCAGGGTGGGATCCCACGACGCCGCCATGCCGAGCTGTGTCGGGAAGATCGTCGCTCCCTCCCAGAACGAGTGCCCGTGGATGCAGTCCTCTGCGACGAGGAGCGGAATCCGCAGCCGGGTCTGAGCGGTGAGCTCGGCGGCGCGGAGCACCTTCTCGGGGGACGTGTGGAGGATCGAGCCGGCGTGGCGCTCGTTCACGATGTGCTCGAGGTCCTCGCGGGCGTCGAACTGCATCATCTGCCCGATCTTCTCGGGCAGCGTCATCCGTCCGAGGAGGTCGGCGACGCGGTCGTCGACGGAGAGCGACGCGTCGAGGTAGGCGTCGGCGATGTCGACACTCGTCATTCGCGGGCCTCCCGGCGAGTGGTGGGGACCTCGACGGTACGGACGGCGGTGACGGCGTCGTTGACGTTCAGGCCCTTCTTCTTCATCGCGCGGGCGCGCTCGCCGGCGGAACGCAGGCGCGGGTTGACGTACTCGTCGATGCCGAAGTTGATGAGCGACAGCGCCACCCCGATGGCGGCGATGCAGAGCCCCGGGGGCAGGTACCACCACCACTGGTTCTGGCGGAACGCGCCCTGCGCGCTCGCCCAGTTGAGGATCGTGCCCCAGTTGTACGTGTTCACCGGGATGACGCCGATGTACGACAGCGTCGTGAGGCCGAGGATGGCGGCGGTCACCGTGCCGACGAAGCTCGCCGCGATGAGCGCCATGAGGTTCGGCAGCATCTCGACGGTGATGATGCGGCGGAGCGGCTCGCCGTTCGCGCGGGCGGCCTGGATGAAGTCGCGGTTGCGCAGCGACATGGTCTGCGCACGGAGGACGCGCGCGCCCCAGGCCCAGCCGGTGATGCCGAGGACGGCGGCGATGAGGATGAGCGGCGGCTCCTCGAACATCGACGCGACGATGATGATGAGCGGCAACCCCGGGATGACGAGGAACACGTTCGTCAGCGCCGAGAGGCCCTCGCTCTTCCACCCGCGGACGTAGCCGGAGACGACCCCGACGACGATGGCGATGAAGGTCGCGAGGATCGCGGCGAGGAAGCCGACGACGATGACGCCGCGTGTGCCGAAGATGACCTGGCTGAGGACGTCCTCACCGATATGGGTGGTGCCGAGCCAGTGCTCGGCGGACGGCGGTTGGAACCGCGCCGTGTTGTCGACCTGAGTGGGCGAGAACGGTGCGAGCACGTCGGCGAAGATCGCGATGAGGACGAAGAAGCCGAGGATGACGAGGCCCGTGATGGACTTGGCGTTGCGGAACATCGCGAACGCCGATCCGAGGCGGGCCCAGAACGTGTTCGGCGTCGGGTCCTCGGTGCTGGCCATGCGGATCGTGGCGGTGGTGGTCATGTTCAGGCCTCCGTCTGGCGGGTGCGCGGGTCGAGGAACGCGTAAGCGATGTCGGCGAGGATGTTCGCCACCAGCACCGACAGCGTGATGACCAGGAAGACGCCCTGCATGAGCGCGTAGTCCTTGCCGTTGGTGGCATCCAGCAGCAGCTTTCCGACGCCGGGGTAGCTGAAGACCATCTCCATGACGATCGTTCCGCCGACGATGAAGCCGATCGACAGTGCGAAGCTCTGGATCTGGGGGAGGACCGCGTTGCGGGCGGCGTAGCGCCACAGCACGCGCGAGTTCGGCATGCCTTTGGCCTGCGCGACCGTGATGTAGTCCTCGTCGAGGACCGTGAGCATCATGTTGCGCATGCCGAGCATCCAGCCGCCGAGGGAGGCGATGATGATCGTCACTGCGGGGAGCGTCCCGTGGTGGATCACCTGCCCGATGAACTCGGGGGTGAGCTCGGGCGAGTAGCCGACGCCGTACGCCTTGCCGATCGGGAACCACTTGAGGTTGACCGAGAAGAGGGCGATGGCGAGCAGCCCCAGCCAGAAGTACGGGATGGTGCTGAGGAAGGTCGTGATCGGGATCATGACCTCGGAGCGGCTGCCGCGGCGCCACCCGATGACGGCGCCTCCGATCGTGCCGATGAGGAACGAGATGATCGTGGCGAAACCGACGAGTCCCACCGTCCACGGGAGGGCCTGGCTGATGACCTCGCCGACGGGGCGGAGGCCGTGCAGGAGCGAGACGCCGAGGTCGCCGCGGAGCATGAGGGCCCAATAGTCGATGTACTGCTGCCACATCGACTTGTCGGTGTCGATGCCGAGCAGGGCGCGGAGCGCGTCGGCCGCCTCGGGCGTGACGTTGCGGTTGCGGGCCAGGTACTGGTCGACCGCGTCGCCCTTCATGAGGCGGGGCAGGAAGAAGTTGATCGTGATCGCGGCCCACAGCGTGAAGAGGTAGAACAGGGCGCGGCTGCCGAGGAAGCGCCACGGGATGCGGGAGCGTCCTTTGACGGCGGTGGTCGCGGTCGTGCCGACCTCGAGCGCGTCGGGCGTCTCGACGGGCAGTTGGGGTTCGACGGCGGTCATCGGGCACCTCCGGGCAGTCCCGGAGCCGACGCGAAGTGGCTCTCGGGATCGGGGGACGCAGCGCGGAGCTCCTGCGTGTAGGGGTTCTGGGGACGCAGGATCACGTCGTCGGCGGTGCCGCTCTCGACGACCTTGCCCTGGTTGAGCACGAGGATCTCGTCGCTGAAGTGCCGCGCGGTCGCGAGGTCGTGGGTGATGTAGAGCACCCCGAGTCCCTCTTCGCGCTGCAGGTCGGCGAGGAGGTTGAGGACGCCCATGCGGATCGACACGTCGAGCATCGACACCGGTTCGTCGGCGACGAGCAGGCGGGGGCGGGATGCCAGGGCTCGGGCGATCGCGACGCGTTGCCGCTGCCCGCCGGAGAGTTCGTGAGGGCGGCGGTCGATGACCGTGTCGGGCTCGAGCCGCACACGCTCGAGCAGCCGGCGCACCTCGCCTTCGACATCCTTCTTCGGGACCACGTTGTCGAGGCGCAGCGGCCGTTCGACGTGGTGACGGATGGAGTGGTACGGGTTCAGCGACGCGAACGGGTCCTGGAACACCATCCGGAGCTGCTGCCGGTAGTCGCGCAGGCCCTTGCCGCGGCGGGGGATGGGCTTCCCGTCGAGACGGACCTCGCCGCTCGTGGGTGTCTCGAGCTGGGTGAGGATCTTGGCGATCGTGGACTTGCCGCTGCCGGACTGGCCGACGAGGCCGATCGTCTGACCGGACGAGAGGGTGAACGAGACGTCGTCGAGGGCCTTCATCTGGCCGGCTCCGCGGACGTGGTACACCTTCGTGACGCTGTCGAACTCGAGTGTGGTCATCGGACGACGACCCCCCTTTCACCGGTCAGCCGCGGGAACGAGGACAACAGCGTGCGCGTGTACTCGTGCTGCGGGGCGGTCCAGATGCGCTCGGCGGTGTCGATCTCGACGATCTCGCCCTTGCGCATGATGGCGATGCGGTCGCTGATCTCCAGAAGCAGCGGCAGGTCGTGGGTGATGAAGATGACGGAGAAGCCGAACTCGTGTCGCAACTGCGAGATCTGCTTGAGGATCTCGCGCTGGACGAGGACGTCGAGCGCGGTGGTGGGCTCGTCCATGATCATCAGCTGCGGTCGGAGGGCGAGCGCCATGGCGATCATGACGCGCTGGCGCATCCCGCCGGAGAGTTCGTGCGGGTACGAACGGCTGCGGGCGGCACCGACCTTGACGATCTCGAGCAGCTCCTTCACCGCGTCGCGGCGCGCGGCCCGGCTCATGTCGGGGCGGTGCACCTCGAAAACGTCGGCGAGCTGCGAGCCGATCGTGGCGACCGGGTTGAGGGCGTTCATCGCTCCCTGGAAGACCATCGAGATCTTGTCCCAGCGGAAACGGCGCATCTCTTCCGGATCGAGCGAGTTGACGTCGATGTCCTCGCCGGAGACATCGCGGAAGGTGACGGAACCGCTGGAGATGACGGCGGGCGCCTTCAACAGGCGCTGCACACCGTAGGCGAGAGTGGTCTTTCCGCATCCGCTTTCGCCGGCGAGGCCGAGGATCTCGCCGCGGCGCAGTTCGAGGCTGACGTGGGTGACGGCTTCGACCGGGGGGTCGACGTCGTAGACGACCGAGAAGTCGTCGACGGACAGTAACGAATCGCGCATCAGTGCGTGCTCGCTTTCGTGGAGATGAGCAGGAGTGGCGGGACGGATGCCGCGGGCCATGCGGCATCCGTCCCACCGTCGGTCGGATTACTCTTTGGGCTTCAGCTTCGTCAGGATCTGAACGACGCCGACCTGCGTCGGGTCACCCGCGGCGTACTGGTCGTCCTCCGAGGGCCAGCCGACGTAGTTGCGCGTGTTGAACTCGCCGAGGAGCGGGTGAGCACCCAGCGGGATGGCGGGGACGTTCTCGACGAACGCCTTCTGCAGGACGGCGCCGGCCTCGGCGCGCTCCGCATCGGATGCCGCGTTGGCGTACGTGTTCAGCGCCTCGGTGACTGTCGGGTCGTCGAAACGCCCGAAGTTGAAGGACGCCTTGTCGTCGACGATCCACTTGGGGTCCATGGTCGACGTGTACAGGCCGTACGCGTTGCCGGTGTCCTCGAGCCAGTGGATGATCGCGTCGAAGTTGCCTTCCTGCTTGCTGGCGTCCCAGCCGCCGAAGTCGGGCTGGTCGACGTTCACCTTGATGCCGAGCGCCTTCTCGAGCTCCTCGGACATGAGGGCCTGCTCGGTGTTCCAGTCGCTCCAGCCGGCGGGGACCGAGACCGAGAACTCGACGGCCTCACCGTCGGGGTCGGTCAGCGCGCCGCTCTTCCAGGTGTAGCCGGCGTCGGTCAGGACCTCCTTGGCTTTGTCGACGTCGACCGAGTAGTTGTCGTCCTTGTACTCGTCGATGATCTCGCTCTCGAGCACGGAGCTGAGGCCGGTCTTGTTCCAGATCGCCTCGCTCGCACCCTCGCGGGCGATGTCGACGTAGGCCTGCCGGTCGATCGTCCACGCGAGCGCTTCGCGGAGGGCGGGGTCGTTGAAGGGCTTCTTCTGCAGGTTCATGAAGAGCGTGCCGGCACCCGGGGTGGGCGAGACCAGGAACACGTTGTCCGGGTCGGCGGCGAGGTAGCTCTCCTCGACCTGCGGGATGAAGGCCTGCGCCCAGTCGGCGTCGCCCGAGACGAGCGCGGTGGTGAGAGCGGCGTTGTCACCGTAGGAGACGTAGTTCAGCTGCGGGACGGCGAGGTCGCCACCCCAGTAGTCGGGGTTCGCCTTGAGGGAGACGGACTCGGTCGACCAGTTGGACATGACGTACGGGCCGGTGCCGACGAGCTTGCCCTCATCGGTGAGGGGGTCGGTGTTCGGGTCCTCGATGTCCTTCCAGATGTGCTCCGGGACGATCGGGGTGTGCAGGACGCGGCCCTGCGAGGTGAACTTCGAGCTCGAGAAGGTCAGCACGACCGTGTCGCCGTCGGCCTTGACGTCGGTGACGCCGAGAGCGCCGGTGTCGGTCAGCTTGCCGCTGAGGTACTGGGTGAAGGTGAAAACGACGTCGTCGGCGGTGAAGTCCTCACCGTCGCTCCACTTCACGCCGCTGCGAGGCGTGACGGTGAGCTGCGTGTAATCGGCGTTCCATTGCACCTTCTCGGCGAGCCACGGGGTCGTCTTGAGGTCGCCGGTCGGGTTGACGAGGGCGAGGGGCTCGAAGATGACCTTGGCGTAGCCGTAGCGCTGGCCGGCCGAGTCTCCGAGGTAGGGGTTGTGGGATTCGGTGGTGATCGCGCCGTCGGGCTTCGCGATCGTCAGGGCGGCCCCGGAGCCGTTGCTTCCGGATTCGTCGTTTCCTCCGCCGGCGGCGCAGCCGGTGAGGATGAGTGCCGCGGTGAGACCGGCGGCGGCGAGGGAGGTTTTCAGCCTCATTGCTTCTCCTTCATGTGTGGTCCCGGCGCCGCGAAAAGACCTCCGAAGGAGTGCCACTCGGCGCTGAGTGTGATTGCATGGGAAAACTTACAATCAAGTAAGTAAGTTCACAACCTCCAATGATGCGGGCTGCGGGGATCTGCGTAATATCTGACCTGCATCTGGGGAAGAAGGCGGATCATGGTCGACAGTCGACACCAGACGAAGTCGCGTCCTGCGACGCTCGTCCGTCGCCGCGAGATACTCGACGCGGCGCAGGAGATCTTCGGGTCCAAGGGGTTCGCGAACGGGACTCTGCAAGACATCGCCGAGCAGGTCGGGATGACGCATGCCGGCATCCTGCATCACTTCGGTTCGAAGGATCAGCTGCTGCTCGAAGTGCTCGAGCACCGCGACCAGACGGACGTCGTCGACCTCGATGGGGGACGCATCCCCGGTGGGATGGAACTGTTCCGTCACCTCGTCCACACGGCGATCGTGAATATGCAGCGCGCGGGGATCGTGCAGGCCTACGCGGTGCTGTCGGCGGAGTCCGTCACCGACGACCACCCCGGCCGGGCCTACTTCGAGCACCGCTACACCGTGCTCCGCAAGGACCTCCGCGAAGCGTTCGAGCGGGTGTGCGAGGAGCGGAAGATCACAGACCCCGGATCGATCGCGCACGGCTCCGCGGCGATCCTCGCCGTGATGGACGGGCTGCAGGTGCAGTGGCTGCTCGATCCGTCCGCGGTGGACCTCGGCCGGGCGTCCGAGTTCGCGATCGAGGCGATCGTCGCGGCCGTCGTGGAGCCGCGCGGGTCGGTGCTCGCGGAACCCGCCTGAGATCTTCTCCGCCGATGTCGATTCCACGCGGGCCCGTTCGACGCGATAGTGAGTGGGACGAGAAACGTCCCCCGGAACTGAGGAGACACCCATGAAGCACATGCTGATCATGCGGAGCACGCCGGCTGCGACCGAGACTTTCGCCGAGACGGACTTCGAGGCCGTCATCAACGCGATGGGCGCCTACAACGAGTCGATGATCAACGCCGGCGTGCTGGTCGGCGGCGACGGTCTCGCCCCCGAGCCCGGGTACGTCGTCGACTTCGACGGTGAGACGCCGGTCGTCAGCGACGGCCCGTACGGCGAGATCCACGAACTGTTCAACGGGTTCTGGATCGTGCAGACGGCGACCGCCGAAGAAGCGCTCGAGTGGGCGAAGCGTGCCCCGCTCACACGCGGCAGCAAGCTCGAAGTCCGCCGCGTGACCGACGAGAGCGACTTCGCGGACTTCGCCGACAACGAGTACATCGAGAAGGAGAAGGGCTGGCGCGCGGACCAGGCCCAGTGACCCGATGGGTGACGTCCGGCGCGAGATCGAGGCCGTCTGGCGCATCGAGGGCCCGCGGATCGTGGCATCCCTCGCCAAGGTCACGAGGGACCTCGGGCTCGCGGAGGACGTCGCTCAGGAAGCACTCGTCGAGGCACTGTCGACCTGGCCGCGGGACGGCGTGCCGCGCAATGCGGGCGCCTGGCTGACCACGGTCGCGAAGCGTCGTGTGATCGACGCGTGGCGTCGGCGGACGAATCTCGACGAACGGTACGCGGGAATCGCTCACGATCTGCCCGAGGTGAGGGATGCCGAGTGGGAACCGATCGACGACGACGTGCTCCGGCTCGTGTTCACTGCGTGCCACCCCGCGTTGTCGCGCGAGTCGCAGATCGCACTGACGCTGCGGGTCGTCGCGGGACTCACGACGGAGGAGATCGCGCGGATGCTGCTGGCCACCGTGCCGGCCGTTCAGGCGCGCATCACCCGGGCGAAGAAGACGCTGGCGGCTGCCGGCATCCCGTTCGAGACGCCGGACCCGGCGGAGTGGAAGGACCGGCTCGGCGCGGTGCTGAGCGTCGTCTACATGGTCTTCACCGAGGGGTATGCCGCGACGGCAGGTGATCGGTGGGTGCGACCCGATCTGGCGGATGAGGCGATCCGGCTGGGGCGCGTCGTCGCGAGTCTGCTGCCGCGGGAGCCCGAGGCGTTGGCTCTGGTTGCGCTCATGGACTTCCAGCGCTCGCGGTTCGCGGCGCGTGAGACTGCGGCGGGTGCGCCCGTGCTGCTCGGTGACCAGGATCGCTCGCGCTGGGACCATGGTCAGATCGCCCGCGCGTCGGGGGCGTTGCGTCGAGCGGATGCCGCGGCCGCCGCGCGCGGCGTGGGCCGGGGACCGTACGCGCTGCAGGCGGCGATCGCGCAGTGTCATGCGGTGGCGCCGAGCCTGGCGGAGACCGACTGGGAGCGGATCGTCGTGCTGTACGAGGTGCTGGGGCGTGTGGCGCCGAGCCCGATGGTGGAGCTGAACCGGGCTGCGGCGGTGTCGATGGCGGTCGGTCCGGCGGAGGCGCTGGTGATCGTCGATGACCTGGAGCGGTCGGGGGCGCTGAGCGGATCGCACGTCATCCCGAGTGTGCGGGGCGAGTTGCTTGCGCGCCTGGGGTGCGACGCCGAAGCGCGGGCGGAATTGCTGCGGGCGGCAGGGTTGACCGCGAACGCTGTGCAGCAGGGTGTGCTGCATGCGAAGGCTGCGGCGCTCGGAAGCGCGGGGTAGCTGGGCGTCGGGCTCTCCGCTCTCGGCGCGTTCCGGGTGCCCGGATCATGTGTGGTTTTCCGCGCTGTGCTGTGGGCCGTGCCAGGCCAGGTCACGGCGTGCCGGTGCCGTGTCAGGTCATGCCGTGCCGTGCCGTGCCGTGCCAGGGTCACGCCGTGCCGGCTCATGTCGTGCCGGGCCGAACCGGACCCGCCGGCCGGTCCCTGTCTCGCGCCGTCCCGTGTCCCGGCAGGACGTGCCGCCGTCGTGCGCACGCACAGTCCTCCCTAGAACGGTGCGGATTCTCCGGGAACCGGTGGTGCGGCAGGGGCGAACGCGACGGCCGGGGTCGGTGCGTCTTCGCGGTAGGTTCTGCCGAGGGGTGAAGTCCATTCGAGGACACCACCCTGGAGTTGTCGGACTCTCCACCTCGTGAATTGCTTCATCGAGTGGTGTCGTTGGCACAGGTGGGCGAGGTTCGAGAGTTCGGTGGCGCCGCCGAGGGCGTGGTCGTGGGTGTGGTCGATCTCGCAGCGGATCGCGGCGACGCGGCATCCGGGGAACCGGCAGTGCTGATCGCGTGCTTGTAGGAACCGCCGCATCCCGGACGGGACACGGTACGAGTCGGTTGCGACGGTGACGCCTGTGGTCGGGTCGTGGAACAGGCGCTCCCAGATCCCGGTGCCGCCGGCAAGGGTGCGCGCGGTGGCGGGGTCGATGGGGGAGCGGCCGCCGAGGTCGCACGGCCCGTCATCGTCGCCGGTCAGCGTCGCTGCGGGCACGAGCACCTGCACCCGCGCACGGATCGCGCCGAGCGGCCCCGCGGACGTGTCTCGCGTGTCGTCGAGCGCCGGGGTTGCGGCGAGGAGCAGGTCGGCGAACACGTCGGCCCGCACCTGGTCGGTCGTCCGCGCATCAGTCGCGACGACGTTCGTGTCGTCGCCCACCGCACGTTCCTCGCGGGTGTCGACGATCGCCCGTGCCTGCTGCGTCAGCCGGTCGTGAATCCCTTCCGCGATGACGGTCGGCAGGGTCGCGATGAGATCCGACATCCCGTCCCGGCCCGGAACTAGCCTCACGCACCGTCCTGCAGCGGCTTCTTCGTGTCGTTCGGCGAAGGATCGCGGGTGCATTCGGAGGGCGAGGATCTCCAACTCACCGCGCACCCGATTGGGGGTGTCCTGCTCGCATCGTTCGATCGCGATCGCTTCGAACTCAGCCCACATCTCTGCAGGCAGTGTCGTCCCGGCATCCACGATCGCCCGTACGTGTTCCCGCACGATCCGCCCCGCTTCCCACGCCACCACCGCGGCGGGGAATCCTTCGATGATCGTTCGCGCCTCGCCGATCCGGCGTTGCACGGTCCGATCCGTCGCCCGGAGAACCCCGCCGACCTCCGCGGCGATCGATCGAAGGGCCATGTCGTGGAGCCGTACTTTCGCGTTCCTCGGTGCGGTCTGTTCCTCGGCGAGCCGACCCGCCGCGGCCAGCACTCGAAGCTCGCGGACCTGCACCCGGGCCATCTCGACCGCGACGTCGCCGACATCCGCGACGATGCCCGCGAGAGCGGCGAGATAGTCCTCGCCACCCGGGGTTTCCGCCGCATCCGTCATACCTGCACTCTTGCAGCAACCTCCGACATTCAGACCCCGAAAATCACCGAGACCACCCGTTATGAACAACCCCGAGATGAGAAACCGCTCATCTCCCGAATCGGCTCATCACCGTGGCATCCAGCCCGCGCGTACGAGCACCTCACGGCGAATTCTGCCACCGTGGGCCCGTCCGTCGCGACGCGCACCAGCGGGATGCCCCGCCAGTGCCCGCGCCGCACCTGGCCGATGAAGATCACGTCCGTCCGCACCCGGCCTTCCTGCCGGACTAACCCGCGCCACCGCATCCCGCAACCCCGCCCCGCATTCACGGAGGTCCGCATACCGTGGCCGGCAACCAATCGAGCGGAGTGTGTGATGCGGACGTACGACTATCTGATCGTCGGTGGCGGAATGGTGGCGGATGCGGCGGCCCGCGGCATCCGGGAACTGGATCCCGACGGCACCATCGGCATCCTCAGCGCGGACGTCGACCCGCCGTACACTCGGCCGGCGCTGACGAAGAAGCTCTGGACCGATCCCGACTTCACGTGGGACCAGGTGCCGCTCGGTACTGAAGAGGCAACCGGAGCGGAGATCCGCCTCGAGACCTACGTCAGCGCGATCGACCGCGAGGCGAAGACGGTCACGATCGCGGAAGGGAACGAGCTCGCCTACCGGCGACTGCTCCTCGCGACGGGGTCGAAGCCGCGCGAGGTTCCGGTGCCGGAGGACGACCGCATCCTCTTCTTCCGCTCCGCCGAGGACTACCGGCAGTTGCGCGACCTCGCCGCGAACGGCGGCCGGGCGGTTGTGATCGGCGGTGGGTACATCGGCGCCGAGATCGCCGCAGCGCTCGTGCAGAACGGCGTCGAGACCGAGCTCGTCTTCCCGTCCGAGGTGCTGGGCGACGGCACGTTCCCGCCTGAGCTGGCGAAGCGATACGACCAGCTGTTCCGAGACGGCGGTGTCGAGCTCGTTCCCGGTGCTCGGGTCGAAGAGGTGCGCACCGAGGGCAACCGCCTCCACGTCGTGCTCGAGGGCGGCGAAGAGCGTCCGGCCGACATCGTCGTGCTGGGTCTCGGCGTCGATCCGGTCACCGACCTGGCCGAGCAGGCCGGTCTGCAGGTGGATGACGGCGTTCTCGTCGACGAGAACCTCGTCACGAGCGATGACGCGATCTGGGCAGCGGGCGACATCGCGTCGTACCCCGACCCGATTCTCGGCCGCTCGCGCGTCGAGCACGTCGACAACGCGAACGAGATGGGCGCGGCGGTCGGCCGTTCGATGGCGGGGGAGCGGCTGCCGTACTCGCACACCCCGTACTTCTACTCCGCCGTCTTCGGCGTCCGGTGGGAGGCCGTCGGGACGCTCGACCCCGAGAAGGACCCGCTCGTCGTCGACCTCGACGAGGACCGCACGGTCGTCTACTACCGCGATGAGTCGGGTGCCCCGGTCGGCGTCCTGCTCTGGAACGTCGAGGATGCTCGCGATCTCGCCCGCGCGGTGCTCGTCGACGGCGAGACGGATGCCGAGGCCCTCCGCACGCGCATCGGCTGAATCGTGGGCCGGGCATCCGATGTCCGGCCGGCGACGAACAACAGTCATGTCGCCCCTTCCTCGCGTCGCGGCGCGTGACCGCTCCCGGCTCGACACCAGCGGGCGCGCGCTCGGGCTTCGACGCGAGGTCGTGGCGACGCCCGAGGGCGAGATCGTCGTCCATGCCTCCGAGCCCGAGAGCGGTGTGGCCGTCGTTCTCCTGCACGGGGCTGCGGGATCGTGGACGACGTGGACGCCGCTCCTCTGGGCGGCGCGACGGGCCGGTCGTCCGCTCCGCGACGTCGTCGCCGTCGACCTGCCCGGATGGGGTGAAAGCCCCCTGCCCGCGTCCGGCCTGGACATCCCACGGCTCAGCGCGGCAGTCGTCGGCGCCCTGCGGTCGCGGGGTTACGACCGGTGGATGCTCGTCGGGCACTCGCTGGGCGGCGCGCTCGCGCTCGACATCGCCGCGCGCTTTCCGGACGAGACCGGGTCCGTCTTCCTCGTCTCGCCGTCAGGTCCCGCCGTCCTCGACGCCGTCCGCCGCCCGATCCGCGGCGGCCTCAGGCTGCCGGGCTTCGCCGGGATGCTGCTCGCGATGCGCGTCCTCGCGATGCTGGGGTCGGCATCTGCTCCGCTCCTGCGCTGGCTCGACCGCGTCGGGATGCTGCGCGGCCTCAGCTCTCCGCTGTTCGCTCGTCCCGCCGAGGTCGACGACTCGGTGCTGAGCGCGCTGGCGGAGGAGATTCGGCCGCTGTCCTTCGTCGCGGCGGCCCGCGCGGCTGCGGCCTACGACGAGTCGGCGTGGCGCGGCCTCCGCTGTCCGGTTCGTTCGGTGCGAGGCGCGCGCGACGTTTTCGTCGGAGCGGATGACGGCTCGTTCTTGGCGTCGACCATTCCCGACTTTCGCGAGACCGTGCTGGATGCCGCGGGCCACTTCGCCGCCATCGAGCAGTCCGACGCCGTGGCGGCGATGCTGCGGGAGCTCGTGGCGGCAGCCGCCCCGCTCACTCCGCCGCGCTGAGCTGAAGCGTGATGGTGATCGTCGTCCCGACGCCCACCTCGCTGTCGATGTCGAGGGTTCCGCCGAGCCCGGCGATCGCCGTGGCCGCGCTGGCGAGCCCGAGCCCGTGCCGCCGTCGTCGGCGTCGGCGAGCCGACCGCGCTCGCCGGAACGCGTGATCGTCTGGACATCGTCGGGGTGGATGCCTCGCCCGCTGTCGCGGACCGACACCGCCACGCGGTCGTCTGATCGGATGACGTCGACGTGGATCTCGTCGTCTGAGTAGCGGGCGGCGTTCTCGAGCACGTTGGCGAATGCTCGACGGAGCGCGAGGACGTCACCGCGAACCTCGGCCGCGTCGATCCGGTCGAAGCGGATCCGCTCTTCCGCGCCCGCACGGAGCACGACGCTGGCGGCGCCCCGGACCACGAGCGACACGTCGAACATGCGTCCTTCCTCGTCGGCACCAAGGAGTGCGTCCGCCATCAGCGCGCCCGCCATCGCCACCAGGTGTTCGCCGGTCTCCTGAGCGAGGCGGAGGTATCGGTGGTCCCCGCCGATCTCCTCCTCGAGCAGTTCGAGGTACCCGCGGAGCGCGGTCACGGGCGAGATGAGGTCGTGGGCGAAGGTTCGCTGCAGTGAAACCTGCTCGTCGGTGGCGTGCCTCTCCGCGCTCAGGTCGCGCACGATCTTCACGAACCCGCGGATGCCGCTCTCGTCGTGGATGGCTGTGATCGTCACGTGGGCCCAGAACTCGGAACCGTCCTTGCGGACACGCCAGCCGCGGTCCTCCGTGCTGCCGTGGGTCCTCGCCTCCCCGAGGAGGGCCTCGGGGAGGCCGCGAACGACGTCAGCGGGGCGATAGAACCGCGAGAAATGCTCCCCGATGATCTCCTCGGGGGAGTAGCCCTTGAGCGCCTCGGCTCCGGCGTTCCAGCCCCGCACGACGCCGTCGGCGTCCAGCTTCACGATCGCGAAAAGGGTGACCTGCTCATCCCACGCAGCGAGAGCGTCAGCTCGTGTACTCATGGTCCCCCATCGGTGGAGCAACGGTCATCTGTCGTCAGCCTGGAAGCATCAGAGACGAGACATGGACATGACCGTGACGATTGTCACGGTCATGTCGTGACGTATCGCAGCGGAGCGAAGACACGAACGGCGAGACAGTGAATCCATGAACACGACAGGCGACTCCGACGGCGCGGTCATCGAGCTGCGCAACCTGCACAAGCGCTTCGGCGCGGTCACGGCGGTCGACGGCGTCGACCTCACGATCCATCGCGGCGAGGTCGTCGCGCTCCTCGGGCCGAATGGTGCCGGTAAGACCACGACGGTCGACCTCGCGCTCGGACTCGCGACCCCCACCTCCGGCGACACTCGGCTCTTCGGCGACGACCCGCGCCGCGCGGTCGTCGACGGGCGCGTCGGCGCGATGCTGCAGGGCGGCGCCCTCCTCCCCGATATGACAGTCAGGGACGTCGTCTCTCTCGTCGGCGCCGCCCACCGCACTCCAATGCCGGTCGACGAAGCGCTCCGCCGCGCACGCTGCCTCGAGATCGCCGGCCGCCGGGTCGCGAAGCTGTCGGGCGGTGAGCTGCAGCGGGCGCGCTTCGCGGTCGCCGTGATCTCGGATCCGGAACTGCTCGTGCTCGACGAGCCCACGGCGGCGATGGATGTCGAGGCGAGGCACACCTTCTGGTCGTCGATGCGCGAGTTCACCGACACCGGTCGCACGGTCGTCTTCGCGACCCATTACCTCGATGAAGCCGACACGTTCGCCGATCGCATCGTCATCCTCCGCGCGGGTCGCGTCGTCGCCGACGGCACGCCTGCCCAGATCAAGGCGATCAGCTCCACCCGAACGGTTCGCTTCGCCGGGGCGAGCCCGGCGGATCACGATGCGCTGCGCGCGCTGCCCGGCGTCGTCGCTCTCGAGGCTCGGCATGACACCGTGACGCTTCGCACCGACCGCAGCGACGACACCCTGCGTGCTCTTCTCGCGTCGTTCCCGCAGGCTCACGACCTCCAGGTGGTCGCCTCCACTATGGACGACGCCTTCCTCGCCCTCACCTCGGCTCCTCAGGAGGTCTCCGCATGACCAGCACGACCGTCGCCTCGGCGGCATCCGTTCCCTCCGTCGTCCGTCCCGCCGTCGGCACCGCTGTTCGCGGACGGATTCCGATCCGCTACGTGGCGCTCGAGACGAAGCGTCTGCTTCGCAACGTGCGGGCGATGGTGTTCACGTTCGCCATCCCCGTGATCATGCTCCTCGTCTTCGGTGCGGCTTACGGCTCGTACCAGGACCCGACGACGGGACTGCAGTTCCTCACCGTGACCACGCTGCAGATGGCGGCCTACGGCGCGATGATGGCGTCGCTCAGCCAGGCGTTCGTCATCGTGACGGAACGATCGATCGGGTGGAACCGTCAGCTTCGCGTGACGCCGTTGTCCGGCTCGGCGTTCATGGTGTCGAAGGTCATCGCGGCCATGGCGTTCGCTGCGTTCTCGATCGGCATCACGGTTGCCGTGTCGGTGGCCTTCCTGCACGCGAACCTCGATGCAGGCCACTGGTTTGCGGCGGCCTTGGGAATCTGGTGCGGTGTCGTTCCGTTCGCCCTGATCGCGATCCTCGTTGGGCAGTTCGCGAAGCCCGCGTTCGCGCAGCCGCTCTTCATGGTGATCTTCATGGGCCTCGCCATCCTCGGCGGGCTGTGGGTGCCGCTGTCGATCATGCCGAGTTGGATGAGAATCGTCGCGCAGTTCCTGCCGTCGTACTGGCTGAACCGTATCGGTCAGGTGGGGGCGGGCGCCACGGGCGCCACGGGCGCAACCGGCCTGATCGAGCCCGCCCTCGTCCTCGCAGGCTGGACGGTCGTCCTCGCGGCGGTCATCGTTTGGCGCTACCGCCGCGACGCGGCGCGACAGTGACGAGTGGGCCTACGCTCGTCGACGTGACCGATTCCCGTACCCGACCCGTCGCCGCGCGCGCCGGGTCGGGCACGTCCCGGTCGGTTCCCTGGGCGGTCGCTCCCGGTGCGACCGACGACGTCATCCGTGTGCGGCGGCGCCGCTGGTACGGCGGTGCGATTTTCGCGCTGCTGTGGCAAGTGCTCGAGATCGCCGCCGTGTGGAGCGATGGCCGCTCGTTTGATGCCCACGTCTGGTCGACCGTCGCGCTGTTCGTGCTGTACGCCGTGTATCTCGTCGTGCCGGAGCTGATGTGGCGCCGGACGCTCAGGCGGCGACTGGTCGTGCTCGGCGGTGTGGCGCTGCTCGCGGGGCTCATGCTGTTCATCGTCGGACCACTCGCGGTGTGGTCCTGGATTCTCGTCGTCACCCTCGCGGGTTTCGTCGCACAGAGGCGGTGGATCGCCGTCGCGTCGGTCGCCGTGATCGTCGGCGCCCAGTTCCTCGTCGCCGCGGTCTCCGGCTGGGAGCATGCGGTGCAACACGGCCTGCTGTTCGCTCCCGTGGTCACGCTCTCGGTCGGCGCGTCGATGCTCTTCTTCGGTCGGCAGCGTGAGGCGGAGGATCGACTGGGCGTCGCGCACGACGAACTCACCCGCCTCGCCGTGGTGGAGGAGCGTGCCCGGTTCTCGCGCGACCTGCACGACGTGCTCGGGCATTCCCTGACCGTCGTCGCGATCAAGTCCGAACTCGCCTCGCGCCTCGTGGACCTCGATCCGGAACGTGCGAAGGCAGAGATGCGCGAGGTCGAGCAGCTCTCCCGTGATGCGCTTCAGGGCCTGCGTCAGGCGGTCAGCGGGTATCGCGAGGCGGATCTCGACGCGGAGCTCGTCGCGGCGCGCGCTGCACTCGCGGCGGCCGGGATCGACGCCGACCTGCCCGTCGACGGTGCCGCCCCCGCGAGCGACGTGCGGAGTCTCTTCGCGTGGGTCGTGCGCGAGGGCACCACGAACGTGATCCGGCACGCCTCCGCCACGAGGGTGCGCATCACCCTCCATCGCACCGCCGTGACGATCGAGGATGACGGCACCGGTGTGAGCGCGTCCGGCGCTGCTGTGGCGGGCAACGGGCTCCGCGGGCTGCGTGAGCGCGCCGACGCGCTCGGTGCGACCGTCACCACGGGGACCAGCGACCTCGGCGGTTTCCTGCTGCGGGTCGAGAGGGGCGGCAGACGATGACCGACTCGATTCGGGTGCTCCTCGCCGACGATCAAGCCCTCGTCCGCGGCGCGCTTGCGTCGCTGTTGTCCCTCGAACCCGACATCGAGGTCGTCGCCCAGGTGGCGCGGGGCGACGAGGTCGTCGAGGTCGCGAGAGTCACGCGAGCCACGGTCGCGCTCCTCGACGTCGAGATGCCCGGCGCGGACGGTCTCACCGCTGCCGCCGCGCTCGCGCGGGAGGTGCCGACGTGCCGCTCGCTGATCGTGACCACCTTCGGGCGTCCGGGCTACCTGCGTCGCGCGCTCGAGTCCGGTGCCGCCGGGTTCCTTGTCAAGGACACTCCGGCGGAGCAGCTCGCCGACGCCGTGCGCCGGGTCGCCGGGGGGTTCCGTGTCGTCGATCCGGTGCTCGCGGCGGAATCCCTCGCCGCTGGCCCGTCGCCGCTCACGCCGCGTGAGACGGACGTCCTCATCGCGTTCCGCACGAGCCCGACCGTCGCCGGTGTCGCCGCGGCTCTGCACCTGTCCGAGGGGACTGTGCGCAACCACCTGTCGGCCGCGATCGGCAAGACGGCCGCCCGCAACGCCACCGAAGCGCTGAGGGTCGCGGCCGACAACGGCTGGCTGCTCGGCACGGCGTGATGCGTCTGTCAGAACTCGTGGACCTCGCGTTCGCCCGTCGGCGGCAGCGGCGAGTGCGTGTCGAGGTCCTCCATCAGGTGGATCGCCGCGTACGGATGCATCAGGATGCGGCCGGCTTCGTCGAACACGCGCAGGGTCCGTCGCAGGCGGCCGCTCGGGAGGATCGGATGCCGGAAGGTCACCTCCACTCGGGTGTCCGGCCATTCGCCGACGACGTCGATGCGCGGCTCCGTGAGCCCGATGCTGAGGGGCACGGTGACGCCGTCCGTCCCTCGCCAGTAGTGCGCGAGGTCGCCGAACTCGTCGACGAGCGCCGCGACGGCGGCATCCCGTCGATCCGCGGGCAGATCTATGCGCTCCCACGGGATGCCGACCGAGGGTTCCTCGCGGTAGCGGGGTCGCATCCCCGTGAGCTCGTCGAGCAGCGCTTCGTCGGTGAGGTCTGTCGCCGCGGTGGCCGGCGAAAGGTGATCGGGCAGAGCGCCGACGGGGAGTGATGCGGTCGCGTAGCGGTACGAGTAGGCCGTCCCCGCGCCGTCTGTGTCGGCGTCCGGCGCGCCTCGCGAGAAGGTGAGGAGAGGGACGGAACCGGATTCGTGGACGAACAGGATGCGTCGGTCGACCGTGAGCGAGATGCTCGTGCCGTCGTGGTTGACGACCACGACCCGGGTGTCGGCCAGCCACGCGTCGCGGTCGTCGGGGCCCGGGTCGTGCTCCGTGCGAAACCACAGCCCGTGCCGGGTCGCGCCGAGCGAATCCATCACCCTCGGAAGTCGGATTCGACGAGCAGTCCCGTCGGGGCCGACGTGGACCGCTGCCACGGGGGCGGACGAGTCGCCGTCGTCTGCGTCCTGCGGCTGGTACACGACCCACACACCGTCGGGCGCGGCATGGACGATCGCGTCCGCGCTGATGACGCCGATGTCGAGGTCAGCCCACGAGGCGACACGGTCGGCCTGGCCGGGATGACGGACGACGGCTGTCGGCTGCCGGGGGCTGACGAGGATCTCGGCGTCACCGATCGTCGTGACGCGCCAGGCGCTTGCGGGGGTGGACACGAGCCGATTCTGCCCCAGCATCCGATGTCACCGGTGTGAGGTGAGCCGGACGGCATGACCGGTCAGGGCGATTCCACGGATGCTGAGGGTTGCTTCTCCAGGTCGGCGACGATCGGTCGGTGGTCGGACACGATTCCCGGGATGTCGAGCGTGGCGACTCGGGCGGCATCCCACTCAGCCGTGGCGAGCACGTTGTCGATCGCGGCTCCGAACAGCGGCGGGACCGACGACGGCCAGGACGGCGCGAAAGTCCCGACAGCGCGGCACTGCCCGAGCGTGCCGTTGGGCATGTTGGCGGGGACGGAGTTGAAGTCGCCGAGGGCGATCGTGTTCGTCGAGTCGCAGCTGTCGGCCGCCCAGTCGAGTGCGGCGTTCCGGTCCGCGTCGTCGCCCCGCACGGAGAGGCGGCTGAGGTGTACCGCGACGATTCTCGGAGCATCACCGGCATCCTCGGGTTCCATGACGTAGCCCGAGGTGCGTCCGGACTCGTCCGCGGAGACCACGCGGTAGGCGGGCAGGGTGTCGGCGACGAAGACCGTCACCGCGATGCCGCGCACTCCGTAGCTGGTGTACCCCGCCGGAACGTCGCCCGGCTGCAGGTTGCCGTCGTAGAGCTCGCCGAACACGACGACGTCGGGCTGCATCCGCTCGATGAGCTGGTTGCGGGATGCCGCATCTTCCGCGCCCTGCACGACGTTCCATCCGAGGACTCGGAGCTGACCTTCCTCGCGCTCGGCGACGGCGTCGGGCTTCAGCGGCACGGGCATCGTGAACGCGGTCACGAGGAACGCGACGAGGAGTGCACCGGTGACGCCTCCGACGCTGAACAGGACGATCCGAGAGCGCATCCGGGAGGCCAGGGCGAGGACACCGAGCCCGAGGGAGGCCGCGAGCAGGCCCGCGAACACGACGCCCGGGAACGCGAGCGCCCCGCTGAACAGACCCCACCGCGCCCACAGCCCGAGGTGCAGACCGGCGAGGTAAACGAGGGTGATGACGGCGAGCGCTGCCGCGAGCCCGAGGACCAACCGTCGCGGCCCGGCCCCTCGGACAGGTTGGTCGTCGGTGTTCATGTGATGCGCCCCCACGCTCTGCCGAAACGACGGTTTGTCGCAGACTCACGCTATCGGTGCTTGACCTCGCCCCAGGGGCAGGGTCGATGCTGATGCTGTGACCGCGAACGATGAGGATCTGATGACCGCCGGCAGGTTCGGCGCGTCCACCCTGCTGTCGGCGAAGGCGCTCCGGATCTACGCCGATCGGGGGCTGCTGGCGCCGCGTCGCGTGGATGCCGACACCGGCTACCGCTACTACTCGGCGGAGCAGGTGCAGACCGGCTGGCTGATCGCGCTCCTGCGGTCGGCCGAGCTCTCGCTCGACCAGATCGCGGAGATCGTCGAGCTCGCGGAACGCGATCCGGATGCCGCGGTGAATCTCCTCGACGAGGCGATCGCCGCGATGGACCGCCGCACCCAGGCTCACCATGTCGTGCTCGCTCGAGCGCGACTTCATCTCACCAAGGAGGAACCCATGTCCATTGTCGAAACCGCGATCGAGGTCGATCGTCCCGTGCTGAGCGTGATGCGTCGGATGGCGCCGCAGGAGATGGATCAGCTGATCCATGAAGAGGTCGGGCGCCTGCACGATGTGGCTGCCGCCGCAGGGCTCCGCGCCACGGGCGACCCGTTCGGCGTCTTCCACGGCCCCGTGACCGACGACTCCGACGGTCCGTTGGAGATCGTCCTGCCTGTCGACGCACTGACGGACGGCACGGACGATGTGCGCAGCTACCGCATGACCGGGGGGCAGGTTGCTCTCCGTCACGCGGAGGGCCGCGAGACTGACTTCCCCGAGATCCTCGCGCTGTACGACGAGGTGCACGCCTGGATCACGGATGCCGGTCGCACCCCGATCGGGCCGGCCCGGGAGATCTGGCACAACTCGCCCAGGGATGACGAGCCCCTGCGGCTGACCGTAGTGTGGCCGTACGCGGGCTGAGGCCTGCGCATCCGCGCGACATCCGCAAGTGGGAGATTCCTCCCACCCCGGGGTTCATAGTGGGACGGGCAAGCCCGTCACGCATGTCATCGCCGCAGCCCAGGTGCATCCGATTCGGTGTTCGCTACGAACAAGCCCTGAAGGGATGACATGAGCACTCACACCACCACAGGCAAGCGCTTCATCTTCTGGGCGGCCCTCTCGGGCCTCGTCGGAGGTGCCGCTTTCCTCGCGATCGCCGAGTTGGCGGCGTTGATCTTCGCGAGCACCGCCAGCCCGATCCTCGCCGTCGGTTCCTTCGTGATCGACATCGTTCCGAGGCCGCTGAAAGAGTTCGCGATCACCACCTTCGGGGAGTACGACAAGATCGCGCTCCTCGCCGGGCTCGGTATCGCTGTCGTCGTGGCATCCGCCATCGCCGGGATCCTCGAGTACCTGCGGCCCCCGGTCGGGGTGATCGCTTTGTTCATCGCGGGCATCCTCTCGGGTGCGGCCATCGTCACCCGCGCCGAGGCGACCACCCTCGCCTTCGTCCCGCCGCTCCTGGGAACGCTGGCCGGCGCCGCCGTCCTGTTCCTCCTGGGCCGACGTCTCCGCGTCTGGCGTGATGCGCGGAAGTCAGGCGACGAGAGCGTGGGCCTCGATCGGCGTCGCTTCCTCGTCCTGACCGGCCTCGCCGGGGCATCCGCTGTCATCGTCGGAGTCGCATCCCGCGCCGTCAGCGCAGCCACCTCGTCGGCTGACGCGATCCGCCGCGCGCTGAAGCTGCCCGCGCCGAAGTCGACGGTGCCCATCCCGGCGGGCGCTGAGCTCGACGTCCCCGGGATCAGCCCGCTGTTCACCCCGAACGCCGATTTCTATCGCGTCGACACGGCGCTCACCGTGCCGAACATCGACCCATCGACCTGGAAGCTCGTCATCGACGGCATGGTCGACAAGCGCGTCGAACTGTCGTTCCAGGACCTGCTCGACATGGGCCTCGACGAGTACGCGATCACCCTCACCTGCGTCTCCAACGAAGTCGGCGGCGAGCTCGTCGGCACCGCGAAGTGGCAGGGTGTGCCTCTCCGCGACGTCCTCAAGATGGCCGGCCCCAAGGACGGCGCCGACATGATCCTGTCGCGGAGTGTCGACGGCTACACCGCGAGCACGCCGCTCTCGGCCGGCACCGACGAGAACCTCGACGCGATCCTCGCCGTCGCGATGAACGGCGAGCCGCTCCCGCCCGAGCACGGCTTCCCCGTCCGCATGGTGATCCCCGGTCTCTACGGCTACGTCTCGGCGACGAAGTGGGTCACCGAGCTCAAGATCACGACGTTCGCCGACGACGAGGCCTACTGGACTCCGCGCGGCTACAGCGCCGAGGCTCCCATCAAGTTCTCGTCGCGCGTCGACACCCCGAAGAGCGGCACCCCCGTCAAGGCCGGCAAAGTTCCCATCGCGGGCGTCGCATGGGCGCAAACCGTGGGCATCGAACGCGTCGAGGTCAGCATCGACAACGGTGACTGGATGCCGGCGAAGCTGTCGAACCCCGTCAACAACGACACCTGGGTGCAGTGGCTCGTCGAATGGGATGCCACACCCGGCACCCACTACGTGGCGGTCCGCGCGATCAACAAGGACGGCGACACCCAGATCGAAGAGCGTGCCGCGATCGCTCCCAACGGATCGTCCGGCTGGCAGCGTTCGCTCATCTCCGTCTCATGAGCGGCGACTGCCGGGCCTAGGGTGAGCACGTGACGTCCCTTCTCGCGTTCGTGATTACCGTCTCCGACCGCTCCGCCTCGGGGGAGCGAGCGGACCGCGGCGGCCCGCTCGCCGTGTCGCTGCTCGAAGAATCGGGTATCGAGCGCGTCGCCAGCGAGATCGTGCCCGACGGTGCCGATTCCGTCGAGCAGGCCCTGCGTCGCGCTCTCGCGACGGGCGCGCGGCTCATCGTCACCACGGGTGGAACCGGCGTCGGTCCCCGGGATCAGACGCCCGAGGGCACGCAGCGCGTCGTGACCCGGCCGCTCCCCGGCATCGCGGAGGAACTGCGCCGCGTCGGCCTCGCCGACACCCCGCTGTCGGTGCTCTCCCGCGGGATCGCGGGCGTCGCCGACCCCGAGGGCGCCCTCATCGTCAACCTGCCGGGATCGCCGCGCGCGGTGAGCTCCGGCATCCCTGTGATCGTGTCGGTCGCCACGCACGTGGTCGATCAGGTGAAGGGCGGAGACCACTCATGAACACCGTACGAATCGCCCGGCTCGAAGAGACCGCCCTCGACCTCGACGCCCACCTGCGCGCCGTCGAGGATCCGAAGTACGGCGCCGTGACGACGTTCGTCGGCCGGGTCCGCGACAACGATCCGGATGCCGCGACCACCGTCGTCGGGCTGGAGTACAGCGCCCACCCCGACGCCGAAGCGACGCTGCACCGCATCGCGGAGCAGGCGGGAGACGCATCCGGAGCCGTCGTGGCGGTCAGCCACCGCGTCGGCAACCTCGCCGTCGGTGATGCCGCGGTCGTCATCGCCGTCGCGTCGGAGCACCGCGCCGAGGCGTTCGAGGTCTGCCGCGCCGTCATCGAGACGATCAAGACCGACCTGCCCGTCTGGAAGCGTCAGCTCGAGACGGACGGCACCACTGCGTGGAAGGGCATCGGGGGCTGAGGTTCAGCCGCCCTCTCAGCCGCCTGCGAACGGCGGCAGCACGTCGATCAGGCGTGCCTCGGCGAGCGGGGTGTCGCCGTCCGTCCGCACGCCGTCGACGAGCACGGCGCAGTCGGGCAGAACGAGAAACAGCGACGGGTGCTCGTTGAGGATCGCGGTGCGGAGCTCGGCGAGGGTCGCCTCGGAGCGTTCCTCACTCTCGGTGCCGGCAGCCTCTGCAGCGGCGGCGAAGTAGCGCACGAGAGTCATGCCTGATCCTCTTCTCCGGGCCGCACCCAGTCGCCGGAGCGACCTCCCGACTTCGCGGTGATGCGGACGTTCTCGATCACGACCGAGCGGTCGAGGCCTTTGATCATGTCGACGATGGCGAGCGCGGCGACGGAGACGGCGGTGAGCGCCTCCATCTCGATGCCGGTGCGGTCTGCCGTCCCGACGGTCGCCTCGATCTCCACGCCGTCGTCGACGATGTCCAGTTCGACGGAAGCGCGGTGCACGCCGATGACGTGTGCCAGCGGCAGCAGTGTGGCGGTCGACTTCGCCGCCTGGATGCCGGCGATGCGGGCGACAGCCAGCACGTCGCCCTTCGGGGCGGTGCCGTCACGAAGGGCCGAGACGACCTCCGCGCCGCAGCGGACGAAGCCCCGGGCCGTCGCGGTGCGGACCGTCGGAGTCTTGCCCGTGACGTCGACCATGTGCGCGCGGCCGGCCGAGTCGAGATGAGGAAACGTCATCCGACCAGCATGACATCTAGCTCGTCGCCGACGGCCACCGCGGCGACCTCTGCCGGGACGATCGCGAAAGCGGATGCCTGTGCGAGCCCGCCGGCCAGGTGCGAGCCCGAGCCGCCCGCCGTGGCGGGGCGCACGGTACGCGCGGCGAGGTCGACCACGGCGGGCAGGTACTGCCGCCGTCCGGGCGGCGTCTTCCAGGACTCCGCCGCGGTCAGCGTCAGGTGGGCGCGGTGGATGACCGACCGGCCCTGCAGGGCCAGGAGAGCAGGACGCACGAACACCTCGAACGACACCGCGACGCTGACCGGGTTGCCGGGAAGGCCGAACACCAGGCATCCGTCACCCACCGTTCCGAAGGCCTGGGGCTTGCCGGGTTGCATCGACACCTTCGCGAACTCGACTTCGCCATGGCCGTCGAAGGCGGCGCGCACCGGCTCGTAGGCGCCGGCGCTCACCCCGCCGGTGAAGACGATGACGTCGGCACCGGCGGCGCGGGCGTCGGCGGTGACCTGTGCCACGGCCGCGCCGTCGTCCGAGACGCGGGCGATCAGAACGACCTCGGCGTCGGCGCCCGTGACGAGCTGCGCGAGCAGCGGACCGTTCGAGTCGGGGATGAGGCCCCGGCGCACGGTCTCACCGGGGGCGATGAGCTCGCTGCCGGTGGAGACGACCGCGACGCGGGGCGCGCGGGTGACCGTGACCTGGTCGGCGCCGGCGGCGACTGCCGCGGCGACCTGGAACGCACCCATCCGCTGACCGGCGTCGACAACGACGTCCCCGGCGCGGAGGTCGGCGCCACGACGGCGGATGAACGCCCCGGGGGCAGGGGCTTCGAGCACCTGGACGACGTCGAGCGAGTCCGCCAGCCCGCCCGCGGTGGCCTCGAACGGCACGATGGCGTCGGCTGCCGTCGGTGTCGGCGAGCCCGTCATGATGCGGGCCGCTTCGCCCGCGGCGAGCGGGGGATCGGCCGAGACGCCCGCGGGCAGGTCGGCGACGACGCGCAGGGCGACCGGGTTCTCCGGGCCCGCCGACGCGACGTCGGCTGCGCGCACGGCGAATCCGTCCATCGCGGAGTTGTCGAAGAGGGGGATGTCGTGGGCGGCGACGGCCGGCGCGGCGAGTGTGCGGCCGGCTGACTCGTGCGTCGGCATGGTCTCACCCGGGAGGACGGAGACGGCAGCAAGCACGCGGGCGAGCTGCTCCTCGACGCTGCGCAGGTCGCTCATGCGGATGCCGCTGCCGTCGCGGCCGACCGAAGGGGGATCTCGCGCTGGCGGCCCGACAGCGAGTCGAGCACGAGGAGACGTCCGAGCAGCGGTTCGCCGACACCGATCGCGAGCTTGACGACCTCAGTCGACAGGAGCCCGCCGACCTGCACGCACAGCGCGCCGAGCACGCCGACCTGCGCGCACGTGGGCGGGTCGCCCTCGGTGCCGACGGCGAAGAGGTCATTGAGGACGACGGGGTCGGCGTCGGTCGGGTTCGACCAGAAGACGGTGACCTGCGCGTACCACTCGCGCACGGCTCCCCAGACGAGAGGGATGCCGAGCGCTTCTGTGGCGGCGGCGACGGCTCGACGTGTCGCGAACGAGTCGCTCGTGTCGATGACGACGTCGGCGTCGGCGAAGAACTCCTGCGCGTTCGCCTCGTCGAGCCGGGCGGTCACGGGCCTGACGACGGTGACGGGAGACAGGGCCGCGACCGCGCGCACCGCGCTCTCGGTCTTATGGACGCCGATGTCTTCGATGCGGTGCGCGATCTGGCGCTGCAGGTTGTGGAGCTCGACGATGTCGTCGTCGATCACCGTGATCGCGCCGACGCCCGCGGCGGCGAGGGCGAGGATCGCCGGCGAGCCGATCCCGCCGGCCCCGACGACGGCGACGCGCGTGGCAGCGAGCCGGCGCTGTCCTTCGTCGCCGATGCCTTTGAGTACTGTGTGGCGCGCGGTTCGCTTGCGCTCGTCGGGATCCAACTCGGACACGGGATCGACCAGGGGGCGCATGACCCGAGTTTACGCGTCGGTGGGCCGTGAAGGCTTGCCGCGGGATCGGATTCTTCGCCGGTCCTGAACCCGCAGATGCGGTGTGAAATATCTCGAATGACCCGCACATGCGGCATCATCGAAGGATGACGACGTACCGTGTGGCTCGCGCCGCTCGACTGCTGGGCGTGAGCGACGATTCCGTCCGGCGATGGATCGACCAGGGGCTGCTCCCGGTGACGGATGCCGTCCCTGCTGAGATCCCCGGCGAGGCTCTCGCGGCTTTCGCGGTGTCGATGGCGAACGAGCCCGGCGACGGATACGAGCACCGCTCCAGCGCGCGCAACAGCTTCGTGGGGATCGTGACGCGCGTGCAGGTCGACGGCGTCATGGCGCAGGTCGACATCCAGTCCGGTCCGCACCGCGTCGTGTCGCTCCTTTCCGCCGAGGCGGTGCGTGAACTGCAGCTCGAGGTCGGCACACTGGCACGGGCATCGGTGAAAGCCACGAACGTCGTCGTCGAGATCGCGGGGGAGTGACGTGCGTCGCTGGCTGCTCCGCCCCGTGGCGCTCGGCGCGCTCGCGCTGTTGCTGACGGGATGCGCCGCGTCGGTGCGCTCGGATGATGGGGTCTCGGGATCGCTCACCGTCTACGCCGCCGCGTCGCTGAAGACCTCGTTCGACGAGGTGGCCGAGGCGTTCACGGCGCAGCATCCCGGCATCGAGATCAGTCCCGTCTATGACGGCTCGTCGACGCTCGCGACGCAGATCGAGGCGGGAGCGCCGGCGGATGTGTTCGCGTCGGCCGATGAGGCGACCATGGCGAAGGTGTCGACGTTCGTCCGCAGTCCCGAGGTGTTCGCCTCGAACACGCTCGTGATCGTCGTCCCCGCGGGCAACCCGAAGAAGGTCGCGACGCTCGCCGACCTGTCGCGCGTCGTGACGGTGCTGTGTGCGCCCGAGGTGCCGTGCGGCGCGGCATCCGCGAAGCTGCTCGCCGCCGCCGACGTCACGGTCGACGCCGCCAGCCTGGAGCAGAACGTGACGGCCGTGCTCACGAAGGTGGCGGCGGGCGAGGCGGATGCGGGTCTTGTCTACGCGACCGATGTGGTCGGCCGCGACGACGTCGCCTCGATCGTTCCCGACGGCAGTGACAAGGTCGTCAACGAGTATCCGATCGCCGCGCTGAAGGATGCCGCGAATCCGCAGGCGGCGAAGGCGTTCGTCGACTTCGTGCTGTCGGACGCCGGGCAGAAGATCCTCCACGACCGCGGCTTCGGAGCGCCGTGAGTGGGGTGGCTGATCGCGGGTACGTTCCCCGGGCCCTGGCGTTCCCCGCGCTCCTCGGGCTGTGCTTCCTGATCCTTCCCCTCGTCGCCCTGATCGCCCGTGTGGAGTGGGCCACGTTCGTCGCCGACGTCACGTCGCCGGCGGCGCTGGCCGCCCTCGGTCTCTCCTTCGGTACGGGAATCGCCGCGACGGCGATCTGCGTCGTCATCGGTGTGCCGCTGGCCCTGTTGATCGCCCGGTCGGGTCCCCGGCTTGCCGCCGTGCTGCGTGCCGCGGTGACGGTGCCGCTCGTGCTGCCCCCGATGGTCGGCGGCATCGCGCTGCTGTACCTGTTCGGCCGCGCCGGGTGGCTCGGAGGACTCGGGCTGTCGTTCACGACGCCGGCGGTCGTGCTCGCGCAGACGTTCGTGGCACTGCCGTTCCTCGTGCTGGCCGTCGAGGGCGCGGTGCGGTCGACGGGAGTGGACTTCGAGCGCACGGCGGCGGCGCTGGGAGCCGGCCGCTGGACGATCCTCCGGCGCATCACGCTCCCTCTGGCAGCGCCCGGGATCGTCGCGGGAACCGTGCTGTGCTTCGCACGGGCGATCGGCGAGTTCGGCGCGACGGCCCTCTTCGCCGGCAACCGTCCCGGCGTCACGCAGACGATGCCCCTCGCCATCTACACGGCGTTCAACGGTGCCGGGGTGGCGCAGGGGACCGCGGTCGCCCTCGCGCTGCTGCTGCTTGCGGCCGCCGTCATCGTCCTGATGCTCGTGCGCGGCTGGCGACCCGGAGCGGTGCGATGAGCGGCCTGCAGGCGCACGTCGTCGTCGACCGGTCCCGCTTCCGCGTGGATGTCATGATCGACGCCGCGGCGGGGGAGACGGTCGCGGTGATGGGTCCGAGCGGCGCCGGCAAGTCGACGCTGCTGTCGGCGCTCGCCGGCCTGGTGTCGCTCGACGGCGGGGAGATCACCGTCGCGGGCCGCACGGTCGAGCGCGTGACCGCACCTCGGGTGAGCACGGCGCCGATGCATCGCGGAGTGGTGCTCCTCGGGCAGGATCCGCGCCTGTTCCCCCACCTCAGCGCACGGGAGAACGTCGCGTTCGGCCCCCGTGCCGCGGGAACGCCTGCGGCACGGGCGCGCGCCGACGCCGATGAGTGGCTCGAACGCGTCGGCCTGGGTGGCCTCGGAGCCCGCATGCCCCGCGAGCTGTCGGGTGGCGAGCAGCAGCGGGTCGCGATCGCGCGGGCGCTGTCGGCGTCGCCTCGGGTGGTGCTGCTCGATGAGCCCCTCGTCGCGCTCGATCCGGTCACGGCCTCGTCGATCCGCGGGATGCTGCGCGATCAGCTCGCCGGCATGACGACGGTCGCCGTGACGCACGACGCCGGCGACGCGGTCGCGTTGGCCGAGCGACTGTTCGTGATCGACGCGGGAGCTGTGGTGCAGACCGGTCCCGTGCGCGAGGTCTTGCGGGCACCGGCATCCGCCTTCGTCGCCTCGATCGCCGACATGAATCGGATGCCCGGAGTCGCTGCGCGAGGAGGGTGGACGGACTCGGACGGCCACCTGCTGACAAGCTCGGATGTCGCTTCGACCGCGCTTGCCACCGCGGACGGGACGGCGCTCGCCGCCGTGTTCCGCCCGAGTGATGCGAGGGTCGTGGCGGGGGAAGGCGCGAACACCTGGAAGGCGACCGTTCTGCGCGTCGAGCCGACGCTGTCGGGCTCGCGGATCTACACGTCCGCGGGCGCGGTGGATGTCGGCGACACGCGCGACGCTTGGTCATCCGGCGACACGGTGTGGCTGCACGTCGACCTGTCGCGCGTGCGGTTCGTGCCGCTGCCGTGAAGGTGCCCTGATCAGCCCAGATCCAGGCGGCGGCGATTAGGCTCTGATGATGGGATGCCACTGGGGGACGACGCGATGACGGCCATCCCGATCACGCTCGGTCGGTCGCCCCAGATTCCGTCTCACTCCGGCGCGGCTCCCGACCCGGCCGCCGGCCTCGTCGACACCCACGGACGCGTTCACCGCGACCTGCGGATCTCGCTCACCGACCGCTGCTCCCTGCGCTGCACGTACTGCATGCCCGAGCAGGGCAACGAGTGGTTGGCGCGCACGAGCATCCTGACGACCGACGAGATCGTCGAGATCGCTGAGGTCGCGGCGAGCCTCGGCATCCGCACATTCCGGCTCACCGGTGGCGAGCCGCTGCTCCGCACCGACATCGTCGACGTGGTGCGCCGCGTCGCCGCGATCTCGGGCCCCGACGGGCCGGTCGAGGTCGCGATGACGACCAACGGCATCCGTCTCGCCGAGGTGCTGCCCGATCTGATCGAGGCGGGTCTGACGCGACTCAACATCAGCATCGACACGATCGATCGCGAGCGGTTCGCCGCGCTCACCCGTCGTGATCGGCTCGACGACGTGCTCGAGGGGATCGCGGCAGCCGCGGCATCCGATCTGAAGCCCTTGAAGCTGAACGCCGTGGCGATGCGGGGCGTGAACGACGACCAGCTTGCCGACCTCGTCGCCTTCGCGATGGAGGTGGGCGCGCAGTTGCGGTTCATCGAGCAGATGCCGCTGGATTCCGGGCACACGTGGGATCGGAGCTCGATGGTGACGCGCGAGGAGATCCTCGAGGCGCTGTCGGAGCGCTGGTCGCTCGAGCCGGTTCCCGGCCGTGGCGGGGCGCCCGCCGAGAAGTGGCGCATTGACGGCGGCCCGCACGAGGTCGGCGTGATCGCGTCGGTGACCGCGCCCTTCTGCGGAGCGTGCGACCGCCTGCGCCTGACGGCGGACGGTCAGTTCCGCAACTGCCTCTTCTCGCTGACCGAGTACGACGTGACGACCGCGGTACGGGGGATGCCGGTGGGCGCCGCGCCGGGAGATCGTCGGAGAGTCATCGCCGAGATTTTGCACGCGTGTGTGCTGGGGAAGCTGCCCGGCCATGCGATCAACGACCCGTCGTTCCTGCAGCCCGCACGGGGCATGAACGCCATCGGGGGCTGAGGAGCGCGCTCGTCTCTTGGCACGTGGGGCGCGTTGGTCGACGAGGTGGATTGGCTGGAAGGCTTCGGGATCGACGTTGCTGCCACGCTCGCATAGGCGGCGAGCTGAGTACAACGACGGCCCCTCGACCGAGCCATGGATCGGCCACGACGCCATCTTCGCGGGCCGGCTCGGTCAGAAGGATGACCTTGGCACATGGTTGTTCGAACACGTGCTCACCGCGGTAGACGGCGACATCGCGATCATCCGCGGTCGAACCTTGCCGGCCGAGGATCGCCCTCTTCGCGCAAGCGAGGCTCGACGCGTAGCGCGGGACGCAGTCCCGACTTGTCGGCGTAGAACGCTCGGATGGCATCCATGTCCTTGCCGACGTCGCCGGTGAGCGTGAGCGTCGGTCCCAGCCCGGTCGTCATGGTGGTGCGATCCACGTACCCGAGCGTGACATCAAGGCCGGTCTCGCGAGCGATGCGATAAAAGCCCGACTTCCAGTTCCCCACGCTGCCGCGCGTGCCTTCCGGCGTCACCACGAGGCCGAAGACCTCGCCGTCGCGGATGCGGCGGACGAGGGCGTCGACCACCCCGGCGGGGTTCGCTCTATCGACCGGGATGCCGCCGATCGAGCGCATCAGCGGGCCCCGCCAGCCGCGAAAGAGACTCTCCTTGCCCAGCCAACGGAAGCGCATCTTCAGGCGCCACGCGATCGCCAGCATGAGCACGAAGTCCCAGTTCGAGGTGTGCGGCGCCCCGAGGACGACGGTGGGGCGGGTCGGCGCGGGCTCGGTTGCGAGCGTCCATCTGCTGAACGTCCAATAGACCCGGGCGACGAGGCGGAGCATTCCGCAACCGTAACGCTCTCGCGTGCTCCCCGGACCCGAGGGGGCGCCAGGTCAGCTCCCAGGTTCCCGAGGTATCCTGATACCGATAGGCGGACTTCTCATTCGTCTCGCCCCGGCTGTGTGGTAACAGTCGGGGCTTTTTTATTGCTCGAACGGCCCACGGCGACGAGCGCAATCGGCCGCCCGTCTCTCACCGGGCGAGCGCTTGGTCGACGTCACGGTGATGGTGACCGCCCGGTCGTCTTCCCCGACGCGACTGGGTGCGTTCGCTCGCCACGCCATGTCGATCGATGTCCCACAGAGGTGGGCCCCGTGGGGCTCGAACCCACGACCCGCGGATTAAAAGTCCGATGCTCTACCGACTGAGCTAGAGGCCCTCAGCGATCCAGCCTAATAGGCGAGGGCCGCGGCATCCGTCACTTGGTGCTCTTCTCTGAGCTGAAGAGGATGCCGAACATGATCCCGAACGACAGGCCGAAGGCGGCGCCGAGGCCGATGTTGTCGAGGAACAGCATCCCGGCGATCGCGCCGCCGAGCATCCCGAACGCAATCCACAGCCCGAACGTCATTCCTCGCATGCTTCGACGCTACGGAGAGCGGTCCGCCCGCGGCATCCCCCGAAAGGAGTAAACACAAAGAGGCGGCGCCGCCGAAGCCCGCAGAGCTTCGACGACGCCGCCGGTCAAGAAGACCGTGATTACATCGGGGGCATCAGCACCGAGTCGATGAGGTACACGGTCGCGTTCGCGGTCTGGACGCCACCGCAGATGACCTTGGCGTCGTTGACCATGAGCTCGTCGCCCGAGCCGGTGACCTTGAGGTCCTGGCCCTCGACGGTCTTGTGGGTGCCGTCGATCTCGTCAGGCGCGATCTGGCCGGGGACCACGTGGTACGTGAGGATCTTCGTCAGCGTCTTCGAGTCGGTCTTCAGACCGTCGATCGTGGCGGCGGGGATCTTGGCGAACGCCTCGTCAACGGGGGCGAAGACGGTGAACTGGTCGCCGTTGAGCGTGTCGACCAGGTTGACGTCCTTGTTCAGCTGGCCGCTGACAGCAGCGGTGAGCGTCTTGAGCAGCGGGTTGTTGGATGCCGCGACCGCCACCGGGTCCTTGGCCATGCCGGCAACCGAGCCGTCGCCGTCCGGAACAGCGGAGGCGTAGTCAGCGCAGCCGGGGCCGACGAGGTTGGCAGCGGGGTCCATCGAGGGCGACGAGGCTTCGGGCGATGCGGACTCCATGGGAGCCTGGGACTGCGTGCCGCCCTCGCTCATGTTGCCACCCTCGGGTGCAGCGCTCGACGAGCAACCGGCGAGAGCGAAAGCTCCGGCCAGAGTCAGAGAGAGTGCTGCGGTCATCTTCTTCTTCGTGCTGAGCATGATTTCCTCCATGTGTTGGTTCCGCCCTCTGCGGCGGCGATAACAGGTCTTCGGAGTCGCTAGGCAAACGGATTGCACATCTCCCGAGATTTCTTCCGACCGGCCTCGTCGGGGCCAGCTCCCGAGAGAAGTCGCGATGTCACGAATGGCTCTCGATCTCCTCTTCTCACCAGGGATTCCCGCCCCGTCATCCAGGTTCCGAGGGGCAGGGGTGGCATGCTGGGGAGCAATGGTTATCGACGGTGTAGAAGTCCCCGAGGACGGGCAGACGGCAGATCATGCCGGCGAGCTCCTCCTCCGCATCGCCGACGGCGATCAGGCGGCCTTCGCAGAGCTCTACGACATGTTGTCCTCCCGCGTGTTCGGGCTGATCAGACGGGTCCTCGTCGACCCCTCTCAGAGCGAAGAGGTGTTGCAGGAGGTCTTCTTGGAGATCTGGCAATCCGCTTCGGGCTTCGCTCCGAAGAAGGGGCAAGGAAGAAGTTGGATCCTGACGATGGCTCATCGTCGGGCTGTCGACCGGGTTCGCGCCTCGCAGTCCAGCGCAGACCGGGACGTGCGTGTCGGAGTTCGCGATGCGTATACACAACAAGAAGGCATCGCAGAGCAGGTCGAGCTGAAGATCGAAGGACGTCGCGTCGTGCGGGCGCTTCGGACTCTCCCCGACCCGCAGCGTGAAGCACTCACCCTCGCGTATTTCGGGGGGTATAGCCAAAGTGAGATCGCGGCGCTCCTCGGAGCTCCGCTCGGAACGATCAAGACACGCATGCGTGACGGATTGAACCGCCTACGACAGGAGATGGGGGTGACACTGTGAACGAGAACGAGTTCGCCGAACTCTCGGCAGGACACGCCCTTGATGCGTTGTCCGTCGAGGACGAACAGGCCTACCAGCAGGCGCTCGCCGCTCACCCCGAATGGGAAGAGCTCGTCGACGCCGACGCGCAGGTCGCCGGGTTCCTAGCCGAAGGCACGGGAGAAGAAGCGCCGCCCGTCGAGGTGCGCGCACGACTCCTCGCCCAGATCAGTGCCATGCCGCAGCGGATGCCGGACCCCGCCGACGCTGCTCCCGAATCCACCCCTGAGCCCGAGCTCGCTGTGGCCGGTCCGCCGACCGAAGCCGTTCAGGCGGTGCAGCGACGCAACTGGACCCGCGGCCTGTTCGCCCTCGTTGCGTCTGCCGCCCTCCTGGTCGGCATCGGATGGGGCGTCGGCTCGCTCGTCGAGCAGGCGCGCACGCCTATCTCTGTGCAGGCTCTCGAGCAGATCCAGTCTGCTCCTGACGCTCAGACAGTGACCGGCCAGTTCACCGACGGAGGAGAGGCGGTCCTGCACTGGTCGCAGGAGCTCGGAAAGGTCGTCCTGACGACCGACGAGGCTCCCACGCTCGCCGCCGACCGCACGTACGAACTGTGGCTCATCCGAGGCGACAAGCCCATCCCGGCTGGCACGTTCGACGATTCCGGTGACGTCACCGCCCTCGTCGACGGCACCTTCGAGCCCGGCGATGTCGTCGCGGTCACGGTGGAGCAGGCGGGCGGTTCTCCCAACGGCCAACCGACCACCAAGCCGATCATCGCGATCCCCACGGCCTGACACGCGTCGCTCACCACCCTGCCTCGGCCTCGGCCGGGCAGGGTGTTGTCGTGCGGGGGTAGCCTGGAACGATGTCCGACGCGTCCCGCGACTTCCACAAGCCGGTCCGTCGCTCACCCGATTCGTTCGACCGCAACTTCGCCGCCGACGATCCCGCCGAAGCCAGCCGCGTCGCTCACGCCACGGCATCCGCTCTGCTCTCCCGGGTGCGCGAGCACCCGCATGACGAGGTCATCGACCGGCTCGTGACCTTCACCGACGCGCACGGCATCGCGACGATCGCGGAGCTCTGGGCGCAGTCGCCCGCGCGGTCGCTCCCCGGTGCACTGTGGCGGTTGTACCTGCTGCAGCTGATGATCCACGACGATGCGACGACCGCGGCCCTGCTCTACGAGCGGGGACGCACTCGGCTGTCGTCGGCGGATGTCGTCATCGCGGGCGCTCCCGCTCCGGCGAGCCCCGATGAGCTCGTCTCGCTCATCGACCTGATTCTTCGCGGCGTGTTCGCGGGGGACTTCGCGCTGGCCCTCGAGCGTGCGGCGGCGTTCTCGCGCGTCGTGTCGGCCGGGGCGACCGACCTGGCCGACGACTACGACATGAGCGAGCCGACGCGAGCCTCGCAGTTCACGACGCGGGCGCTGCGCCTCGACACGTATGCGGGCGACCTCGTGGCGGCAGCGGCGCTGTGGCGACGCGACGGTCTGACCTGATCCGCTGAGCGGGCATGAAAGTGCCGGGCCGCAGAACGCCTCTCGGCGCGTGGCCGCTCGTAGCGGCTGAAGATGGAGCCCGGGGTTACTGCGGCCCGGCTAGAAAAGTGTAACGGAGCTGCTCCCGGGGTATTCCGGTCGGCAGGAGATTTCGGCGCGGCCGGGCGTGTCGGGGTGTGCCCGCGTGCGCCGATGCAATGGATCTGTGGCGACACCCCGGCGTCCGACGGTCTAGGGCGGCGTGTCGCGTGTGATCCATTGCATCGAGCGACGGGGGCGACGCGGGATGCCGCGCGTAGGCTCAGGGCATGGCCTGGCTCTTCGCGCTGATGATCGACCCCGCGGCATCCGACGATGTCCGCACCGATTTCGCCGACACGTTCGCCGAGATCGATCCGTCCGCTCCGGCACTCACCGTCGGGGAGCTCAGCACCCAGCGCGGGGATGGGATCTTCGAGTCGATCGGCGTCGTCGACGGCCACGCTCAGGAGGTCGAGCCGCACCTCGCCCGTCTCGCCCACTCGGCCGAGATCTGCGAGCTGCCAGCCCCGAACCTCGCGCAGTGGCGCGAGGCGATCCGTCGCGCGCAGGCCGCCTCGGGGCAGGGGGAGGCCGTCATCAAGCTGATCCTGAGCCGCGGCGTCGAGCACGGACCGACCCCGACCGCGTGGGTCACGGTCGCGCCGGCGGCGGACTTCACGAAGCCCCGCACCGAGGGAATCGCCGTCGCCGTCCTCGATCGCGGTTACAGCATCGACCTGCCGGGGCGTGCGCCGTGGCTCCTGCTGGGAGCCAAGACGCTCTCGTACGCGGTCAACATGGCCGCGATCCGTGAGGCGAAGCGCCGCGGCGCCGACGATGCGGTCTTCGTCAGCTCGGACGGGTTCGTCCTCGAGGCGCCGACCGCGTCGCTCATCATCCGGCGCGGAGACACGTTCGTCACCCCGGCGCCGAACGGCGGCATCCTTCACGGCACGACGCAGCTGAGCCTGTTCGACCACCTCGCCGAGCAGGGCTTCGAGACCGCCTACGAGACTCTGCCCATCTCGGCCCTGCACGACGCGGATGCCGCCTGGCTCGTCTCCAGCGTCCGCCTCGCCGCCCCGATCACCGCCGTCGACGAGCGCCCCCTCCCGCTCGACGCGGAGCTCACGGCATCCTTCACCCGGTACCTGCTCAGCCCGCGCGACTGACCCCGCCGCGTCCGTCGCCGGCTACTCAGCCCGCACGACTGCCCCGTCGGCATCCGTCGCCGGATGCAATGGATCGTGGCCGACACGCCGTGCAGTCGGCTCGGGATGCCGTGTGTCGCCAGGAATCCATTGCATCCGCGCACGCCCGCCCCACACCCGCACCCGCGCACCTCACAGCGACGCGAGCGCCCCGAGGATCGCCCCCTCGACGAGGTCCCAGTCGTGCATGATCATCGCGTAGTCGAAGCGAAGGGTTCGGTAGCCCCACATCGCGGCCCCGGCGTCGCGCACGAGGTCCTTGTGCCGCAGTGACGGTCCGTCGTGATTCTCGCGTCCGTCGACCTCGATGATCAACCGGTCGCCGATCAGCGCGTCCACGACGCCGACTCCGACGATCCGCACCTGCGTCTGCACACGCAGCCCGAGGCTCCGCAGCCGCCATCGCAGCAGGGACTCGAGTCCGCTGTCGGCATCGTCGCGGCTGAGGGCGAGCGCCTCGCGCCCCGCGGCGTTCGCGTGCTGGCTGAGCCACCGCATCCCGTCGCCGTCCAGCAGGTCCCGCCGTCGCGCGGACTCCAGCGCGACGAAGAACGCCTCCCCGCCGTAGCAGGTGAGGATCTGGCGGAGGACCCGGGCCACCGAAGGGTCGCGGCGGTGCTCACCCGGACCGGGGGCGTCCCAGTGTTCCGTGCAGGCGCAGGCGTCGTCGTGCGAACGGCGTCCCGGCCGCATCCAGACGTGCGGCGCCCGATCGTCGTCCATCACCCACAGGCCGAGGTGGCGTGCGGCCGTCACGCACGCCATCGCTCCACCGTGCCGGGCGGCCGTCCGCGCCTCGTCGCACGCCTCGGGCCACGCGTAGACCCCGATCCGCATGTGGATCAGCTCCCCGGACCGCAGCGCCCGCTGCACCCGTCGCTGCGACCACCCATCATCGAGCAGCTGTCGCAGACGGACGATGGGATGCCGCAGCTCGCACATACGGCGAGTGTCAGCCCACCTCACCCCTCACGCGGCGGCACCGGGCGCGATGGGGGACAGCCGGCATCCGTCCCTCGCGGGGGAGGAGGCCCTCAGCGGATGCAACGGATCCGAGCCGACACGCCGTCGACCAGCGCCGGGATGCCGCGCGTCGCCGCACATCCGTTGCAACCGCGCACGCGCACCAACACAGAACGCGCCGCCGCGGAACCCGAATCCGCGGCGGCGCGTCAACCTGCACCCGAGGCTTATCCGAAGCGACCCGAGACGTAGTCCTCGGTGGCCTGCACGGACGGCTTGGTGAAGATGGTGCCGGTCTCGTCGTACTCGATGAGCTTGCCGGGCTTGCCGGTGCCGGCGATGTTGAAGAAAGCGGTCTTGTCCGAGACACGCGATGCCTGCTGCATGTTGTGCGTGACGATGACGATTGTGTACTGGCTCTTGAGCTCCTGGATGAGCTCCTCGATCGCGAAGGTCGAGATCGGGTCCAGGGCCGAGCACGGCTCGTCCATCAGCAGGACGTCGGGCGAGACGGCGATCGCGCGGGCGATGCAGAGGCGCTGCTGCTGACCTCCGGAGAGGCCGGACCCGGGCTTCTCGAGCCGGTCCTTGACCTCGTTCCAGAGGTTCGCACCGCGCAGCGACTTCTCGACGAGGGCGTCGGCGTCGGACTTCGAGATGCGCGAGTTGTTGAGCTTCACGCCCGCGAGCACGTTGTCGCGGATCGACATCGTCGGGAACGGGTTCGGGCGCTGGAAGACCATGCCGATCTGGCGGCGCACGAGCACCGGGTCGACGCCCTGGCCGTACAGGTCCTCGCCGTCGAGGAGGACCTCACCCTCGACGCGCGCGCCGGGGATGACCTCGTGCATGCGGTTGAGGGTGCGGAGGAAGGTGGACTTGCCGCAGCCGGACGGGCCGATGAAGGCCGTCACACTGCGGGGTTCGATGTCGAGGGACACGCCCTCCACGGCGAGGAAGTCGCTGTAGTAGACGTTGAGGTCGTTGACTTCGATGCTCTTGGACACGTCGGGTGCTTTCTGTCGGATGCCGCGGCTCAGCGGCCGAACTTGGGGGCGAACTTCTTGGCGACGAAGCGCGCGATGAGGTTCAGGGCCATGACGATGATGATGAGGGTCAGCGCTCCGGCCCAGGCGCGCTCGAGAGCGGCCGGGATGTTCGTGCCGGGGTTCTGGAACTGGTCGTAGACGAAGACCGGCAGGGTCATCATCGGGTTGTCGAATCCGTTGACGTTGAGCGACTGGGTGAACCCGGCGGTCAGCAGCAGCGGAGCGGTCTCGCCGATGACGCGGGAGATCGACAGCATGATGCCTGTCGTGATGCCCGCGATGGATGTCGGGAGCACCACCTTGACGATCGTCAGCCACTTCGGCACGCCGAGCGCGTAGGCCGCTTCGCGCAGCTCGTTTGGGACGAGGCGGAGCATCTCCTCGCTCGAGCGCACGACGACCGGGATCATCAGCACCGAGAGCGCGAGCGACCCCATGAAGCCCGTGTTGAGGCCGGGGCCGAACAGCAGCGCGCAGACCGCGACGATGAACAGACCGGCGACGATCGACGGGATGCCGGTCATCACGTCCACGAAGAAGGTGATCGCCTTGGCGACACGGCCGCGGCCGTACTCGACGAGGTAGATGGAGGTCATGAGGCCGATCGGCACGGAGATGACCGTCGCCCAGCCGGTGACGATGAGCGTGCCGTAGATGGCGTGGACGGCGCCGCCGCCCTCACCGACCACGTTGCGCATCGAGTTCGAGAAGAACATCGGGTCGAAGCGGGCGATGCCGTTGACGACGACGGTGAACAGCAGCGAGATGAGCGGCAGCAGCGCGATCGTGAAGGCGATCGACACGAGGACAGTCGCCAGGCGGTCGGCGGCACGTCGCCGCGTCTCGACGACGCTCGACAGGATCACGAGCGCGATCGCGAACAGCACGACGCCGATGAAGACGGTTCCGGCGATGTTGAAGTCCGCGACGTCTCCGCCGCTGTTCATGATCGCGAAGACGATTCCCGAGAGGACGAGCGCGCCGGCGAGCAGGGTCCACGGCATCCACTTGGGCAGCTGCCCTGCGGTGAGCGAGTTGCCGACGGGCGTGCGGGTCTCGGAGCGGGTGAGGGTGGTCATCAGTTCGCTCCAGAGAACTCGGCGCGGCGGTTGACGACCCACCGGGCGATCGCATTGACCGCGAAGGTCACGATGAAGAGGATGAGGCCGGTCGCGATGAGGACGTTGACGCCGTCGCCGTAGGCCTCACCGAAGTTGAGGGCGATGTTCGCGGGGATGGGCGTCGGGTTGCTGGAGTTCAGCACCTGGAAGGTGACGGCTCCCGTGGCCGACAGCACCATGGTGACGGCCATCGTCTCGCCGAGGGCGCGGCCGAGACCGAGCATCGCTCCCGAGACCATGCCGCCGCGGGCGAACGGGAAGACCGCCATGCGGATCATCTCCCAGCGCGTCGCGCCGAGCGCGAGAGCCGCCTCCTCGTGGAGGACGGGCGTCTGCAGGAAGACCTCGCGGGTGATGGCGGTCATGATCGGGAGGATCATCACCGCGAGGACGAGGGATGCCGTCAGGATCGTGCGACCGCCGGGGGAGACCGCGCCGGCGAAGAAGGGGATCCAGCCGAAGTTCTCGTTCAGCCAGACGTAGAACGGCTGCAGGATCTGCGAGAAGACGAGTGCGCCCCAGAGGCCGTAGACGACGGAGGGGATGGCCGCCAGCAGATCGATCACGTAGCCGAGCGCGGACGCGAGTCGGCGGGGTGCGTAGTGGGAGATGAAGAGGGCGATGCCGATCGCGAGCGGCGTCGCGACGACGAGCGCGATGACCGAGGCCCAGAGCGTGCCGAAGACGAACGGCCACACGTACTGCCAGAACGGCTCGCCGTTGAGGAACTGCGTCTCTTCCGGGTTCGCCGTGAATGCCGGGATGCTCTCCACGATGAGGAAGAGCGTGACCGCGGCGAGAACGATCAGGATGATGATGCCCGCGCCCAGCGCGGTGCTCGAGAAAACGAGGTCGCCGCGTCGCCGCATCGGCCGTGGGGCGGTGTCCTGGTCGGCGACCAGGTCGGGGGTGGGGGGCATCGCAGTCCTCGGGTTGGAAGCGGGGCGGACGTGAGTGCTGCTGGTGACCCCCGAAGGGGCCACCAGCAGCGAGGGTCTTACTTCTTGGCGCTGATCATGTCGATCGCGGTCTGAGCCTTCTCGGCGACCTCGGTCGACAGGGGAGCGGAGCCGGCAGCCTCGTTGGCGGCCTTCTGGCCCTCTTCGCTGACGATGTACGAGAAGTACGCCTTCACGATGTCGGCAGTGGCGGCATCCTCGTACTGCGCGCAACCGATGAGGTAGCTCACGAGAGCGATCGGGTACGAACCGGCCGGCGCCTTGGCGGGGTCGACGTTGAAGACGAGGTCGCCCTCGCCGCGACCCTCTTCGAGGGGCGACGATGCAACGAGCTCGGCCGCGGCCTCCGAGGAGAACGGCACGAAGTCGTCGCCGACCTGGACGGCGGCGGAGCCGAGGTCACCGACGCGGGAAGCGTCGATGTAACCGATCGTGCCCTTGCCACCGGTGACCGTCGCCTCGACACCCGAGGTCTGCTGGGCAGCCTCGGAGCGCGTGGTCTTGACGGGCCAGGCGTCGTCGTCCTCGTACGGCCACGCGTCGGGCGCGACGGAGGCGAGGTAGGCGGTGAAGGTTCCGGTGGTGCCGGACTCGTCGCCGCGGAAGACGGGCGTGATGGCCAGGTCGGGAAGCGTGGCGTCCTTGTTGAGATCAGCGATCTCGGGGTCGTTCCACTTCTCGATCTTCTCGTTGAAGATGTCGGCGATGACCTTGGGGGTCAGGTTCAGCTTGGTGATGCCGTCGAGGTTGAAGACGACCGCGACGGGGGAGATGTACGCGGGGACCTCGATGATGTCGGGGGTCGCGCAGGCGCCGAACTTGCCGGCGGCGATCTCGTCGGACGTGTACGCGCGGTCCGAGCCGATGAAGTTGCTGGAACCGGCGATGAAGTTGTCGCGGCCCGTGCCCGATCCGGTCGGCTGGTAGTTGATCGTGACGTCCGGGTTCGCCTGCTGGAAGGCCGCGGTCCATGCCTGCTGAGCGGCGCCCTGCGAGGAGGCGCCGGTCGCCTTGACGGTGCCCGACAAAGCGCTGCCGCCGTCGGAGGGCTGGCCGCTGCCAGCGGGGGTTCCTTCGTTGGCCGCGCAAGCGGAGAGCGACAGAACAGCGACGGCTGCGACAGCGCCCACGCGGGCGATGCGGTTGAGCTTCACGTGTGTTTTCCTTCGGGTGATCGGGACACCCCGGTGCGGGGCTGGCTCGACGCTAGGAGCCGCCGGTGACCAGGTTCCGCTCCGGAGGTGAACGACAGGTGAACGAACCTGGTCCGATCGGCTTCGCCCGCAGGATCACACGGCCGGCGGGTGCGTTTCGATCGCGATGATCCCGGAACCGGGGTTGGTCGCCGACAGGTGGACGACCGAGAAAGCCCCCGGCTCGAGGGCAGAAGCGTCGCCGAGGTACGAGCCCTTCACCGTTCCCGTCGCGAGGGCGATCTCGTGCATCACGTCGGGAAGCACGGGGCGGTGCGAACACAGCACGGCGGGCTTGCCCGCTCGCACCCGCTTGCCGATCAGCATCCGAGCATCCGCTGTCCCCGCGTCCCAGGCATCCTGCGAGATCGACGAAGTCGTGTGGATGTCGCGGTTCAGCGCCGTCGCCAGGGGCGTGACGGTCTCGACGCACCGCGTCGCGTCGCTCGAGAACACCCGGCGCACACCGAACGCACGAAGCGGCCCCACGATCGCCGCAGCCTGCTTGCGCCCGCGTGCGGCGAGGGGGCGCTCGGCGTCGGCGCCTTTCCACTCCTCCCGCGGCGTCGCCTTGGCGTGGCGGAGCACGACCAGGGGGAACGTCTCGAGGACGCCGTCGTCGACCAGCTTCAGGAAGCTCTCCACGATCTCGACGTCGACCGGGTAGCTCATCTTCGTGAGCGCCTTGCGCGCCGGCATCCATTCGATCGCGGCGATCTCGCGGTTCGGGAGGAACACCGACTCACGGATCGCCTTCTCGGTCGCCTGGGCGCTCCAGTAATGCACGATCTTCGTCCGCTTGCTCGGCAGGCGGTAGTTCGAGATCCCGACGGGCACGCCGAGGTGCACACGGATGCCGGTCTCCTCGTGGATCTCGCGCACCGCCGTTTCGGCAAGCGTCTCGCCGGGCTCGACCTTGCCTTTGGGCAGCGTGACGTCGCGGTACTTGGTGCGGTGGATGGCGAGGACGAGAAGTTTCCCGTCCCGCATCCGCCACACCACGCCGCCGGCGGCGTAAACCGCGGTTTCCGTCATCGCACCGTCCGCGTCCGGCGTCGGCGGAGGACGCTCGCCATGGTCTTCTCCTGCAGGTCGACGAGCGGCGTGCCGTCGGCGTCCAGGTTGTGGCGCGTCCACTCGCCCTCGGCGCCGAGGCGCCACGAGCTCGTCGAGTCGTCCATGGCGAGGTCGAACAGGGCCGTCAGCTCGGCGACGTGCGCCGGCTCCATGACGCGCACGAGCGCCTCTACGCGGCGGTCGAGGTTGCGGTGCATCATGTCGGCGCTGCCGATGAACACCTGCGGTTCGCCGCCGTGCGCGAACGCGAAGATGCGCGAGTGCTCGAGGTAGCGGCCGAGGATCGAGCGGACCGTGATGTTGTCGCTCACGCCGGGCAGATCGCTGCGGAGCGAGCAGATGCCACGGACCCACACGTCGACCTTCACACCCGCCTGGCTCGCCCGATACAGCGCGTCGATGATCTGCTCGTCGACCATCGAGTTCACCTTGATGCGGACGTACGCGGGCTTACCGGCCAGCGCGTTTCGCCGCTCGGTGTCGATCAGGCGCAGCAGCCCCTTGCGCAGGTGCAGGGGCGCCACGAGCAGTCGCTTGAACTTCTTCTCGATCGCGTAGCCGCTGAGCTCGTTGAACAGCCGGGTGAGGTCTCGACCGACCTGTTCGTTGGCCGTGAAGAGCCCGTAGTCCTCGTAGATGCGGCTCGTCTTCGGGTTGTAGTTGCCCGTTCCGATGTGGCTGTAGCTGCGGAGCGCGCCGTCTTCCTCCCGGATGACGTGTAGCAGCTTGCAGTGCGTCTTCAGCCCGACGAGGCCGTAGACGACGTGCACGCCGGCCTTCTCGAGCGTGCGCGCCCAGCCGATGTTCGCCGCCTCGTCGAAGCGCGCCTTCACCTCGACCAGCGCGAGCACCTGCTTGCCGTTCTCGGCGGCGTTGATGAGCGCCTCGACGATCGGGCTGTCGCCCGAGGTCCGGTAAAGGGTCTGCTTGATGGCGAGCACGTGCGGGTCGCGCGCCGCCTGCTGCAGGAACGAGACGACGCTCGTCGTGAACGACTCGTACGGGTGGTGGACGAGGATGTCCTCCTTGCGGATGGCCGCGAACAGGTCGGCGCGACCGTTCTGCTCGGCCGGCTGGAAGGGCGTCGCCGTCTTCGGGACGTGCGCGGGGTAGCGGAGATCCGGTCGCTCGATCTGCGACAGGGAGAACAGGCCGCGGAGGTCCAGAGGGGCGGGCAGCCGGTAGACGTCGTTGTCGCTGATGTCGAGCTCGTCGAGCAGGAGCGACAGCGTGACGTCATCCATGTCCTCGGTGATCTCGAGTCGGATCGGCGGGCCGAACCGGCGGCGCAGCAGCTCCGCCTCGAGGGCCTGGATGAGGTTCTCGGTCTCATCCTCTTCGATCACCACGTCCTCGTTGCGGGTGAGGCGGAACGTGTGGTGCTCGAGGATCTCCATCCCGGGGAAGAGATCGCCGAGGTTCTCGGAGATCAGCTCCTCGAGCGGGAGGTATCGGACGCTGTTGCCGTCCTTCTTCACCTCGACGAGGCGCGGCATCATCGGCGGCACCTTGAGGCGCGCGAACTCCTGGCGGCCGGTGCGGGCATTGCGGATGCGGATCGCGAGGTTGAGCGAGAGGCCCGAGATGTAGGGGAACGGGTGGGCCGGGTCGACCGCGAGCGGCATCAGGACCGGGAACACCTGCGACGAGAAGTAGTCGTAGAGGATGCCGCGTTCCTCGTCGGACAGGTCGGCCCACGAGACGACCTCGATACCGGCGTCGGCGAGGGCGGGACGGACCTGATCGGACCAGACGGCGGCGTGACGCTCTTGCAGGGCGTGCGCGGAGGTCGCGAGGTCGGTGAGCACGTCGAGCGGCGCGCGGCCGACGTTCGTGGGAAGCGCGAGACCCGTGAGGATGCGCCGCTTGAGGCCGGCGACGCGCACCATGAAGAACTCGTCGAGGTTGCTGGCGAAGATCGCGAGGAAGTTCGCCCGCTCGAGCGTCGGGAGGTGGGGGTCCTCTGCCAACTCCAGCACGCGCTGGTTGAAGGCGAGCCAGCTGAGCTCGCGGTCGAGGTAGCGGTTGTCGGGCAGCTGCGAGTCGTACGCTTCGACGACGTCGTCGAAGTCGTCGTCGTCCGCGTCGCCCAGTCCGGAGTCGTGAACCTGGGTGTCGATCATTCCCACATCATTGCAGGGCGACGTGGCCGCTGCGTGAACACGACGGACGGATGCCGCTGTGTCGCCCTCAGGAGGGGGAACCGGGGAGCTGCTCGTCCTCGTAGACGTTGAAGCGATAGCCGACGTTGCGGACGGTGCCGATGAGCTGCTCGAGGTCGCCGAGCTTGGCGCGGAGACGTCGAACGTGCACGTCGACCGTGCGGGTTCCGCCGAAGTAGTCGTAGCCCCACACCTCGCTCAGCAGCTGCTCGCGGGTGAAGACGCGCGAGGGGTGCGTGGCGAAGAAGTGGAGGAGCTGGAACTCCTTGTAGGTGAGATCGAGCGGTCGCCCATGCACCTTGGCCGAGTAGGACGACTCGTCGATGCTGATTCCGGAGGTCTGGATGCGGGTCGAGACCTGCTCCTTCGACATCCGTCCGATGGCGAGCCGGATGCGGGCGTCGACTTCGGCCGGTCCGGCGCTGACGAGGATGACGTCGTCGATTCCCCAGTCGGGGGAGACGGCGGTCAGGCCCCCCTCGGTGACGACGAGCACCAGCGGAGCGTCGAGGCCCGTGGTCGTGAGGATCTTGCACAGCGATTTCGCGCCGACGAGGTCCCGCCGCGCGTCGATGAAGACGACGTCGGCGTTCGGAGCGTTGACCAGTTGGGCGGCCTCGGCAGGGATCTGCCGGACGCGGTGGCTGAGCAGCTCGAGGGCGGGCAGGACGGAGTCGCCGCCGGCGGCGGAGCTCAAGACGAGCAGCTGTGCCAAGGGAGACCCTCCGGTGCGGACTCGGAACCGCGTCTCATCTTAGGGGTAGCCCCGGCACGAGCCGCGCCACCGCTGAGCGTCTGCGCAGGACGTGCGCAACAATGGGGGGATGACCGCGCCCGAGATCCTTCCCCGACGTCGGGCCGCCGGTGTCATCGCGGTCTGGGTGGCCGCCGCTCTCGTGGCCCTGGCCGTCGGCATCTTCGTCGACCCGGACTGGCGCGGCGCCTGGCTGCTCGTCGGCCTCGGTCTCTGCTTCTTCCTCGCTTTCGCGGTGCAGCTCGCGTCGGGCCGCTCGCAGGGATTCATCGTCCGCATCTCGGCGAGCATCCTCGGTGCGCTGCTGGTCATGGGACTCCTCGGCACGGGCTTCGCACTCGCCGAGCTCCTCGCCCTCTGACCCGGGCGTCATCCCCGACCGCATCGCCGCGTCCGGCCGCTAAAGTGGGGGACATGGATCTCGTCGCACTCGAACTCTTCTTCGTCGGGCTGCTCGGCCTCGCATCGCTCGCGATCGCGTTCGTGTCCGGCGTCGTCGTCTGGAACCTCTACCGCGGTCAGCGCTGAGACCGTGATCGATCTGCCGACAGACCTTCCGGCTGATCTGGTCCCGCTCTCCTGGCTGCTGGGTCTCTGGGAAGGCACCGGCGTCCTCGAATACGACGCGCAGGGCCGGACGATGTCCGGTGAGTTCTCGCACCGCGTGAGCTTCAGCCACGACGGCGGGAACGCCCTCAACTACTCCGCGACCGCCTGGTTCACGGATGCCGACGGCACCCGCAACGACCTCGTCGCCGAGACGGGCTACTGGCGGTTGTCACGTCCCGCGACCGACGCGGATGCCGGCCCCGCACTTTTGCCGGCCCTCGCGCCCCGCACGGAGCCGCGCACCGTTCACGACGTCGAAGAGCTCCGCACCGCGGAGGGCGGATTCGAGATCGAGGCCGCCCTCGTCCACTCCGACGGGATCAGCGAGCTTTACCTCGGGCAGGTCCGCGGCCCCCGCATCGACATCGCGACCGACGCCATCGTCCGTCCGGCCGGGGCGAAGGAGTACGCCTCCGCGACCCGGATGTATGGGCTCGTCGACGGCCAGCTGCTCTGGGCATGGGATGTCGCGGCGCTGGGGTCCGCGCTCTCGTCGCACGCGTCCGCACGGTTGGTGAAGGTTCAGTGAGCATGGAAGCGTTCGCCGCTGTCCCCGGCGCGGTCATGGATGAGCGAGGGCTCTCGCATCTCGGCAACCCGGTCCGCGAACAGCGAGAGCTCGCCGCAGGGTCGGCGGTCGCGCCCCTCGCCGATCGAGCCGTCCTCACCGTCGCGGGCGAGGACCGTCTCTCGTGGCTGGACTCGATCACCTCCCAGGCGCTGACCTCCCTCGCACCCGGAGTGGGCACCGAACTGCTCGTCCTCGACCCGCAGGGGCACGTCGAGCACGCGGCATCCGTCGTCGACGACGGAGAGCGCACGTGGCTCATCGTCGACGGCGACCGGGCCGCCGGCCTCCTCACCTGGCTGACGCGTATGCGGTTCCGCCTCCGCGTCGATCCGCAGGATGTGTCCGCGCAGTTCGCCGTCGTCGGAGGAACGTCCGACGCGGTCGGTGCCCTCGGCGCTGCGGTCGTCTGGCGCGACCCGTGGCCCCACGTCGGAATCGGCGGATGGGGATACGCGGCGACCGAGCCGCATCCCGGTGCTGATCGGGATTGGGCCGAGGCTGTCGTGGCACGCTCCACGCTCGACGACCTCGCGGGTGCCGCTGCGCGCGGTGAGGCCCGCCTCGCCGGTTACCTCGCCGTGGATGCCCTCCGGGTCGCCGCATGGCGCCCCCGCGCGAGTGCCGAGGCCGACGGCCGCACCCTGCCGCACGAGGTCGATTGGCTTCGCACGGCCGTCCACCTCGACAAGGGCTGCTATCGCGGGCAGGAGACGGTCGCCAAGGTCCACAATCTCGGACACCCGCCCCGGCGCCTGGTCTCCCTCCAGCTCGACGGGTCGGATGCCGAGCTGCCCGCTCCGGGCGCGGCCGTCCGGCTCGACGGCGCCGACGTCGGCGCGATCACCTCGGTCGCCCGCCATCACGAGGAGGGCCCCATCGCGCTCGCCATCATGAAGCGGTCAGTGCCCGTCGACGCTGCTCTGACGGTCGAGGTCGCCGACGGCGAGGTCGCCGCCGCGCAAGAGGTCGTCGTGCCGCCGGATGCGGGGCGCGCGGCATCCATCCCGCGGATGCCGCGGCTCTCCCAGCGCCGCTGACGATGACGGGCGAACCGACGGCCACGGCGCCGGTGCCCACCGCCCGGCGGTATCCGCGCGAGGGTTGGGCGCGCCTGCGGGGCTCCGCGATCGCGATCCTGCAGCTCGTCGTCGCCGCCAGCGCCGCCTTCTCGATCGCCCACTACGGACTGGGTCATCCCGCCCCGCTGATCGCGGCCACCGTGACGATCTCGAGCCTGGGACTGGTCCGTGACGCGCGGCCGTGGCGCGTCCTCGAGACGGTGATCGGGATGACGCTGGGCGTCTTCGTCGCCGAACTCGTCGTGGTGGCGGCAGGCAGCGGCTGGTGGCAGCTCGCTCTCACCCTCGCCGTCAGCCTGTCGATCGCGCGCTTCTTGTCCCCGCAGGCGGGATTCGCGATCGCGGCGGCGATCCAGTCGATCATCGTGGTCGTGGTGCCGGCGCAGGTGCCCTTCCTCCGCCTCCTCGACGCCCTGATCGGCGGCGCGATGGCGCTGCTGGTGACCGCCCTCATCCCGCGCAGCCCTCTCCGCACCGCGATGCGCGATGCCGGGCGGCTGTTCGCCGCGTTCCAGGGCGCCGCCGGCACCGTCGCGCAGGGTCTGCGGCGCGGGAGTCGCGTGCGCGCAGAGCGCGGCCTCGAGAAGGCTCGCGGCCTGCAGAGCCTCGTCGACGACTGGCGGACCTCCGTCGAATCCGGCGTCGCGATCGCCCGCATTTCGCCGTTCCTCCGCCGTCAGCGGTTCGAGCTCGCCCGGTACGACCGGATGCGGGTCAGCATGGACCTCGCCGTCCGAAACCTCCGCGTCGTCGCCCGCCGCGCCGTCTACCTCGTCGACGACGGACGGGAGCGCGATGTGGCCGCAGACCTCCTCACCGAGCTCGTCCGAGGTGCGGACCTCGTCGAGGCCTCGCTCACCGACATCTCCTACGAGCCGGCGGCGCGCGAGGTGCTGACGGCGGTCGCCGCGCGGCTCGACCCGGTGGCCCTTGTCCCCGACGGCTCGCTGGGCGACCAGACGCTCATCACGGCGCTCCGTCCGCTCGCGACGGACCTCCTGTGCGCCACGGGACTGAGCCCCGAAGACGCCCGCGCGATGCTGCCACGCGTCTGACGTCCCTCCTGCCGGTCACTTCGGCGCGACGGCATTCCACGGGACCGTGAACTCGCCCAGCCGCCAGCGCGAGCGTGAGCCGACCGGCCACCCCGCAGCGACGAGTGCCTCGAGTGTCGCCCGCCACCGCTGCACGGGCCCGAAGGACGACGCCGCGACGGCGCGCGTCCACTCCCGATCGAGGGCATCGATGACGTCATGCACGCGTTCGCCGTCGACGTTCCGGTGGATGAGGGCCTTCGGCAGGCGTTCCGCGGCGATCGCGGGGGAGTCGAGCTCCGCGAGCCGCAACGAGATCGTGAGGCTGCGGGGCGCGGCATCCGGACCCACCTCGATCCACGTCGACACCCGCCCGAGCTCGTCGCAGGTCCCCTCGACGAGCATGCCGTCGGGGCGGAGCCGGGAGGCCATCCGCTCCCATGCGGCGGGGACGTCCTGCTCGTCGTACTGCCGCAGCACGTTGAACGCGCGGATCACGGCGGGTCGGCGGTCGCCGGGCACCGGCACCTCGAATCCGCCCCGCGCGAACGACACCCGTGCGTCCGGGGCGAAGGACCCAGAGCCTTCGCGCACCTGTTCGAGCTGCATGCGGGCACGAGCCACGCGCGCCGGTTCGATCTCGAGGCCCAGGACCTCGACGTCGGGACGTGCCCGCCGAAGCCGCGCTTCGAGCTCGAACGCCGTGACGCCGCTCGCACCGTAGCCGAGGTCGACCACGAGCGGGTCGGCCGTCCGTCGGAGGATCGGATGCCGCGCGATCCACCGGTCCACACGGCGGAGCCGGTTGGTGTTCGTCGTCCCCCGGGTCACCTGCCCCACGACCGGATCGGAACGCGTCATGACCCCATGATCCCATCGACCGCGCCGGTAGGATTGCGACCATGACAGCCCCCTACACGTTGATCCTCCTTCGGCACGGTCAGAGCGAGTGGAACAAGTCCAACCAGTTCACCGGCTGGGTGGATGTCCGTCTCACCGACCAGGGCAAGGCGGAGGCCCAGCGCGGCGGCGAGCTGCTGAAGGAGGCCGGGCTGCTCCCCGAAATCCTGCACACGTCGCTGCTGTCCCGTGCCATCCAGACCGCGAACATCGCCCTCGATGCGGCCGACCGCCTCTGGGTGCCGGTCAAGCGCTCCTGGCGTCTGAACGAGCGCCACTACGGTGCGCTCCAGGGCAAGGACAAGGCGCAGACCCTCGACGAGTTCGGCGAGGAGCAGTTCATGCTGTGGCGTCGCTCGTTCGACGTGCCGCCGCCGGACATCTCGGACAGCGACCCGTACACGCAGGTCGGTGACGTCCGCTACGCCGACATCGACGGCGACGTGCCCCGCACGGAGTCCCTGAAGATCGTCATCGACCGTCTGCTGCCCTACTGGGATGCCGAGATCGTGCCCGATCTGAAGACCGGCAAGACCGTCATGGTCACCGCCCACGGCAACTCGCTCCGCGCGCTCGTGAAGCACCTCGACGGCATCAGCGACGACGACATCGCCGAACTGAACATCCCCACCGGCATCCCGCTGGTCTACCGCCTCGACGAGAACCTGGTCCCCCTCGGACCGGGCGAATACCTCGATCCCGACGCCGCCGCCGCGGGCGCTGCCGCCGTCGCGTCGCAGGGCAAGAAGTAACCGGCACACACCGGGAACACGAAGAGCGGATGCCGACGGGCATCCGCTCTTCGTCGTCCGGGCGCCCCCGAAGTCAGGTCAGACCTCGGCGTCGACACCCTCGGTGTCGGCGGACCAGGTGCCGGTCGCCAGGTACGAGACCTTCTTCGCGACCGAGAGGGCGTGGTCGCCGAAACGCTCGTGGTAGCGCGAAGCGAGCGTGGCGTCGACCGTGGCGGATGCCTCGCCCTGCCAGTTGTCGCTGAGGACCTTCTCGAACACGGCGAGGTGCAGCGCGTCGAGTTCGTCGTCGAGTTCGTGCAGACGGCTCACGAGCGAGAGGTCCTCGGTACGGAGCAGGTCGGCGAGCGTGCGCGCGACCTCGGTGTCGATTTCGCCCATCTTGGTGAACGTGTTCTTCAGGCCCTTGGGAACGGCACGTTCCGGGAATCGCATACGGGTCAGCTGAGCGATGTGCTCGGCGATGTCGCCCATGCGCTCGAGCGACGCACTGACGCGCAGCGCGGCGACGACGATGCGCAGGTCGCGGGCGACCGGCTGCTGGCGGGCGAGGATCTCGATGGCGAGCTCATCGAGCTCGATGGCCTTCTCATCGATGACCTTGTCGTTGTCGATGACATCCTCGGCGAGGGCGACATCGCTCGTCGCGAACGCGCGGGTGGCCCGCTCGATCGCGACGGTGACGAGGTCGGAGATCTCGACGAGACGGGTCTGCACGTCCTCGAGGGACTGGTGGAAAACTTCGCGCATGGAGCACCTTCTCTTCGTGCGGGCGGGTGAGGGGCGCGAACTGTCGCGCAGAGCCTCGGCGATCCTCCCGCGCTCAGGTTAACGGTCGGTGCCGACACGGTGAACAGTCGGCGGTCCTCGGCGCACCGGCCGATATCCGTCCGATTGCGGGGGTGCGACCACCTTACGCTGGGGGCATGGATTCGACGCAGCTCGAGCTGCTGGCGCTCGTCGTGGGGCTCCTCGTCGGCGCAGGTGCCGTCGGACTCGTGGTCTACGCCGTGCAGGCGCGGGAGCGCACCCGACTGGTGACGTCGACGGACCTTCCCGAGGGCACCGCATCCGTCCTTCAGGGAATGGACGACGCCGCCGTCGTGGTCGACCCGTCGATGCTCATCCTCGCCGCCTCGGCGACGGCGGAGGTCTTCTCGCTCACGGTCAACGACAGCCTCGACTCCGACCGCCTGCGCCTCCTCGTGCGCAACGCCCGGCAGACCGGCGTGCCGGCGACCGAGAGCATGACCCTGAAGCGGGGCGTGGAACCGCGCGTGGTCGCCGCCCGGGCGAGCGTCATCACTCCGCGGCTGACTCTCATCGTGATCCGCGACATCACCGAGCGCGAGCGCGTCGAGCAGATGCGCCGCGACTTCGTCTCGAATACGTCCCACGAGCTGAAGACCCCGGTCGGAGCCGTCACCCTCCTCGCCGAGGCCATCGAGTCCGCCGCCGACGACCCCGATCAGGTACGCCACTTCGTGCGCCGGCTGAGCGCCGAGGCGGCGCGCCTCGGACAGCTCACCTCACGCATCATGAACCTCTCGCGCCTGCAGTCCGCGGATGAGATCGCCGAGATGCGTGACGTGTCCGTCGACGAGGTCATCCGATCCGCCATCGACTCGCAGGCCATCGCCGCGGAGTCCGCGGAAATCACGGTCGCCCGCGGCGGCGAGAAGGGGCTCTTCGTCCGGGGGGACCCGCAGATCCTCACCGAAGCCGTGAGCAACCTTCTGGCGAACGCAATCGCGTACTCGCCCGCCGGAGCGCAGGTGGGCGTGGGCGTCCGCGAGGCGGGCGGTGCGGTGGAGATCGCCGTGGCCGATCACGGGATCGGAATCCCCGAGGACGATCAGCAGCGGGTCTTCGAGCGGTTCTACCGCGCCGATCAGGCACGCTCCCGCCGCACCGGGGGCACCGGGCTCGGGCTCGCCATCGTGAAGCACGCCGTGCAGCGCCACGGTGGCTCCGTCGAACTGTGGTCGCGTCCCGGCAGAGGATCGACGTTCACCATCCGATTGCCCCTCGTCGCCTCCGACCTCGCTGTTCCCCGCAAGCAGAAGAAACCCAAGAAGACCGGCGCGAAGGCGCCCTCCAGAAGGAACACACCATGACTCGAGTCCTGATCGTCGAAGACGAACCCGACCTCGCCGACCCGTTGGCCTACCTCCTTCGCCGGGAGGGGTTCGAGGTGGAGATCGCCGAAGACGGCGGCCTCGCCCTCGACGCATTCACCTCGCGGGGCGCTGACATCGTCCTCCTCGATCTCATGTTGCCCGGGATGCCGGGAACCGAGGTGTGCCGCGTGATCCGGTCGACGTCGAAGGTCCCGATCATCATGCTCACCGCGAAGGACAGCGAAGTCGACATCGTGGTCGGGCTCGAACTCGGCGCAGACGACTACATCACCAAGCCGTACTCGTCTCGAGAGCTGCTGGCTCGCATGCGGGCGGTCCTCCGACGCAGCGAGAGCGATGAGCTCGGCGTCGACGAGCGCGTCATCGAAGGGGGGCGCGTGACCCTCGACATCGACCGTCACACCGTCTCCGTGGACGGCAAGGAGATCTCCATGCCGCTCAAGGAGTTCGAGCTCCTCGAATTGCTCATGCGCAACGCCGGTCGAGTCCTCACGCGCGGTCAGCTCATCGACCGGGTGTGGGGGAGCGACTACTTCGGTGACACGAAGACGCTCGACGTCCACATCAAGCGCATCCGCTCCCGAATCGAGAAGAGCCCGAGCGATCCGGTCATGCTGCTCACCGTGCGAGGCCTCGGCTACCGTTTCGAGGCCTGACCGCCGAAGATGACAAAGGCCCCCACCTCGCGGGTGGGGGCCTTTGTCGTGAGTCCGGGTGCGACGTCAGCCGACCGGCGTCGCCGTGGCAGCCGGGGTCGGGACGAACTGCGTGTAGTAGGGGAGAGTCCCGTCGAGGATCGGGACGTCGACACGGACGCCCTCGCCCTCGCCGGACTGGAACGAGACCGCCACGGTTGCGCCGGGCTTGCCCACGTTGTCGAAGAGCATCGGCGCGGAGTCGACACCGAGGGAAACCGTGGTGTTGGCGGACACCTGGAGGGTCTGCGGCTGCCCGTCGACCGACACGTTGAGCGACAGGTCGTCATCCGTGCTGTTCACGACCGCGGCGACGAGGTTGCCGAGGGTGCCGTCTTCGTTGGCGATGATGAGGGCGTTGCGCACCTTCAGGGGGCCGGAGTCCGGGACGTTGATGCCGTCCGACGCCGAGTACTGGATCGTGGTCGCCTGCGGGGCCAGCATGTTGCAGCCGGTGGTGCCCAGAACGACAGCGGCGCCCAGGGCCAGGGACGCGATGAGACGCGATTTCACGGATCCTCCAGATGACACGAACGGCGACCCTCTCATCCTATGGGGTCACGGCGTCCGGGTCGGGGCGGGGAGGGTGGCGAACTCTAGCGTATGTCCCCTGTGGTATTCTGGAGGTTGCCGAAAGGACACAACTGCATGCTTTTTGAGGTTGGCGAAACCGTCGTTTACCCGCACCATGGCGCTGCGACCATCATCGAGGTCAAGGATCGCGTCATCAAGGGCGAGACGAAGAAATACCTGAAGCTCAACGTCACCCAGGGAGACCTCATCATCGAGGTTCCTGCTGACAACGTCGACCTTGTCGGCGTCCGAGACGTGATCGGCAAGGACGGGCTCGAGAAGGTCTTCGACGTCCTGCGGGCTCCCTTCACCGAGGAACCGACCAACTGGTCGCGCCGCTACAAGGCGAACCTCGAGAAGCTCGCTTCGGGTGATGTGATCAAGGTCAGCGAGGTCGTTCGAGACCTGTGGCGTCGCGATCAGGACCGCGGCCTGTCCGCGGGGGAGAAGCGAATGCTCGCGAAGGCGCGGCAGATCCTCATCTCCGAGATCGCCCTGGCCCTCAAGGCCGACGAGGAGAAGGCTTCGACCGTCCTCGACGAGGTCCTCGCCTCCTGAGACGTCGACAGAACGGCCGGCTCATCAGCCGGCCGTTCTTCGTTGCGCAGGCGCGGTAGGACGAGGATGCGCTGCGATCACGGCATGATGAGCCCGTGACCACCCGCGCCGCCACGACCGCCGTCGACCTTTCGCGCCGAGATCTCACCCTCGACCTCGCACGGGTCGTCTGCGTTCTCTTCGTCATCGTGGTCCACCTCGTGCAAGTGGGGATCGGACCGGGCGCCGACGGCGCCCTCGTGGCGTCGCGCCCCGCCGAGGCGCAGCCGTGGTTCAACGCGGCCACCTGGGTCGGTCAGATCATGCCGCTCTTCTTCGTCGTCGGCGGGTTCGCCGCCGCGACCGGGTGGCGGTCCTGGACCGCGAAGGGCGGGGATGCCGCGGGCTTCGTCCGCACCCGCACGCTCCGACTCGCGCAGCCCGCCCTGCCGCTGTTCATCTTCTTCGCGGTGGTCTTGGGCGTTGCGACAGCGGCCGGACTTCCCGAGCAACTGGTGTCGGATGCCGCCGTCGGCGCCGGATCGCCGCTGTGGTTCCTCGCGGCGTACCTGCTTTGCCAGGCCGCCGTGCCGTTCCTCGCTTCGTGCCACGCTCGTCGACCCGTGCTGACGCTCGCCCTGCTCGCGATGGGTGTCGTCCTGGTCGACATCGCGCGGTTCTCGATCGGGATCCAGGAGATCGGGTTGCTCAACCTGCTCTTCGTCTGGCCTCTCGTTCAGCAGTTCGGGTTCTGGTACGCCGACGGATGGTTCGATCGGCGGCATCCGCTCGTCCTCATCGGGATCGCGGCGGCCTGCTACCTCCTGCTGTGGCCGCTCACCGCTGTCGGACCGTATTCGCTGAGCATGCTCGGCAACCTCAACCCGCCGACAGTGCCGCTCGTTCTCCTCGGGATTGCGCAGGCCTGCCTCCTGCGGCTGCTCAAGCCGGTGCTTGCGCGGCTCATGGCGTTGCGGGTCATGCAGGGTGTCGTGTTCGTCCTCGGGTCCCGGCTCATGACGATCTACCTGTGGCACCTCCCGGTCCTCCTCGCGCTCACCGGCGTCAGCCTGCTGATCCCGGGGGCCGCACCCACGCCGGCGTCGCCCGCGTGGTGGTGGTCACGGCCGATCATGTTCGTCGTGGTGCTCGGGATGCTCCTCGCGCTGTCGCTCGTCATCGCGAAGTGGGAAGCCCTCGGAACGCTGGGGAGAACGCCGCCGGCTGCCGTCGTGGCGATCGCGTGGGTGTGCGCCTTCCTGCCGCCGTTCGCGGTCATGGAGTGGTTCCTCGACCTCCCGATCGCGGTGGTCGGCGCGATCCTCCTCGGCCTCGCGGTCCTGCTCCTCCGTCGCAGCCCCGCGGCCGACGGCTCGGTACGCTCGGTGGCATGAGCATCATCGCCGTCCCGCGTGTCGCCGTCATCGTCGTCGCGGCCGGATCGGGGACACGGCTCGGCGCTGCCGAACCCAAGGCGTTCGTAGGCATCGACGCGCGCACGATCCTCCGCCACGCGCTCCGGTCCGTGTTCGAGGCACCCGAGGCGCAGGTCGTCGTGGTCGCCCCGAGCGACCGCGTCGGAGACGCCGAGACCGAGGCCTTCGAAGCCGCCGGCAGTCGCCGCGACCTGGTCTCGGTGGTGGCGGGCGGTGCCACGCGGCAGGCCTCCGTCGCCGCGGGACTCGCCGCGGTCTGGGCGGACGTCGAGATCGTGCTGGTCCACGACGCGGCTCGCGCCCTCACGCCGCCCGAGGTCTTCGCGCGCGTGATCGATGCGGTGTCGCAGGGCTCCGACGCGGTGATCCCCGTGCTTCCGGTCGTCGATACGCTCAAGCGCGTCGACGCGGACGCCGTCGTCGAGCCCGTCGACCGCTCGGTGCTCGCTGCCGCCCAGACCCCGCAGGGGTTCCGACGAGCTGTTCTCGAAGACGCTTATCGGGATGCCGCGGCCGACCACACCGACGACGCCGCCCTTCTGCAGGCTGCGGGCACGGTCGTGCGGACCGTCCCGGGGGATGAGCGGGCGTTCAAGATCACGACATCCGCCGATCTCGACCGGGCGCGCGCGCTCGTCGCGCCTGCTCCGGCCGCCACGGTGATCCCGCGGGTCGGGATGGGCACCGACGTCCACGCCTTCGGCGGCGACGACACGCTGTGGCTCGCCGGTCTGGAGTGGCCGGGGCAGCCCGGCTTGAAGGGACACTCCGATGGGGATGCCGTCGCCCACGCGATCGTGGACGCGGTCCTCGCAGCCGCGGGCCTCGGCGACATCGGCACGCATTTCGGCACCGACCAGCCCGAGTACGCCGGTGCGCACGCAGATGCCTTCCTCGCGCGGACCCGCACGCTCGCCGCAGAGGCCGGCTGGGTGATCGGCAACGTCAGCGTTCAGGTGCAGGCGAACCGTCCTCGCTTCGCAGCGCGACGGGTCGAGGCTGAACGCGTCCTCTCGGAGGCGCTGGGTGCGCCGGTGTCGGTCTCGGCGACGACGACCGACGGGCTCGGCTTCACGGGCACCGGTGACGGCGTGGCGGCCTTCGCGGTCGCCGTCGTGATCCCCGCCTGACCAGCGAGCTCAGACGGCGCGGGTCATGAAGGTCGAGGCGGGATCGGGCGCGTAGTCGCCGAACGGCTCGCACTCGGTGAACCCCTCGCTCGCGTACAGGGTGCGCGCGGCCAGGAAACCGGCATCCGAGCCCGTCTCGAGCGACACTCGGGACAGGCCTTCCGCCCGCGCAGCGGCCAGGATGTGGCGGAGGATCGTGCGGCCCACTCCGGTGCCGAGGTGCGTCTCGGTGACCCGCATCGACTTCAGTTCGCCCTGGGTGGAGTCGAGCCGTGCGAGCGCGCCGATCCCGGCGAGTTCGCCGTGCCGCCACGCGGACCAGACGGTGATCGACGGATGCCGGAGGGCCGAGACGTCGAGCGCGTGAACGCTCTCCGCGGGGCTGAGGTCGTGCATGCCGGCGAGGTGCCGCTGCACGAGCGCGATGCTGGCTGCGCTCGTGAGGTCATCGATGCGGATGTCCAGATCGTCTGCGGTCATCTCAGGCCTCCACGGCGAAGGGGCGCGGATCGCGGGGACGTCGCGAGCCCCACGCGAGCGTGACGAGCCCGCTAGCCAGGACGCAGAGTCCGATCACGGCGAGGGGGGATAGGGTCTCGCCCAGGGCGCTGACGCCGAGAACGGTGGCGGTGAGGGGTTCGCCGAGGGTGAGAGTCGCCGCCGTCGCTGCGGTCAGGCCCTGGAGGCCCCAGGTGAAGAGCACGTAGGCCAGGGAGATCGTCGCGAGACCGAGCCAGAGCGCCATGGTGAGCCCCGCCGGCGTCGTCGCCCAGGTGAGATCCACGAACGGGATCGCCGCCGCGCAGATCACCGCGGACCCGACGCCCATCGCCCCGACGACCGTGAACGGATCCCAGCCGCCGTCGAGCAGCCGACGCTGCGCGTTCGCGATGACGGCGAAGCACGCTCCGGCGCCGACGGCGGCGGCGAGTCCGACAGCGTCGACGCCACCGGTGCCGGAGCCGCCTCCGAATCCGAGCAGGACGACCCCGGCCGCGGCGAGGGCGGTCGCCCCGATCCAGAGGAGGGACGGCACCCGACGCGAGACGACCCATTCCAGGATGCCGGCGAGGACCGGTGCCGAGCCGAGGGCGATCACCGTGCTCACGGCCACCCCGTTCGTCTGCGTGCCCAGGAAGAAGAGCGGCTGGTACAGGCTGATCGCGACGCCCGTCGTCGCCATCAGTGCGAGCGGCCGCCACGACAGCGCCGGGCGCGGGCGGTCCGGCGCGCGTCGGCGGTGCCGACCGGCGAGCGTGAATGCGAGCAGCGCCAGTCCGGTTCCGCCGACGACCATGCGGGCCACGCCGACCGACAACGTCGATGCCTCCGCGGGGCCGAGCGCACGAGCGGTCCCGGTCGTACCGAACAGGAGGGCGGCGGCGAGGACAGCGAACACGGGCAGCACCTCTCCTTTCTATCGTCTCCGCGCGGGCGCTGATGCCGCCCGCCGGTAGCATGGACCGGTGACGGTTAGGCTTTACGACTCCCAGGCGCAGGCGCTGCGCGATTTCGCGCCCGCCGACCCGGAGAACGTCACCATGTACGTCTGCGGGCCGACCGTCCAATCCGGCCCGCACATCGGCCATGTCCGGGCCGCGCTGAGCTTCGACATCCTCCGCCGGTGGCTCGCGCATCGCTTCGGACGGGTGACGTTCGTCCGCAACGTCACCGACATCGATGACAAGGTGCTCGCGAACGCGACGGCCGAGGAGCCGTGGTGGGCTCTGGCCTACCGCATGGAGCTCGAGTTCTCGCAGGCGTATGCCGCGGTCGGCATCCTGCCCCCGACGTACGAGCCGCGCGCGACGGCATCCATCCCGCAGATGCAAGAGCTGATCGAGCGCCTCATCGAGGCGGGGCACGCGTATGCGGCTGCCGGCGATGTGTACTTCGACGTGCGCTCGTGGCCGTCCTATGGCGCGCTCACCCGCCAGTCCGTCGATGCGATGGAGTCTGCCGCCGACGCCGACCCGCGCGGCAAGCGCGACCCGCGCGACTTCGCCCTGTGGAAGGGGGCGAAGGAGGGTGAGCCCGCCGATGCCGTGTGGGATTCGCCGTGGGGTCCGGGTCGCCCGGGCTGGCACATCGAGTGCTCCGCCATGAGCCGGCGCTACCTCGGCCCCGAGTTTGACATTCACGGCGGCGGGATCGACCTCCGCTTCCCGCACCACGAGAACGAGCTTGCGCAGTCCACCGCGGCGGGCGACGGTTTCGCGCGGTACTGGGTGCACAACGGCCTCGTCACCGTCGGCGACCAGAAGATGTCGAAGTCGCTCGGCAACTTCCTCCTCGCCGCCGACCTCCTGCGTCGCACCGACCCGCTCGTGGTCCGCTATGCACTCATTTCGGCCCACTACCGGTCGAACCTCGACATCGGCGAGTCGACGTTCACCGAGGCGGATGCCGCCCTCGGCCGCATCCGCTCGTTCCTGCAGCGCGCGATCCGGGCTTCGGGCGAGTCCTACGGATGGTTCGCCGGTGCCGATCTGCCAGAGGATTTCACTGCGGCGATGGACGACGACCTGGGCGTTCCGCAGGCACTTGCTGTCCTGCACGAGACAGTGCGCGCGGGCAATGCGGCTCTGGATGCAAGCGACAGCGCCGCAGCCGACACCGCGCTCCGACAGGTGAGCGCGATGACGTCGCTTGTGGACATCAACCCGCTAGACGAGAAGTGGGGTGCATCGAGGGCGAACTCGATGGCCACGGCGCTCCACCGCCTCGTCACCACCATGATCGATCAGCGCGCGGATGCCCGCGCGGACAAAGACTGGACGGCAGCCGACCGCATCCGCGACGCAATCGCGGCGGCCGGCATCGTCCTCGAAGACGGTCCCGAAGGGACCCATTGGAGTCTGAACAATGGCTAAGCCAGGTAACCCGTCCGCAGGCCGCGGCAAGAAGGGCCCCACGAAGGGCACCGGCGGCAAGAACAAGCGCTCGCTCGAAGGACGCGGCCCGACCCCCAAGGCCGAGGACCGCGCCTGGCACCCCGCCGGCAAGCGCAAGGCCGCCAAGGAGCGCTTCGTCGCCGCCGGTGGCAAGCCGCAGCTGCGCCAGACGACCGGCGGGCGCGCCCCGAAGGCGAAGTCCGGTGACGACACCGAGACCGTGACCGGCCGCAACAGCGTGCTCGAGGCGCTCCGCGCAAAGATCCCCGCCACGGCGTTCTACATCGCGCAGCGCGTCGAGATGGACGACCGCGTCAAGGAGATGCTCTCTCTCGCGACGAACCGGAACATCCCCGTGCTCGAGGTCACCCGCCAGGAGCTCGACCGCATGGCGGGCTTCGACGGCGTCCACCAGGGCGTCGCGCTGAAGGTGCCGCCGTACGAGTACGCGCATCCGCAGGACCTGCTCGAGAAGGTCATCGACCGCGGCGCTCTGCCGCTGTTCGTCGCGCTCGACGGTGTCACCGACCCGCGCAACCTCGGCGCCATCATCCGCTCGACCGCTGCGTTCGGCGGTCAGGCCATCATCATCCCGCAGCGCCGCTCGGCGGGCGTCAACTCCGCCGCCTGGAAGACGAGCGCCGGCGCGGCCGCACGCATCCCCGTCGCAATCGCACCGAACCTGACGTCGACGCTCAAGGAGTTCAAGAAGCAGGGCGTCTTCATCCTCGGCCTCGACGGCGGTGGCGACGTCTCCCTGCCCGCCCTCGAGCTCGCCGACCGCCCGGTCGTCATCGTGGTCGGGTCCGAGGGTAAGGGACTGTCGCGCCTCGTGACCGAGACGTGCGATCAGATCGTCTCGATCCCGATCAATGCAGCGACCGAATCGCTCAACGCCGGGATCGCGGCATCCGTCGCGCTCTACCAGGTCTCGACCCTCCGCGCCTCGATGGAGTGATCGACCGCACCTCGCGCTGATAGGCACCGCACAGACTGCAGGACCAGACTGGACCCACCCCTAGGGAGAGGAACCCTCATGACCCGCATCGCTGTCATCGGCGGCACCGGATACACCGGCAGCCACATCGTCACGGAAGGCGTCCGCCGCGGCCACACGGTCGTCTCGGTCGCCCGCAAGGTTCCGGCGGAACGCATCGAGGGTGCGACGTACATCGAAGGGTCGATCCTCGAGGCGCCGGCTCTCGCCGCAGAGCTCGAGGGAGTCGATGTCGTCGTCTTCGCCACCTCGCCCCGCGGCGACATGGTCGGAAAGATGCGGGATGCCGTGGCTGACGTCATCGCGGCGCTGCCGCTATCGGTCCGTGTGGGCGTCATCGGAGGCGCCGGGGGGAGCCTCGTCGCCCCCGGGGGTCCCCGCGTCATCGACAGCGGGTTCCCCGACGAGATCAAGCCGGAGGCCGAGGAGGCCATCGGCATCCTCGAGGACCTGGAAGCCGACCGCAGCGGACGGGACTGGTTCTACGTCCACCCCGCCGGTGGCTTCGGCGCCTGGGCTCCGGGGGAGCGCACCGGCTCGTACCGCACCGGCGGCGACGTCATCGTCACCGACGAGAAGGGCGAATCCTTCATCTCGGGCGCCGACTTCGCCGTCGCCGTCCTCGACGAGATCGAGTCGCCCGCGCACGTGCGCCGGCGCTTCACCGTCGGCTACTGACGACAGGCGTCAGACGAGGTCGCGCCAGTCGACTTCGTCCTCATCGTCGTCGCTCACCGGCACCTCCGACGTGACGACGGGGATGGCGGTCGTCTCCGTCGGCGGCCCCATCACCGTCGCCTCGTCACGGCGGTGACGGAGGACCTCGTCGATGTACGACGACAGGACCTCGGCGATGGGAATCGAACGGCCACGGGCCTGCGACATGTACCAGCGGTGCTCGAGCACCTGGTGGAAGACCTCAGCGGGCTCGAGTTTGCTCCGGAGCTCCCACGGGATCGCCTTCACGACCGGCTCGAACACACGGGTCAGCCACTCGTGAGCGACCATCTCCTCGTCGCTGCCGAGGCGTGACACGCGTGCGGCGAACTCGTCCATGTCGTTGAGGAGGCGGCGCGCCTGGTTCTCCTCGACATCGAGTCCGGTGAGGCGGAGCAGTCGACGCTGGTGGTGGCCGGCATCCACCACCTTCGGCTGGATGAGGACCTTCGTGCCGTCCGCCGTCTCGTCGATCGACATCTCACCGATGTCGAAGCCGAGGCCGTTCAGGCGCTGCACGCGCTCGGTGATGCGCCAGGTCTCGTTGGCCGCGAACGTCTCGGTCTCGGTGAGCGCGCTCCAGAGCGAGCGGTACGACGACATGATGCCGTCGGCGATCGCCACCGCGTCGACACCGCCCTCGAGGCGGCCACCGGCCTCGAGGTCCATGATCTCGCCCGCGATGTTCGTGCGGGCGACGTCGAGATCGTGCTCGCGCTGGCCGCGGGTGAGGCCGCTCTCGTGCAGTTCGCCCGTCTCGGCGTCGACGAGGTACGCCGCGAACGCCCCGGCATCCCGTCGGAACAGTGTGTTCGACAGCGAGACGTCACCCCAGAAGAAGCCGACGTTGTGCAGGCGGACCAGGAGCGCTGCGAGGGCGTCGACGAGGCGGGTGGCGGTGTCGGGGCGGAGCACCTGCGTGAACAGGGCGCGGTAGGGGAGCGAGAAGCGCAGGTGCGCCGTCACCAGCGCGGCAGGGAGCGGTTCCCCTTTCGGGGTGCGGCGGCCGTCGATGACGGCGACACGACTCACGCAGGGGACGTCGAGCCTCCCGAGCGAACCGAGCATCTCGTACTCGCGGCGAGCCATCTCTGCAGTCGTCTCCTTGACGGCGACCACGCGACCCGACAGGTGGGCGAAGCGGACCAGATGGCGGGACAGCCCTTTGGGGAGCGAGACGATCGCATCGCTCGGCCATTCGCCGAGTGGCGTCGACCACGGCAGGGCCAACAGCCCGGCGTCGACGCTGCTTGCGGTGATGCTCAGGGAATGGACCACGCAGGAACCTCCGACTCACGCACCGCGGCGCGGGAGGTCCGGAGACCTGCCCGCGCCGCGGTCCTGCTGATGATGACGATCAGGCCGAGACGACCGGCTTGTCGTTGAGGCGCTCGCCCGACTCCATGTCGAACGCGTGCACGTGGCCCGGCTTGGCGGCCAGGGTGACCGTCTCGCCCGCGTTCGGGTGGCTGCGGCCGTCGACGCGCGCGACGATGTCGGTGCGCTTGCCGTTGATGTCCACGTGGCCGTAGAGGTAACCGTCGGCGCCGAGCTCCTCGACCAGGTCGACCTGGACCGCGAGGCCCTTGCCGTCTGCGGGGCCGACCTCGATGTCCTCGGGGCGGACGCCCACCGTGACCTGGCTGCCGTTGGCGCGGCCGACCGTGTCGCGGTCGAGGGGGACGACCTCGGTGCCGAAGCGGATGCCGCCCTCGGCCAGGTCGGCCGGGAACAGATTCATGGCGGGCGAGCCGATGAAGCCGGCGACGAACACGTTGTTCGGCTTCTCGTAGAGGTCGCGGGGCGTGCCGACCTGCTGCAGGAGGCCGTCCTTCAGCACGGCGATGCGGTCGCCCATGGTGAGGGCCTCGGTCTGGTCGTGGGTGACGTAGACCGTGGTGACACCGAGGCGGCGCTGGAGCGACGCGATCTGGGTGCGCGTCTGGACGCGGAGCTTGGCGTCGAGGTTCGACAGCGGCTCGTCCATGAGGAAGACCTGGGGCTGACGGACGATTGCACGGCCCATCGCGACACGCTGACGCTGACCACCCGACAGCGCCTTCGGCTTGCGGGTCAGGTACTCCTCGAGGTCGAGGAGCTTCGCGGCCTCGAGAACGCGGGAGGCGCGCTCTTCCTTGCCGACACCGGCGATCTTGAGCGCGAAGCCCATGTTCTCGGCGACGGTCATGTGGGGGTACAGCGCGTAGTTCTGGAACACCATCGCGATGTCGCGGTCCTTCGGCGGCACGTCGGTGACGTCACGGTCACCGATGCGGATGGAGCCGGAGTTGACCTCTTCGAGGCCGGCGAGCATGCGGAGCGAGGTGGACTTACCGCAACCGGAGGGTCCGACCAGGACGAGGAATTCGCCGTCGGCGACCTCGAGGTTGAGCTTGTCGACCGCCGGGCGGGTGCCACCGGGGTACAGACGGGTTGCGTTGTCGAATGTGACGGACGCCATCGTTTCTTCTCCTTCACCGGCAGGTACGTGCCGGACGATCCGTTGTGAAGCGAGCGGGGGGACACCCCGCACACCCGCCATCGGGTGCGTGTTCAGTATGGCACGGCGGGGCCGGGCGAGGGGATGCGGCCTCGTCAGCCTTTTTCCAGCGCGTCTGGCTAACATCGGACCGTGCGCCACACCCGGGCGCCGGGCCGCTCGGCCGCACCACAGATCTCCCGAGGTTTCATGTCCACCGATTCCGGCGACACTTCGTCATCCGCGACCGACCGTCGCGAGGCGGTGCGCGAGAAGGCGCAGCGCGTCCACGTTCGTCAGTCGCGCGCACGTCTTGCGCGCCGCATCTCGCTCGGCGTCCTCGCCACCGGAGCGGTGGCCGCCGTCGCAGCCGTCGTCGTCTGGTCGGTCACCTCGACGGTGGGCGGGCGGGACTTGACGCCCGAAACGGCCACGTCCGACGGCTTCGCCGTCAGCGACGTCACCGGGGTCGCCTCCGAGCAGGGGGCGATCGACGACAGCGCGGTCGAAGCCACGCCAGAGGCAGACAAGGCGGCGCCGGCACCCACGGCATCCGCCACCGCTCCGGTGGACATTCGTGTCTATGTCGACTACCTGTCCCCGGGCGCCCGCGAATGGCAGCTCGCCAACGTCGACCAGTTGACGACCTGGGTGGATCAGGGCGCAGCGACCCTCAGCTACCACCCGGTCTCGATGCTGACGGCGAAGTCCAACGGGACGAAGTACTCCCTGCGCGCGGCTGCCGCTGCGGCCTGCGTCGCGACGCACGACGAGAGCGTCTTCTTCGCCTACAACACCGAGCTGCTCACGCGTCAGCCCGCGATGGACACCGACGGGTTCTCGGATGTCGAGCTCGCCGACCTTGCGCAGGCCGTCGGCGCCAAGGACCCCGAGACCCTGCGGTCGTGCATCGAAGACGGCGACTACATCGAGTGGACGAAGGACGCGACGGAACGTGCGATCGCCGGCATCCCGGACACTGACAACCTCCAGCTGACCGGCACCCCGATGATCCTCGTCAACGGGCAGCCCTACATGGGCGCTCTGAAGGATGCCGCCGAGTTCTCGCAGTTCGTGCTGACCAGCGCCAGCGACGCGTTCTTCACCGATCAGACCCCCACGCCGACGCCCTCCGCCCCGGCACCCTCCACCCCGGCACCCTCTGCGCCGGCGGAGTGACCCGGTCGGCCCCGATAGACTGGGGCACCTGCCGGCTTGGCGCAATTGGTAGCGCACCGTACTTGTAATACGGGGGTTGCAGGTTCAAGTCCTGTAGCCGGCACCACAGCTGCACCTCCACACACCTCGGCTGGCGCTCAGGTGAGGGCTATCGCGCGGCTCTATGCGTATGCAATGATTCCACGGTGTAGTCGCCGGGCCCCCGCCTCTACGCCTGGGGTGCCGACTGCGCCGAGGATTCTTCGATGGTCCTCGCTTCGCGATCTGTCGGCCGATTCCGGCGGACTCAATCGGGGCTGGTCGCACAGGAATCGCGTCTCCAGGACGGGATCCTCTTGCGCCTCTCTGGGGGCGGGTCGCAAGAGGATCCCGGCACCCCATCGCGCGACACGTGGGAGCGGCCTACTGTCGGGCGTGTGGGAGCCTCGTCCTCTGGGCTAGCGCAACCCCCAGTGCGCACGCCGGCGGGGTTCCCACCTCGATCCGGCGTGACAGGTGATCGTCACTGAGTAGCGGGTGAGCCTTCGCGCGCGGTGACGCGGACCTCGGCGATCCGTCGGCGGTCGAGGGCGGTCACCTCGATGGTCGCGCCGTCGACCTCCACAATGTCGCCCACGACCGCGAGGCGTCCGAGCCGCTCGGTGACGAGGCCTGCGACGGTGTCGGACGCACCGCGGGGGAGGACGATCCCCGTCGCCTCAGAGAAGTCCTGCAGGTTCAGACGGCCCTCGATGAGCTCGCGATCCGCATCCGGCGCGGTCGCTGTGTCGTACTCGTCGAAGATCTCGCCCACCACCTCTTCCACGAGGTCCTCCAGCGTCACGATGCCGTCTGTGCCGCCGTACTCGTCGACGACGACGGCGATCTGGTGACCATCCGCCCGCATCTTCGTCAGAGTCGGGAGGACACGGGCGGTGGAGGGGAAATACGGGATCGAGCGCACTATGTCGGACAGCGCGGCATCCCGACCCTCGGCAATCGCCTCGAACAGGTCGCGAACGTGCACGAAGCCGATGATGTCGTCGATGGAGGTGTCGGCGACCGGGTAGCGCGAGAACGGAAGCTCCCGCACCTGGGCGATCGCGTCGCCGATCGTCGCCGTGTCGTCGAGAGCGGTCACCTCGGGGCGAGGGCGCATCACCTCGCTGAGCTGCCGTCCTCGAAGGGAGAGGACGTCTTCGAGGATGCGTCGCTCGTCCTCCGGCAGCCCCTCGTGGCTCGCGACGATGTCGCGGACCTCCTCGTCGGTCATCTCCTCGCCGCTCTTGTGGGGATCTCCACCCAGGAGGCGAACGAGGGCGTTCGTCGACACCGAGAGGAGCCAGATGACAGGCCGCATGACCTTCGCGAACCCGTCCAGGACGGGCGCGACGGCGTACGCGAACTGCGCGTTCCGCTGGATGGCCAGTCGCTTGGGCACGAGCTCGCCGAGCACGAGCGACAGGTAGGCGATCACCAGGGTCAGCGCGAGCGTTGCGACCGTGAGCGCGAGTGCTGGGTCCGCACCGAGGGATTCGATGAGCGGCGCGACCGACGGGGCGATCGAGGTGGCGCCGTACGCGGCGGACGCGAAGCCCGCCACCGTGACGCCGATCTGGACAGCGGAGAGGAAGGTGTTCGGGTTGCGGGCGAGGCCTGCGACCTTCGCACCCCTCTTGCCGCGTGCGGCGATCGCGTTGATCTGGCTCTCGCGGAGGGTCACTAGGGCCATTTCGGTCGCCGCGAAGACGCCGCCCACGAGGACGAACACGAACACGAGAGCGATGTTCAGGACCAGATCGGTCACCGGATCACCTCGAATGCGGTGTCGTCAGTGGACGGCGTCTGCGTATGGTGACAGTCCATCGGTCAGCTGCGGTCCGCGGACTGATCGTTCGGGGCAGCAGCCGTCGCATCCGCGAGTTCCCGGGCGTCGTCCCGTCGCGTCTTGGCGAGGCTCGCGACCGTCGCGACGACGATCGTGCCTGCGATGAACAGCAGCGAGAACCAGATGGGGATCTCCGGCGCCCAGAGCATGGGCTCTCCGCCGTTGATGAAGGGCAGCTCGTTGACGTGCATCGCGTGCAGGACGAGCTTCACGCCGATGAAGGCGAGGATGACGGCAAGTCCCTGCGCAAGGTACACGAGACGCTCGAGGAGCCCGCCGATGAGGAAGTAGAGCTGGCGCAGACCCATGAGCGCGAACGCGTTGGCGGTGAAGACGATGTACGCCTCGTTCGTCAGGCCGTAGATTGCCGGGATCGAGTCGACGGCGAAGATGAGGTCGACGAAGCCGATCGCGACGATCACGAGGAGCATCGGGGTGACGAACCGCTTGCCGGCCTTCTTCACCGTGAGCTTGTCGCCGTTGTACTCGTCGCTGACGGGAAGGATGCGGCGGACGAACTGCATGAACTTGCCGTTGGCCGGGTCGGACTCGCCGTGCGAGAACGCCTGGCGGTAGGCGAGGAACAGCAGGAGCGCGCCGAAGACGTAGAAGATCCAGGAGAAGTTCTCGATGAGAGCGGCGCCGACGGCGATGAACGCACCGCGCATGATCAGCGCGATGACGATGCCGATCATCAGCACCTTCTGCTGGTAGATCTTCGGCACGGCGAACCCGGTCATGACGATCAGGAACACGAACAGGTTGTCGATCGAGAGGGCCTTCTCGGTCAAGTAGCCGGCGAAGTACTCACCCGAGAACACCCAGCCCCAGCCGGGGATCAGGCCGATCGCCACGCCGAACAGGAGGGCGAGACCGATGTAGAACGCTGACCAGCGAGCGGACTCACCGATCGACGGCTCGTGCGGCTTTCGCACGTGCGCGAAGAATTCATAGACGAAGAAGGCGATCGTGACAGCGATCGTGATGCCCCAGACAAGCGGCGTGATTTCCACAGGAGTCTCCTCAATGGCGTGAACAAAAGACGCCAGAGTCTTCTCCATCTCGATTGCTCGAGACCGGTGGTCCGGGATGCGCCGTCACATCCGTAATGACGAACCGACCGTAGCGGAGTACTCCCCCTGGGGACTACCGATTTTACGGGATGCCGGGACCGCAAACTGACAATTGCCCCGGCGCGGCCGTTCGTGTTACCGGCGAACGGGCTCTTTGATGTCGTCGCTCGCGTAGGGCGCGGGCGCCGGCGCGTGCGCGTAGGGGATGAACCAGCTCGCGAAATCCAGCGGCGGGGTCGCGGCTGCGGCATCCCTCTTCGTCGTGGCGTCCTGGTCGACGAACAGCGATTCGACGTCGAGGTCCTGGAACAGCACGGCGTCGAGATGGCCGCGCCAGCCGTCGGGAAGTTCACCGCTCAAACGCTCGGCACTGCGCTCCGCCTCGTCCAGCACCAGCTTCAGAGCGAGCTCGTGGGCGACGGTCGGCGGATAGACGGGCGAGGCGCTCAATCGCGACGTCACCTCGATCGTCGCGGCGAGGAACTTCTGCGCGAATGCGCGGTCGTAGTGGGTCGCGTACTGCGGCGGGAGCTGCGAGATGACGTGAGTGTCCCGCCAGGCGGAACGGTCCTCGGCGGCATCCGCCAAGTGCACGACGTCATCGAAGAGGCAGTCCACGACCATCACGGAGGCGTTCCAGACGAGGCCCTTGATCACCGTGCGCTGACGGAGCTCGGATGCGGTCGCGTCGCCGGTCGCGCCCCCGAAGAGCTCGTTCAGCGCCCAGTCGATTCCGGCCAGTCGGGCTCCGGCACGGGCGACGCGGGCCGTGTCGGAGGACCCGGCGGGAACGCTTCCCGACGTCCCTTCCCACTCCGAATCCACGATCGCTGTGCTGGCGGATTCGATGTGGACGAGGTCGTCGGATCCGGGGGCGACGGAAACCCGGATCAGTGAGAGCAGGGCGTCTTCCGCGGTCGGCGAGGAGGCGGACATCCGTGATGCGTCGTCGATTCCGGACAGCAACTCGTCGGGGTTCGCACAGACGAGGTCGAGATCGATGCGCACCGCAGCGCGGTAGCGAGGATCAGAGGCCATGGCGGCATCGTACCCAGCGGGTGGCAGGACGGCGACGTTCAGCTCTCCTCGGCGAGCCCGAACACGTCGAGGAGCCACGCGAGCTCGAAGGCTCGCTCACGCCACGAGTTGTACCGTCCGCTGACGCCGCCGTGCCCCGCGACCATTTCGCACTTCAGTAGGGCGTCAGCGCCCACCTCCCGCAGTCGCGCCACCCACTTCGCCGGCTCCACGTAGAGCACGCGGGTGTCGTTGAGCGAGGTGACGGCCAGGATGCGGGGGTAACGGACGCTGCCCTGCACGTTCTCGTACGGGGTGTACGACTTCATGTACGCGTAGACGTCGGCGTCGTGCAGCGGGTCGCCCCACTCGTCCCACTCGATGACGGTGAGGGGGAGCGAGGGGTCGAGGATCGTCGTCAGCGCGTCGACGAACGGCACTCCCGCGAGGATGCCCGCGAAGAGGTCGGGCGCGAGGTTCGCGACGGCGCCCATGAGGAGCCCACCGGCGGATCCGCCCTCCGCGACGAGACGGTCCGGTGAGGTGAACCCTTCGGCGACCAGGTGGCGCCCCACCGCCACGAAGTCGGTGAACGTGTTGCGCTTGTGGAGGAGCTTGCCCTCCTCGTACCACTGGCGTCCCATTTCACCGCCGCCCCGCACGTGGGCGATGGCGAAGATCACGCCGCGGTCGAGCATCGACAGGCGCGCGACCGAGAAGCCGGGCTCGATCGAGTGCTCGTACGAGCCATACCCGTAGAGGTGCACGGGACGGGGCGAGGCGCCGGGTTCGCCGAAGGACCGCTTCCACACGATCGAGACCGGGATGCGCGTGCCGTCATCGGCGACCGCCCACACCCGCTCCTGCCCGTAGTCCTCGGGGTCGTAGCCGCCGAGGACGGGCTGGCTCTTACGGAGAAGGAGATCACCCGTGGCGACCTCGTAGTCGAACACCGTGCCCGGCGTGACGAACGACGCGTACCCGAGACGGATGACGGGCGGAGCCCACTCCGACGATCCGCTCGCGCCGACCGCGTAGAGCGGTTCGTCGAAGCCGATCTCCGTCACGTCGTCGGTCGCGTAGTCCAGGATGCCGACGCGGGCGAGTCCGTCGCGGCGGTACTCGACCACGGCCCAGTCGCGGTAGGCGGAGGCGTCCAGCAGACGCCTGCCGGGAAGGTGCGGCAGGACGACGCGGCGTTCTCCCGTCGGGTCGGATGCCGGGACCCGGACGAGCTCGAAGTCCAGGGCGCCGTCGTTGTGGAGGATGTACAGGACGTCCTCGCCGTCGACGACGGCGTGTGTGAGCGAGTACTCGACTCCCTCGCGGCGCGGCCACACCGAGCGAGGCTCCGCGGTCAGGTCGTCGGCGGGGACGAGGAACTCCTCGGACGTGATCGACGACCCGACCCCGATCACGAGGTAGCGGTCGCTGCGGGTGAAGCCGGCGCCCACCCAGTACCGCTCGTCGGGTTCGGTGAAGAGGATGCGGTCGGACGCGGCATCCGTCCCCACTTCGTGCAGCCAGACGGTGTCGGGACGCCATGCGTCGTCGACGGTCGTGTAGATCACGTGGCGACCGTCGGGCGAGAACACGGCGCCTGACGAGGTGTTCTCGACGACGTCGGGGAGGTCCTCGCCGGTGGCGAGATCACGGATGCGGAGGGCGTACCGCTCGTCGCCGGCGAGGTCCACGCCGTAAAGGAGGCGGGTGCCGTCGGTCGAGACGTCGAGGCTGCCGAGCGAGAAGAAGTCGTGACCGTCTGCCTCGGCATTGCCGTCCAGGAGCACCTGCTCGCCGGGGACATCGGTATCGGGGGAGAGGACCGGCGGGGTCCAGTCGGCGACATCGGCGATGGGGGCGCGGCAGTTGATGCCGTACTGCTTCCCCTCGACGGTGCGCCCGTAGTACCACCATCCACCGCGACGCGAGGGGACCGACAGGTCCGTCTCGAGCGTGCGCCCCTTGATCTCGTCGAAGATCCGCTCGCGAAGTCCCTCGAGGTGAGCGGTGCGCTCGTCCGTGTACGCGTTCTCGGCTTCGAGGTGGGCGATGACCGCCTCATCCTCTTTCGCGCGCAGCCATTCGTAGGGATCCGAGACGGCATCGCCGTGGTGGGTTCGGGTGAAGGGGCGGCGGTCGGCGACGGGCGGTGTCACGGCTTCGGAAGTCACTCGACCACGCTAACCGACCCTCGCGAACGCGCGCGGGTTATGCCACGGAGCAACGTGTGCGAGGATTTTCCAGGCCCGACTGAACAGCTGTTGACGTTTGGGTGAACTTTTCGTTCGCACCGCCGATCGCCGCGGCACCCGTTCCCCCGATTCCCGACGGAAAGCGAACTGTGGAGACCGCAGCATTCATCGTCGTCCTGGTCATCGCCCTGGCACTGTTCTTCGACTTCACCAACGGGTTCCACGACACCGCGAATGCGATGGCGACGCCGATCGCGACCGGAGCCCTCAAGCCCAAGGTCGCCGTCCTCCTGGCAGCATCCCTCAATCTGGTCGGCGCTTTCCTGTCGACCGAGGTCGCGAAGACGATCTCCGGAGGCATGATCCGCGAGGAACAGCTGTCAGCGTCGATTTTCCCTGCCATCATCTTCGCCGGGCTCATCGGAGCCATCACCTGGAACATGCTCACGTGGCTCCTGGGTCTGCCCTCGAGCTCGTCGCACGCGCTCTTCGGCGGCCTCATCGGCGCGACCATCGTCGGTGCGTCCATCAGCGCGATCGACATGGGGGTCGTGCTCTCCAAGGTCGTCCTCCCGGCACTCATCGCGCCGCTCACGGCCGGTGTCATCGCGTTCGTCGCCACCAAGATCGCGTACGTCGTGACCCGCCGCTACGACAACAAGCCCGACGGCCGGGACGGATTCCGCTGGGGACAGATCTTCACCTCCTCGCTCGTCGCGCTCGCGCACGGCACGAACGACGCGCAGAAGACGATGGGTGTCATCACCCTGGCCCTCATCACGGTCGGCTGGCAGAGCCAGTCCGACCCGCAGCTCTGGGTGATCTTCGCGTGTGCGATCACGATCGCCCTCGGCACCTACATGGGTGGCTGGCGCATCATCCGCACCCTCGGCAAGGGACTCACGGACGTGAAGCCCGCGCAGGGCTTCTCGGCCGAGGCATCCACCGCGTCGACGATCCTCGCCTCGAGCGCGCTCGGCTTCGCCCTGTCCACGACCCAGGTTGCGTCGGGCTCGGTCATCGGGTCGGGTCTCGGCCGTCGTGGGGCGACCGTCCGCTGGGGGACAGTGGGTCGGATCGCGATCGGCTGGGTGCTGACCCTCCCCGCGGCGGGCATCGTCGGTGCGCTCGCCGCCTTCCTGATCGTCGGGTTCGAGAACCTCTTCGGCCAGGGCGTTGGTGAGCTCATCGGCGTCATCATCGGTGCCGTCATCGCCGTCGCCATCGTGCTGGCCATCTTCCTGCGCTCCCGCCGCAACGAGGTGAACGCGGCGAACGCGATGAGCGAGGTGGCCGACTCCGGTGCGGCCATCGACCTCACCGAGGAGCCGCCGCCCACCCGTCGTCAGCAGCGCGTCGCGCAGTCGGCAGCCGAGTCCGATGAGGAGGCCGCACGATGACCGTCGGTATCGATTGGTTCGCTTTCGTCCAGGTCTTCATCGCCGCGATCGTCGCCGCGTCGACTGTCGTCACCTTCTACGCCATCGGCCTTCGGCTCCTGGTTCGCGCCGGTCGTGTGCCGGTCGTGGTTCCGGCGACCTTCACCGATGCGCTGACCATCATGACGCCGAAAGAGCAGAAGCGGGCCGCGAAAGCGGCGAAGAAGGCGGCAAAGAAGAACCCCCTCAGCCCGGCCCAGAAACGGGTCGCGCTCGTCGGCGCCTACCTCTCCTTCGGAGTGTGCGGACTCGTCGTTCTGGGCGGGCTCCTGCTCATCCTCTTCAACCACTGATCGCGAGCCGTCCGGACCGGTCAATAGGCTGACGGCATGCAGTCCGTCTCCTTCGGCCGGCACGCGCCCGCCCTTCGCACGATCGTCCACCTGAGCGACACCCACCTGCTCGCGGGCGACCGTCGCCTCGGAGGGGCGTACGACTCGACCGGTGGCGCGATCGCCGCTCTCGCCGCCGTGGAGCGCACCGGCATCCGTCCCGATGCGATCGTCGTGACGGGTGACCTCACCGACCTCGGCGAGCCCGACGCGTACCGACGCCTGCGCGAGATCGCCGAGCCGGTCGCGGACAGGTTGCAGGCGCCACTCGTCTGGGTGGCGGGCAACCACGACGAGCGTCCCGCGATGCGCGAGGGTCTGTTCGATGAACCCGGGTCGCTCGCGCCGCTCACCTCCGTCCACGATCTCGACGGACTGCGCCTCGTCGTCCTGGATTCCACCGTGCCCGGATGGCACCACGGCGACATCGACGTCGCGCAGCGGGAGTGGTTGCGGGAGATCCTCGCCGAACCGGCGCCGCTCGGGACGATCCTCGCCCTCCACCACCCACCGCTGCCCAGCCACATCCCGTTCTTCGACATCCTCGAACTCCGCGATCAGGACGCCCTGGCCGAGGTCGTCGCCGGAACCGACGTGCGCGGCATCCTCGCCGGGCACCTGCACTATTCGACGAGCGGTACCTTCGCGGGCATCCCCGTGAGCGTGGCCTCGGCCACGTGCTACACGATGAACCTGCAGCGTCCCGCGACCGAGGTGAACGGGATGGATGCCGGGCAGTCCTTCCACCTCGTGCACGTCTACGACGACACGGTCACCCACACGGTCGTCCCGGTGGTCGAGGCGCCGACAGGCGACTACTTCTCGGCCGAGTGGGTCGAGCGGATGTCGCGGCTCACCCCAGAAGAGCGTCTCGAAGCGTTCTCGCGCAAGCCCGCCTGAGAGACCGCTTGACTTCGAGCGCGCTCGAAGTTCTACCGTGAGGGCATGTCCCTTCTCTCCACACCCGCAGGAGCGTCCATCGCCGAGGCGGCCGACGCCACCGGCGTCAGTGCGCACACGCTGCGCTACTACGAGCGCGCCGGTCTGATGCTGCACCCGGTCGACCGGGCCTCGTCATCCCATCGGCGCTACTCCGACGCGGATATCGCCTGGATCCGCTTCCTCGCGCGGCTGCGCTGGACCGGGATGCCGATCGCCACCATGCGGCGCTACACCGAGCTCGTTCGCGAGGGGGACGCGACGATCGCCGAGCGACGCCGGCTGCTCGTGGAGCACCGCGAGGTCGTCCGCCACCAACTCGACGAGGTCACCCTGAGCCTCGCCGCCATCGACTACAAGATCGACATCTACGACAAGGAGATCACCCCATCATGAAGACCACCACACTCGGCACGAACGGCCCCGAGGTCGGCCGTATCGGCCTCGGACTCATGGGAATCAGCGCCTTCTACACGGGCGCCGGGCAGGATGACGCCGGCGGCGCGGAGACGATCCTCGGAGCGCTCGATCGCGGCGTCACCCTCCTCGACACCGCGGAGATGTACGGGCCGCACACCAACGAGGAACTGCTCGGGAAAACCCTCGCCGAATCGGGACGCCGCGACGAGGTCGTCCTCGCCACGAAGTTCGGCATCGTCCGGGGCCGGGAGGACGGCCGGGGGCTCGACGGCAGCCCCGAGAACGTGCGCCGATCGGTCGAGGGGTCGCTGCGCCGGTTGCAGACCGACCGCATCGACGTCTACTACCAGCACCGGATGGACCCCGCCGTCCCGATCGAGGAGACCGTCGGCGCGCTCGCGGACCTCGTCGAGCAGGGGAAGATCCGCGGGTACGGGCTGTCCGAGGCATCCGTCGCGACCATCCGACGTGCCCACGCCGTCCACCCGGTGACGGCCGTCCAGACCGAGTATTCGCTGTGGACCCGAGACCCGGAAGTCGAGCTCCTTCCCGCCCTCCGCGAACTGGGGATCGGGTTCGTCCCCTATTCGCCGCTCGGTCGCGGCTTCCTCACCGGCAAGATCCGCTCGGTCGACCAGCTCGACGAGGATGACTTCCGCCGCAGCAATCCCCGGTTCGAGGATGAGGCGCTCGCCGCCAACCTGAAGATCGTGGACGTCATCGAAGCCGTCGCCGCCGAGGCGGGCGCGACGTCGGCGCAGATCGCACTCGCGTGGATCGTCGCGCAGGGAGAGGGCATCGTCCCGATCCCCGGTACGCGCAAACTGGAACGGTTGGAAGAGAACATCGTCGCTGCGGACATCGCCCTGACGGACGACCAGCTGCGACGCCTCACCGCGGTCGCTCCCGCGGTCGGGGATCGTTACGCAGACATGTCCAGCGTGAACCGCTGAGGTCGAGGGTGCGGGGATAGGCTCGAATCATCCCCGCACCCCCCGTGACCCATGAGGACACCGCACATGGCATCTGACGCGACGACGCGCACCGAGACCGACTCCCTGGGATCGATGGAGATCCCCGCCGACGCCTACTGGGGTATCCATACGGCGAGAGCCCTGGAGAACTTCCCCATCTCGATGCGACCGATCTCGGTCTATCGCGACCTGGTCGTCGCCCTCGCGATGGTCAAGCAGGCCTCTGCTCGGGCGAACAAGGAGATCGGGGTGATCGACGCATCCCGCGCCGATCTCATCGACCAGGCCGCGCAGCGCGTGATCGACGGCGAGTTCCACGACCAGTTCGTCGTCGGTGTCATCCAGGGCGGGGCGGGAACCTCGACCAACATGAACGCGAACGAGGTCATCACCAACATCGCCCTCGAGATGGCAGGCCGTGAAAAGGGCGACTACGCGTTCCTGTCTCCGATCGACCACACGAACCGCAGCCAGTCGACCAACGACGTCTACCCGACCGCCATCAAAGTCGGCCTGGGCCTCGACCTGCAGTCGCTCCTGGAGGAACTCGACCTGCTGCGCCAGTCGTTCCTCACGAAGGCCGACGAGTTCCACGACGTCCTCAAGGTGGGTCGAACCCAGCTGCAGGATGCCGTGCCGATGACCCTCGGCCAGGAGTTCCACGGCTTCGCCACGACGCTGGGGGAGGACTACCACCGCCTCCGCGAGAACGCTCATCTTCTCTATGAGATCAACATGGGCGCGACGGCGATCGGGACCGGCATCACGACGCACCCCGACTACTCCCGCGCCGTCCTTCGACACTTGCGCGAGATCAGTGAGCTCGACCTGGACACCGCCGTCGACCTCGTCGAGTCCACGAGCGACACGGGTGCGTTCATGTCGTTCTCCTCGACGCTCAAGCGCAACGCCATCAAGCTCTCCAAGATCAGCAACGACCTCCGTCTCCTTTCGAGCGGTCCCCAGGCGGGCTTCGGCGAAATCAACCTGCCGCCTCGGCAGGCCGGGTCGAGCATCATGCCCGGCAAGGTGAACCCCGTCATCCCCGAGGTGGTCAACCAGGTCGCGTTCGCCGTCGCCGGCGCGGACCTGACCGTCACGATGGCCGTCGAGGGCGGCCAGCTGCAGCTGAACGCGTTCGAACCTGTCATCGCGCACTCGATCTTCCAGTCGATCACCTGGATGCGGCGCGGCATGCGCACCCTCCGCGTCAACTGCGTGGACGGCATCACCGCCAACCGGGAGCGTCTCGGCACGATGGTGGGGTCGTCGGTCGGCGTGATCACGGCACTGACGCCGTTCATCGGCTACACCGCGGCGGCTGCTCTTGCCAAGACCGCGCTGCTGACCAAGCGCAACGTCGGCGACCTCGTCGTCGAGGCCGGGTTGATGTCACGCGAGGACGTCGACAAGCAACTCTCTCCCGCACGGCTGTCCGGGCTTCAGGCCGTCACGCGCGCGATCCCGGTTATCACAAAATCAGGAGCCGTGGAGGGCGCTTAATTGCGGGTTGTCTGAGAGAACCATGAACGCTAGCGTCAGGGTCGTATATCTCGGCCGATCAGCGACCTGAAGGACTTCTCATGACCGACCCCAACCAGCCGAACTCCCAGAACATCCCGCCCGCGCCGCCCGCATACGAGGCGCCCGCGTACGGCAACGCCCCGCAGTACTCCGGAGCACCTGCCGCAGGCGGATCCGCCCCCGGCCGGACGATGGCGATCGTCGCGCTCATCCTCGCGATCGTCCCGGGCACGCAGCTCATCGGTCTGATCCTCGGCATCATCGCCCTCGTGCAGAGCCGCAAGGCCGGCGCGAAGAACGGTCTGGCGATCGCTGCGATCATCGTGAGCATCGTGCTGACGATCATCGCGATCATCATCATCGTGGCCTTGGTTTCCGCCCTCGCCAGTGCCGGTGGCGATCTCGTGTCCCAGGTGAACGCCTGCATGGACGACCCCTCCGGAACTGTCACGTGGCAGGGTGTCACCATGACTTGCCAGGAGCTGCTGGAAAGCAACGGCTACTGAGCTTGACCTGAACGACGAAGCGGCGACCACCCGAGGGCGGTCGCCGCTTCGTCGTTCCATGCCGTGGTCAGTCGGTGATGCGGCAGAAGGTCGTGAGCTCGCCGATGCCGTCGACGCCGACCGTCACCGTCGAGCGGTCGCGGAGGAAGATCTGCGGATCGCGGGAGTATCCGGCGCCGCCGGGGGATCCGGTGGAGATGAGGGTTCCGGGAAGGAGCGTCGCGGACTGCGACAGGAACGCCACGAGCTTGGCGACGGGATGGATCATCTGGTTCGTCGAGGCATCCTGCACCATCTTTCCGTCGACGACCGCCCAGATGTGCAGGTCCTGCGGGTCGGGGATCTCGTCCGCCGTGACGACGAACGGTCCGGTGGGGGTGAACCCGTCGAAGGACTTGCAACGCGACCACTGCGCTTCGGAGAACTGGATGTCGCGCGCCGTGATGTCGTTCACGACGGTGTAGCCCCAGACGTGGTCGAGTGCGTTCTCGAGCGACACGTCGCGAGCAGCCGGCCCGACGATGACGCCCAGCTCGGCCTCGTAGTCGACGGACTGGCTGAGTGAGCGGGGCCACGAGGTCGTCTGTCGATGGCCCGACAGAGACCCGGGCCACAGGATGAAGACGGTGGGGGCCGCGTCGGCTTTGAGTCCGAGTTCGCTGGAGTGCGCCGAGTAGTTCAGGCCGATCGCGATCGTGATCGGCGTGTCGATGATCGCCGACGCGAACACGGGCGTGCCGAGCGGCATCCATTCGGCCGTCGTCGCGCTCTGTCGGACGCGGTCGAGGAGAGCGTCGCCGCCTTCGATGAGCGGCTGCAGACGCGAAGGTGCTCCGTCGAACAGCTGCGATACGAACGTGGCGCGGTCCTCTTCGACCAGAACCAGCTGCGGTTCGTCTACTCCGTCAGGGACAACGTGGGCGAAGCGCATTGCTCCAGGGTATCGCCCCGCCGCTTTCCCCGGCACGCTCGACGGCGCCCCTAGGCTGAGCGCATGTCGTTCCCGTCGCCCCTTGCACAGCCGGCGCACGCGACGCCCGTGTCTCCGCCGCCGGCTCCGCCGCAGCGAGAGCTCCCCGTCCCGGCCCCGACGGGCGGACGCGTCGTCCTCTGGATCGTCGCGATCCTCCTCGTCGTCGTCGCGCTGGGCTTGGCGGTGTACTTCCTCGCGTTCCTCGGGCCCGTGGCCTCGATCGTCTCCGGGGTTCTGGCGCTCGTCCCGCTCGCGCTCGTCCTCACCGCGACCCGGATCATCGACCGGTGGGAGCCGGAGCCGCGAGGTCTCGTGATCTTCGCGCTCGCGTGGGGGGCCGTGGCATCCGTCGCCCTCGCCCTCGGCGTCGATCTGGTGATCTCGCTTATCACGCCGGGAATGTCGGAGACCTTCTCGGCCGTCGTGCAGGCGCCCGTCGTCGAGGAGATCGCCAAGGGGCTCGGCGTCCTCCTCATCTTCGTCGCCGCGCGCCGTGCGTTCGACGGGCCCGTCGACGGCGTCGTGTACGGAGCCCTCGTGGGGGCAGGGTTCGCCTTCACGGAGAACGTCCTCTACTTCGCCGACAGCCTCATCACCGGGGGCGCCGAGAGTGCCGCTTTCACGTTCTTCCTGCGCGGCATCCTCTCGCCCTTCGCGCACGTGATGTTCACCGCCGTCACCGGGTACGCACTGGGACGGCTGGCGCGGACGGGCGGCCGAGGCGCCGCCGCACTCGGGCCGTGGGCGCTCGGGCTGGTCGGTGCGATCGGACTGCACGCCCTCTGGAACGGGTCCACCGTCTTCGCCGACTTCTTCGTCCTCTACGCGACGCTCCAGGTTCCGCTGTTCGTCGCATTCGTCGCCGGCGTCGTCGTCCTCCGGCGGGAGGAGGCCCGGCTGACCCGTGCACGCCTGTCCGACTACGCCGTGGCGGGATGGTTCTCACCCGCGGAAGTGGACATGCTCGCGACCGGGCGGGGCCGGTCTCGAGCGATGACCTGGGCCCGATCGCTCCCGGGCGATCGCGCGTCGGCGATGCGGCGGTTCATCGCCGAGGCGACGGCGCTCGCGGCCGCACGCCAGCGGGTGATCAGCGGGCGTGACCCGCACGCCGCCGCCGACGAACGGGTATTCCTCGAGCGGGCCACCAGGGCGCGCCGCGACGTTCTGGCCGGCTGACGCCGCGAGCGGGCGTCGGATCCAGGAAAAGACTCAGCGCCCGGAGCTGCGGCGATGCCTGCGAGTCTTCCGAGCGCTGAGTTGGTCTGAGGAAATGATCCCGCTGCCTCCGTGCGCTGTCAAGAGGGTGCCGCGACGGGGTCAGGTGCATTCACGGGAATAGGATCGGATGCGGCGGCGTTACGCCCCCTTGACCACCGGTGCACGCCGGAACCCCTCCACGAAGGACGATCATGACCGACTCCACCAGCACCCTCGACATCCCCGGCTACAAGGCGGGAACCTGGATTCTCGACGCGTCGCACAGCGAGGTGGGCTTCAGCGTTCGCCACATGATGATCTCGAAGGTCCGCGGCCACTTCAACGTGAAGGAGGCGACCCTCATCGCCCCCGAGAACCCGCTCGAGGCCAAGCTCGACGCCAAGGTCGACGCCGCGTCCCTCGACACGAAGGACGAGGGCCGTGACGGTCACCTCCGCAGCGCCGACTTCTTCGACGTCGAGACCTACCCCGAGATCACGTTCGCCTCGACCGGCGTCCGCATCGAGAAGGGCGACTTCCTCGTCGACGGAAACCTGACCATCAAGGACGTCACGAAGCCCGTCACCTTCGAGGTCGACTTCGGCGGCTTCGGCACCGACCCGTGGGGCAACTACAAGGCGGGCGCGACGGCGAAGACCGTCATCAACCGTGAGGACTTCGGCCTGACCTGGAACGCCGCGCTCGAGACCGGTGGCGTGCTCGTCGGCAAGGACGTCACCATCGAGCTCGACCTCCAGGGCTCCGTCCAGGCCTGATCCGCTTTGACCGCTCGGCGAGCCTGGGCTTGGATGGACTCATGACTGCAGACCGCACCAAGCCCGAGATCGATGCTCCCCAGGGCGCCGCTCCCTCCGACCTCGTCGTCCGCGACCTGATCGAGGGTGACGGCGCCGAGGCGAAGCCCGGCGACACCGTCACCGTCCACTACGTCGGTGTCGAATACGTCTCCGGCGAGGAGTTCGATTCGTCGTGGAACCGCGGCGAGAGCATCCAGTTCCCGCTTCGCGGCCTCATCCAGGGATGGCAGGACGGCATCCCTGGGATGAAGGTCGGTGGGCGCCGCGAGCTGGTCATCCCCCCGCACCTGGCTTACGGCCCGGCGGGTGGGCACTTCCTCGGCGGCAAGACGCTCATCTTCATCATCGATCTGCTCGCCGTCGGCTGAGCTCGACGCATCGAAAGGCCCGACCGGACTCCGGTCGGGCCTTTCTCGTTCCGTGCGGTGCCGTATGGTGCTCCCATGGGGAAGGCGGATCGGCGCATGCGGTGGATAGCCGCGCTCGGTGCTGTCGTCCTCGGCGCGACGCTGATACAGGCTCCCGGCCCCGCGTTCGCGGAGACCCCCGCAAGCGCTCCCTCCGCTTCGGCGGCTCCCACCCCGCCGGCCGTCACGGTGTACGGCCACTACCGGACTCCGTGGAAGAACGACCTCAGGATCTATCGGGTCTTGAGCGATGACACGGTCATCCCGCTCTCCCGTGAGCAGTGGAAGGCCGCGGGAAGCCCCGGCGTCGATGTCCTCCCCGTCACGTATGCGCGGACGTCGTGGTCCACCCAGGTCTACGCCCTCATCACGTGGCCGAACTCCGACGGGGACCGCGCCGTCGACAAGGTCGCGACCCTCACGAGTGCGTCGCTGAAAACCATCGGATCTCCCCGAGGTCGGACCGTCGGTCATGTGCCGACCACTCGCTATTTCCGCTACCAGTCGGGACCGCAGGATCTGTACGCGCGCACGCCGGACGGAGCCACCCACAAGCTGACGACAGCCGAGCGGAGGGCTGCCGGTTCACCGCGCGGCAGTTCCGTCGTCGGGGGCGGGTGGTATCGCGCGGCGTGGTCGCCCGTCGTCCGATTCGTTCGACCGGATGGCTCGCACCGCACGGTCACCGCCGCCGAGTACCGGCGCGCCGGCAGGCCCCACGTCGCGCGTCCGCCGACCGTCTTCGCCAAGACCGCCTGGTCACCTGTCGTCTACGGTCTCGTCACCTGGCCGACGTCGCCCTCCGACCGGAGTGTCGACACCGTCGCCGCCCTCACCAAGGCCGAGTTCGACCGCGCCGGCCGACCTCGCACGACCCTCCGCCACCGCATTCCCGGCGATTCCTTCGTCCGCCTGTCCACCGGACCCACCGTCTTCCACCGGATGCGCGGCGTGCTGACACCGGTGACGAAATCCCAGTGGCGCGCCGCCGGCTCGCCCAAGGCCCGCGTGGTCGCCCCGGCGAAGCCCACCTATATCCGCGGCATCCTGGTCGTGAACAAGTCGCACCCGCTCCCGTCCTCCTTCGGCAACGGGCTGCGGCCCGAGCTCACGAAGGCCTGGTCCGCGATGCGAGCGGACGCCCGCAAGGACGGCGTGTCCCTGTCGATCATCTCGGGCTTCCGGTCGTACGCATCTCAGCAGAGTGTCTTCGCCGGCAAAGTCCGTCAGCATGGCAGGAAGGATGCCGAGCGCCGCTCGGCGCGGCCGGGTTACAGCGAGCATCAGACCGGGCTTGCCATCGACGTGAACTCGATCTCACAGTCGTGGGGCAACACGCGCGCGGGGAAGTGGGTCGCGGCGAACGCTCACCGATACGGCTTCATCGTGCGCTACCCCCGGGGCAAGGAGAGCATCACGGGGTACCGGTGGGAGCCGTGGCACCTGCGGTACGTGGGAGCGCCCACGGCGACGCACCTGAAGAAGACGGGCCTGACGCTGGATCAGTACCTCGGCGTGACATCGCGCTACTGACCGCTCGCCGAGGTCGGCATCCGCGTCATGTAGACTCGTGTGGTTGCCGTTCGATCGGCCGCGGATAAAGAGAGCCCACACATCAGGTGCTGGGCGCCGCGCAACGAAGAGGAAGGGGATCACCTATGGCACTGGAAGCAGACGTCAAGAAGGCGATCATCGAAGAGTACGCGACGCACCCCGGTGACACCGGATCCCCCGAGGTGCAGGTCGCGATGCTGACGCAGCGCATCAAGGACCTCACCGAGCACCTCAAGGAGCACAAGCACGACCACCACTCGCGTCGTGGGCTGTTCCTGCTCGTCGGTCAGCGCCGCCGTCTCCTGGGCTACCTCCAGGACGTCGACATCAACCGTTACCGCTCGCTCATCGAGCGCCTCGGTCTCCGTCGATAAGGCACCGCACCCAGCGTTCAATCGCGCAAAACGTTCTTGAGAAAGCCGCCCCACGGTGTGGGGCGGCTTTCGTCTTTCCGGGCGTTCGGTTCAGGAGCGCGCCGCGACCAGGTCCGCGTGCCAGATGGCCGCGACGTCCGGGTGCGCACGGAGCCGCGACTTCAGCGCGTTCTCGCCGTGCAGCCCATGGATCGGGTTGCGCGGGTCCTGGGAGATTCCGCGCGCTTCGGACGCGAGTTCCGCCGGGAGCTCGATGGCGGGCAGCTCGGCGTCGAGAGACGGGTTGAAGAAGAAGGGCACCGAGATCCGGTCTTCGGGCGCCCGCGGCGACACGACCCGGTGGTTCGTCGCCGTCAGGTAGCCGCCCGTCGCATGCTCCAGGAGCTCGCCGATGTTGACCACGAAGGAGCCGGGAACGGCGGGCGCGTCGATCCACTCGCCGTCCTTCTCGACCTGCAGGCCGCCCTTACCCGGCTCGACCCACAGCAACGTGAGAACGCCGGCGTCCTTGTGTGCCCCTACGCCCTGCTGCGGCTCGGGCACCCTCGATCCCGGGTAGCGGACGATCTTCAGCAGTGTCTGCGCCTCCCCGAAGTGGTCGTCGAAGTAGGTCGGAGCGGCGCCCAGTGCTTCGGCCCACGCGCGGAGGAGCTTCCGGCCGACCGCCGACAGGATGGTCGTCCACTCCTCGGCGATCTCGCGCAGTTCCGGCTGCGCGCTCGGCCAGAGGTTCGGTCCGACGAGCGCGGCATAAGCGGGGGCGTCCGGGTCGTCGATCGCCGGGCGCTCCGGTCCGATGTCGATCTGCTCACGCCAGTCCACGAGCCCCTGCGTGCGCTCGCCGCCGATGCGGGTGTACCCGCGGAAGTGCGGGCTCTTGATGTTCTCGATCTCGAGCTTCGCCTCATCGGGGAGCTCGAAGAAGGTGCGCGCGGCGCGGTGGAGACGGCCCTCGAGCTCGGGGGAGACCCCGGTGCCGACGAGGTAGAAGAAGCCGACCTCGTGCGTCGCGCGGCGCAGCTCGGCGCGGAACGCCTCTGCGGCATCCGGTCCCTGATCGAGGAGGGAGAGGTCGAGGACGGGGAGGCTTCGCACGGACATGGTCCGAGGATAAGCACGCTTGTGAGGGGTCCCGGCCTATGTTTCAGCCGGTTACCGCCTCAGTGAAACGGCGCGGCGATCCGGTTGCGGTGGTAGTCGAAGATGATGCTCGTGCGGGTGTTGGCGACGCTCCGCTGAGCCGAGAGGTGTTCGACGACGAACGCCCGCACGTCGCTCGAATCGGCGACGGCGATGTGGATGAGGAAGTCTTCGGATCCCCCGAGGAAGAACATCTGGATGACCTGGGGGAGTCCGCGCACTTCGTGGGCGAACTCCGTGATGCTCTCGTGGCGGGAACCGGGCCGGAGGGTCACGTGCACCATGGCCTGCAGCCCCGCGCCGACGACACGCTGATCCACGCTCGCGTGGAATCCGGTGAGGACGCCGCGCTCGACGAGCGCGCGGGTACGCGCATGGGCAGTGGATGCCGCCACCCCCACGCGGGCGGCGATCTCGGCGTTCGTCAACCTGGCGTCGGTTGACAGGGCGGCCACGATCGCGCGGTCGACATCGTCGAGGTGCGCCGGCGGTCGACTATTCTTCGTCGGATCGAGCTCGGAAGCAGCCATTCATCCTCGTTCTGGGGCCTTTCGTCCATTCTTGCTGAAGGATCTTCGGCTGTCACCTGCGTGTAACGAATCATCTGCAGGATGAATCCCACATCACTCGCAGACGAGGAGCGTCACGCCATGCGTATCGGGATTCCCACTGAGATCAAGAACAACGAGAACCGCGTAGCCATCACCCCGGCCGGTGTCGATGCCCTCGTCTCCCGCGGACACGAGGTGTTCGTCCAGTCCGGAGCGGGAGCAGGATCGCGCATCACCGACGATGCGTTCGCGGCCGCGGGGGCGGTCATCACCCCCGACGCGGAGTCGACCTGGGCGAAGGCGGAACTGCTCATCAAGGTGAAGGAGCCGATCGCAGCCGAATACCCGTACCTCCGCGACGACCTCACGCTGTTCACGTACCTGCACCTCGCTGCAGACCGTCCCCTGACCGACGCGCTGCTCGCAGCGGGCACGACGGCGGTCGCGTACGAGACGGTACAGACAGCGGATCGCGCGCTGCCGCTCCTGACGCCGATGAGCGAGGTGGCGGGCCGGATCTCCATCACCGTGGGAGCGCACACCCTCATGAGTGCGGCGGGCGGCCGAGGCACCCTCCTCGGCGGCGTTGCCGGGACCCCCAAGGCGAAGGTGGTGGTCATCGGCGGCGGCGTCGCCGGCGAGCACGCGGCGGCCAATGCGCTCGGCATGGGCGCGGACGTCACCGTCCTCGATGTCTCCCTGCCGCGTCTGCGCGAGCTCGAGAAGCGCTACCCGGGCCTCCACACCCGCGCGTCCAGCCGCTACGAGATCGCCGAACAGGTGGCATCCGCCGACCTCGTCATCGGATCGGTGCTCATCCCGGGTGCGGCCGCCCCGAAGCTCGTGACGCTCGACATGGTGGCGGGGATGAAGGCGGGCGCCGTCCTCGTCGACATCGCCATCGATCAGGGCGGGTGCTTCGAAGGGTCGCATCCCACGACGCACGACGCACCGACCTTCGTTGTCCACGAGGCGGTGTACTACTGCGTCGCGAACATGCCCGGTGCCGTCCCCGAGACCTCCACGCGGGCTCTCACGAACGCCACGCTCCCGTACGTCGTCGCGCTCGCCGACAGGGGGTGGGATGCCGCGGCCGCCGCCGATCCCGCTCTCGCCAAGGGCTTGAACGTGCGTGCCGGACGCGTGACCAACGAAGGGGTTGCGGCAGCCTTCGGTCTGCCGTTCGACGCAGCCTGACTCACGGCGCGACCGGCCCCGGCGATGCGGGTGGGGCCGGCGGTGTGAGGCGACGTGAGCCGGTGGGGTCCCGGTGGGAGCTCCGCTGCAGGAGGTCGGGGTCCGCGAGGAGCCACCCCGGACGAGGTTCGACGAGCGGGCGGAAGAGCCGCCGGATCGGCCGCGAGGCGAGAGCCACCGTGATGGCGATCGACAGGAAGCCGACGAGAGGAAGCCACAGCCAGGTCGGGTCGAGGCCGCGGAGTATCCCGGACTCGCGGAGCGGGTAGAGGACGAACGAGTGCAGGAGGTACACGTACATCGTGTACTGCCCGATCGCCGTCCAGCGGTACTCGCCGCGAGGGACGAGGGCGAAGAACGAGACGCTGAGGACGAGTGCCGCCGCCATGAGGAGGAGGCGGACACCGCCCGCCCACCACTGGGTGCCGCCGAGGTCCGCATAGTTGTCCTCGTAGAACAGCCACTGGCCGAGGTGCATGTCCTTGAAGCGGTCGACGAACAGCCACGCACCGAGGCCCGCACCCGTGAGGATCGCTGCAGCGGCGATCCTGAGGGGCACCCGCCGTCGCTGCAGGAGCCCGTGACGCTCCAAGATCCGATGGTGGCTCAGCCACCACCCGAGCGTGAAGAAGGGGAGCAGGCCGAGCGTCCGCGACAGCGAGAGCGTCGTGTCGACGTTCGGGAGGTAGCCGACGGAGATCGAGATGACCACGCTCCAGAGGAGCGGCATCCGGAGGAGCGCCAGGTACGGCAGCACGAGTCGGAAGATCGCGAGAGCGAGGAGGAACCACAGGGTCCACGACGGCTGCGTGAGGTTGGGGTCCGCGTGCCCCTCGACGAGGAGTTTCGTGAGGGTCCACAGGCCGTCGAAGAGGACGTAGGGCAGGACGATGTCGGTGAGGATGCGGGCCATCCGTCGACGGCTCGGCGGATCGGATCGCGAGAAGTAGCCCGAGATCAGTGCGAACGCCGGCATATGGAACGCGTAGATCAGGTAGTAGAGGCTCTGCGCGATGTCGGAGTCGTAGGTCAGGCGCTGGATCGCGTGGCCCAGAACGACCAGGAGGATGCATGCGGCCCGGGCGTTGTCCCAGATGGGCACGCGGCGGGTGTGGCCGGTGGTGCTCATTCGGGCCAGCGTACCCGCGGGAATAACGTGGACTCTGAGGCGTTGACTCGGGTACATTCACTTGCATGGATCGGACGCAGACCGTCCGGGAATCGAGAGGGACATCGTGAGCGACACCAACAGCACCACCAGCTGGCCCGGGGTGCAGTTCGGCATCTTCACCGTCACCGACATCACGCAGGACCCGACCACGGGTCGCACGCCTAGCGAGCGCGAGCGCATCTCGGCGACCGTCGAGATCGCGAAGCACGCGGAAGAGGTCGGTCTCGATGTCTTCGCGATCGGCGAGCACCACAACCCGCCGTTCTGGTCGTCTTCGCCGACGACGACGCTGGCGTACATCGCCGCGCAGACCGAGCGCCTCATCCTCTCCACCTCGACGACCCTCATCACGACCAACGACCCGGTCAAGATCGCGGAAGACTACGCGATGCTGCAGCACCTGTCGGGTGGCCGCATGGACCTCATGCTCGGACGCGGCAACACCGGTCCGGTCTACCCCTGGTTCGGCAAGGACATCCGTCAAGGAGTGCCGCTCGCCATCGAGAACTACGCGCTGCTGCACAAGCTGTGGCGGGAGGACGTCGTCGACTGGGACGGCAAGTTCCGCACTCCGCTGCAGGGCTTCACGTCGACGCCGCGGCCCCTCGACGGCGTCGCGCCCTTCGTGTGGCACGGCTCGATCCGTACGCCCGAGATCGCCGAGCAGGCGGCCTACTACGGTGACGGGTTCTTCGCGAACAACATCTTCTGGCCCGCCGAGCACTACCAGCGCCTGATCGGTCTGTACCGCCAGCGCTGGGAGCACTACGGGCACGGCACACCCGAGACGGCCATCGTCGGGATCGGCGGACAGACCTTCATGGCGAAGAACTCTCAGGATGCCGTGTCGCAGTTCCGTCCCTACTTCGACAACGCGCCGGTCTACGGCCACGGTCCGTCGATGGAGGACTTCGCCGAGATGACGCCGCTGACCGTCGGATCTCCCCAGCAGGTGATCGACCGTTACGCCGGCATGCGCGACCTGTTCGGCGACTTCCAGCGTCAGCTGTTCCTCGTCGATCATGCCGGCCTCCCGCTGAAGACCGTGCTCGAGCAGCTCGACTTCCTGGGTGGCGAGGTCGTCCCCGTGCTCCGCAGAGAGCTCGCGAAGGACCGTCCCGCGACCGTCCCCGACGCACCGACGCACGCGGCGCGCGTCGCCGCCGTCTACGGCGACGGACCCGTGCGCGACGCACGTCCCCGCGCGAACCGCGGTGACAATCTCTCCGGCCCGAGCCCCTACCAGGACGCGCCGGCTCCCGTGGGCGCCGCGTTCGGTCTGGGTGGTGCACGATGACCGCCCGCCGCATCGCCGTCGTCTCGGCGGGACTGTCGAATCCCTCCTCGACGCGGATGCTCGCCGACAAGCTCGCGGTCGCCGTCGTGGCGGATCTGCGGGAGAGGGGAGTGGAGGCATCCGTCGACACCTTCGAGCTGCGCGAGTACGCGCACGACATCACGAACAACCTGCTGACGGGGTTCGCCCCGCCCGCCCTTGAGACGATGATCAACACGGTCGTCTCGGCCGATGCGTTGATCGTTGCGACGCCCATCTTCTCGACCAGCTACTCGGGACTGTTCAAGTCGTTCATCGACGTCCTGGACCCCGACGCCCTGCAGGGAAAGCCCGTTCTCATCGGAGCGAACGCGGGAACGGCGCGCCACTCTCTCGCGATCGACTACGCCATCCGTCCGCTGTTCGCCTATCTGCACGCAGAAGCCGTGTCGACCGGCGTCTTCGCGGCGTCATCGGACTGGGGCGCTCGCGCCGACGACGTGACCCCGCTGTCGTCGCGCATCGAGCGCGGCGCGCGAGAACTGGCGGATGCTGTCACCCGGCGTCCCGCTGACGAGGCACTCGACCCGTTCGACCCCGAGTCCTATCTCGGCAAGGGCGGATCGTTCGGCCACCTTCTGGGCGGTGTGACCGGCGAGTGATCCGATCAGCGCGCGCGGCGGCCCGACAATCGAGCCGCCGCGGCGTCGATCACCAGACCCAGCGCGACGGCGACGACGATCGAGATGATGACGGCGACGACGGGGCTGCCCGGGAGGAGCGACCCGATCGCCGCACCCACCACCGCCTGGTAGACGGCCCACACGCTCGCGGCCACCGCGACGGCGGTGAAGTACCGGCCGGCGGGGACCAGGGTCGCCCCGGCGGTGAGGTTGACCGCGAGTCTGGCGAAGGGGATGAACCGTGCCGTGAAGACGACGGTCGCCGTGCCGCGCGTGAGGCGGCCGCCGGCCCACGTGAACGCCGCCTGTATGCGGGGATGCCGCATCCACCGCCATCTGTCCACGCCGGCGAACCGTCCCACGCCGTAGCAGAGCGCGTCGCCGCAGAACGCTGCGAGAGCGGCGACGGCGATGACGGCGAGGAGGGGAGGAGTGCCCGTCGCCGCGGCGAGGGCGCCGGTCGCCGTGACGGCGACCTCCCCCGGGATGACGACGAGGACAGCGTCGGCCAACACGAGCGCGAACAGGGCAGGCAGGGCCCACGGGCTCGTGGCCACGCTCGTGAGGAGATCGGTGGTCACGCGCCCTGAGTACACCGCCCCCATGAACGCCGGGCGAACACGGGGCCGGATCGGAACACCCCGGTGACCGGGCGGGGAGGAGTGGATGAACACTCCGCGATCCCGGGGTCTTCGGCCGGTTTTCACGCCCGGGCGCGGGCACCCTGGTCCTGTGAGAGTCGCGGTCGTCACCGAGTCCTTCCTCCCGCACATGAACGGGGTCACCGGGTCTGTCCTGCAGATCCGGGAGCACCTCCAGCGTCGCGGGCACGACGTGTTCGTCGTCGCGCCGGGCGTCCGCCGTCACGAGCTCGGGATGCCGGGGCGCGCCGTCGCCTCCGTGCCGCTGCCGACGTACCCCGCCGTCCGTCTCGCGGTGCCGCCGGCTGCATCCATCTCCCGCGACCTCGCGCGCTTCGGCGCCGACGTGGTCCATCTCGCCTCGCCCTTCCTGCTCGGCTGGCAGGGGCTCCTCGCGGCGGAATCGAGCCGCGTGCCGAGCGTCGCGGTCTACCAGACCGACGTCGTCGCCTACACCGGCCGCTACGGGCTGCCGCAGGCGACGGCGCTCGCCGAAGCGCACGTGCGTCGCCTGCACCGACGCGCGACCCTCACCCTCGCTCCGTCGGTGGCGGCGCGCGCACAGCTCGAGGGCATGGGCGTCGATCGGATCGCGCTGTGGGGGCGCGGCGTCGACGGGCTCCGTTTCACCCCCGAACGCCGCGACGACGCCTGGCGCGCACGCGTCGCCCCGGGCGAGGTCATCGTCGGCTACGTGGGTCGGCTCGCCCCCGAGAAGCAGGTCGAGGATCTCGTCGCCCTTCGGGGGGCACCCGGCATCCGCCTCGTCATCGTCGGCGACGGCCCGTCCCGGCCGCTTCTCGAACAGCTCCTCCCCGAAGCGGTGTTCCTCGGGCATCTCGACGGTGACGCGCTCGCGACGGCTCTCGCGTCCTTTGACGTCTTCGTCCACCCGGGCGAGAGCGAGACGTTCGGCCAGACGATCCAGGAGGCGCAGGCGAGCGGCGTGCCCGTCGTCGCCACCGGGACGGGCGGCCCCGTCGACCTCGTTCGCAGCAGCGTGGACGGTTGGCTCTACCGTCCCGGCGACGCCGCCGATCTCCGTGGCCGTGTGACCGACCTCGCCGGCGACGCCGCGAAACGCCGGGCGTTCGCGGAAGCCGCGCGCACCGCGGTGGCGGGACGCACATGGGAGGCCCTGGCCGACCGTCTCGTCGAGCACTACGAGCGCGCCGCGACCCTCCACCGGATGGATGCCGGGCGCCGAGTGCTCGCCTGGCCGCGACCGGACGGGGCCGACCCGGCGGCGTCGGGCCCTCGGACGTGGTCGCGATACGTGGCGCTGGGGGATTCGATCACCGAAGGACTCTGCGACACCTCGCGGATGCCGGCGGGCGCGTTCCGCGGTTGGGCCGACCGACTGGCTCACCTTCTCGCCCTCAGCGGCGACCGGCGTCGGCCCTTCCGCTACGCGAACCTGGCCGTCCGGAGCCAGCGCGTGGCGCACCTGATCGACCAGCAGGTGCCGCGATGCCTGGAGATGCGTCCCGACCTCGTCTCGGTCCTGATCGGTGCGAACGACCTCGTGCAGGTGCGGTGCGACCCCGTCGCGCTCGCCGCCCAGGTGGAGGATGCCGTTACCCGTCTCCGCGAGGCCGGGTGCGACGTTCTGCTGGGGACCGTCTTCCTTCCCGATCGCGCAGCCGCCGGTGTCCTTTCCCGGCGCTTCGCGATCTACAACGCCCGGCTCCGCCAGGTCGCGGCGCGGACGGGGGCGGTGCTCCTGGACCTCGGCGCCCACACGGAGCTCACGCGGGTCGAGCTGTGGTCCGACGACAGGGTGCACCTCCGGTCCCGGGGCCACCGCTTCGTCGCCTATCGCGCCGCAGAGGCGCTCGGGGTGCCCCACGCCGACGTGCTCGCAGATCTCGACGAGGCGTTCCACGTCGACGAGGACCCGCCGTCGGCGGGGACGTGGCTGCGGCGCGACGCCCTCCCGTGGATGTGGCGGCGGCTCCGCGGTCGCACGGCGGGCGATGGGCGGACGGCGAAGATCCCCGACTACGTGGTCGTCGGCCGGCCGACCGGGCGCGCCGACATCCGGCGATGAAGGCCTCTCACCGCGACCAGCGGTACTCCGTCTCGGGTCGCCCGGGCGTCCCGTAGCGCTGGGCGCGTGCCGCTCGACCGGCATCCGCCAGATGCTCGAGGTAGCGGCGCGCTGCCACCCGCGACATCCCGAGCCGGTCGGCCGCCTCCCGGGCTGACACCGCCTGCGAACGGAGGAGCGTGCTCACGCGGTCGAGGGTGTCGGCCGAAAGGCCCTTGGGGAGAGTGGGCGCGGGGGAGGTGCGGAGCGCCCCGAGCATCGCATCGATCTCGGCTTGTGTCGCGGAGCCGGCCGCCCGGGTGACCTGCTCGCGGAAGCGGAGGTACTGCCGCATCCGCTCCTGGAAATCGCCGAACGTGAACGGCTTCACAAGGTACTGCGCGGCGCCGAGAGCGATGGCCTGACGAACGACCTCAGCGTCGCGGACGGAGGTGATCGCGATGACATCGACCGTGCCGGTGTGCGCCCGCAGGTGGCGGAGGACATCGAGCCCCGAGCCGTCGGGCATGGTCATGTCGAGCAGGACGAGGTCGATGTCGGCGGCTCGCGGACTGTCGAGGAGGGCGGCGATCGCGGCTCGCGCGCCGGTGGCTTCTGCGACGACGTCGAATCCGTCGAGCCGCTCCACGTAGTGCCGGTGAAGTTCGAGGGTGAGGGCGTCGTCGTCGACGACGAGCACCCCGATCATGCGTCCCGCCGAGGCAGGATGACCCGGAAGGTCGTGGGATCGGCGTGCAGCGAGAGCGTCCCCTCGGCCTCATCGACGATCGAGCGCACCAGGGCGAGTCCCACGCCGCGTCCGCCGCTGTCCGACGGCTTCGTCGAGAAGCCGTGCTCGAAGATCCGGTCGGCGATCTCCGGCGCCACACCCTCGCCGCTGTCGGCGACCTGGACGGCCAGTTCGTCCTCGTCGGTTCGGGTCATGCGTACGTCGACCCACCGCGGCGCAGGGCCGGCGGCCGCGGCATCCAGTGCGTTGTCGATCAGGTTCCCGACCACGGAGACGGCGTCGACGGGGGAGAGGACCGAGCGCGGCGCGTCCGCGTCGATGCGCGCACGCCATTCGACGCCGCGCTCGCTCGCCTGCGACGCCTTGCCGAGCAGCAGTGCGCCCACCGTCGGATCGCCGTCGCGTCGCGCGGTCACCTGGTCGACGAGGATCTGGCTCTGCCGGGCGTCTTCGGAGAGCAGATCGATCGCCTCGCCCGTGCGTCCGAGCTCGAGAAGCGCGATCGCGGTATGGAGGCGGTTCCCGTGCTCATGCGTCTGAGAGCGGAGCGCCTCGCCGAGGGTGCGCATCGACTCGTAGGACGAGACCGCGTCCCGGACCGCGCCCGCGGGCAGGTCACCGGTGACCCGCCGCGTCGCGCGGCGGGCGAGGAGAGCGCCGGCGAGTCCGGCCGCGGCGAGGACGACGGCGATCGCGACCGCGACGATGATGCGCGGCCCCAGCGCGTCGCTGATCGATCCGATCGTGACGCCCACGGACACTCGGCCGACGACGACGCCGTCCGAGATGACCGGCACGATGGTGCGCACCGATCGGCCGAGGGTGCCGGTGAACTCCTCCGTGAGGGTGCCGGTGCCGGCGGGGATCGTCCCGATGTAGGGCTCGCCGATCCGTGCCGGGTCGGGGTGGGTGACGCGGATGCCGGCAGGGTCCATGATCGTGACGAAGTCGACGTCGGCATCGGCGACGACCGCCTCGATCTCGGGCTGAAGCAGGCGGGTCGCGGTGGCGCGGTCCCCGTCGGCGAGGGCGTCGGCGACACCGGCGCTGTCGGCGATCGTCTCGGCCACGGCCCGGGTCACCCGCTCCGCCTCCGCGCGGGCAGCCCGCTGGCCCTCCCAGAGGAGAATGCCCGCGATCGCCAGGGCGAGCACGACGACGGCGACGGCGACGGCGACGAAGACGCGGGATGCCGCGCTCGCTGCGCGTGACTGTGCCACGATGCACTCCTCTCGAGGGTCTGCGACCAATACGACCACAACTGCCGTCCCGGCCGTGCCACGGGCACGCTGAGGCACGCCGACACTGCAGTCGGCTCCGACAACGACTGTCACCCAGGAGAGATCATGGCCCTCACATCCTCATTCCGGCTCCCCGGATACAACCCGCGCCGTGGCAAGCAAGCGTGGGACAAGCACACCTGGCTGTACGTCTCGGTGATCATCGCCGTCGTCCTCGGTTGCATCGTCGGGCTGGTCTGGCCGGCATTCGCCGTCGAGCTCGAGCCGATCGGCAAGGCGTTCGTCAACCTCATCAAGATGATGATCGCGCCGATCATCTTCTGCACGATCGTCGTCGGCGTCGGTTCCATCGCCAAGGCGGCCACCGTGGGCCGCATCGGCGGTCTCGCCCTGCTCTACTTCATGGCGATGTCGACGTTCGCCCTGGCGATCGGCCTCGTGGTCGGCAACATCATCCACCCGGGTGAGGGCCTGAACATGCAGAACGCGCAGTACGACACCGGCTCGCTGCCCGAGGCCAAATCGACCACCGAGTTCCTCCTCGGCATCATCCCCACGACGTTCTTCGGCGCGTTCACCGGGGAGAGCGTGCTCCAGGTCCTCTTCATCGCTCTGCTGGTCGGATTCGCCCTGCAGAAGATGGGCGCCACGGGCGAGCCCATCATGAACGCCGTCAAGAACCTGCAGGCTCTCGTCTTCCGCATCCTCGGCATGATCCTCTGGCTCGCGCCGGTCGGTGCCTTCGGAGCCATCGCCGCGGTCGTCGGCAAGACCGGCGTCGCCGCCATCCTGAGCCTCGGGCTACTGATGATCGCGTTCTACATCACCTGCATCGTGTTCATCGTCGGCGTCCTCGGCACGCTCCTCTACGCCGTCGCCCGGATCAACATCTTCCTGGTGATGAAGTACCTCGCCCGCGAGTACCTGCTCATCGTCGGCACGTCCTCGAGCGAATCGGCCCTGCCCCGCCTCATCGCCAAGATGGAGCATCTCGGAGTCTCGAAGCCCGTCGTGGGCATCACGGTCCCCACCGGCTACTCCTTCAACCTCGACGGCACCGCGATCTACCTGACGATGGCGTCGCTGTTCATCGCCGCCGGCATGGGAGCGCCCATGTCGATCCCCGAGCAGATCGGTCTCCTCGTCTTCATGATCATCGCCTCGAAGGGTGCCGCCGGTGTCACCGGCGCCGGACTGGCGACCCTTGCGGGCGGTCTGCAGGCCTACCGTCCCGACCTCGTCAACGGCGTCGGCGTCATCGTCGGCATCGACCGGTTCATGTCCGAGGGCCGCGCGCTCACCAACTTCACCGGCAACGCCGTGGCGACCCTGCTGATCGGCACCTGGACGAAGCAGATCGACCGCGAGCAGGTCACGGCGGTCCTGACGGGACAGCGCCCCTTCGACGAGGCGACGCTCACCGGTCACGGTGTCTCCGACGACACCGGCGCCGTCGACACGTCCGGGCTGCACGAGGCCGCCCTCACCGAGGCTGAGGCGAAGGAGGAGCGCGCCCGCGCTCGCCGCGCCGACCTGAACGGCTGAGCGAGGCACGGACACGACGAAGGCCCGGACGCCACTCGGCATCCGGGCCTTCCTCGTGTCGGGGGTCAGCCGCTCTTGCGTCGGAACTCGCGCTTGGTGACGGCACCGTGCGTGCCGTGCACGGACGAGTCGCCGTCCAAGTGCGCCTCACCCTGCCTGCTCCGCGAGTTCTTCTTCTCGAGCGCCTCGCGGAACTTCCGCTTCATGTCATCGGATGCCGCATCCGCGGTCTTCTCGTCGTCGCTCATCCCGCCACGATACGCACTGAACGGGGTGCGCTGATAGGCTGGGCCGGGTTGCCCGCGGTTCTCATCGCGGCATCCGCTCAACTTCACAGTGAGCTCATGGAGCAGGCCCGGCAGGAAGCTGGTCCCCTGTGGTGGATTCCCATCCCGATTCCGGTGGATGGTGGTCTTCGACTGGTGGCCAGCGCAGGCGGTCTTCGCGGACAGATCCGCGCGCCCATATCTGCCTGTTCCCGCTCCTTCGCATGATCTCGTGCGCGAAACGCGCGTGCGAGTTTAAACAAAGAAGGAGAGACCTCTTGGAAGGTCCAGAAATCACCGCCGCCGAAGCCGTTCTCGACAACGGCCGATTCGGCACCCGCACGATCCGGTTCGAGACCGGACGACTGGCACAGCAGGCGCAGGGCGCCGTTGCCGCTTATCTCGATGAAGAAACCATGCTCCTGTCGGCCACCAGCGCCGGCAAGCACCCGCGTGAGGGCTTCGACTTCTTCCCGCTGACCGTCGACGTCGAAGAGCGTTCATACGCCGCGGGCAAGATCCCCGGCTCGTTCTTCCGCCGTGAGGGACGCCCCTCCACCGAGGCGATCCTCGTCTGCCGCCTCATCGACCGGCCGCTGCGCCCGTCGTTCGTCGACGGCCTCCGCAACGAGGTCCAGATCGTCGTGACGGTGCTCTCCATCGCGCCCGGCGAGTACTACGACGCTCTGGCGATCAACGCGGCCTCCGCGTCGACGCAGATCTCCGGTCTGCCGTTCTCCGGTCCGATCGCCGGTGTGCGCCTCGCGCTCATCCCCGGTCACGGCGAGCACGCCGACCAGTGGGTCGCGTTCCCGAACCAGGCTCAGGTCGACGAGGCCGTCTTCGACCTCATGGTCGCCGGTCGCGTTCTTCCCGATGGCGACGTCGCGATCATGATGGTCGAGGCCGAAGCCACCGAGAACAGCTGGAACCTCATCAAGGGCGGCGCCGTCAAGCCGAGCGAAGAGATCGTCGCCGGTGGCCTCGAGGCCGCCAAGCCGTTCCTCAAGCAGCTCGTCGAGGCACAGGCCCAGATGGCTGCGTCGTCGTCGCGTGAGCCCGGCGTCTACCCGGTCTTCGCGCCGTACAGCTCCGAGGTCTACGACTTCGTCGCCGGCCGCGCGTACGACGACCTGGTGAACGTGTACCAGATCGCCGACAAGCAGGACCGTCAGGCCGCCGATGACAAGGTCAAGGACCGCGTCAAGGCCGAGCTCATCGCCGCCGTCGAGGCGGAGGAGCTGCCCGCCGGTGCGCCGATCGAGTTCTCCGCCGCCTACAAGTCGGTGACGAAGGTGGTCGTCCGCGGCCGTATCCTCGCCGAGGGCGTCCGCATGGACGGTCGTGGCCTCGCCGACATCCGTCCGCTCGACGCCGAGGTGCAGGTCATCCCGCGCGTCCACGGCTCGGCGATCTTCCAGCGCGGCGAGACCCAGATCATGGGCGTCACCACGCTGAACATGCTCAAGATGGAGCAGCAGATCGACTCGCTGTCGCCCACGACGAGCAAGCGCTACATGCACCACTACAACTTCCCGCCTTACTCGACCGGTGAGACCGGCCGTGTCGGCAGCCCGAAGCGTCGTGAGATCGGGCACGGCTTCCTCGCCGAGCGCGCCCTCATGCCGGTGTTGCCCAGCCGCGAGGAGTTCCCGTACGCGATCCGTCAGGTCTCCGAGGCGCTGAGCTCCAACGGCTCGACCTCGATGGGTTCCGTCTGCGCGTCGACCCTGTCGCTGCTGAACGCGGGTGTGCCGCTGCGCGCTCCCGTCGCCGGTATCGCCATGGGCCTCGTGTCCGACCAGGTCGACGGCCAGACGCGGTACGCCGCGCTGACCGACATCCTCGGCGCCGAAGACGCGCTCGGTGACATGGACTTCAAGGTCGCCGGCACGAGCGAGTTCATCACGGCGATCCAGCTCGACACGAAGCTCGACGGCATCCCGTCGTCGGTGCTCGCCGCTGCGCTGACCCAGGCTAAGGATGCTCGTCTGACCATCCTCAACGTCCTGAACTCCGCGATCGACGCCCCCGACGAGATGGCGCCCACCGCGCCCCGCGTCATCAGCGTGCAGATCCCGGTCGACAAGATCGGCGAGCTGATCGGCCCCAAGGGCAAGACGATCAACTCGATCCAGGACGAGACCGGCGCTCAGATCTCGATCGAGGACGACGGCACCGTGTACATCGGTGCTGTCGACGGTCCCTCTGCAGAGGCTGCGCGTGCGCAGGTCAACGCCATCGCCAACCCGACCAACCCCGAGGTCGGCGAGCAGTTCCTGGGCACGGTCGTCAAGATCGCGACCTTCGGTGCGTTCGTCTCGCTCCTCCCGGGTAAGGACGGCCTGCTGCACGTCAGCGAGGTCCGCAAGCTCGCGGGTGGCAAGCGTGTCGAGAACGTCGAAGACGTGCTCGGTGTCGGCCAGAAGATCCTCGTGCGCATCACGAAGATCGACGACCGCGGAAAGCTGTCGCTGGAGCCCGTCGTCGAGGAGTCGGCTGCGGCCGTCGACGCGCCGACTGAGGCATCCGCAGACGCCTGACCCGCGCTCTGAACGAACGCCCGTCCTCTTCGGAGGGCGGGCGTTCGTCGTTCGGCTGAGGGTGCCCCCGCCCGGCATGCTCCAACCGTTATGGAAACGTCATGCGCCAGCCGCCGGGCGTGCACGCGGCGTCCGAGGGCTGCCCTACCCTCGGAGTGAGCGCATCCGGGGTGCGTGGACACACGCCGCCTCGAGCGCTCCGCAAGGAGACGAGTATGGCAGCGTTCGAGACGGCGAATCAGACGTCGCCGACCGTCACGCCTGTCACCCACCCCTCCGGCCCGCTTCCGGTCCACACGGCCCCGCTCGGGCGTGCCGTGAGGGTTCCGCTGGGAGAGACCGGCGCCTCCGTCTTCCCTCTCATCCTCGGCGGGGCCGAGTTCGGCTGGCACGTCGACCTCGCCGCCGCGCACGCCATCCTCGACCGCTATGTGGAGCGCGGCGGTAACGCGATCCACACGTCCGACAGCTATGCCGCCGGCCGGAGCGAACACGTCATCGGTCAGTGGATGGCCGCGCGACGCAACCGTGACGACGTCGTCGTCACGGTGCGCGTCGGTCGCGGGGCGGAGAACCCCGGACTCGGTTCCGTCAACCTCGTGCGCGCGGTCGAGGCATCCCTCACCCGTCTCGGGACGGACCGGATCGACGTCCTGTCGTTGGACGGCACCGCCGACCGGACCACGATCCTCGAGGACACCCTCGCCACCGCGGAGTGGCTGGTGGAGTCCGGCAAGGTGCGAGCGGTCGGTGCCGCGGGGTATCGGGCGGCGCAGCTCGTCGAAGCCCGGATCCTCTCCGCGGCCGGCTACCCGCGCTTCACGGTGCTCGACGTCCCCTACAACGTGCTCCGCCGCGACGAGTTCGACGGTGATCTCAAGCTGGTCGCCGGGGCTCAGGGCATCGCGGTGACGCCGTCGCAGGCCCTCGAGCACGGGTACCTCTCAGGGGTGCATCGGGATCGCGATCGTGTCGGTGGCTCGGTGCGGGGACGCCAGCTCGCGGCCAGCATGAACCGTCGCGGTGCGCGCACCCTCCGGGCCCTCGACCGCATCGCGGGGGAGCTGACCGTCCCCCCGGCAGCGATCGCGATCGCCTGGCTTCTCGCGCAGCGCATCGTCGTCGCGCCGATCGTCAACGCCTACGCCGTCGCGCACGTGGACGAGCTCGTCCAGGGTGTCGGCGTGCATCTCAGCCGTGCGCACCTGGCCGAGATCGCACGGGCCACCGACTGAGGCTGGTTTAGGGTGTAAGTGGGCCGGGGGGACCCCTCCGGTGCATTTCGACGAAGCGAGCAACCACGTGACGCACTATCTGTACCTGGTGCGGCACGGCGAACACCTCGACGCGGAACACGGCCTCGCCGACGGTCCGTTGTCGCCGCGAGGTCGTCGTCAGGCCGAACTCCTCGCCGACCGGCTATCGGGCGTTCCGCTCACCGCGGTCTGGCACTCTCCGCTGCTCCGCGCGACCGAGACTGCGCGGGCCGTCGCCGAACGCCTGCCGGCGGTCGACCCCGAGCCGACTGCGCTGTTGTTCGACTGCGTCCCGAGCGGTATGACGCCCGGCACCCCGCACGTCTACGAACCGTTCTTCGGCGGCGTCACCGAGGCCGAGGCGGACGCAGGGGCGGCGCAGATGGCGGATGCCGGGGCGGAGTTCCTCGCGCACCGTCCGAACGCGCATGAGCTTCTCATCACGCACAACTTCGTCATCGCCTGGTTCGTGCGCGAGGTGCTGCAGGCACCGGAGTGGCGCTGGCTGACGATCAATCAGGCGCACTGCGGTCTGACCGTGCTCGCGCAGCGTCCGGGACGGCCGTGGTCCCTCGTCTCCCACAACGACCTCGCTCACCTGCCGGTGGAGCTCCGGACGGGTCTCCCCGACATCCTCTCGGTGTGAGGTGCTGACCGGCTCCCTCCTCGCCGACTGGCTTCCCGTTTCCGCGAGCGCGCTCCTGTTCCTCGTCGTCGCGGCCGGGGTCGCCGGGTGGGTGGATGCCGTCGTCGGCGGCGGCGGTCTCATCCAGCTTCCGGCGCTCGTCATCGGCGTCCCGAAGGATGTCGCGACCCCCTTCATCCTCGGCACGAACAAGCTCTCGTCGTTCTTCGGCACGCTCTCGGCCAGCTGGGTCTACCTGCGCCGCGTGAAAGTGCACCTCACTCTCCTGATCCCGCTCGTGCTCGGCGCCTTCGCGGGGTCGGCGGTCGGCGCCGCGCTGTCGAGGTACGTGCCCCGAGAGGTGCTGACGCCGGTCGTCCTCGTCGCGGTCGTCGCCGTCGGCGTCTACACGCTCCTCCGACCCAAGATGGGCCTCCACCACGAACCGCGCCACACCGAACGCCGGGCGATCGTCTGGCGCTCGGGTGTCATCGGCGCGGGCGTCGGCTTCTACGACGGCATCCTCGGACCGGGTACCGGGTCGTTCTTCGTCATCCTCCTCGTCGGGGTCCTCGGTTTCGGGTTCCTCCAGGCGAGCGTCAATGCGAAGATCGCCAACCTCACCACCAACCTCGCCGCCCTCATCGTCTACGGCGTCCACGGCGAGATCATCCTGATCCTCGGACTCCTGATGGCCTGTGCGAACATCGCCGGCGGGTTCATCGGGGCACGGATGGCGACGCGCGGTGGCAACGGATTCGTCCGGGTCGTCTTCCTCGTCGTCCTCGGTCTGCTGGTCGTCAAGCTCGCGTGGGACACGATCGCGACCGTCCTGCCCGCCTAGGCTGGGAGCATGACGACGCGCGTGGCCCTGGTGGGCGGGACCGGCAAACTCGGGAGCATCATCGCCGAGGTCATCGCGGCGACCGAGGGCTTCGAGACGGTTGCCGTCCTCGGCTCCTCGAGTGATCTCGCCGAGCTCGATGCCGCCGATCTCGTCGTCGACGCCTCGACGCCGGCCGTGTCGATCGACATCGTCCGCGCCGCGATCGAACGGGGCAAGAACGTCCTCGTGGGCACGTCCGGGTGGTCCGTGGAGCGCGTCGCTCTCGTGCGACCGCTGGTGGATGCCGCGGGCACCGGTGCCGTCTTCATCCCGAACTTCTCGCTGGGTTCCGTCATCGGATCCGCTCTGGCTGCGGCATCCGCACCGTTCTTCCCCTCGATCGAGATCGTCGAAACGCACCGGGAGACGAAGGTCGACTCGCCGAGCGGTACGGCGGTCCGAACCGCGGAGCTGATCGCGGCGACCCGCTCCGAGGCCGGCCCGGTCGAGGCTCCGTACGTCGACCAGCGTGCGCGCGGGCAGCAGATCGCGAGCATTCCGGTCCATTCGCTCCGCCGTCCGGGCGTCGTGGCTAGGCAGGAGACGATCCTGTCGGGGCCGGGGGAGTCGCTGAGCATCGTCCACGACACGATCGACCCGGCTGCGGCCTATGCCCCCGGCATCCGTGTCGCCCTCGAGGCTGCGCGGGACGCGTCCGGCGTCATCGTGGGACTCGACTCGATGATCGACATCGGGATCCGGATGCCGAAGCCCGCCCCCGTGGCCCCGGTCGCCGATGGCGACGCGGCGGACCAGGCGGCTGCGGCGACCGCCCGATGAGGACTCGCATCGGGGTCGGCGTCGTCGCTCTCACCCTCGCGCTGTACATCTTCCTCGTCGGGCAGCGCGCGGTGCTGCTCGTCGCCAGCGGGGACCCCGTCGGCATCGCGATGGGCGTCGCCCTGGTCCTGCTTCCCGTCGTCGCGGTCTGGGCGCTGTGGCGCGAACTGAGTTTCGGACTGGGCGCCCAGCGCCTGGGCCGGCAGCTCGAGGCCGAAGGCGCCCTCCCGGCGGAGGAGCTCACGCTTCGCCCCAGCGGCCGCCCCGTGCAGGCAGAGGCGGACGCGCTCTTCCCCGTGTACCGCGACGCGGTGGAAGCCGATCCGACCGACTGGCGGGCGTGGTACCGCATGGGTCTGCTCTACGACGGCGCCGGCGATCGCAAACGCGCGCGCGGCGCCATCCGCACGGCGATCTCGCGCGAGCGCGCCCAGCGTCGAGGCTGAGCGCGCCCGGCAGGATCAGACGGCTGCGGCGACGGCATCCTCGACAGTCGGATGCCGGAACGTGAACCCCGACTCCAGGAGCACTGCCGGCAGGACATGCGTGTCGTTGGCGAGGAGCGCGTCGACGGCATCCTTCCCGAGGACCAGCCGGATCGCCCACAGCGGAGCGCGCAGCAGGTACGGGCGGTTCAGGCGCCGCGCGAGTGCGAAGCCCAGATCGTTCGCGGTGGCGCGCTCGGGTCCGGTGAGGTTGACCGGTCCCGTGATTCCGTGGTCGATGACGTGGCGGATGGCGCGGATCTCGTCATCGAGGGAGATCCACGGCCACACCTGGGTACCGCGTCCGAGTGGCCCCGAGAGCCCGGCCTTCGTCAGGAGGAGGAGCGGCTTGAGGACGCCGTCGCGGTGCACGACGGGCGCTGTGCGAAGGAGTGCGGTGGGCGCACCGGACGCCACGGCCGACGCCTCCCATTCGCCGCACAGGTCGGAGAGGAACGCGTCACCCTGCGGGCCGGATTCATCGAAGGTGCGACCGCGAGCATCGGGTGGGTAGTACCCCGTCGCCGACGAACTGACGAAGAGCGGAGCGTTGTCGCCGAGCTCCCGGAGCGCGCGCGCGAGGGTGCGGGTCGGGTGGAGACGCGACCACACGAGCTGCTTCTTGTATCCGGCGGTCCACGGAAAGCGACCGATGGTGGCGCCGTTGAAGTTGACCACGGCTTCGGCGCCGGCGAGGACCCCGGGGTCGAGCGGCTCCTCACCCGGTGCCCAGGTGACCTCTTCCGGACCGTGGGCCGGGTGACGGACGAGCCGCGTCACGGTGTAGCCGTCCGCGGTGAGCGAGTCGATGAGGGCGCGGCCGATGAGACCCGACGCGCCGGAGACGACGACGCGCCTGTCAGGCAAGTGTCGCCTCGAGCGTGATCTCGATGCCGGAGAGGGCTGCCGAGACGGGGCATCCCGCTTTGGCTTCGTTCGCGATGCGGTCGAAGTCCTCCGCCGACAGGCCGGGCACGGACGCGCTCACGTTCAGGTGCGAGCCGGTGATGCCGGTGCCGGGGATGAAGGTGACGGATGCCGTCGTCTCGACGCTCTCGGGAGGGGTACCGTTCTCGGCCAGCGCGTTCGAAAGCGCCATGCTGAAGCACGAGGAGTGTGCGGCGGCGATGAGCTCCTCGGGGGTCGTCACCGAGGTGGAGCCCTCGCTGCGCGCCTTCCAGTTCACCGCGAACGGTCCCTGGTTCGAGCTCTCGAGGGCGACGGATCCGGACCCTTCGAACAGGGTTCCGTTCCAGCTGGTGGTGGCTTCGCTCGTGACGCTCATGGTGTCTCCTCGGTCGGGGTCGTGACGGATCGCTGCCGAGCCTAAACCTCGTGGATATGCACGCGATATGACTTGACGCGGGCTCGCGGAAGGCTCAGGCGGTGCGTCCAACGAGCCCGACGCGCTGCAGGAGCAGCCACAACTGGCATCCGAGGCACAGTCCGAACACGGCGTTGAGGAAGGCCGCCATGAACGCGAGGGCGGCGGCGACCGGGAGAGCGAGAGGCACGCCGACGACGTGCAAGATGAGGCCGATCGAGGTCACGACGAGCCCGACGCCCTGCGCGAACCGCGGCGGGCGGGGGTCTTCGAGGTCCGTCGGGGGAGCGAGCCGTGGCTGGATCGCCCGACGGTAGAGGACACCCCACGGCGCGGTGCGGGGTGAGAGGACGCTCCAGAGGAAGAGAAGCGCGATGACCAGGACGGTGAGGAAGCCGAGGTCGAGGACGCGCATCGAGATTGGGGTGAACGGAAGCACCCATCCCTGAACCGGAACAATGAACATCCCGCCACCCAGCGGACTCAGCCAACCGAACCCTGCATCGGTACGAGCGGTCGAACTCCCCAGCAGAGCCAGCAACGTGGCGACCAGCAGCAGCACCGACGTGATGGATGCCGCGAACCGCGGTCCGCGCGGATCGATTCCCCGCGCCTCAGCCACGGCCGGCCCCTGCGGTGACGCGGTCGAGTTCCATCTCGACGACCTGGCGGCCCGGGGTACCGCCGAAGCGCGAGCGCACGACGCCGTGCTGGTCGATGATGAGGGTCGTCGGAGTCTGCAGCACGCGGAAGTGCTGCGCGATGTCGACGCGGTGGGTGAGGTCGACGTTCAGGTGGAGAACACCCTCGCGGTCGTCGGCGATCTCGCGGAGCGTTCGGTGGACGCCCGGGCACCTGCTGCACATCTCCGTGCTGAACTGCAGGAGGGTGGCGGTCTCGCCCAGGCGCTCGGCGCCCAAACGCGTCGGTTCGATGACTTCGCGGGGGTCGACGGCGCGTGGACGGTTCTGCCGCCAGCCCAGCGCGAGGCCGACGCCGACGGTCAGCGCGAGAAGCGCGCTGAGCACGACGATGGCGGGGAGGAGTTCCATGACCGCTCCACAGTAGTCCTGCCCGCTATGGTGCGGATCGCGCAGCGTCGTTCCGCGTCATGCGCCGGGTAGGGTGAGAGCCGTGAGTGAGCGCCCCGAAGCACCCGAGATCGAGTTCCGCAGCGATGTCACGGTCGAGCTGGTCCGCTCGTCCGCCGCCGACAGCGATGTCCTCTTCGCCGCACGCGTGTCGACGCAGGGAGAGCAGACGCTCGAATCGGCCGCCGACGGCTCCGAAGCGACGGGTCGCGACCGCGGCCTCATCAACTACCTCATGCGCGACCGTCATGGTTCGCCCTTCGAGCACAACTCGATGACGTTCTACGTGCAGGCGCCGATCTTCGTCTTCCGCGAGTTCATGCGGCACCGGATGGCGTCGTACAACGAGGAGTCGGGCCGTTACCGCGAGCTCCGTCCCGTCTTCTACGTGCCGTCCCCCGAGCGCAACCTCGTGCAGGTCGGAAAGCCCGGCGCCTACCAGTTCCTTCCCGGCTCCGCCGAGCAGGTCGAGCTCGTGGCCCGCGAGACGCGCGAGGCATCCGTGGCCGCCTTCGAGAGCTACCAGCGGATGCTGGACGCCGGAGTCGCTCGCGAGGTCGCCCGCATCGTCCTGCCGCTGAACATCATGTCGTCGATGTACGTCACCGTGAACGCGCGCTCGCTCATGAACTTCCTGTCGCTGCGCACGATGCGCGAGGGCACGCACTTCCCCTCTTTCCCGCAGCGCGAGATCGAGATGTGCGCCGAGAAGATGGAGAACGTGTGGCGTGAGCTCATGCCGCTCACGTACGCCGCCTTCAACGCGAACGGTCGCGTCGCTCCCTGATCGCCCGCGCGTCTTAGGCTGACGCGCATGAACCGCACCGCACTCATCACGGGCGCGAGCTCCGGCATCGGGGCCGAATACGCCCGGCAGCTGTCCGCGAAGGGTGCGGACGTCGTTCTCGTCGCCCGCGACGAGAAGGCACTCCGTGCGCTGGCCGACGAGATCGGGGGTCGCGGCGGCCGCGCCGAGATCCTCGTCGCGGATCTGCTCGACGACGGCCAGCGTCGTCGGGTCGAGGAACGCCTGGAGCAGGGCATCGACCTCCTGGTGAACAGCGCCGGGTACGGGCTCCCACTCGGGTTCGAGGCCAACGACATCGAGGTCGAGGCCCGTCACCTCGAGCTGCACGTCGAGGTGACCATGCGGCTGACGCGTGCGGCGCTTCCCGCGATGCTCGCGCGCGGCAGCGGCCGCATCCTCAACATCGCTTCCGTCGCCGGGCTCATCCCACGGGGGACGTACGGCGCGGCCAAGGCGTGGGTCGTGAGTTTCAGCCGCTGGGCGAACGCGGTCTACAGCCCGAAGGGTGTGACGGTCACGGCGGTCTGCCCCGGCTACGTCCATACGAACTTCCACGAGCGCCTCGGCCTCCCGCCGGGGGAGGAGGGCGTGCCCGGCGGGATGTGGTTGAACGCCGCGCAAGTGGTGCGCGGATCGCTCCGGGATGCCGCACGCGGCCGGGCCGTCAGCATCCCGTCGCTCCGCTACAAGGCGCTGACGTCGCTCGCCCGCATCCTGCCCGATCGCGTCGTCGTCGCCGTCGCCTCGCGCGGCCGCTGACGGAGACGCACGTCGGACGCGTGCGGCCCGATGCTCTTCGGGTGCGCGTTGCACGATCGCCGGTGCGGGAGTGGCGATCAGACGTGCGGGAGCCACCGTCCGCACCGCCGATCGTGCATTCGTCACATGACGCTCTCTCCTCAGGGCGCCTCGGCGGCCGCGTCGCTCACAGAGCCCGCCACACCGACGCCCGCCGACGCGGTGTGGGGCACGCTCGAGCAATGGATTCCGCCACAGTCGTGCAGCACATCCGTGTCCTCGGGGGGATCGCGAGGTCCTCGCAACTCCGTCGGCGAGGAGCGACGCGGGCCCAGCTCGCTCGGGCTGTCGACCGCGGCACGATCGCCCGCCTACGTAACGGCGTTTACTCCGTCCCCGGGGTGAGTCCCCATGTTCGGGATGCCGCGGCGCACGGCGGCGAGCTCTGTTGCGCTTCTGCACTCCGTCACCACGGCGTGTGGGTCCTCGAGCACCGGGAACGCGTTCACGTGTGGCTCGGTCCTGATGCCCGGGCTCACGCGCATGAGGGATGTCGCTGCGTGGCACATCGGGACGACGGAGTCGCGGCCTTCGGCGTCGTCCCGGTCGTGCACGCGCTCATCCAGTCGGCTCGATGCCTCGGGCCGGAGGGATTCTTCGCCGCATTCGAGTCGGCGTGGAACCTGGGGTTGCTCTCGCGTTCGGATCGCGCGCTCATCCGCCAAGGGCTCCCCGCGCGCTTCCGTTGGCTCGTGGACATCGCTCGCCCCGATGCGGAGAGCGGGATCGAGTCGCTCCTGCGCCTCCGTCTGCTGCGACTCGGCATCGCGCTGGACTGCCAGGTCCTCATCTCGGGCGTCGGCCGCGTGGACTTCCTCTTGGCCGACCGGATCATCCTCGAAGTCGACGGCCGCCTCAACCACGACGGACCCTCACGTCGTCATCACGACCTGGTCCGGGATGCCGAGGCCGCCGCAGCCGGATACGAGGCGCTCCGCTTCGATTACGCGCTCGTCGTGCACGACTGGCCGCGCGTGCAGCGCGCAATTCTGGCTGTTCTCGGTCGCACCCGGTGACGATTGCACGATCGCTGGCGCGGGAGTCGTGTTTCTGGCCGTAGGACGCAACCTGCGCCCCACCGATCGTGCATCCGTCGCGCCATCGACGACCCCGCACACGGGCGAGGGACCCTGACCGGTACCCTGGGAACCATGACGCACTCCGCCAATCCGTTCGGTCAGGTGCTCGTCGCGCTCGTCACTCCGATGACAGCCGACGGCGAGGTCGATTGGCCGGCCGTCGAGAAGCACATCGACGACGTCATCACGGGCGGTGCCGACGGCATCGTCGTGACCGGGACCACCGGTGAGACGAGCACGCTCACGGATGCCGAGAAGCTGAAGCTCGTTGAGGTCGGCAAGTCCGTCTCCTCCGGCCGCGCGAAGATCATCACGGGAGGCGGCTCGAACGAGACCGCCCACGCGATCGAGCTCTACCGTGCCAGCGAGAAGGCCGGTGCGGACGGCATCATGATCGTCACGCCGTACTACAACAAGCCGACACAGGCCGGCATCCTGACGCATTTCCGCCTCGTCGCGGACGCGACCGACCTCCCGGTGATCCTCTACGACATCCCCGGTCGCACCGGCGTGCCCATCAAGTACGAGACGATCCTCCGCCTCGCCAAGCACCCGAACATCCTCGCGGTGAAGGACGCCAAGGGCGACTTCAGCGAGGTCAGTCGGGTCCTCAACCAGACGGACCTGCTCTACTTCTCGGGCGACGACGCCAACGTCCTCCCGCACCTGTCGATCGGCGCAGCCGGTCTCATCGGCGTGACGGCGAACATCACGTCGGCCCCGTACCGAGTGATCGTGGATGCCGTCAACCGCGGTGACCTGCAGACCGCGACCGCCGCTCACAAGAAGCTCGAACCGCTCGTCCGTGCCGTCATGACGCACGTCCCGGGGACGGTCAGCGCGAAGTACATCCTGCACGGCCTGGGTCGCATCTCGAGCCCCCGCGTGCGTCTGCCGCTCGTCGGCCCCGAGGAATGGGAGGCCGCCCTCATCGAGGACGAACTCGACCTCGTGCGGGATGTCGACGGTGCTGACTTCTCCAACTTCCGACCAGACCGCAATGCCGCCGCGGGCGGCGCTCTTCCGAAGGTGCATGGAACAACTCGATGACCAATACCGTCTCCGCCCCTGAAAAACTCGCTCCCGGCACGCTCCGGGTGACGCCCGTGGGCGGACTCGGCGAGATCGGCCGGAACATGACCGTCTTCGAGTACGACGGCAAGCTGCTGATCGTCGACTGCGGTGTTCTCTTCCCCGAAGAGCACCAGCCCGGCGTCGACCTGATCCTCCCGGACTTCGAGGCCATCCGCGGGCGACTCGACGACATCGTCGGCGTCGTCCTCACCCACGGCCACGAGGACCACATCGGCGCGGTGCCGTACCTCCTCAAGCGCAAGGGCGACATCCCCCTCATCGGCTCGCAGCTGACGCTCGCTCTCGTCGAGGCGAAGCTCAAGGAGCACCGGATCAAGCCGTACACGCTGACGGTCAAGGAGGACCAGCGCGAGCAGGTCGGCCCCTTCGACCTCGAGTTCGTCGCGGTCAACCACTCCATCCCCGATGCGCTGGCCGTCGGCATCCGCACCCCCGCGGGTCTCGTCCTCGCCACCGGCGACTTCAAGATGGACCAGCTCCCGCTCGACGGTCGCCTGACCGACCTCCGCGCCTTCGCTCGCCTCGGCGAAGAGGGCGTCGACATGTTCCTGGTCGACTCCACGAATGCCGACGTCCCCGGGTTCACGCCGCTCGAGCGGGCGATCGGGCCCGTCCTCGATCAGATCATCGGCAAGGCTCCGCGCCGCGTCATCGTCGCCAGCTTCTCGAGCCACATCCACCGCGTGCAGCAGGTCATCGACGCCGCAGCCGCGCATGGCCGACGTGTGGCATTCCTCGGTCGCTCGATGGTCCGCAACATGACGATCGCCGAACAGCTCGGCTACCTGAAGGTGCCCGACGGCGTCCTCATCGACTACAAGAAGGCCAAGGACCTCCCCGACGACCGCATCGTCTACATGTCCACGGGATCCCAGGGCGAGCCGATGGCCGTGCTCTCTCGCATGGCGAACCTCGACCATGCGATCGAGCCGGGGGAGGGGGACACCGTCATCCTCGCCTCGAGCCTCATCCCGGGCAACGAGAACGCCGTCTACCGCGTGATCGACGGCCTCACCAAGCTCGGCGCCAACGTCGTCCACAAGGCGAATGCGAAGGTCCACGTCTCGGGCCACGCCGCCGCCGGCGAGCTGCTCTACTGCTACAACATCCTGAAGCCGAAGAACGTCCTGCCCGTCCACGGCGAGTACCGCCACCTGATGGCGAACGCGAAGCTGGCGCAGGACAGCGGCGTCCCGGCGGCGAACACGATCATCGCCGAGAACGGCACCGTCATCGACCTCAAGGACGGCGTCGCGAAGGTCGTCGGACAGCTCGACCTCGGGTTCGTCTACGTCGACGGCTCCTCGGTGGGCGAGATCACGGATGCCGACCTCAAGGACCGTCGGATCCTCGGTGAGGAGGGCTTCATCTCCGTCATCGTGGTGGTGGATGCCGCGACCGGCCGCATCATCACGGGCCCGGAGATCCATGCCCGCGGGTTCGCGGAGGACGACGCCGTGTTCGACTCGGTCAAGCCGAAGATCGCGCAGGCGCTCACGGAAGCCGCGAAGTCGGGCGTCCGCGACCCGCACGCCCTGCAGCAGGTGGTGCGACGGACCATCGGCCGCTGGGTCAACCAGTCGCTGCGTCGTCGACCGATGATCGTCCCGATGGTGATCGAGGCCTGAGCGGACCGCTACCATTCGGGCATGCCCGAGTCGTGGTCGCTGCGTCCCGCCGCCCAGGCGGACGGGGTGTTCCTCGGCGACATGGTCGTCGAGGCCGCCAATTGGCGTCCTGGCGCGCCGCGTCCTCGGCATGAGGTCCTCTCCGACCCGGACCACAGCCGATATCTCTCCGGGTGGGTGCGTCCCGGTGACGTCGGCTTCGTCGCCCTCGCCGGCGCGGAGCTCATCGGCGCTGCCTGGTACCGCACGTTGCCGCGCAGCGAGCCCGGGTTCGGGTACGTCGGAACCGGCGTGCCGGAGCTCATCATCGGCGTGAAGCCGATGTGGCGCTCGCACGGCGTCGGGCGTGGCCTGCTCCGTCAGCTGTGCGATGCGGCACGCACCGACGGGCGCGCGCGGATCTGCCTCTCCGTCGAGCGCGGAAACTTCGCGCAGGTCTTGTACCGCAGCGAGGGGTTCGCGGTCACCCGCAGCGGGATCGGTCGGGACACCATGGTGAAGGTCCTCGGCTGAGCAGCGGAATACCGCCGACGGGTCGCGTCAATCCGGGCACATGTCGGTGAGGCGGCTTACCGTGGAAGGTATGCCCAGGAGCAGCAGTCCGACCAGCAAACCCCGCGCGTCAGCGTCGGGCTCCTCGGCGCGTGCGAAGAAGGCCGAGCCGGCCCCGCGGCGCAAGGCCGAGCCAGCTCCGCGCCGCTACGTCGACGACGTCGAGCGTCCTCCGGTCGTCGTCCGCGCGTGGCTGGGGCTGGCACACATCGCCGGTGGAATGTTCCGCGCCTTCGGGTCTGAGGCGTTGGAGAAGGAGCAGCGACGCGACGGGTTCCCGTTCCTCCTGGTCCTCATGGCGATCGCCGGTGCCGTCGTGGAGTGGTTCCTCATCGGGACCGAGGTCGGCACGAACATCAGCGCCTACACCGTAGGCGCTCTGATCGGTCGCGAGGCATTCGTCTTCCCCGTCATCCTGTTGCTGCTGGCGGGGTGGCTGTTCCGGCATCCGCCGTCCGTGAACGACAACGGACGCATCGGCATCGGCGCGGGACTGTTCGTCCTCGCTGTGGCCGGGTTCTGCCACATCGTGGCGGACCGCCCGAAGCCCAGCGAAGGCCTGGCCGCGCTCAGCGCCTCCGGCGGACTCTTCGGGTGGGCCATCGGGGAACCCCTGACGGTTCTCACCGAGATCGGCGCCGGGATCGTCCTGGGTCTCCTGGCGTTCCTGAGCGTCCTCATCCTCACCAAGACGCCACCGAACCGCATCGGTCGCCGCCTCGGCGACCTCTACGCCTGGCTGTTCGGCGCGGAGCGCCCCGACCCCGACGTTGCGCCCGCGAAGGGTCAGACCGGACCGACGGTCGCCTTCGACGGCCCCGCGGAGGAGGGCGATTCGCTGCCCTGGTGGCGGCGCAACAAGTCCGGCCGTGAGGAGGACACCGACGGTGGCCTCGGTGCCGACGACCTCACCGCGCTCCTCGAGGCGAGCGGCGACGGCAGTTTCGACAACCCGGTCACGACTCCCGAGACGGCGCCTGACGTCATGCCCGACGCGGTCACCGAGATCATCGTGCCCGCGACCCCGCGGACCCCCGGACGCAAGCGCGATGCGGCGCCCGAGGCGCCCCCCGTTCCGCCGCTGCCGGATTTCGTCGCCGCGAATCTCGATTCCGTCGATCCCGATGCGCCCGACTACGACCTCCCGTCCACCGATGCCCTCGCCGCGGGTACGCCGCACAAGGCACGATCCGAGGCCAACGACGCCATGGTCCGCGCGATCATGGGCGTCTTCGAGCAGTTCTCGATCGATGCGAAGGTCACCGGATTCTCGCGCGGCCCGACTGTGACCCAGTACGAGATCGCCCTCGGCCACGGAGTCAAGGTCGAGCGGATCACCGCCCTCACCAACAACATCGCCTATGCGGTCGCCTCGAACGAGGTGCGCATCCTCGCGCCCATTCCCGGCAAGAGCGCGATCGGCGTCGAGATCCCGAACACGGATCGCGAGATCGTCACGCTCGGCGACGTCCTGCGCTCACCCAATGCGCAGCAGGCCACCCACCCCATGACGATCGGCATCGGCAAGGACGTCGGCGGCGGGTACGTCGTCGCGAACCTCGCGAAGATGCCCCACCTCCTCGTGGCCGGGTCGACGGGCTCGGGTAAGTCCAGCTTCGTGAACTCGATGATCACGAGCCTCCTGATGCGGGCGAAGCCCTCGGACGTCCGCATGGTCCTCATCGACCCGAAGCGCGTGGAGCTCACCTCCTACGCCGGTGTGCCGCACCTCATCACGCCCATCATCACGAACCCCAAGAAGGCGGCGGAAGCGCTGCAGTGGGTCGTGAAGGAGATGGACATGCGGTACGACGATCTCGCGTCGTTCGGCTTCCGCCACATCGACGACTTCAACCGGGCCGTCGTCGCCGGCGAGATCCAGTTGCCCGTCGGCAGCGAACGCGTGCTCAAGCCCTATCCGTACCTCCTGGTCGTGGTCGACGAGCTCGCGGACCTCATGATGGTCGCGCCCCGCGACGTCGAGGACTCGATCGTCCGCATCACCCAGCTGGCGCGTGCCTCCGGCATCCACCTTGTCCTGGCCACCCAGCGCCCGTCTGTCGACGTCGTGACCGGTCTGATCAAGGCGAACGTCCCGTCCCGACTGGCCTTCGCCGTGACGAGCGTGACCGATTCGCGCGTCATCCTCGACCAGCCCGGCGCCGATCGCCTCATCGGCCAGGGTGACGGACTGTTCCTGCCGATGGGCGCCTCCAAGGCGGTCCGCGTGCAGGGCGCGTGGGTCGCCGAGAAGGAGATCGAGAAGGTCGTCAATCACGTCAAGAACCAGGCGCGACCCGAGTACCGCAAGGACGTCGAGGCCGTCATCGAGAAGAAAGAGATCGACGCCGACATCGGTGACGACCTCGAGCTGCTCCTCGCGGCCGCCGAGCAGATCATCACGACCCAGTTCGGTTCGACCTCGATGCTGCAGCGCAAGCTCCGCGTCGGCTTCGCGAAGGCCGGCCGCCTCATGGATCTCCTCGAGGCCCGCGAGATCGTCGGCCCCTCCGAGGGTTCCAAGGCGCGTGACGTCCTCGTGACTCCCGATGAGCTCCCTGCCGTTCTTGCGCGTCTCCGCGGCGAGGAGCCGCCCGAGGATGCCGCACCCGCAGCCGCCGTACCTCCCGCGGCTCCCGCGCCCGTGGCGGATCCGTACGGTCCCGACGCGGTCACGGAGCAGTTCGAGGGCTACGAGGTCGTCGAGTCCGAGGGCGACGAGGATGCCTGGGGCCTCACCGGCCGCGACTGAGGCCGTCGGCGTCTCGGGTCTATAGGCTCGAGACGTGACGATTCCGCGGCAGCTGCCCAACGCCATCACGATCGTGCGCATCCTGTGCGCACCGGTGTTCGTCTGGCTCCTTCTCGCTGACGGCGGCTCGGACGGCGCGCTTCGTTGGTGGGCGGCCGTGCTGTTCATCGTGGCGATCGCGACCGATGGCATCGACGGCTACCTGGCGCGGCGGTACGAGATCGTCACGGACCTGGGCAAGCTGCTCGATCCGATCGCCGACAAGGTGTTGACGGGGTGCGCTTTCGTCGCGCTGTCCATCCTCGGCGAGCTCCCCGTGTGGGTGGTCGTCCTCGTGCTGGTCCGGGAGCTCGGGATCACCGTGCACCGACTCCTGGTGGCGACCGACCACGTCGTCGCGGCAGCCTGGATGGGCAAGCTGAAGACCGTGGCGCAGGCGGTCGCTCTCTCCCTCGCACTGCTGCCGCTCTGGACGCTGGTGGGGGAGTGGATCCACGTCGTCAACGGGATCGCGATGACGATCGCCGTCGTGCTGACGGTCGCGAGCGGCGTCGACTACGTCGTGACCGCCGTCCGCGCTCGCACACCCCGGCGGGCCTGATGCGTCGAACGCCCAGCGAACTACCCGAAGAGCTCGAGCAGACAGCTGCAGCGAGCGGGCCGCGCTCCGATGCCGAGCGCTTGGTGGAGCGGTTGAAGGAACTGGGCTGGACGCTGGGGATCGCTGAGTCCCTGACCGGCGGACTCGTCGCGGCATCCGTGGTCGCGGTGCCGGGAGCATCCGCCGTGTTCCGCGGCGGCATCGTCGCGTACGCCACGGAGCTGAAGGCCCGACTGCTCGGGGTCGACGCGACCCTTCTGGAGGCTCATGGCCCCGTGCATCCGCGGGTGGCCCGACAGATGGCGGACGGTATCCGAAGGGTCGTCGGCGAGGAGGAGCCCGCCGACGTGGGGATCGCGACCACGGGTATCGCCGGCCCCGTGTCCTCCGACGGGCAGCCGGTCGGGACCGTTCACATCGCCGTCTCCACGCCGCTCGGGTCCAGGGTCGAATCCCTCCATCTGGAGGGCGATCGGGACGACATCCGCACCGCTGCCGCGGCCCACGCGATCCTGCTCGCCGTCGAGGCTCTGTGACCCGGGGAATAGCCCTCGTTCCAGGCATGTTACGTCTCGGTGATTCCCATTCATTCCCCAGCGCTCGGGGTCTAGGGTGACAGCGAACGTGTTGTACCGTGGTTCTCCCATCAGGGACTCGGTGGATCGAAGCAGAGGGAGGGCCCACGCATGATCCTGGTTCGTCAAGAGATCGGCGACGTCCTCCGCGACTTCCGTCTGCAGAAGGGTCACACTCTCCGGCAGGTGTCCGGCAAGGCGAGTGTCGCCCTCGGCTACCTCAGCGAAGTGGAGCGCGGTCAGAAGGAAGCGTCGAGCGAGATCCTCGCTGCCGTCGCCGAAGCGCTCGATGTGCCGATCTCGGCGATCATGCGCGAGGTGGGTGAGCGGATCTCGGTCCTCGAGGGGCTGCACCCCATCACCGACGTCGTCCCCGACGACCTCGCGTCGCTGAGCGACGGCGTTTCCGCGCCGGAGCTCTCGCTGCGCTGACCTTCCCCGATGCGTCACAGCGAGTTCGATCGCGCCGTCGCCGATGAGTTCGGAGATGGTGGAGCCGCGCTGGTGGCCGATCTGGCGTTGACTGCTGTGGGAAACCGCACGGCCCGCGAGGCTCTCGCGGACGGCGTGGCCCCGCGAGAGGTCTGGTACGCGCTGTGCACCGAGACCGACGTCCCGGAACCGCGACGTCACGGCGCGGGACGGCTCGAACCGCGACGCTGAGCGGCGTGTCTTATCGAATATGCGTTCGATGCGGGCGTAGTCTCCTTCACAACGGGTGTCGTAGAGACGTCGTCCACGAAGGAGCTCGTTCCGGCATCGATGTCGGAGCCCCCTCCTAACGTGAATGTCGTCAGATGACACCCACGCCCTGTCGCAGCATCCGATCCGTCGGTGACGAGCGCGACAGCCTACGGGCGACGGAACCGCGAGCATCAAGGAGCACGACATGCCATCACCTGCCGACCGCGAAAAGGCCCTCGAATCGGCCCTCGCCCAGATCGACCGCCAGTTCGGCAAGGGATCGATCATGCGACTCGGGAGCGACGAGCGCGCACCGGTCGAGGTCATCCCGACCGGATCGATCGCCCTCGATGTCGCCCTGGGGATCGGCGGTCTCCCGCGCGGCCGTGTCGTCGAGATCTACGGCCCGGAGTCGTCGGGAAAGACGACCTTGACGCTCCATGCCATCGCCAACGCGCAGCGCAACGGCGGGATCGCGGCCTTCATCGATGCAGAGCACGCGCTCGACCCCAACTATGCCGAGAAGCTCGGTGTCGACATCGACGCGCTTCTCGTCTCGCAGCCCGACACCGGAGAGCAGGCCCTCGAGATCGCTGACATGCTGATCCGTTCCGGTGCCATCGACCTGGTCGTCATCGACTCCGTCGCCGCATTGGTGCCCGAGGCCGAGATCAAGGGCGAGATGGGCGACTCCCACGTCGGTCTGCAGGCTCGACTCATGTCGCAGGCTCTCCGAAAGATCACGGGTGGCTTGAGCCAGACGAAGACCACGGCGATCTTCATCAACCAGCTCCGCGAGAAGATCGGTGTCTTCTTCGGCTCGCCCGAGACGACCGCCGGCGGTAAGGCTCTCAAGTTCTACGCGTCCGTGCGACTGGACATCCGCCGTATCGAGACGCTCAAGGACGGCTCCGACGCTGTCGGCAACCGGACGCGTGTCAAGGTCGTCAAGAACAAGATGGCTCCGCCGTTCAAGCAGGCGGAGTTCGACATCCTCTACGGGGTCGGGATCTCCCGCGAGGGCAGCCTCATCGACTTCGGCGTCGAGCACGGGATCGTCAAGAAGTCCGGTGCCTGGTACACGTACGAGGGCGAGCAGCTCGGCCAGGGCAAGGAGAACTCGCGCAACTTCCTGCTCAAGAACACCGACGTCGCTGCCGATATCGAGAACAAGATCAAGCAGAAGCTCGGGATCGGTCAGCCGAAGGTCGAGATCGAGGATGTCGCGGCGCCTGACGAGCTGACGGCTCGGCGCCCGGCCTGATCATGACGGAATCGAACGGGGGCGAGCGGGATTCGCTCGCCCCCGTCATCCCGCTTTTCGGGAGTCGCTCCGATCGGGCGCCCGCTGTCGAGCCCGCGCCCGACGACCCCGACGAAGCCGCGACCTGGCACGCTACGTGGATCGCGGATCGGGCTGCGGCGGATCGTTCGGCCGCCCGCGCGGCGCATCCTGCAACGGGAACTCTGCCCGTGGTGGCCCCCGCGGGCGAGGACGAGGCCGCTGCCGTGGCTGAGCGTGTGCTGCTGCGCAAACTTCGGACGCGTTCCCTCTCCCTCCGAGAGGCCCGTTCCGTCCTCCGAGAGCACGAACTCGACGAGATCGAGCTGGAGGGGATCGTCGACCGGTTCGTGTCGCTCGGGTACCTCGACGATGCTGCCCTCGCGGAGCAGCTCATCGACAAGGCGACCTCGCGCAAGGCGCAGGGTCGCATGGCGATCGCGCAGGCGCTGTCGCAACGCGGCATCCCGCGAGAGGTCGTCGACGAGGCGCTCGATCGGCTTCCCGATGATGAGGCTGAGCGAGCGCTCGAGTTCGCGCGGTCCAAGGCGCGCGGTTTCGAAGGGCTCGACAGGGACACGGCGCTCCGGCGGCTGGCGGGCCAGCTCGCCCGGCGCGGATACGGATCGGTTGCTCTCTCGGTGGCGCGTCAGGCGCTCGACGAGTCCTCAGCGCCGCCACGACGGGGAGTTCGCTTCGAATCCTGACCGCCGTGCACCCGGTCTGACACACTCGGGCTAACGCGCGTCCGGCGCGATCGGTGAGAGGGCGCACGTGGCGATCGAGGTAGAGGGACTCGTCAAGTCGTACAAGACGGTGACGGCTGTGGACGGCATTACGTTCTCTGTTCCCGACGGTCAGCTGTTCGCCTTCCTGGGAGCCAATGGGGCAGGAAAGTCGACGACGATCGGATGCCTCACGACTCTGCTCCGGGCTGACAGTGGCGTCGTGCGCGTCGCGGGCCACGACCTCCGCACCGACAGCGAGAACGTGCGATCGAAAATCGGTGTTGTCTTCCAGCGGTCTCTGCTCGATGACGGCCTGACTGTTCGAGAGAACCTGGCGCTTCGGGCGACGCTCTCGCGGATCGAGAGTCGGCGATTCGCCACTCGGCTCGCCGAGCTGTCGGAGCTCATCGAGCTGGAGGATGTCATCGACCGTGTGTACGGACGACTGTCAGGCGGACAGCGCCGACGTGCAGACATCGCCCGTGCACTCATGCACGAGCCGTCGATCCTCTTCCTCGACGAACCGACCGCGGGGCTCGATCCTGGCAGTCGCGTCGCCGTGTGGGCGGCGATCGACCGGCTGCGGTCTGAACGCGGCCTCACGGTCTTCCTCACGACCCACTACATGGCGGAGACGGAGGAGGCCGACCAGGTCACCATCATCGACTCCGGGCGGGTTGTCGCGAGCGGCACTCCGACGGAGCTCCGCGCGAGACACAGCCGCAGCATCCTCACCGTGACCACGCGCGATCCCGAGGCGCTCGAGGCGCTCGCACGTCGTGAGGGACTCCCCGTCCGACGCGAGGGCGACATCCTCACCGTCGAAGTGCCCGATGCGCTCCCCGCGCGTCGTCTCCTCGCCGCTCACGGCGACGACGTCGCCGACTTCGAGTTCCGACACGGCCGCATGGACGACGTCTTCCTCGCTCTCACGGGCCGCAGCGACCTCGTGGAGGACGCCGCGTGAGGGTCGTCGCGGCCATCGTCCGCCGCAACCTCACGCTCTTCTTCCGCGACCGGATGAACGTCTTCTTCTCCCTGCTGAGCGGACTCATCCTCTTCATCCTCTACACGCTCTTCCTGTCCCGACTGCAGGTCGACGGGCTCGGACGGACCTTCCCGCAGGCGTCGCGCGGCGACGTCGAGGCGTTCGTGGACAGTTGGATGCTGTCGGGCATCGTCCTCCTCACGACCGTGACCTCGGGGATGGGGGCGGTGTCCGTGTTCGTCGACGACCGCGCCACCGGCCGGTTCGCCGACTTCCTCGTCGCCCCAATTCGGCGATCGCAGCTGGTGCTCGGATACCTGCTGTCGTCGGTGGCGGTCGCGATCATCATGTCAGGCATCATCTTCGCCCTGACGGTGCTCCAGCTCGGCCTCGCCCGCGACACGTGGCTCAGCCCTCTCCAGATCCTCACGGCGATCGGCGCGACCGTCCTCTGCTGCGTCGCGTTCACGGCCCTCGGGGCCTTCGGCGCGTCGTTCCTGAAGACGACGGGCGCCTACTCCGCGTTCTCCACCGTCGTCGGAACCGTCCTCGGGTTCATCGCGGGCTCCTACATCCCCGTGGGGTCGCTTCCCGAGGGCGTCGCCTCCACGATCAACGCCTTCCCCTTCGCGCAGGGCGCCATGCTCCTGCGTCTGCCGTTCACGGACGACACGCTCGCGGCCCTCGCGGGCGGAGACAGCGCGGCGATCAGCGACCTCAGGGAGTTCTACGGGGTGGATCTGTTCGTCGGGTCCACCGTCGTGCCGGTGTGGCTGGCCGTCACCGTCCTGGTGAGCGTGGCGGTCGTCTTCAGTGCGATCTCGGCCGCCCGCATCCGCTCGCTCCTGCGCTGAACGGGTGCGGGGCTTCCGGCGCAACGCTGCTCGTAGAATGGCCTGATCATGACCAGCCCTTCCGCTGCCCCCACTCTCATCGCACCGTCCACTGCTGCCGTCGCTGCTGACGGTCACTCTCGCACGTACGAGGTGCGGACGTTCGGGTGCCAGATGAACGTCCACGACTCCGAGCGCCTCTCCGGATCGCTCGAATCGGCCGGCTACGTCCGCGCCGACGCGGGGGCCGATGCCGACGTCGTGGTCATCAACACCTGTGCCGTGCGCGACAACGCCGCCGGCAAGCTGTACGGCACGCTCGGGCACTTGAAGAGCCGCAAGGACAAGCACGACGGCATGCAGATCGCCGTCGGCGGATGCCTCGCGCAGATGGACAAGGACGCCGTCCAGCAGAAGGCACCCTGGGTCGACGTCGTCTTCGGCACCCACAACATGGGCTCGCTCCCGAGCCTCCTCGAGCGCGCTCGTCACAACGGTGAGGCGGAGCTCGAGATCCTCGAGTCGCTCGAGGTCTTCCCCTCGACGCTGCCCACCAAGCGCGACTCGGCCCACAGCGGCTGGGTGTCGATCTCGGTCGGCTGCAACAACACCTGCACCTTCTGCATCGTCCCGAGCCTCCGCGGCAAGGAGAAGGACCGCCGCCCCGGCGACATCCTGAACGAGATCCGTCTTCTCGTCGAGGACGGCGCCATCGAGGTCACTCTCCTCGGCCAGAATGTGAACAGCTATGGGGTGGAGTTCGGCGACCGTCAGGCGTTCAGCAAGCTGCTGCGCGCGGCGGGGGAGATCCCCGGTCTCGAGCGCGTGCGCTTCACGAGCCCGCATCCCGCTGCGTTCACCGACGACGTCATCGACGCCATGGCCGAGACGCCCGCCGTCATGCCGCAGCTTCACATGCCGCTGCAGTCCGGATCTGACCGCATCCTCAAGGCGATGCGTCGGTCCTACCGGAGCGAGAGGTTCCTCGGCATCCTCGACCGCGTCCGCGAGAAGATGCCGCACGCGGCGATCTCGACCGACATCATCGTGGGCTTCCCCGGCGAAACCGACGAGGACTTCGACGACACGATGCGCGTCGTCGAGCAGGCGCGCTTCGCCAGTGCGTTCACCTTCCAGTACTCCATCCGCGAGGGGACGCCAGCGGCCACCATGCCCGACCAGGTCTCCAAAGAGGTCGTGCAGGAACGCTACAACCGGCTCATCGCGCTGCAGGAGCGCATCTCGCTCGAAGAGAACCAGGCTCAGCTGGGCCGCACCGTAGAGGTGCTCGTCTCCACGGGCGAGGGCAAGAAGGATGCCGCGACTCACCGTCTGACCGGGCGGGCCGAGGACAACCGCCTCGTCCACTTCGAGGTGCCCGACGGATCGCCCACGCCGCGCCCGGGCGACGTCGTGACCACTGTCGTGACGCACGCCGCTCCGTTCCACCTGCTCGCCGACAGCCCGGACGGCGCCCCGCTGCGCATCCGCCGCACCCGTGCGGGCGACGCGTGGGATCGCGCGCAGGCAGACTCCTGCGGCGTCCCCGCACCGGTCGGGGACGCCGGTCCGCGGGCTGTCTCACTCGGTCTTCCCGCGATCCGCACTGCGACGCCCGGACTCTGACCCGGTGGGCGCGCAGCGCCTGTGGGCGATCGTCGGTGCCACGGGCACGGGGAAGACGGCGCTGTCACTGGACCTCGCCGACGGCCTGATCCGCTGCGGCCGCGATGCCGAGATCGTCAACGCCGACGCCATGCAGCTGTATCGCGGTATGGACATCGGAACCGCGAAGCTCCCGGTAGCCGAGCGACGCGGCATCCCGCATCATCTGTTCGACGAGTTCGACGTGACGGAGGACGTCGCCGTCGCGGTGTACCAGGAGCGGGCGCGCGCCGCGATCCAGGACATCTTCGACCGAGGGGCTGAGGCGATCCTCGTCGGCGGGTCGGGACTGTACGTGTCGAGCGTCGTCTTCGACTTCCGTTTTCCGCCCCGCGATCCGGCTCTGCGGGCGCGTCTCGAGGCCGATCTGGAGGGGCACGGCGCGGCAGCCCTCATCGAGAGGATCCGCGAGCTCGACCCTGCGGCGGCCGACCGGCTCGATCCGCGAAACGGCCGTCGCGTGGTCCGCGCCTTGGAGGTCGTCCTCCAGGGCGCCGAGACGCACGGCGCCGCCCTTCCGGACGCTCCGGTGCTGTGGCATCCCGACACCGTCCTGGTGGGCGTCCAGTCGGACCGCGCGGCGCTCGTCGAGCGGCTCGACGAGCGGGTACGCGGGATGTGGCGCGACGGCATCGTGGCGGAGGTGGAGGCGCTCCGGATCCTCGGGCTCGAGTCGGGGCCGACTGCCCCGCGCGCCATCGGATACGCGCAGGCACTCGCGCAACTCGCGGGCCGGATGACCGAGGACGAGGCCATCGCCGAGACCCAGGCGCTCACGCGGCGCTACGCGCGACGCCAGGTGTCGTGGTTCCGTCGGTATCCCGGCATCCGCTGGGTGGATGCCGGGACCCCCGGCGCGCGACTCATCGAGGACTTCTCCGCCCCGAGCGCTTGACAAGTTAAAGCTAATAGCCGTAGCCTTCCGGTATCGAACACGATGCTGGGGAGACGGCGATGAGCGAGAAGTTGAGCGTGGCGGGCGGCGAGATCGCCTTCGATGTGGCGGGTGAAGGGCAGTTGGTGGTCCTGGCGCACGGGATGGGCGACTCGCGTCGCTCGTACCGGTTCGTGATGCCGGCGTTGCTGGCGGCGGGATACCGCGTGGCGAACGTCGACATTCGCGGTTGCGGCGAGTCGAGCCCGACGTGGGCGGGCTACGGGCGTGGCGACATCGCCGGCGACCTCCTCGCCGTCATCCGTCATCTGGGCGGACCTGCCGTCATCATCGGCCAGTCGATCAGCGGCGGCGCCGCGACGGTCGCGGCCGCAACCGCACCGCAGGATGTCGCGGGAGTCATCGAACTCGCCCCGTTCACCCGGGTCCAGCGCTTCGACGCGAGGGGCCTGCTGCGAAACTCCCACCACCGGAAGGGGATGACCCGCCTCGCCGGAATGCTCCTGCGGGGCAGCGTCTCCGCGTGGCTGAGCTACCTCGATCTCGCCATTGCCCGAAAGCCCGCCGATTGGGAAGAGGAGCGGGCGAACATCTCCCGCGACCTCAGCGATCCTGCCCGGATGGCGGCCCTTCGAGCCATGGGGCGGACGACTCCCGCGGACGCGGGTGCGCAGCTGCCTCACGTCTCCGTGCCGGTGCTCATCGTCATGGGGAGCGCCGACCCCGACTGGGCCGACCCACGCGCCGAGGGTGAAGGGGTGCTGGCGGAGCTGCCGACGGGCATCGGCGAGCTCGCGGTCATCGACGGCGCTGGGCACTACCCTCACGTCGAACGACCCGACGAGGTCGTCGACCTCGCCCTTCCGTTCCTCCGCACCGTGTTCGCAGCGCACGCGGGGTCGACGGATGCCTAGGGTCGGTCTCGATACCGCGGCCGTCACCCGTGCCGCGGCGGATCTGGTCGACGAGCAGGGGCTCGCTGCCCTGACGATGACGACCCTGGCGGAGCGGGTCGGGGTTCGACCCCCGTCTTTGTACAAGCACGTCCCGGGAGGGCTGGCCGAGCTCGTGCACCGGGTGGCCACGCTCGCGGCGGAGGAGCTCGCCGACGTGTTCCGGACGACCGTGTCGGGGCAGAGGGGAGAAGCCGCCCTCACGGATGTGGCGGACGCTTTTCGGCACTACGTCCGTGCGCACCCAGGGCGCTACGCGGCGACGGCGGCAGCGGATCCGGTGGACGATGAGGACCCGCTGGACATCGCGCTCCGCGACAGCCTGGACGCGCTGGGCGGCGTGCTGGAGGGATATGGGTTGCCGCAGGAAGACCACGTGCATGCGCTCCGGATGCTGCGGAGCCTGCTCCACGGCTTCGCCGTCCTCGAGGCGTCGGGCGGTTTCCGCATAGGGGTCGACGTCGAGGAGAGCGTCACGTGGTCGCTCCGCCTCATGGACGCGGGGCTCCGCACGGGAGGCCGCGCCTAGACTGGGCGGGTGTCGACGATCGCATTCACGAAGGGCCACGGAACCGGCAACGATTTCGTCGTCGTCGCCGACCCGGACGGTTCGCTCCACCTCACCGGTGAGCAGATCGCTGCGGTGACCGACCGTCGATTCGGGATCGGTGCCGACGGTCTCCTGCGCGTCGTCCGCTCGTCCGCGATCGATGCCGGCGCGGCGACTCCGGATGCCGAGTGGTTCATGGACTATCGCAACGCCGACGGCTCGATCGCCGAGATGTGCGGCAATGGCGTGCGCGTCTTCGTGAAGTACCTCCTCAGCGCGGGGTACGCGACCCTCGACGTCGGCGAGACGCTTCGGATCGGGACCCGCGCCGGAACGAAGACGGTGACGCTCTCCGACAACGGCTTCGAGGTCGACCTCGGCGTCTGGCGGCCGACGGTCGACGAGGTGCTGGTTCGGGCCCACGGTCTGAAGGTCGCCCGCCCTGGCCTCGGCATCGACGTGGGAAACCCGCACGTCGTCGTCGCACTGTCGAGTGAGGCCGAACTCGAGAGTCTCGATCTGACGCTTCAGCCGATCCTCGACCCCCACCTTGCAGCCGGCGCCAACGTCGAGTTCGTCGTCCCGGCCGACCCGCTGATCACCGACGGCGTCGGTGCGATCCGGATGCGGGTGTTCGAGCGCGGCGTGGGTGAGACCCTCTCGTGCGGCACCGGGGTCGCGGCATCCGCTCTCGCCGTCCGGCACTGGGCGGGCGCCGGCGCTCCGGACCGATGGACGGTCGACGTCCCCGGCGGCCGCCTCGGCGTTCGCGTCGTCCGGACCGACGCGGGGGAGCGGGTCCTGTTGTCGGGGCCTGCGTCGCTCGTCTTCTCGGGCGAGATCGCCCTCGCCTGACGCGCGGCCGGGACCGTCAGGGAAGCGTGATCGTCCCCGTCTCGGGTGAGCCGTGACGGCGTACCTTGAGGACGCGGAAGCCACGTCCGGTCGCCGCGCGGGTGACCGAGTACCCGCGATCCAGAGATGCCGCGAGCCAGCGCTGCAGCGAGTCCGAGCCGAGGTTCCGCTGCACGACGAGCCACGCATCGCTGCGTTCGGCCAGCCGCGGGATCCACGACTCCAGCATCCCGTGCAGCACGTCCTTGCCCACGCGGATCGGGGGATTGGACCGGATCGTCCGGAAGGTCACGTCGCCCGGAACATCCTCGGGCTGGACGGCGTTGACGTTATCGAGGCCGAGTTCCCGAGCGTTCCGACGCACGAGGTCCAGAGCCCGCTCATTCACGTCCACGGCCCAGACCGTGGCGTGGGGGGCGTCGAAGGCGAGCGAGAGCGCGATGGGGCCCCAGCCGCATCCGAGATCCAGCAGATGACCGCCGGCAGGCGGGGGCGGCGTGTTCGCCAGCAGAACGGCTGTCCCGCCGTCCACGTGCTCGGGACTGAAGACCCCGCCCGCCGTCGTCACCTCGACATCGCGACCGGCGAGGGACACACGGATGCGGCGGAGATTCTCGGAGCTGGACGGGGACGCGCTGAAGTAATGGTCGCTCCCCATGCGACGAGCGTAGCGGAGGCGGTGGAAGCCGCGGGAAGCTAGAGTGCACGGATGGCCGAGAGGCCGCGAAAGGAACACATGACAGACACCACCACCCCTGCCACGACGGACGAACCGGTGGACCCGGTCGACCGCGTGCTCGCGCACGCTGAAGCGCGTTCGGGGGTGCGCGTGTTCGGCGCCGCACAGGCGTTGCAGGACCAGAGCACCGTCGCCTACGGCGACACGGACGGCGAGCAGTGGGACCGTGAGGAGCGCGCCGCGCTTCGCCGCGTCCCCGGGCTGTCCACCGAACTCGAAGACGTCACCGAGGTCGAGTACCGCCAGCTGCGGCTGGAGAACGTCGTCCTCATCGGGGTCTACCCGCAGGGATCGACGGAGGATGCCGAGAACTCGCTCCGCGAGCTCGCGGCGCTCGCCGAGACTGCCGGCGCCGTCGTCCTCGACGGCGTGCTCCAGCGGCGACCGACGCCTGACCCTGCGACGTACATCGGGCGCGGCAAGGCCGCTGAGCTCCGCGACCTCGTGGTCGCCGTGGGCGCCGATACCGTCATCGCCGACACCGAGCTCGCGCCGAGCCAGCGGCGTGCGCTCGAGGACGTCGTGAAGGTCAAGGTCATCGACCGGACCACCGTCATCCTCGACATCTTCAGCCAGCACGCCAAGAGCCGCGAGGGCAAGGCGCAGGTCGAACTCGCGCAGCTCGAGTACCTCCTTCCGCGCCTGCGCGGGTGGGGCGACTCGATGAGCCGTCAGGCCGGTGGCCAGGTCGGTGCCGGGGGTGCCGGTATGGGCTCGCGTGGTCCCGGTGAGACGAAGATCGAGCTCGACCGTCGCCGCATCCGCACGCGCATGGCGATGCTTCGCCGCCAGATCCGTGACTACAAGCCGGCCCGTGAAGCCAAGCGCGCAGAGCGCAAGCGCAACACGATCCCCTCCGTCGCGATCGCCGGCTACACGAACGCCGGCAAGTCGAGCCTCCTGAACCGGCTCACGAGCGCGGGCGTCCTCGTCGAGAACGCGCTGTTCGCGACCCTGGATGCCACGGTCCGCCGCGCGCAGGCCGCCGACGGACGCGTGTACACGCTGACCGACACGGTCGGGTTCGTGCGGAATCTCCCGCACCAACTGGTCGAGGCGTTCCGCTCCACCCTCGAGGAGGTCGGCGACGCCGACGTCATCGTCCACGTCGTCGACGGTTCGCACCCCGACCCGGCGGCGCAGCTGGCGACCGTCCGAGACGTCATGGGCGACGTGGGTGCCCGGTCGACGAACGAGATCGTCGTGTTCAACAAGGCCGATCTCATCGACCCGGACACACGGCTGGTCCTCCGGGGCCTCGAGCCGAAGGCGCACTTCGTGTCGTCGCGGACGGGCGAAGGTGTCGCGGAGTTGCGGGCGACCATCGAGGAGGCGCTGCCGCTGCCCGCGGTCGAGGTCCACGCGCTCGTCCCGTACGACCGCGGCGACCTCGTCAACGCGGTCCACGAGTCCGGTCACATCCTTTCGACCCGTCACGAGGAGGGCGGCACAGCCGTCCACGCCCACGTGTCGGAACGTCTCGCGGCTGAGCTCGCGCCCTACTCGCGCTGATCGGCGCGTCGCTCAGTCGAGCGTGATCGCCGTGACGCCGGGAGTCTCGAACCCGAAGACCTGACCGAGGAACGCGAGCTCGGACTCCAGCGCGTGGACGACGGTGGTCGCGCTCCGGAATCCGTGACCTTCGCCCTCGTACAGCACGTAGGCATGGGGCACGCCCTTCGCGGCGAGGGCATCGCGGATCGCCTCGGCCTGGGTCGGCGGCACCACCGCATCCTCAGCGCCCTGCAGGAGGAGGACGGGAACCCGGAACCCTTCGGTGCGCCCCAGCGGTGAGCGCTCGACGTACAGTGCCTCGGCTTCGGGGAGCGGCCCGATGAGCCCGTCGAGGTACCGCGCCTCGAAGTCGTGCGTGTCGGTGGCGAGCAGGCGCGCGTCTCCCACTCCGTAGCGCGAGATACCGGCGCCGAACACGTCCGTCCCAACGAGGGCGGCCAGCACCGTCCAGCCGCCGGCGGAACCGCCTGCGATCGCGATGCGCCCGGCATCCGCTCGTCCGTCGGCAGCGAGTCCGGATGCCGCGGCCGCGACATCGTCGCGATCGACGATGCCCCACTGGCCGAGGAGGCGCCGCCGGTAGTCCCGGCCGTAGCCGGTGGAGCCGCCGTAGTTGACCTCTAGGATCCCGATGCCGCGACTCGTGAAGTAGGTGATCCGGCTGTCCGCGACGCCGCCGACGTGGGCGGTCGGACCGCCGTGCACGAAGACGACGTAGGGCGGGAGCTCCCCATCGGGGGCGGAGAAGTCCGGGTTCGTCGGCGGGTGGTCGAACGCATGGACCTCCCCATGCTCGCCGGGGACTGTGAGCGGCCGAACCGCAGGGATCCACTCGTCGCCGAGCTCGGAGCGGGTTCCGACGACCATCGTCACCTCTCCGTCGGCGGCGATCTCCCAGATTCCCGTCACCCCCGGTGCGGCGCCGGACACCAGGACGCGCGACCCGCTGACGTCCTCCACGATGGCGCGAGAGCGAGCGGGGACGTCCGTCGTGGAGACGACTCCGGCCGCGTCGATCCGCATGACCTCGTCGGCGCCGTTCGTCCGGATCGCCACGAATCCGCCGTCGTCGAGGGGCACGTACCAGCGCGCTCCGAGCACCCAGAGCCCGCCGCCGGTGTCGGCGTCGGCGGGAGCGACCGCCTCGGCGGGACGATCGGATGCCGCCTCCCGCCGCCAGAGGTTCCATCGCCCGGTCGGCTCGTCGACGAACGTGAGGCGGCCCGCGGCATCCCATTCGGGCTGCAGGGCGGCCGTCCCGCCGGACGTCACCGCTCGCCACGTCGTGATCACACCGTCTTCGAGCTCGCCCACCCGGATCTGCGTACGGTCCCACGGCATGTCGGGGTGGTCCCACGCGACCCAGGCGAGCCGGCGCCCGTCGGGCGACAGCGCAGGGTGGGCGAGGAAGTCGCTGCCCGCGACGACCTCGCGGACATCCCCTCCCGCGAGCGGGATCGACACGATCGAGCGGCGGGGAACGGGGCCGCCGTCGTGCACTTCGCGGACGGCGAGCAGGACGCCGTTCTGCCAGCGGAGGCCGCCGTGACGCGCGCTCGGGTCCTCGGGGGTGAGCGCTGTCGGTTCCTCGCCCGGGCGGAGCGTCCAGACGCGCTGGTCCGACTTCTCGACGAAGAACAGGCGCCCGACGGGGTCCGTCGTCCAGGAACCCCCGCCGTACTCGTGCACGCGCGACCGTGCGCTCCACGGTGCGGGGAGAACGTCCTCGACCTCACCGTCGACGGCGCGACGTACCGATGAGCGGCCCGCTTCCTCGGCGAGCGTCTCACCCCACCAGATCTCGTCGGCCACGAACCGTGCGCCGTCGTAGCGGGCGGCCGCAGCAGAGGCATCCGCCGCGGACAGCGGTGAGATCCAGGAACCGTACGGGGCGATCGTCGTCATGCGACCACGCTACGCGGCGTCACACAGCGCAATGGGGCGTCACACACCTGTCGGAGGTGTGAGAAGCGTGGCTAGCATGACCGCATCAGTGGCCCGGAGACCCCGGGTCCGGAGCGACAGCCGAGCCCGGCACCCGCCCGCGATGTCCCCGCACCCTGCGTGCGGTCCGCGGCCGCCAGGCCTTCCGATCCGTCTCCGGAGCTCCCATGTCGATCATCCAGACCCCGTCCGCCACTTCGGTGCCGGTCTCGTTCGAGGTCTACCCGCCGCGCGATGACGCGGCCGATGCGGCGCTGCACGAGACGATCGCGAAGCTCGCCGCCGTCGATCCGTCGTTCATCTCGGTCACCTACGGTGCGGGCGGGTCCACCGCAGGCCGATCGCTCGAGGTCTTGAGGCACATCCTGCGGGAGACCCGCGTCGAACCGCTGGCTCACCTCACGTGCGTCGGCAACTCCTACCGTCAGGCGACCGCGCTCATCCGTGAGTTCCTCGACGCGGGCGTCCGGTCATTCCTCGCGCTCCGGGGCGATCCGCCGGACGGCGGGGGGAGCGGCGCCGTGGGAGACCTGGAAAGCGCCGCTCAGCTCGTCCAGCTCATCGATCGGGTGCAGGCCGAATGTTCGCCCTACACCGAGGCGCCCATCCCCGGTGTCCCCGGTGCCGCGCGCGTCGAGCGGCGCCGTCACGTCGACATCGCCGTGGCCGCGTTCCCCAATGGGCACCCGCGTTCGCGCTACCCCGCGGAGCACATCGACGCCCTCCTCGCGAAACAGGCCGCGGGGGCGACCCTCGCGATCACGCAGCTGTTCTTCCATGCCGACGACTACCTCTCCTTCGTCGCCCGCGCCCGCTCGGCCGGCGTCGAGATCCCGATCCTCCCCGGCATCATGCCGATCACGTCGCCCTCACGCCTGCGTCGCATCGTCGAGCTCACGGGAGAACCCGTCCCCGGCACGCTGGCGGTCGACCTCGATGTGGAGCCCACGGTCGAGGGACGGCGCGACGTCGGTGTGCGCTACGCGGCGCGCCTGTGCCGTGCCGTTCTCGACGGCGGGGCCCCCGGCATCCATCTGTACGCCTTCAACCATCACCGCACCGTTCTCGCCACCCTCGCAGAGGCGGGCGTCATCACCCCGATCGAGGAGACCTCATGACCCAGTTCCCTGCCGGCACCATCCTCGGCTACCCCCGCATCGGGCGCCGCCGAGAGCTGAAGCGAGCCGTGGAAGCCCACTGGCGCGGCGAGATCGATGAGGAGGCGCTCGAAGCCGTCGCCGCGGACCTCCGTCGTGTCACGCGCGAGCGACTCGCCGAACTCGGTCTCGGTCGCACCGATTCCGCGATCCCGGAGTCGTTCTCCTTCTACGACCAGGTGCTCGACGTCGCGGCATCCGTCGGCGCGGTGCCCGAGCGCTTCGCGCATCTTCGCGACGACGACGGCTCGGTCCCGCTCGCCGCCTCGTTCACGGCAGCGCGAGGCGAAGGCGACGCCGCGCCCCTGGAGATGACGAAGTGGTTCGACACGAACTACCACTACCTCGTTCCCGAGATCGGTCCCGAGACGCGCTTCGCGCTCTCGAGCGACCGCTTCGCCCGTCAGATCGCCGAGGCCGTCGCGGACGGCTACGTGACGCGCCCCGTCCTCGTCGGCCCGGTGACGTTCCTCGCCCTGTCGAAGCCGACGGATGCCGCTCCCGACACTCGTCCGCTGGACCGACTCGATGACGTGCTCCCCGTCTACGTCGAACTCCTGGCCGCCCTCCGCGACGCGGGAGCCGAGTGGGTGCAGATCGACGAGCCCGCTCTCGTCAGCCAATCGCTCGGGTACACAGATGCCGAGCTCGCCGCGGCCATCACACGGGCTGCGGAGGTGCTCACGGCATCCGCTGACCGTCCGTCGATCCTCGTGGCGGCGGGGTACGGAGCACTTTCGGATGCGGCGTGGCAGGCGCTCGCGGAGTCCGAGGTCGAGGGCATCGCCATCGACCTCACCCGCGGGAGCGTGCCCGCCGCAGCTCCGGGGCTCCGCTCGAAGGTCCTCGTCGGGGGAGTGATCGACGGTCGGAACATCTGGCGCGGCGACCTGGCCGCAGCCGCCGAGACCCTCGCCGCGGCGGCCGAGCTCGGTGCCGCCACGACGGTCGCCGGCACGTCGACGTCGCTTCAGCACGTTCCCCATGACCTCGCTGACGAGCCAGATCTCGATTCGCGGCTGGTGTCGTGGCTCGCGTTCGCCGACCAGAAGGTCGCGCAGGTAGCGACGCTCGCTCGCGGACTCCGAGACGGGCGGGAGTCGATCTCGGCTGAGGTGGATGCCGCGAGCGCCGCGCTCGCCGACCGGAGCGAAGCCGATGGCGTGCGCGATCACACGGTCCGCACCCGGGTGGCGGCCCTCACCGCTGCCGACCGGACGAGGACCGCCTTCGAGGTGCGCTCGGCAGTGCAGGATGCCGCGCTCGGGCTGCCCATCCTGCCGACCACCACGATCGGTTCGTTCCCGCAGACCGGCGAGATCCGTCGTGCTCGTGCGCGTTTCGGACGCGGGGAACTCGACGCGGACGCGTACGAGGGTTTCCTTCGCGACGAGATCGGTCGGGTGATCGAGCTGCAGCGCGACATCGGACTGGACGTCCTCGTGCACGGCGAGGCCGAGCGCAACGACATGGTGCAGTACTTCGCCGAGAACCTCGACGGCTTCGCCGTCACCCGGAACGGCTGGGTGCAGTCCTACGGGTCACGGGCGACGCGCCCATCGATTCTGTGGGGCGACGTCTCGCGACCTGCGCCCATCACCGTGCCCTGGGCGGCGTACGCGCAGTCGCTGTCGTCCGCTCCCGTGAAGGGGATGCTGACCGGGCCCGTGACGATCCTCGCGTGGTCGTTCGTGCGGGACGACCAGCCGCTGAGCGACACCGCCGATCAGGTGGCGCTGGCCCTCCGCGACGAGATCGCCGACCTCGAGCGCGCGGGCATCGCGATCGTGCAGGTCGATGAGCCGGCGCTCCGCGAGCTCCTGCCGCTCAAGGCTGCGGACCAGGCGGCCTACCTCGAGTGGTCGGTGGGTGCGTTCCGCCTTGCGACGGCGGGTGCCGGCGATGCGACGCAGATCCACACGCATCTCTGTTACTCCGAGTTCGGTGTCGTGATCGATGCGATCGCTGCGCTCGACGCCGACGTCACGTCGATCGAGGCGGCCCGGAGCCGGGGCGAAGTGATCTCGGATGTCGCGGCCTCCGGCTTCGACCACGGGATCGGCCCCGGTGTCTATGACATCCACTCGCCGCGCGTCCCGTCCGAAGCCGAGGTGACGGACCTGCTCGAGCGGGCGGTCGTCGAACTCGACGTCCGGCGCCTCTGGGTCAACCCCGACTGCGGTCTCAAGACCAGGGGCTACGACGAGACCGTGGCGTCGCTCCGGAACATCGTCGCCGCGACACGTGCCGTGCGCGCGCGGGTCGCAGGCCGCTGAGGTCCCGGATATGAAGAAGGGGGATGCCGCGGCGGCATCCCCCTTCTTCGCGTTGCCCCGGAGGGTCAGACGGCGCGCAGCACCGCGACCACCTTGCCGAGCACGACGGCATCGTCGCCGAGGATGGGCTCGAAGGCGGAGTTGCGGGGGAGGAGCCACGTGTGGCCGTCCCGCTGACGGAAGGTCTTCACGGTCGCCTCGCCATCGAGCATCGCCGCGACGATCTCACCGTTCGACGCGTCAGCCTGCGAACGGATGACGACCCAGTCCCCATCGCAGATGGCGGCGTCGATCATGGAATCGCCCGACACCTTCAGCATGAAGAGCTCGCCCTTGCCGACGAGCTGGCGAGGAAGGGGGAAGACCTCCTCCACCTGCTGGTCGGCGGTGATCGGAACGCCCGCTGCGATCCGCCCCACGAGCGGGACCATAGCCGCGTCGCCCACGGCGGGGGCGGTGTCGGCGGGGTTCTCTCCCGCGGCGCCGGGAAGGTCGATGAGCACCTCCATGGCGCGGGTCTTGCCGGGGTCGCGTCGGAGGTACCCGCTGAGCTCGAGCTGGTTCAGCTGATGGGTCACGCTCGACAGCGACTTCAGGCCGACGGCGTCACCGATCTCGCGCATGCTCGGCGGATATCCGTGCCGCGCGATGGATCGCTGGATCACCTCGAGGATCGCGAGCTGCTTGTCGCTCAGGCTCTTGCGCCGTCGCGTCTGCGGCTTGTCGCTCATGTCGTTCCTTTCGCGGCCTGGGTGATTCAGGGCCGACTTCTCGGGCCCTGAGCGTCCCGCCGGGGGCACTCGCCTTCGAATGTCGGAGGTTGGTGATGGGCTCTGGTTATCGAAACCGTATCCGGTGTCGATGAGATCGTCCCGCAGCCGACCGCGTGTCGTCTTCGATCGATCTGCGGACAACCGCTCCCTTGACAGTGTACGAATATCGAAGATAGATTCGGAAGAGAACTTCGCACCCGCCCGTCCCGGCCGATGGGCGGGGGCGAAGATCTCATCTGACCGGGGTCACCCGAGGAGGACACCATGAACTCGATCACCACAACCACCAGTCCCGCTACGCACACCCGTCTGCGCCTGACGACCCGGGGCCGCCGCGTGCTCGCGACGCTCGCTGCTCTGCCGGCGGTGGCTGCTCTCGGTGTGGCCATCGTCTCGAGCGGCGGGGCGCTCGCGAGCGGTGACGCGGGCGCCCCGTCCGGGTCGTTCGATACGGTGACCGTGCTCCCCGGTGATTCCCTGTGGACCATCGCGAAGGACGTCGCCCCCGACAGTGACCCGCGAGACGTGATCGATGAGATCGTCCGCTTGAACGCGCTCCCGTCGTCTGTCCTCGACGCGGGTCAGTCGCTCGCCATCCCCGCCGCCTACAGTGCTCAGGCGGCCGAGTAAGCCGTCGAGACGCCCTACGATGGCGGGGTGAGTGCGAGTCTCGACGACCTACCCCTCCGCGACGACCTGCGCGGGCAGATCCCTTACGGAGCTCCGCAAGCAGCGCTTCCGGTGACACTCAACGTCAACGAGAACACCCACCCGGTTCCCGAAGAGGTTGCGGACGACATCCTCGACGCGATCGCGCAGGCGCTTCGCGATATCAACCGGTATCCCGACCGCGAATTCACCGTTCTTCGAGAGGGTTTCGCCGACTATCTGGGGCACGGTCTCGAGCCCGAGCAGATCTGGGCGGCGAACGGTTCCAACGAGGTCCTTCACCACCTGCTTCAGGCCTTCGCAGGCCCCGGACGCACGGCTTTCGGGTTCTCACCGACCTATTCGATGTATCCGTTGCTCACCGGTGCGACCGGTGCCACTTATGTCAGCGGCACGAGGGGCGAGGACTTCACGATCAGCGCGGCTGACGCGGCCGAGCAGGTCGATCGTGCGCAGCCCGACGTCGTCTTCCTGTGCTCGCCGAACAATCCCACCGGAACGCCGCTGGCGCTCGATGTGGTCGAGGCGGTGTACGAAGCGTCGCAGGGGCTCGTGATCGTCGATGAGGCGTACCAGGAATTCGCACCGCACGACGAGCCCTCCGCTCTCACGCTCCTGCACGGTCGCGAACGGCTCGTCGTCTCGCGCACGATGAGCAAAGCCTTCGCCTTCGCCGGAGCTCGTGTGGGCTACCTGGCCGCCGATCCTGCGGTCATCGATGCCCTACGGCTCGTCCGGCTGCCGTACCACCTGAGCGCGCTCACGCAGGCCGCAGCGACGGCCGCACTCCGGCACGCCCCCACCATGCTCGGCATGGTCGACGACATCGTCGCTCAGCGCGACCGGATCTCCGCGACGCTCTCCGCACTCGGCTACTCCCCGTACGAGAGCTGGTCCAACTTCGTCCTCTTCGGCGGCGTCGACGACCCCGCCGCCACCTGGCAGGGCTTGTACGACCGCGGCATCCTCGTCCGTGACGTCGGTCTTCCCCACACGCTCCGTGTCTCCGCGGGCAGCGAAGAGGAGTCGACCGCGTTCCTCGAGGCCCTCGCGTCCCTCTGAGTCAGGGCGTCGTCACGAGGGCGGGACGGATGCCGCGCGTCGATAGACTCGACGCATGAGCACCCCCGCGCCCCGCACCGCCTCTGTCCGGCGTGCGACCAGCGAGTCGACCATCGAACTCGATCTGGATCTCGACGGCACCGGTCAGAGCACGATCGAGACGACCGTACCGTTCTTCGACCACCTGCTCACGGCCTTCGCGAAGCACTCCCTCATCGACCTGACGGTTCGTGCCACGGGCGACACCCACATCGACGCGCACCACACGGTCGAGGACACCGCCATCGTGCTGGGCCAGGCGATCCGTCAGGCCCTCGGCGACAAGGCCGGCATCTCGCGCTACGGCGATGCCCTCGTTCCCCTCGACGAGGCGCTGGCCCAGGCCGTCGTCGACATCAGCGGTCGCCCCTACCTCGTCCACTCCGGTGAGCCGGAGGGGTACGAGTTCCACCTCATCGGCGGCCACTTCACCGGTTCGCTCGTGCGTCACACGTTCGAGGCGATCGCGTTCCACGCCGGTCTCACGGTGCACGTCACGCTCGTCGCCGGGCGTGACCCGCACCACATCGCCGAAGCCGAGTACAAGGCTTTCGCGCGCGCGTTCCGTCAGGCGAAGTCCCTCGACCCGCTCGTGCAGGGAATCCCCAGCACGAAGGGCGCGCTGTGACCGCAGCGCCGCTCGTCGCGGTCCTCGATTACGGTTCGGGCAACGTCCACTCGGCAGTCAAAGCGCTGAACGAGGCCGGCGCCGATGCGCGCCTGACGCGTGACCGCGGCCTGATCGCCGATGCCGCAGGGCTGCTCGTCCCGGGCGTGGGGGCGTTCTCCGCCGTCATGTCGGCGCTCACAGCCAGCCGCGGCGACGAGCTGATCGGTCGTCGGCTCGCCGGGGGGATGCCGGTACTCGGTATCTGCGTCGGAATGCAGGTCATGTTCGAGCTCGGCGTCGAGCGGGGCGTGAACACCGAAGGGCTGGGGGAGTGGCCCGGGTCGGTCACCGAACTCCACGCGCCCGTTCTCCCGCACATGGGATGGAACACCGTCCGTGCCGGAGAGGGCTCCACGTTGTTCGCCGGTCTCGAAGAAGAGCGGTTCTACTTCGTGCACTCCTACGGAGCGCAGGACTGGACCCTCGACGTGATCAAACCCTTCCGCGAGCCGGTTCTCACCTGGTGCGACTACGGCACGCCGTTCCTCGCCGCTGTCGAGAACGGCCCGCTGTCGGCGACGCAGTTCCACCCGGAGAAGTCGGGGGCCGCCGGCATCCGGCTGCTTTCCAACTGGATCACCTCGCTCCCCGGCGCCTAGTACTCTGTCCCCTTGTGCGCGCGCCCGGCGTGCACACCGTCCCACCCGGAGCCATGAACGATTTCGCATCTACGCCCGAATTGATCCTGCTGCCCGCTGTCGACGTCGCCGCGGGGAAGGCCGTCCGCCTGACGCAGGGCGAGGCCGGTACCGAGACCAGCTACGGCGACCCGGTCGACGCCGCACAGGAGTGGGCTCGACAGGGCGCCGACTGGATCCACCTCGTCGACCTCGACGCCGCCTTCGGTCGGGGTTCGAACGCTTCGCTCATGCGCAAGGTCATCAAGTCGCTCCGCGGCGTGCAGATCGAACTGTCGGGCGGTATCCGCGACGACGAGTCGCTCGACGCCGCACTCGACTCGGGCGCGACCCGCATCAACCTCGGCACCGCAGCGCTCGAGAACCCCGAGTGGGCGGCCGACGTCATCCTGCGCTACGGCGAGGCGATCGCCGTCGGTCTCGACGTCCGCGGTACGACGCTCGCGGCGCGCGGATGGACCCGTGACGGCGGGGACCTCTGGCAGGTGCTCGACCGTCTCGAGGATGCCGGCTGCAGCCGTTACGTCCTCACCGATGTGACGAAGGACGGCACCCTGCAGGGGCCGAACATCGAACTGCTCCGCGAGGTCGCCATCCGCACCGACAAGCCGGTCGTCGCGTCCGGCGGTATCTCGAGCCTCGACGACATCGCGGCGCTCCGCGAACTCGTCCCGCTCGGTGTCGAGGGTGCGATCGTCGGCAAGGCTCTCTACGCCGGTGCGTTCACGCTGGCCGAGGCACTGGATGTCGCCGGACACTGACCCGCACTCCGGCCACCCGGCGGACTCCGCCGGCGTGCCCTGGGAGGGACGCAGCTTCCAGCCGAATCCGCACAGCGGCGACGACGGGAGTGCGGACCCGGCCCTGCTGGCAGCGCTGATCGCGTTCCACGCGGGCGAGGGCCCGGCGACCGACGTCGTCGATGCCTACCGCAACGCGCGCCTCCTCATCCCTCTCGTCGCCCAGAAGGGGGAGGAGGGCGTCGGCCCCACCGGCCTCACGGTCGACAAGACGCAGGAGCTCTCGATCGTCACGGTCGCGGCCCCCGACGGCCGCAAGGTCCTGCCGGTGTTCTCGTCGGTTGCGACGATGTCGCGCTGGGATGCCGCGGCTCGCCCGGTCCCCGCCGACGGCATCCGTACGGCCCTGTCGGCGGCGGCGGATGACACGGAACTCATCGTCATCGACCCCGGCAGTGACACCGAGTTCGTGCTCCGGCGTCCCGCGGTCTGGGCCATCGGGCAGGGCCACGCGTGGGAACCGCCGCACGTCTCACCGGAGGTCTTCGCCGGGCTGCAGGAGTCGATCGGCACCGAGCTCGGCGTCCTCGACCTCTCCGTCGCCGCGGGGGATCCGCACTCGCGGCTGCGTGGGCCGGAGCTCGTGGTGAGCCTGCACCTCGTCGACGGTCTCGATCAGGCGGCGCTCGACGCCATCCTGCAGCGGCTCGCGTCGCGCTGGGCGTCCGATGACCGCGTCGCGGTCCTCGTGGACTCCCTGACCGTCAAGCTCGTTCGCGCGTGAGGGGGTGGATGCCGCGGCATCCACCCCCTCAGCGCTGCGACGTCAGTTGACGGGTCCGGTCCACTTCTCGCCGGGCCCCTTGCCGATCGGGTCGGGGATCGAGGAGGCCTCGCGGAACGCGAGCTGGAGCGTCCGGAGCCCGTCCCGGAGCGAACGTGCGTGCATGTCGCTGACCTCGGGGGCTGCCGCCGTGATGAGGCCGGCGAGTGCGTTGATGAGCTTCCGTGCCTCGTCGAGGTCCTTCTGCTGGTCGGGGGCGTCGGCGAGGCCGAGTTTCACGGCCGCGGCGCTCATCAGATGGACCGACGTGGTGGTGATCACCTCGACGGCCGGGACGTCCGCGATGTCGCGCGTGGCCGACTGAGCGACCCGTTCCTGTTCGTCCCAGCGCGAGAGGCGCTCGGGGTCGTGATCACTGTGGTCGGCCGGAATAGTACTCACGTGCTGCTCTCTGCTAGACTTCTGCGGGCACCGGAGTGTTCTGCTCCGTGTCGAAAGAGGATCACATCCCACCCGCGCTTGCCGCTCCAGGCTACCGGGTCTCGCACTCCGCCTCGCTCGTCGAGGTTGTCCAGGGTGCAGAACACAGAACGCCGATGCATGCATCGTGCGGGGTGGACGTGACGATCTTCCGCCCGGCGACACATTTCTCGTGTCACCGGAGGCCGTCCACCGCACGAAGAGGAGTTCCGCATCAGCGATCCCCGCACCAATGACCGCATCCGCGTTCCCGAGGTCCGCCTCGTGGGCCCCGCGGGTGAACAGGTCGGCGTCGTCCGCATCGAGGTGGCCATGCGCCTGGCCCAGGAGGCCGACCTCGATCTCGTCGAGGTAGCCCCGAACTCGAAGCCCCCCGTGGTCAAGATCATGGATTACGGCAAGTTCAAGTACGAGGCTGCGCAGAAGGCAAAGGAAGCGCGGCGCAATCAGGCGAACACCGTCCTCAAAGAGGTTCGGTTCCGTCTGAAGATCGAGGCGCACGACTACATAACCAAGCTCAAGCGCGCCGAGGGCTTCCTCCAGGCGGGCGACAAGGTGAAGGCGATGATCCTCTTCCGTGGCCGCGAGCAGTCGCGTCCCGAACAGGGTGTGCGTCTCCTCCGCAAGTTCGCCGAGGATGTCGCCGAGTTCGGCACCGTGGAGTCGAACCCCACGATCGATGGCCGCAACATGGTCATGGTCGTCGCGCCCCACAAGAACAAGTCCGAGGTCAAGACCGAGCAGAACGCCGTTCGCGCGGCGTCGAAGCAGGCAGCGCGCGATGCGCGCGGCGGTCAGGCCGACGACGAAGAGACCACCGCTTCCGCTCCGGCGGAGTAAGCGCACCACAGACTCCCGTCCGCGGGATCCCCAACGAAGGAAGAGATATGCCGAAGCAGAAGACCCACTCGGGTGCCAAGAAGCGTTTCAAGGTCACCGGCAGCGGCAAGCTGATGAAGCAGCAGGCCAACCTGCGCCACAACCTTGAGGGCAAGTCGACCCGTCGCACCCGTCGCCTCGACCAGGAGCAGGTCCTGGCCAAGGGTGACGCCAAGGTCGCCAAGAAGCTCCTCGGCATCTGATCGCCGACGCAGATTAGGAAGTAGAAGAAATGGCTAGAGTCAAGCGGGCTGTCAACGCCCACAAGAAGCGTCGCGTCATCCTCGAGCGCGCCTCCGGTTACCGCGGACAGCGTTCGCGTCTGTACCGCAAGGCGAAGGAGCAGGTCACCCACTCGCTCGTCTACGCGTACCGCGACCGTCGTAAGCGCAAGGGCGACTTCCGTCGCCTCTGGATCCAGCGCATCAACGCCGCTGCCCGCCAGAACGGCATCACGTACAACCGCTTCATCCAGGGCCTCGGCCTCGCGGGTGTCCAGGTCGACCGTCGTATGCTCGCTGAGCTCGCGGTCAACGAGCCGGCCGTCTTCGCGTCGCTCGTCGCAACGGCGAAGGCTGCGCTGCCCGCCGATGTGAACGCCCCCAAGGCCTGATCGCGTCACCGTCTGTGAAAGGGCGTCCTCTTCGGAGGGCGCCCTTTCGCGTGTGCGGGGGATGCGCGCCCCTACACTGAGAACGTGCTCGAGAACCCCCGGTCGCCGCGCGTCCGCGCCGTGGCGAAGCTGACCAAGCGTGCCGCCCGTCAGGAGACGGGGCTCTACCTCCTCGAAGGCCCGCAAGCCGCCCGCGAAGCGCTCACGTGGCGGCCCGACACGCTGATCGAGCTGTTCACGACGCCGTCGGCGTGGGAGAAGCACGACGACATCCGAGACGCGGCATCCGATGCGGGTATCGAGGCGGAGTTCGCGAGCGAAGCCGTCATCGAGGCCATGGCAGACACGGTCACGCCGCAGGGAATCATCGCCGTGGCCCGTCAGGTCCCCACGTCCGTGCGCGACATCTTCGCCGATGACCCGAAGCTCATCGTGATCTGCGAGGAAGTGCGCGACCCGGGAAACCTCGGCACGATCATCCGTGCCGCGGATGCCGTCGGTGCAGACGCAGTCATCCTCACCGGCCGGACGGTCGACCCCTTCAACCCCAAGGTCGTCCGTGCGACGACCGGTTCGCTGTTCCACCTGCCCGTCGCGGTCGGTATCGAATTGGCGGATGCCACGGGTCGGGCCCGCTCGGCGGGGCTGCGGATCGTCGCGGCCGACGTCGGGGGAGAGGACTTCGTCGATCACCGCGGCACACTCGCCGAGCCGACCGCCTGGGTGTTCGGAAATGAGGCTCGCGGGCTGGACGATGACGCTCTCGCACTGGTCGATCTCTCGCTCCGTCTGCCGATCTACGGGAAGGCGGAATCGCTGAATCTCGCGACGGCCGCGAGCGTCTGTCTGTACGAGTCGGCGTTCGCGCAGCGCGCGAGCCGCTGACTCCGGATCATTACGGAACTGTAAACCCCTGGCAACCAGGCGGGTCTCCGGACGTCATGCCCCATAAGGTCGGAGGATGACCACTCCTGCTGCCGATCCTGCGCCGCGCACGTCGAACATCGATGTCCGCCGTGGCCAGCCGCTCGTCGTCATGACGAACGTGCAGAAGCACTACGGCGATTTCCAGGCCCTCACCGACATCGACCTGTCGGTCAACCGTGGCGAGGTCGTCGTCGTCGTCGGCCCGTCCGGGTCGGGTAAGTCGACGCTCTGCCGCACCATCAACCGCCTCGAGACGATCACGAGCGGGTCGATCACGATCGACGGCGCGGATCTCCCGGCCGAGGGCAAGGCACTCGCAGCCCTCCGCGCCGACGTGGGCATGGTCTTCCAGTCCTTCAACCTCTTCTCGCACCTGACGATCCTCGAGAACGTGACCCTCGGGCCCATCAAGGTCAAGGGCATGAAGAAGGCGGATGCCGACAAGCTCGCCCGCGAACTGCTCGACCGTGTGGGCGTCGGCCACCAGGCCGACAAGTTGCCGGCTCAGCTCTCCGGAGGCCAGCAGCAGCGTGTCGCGATCGCGCGGGCCCTGGCGATGAAGCCCAAGGTGATGCTTTTCGACGAGCCGACCTCGGCTCTCGACCCCGAGATGATCAACGAGGTCCTCGACGTCATGGTCGGCCTCGCGCAGGACGGGATGACGATGATCGTCGTCACGCACGAGATGGGCTTCGCCCGTAAGGCCGCTGACCGCGTGGTCTTCATGGCCGACGGGCTGATCGTCGAGGAAGCGACGCCGCAGGAGTTCTTCACCAACCCGAAGAGCGACCGCGCGAAGGACTTCCTCTCCAAACTCATCACCCACTGAGACGTCCGCGCCCTGCACCGGCGCGACGAATGACGAACGACACGAAACCAGGAGGATCACATGCGTAAGACTCGACTCGCCGGCGCCTTCGCCGGCATCGCGATCGCGGCACTCGCTCTCGCCGGCTGCAACAGCGGCAGCCCCACCACCCCCGGCGGCGCTGCCGGCGGTGACGACGACAAGGCCCTCTGGGAGGTCGCGAGCGACGTGAAGCTCGACGGCAGCCCGACGTTCGACCGCGCCTCGAAGGCCGACAAGATCGTCGTCGGTGTCAAGAGCGACCAGCCCGGCCTCGGCTACGAGGACGCCGTCTCCGGTGAGCGTTCCGGCTTCGATGTCGAGATCGCGCGGTGGATCGCGGCATCCCTCGGTTTCGACGAGGATCAGATCGATTTCCAGACGATCCCGTCGGCCAACCGCGAGCAGGAGATCGTCAACGGCAACATCGACTACTACGTCGGCACCTACTCGATGACCCCCGCTCGCGACGAGGTCATCGACTTCGCCGGACCGTACTTCATCACCGGCCAGGGCCTTCTGGTCGCCGCTGACGACGACTCCATCAACGGCCCGGACGACCTCAAGGACAAGGTCACCTGCTCGGTCACGGGGTCCACGCCGCTGCAGCGCATCCGCGATGAGTACAACGGCGAGGTCACTGAACGTCAGACCTACTCCGAGTGTGTCGAGCAGCTCCTGAACGGCCAGGTCGACGCCATCACGACGGATGAGGCGATCCTCGCCGGCTATGTCGCGGAGGACAAGGACAAGCTCAAGCTCGCCGGTAAGCCGTTCAGCGAGGAGCGCTACGGCGTCGGCCTTGCGGACGGTGACACCGTCCTGAAGGACCACATCAACAAGCTGTTCACCGACGGCGGCGATGTGTGGACTGCGCTGTACGACGAGTACCTCAAGCCGTCTGGCGTCGAGGCTGAACAGCCCGCGGTCGACTGACCTTCTCCCCTGGGGGCGCGGCATCACGCGCCCCCAGGGTCTCTGATCCTCTGAGACCTTCGAAAGGACCGCATGGGCGTCATCACCGACAACCTCGACTTCTGGGGCGAGGCGCTTCGTGGCACCCTCGTGCTGTTCTTCGGCGGTGGACTGCTCGCTCTCATCCTCGGCGTCATCGTCGGAGCGATGCGCGTCTCGCCGATCCCGATCGCACGCGCGGTCGGCACGGTCTACGTCAACACGATTCGCAACACGCCTCTGACGCTCGTCTTCTTCGGTTTCGCCTACACGCTCCCGCCCCTTCTCGACATCAGGTCGAGCGGAGTCGTGCAGGTGGTGTTCGCCGTTGCCGCCCTCGGGATCTACACGGCGACCTACGTCGCCGAGACGGTCCGTTCCGGGATCAACACCGTTCCCGTGGGTCAGGCAGAGGCGGCCCGCGCGCTCGGGATGACGTTCGGGCAGGTCATGTCGCTCGTTGTCCTCCCGCAGGCGTTCCGGTCGGTCATCCCGCCCATGATGAGCGTCTTCATTGCCCTCCTCAAGAACACGACGGTCGCTGCCGGGTTCTCCGTCATGAACCTCGGCTCCGCCCGTGACTGGTTGAGTGAGCGTGGCGAGAATCAGCTCGTCGTCATCATCTGCGTGATGGTCATCTTCGTCGCCCTGGTCCTCCTCCTCTCGTGGGGCCAGCGATCACTCGAGAACCGCTGGAGGGTGGCGCGATGAGCAGCAGCGTCCTGTATGACGTACCCGGCCCTCGGGCGATCGCCCGCAACCGGATCATCGGTGCGATCGTCATCCTGGTGGTCGCGGCGATCGTCGCCTTCCTCGTGTGGCGCCTCGCAGTGACCGGCCAGTTCGCCGCCGAGAAGTGGAACGCGTTCACCTACACCCGAATCTGGGAGCAGTTCCTCCTGGCCGCGGGCCGGACGCTGGCAGCGTTCGCCCTGGCCGCTGTCGGCGCGCTCGCCCTCGGGTTCCTTCTCGCGATCGGCCGTCTGTCGGCTCACGCCTGGGTGCGCGTCCCGGTCGCGGCGGCGGTCGAGTTCCTCCGGGCGGTACCTGTGCTCGTGACGATGTTCCTGCTGTACTACGGCATGCCGGTGATCGGCGTCCGTATGGAGGGGTATTGGGTCGTCGTCATCGCTCTCGTCGTCTACAACGGCTCGGTGCTCGCGGAGGTGATCCGCGCCGGTGTGGAGTCGCTACCGCGAGGTCAGTCCGAAGCGGGCTACGCGCTGGGACTTCGGAAGTCCGGCGTCATGCGTCTCGTGCTCCTGCCGCAGGCGATCCGAGCCATGATGCCCGTGATCATCGCTCAGCTCGTGGTGACGTTGAAAGACACCGCGTTGGGCTTCATCATCACCTACGAGGAACTCCTGTTCTACGCGAAGTACCTCGGGTCGCAGAACTCGCTCGAGCGCCCCATCGTCCAGGCGACGATCGTCGCGGGTGCCATTTACATCGGTCTGTGTCTCGCGCTGTCCGGTGTGGCGAAGCTGGTGGAGAAACGCCTCAACAGTTCTGGTCGCGGGCCCGGTGCCGGCCCTGCCCGGCCCCTGCACAACACGACCGACACCGAACTCATCGCCGTGCAGCTGAAGGCGAGTTCGAAGGATGCCGGCACAGGCCGAGCTGTCTGACGACTCACCGGCGGGCCGCACTCCGGCCCGCCGGTAGACTCGTCTCTCGTGTCCGACGCACCCGAGATCACCCCCGAGGCGGTGGATGCCGCCGTCTCAGACGCGCTGGCAGCCTTCGCCGCCGCACCCGACACCGCCGCGCTCAAAGCAGCACGATCGGCTCACACCGCGGAGGGGTCGCCCCTCGCCGGGCTGAACGCGCAGCTGCGGAACGTCCCGAACGACCAGAAGGCCGCCCTCGGCAAGCTCGTCGGCCAGGCCCGCGGGCGCGTCAACCAGGCGCTTGCCACCCGCGAAGCCGAGCTCGCCGCCGCCGAGACGGCCGCGAAGCTCGAAGCCGAACGCGTCGACATCACGTCGATCGCCCCGCGCGGACGCGTGGGGGCGCGGCATCCGATCTCGCTTCTGCAGGAGGAGATCGCCGATCTCTTCGTCGGCATGGGGTGGGAGATCGCCGAAGGTCCCGAGCTCGAGCACGAGTGGTTCAACTTCGACGCGCTCAACTTCGCGCCCGACCACCCTGCGCGACAGATGCAGGACACCTTCTTCGTCGACCCGGTCGCCCGCCACCTCGTCATGCGCACGCACACGAGCCCCGTCCAGGTGCGTTCGATGCTCGAGCGCGACGTCCCGATCTATATCCTCTGCCCGGGTCGGGTGTACCGCACCGACGAGTTCGACGCGACGCACCTGCCCGCCTTCACGCAGTTCGAAGGCCTCGTCATCGACAAGGGCATCACGATGGCGCACCTCAAGGGCACGCTCGATCACGCCGCGAAGGTCCTCTTCGGCGCCGAGGCGAAGACCCGGTTCCGCACCAACTACTTCCCCTTCACCGAGCCGTCCGCCGAGCTCGACCTGTGGCACCCCACCTTCCCGGGCGGCGCGCGCTGGATCGAGTGGGGCGGATGCGGGATGGTGAACCCCAACGTCCTCCGTGCCGCGGGCATCGACCCCGAGGAGTACTCGGGCTTCGCCTTCGGGATGGGCATCGAGCGGACCCTGATGTTCCGCAGCGATGTGCAAGACATGCGTGACATGGCCGAGGGCGATGTCCGCTTCAGCGAGCAGTTCGGAATGGTGGTCTGATGCGCGTCCCGCTCTCTTGGCTCGGCGAGTACGTCGATGTCGCACCCGGCACGACCCCCGAGGACGTCCTCGCCTCCTTCGTGTCGGTCGGCTTCGAGGAGGAGGACGTCCACGCGTTCGATCTCACCGGCCCGATCGTCGTCGGCCGCGTCGTCTCGTTCGACGCCGAGCCGCAGTCCAACGGCAAGACCATCCGCTGGTGCCAGGTCGATGTGGGCGAGGCGCACGGCGGCATCCGCGGAATCGTCTGCGGCGCGGGCAATTTCTTCGAAGGCGACAAGGTCGTCGTGACGCTCCCGGGTGCGGTCCTTCCCGGTCCGTTCCCGATCGCCGCCCGCAAGACCTACGGCCATGTCTCCGACGGCATGATCGCGTCCGCGAAGGAGCTCGGGCTCGGTGACGAGCACTCCGGCATCCTCCGTCTCACTGAACTCGGTCTCGACCCCGAGGTCGGCACCGACGCGATCGCGCTGCTCGGACTCGACGACGTCGCGGTCGACATCAACGTCACTCCCGACCGGGGCTATGCGCTCTCGATCCGTGGCGCCGCCCGCGAGTACGCCCACGCGACCCGTGCCACGTTCACCGACCCCGGGCTCCGTCCGTTCGAGGAGCTCGAGCAGCCGACCGGCGGCTTCGATGTCACCATCGACGACGCGGCCCCCATCCACGGCAACTCGGGCGCGAGCGAGTTCGTCGTCCGCATCGTCCGCGACGTCGACCCCTCCCGATCCACTCCGCCCTGGATGACGGCACGACTGTCGCTCGCCGGCATCCGTTCCCTCGGCATCCTGATCGACATCACCAACTACGTGATGCTCGAACTCGGCAATCCCATCCACGGCTACGACCTCGACACGCTCACCGGTGGCATTACCGTGCGACGTGCGGCGGCGGGGGAGAAGCTCACGACCCTCGACGGCAAGGAGCGCACGCTCGACGCCGAAGATCTCCTCATCACCGACGACTCCGGTCCCATCGGCCTCGCCGGCGTCATGGGTGGCGGAAAGACCGAGATGGGGGATGCCACGCGCAACGTCCTCATCGAAGCGGCCATCTTCGACCCGGTGTCGATCGCCCGCACGGCCCGTCGGCACAAGCTCCCCAGCGAAGCCTCGCGCCGTTTCGAACGCGGCGTCGACCCGCTCATCCCGTTCGTCGCGGCGCGCCGGGTCGCCGACCTCATGGTCGAACTCGCCGGCGGCACGCTCGACACGACCACGGGCGGCGCTCTCTTCGCCGAGGTGTTCGTCCCGTCGGTCGAGCTCCCGACCGCGTTCATCCCCGGCCTCATCGGCGTCGACTACACGTCCGACGAGATCGTCGGTGCCCTCGAGACGATCGGGTGCGAGGTCATCGAGGCCGACGGTGGCTGGGAGGTCATCCCGCCGTCCTGGCGTCCCGACCTGACCGATCGCTGGACCCTCGCCGAAGAGGTCGCGCGCCTTCATGGGCTCGACCGCATCCCTTCGATCCTTCCGACGCCGCCCTCGGGCCGTGGCCTCACCGCCCTCCAGCGCGGGCGTCGTCGGGTCGTGAATGCGCTGGCCGCTGCCGGTCACGTCGAGGTCGTCGCGTTCCCGTTCACGACCGAAGAGCAGAACGCCCTGCACGGCTCGCCGTCAGGGCAGCACCTTCCGTCGATTCGCCTGGCGAACCCGCTCGACGGCCAGGCGCCGTTCTTGCGTCGTTCCCTTCTGCCGGGTCTCCTGCAGATCGCACACCGCAACGTGTCGCGTGGCTTCACCGACCTGGCGCTGTTCGAAACCGGCACCGTGTTCACGCCGGCACCGGGGGCCGAGTACGGCACGACGACCGTTCCGCCGCTCGCCCAGCTGCCCGACGAAGCGACCCTCGCCGCGCTGCACGCGTCGATCCCGCCCCAGCCGCGCCATGTCGCCGTCCTTCTCCACGGCCACGCCGTGTCGAAGGCCCCGGGCCAGCAGGCGATCTCGTTCGATCTCGCCGACGCGCTCGGCGCCGTCCAGACGGTCGCGACCGCTGCGGGCGTGACGATCGACGTCCGTCAAGCGCAGCGCGCTGCCCTCCACCCGGGCCGCGCGGGTTCCCTCTTCGTGGGCGATGCCGAGGTGGGCTACGTGGGCGAGCTCCTGCCGACAGTCGCGGAGGCGGCCGACCTGCACGGGCGCGTCTTCGTCGCCGAGATCGATCTCGACTCGGTGCTGGCACTGACCCCCGCCCCGGATGCGGCGCCGTCGCTCGCGACCTACCCCGCCGCGACTCAGGACGTGTCGCTCGTCGTCCCCGCTGACCTCGCCGCCAGCGAGGTGAGCGGCGCGCTCGCTCACGGCGCAGGCGCGTTGCTGGAGGACCTCCGCCTCGTGGACGACTACCGCGGCGCGGGCGTCCCGGACGGGTCGAAGAGCCTGACGTTCGCACTGCGCTTCCGCGCCGACGATCGCACGCTGACGGCGGCGGAGGCCACGGAGGCCAAGCTCGCGGGTGTGGCTGTCGCGGCGGAGCGGTACGGGGCCTCGATCCGGGACTGACGCACCCCGCGGTCCGCTCAGCCGCTCGCGGTGTCGGTTCGGCGCCGTCCTCAGGCGGCGGCGCCCGGATCAGCCGCGATCGAAGCGCATGCCGCAGGCGTCGGCATCCACCTCGGTGGAAACCGTTCCCGTGCGCGCGAAGTCCGCCCAGACGCGGCGCACGGCGCGTCCGCGTGCGGCGACCTCCGGCCACGACTCCGGCGGCACGAGGCTCGTGCGCGTCCACGCCTCTCGCGTGCCGAGGATGAGCGGGACGTCGACCGTGTGCCCCACGCCGATGGGGCTGGATGTCGGAGCGGCCTCCAACACGTATCGCACCGCACGACCGCCCGCTGCGCGGTGGCGCTCGGCGAACGCCTGGACAGGCCGGGTGTAGACGAACCGCGTCATCGGGCGGACCATCGCCCCCATGAGGATCGCCCGGAGCGCTCGACCGAGCACCGGCACACGCAGGAGCGGCGCGATCACGGGCAGGGCCGGCAGGTACATCGCGATCTCGTCCCTGGTGGTCCCGATGAGGAGGTCGACCTCCGGCGCGACCGCGCGCCACGCGGCATCCCGGTCCTCCTCTCGGGGAAGCGGTGCGTGACCGTAGCGCGGACCCCACGGCAATCCCGAACGGATGCCGGAGGCCCACGACGCGCGCTCTGCCCGTGCCTGACGCCGCAGCACGGCATCCACCGGCGCGTTCGCAGGAAGCGCCCGCGTGATTCGCGCCATCGCGCGGAACATCCGCTCGCGCCCGGTCGTGATCCCGAGCGGCGGGCTCTGCACGATCGCCCTTCGGATGAGGCCGCGCGCACCGTCGCTGATCAGGAGGTGCAGGATCGCATCGGCACCTGCGGACTGCCCCATCGCGGTGATCGTCTCGGGGTCGCCGCCGAACGCGGCGATCGAGCCGCGGATCCAGCGCAGCGCCTCGATCTGATCGAGCAGGCCGAGGTTGGCGGGTGCACCGTCGTGGGGACGCCTCGGACCAGATCCGCCCCCGCCGAAGCCCAGCATCCCCAGCCGTGAGGTCACGGCGACGACGAGCACGCGCTGTTCGACGACGAGCGCGTGGGGATCGTAGATCGCCAGGTCGCCCGCTCCCGTCGTATATCCGCCGCCGTGGAACCAGACGATGACAGGCACGACCTCGCCGGAGCGAAGGTCGGCGGGCAGCGTGATGGAGAGGCGCTGGCAGTCCTCCGACTGCGGGACGCCGTCGAGGGCGCCCTGCATCAGGGTCTCGAGAATCCGTGACGACGGTTGCGGGCACGCCGGTGCGGTATCCGTCGCTCGCAGCACGAGAGGTTCACCGTCGAGTCCCGTCTGCGGTGCAGCCGGCATGGGCGGCGCGCCGCGGTCGGCGTTCGCGTAGGGGATCCCGGAATAACGGATCACGTCCCCGTCGCGGCGGCCGGTGACGGGGCCGGAACGCGTCGGGATCGGACCGGGAACAGCGAGCGGCGGCATCCGGCAACGCTACCCGTCGGTCCGCGAATCGCCGGCGATCCTCAGCGCTTGCCCCAGTTCCACGGCGGACCCTCCAAGCGTCCCTGGCCCGCCACCGCCGTCCCGTCGAGGCGGCGCTCGAGGGAGACCCGGTTGGCCTCGGGAATCGCGTCGACGAGGCCCGCCGCGTGCGATACCAGGATCACCTGCGTCTGCTCGGATGCCGCACGGACCAGGTTCGCCAGAGGTCCGAGCAGACTCGTGTGAAGGCTCGACTCGGGCTCGTTGAGGACCGTCAGTGGCGCCGGCCGCGCAGGCAGCAGCGCCGCGCACAGGAGCAGGTAGCGGAGCGTCCCGTCGGAGAGCTCTGCGGCATCCAGAGGTCTGAGGAGCCCCGGCTGCCGCACCGTCAGCCGGAGGACGCCGTCGGATGCCTCGACGGTCACCCGGCTGCCGGGGAACGCCTCGTCGACCGCGCGGTCGAGTTGGCGCCCAAAACCCGCGTCGACGACAGTTGCCCACACCGCCGCGAGGTTCGATCCGTCGTGGGCGAGCAGCGGCGACCGCGTGCCGACCTGCGGACGCCGGGCGGGCGCGTCGGCATCCACTCGGAAGTGGTCGTAGAATCGCCAGCCGTTCATGATGCGGCGGAGCCCCAGCAGCTCGGGTGCCGTGTCTCCCTCGGCGAGGTCGGTGATGATGCTCTCGAACGGCGCGAGCTTCTGATCGAGGGACACCCAGGCGCCGTCGCGGATGCGGGTCTGGGAGCGGAGGCGGTCGATGAGCAGGGTGGCGGGTTTGGCGAAGGGACCGGCGAACACCTGCTCGCGCTTGATCTCGGGATCGCGGGCGAACACGCTGTCCTGAGCGATCTGCGGGATGCCGAGATCGACGAGGTACCCCAGCTCATCCGATGAGAACCCCAGCTGCACGGCGATCGGGTTGCGGCGGACCGTGCCCTGATCGCCGCCCTCTTCCGGTCCCGCCCACAACAGTGACGGAAGACCGCCTTCACGGGCCACCGCGCCGACGAGGTCGCCCGTCGCCGCCGACGCGAGCAGGCGAAGCGCCCGGTAGAGGTTCGACTTGCCCGAGCCGTTCGGTCCTGTGACGACGGTGAGTTCGCCGAGCGGAAGCACGACATCGCGGAGGGACCGGTAGCCGGAGACGGCGAGCGTTCGGAGCATACGGACACTGTGTCAGGTGGGGCTGACATCGGAGCGAGGGCGTTCGCTAGGCTCGCCGGGTGAGTGAGCCACGAACCGTCCCCGCCCTCCAGCTCTCCGGTCTCTTCAAGCAGTTCGGATCGACTCCCGCCGTCGCCGGGATCGACCTCGTCGTCCCCGCCGGCTCGTTCTATGGGCTCGTCGGGCCGAACGGCGCGGGAAAGACCACGACTCTCTCGATGGCGACCGGCCTCCTCCGCCCCGACGCCGGTGGCGCCTGGGTGCACGGCATCGACGTGTGGCGCGACCCCGTTGCGGCGAAGCGCATCATCGGCAACCTGTCCGACGGCATCCGGCTGTTCGACCGCCTCACGGGCGAGCAGCTCATCACCTACACCGCGATGATGTTCGGCCTACCGCGCACGGAGATCGCGCCGCGCGTATCCGACCTCCTCGACTTGATGGACCTGCGACCGGCGGCCGGGACGATCGTCGCCGACTATTCCGCCGGCATGACCAAGAAGATCGCGCTCGCGTGCGCGCTCGTCCACGCTCCGCGTCTCCTCGTCCTCGACGAGCCGTTCGAATCCGTCGATCCCGTCTCGGCGGCGAACATCGAGGACGTCCTCCGGAGCTACACGGCCTCGGGCGGATCGGTCATCGTGTCGAGCCACTCGATGGACCTCGTGCAGCGCATGTGCGACCACGTCGCGGTCATCGCGGCGGGTCGAGTGCTCGCGGCCGGCACGATCGACGAGGTCCGCGGCGGGCAGAGCCTGCAGGACCGCTTCGTCGATCTCGTCGGCGGTCGTCACCAGAGCGAGGGGCCGCAGTGGTTGCGACAGTCCTGAAGCTCCGGTACCGCGCCCTCTTCAACACCCTCGCCCGGCGGCCCTGGCAACTCGTCGGGTTCATCTTCGGGGTGCTGTGGGGGCTCGGCATCCTGACCTCTCTCACCGCGGGCATCGTGTCGCTCAGCCTCTTCGGGTCGCTCGAGGCCGCGGCCGAAGTCAGCATCATCGCCGGGAGCGCGCTCATCCTCGGGTGGGTTCTCGGTCCCATCATCGTCGCAGGGATGGATACGTCGATCGATGCGCGGCGCCTCGCGCCTTTCCCGTTCACTCGCCGTCAGACGATGCTCGCGCTCGTCGGTACCGCGGTGACCGGCATCCCCGGGGTCGTCACGACCCTCCTCGCCCTGATCTCTCTCGTCCTCTGGCTCCGCTGGCCGCTGGCTGCCCTCGCCGGCATCCCCGCCGCCATCGTCGGGGTGGCGATCTGCGTCGTCGCCTCCCGCCTCGTCGCGGAGCTGTCCGGCGGGTTCGGAGGCAACCGGCGCGGGCGCGAGTTCATCGGCACGCTCGTCCTCGTCGTCGCGATGCTCTCGGGGCCTCTCCTCACGGGGATACTCGCTCTGCTCGACGGCGGAGGCGGCTCGTTGGGCGATCGGCTCGCCGCCGCGGCCGACGTCCTGCCGTGGACGCCTCTCGGGGCCGCGTGGGGCGTCGCTCCCGCGCTCGCCGCGGGTGACGGGCTGCTGGCCCTCGCTCGCTCGGGCGTTGCGATCGTCAGCCTGGGCCTGCTCTGGTGGGCCTGGTCGCGGGCGGTCGACGGCGCGACCTCGTCTCCGCCGCATCAGACGAGTCGCCGCGTGAAGGCGGGAAAGCTCGGACTCTTCGGCGTGATGCCGACCGGCGGCATCGGAGCGACCTGGGCGCGCTCGCTCACGGCCTGGCTCCGCGATCCGCGGTACATCCGTCAGCTCCTCGTCGTCCCCATCTTCCCGGTCCTGTTCGCCTTCATCGGGGGTGTCGACGGCTTGGGGTTCGCCGCGTCGCCCGTCCTGGTCGCCTTCATGCTGGCGATCGCGAGCTACACCGACATCTCCTACGACGGCACGGCGTACGCGACGGTCCTGGCGACCGGGATCCGGGGGCGGGACGATCGGCTCGGGCGTCTGCTCGGAGCGGCGTGCGTCGGCATCCCGCTCGTGGTCGTCCTCTCGGTCGTCACCGTCGTCCTGAGTACGGATGCCGGGCGTCTGCCGCTCGTCCTCGGCGCCGCTCTCGGGGTCCTGCTCACGGGGTACGGCGTCTCGGCGGTGACGTCCGCGATGATCATCACCCCGGTCGCCGCTCCCGGGGACAGCCCGTTCAAGAGCGTCCCGGGCCAGACCTTCGTCAGCGGCCTGATGGCGTTCGTCGTCTGGGCCGTGATCGGCGTCCTCTCCCTTCCCACTCTCGTGCTCGCCGTCACCGGCATGGTGCAGGGCGGCGAGGGCTGGGCGTGGGCGACGCTCGCCACGGGCGTGATCGTCGGCGGGGGAGTCGTCGTGCTCGGCGTGTTCCTCGGTGGACGGACGTTCGACCGCTCCGGGCCCGAGCTCTTCGATCGCATCCGGTCACTGCCGACATGAGCGACCGCGTCCTCGTTCTCGGCGGAACAGGCTGGGTCGGCCGCCTCGTCGCGCAGGCGTGGGTCGAGCGCGGCGCGCGGGTGACCGTGCTCGCGCGGGGCGACAGGCCCGCCCCCGCCGGGGCGGATCTCGTGGTGGCCGACCGCTCCGAACCGGGCGCGAACGACGCCCTCGACGACGTCGAGTGGGACGAGATCGTCGACATCTCCTCGAGTCCCGGCCACGTGGCGCAGGCTGCGTCCGCACTGGGCGAGCGTGCCGCACACGCGACGTACATCTCCAGTGTGTCGGTCTACGCCGAGGCCGATCGCCCCGGCGCCGACGAGCGCGCCGCAGTGGTCGAGCCGCTGGGCGACGGCGAGCCGTACGACTACGCGCGAGCAAAGGTCGCCTGCGAACACGCGGCCGCCGCGCTTGCCGTCCGCGTCGCCGTCATCCGCCCTGGCCTCATCGTCGGCCCCGGCGATCCGACCGACCGATTCGGCTACTGGCCGGCGCGGTTCGCGGCGGCGACCACCGAATCCGTCCTCGTCCCCGAGGCCGCCGGGCTTCGCGCACAGGTGATCGATGTCGACGACCTGGTCGCCTTCATCGTCTCGTCGGGCGCCCGCGGGTTCGACGGCGTGGTCGACGCCGTGGGGGAGTCGCATCCGCTCGGCCACGTCCTCGATCTCGCACGGGATGCCGCCGGCCACACCGGCGAGGTGCATGCCGCACCCGCCGACTGGCTCGAGCGTCACGGCGTCGCGCATTGGGCGGGCCCACGATCGTTGCCGCTGTGGCTGCCGGCCGAGGTGCGGGGGTTTGCGGCGCGGAGCGGGGCCGCCTACCGCGCGGCGGGCGGCGGCATCCGTCCCCTGTCCGAAACGATCGAGCGAGTCCTCCAGGACGAGCGCGCCCGAGGGGTTTCCCGTTCCCGCTCGAGCGGCCTCGAGCGCGCCGAGGAGCTCGCCCTCATCGAGTCGTTCGTCGCCGGTCGCTGACCTCGATTTGCGACGACGGATGCTGCGGCACTACCGTCGCGGTATGTCCTCGCCCGCGACCCTCACCGTTTCGACGGTGGTCAGCGCGCGTCGACGTCGGGGCGACCGCCGACGCTAGGCGACCCCTCCCGCTCTCCGCGTGCTGCGGATCGAGCCGCAGGTGTCGCCGTCCTCGGCCCATCCACCCCAGACAATAAGGTTGACTCCATGACCTTCTCGGTCGCCGTCTCCGGCGCTTCCGGCTATGCGGGCGGCGAGATCCTCCGCCTCCTCGCATCGCACCCCGACGTCGAGATCCGCACCGTCACGGCGCACTCGAACGCCGGGCAGCCCCTCATCGACCATCAGCCGCACCTGCGCTCACTCGCGCACCTAACGCTGCAGGACACCACCCCCGAGGTACTCGCCGGCCACGACATCGTGTTCCTCGCGCTGCCTCATGGGCAGTCCGCGCAGTACACCGACATGCTGTCGGACGTGCCGCTCGTCATCGATGCGGGCGCGGACCATCGCTTGACCGACTCGGCGGCGTGGGACGCGTTCTACGGCGGCGCGTTCTCGGAGCCGTGGGCATACGGCGTGCCCGAACTGGTCGTCGGATCCGAGAAGCAGCGCGGCGCACTCGTCGGTGCACGCCGGATCGCGGCCCCCGGATGCAACGCCTCGACCGTCTCGCTGAGCCTCGCGCCGGGTGTCGCCGCGGGAGTCATCGATCCCGGCGACATCGTCACCGTTCTCGCCGTCGGCCCGTCCGGCGCGGGCAAGAGCCTCAAGACGAACCTGCTCGCGTCCGAGGTCCTCGGCACCGCCAACCCGTATGCCGTGGGCGGCACGCATCGGCACATCCCCGAGATCCGACAGGCGCTCGCCGCCGCCGCGCCCGCTGCCGGCGACATCCGCATCTCGTTCACTCCCGTTCTCGTCCCCATGTCCCGCGGCATCCTCGCCACCTCGACCGCCCCGATCGCGCCCGGCGTCACCGACGCGCAGATCCGTGACGCGTGGGAGTCGGCATACGCCGATGAGCCGTTCGTGCACCTGCTTCCGGAGGGATCCTTCCCGCGCACCGCAGACGTGCTGGGCGCCAACACCGCGCTCCTCGGCCTCGCGATCGATCGCGCCGCCGGCCGCGTTGTGGTTGTGGCAGCGGTCGACAACCTCGTCAAGGGCACCGCCGGTGCCGCGATCCAATCGATGAACATCGCCCTCGGCCTCCCCGAGACGACGGGCTTGAGTGTGAACGGAGTGGCACCGTGAGCGTCACGGCAGCGCAGGGATTCGAGGCGGCCGGAGTCGCCGTCGCTCTGAAATCGACGGGGGCAGCCGATGTCGCCGTCGTCGTGAACCGCGGTCCGAAGAAGGTCGGTGCCGCCGTCTTCACGACGAACCGCGCCAAGGCGAACCCGATCCTCTGGTCGCAGCAGGTCATCGGCGACGGTGTCGTCGAGGCGATCGTCCTCAACTCCGGCGGGGCCAACTGCTTCACCGGCTCCTTCGGATTCCAGACCACGCATCAGACCGCGGAGAGGGTGGCTGAGCTGCTCGGCGTCGGCGCGGGCGATGTTCTCGTCTGCTCGACGGGGCTCATCGGTACGGGCGACGAGATCTTCCGAGGCAAAGTGCTCGACGGTGTCGACCAGGGCGTCGCAGCCCTCTCGACGGACGGGGGAGAGGCGGCATCCCTCGCCATCATGACGACCGACTCGCGGCCGAAGCGCGCCGTCGTCACGCGGGGCGGCTGGACCATCGGCGGCATGGCCAAGGGCGCCGGCATGCTGGCGCCGGGACTTGCGACCATGCTTGTCGTCATCACGACCGATGCCGACCTCGATGCGCCGTCGGCTGACGCCGCGCTCCGCGATGCGACCCGGGTGAGCTTCGACCGGCTCGATTCCGACGGCTGCATGTCGACGAACGATCAGGTGACACTCCTCGCGAGCGGAGCCAGCGGCATCCGTCCCGAGCCTGCCGAGTTCGCCGCCGCCCTCACCGAGCTCTGCCTCGATCTCGCCGCGCAGCTGCAGGGGGATGCCGAGGGGGCGAGCCACGACATCACGATCGAGGTCGTCGGCGCCGCGAACGAGGACGACGCCGTCACCGTCGGCCGCTCGGTCGCGCGCAACAACCTCTTCAAGGCTGCGATCTTCGGCAACGACCCCAACTGGGGTCGCGTCCTCGCCGCGATCGGCACGACGGATGCCGCCTTCGACCCCTACGACGTGGACGTGTCCTTCAATGGGGTCCGCGTCTGCACGGCCGGCGGCCCCGATCGCCCGCGCGAGGAGGTCGACCTGACGCCACGCGCGACGCACATCCGTATCGACCTGCGCGTCGGAGACGCGGCGGCGACGATCCTCACGAACGACCTCACGCACGACTACGTCCACGAGAACAGTGCCTACTCGTCATGACCGACATCCAGAAGACCACTCCTGAAGAAGCCGCCGGCAAGGCTGCGGTCCTCGTCGAGTCCCTCCCGTGGCTCAAGCGATTCCGCGATCAGATCGTCGTCATCAAGTACGGCGGCAATGCGATGGTCAGCGAGGAGCTGCAGGCCGCGTTCGCCGACGACATCGCCTACCTGCACCATGTCGGCGTGAAGCCGGTCGTCGTCCACGGCGGCGGTCCGCAGATCTCCAAGATGCTCGACCGGCTCTCCATCGCCAGCGAGTTCAAGGGCGGATACCGCGTCACGAGCACCGAGGCGATCGGCGTCGTCCGCATGGTGCTGGCCGGCCAGATCAATCCGCAGCTCGTGTCCCGCATCAACGCGCACGGGTCGTTCGCGACCGGGATGTCGGGCGAGGACGCGGGGCTCTTCCGCGGCCGCCGTCGCGGTGTCGTCGTCGACGGCGCCGAGCACGACCTCGGCCACGTCGGTGACGTCGTCGGAGTCGACCCGACGGCGATCCTCGACCACCTCGCGGCCGACCGGGTGCCCGTGGTGTCGTCGATCGCGCCCGACGTCGATCACCCGGGGAGCTCGCTCAACGTGAACGCGGATGCCGCGGCCGCCGCGCTGGCCGTGGCTCTCGGCGCGGTCAAACTCGTGATCCTGACCGATGTCGCGGGCCTCTATGCCGACTGGCCGAACCGCGATTCGCTCGTCTCGCACCTGACGGCGACGGAGCTCCGCACGATGCTGCCGAGCCTGGAGTCGGGGATGATCCCCAAGATGCAAGCCTGCCTCGATGCCGTCGACGGCGGCGTCGACCGGGCGGCGATCATCGACGGCCGGCAGCCGCACTCGGTGCTGGTCGAGCTCTTCACGCAACGCGGAATCGGAACAGAGGTGGTGGCGGGATGACCGCGCAGGCGACGGTGAGCTGGAAGGATGACGCGTCTCGCGACCTCGTCCTCAACTCGGGAGACCGGTTCGCGCTGCTCGTGCGCGGCGAGGGTGCGCACCTGTGGGATGACGAGGGCACCCGCTACCTCGACTTCCTCGGCGGCATCGCGGTCATCTCCCTCGGCCACGCCCACCCGGTGTTCGTGAAGGCCGTGGCGGATCAGGCCGCGACCCTGGGTCACGTCTCGAACTACTTCGCGACGCCTCCTCAGCTGGGGCTCGCTGCTCGGCTGAAGCGTCTCGCCGGCACGGGTGAGTCCGGCCGGGTCTACTTCGGCAACTCGGGCGCCGAGGCGAACGAGGCGGCGTTCAAGCTCGCTCGACTCCACGGCGGGGCGGATCGCCCCCGCATCCTCGCCCTGAAGAACGCCTTCCACGGCCGCACCATGGGAACGCTCGCCCTCACCGGCAAGCCCGCGATGCAGCAGCCGTTCGAGCCGATGGTTCCCGGCGTCGAGTTCCTCGATTCGACGATCGAGGCGCTCGAAGCCGCGATCGACGACCGCGTGGCAGCGCTGTTCGTCGAGCCGATCAAGGGGGAGGCCGGTGTCCTCGAGTTGCCGGAGGGATACCTCGCCGCCGCCCGTGAGCTGACCGAGCGTCACGGCGCCCTGCTCATCATCGACGAGATCCAGACGGGCGCGGGCCGGACCGGCGCGTGGTTCGCGTTCCAGCACACCGGCATCACGCCCGACGCGATCACGGTCGCGAAGGGCATCGGCAACGGCATCCCGATCGGCGCGCTCATCACGTTCGGCGCGGCCAGCGACCTCTTCTACCCCGGAACCCACGGCTCCACGTTCGGGGGAAACCCGCTGGCGACGGCCGTCGCGTCCGCCGTCCTCGACGAGATCGAGAGCGCCGGGTTGGTCGACGCTGCCGCGGAGCGCGGTCAGCAGATCCGCGACGCGGTGACGGCGATCGGTTCCGCCCTGGTCGAGGGATGCCGCGGCCAGGGCCTTCTGATCGGCGTCGCCCTGCGGCATCCCGTCGCCGGGGCGGTGGTCGCCGCCGCCCAGCAACACGGGTTGATCATCAACGCGGCCAACGACTCGACGATTCGTCTCGCGCCGGCGCTGACGATCGGTGACGTCGAGATCGACGAATTCCAGACCCTGTTCGCCCGAGCCCTCGCCACCGTCGAGGACGCCCTGATGCTCGACGACACCCACGAGACCCCGGAGGCCTCCGCATGACCCGCCATCTGCTGCGCGACGACGACCTGACCCCCGCTGAGCAGGCCGAGATCCTCGACCTCGCCCTCGAGCTGAAGGCTGATCGCTGGAGGGAGAAGCCCCTCGAAGGGCCGCAGACCGTCGCGGTCATCTTCGACAAGTCCTCCACCCGCACCCGGGTGTCGTTCGCGGTCGGCATCGCCGATCTGGGCGGATCGCCGCTCATCATCTCGACGGCCAACAGCCAGCTCGGCGGCAAGGAGACCCCCTCCGACACGGCGCGCGTGCTCGAGCGCCAGGTCGCGGCGATCGTCTGGCGCACCTACGCCCAGGCGGGTCTCGAGGAGATGGCGGCGGGAACGCGTGTCCCCGTCGTGAACGCGCTCAGCGACGACTTCCACCCCTGCCAGCTGCTCGCCGACCTCCTGACCATCCGCGAACACAAGGGCTCGCTCGCCCGCCTCACGCTCGCGTTCTTCGGTGACGGACTGTCCAACATGTCGCACTCCTACGCTCTCGCGGGCGTCACCGCGGGTATGCACGTGCGCATCGCGTCGCCCGATGCCTACGCGCCGCGTCCTGACGTCGTCGCCGACGCCGATCGCGTCGCCGCCTCTACCGGGGGTTCTCTCACCCTGTACACCGACCCCCTCGAAGCCGCCGCCGGGGCCGACGTCATCGTCACCGACACATGGGTGTCGATGGGCAAGGAAGAGGAGAAGATCGCACGTCTTCGCGACCTGGGCGCCTACAAGGTCACGCAGGAGACGATGGCACTGGCGCAGGACGATGCGATCTTCATCCACTGCCTTCCTGCGGACCGCGGTTACGAGGTCGACGCCGACGTGATCGACGGGCCGCAGAGCGTGGTGTGGGACGAGGCGGAAAACCGCCTGCACGCGCAGAAGGCGCTGCTGGTGTGGCTGCTGCGTCAGCAGTGACGGATGCCTGGCGGAGCTGGAACGGCCCCGCCAGGCTCCACGGCATCGATCTCGCCCGGGCGCTCGCCGTCTTCGGGATGCTCGCCGCCCACCTGCTGACGATCGACGAAGACCTGACGCTGTCGGATCCGTCGTCGTGGGTCGACCTCGTCAACGGCCGTTCGTCGATCCTCTTCGCGATCCTCGCGGGAGTCTCGATCGCGCTCATGTCCGGTGGCAGGATGCCGCACCACGGCGAGCGGCTCCGGGTGAGCAGGCGCCGGCTCGCCGTCCGGGCCGTCGCACTGTGGATGATCGGTGTGCTCCTCACGGCGACGGGCGTCCCGATCTACGTGATCCTCCAGGCCTACGGCATCCTGTTCCTTCTCGCTCTCCCCCTCCTCGCGCTGTCCGTCCGGGTGCTCTGGGCGATTGCGGCATCCGTCGCGATCCTCATGCCCTGGGTGCTTCCCTTCCTCGACGCCCTCCCGATCTGGACCGGCGAGTCGGGGGAGACGCTGTTCTTGTTCACCGGGTGGGCGTACCCGTTCCCGTTGTGGATCGCGTTCGTGACCGCGGGTATCGCGCTCGGGCGGACGGATCTGCGGAGCGCGACCAACCAGGTGACGATCCTCGCGGGCGGCGTCGCCGCGGTCGTGATCGGGAGCGTCCTCGCGATCGTCGCGAGCGCGGGCGGCATGTCGTCACCGGGAACGTACGGCGAGGCCGTCTTCGCGGGGGAAGCGCACAGCGGTGGTCTCGTGGAAGTCATCTCGTCAGGCGGGTTCGCGGTGGCCATCATCGGAGCCTGTCTCCTGCTGTGTCGCACGCCGCTGACGTGGTTGGTGACTCCGCTCCGCGCGGTGGGATCCATGCCGCTGACCGCGTATGTCGGCCAGGTGCTGGTGTGGGCTGTCGTGGCTCTCGGTGTCTTCGACGACACGACGGACCTCGGTGCATTCCGCGATCTCGGACTCTTCTGGTGGTTCTGTCTGGGCGCCGTCGTGTTCTGCACGTTGTGGGCAGTGCTGCGCGGCCAGGGCCCGCTCGAGCGCGGGTTGGCGTTCGTCTCGCGCCGCCTGGTGCCGGGGTGGAGCCTCGACCCCGCCGATAGGGTGTATCCGTGAGTGAGAGCAAGAGCGACGCGACGAATCAGGGTGCACTGTGGGGCGGGCGGTTCGCGACCGGACCCTCGCCGGAACTGGTCGCACTCAGCCGTTCCACCCACTTCGACTGGTCATTGGCGGAGTACGACCTCGCGGGATCGCACGCCCACGCTCGTGCCCTGGCCGGTGCGGGGTACCTCACGACGGACGAAGAAGCGCGGATGCATGCCGGGCTCGACGCGCTCGGTGAGGCGGTGCGCGCCGGCGATCTGGTGGCCGTCGATTCGGATGAGGACGTCCACGGCGCCCTGGAAGCGGCGCTGATCCGCGAGGTCGGTCCCGAGCTCGGCGGAAAGCTTCGCGCGGGTCGCAGCCGGAACGACCAGATCGCCACCCTCGTGCGTCTGTTCCTCCTCGACCACTCCCGGGTGATCGCGCGTGACCTCCTCCGTGTGATCGATGCGATCGTCGCGCAGGCGGAATCGCACCCCGCCGCGATCATGCCCGGGCGCACTCACCTCCAGCACGCCCAGCCCGTCCTGCTGGCCCACCACCTTCAAGCGCACGCCTGGCCGCTCATCCGTGACCTCGAGCGTCTCCGCGATTGGACCGCCCGCGCATCCGTCTCGCCGTACGGCGGGGGAGCGCTCGCCGGTGCGACGTTCGGTCTCGATGCGCAGGCGGTGGCGCAGGATCTGGGCCTGGCACGCCCGGCAGAGAACTCGATGGACGGCACCTCATCCCGCGACGTCGTCGCGGAGTTCGCGTTCATCGCCGCGATGATCGGCGTCGACATCTCGCGGTTCGCCGAAGACATCATCATCTGGAACACGCGAGAGTTCTCGTTCGTCCGCCTCGACGACGGCTTCTCGACCGGGTCGAGCATCATGCCGCAGAAGAAGAACCCTGACATCGCTGAGCTCGCTCGGGGCAAGTCGGGCCGTCTGATCGGAAACCTCACGGGTCTTCTCGCCACGTTGAAGGCTCTGCCGCTCGCCTACAACCGCGACCTGCAGGAGGACAAGGAGCCCGTCTTCGACTCGGTGGCGACGCTCGAGGTGCTCCTCCCGGCATTCGCCGGGATGATCGCGACGTTGCGTTTCGACACCGACCGCATGAGCAGCTCCGCGCCCGAGGGTTTCTCGCTGGCCACCGACGTGGCCGACTGGCTCGTGAAACGCGGCGTCCCCTTCCGCGACGCACACGAGATCTCGGGTGCGCTCGTCCAGGCGTGCGAGGTGCGTGGGATCGGGCTCGAGGACGCCGACGACGCTCTGCTGGCAGAAGTGTCGGAACATCTGGATGCCGACGTCCGCGAGGTGCTGACGATCGAGGGATCCGTCGCGAGCCGAGACGGGGTCGGGGGGACGGCGCCCACACGGGTGACGGAGCAGCGATCTGCGCTCGTCGCACGTGCGCAGGAGCTCGCGCGCGACCTCCGTCTGTGACGCGAGCCCGCCTCGCTTATATCCGCAAGACAATAAGCAAAAGTCTTATTGCGCGGGAGACATAACCGCCGTACTCTTCCTGTCATGACTCCCCGTGTCGCTGTGATCGCCGACATCGTCGGCTCGCGCGATCTCGTCGATCGCGCGGGAGCGCAGCGCTCGATCGTCGCGACCGCTCATCAGGTACATGCCGACCACCCGGTGACGACATCTCCCATGACGGCGACCGTCGGCGACGAGTTCCAGGCCGTCTACCCCGATCTCGCGGCCGCCTTGACCTCGCTCCTGTTGGTTCAGCTGCGCCTCCCGGACGGCGTGCACCTGCGGTTCGGGCTCGGCGTCGGAGATGTCGACCCCATTGATGACACCATCACCGACGGGCCCGGCTGGTGGGCTGCGCGTGCCGCGATCGACGAGGCTCACCGTCTGCAGGACCGCGCCGTGCCGCGGGCACGCACGAGGATCGCCGCCGCGGAGGGAGAGGATGCCGTCATGCTCGAACGCATCGCGTACGCCAACGCCTACGTCCTCGCCCGCGACGAGCTCGTCGCTTCGATGAGCGACCGCAGTCGCCGCCTCACGTACGGCAGGTGCCTCGGGCGCACCCAGCGCGAACTGGCGGATGCCGAGGGAATCACCCAACCGGCGGTCTCACAGGCTCTCGCGAGTGCCGGCTCGGCCGCGCTCGTCGCGGGGTTCGCCGACCTGGTCAAGGATCTGCCGTGATCGGCGCCGGGATCGTCCTGCTGGCGGTCGGCCTCGCAGATCTCATTCGCCTGCACGTCCCGGCACGTCTCCGTGTGCCGAGCTATGCACTCGCGGTCCTCGCTGTCCTGATCGGCTCCGCCGGAGCAGATGCCGCGATCTGGGCGTTCGTCGCTGTGGGCGTCGCCGTGCTGTGGGTCGTCGCGACCCCGGGTTCCACCGTGGGGCGGTCGGGCCTGTGGCCGATCGTCGGCGTTGCACTTGTGACACTCGGCGCCGTCGCATTCGAAGGTGTCCGCGCCGATCAAGGCCCGCTGGGAGCGCTCTGGCCGGTCGACTCGCCGCTGGGTGCCGTCAGTCTCGACGTCGGCGTCTTCGTTGTCGGGACGCTCGTCTTCCTGACAGAGTCCGGCAACGTCGTGGTCCGATCCGCACTCCGGGGCGGCGATGTCGCGTCGGATGCGCCGACCGTGCTTAAGGGCGGCCGCCTCATCGGGCCGCTCGAACGGGTGCTGGTGTTCGCCCTGACCGTGACGGGAGCATTCACGCTGCTCGCCGCCGTCCTCGCCGCGAAGGGGATCGTGCGGTTCCCGGAGATCTCCCGCGACACCGATCTCGGCACGCGCGCCGAGTACTTCCTCATCGGCAGCCTCGTCAGTTGGGCGTCGGCGCTCGGCGCAGCCTTCTTGCTCTGGTGGGGGACGTCCACCTGATCCTTGCCGCCCCGAGATTTATCTGCTTGTCTCTCGGCATGGCGAAAATGGAGCACTTCGAGATTCCCGTCGATGACATCGATCGGGCGCAGGCCTTCTACAAAGACGTCCTCGGCTTCGATTACACCCCCTGGGGCGAGGAGATGGGGACGATCACACAGCCCGATGGCGAGGGCGCCAACGGCGACCTTCACGTCCGGGATGTCGTGCCGCACCCGACGGTCGTCTTCACCGTGGACCGAATCGAGGACACCGTCGCACTCGCCGTCGCTGCCGGCGGTGAGCAGGTGGGGGAGATCCAGCCGCTCACCGAGCGCTCGCGCTGGGTCTATCTCCGCGATTCGGAGGGCAACGTGATCGGCCTCTACGACGAGGTGTCACCGGACTGATCCGCCCGGACCCCGCTGGTAGCCTGGAAGGCGTGTCTGAAACCGTTCCGAGCGTCGAAGTGACGGCCCTCGCACCCGCCAACGACCCGTCCTTCGAGAACGTATGGGACGAGATCGTCTGGCGCGGCCTTGTGCACGTGTCGACCGACGAGGGGGCGCTGCGGGAGCTTCTCGGTGGCGACCCCATCACGTTCTACTGCGGATTCGACCCGACGGCGGCGTCGCTGCACCTCGGGCATCTGGTGCAGTTGCTGACCGTGCGACGTCTACAACTCGCCGGACACCATCCCCTCGGACTCGTGGGGGGATCGACGGGGCTCATCGGCGATCCTCGTCCGACAGCGGAGCGCACCCTCAACTCGCGAGAGACCGTCGCCGACTGGGTAGGACGGCTCCGTAGCCAGATCGAGCGTTACCTCAGTTTCGACGGGGAGAACGCGGCTCGGATGGTCAACAACCTCGACTGGACGGCGCCGCTGTCCGCGATCGACTTCCTTCGAGAGATCGGAAAGCACTACCGCGTCGGCACCATGCTGAAGAAGGATGCCGTCGCCGCCCGGCTCAACTCGGATGCCGGCATCAGCTACACGGAATTCAGTTACCAGATCCTGCAGGGACTGGACTTCCTCGAGCTCTTCCGCCAGTACGGCTGCGTTCTCCAGACCGGCGGATCGGACCAATGGGGCAACCTCACGAGCGGAACGGACCTCATCCATCGCGTCGAGGGGGTCAGCGTGCACGCGATCGGCACTCCGCTAATCACCAACAGCGATGGCACGAAGTTCGGCAAGAGCGAGGGCAATGCGATCTGGATCGACGCTGAGCTGACGAGCCCGTTCTCGTTCTACCAATTCTGGCTATCGACGGCGGACGCGGACGTCGTCCAGCGGTTGAAGATCTTCACGTTCCTCACCAGAGAAAAGATCGAGGAGTACGCGGGCCTCGTCGAAACCGAACCCTTTCGGAGGGCAGCTCAGAAGCGCCTCGCACTCGAGGTGTGTGCCGTCGTCCATGGCCTCGAGGCGACGGAGGCCGTCATCGCCGCGACCGAAGCTCTTTTCGGGCAGGGGGATCTCCGCAGTTTGGATGCGGCGACCCTCCGGTCCGCTCTCTCCGAGCTTCCGCACGTGGTGGCGGAACAGCCCGTCCCAATCGTTCAAGCGTTGATCGACACCGCACTCGTCCCGAGTGCGAGTGAGGCACGGCGAGCGATCGCCCAGGGGGGCGTGAGCGTGGACGGCGAGAAGATCGCGGACGACACGTACATGGTGTCCGGGACCTTGCCGGGCGGAGTCTCCGTGGTTCGGCGAGGCAAGAAGACCCTCGCCGGAGTCTTCGTCGCCTGACCGGCCACTCGCCTGACGGCCGCCCGTTCTCTCCCGGAGAGTGGGCGGCCGTCGCCGTTCGTCAGGGCTCGTGCACCACGCGACACGCCCGGGATGCGGGCGTGATTTGCCCGACTCCTGGCAGCCGCGTAACTTATTACTTGTTCGCCCCACAGGGAAGAGCGAGAGTCCGAAAGGCCTCCGGCCCCCTCAAGCGGAGAACAAAATCCATCCCAAACCTCTCCTAGAGAGAACAAGGCCTTGTGGTCTAGGATGGGGACTCCACCTCGAAGCCCCGTGGTGATGAGCCTGTACGACCTTCTGGTTGCTGCATGCCGTCCCGTACGGGAGTCGAGCGAAGAGTAGAGAGGTTGCCTCACTACGAAGCCCTTGTGGGTGGTGTGGGAGCATCCGATCCTTGAGAACTCAACAGCGTGCACTTGTCAAATGCCAAATAACCTCTACCCAGTTTCGGCTGGGTGAGATTCCTTTGGATCAAAGTCCGGCTTCTTCCGGGAAGTCGGCATTAGATAGTCAGCAATGATTTATCTGTTTGGTCAGTTCAAACTCGCTGCTTCGGCCTATTCCGGTCGTTGTCAGTATTTTTCTTTTACGGAGAGTTTGATCCTGGCTCAGGATGAACGCTGGCGGCGTGCTTAACACATGCAAGTCGAACGGTGAAGCAGAGCTTGCTCTGTGGATCAGTGGCGAACGGGTGAGTAACACGTGAGCAACCTGCCCCTGACTCTGGGATAAGCGCTGGAAACGGCGTCTAATACTGGATATGAGCTGCGACCGCATGGTCAGCAGTTGGAAAGATTTTTCGGTCTGGGATGGGCTCACGGCCTATCAGCTTGTTGGTGAGGTAATGGCTCACCAAGGCGTCGACGGGTAGCCGGCCTGAGAGGGTGACCGGCCACACTGGGACTGAGACACGGCCCAGACTCCTACGGGAGGCAGCAGTGGGGAATATTGCACAATGGGCGAAAGCCTGATGCAGCAACGCCGCGTGAGGGATGACGGCCTTCGGGTTGTAAACCTCTTTTAGCAGGGAAGAAGCGAAAGTGACGGTACCTGCAGAAAAAGCGCCGGCTAACTACGTGCCAGCAGCCGCGGTAATACGTAGGGCGCAAGCGTTATCCGGAATTATTGGGCGTAAAGAGCTCGTAGGCGGTTTGTCGCGTCTGCTGTGAAATCCCGAGGCTCAACCTCGGGTCTGCAGTGGGTACGGGCAGACTAGAGTGCGGTAGGGGAGATTGGAATTCCTGGTGTAGCGGTGGAATGCGCAGATATCAGGAGGAACACCGATGGCGAAGGCAGATCTCTGGGCCGTTACTGACGCTGAGGAGCGAAAGGGTGGGGAGCAAACAGGCTTAGATACCCTGGTAGTCCACCCCGTAAACGTTGGGAACTAGTTGTGGGGTCCATTCCACGGATTCCGTGACGCAGCTAACGCATTAAGTTCCCCGCCTGGGGAGTACGGCCGCAAGGCTAAAACTCAAAGGAATTGACGGGGACCCGCACAAGCGGCGGAGCATGCGGATTAATTCGATGCAACGCGAAGAACCTTACCAAGGCTTGACATATACGAGAACGGGCCAGAAATGGTCAACTCTTTGGACACTCGTAAACAGGTGGTGCATGGTTGTCGTCAGCTCGTGTCGTGAGATGTTGGGTTAAGTCCCGCAACGAGCGCAACCCTCGTTCTATGTTGCCAGCACGTAATGGTGGGAACTCATGGGATACTGCCGGGGTCAACTCGGAGGAAGGTGGGGATGACGTCAAATCATCATGCCCCTTATGTCTTGGGCTTCACGCATGCTACAATGGCCGGTACAAAGGGCTGCAATACCGCGAGGTGGAGCGAATCCCAAAAAGCCGGTCCCAGTTCGGATTGAGGTCTGCAACTCGACCTCATGAAGTCGGAGTCGCTAGTAATCGCAGATCAGCAACGCTGCGGTGAATACGTTCCCGGGTCTTGTACACACCGCCCGTCAAGTCATGAAAGTCGGTAACACCTGAAGCCGGTGGCCCAACCCTTGTGGAGGGAGCCGTCGAAGGTGGGATCGGTAATTAGGACTAAGTCGTAACAAGGTAGCCGTACCGGAAGGTGCGGCTGGATCACCTCCTTTCTAAGGAGCATCTGAAGACTTCGGTCTTCCAGAACCCAGATCGAGACGAATGTTCTCGCTGGGAGCTCATGGGTGGAACATTTGACGAGGTGTGGGAGGGTGACCTTCGAATTCAGTACGGCCTTCGGGTCTGGAACGGTTCGGGGTAAGGCTTCTTGCACATGCACGCTGTTGGGTCCTGAGGGACCGGATGTGTTGTGACCTTCGGGTTGTGGCATGACGAACCTCAGGGCCTTTTCTATGTCGGTGTTGCCGGCGTGGGGAGGGTACCGCCCGTACTTTGAGAACTACACAGTGGACGCGAGCATCTTTGAACTGATCTTTGATCGGTTCAGAAAGATGATCTTAAAGATCATTAGTCAATTTCGATTGACGATTCAACTCATGTGATTTCAAGTCTTTAAGAGCAAACGGTGGATGCCTTGGCATCTGGAGCCGAAGAAGGACGTAGCAATCTGCGATAAGCCTCGGGGAACTGATAAGCAAGTTTTGATCCGAGGGTGTCCGAATGGGGAAACCCCGCTGGGCGGCGTGCCGACCTAGTGACTCCCGCCTGAATATATAGGGCGGGTAGAGGGAACGTGGGGAAGTGAAACATCTCAGTACCCACAGGAAGAGAAAGCAACCGCGATTCCGTTAGTAGTGGCGAGCGAAACCGGAACAGGCTAAACCGAGTACGTGTGATATCCGGCAGGAGTTGCGTATTCGGGGTTGTGGGACTTTTCAGACAGTTCTGCCGATCTGTCGGCGTTACAAGAAGGTATAGACGAACCGCATTGAAAGGCGGGTCATAGAGGGTGCCAACCCCGTAGTCGAAATGCCTCTCTTGACGCGAAGAGTATCCCAAGTAGCACGGGGCCCGAGAAATCCCGTGTGAATCTGTCAGGACCACCTGATAAGCCTAAATACTCCCAGATGACCGATAGCGGACAAGTACCGTGAGGGAAAGGTGAAAAGTACCCCGGGAGGGGAGTGAAATAGTACCTGAAACCGTTTGCTTACAAACCGTTGGAGCCTCCTTAGTAGGGGTGACAGCGTGCCTTTTGAAGAATGAGCCTGCGAGTTAGCGATATGTGGCGAGGTTAACCCGTGAGGGGTAGCCGTAGCGAAAGCGAGTCTGAATAGGGCGATTCAGTCGCATGTCCTAGACCCGAAGCGAAGTGATCTATCCATGGCCAGGTTGAAGCGACGGTAAGACGTCGTGGAGGACCGAACCCACTTAGGTTGAAAACTGAGGGGATGAGCTGTGGATAGGGGTGAAAGGCCAATCAAACTTCGTGATAGCTGGTTCTCTCCGAAATGCATTTAGGTGCAGCGTTGCGTGTTTCTTGCCGGAGGTAGAGCTACTGGATGGCCGATGGGCCCTACAAGGTTACTGACGTCAGCCAAACTCCGAATGCCGGTAAGTGAGAGCGCAGCAGTGAGACTGTGGGGGATAAGCTTCATAGTCGAGAGGGAAACAACCCAGACCACCATCTAAGGTCCCAAAGCGCGTGCTAAGTGGGAAAGGATGTGGAGTTGCCTTGACAACCAGGAGGTTGGCTTAGAAGCAGCCACCCTTGAAAGAGTGCGTAATAGCTCACTGGTCAAGTGATTCCGCGCCGACAATGTAACGGGGCTCAAGCACGCCACCGAAGCTGTGGCATTGACATTATTGGTAGGCCTTCGTGGTCCAGCCGTGTTGATGGGTAGGAGAGCGTCGTGTGGCCAGCGAAGCGGCGGTGTGAACCAGCCGTGGAGGCTACACGAGTGAGAATGCAGGCATGAGTAGCGAAAGACGTGTGAGAAACACGTCCTCCGAAAGACCAAGGGTTCCAGGGTCAAGCTAATCTTCCCTGGGTAAGTCGGGACCTAAGGCGAGGCCGACAGGCGTAGTCGATGGACAACGGGTTGATATTCCCGTACCGGCGAAGAACCGCCCAAGCTAATCCAGTGGTGCTAAGAGTCCTAACCCGGCTGAGTGGATCCCTTCGGGGTGAAGCCGGCCGGTCTAACGCTCGACCCCGTTCTGGTGCGGCTAGCGTATTAACAGGTGTGACGCAGGAAGGTAGCCCATCCCGGGCGATGGTTGTCCCGGGGCAAGTGCGTAGGCCGAGAGATAGGCAAATCCGTCTCTCACATAGGCTGAGACACGATGCGGATAAAAAGTGGGTGATCCTATGCTGCCAAGAAAAGCATCGACGCGAGGTTCAAGCCGCCCGTACCCCAAACCGACTCAGGTGGTCAGGTAGAGAATACCAAGGAGATCGAGAGAATCGTGGTTAAGGAACTCGGCAAAATGCCCCCGTAACTTCGGGAGAAGGGGGGCCTTCCGCTTATTAGGATTTACTCCGAAAGGGCGTGGAGGCCGCAGAGACTAGTGGGTAGCGACTGTTTACTAAAAACACAGGTCCGTGCCAAGTCGCAAGACGATGTATACGGACTGACGCCTGCCCGGTGCTGGAAGGTTAAGAGGACCGGTTAGCCGCAAGGCGAAGCTGAGAATTTAAGCCCCAGTAAACGGCGGTGGTAACTATAACCATCCTAAGGTAGCGAAATTCCTTGTCGGGTAAGTTCCGACCTGCACGAATGGCGTAACGACTTCCCAACTGTCTCAACCGCGAACTCGGCGAAATTGCATTACGAGTAAAGATGCTCGTTACGCGCAGCAGGACGGAAAGACCCCGTGACCTTTACTATAGCTTTGTATTGGTGTTCGGTGTGGCTTGTGTAGGATAGGTGGGAGACTTTGAAGCGGTGACGCCAGTTACCGTGGAGTCATTGTTGAAATACCACTCTGGTCACTCTGGATATCTAACTTCGAACCGTAATCCGGTTCAGGGACAGTGCATGGTGGGTAGTTTAACTGGGGCGGTTGCCTCCCAAAAAGTAACGGAGGCGCCCAAAGGTTCCCTCAACCTGGTTGGCAATCAGGTGGCGAGTGTAAGTGCACAAGGGAGCTTGACTGTGAGACTGACAGGTCGAGCAGGGACGAAAGTCGGGACTAGTGATCCGGCAGTGGCTTGTGGAAGCGCTGTCGCTCAACGGATAAAAGGTACCTCGGGGATAACAGGCTGATCTTGCCCAAGAGTCCATATCGACGGCATGGTTTGGCACCTCGATGTCGGCTCGTCGCATCCTGGGGCTGGAGTAGGTCCCAAGGGTTGGGCTGTTCGCCCATTAAAGCGGTACGCGAGCTGGGTTTAGAACGTCGTGAGACAGTTCGGTCCCTATCCGCTGCGCGCGTAGGAAATTTGAGAGGATCTGACCCTAGTACGAGAGGACCGGGTTGGACGAACCTCTGGTGTGCCAGTTGTTCTGCCAAGAGCACCGCTGGTTAGCTACGTTCGGGATGGATAACCGCTGAAAGCATCTAAGCGGGAAGCCGGCCTCAAGATGAGATTTCCATACCTTCGGGTGAGAGGCTCCCAGCCAGACTACTGGGTTGATAGGCCGGATGTGGAAGCGTGGTAACACGTGAAGCTGACCGGTACTAATAAGCCGATGACTTGATAACACACCGTTTAGGTGCTTGCGTCCACTGAGTGGTTCTCGATGTACGGTCGAGAACCGCATAACGTTTAATCGTTGTGCAGATTGAAACATCAATAGTGTTTCGGCGGCCATAGCGTGAGGGAAACGCCCGGTTACATTCCGAACCCGGAAGCTAAGCCTCACAGCGCCGATGGTACTGCAGGGGGGACCCTGTGGGAGAGTAGGACACCGCCGGACTTCTTTCGTGAAATGGCCACCCAAAGTTGGGTGGCCATTTCTCGTTAACGCGTATGCAGGAGGACAGAGAAGATGACTGACGAGAAGCGCCCTGACAAGTCGGGCGGTAAGCGGAAGTTCACGCCTGCTTCCTCGAGCTCGCGTGACGATCGATCGCGCGACCGCGCCCGCCCGGATCGTGGAGATCGCGATCGCGGTGCATCTGAGCGTCGCGATGGCGAACGGAGTTCGGCTCCCCGTCGCGACGGGGAGCGTCCCTCGTATCCGAAGCGTGATGGTGACCGTCCGCAGCGTGATGGGGATCGTCGTCCCAACGAGAACCGTGGTGGCGATCGGCCCTCGTATCCGCGTCGCGATGGCGACCGACCGTCGTACCCGCGGCGGGATGGAGAACGCCGTCCGTACGAGAAACGTGACGGAGATCGTCCGTCGTACCCGAAGCGTGACGGGGACCGTCCGTCGTACCCGAAGCGTGACGGGGACCGCTCGTCGAACCCGAAGCGTGATGAGGAACGCCGTCCGTATGAACGGCGTGACGGTGACCGTCCCTCGTCCGCGCGTCGTGATGGCGATCGTCCGTCGTACCCGCGTCGTGATGGCGATCGTCCGTCGTACCCGCGTCGCGACGGCGATCGTCCGTCGTACCCGCGTCGTGATGGCGATCGTCCGTCGTACCCGCGTCGTGATGGCGATCGTCCGTCGTACCCGCGTCGTGATGGCGATCGTCCGTCGTACCCGCGTCGCGACGGCGATCGTCCGTCGTATCCGAAGCGTGATGGCGATCGTCCGTCGTATCCGCGTCGCGATGGCGATCGTCCGTCGTATCCGAAGCGGGATGGCGATCGTCCGTCGTATCCGCGTCGCGATGGTGACCGTCCCTCGTATCCCAAGCGGGATGGGGAACGCCGTCCGTACGAGCAGCGCGACGGAGACCGTCCGTCGTACCCGCGTCGCGACGGCGATCGTCCGTCGTACCCGAAGCGCGACGGAGACCGGCCGTCCTATCCGCGTCGGGACGGAGATCGCCCCTCGTATCCGAAGCGGGATGGCGATCGTCCGTCGTATCCGAAGCGGGACGGGGACCGTCCCTCTTACCCGCGTCGGGACGGGGACCGCCCCTCTTACCCGCGCCGGGACGGGGACCGGCCGTCGTACCCGAGCCGTGACGGCGACCGCCGATCGTCTCGCCCGCCCCAGGATTCGGACCGCCGCAGCATGCCGGCAGGTCCGGTCGTACCTGACGAGATCACAGCTCGTGACCTCAATGGGGCAGCCCGCAACGAGCTGAAGACACTGAGCAAGGACAATGCCGAGCAGGTCGCTCGGCACCTCGCGATGGCAGCACTGCACATCGACGACGACCCGGCACTGGCACACGAGCACGCACTGGCGGCATCCCGGAGCGCAGGCCGAATCGCAGTCGTCCGCGAAACAGTCGCGATCACGGCTTACGCAGTCGGGGACTTCGCGCTGGCTCTGCGGGAACTGCGGACGTTCCGTCGCATCTCCGGTCGAGACGACCAGATCGCCCTCATGGTCGACAGCGAGCGCGGCGTCGGGCGACCGGATCGCGCCCTCGAGGTCGGCCGCGCTGTCGACCGCGCAGCGCTTCCCACGGACGTGCGCGTCGAGTTGGCGATCGCCATGTCGGGCGCCCGTCTAGACCTGGGGCAGACTGACCGCGCCCTGCAGGAACTCGACATCCCCGAACTCGATCCCGACACCGCCTATCCGTGGAGCCCGGGCCTCTTCGCCGCGCGCGCGGCTGTTCTCGAAGAGCTCGGTCAGGTCGACGAAGCAGCGAAGTGGCAGCGGCGTGCAGATGTCGCGGAGGCTGCGCTCGGAGAGATCGACGCTGACACGGAGACGATCGAGGTCGATGAAATCGACGAGATCGAGATCGATGAGGAGCCTGAGGGCGACGACGAGATCGACGACGATGAGACCGAGATCGACGACGAAGCCGAGGGCGAGCTCGAAACCGAGTTCGACGCCGAGGTTTCGGCCGTCGACGAACTCGACGGCGAGAAGGATGCCGCTGCGTCGGCGAGCCCGGATGCCTCCGAAACCGCCGAGACGCCGGCATCCGATCGGGAGGACGGCCCGGAGGATCGCGCCTGATGGGACTCTTCTCCCGCTCTCGGCCCACTCCGCTGGACGGCGTCGATCTGGTCCTCGCGGATCTGGACGGCGTCGTCTATGCCGGTGACTCCGCGATCCCGCACGCCGTCGAAGCGTTGACAGCGTCCCGCGCTCAGCGGCCGCTCGCCTACATCACGAACAACGCCTCGCGGCGTGACAGCGTCGTGGCGGCGCATCTCACCGACCTCGGTCTCGAGACGCAGCCGCGCGAAGTGGTCACGAGCCCCCAGGCTGCGGTCCGACTTCTGCGCGACAAGGTGCCGGCCGGTGCGACGATCCTGGTCGTCGGCGGGGACGGACTCGTCTTCGAGCTCGAGAAGGCGGGGTACGCGGTGACGCGGAGCGCAGACGATAGGCCTGCGGCCGTCGTCCAGGGCTTCGCACCCGAAGTCGGTTGGGCACAGCTCGCCGAAGCCGCCTACGCCCTCGCGCTGCCCGAAGACGAGGGGGGCATCCCGTGGATCGCGACGAACACCGACTGGACGATCCCGCAGTCTCGCGGCATCGCACCGGGTAACGGCACGCTCGTGTCCGCGGTCCACACCGCCGTCGGTCGCCTTGCGACCGTCGCGGGAAAGCCCGAACGGCCGATCTTCGACGAAGCGGTCGCGCGGTTCGGGGCGCAGCATCCACTCTTCATCGGCGACCGGCTCGACACCGACATCGCCGGCGCTCAGGCAGCCGGAATCGAATCGGTCCTCGTGCTCACGGGAATCGATCGGCCCAAGCACGTCCTTGCGGCACCGACAGTCTCGCGTCCGACGTACATCGTCGGCGACCTGCGGGAACTCCACGAGCCGTACCCCGAGACGATCGTCAAGGGCGATGTGACCACGGTCGGCGGCGCCTCTGTGCGGATCGATGGACCTGACGTGCACATCGTCTCGGAGGGGGATCGCCCCGTCGACCTCGTCCGTGCCGGCGCAGCTGCCATCTGGGCCACCGGTCGCGCGATCTACGGTTTCCGTGTGCCGGAGCGCCTGTACGCCGACCCGTTCCACCGCCGCTGATCACGGCGCGCTCCCCCTCACGACCCGCGTCCGCGGGGCCGCGTAGGGTGGGGATCATGTCGATGGATGCTGCGGACGGCGACGCGCGCCGGGAGGATCTCCTCTCAACGCTCGAGGTCATCGAGGACCAGCCCTTGGGGGAGCGGGCCGCGGCCTACGCACTGCTCCACGATGAGCTGGCCAAGCGCCTCGAATCGGGTCCACGCGACCCGAACGCATGAGCACCCGCCTCGACGCGGCTGTCGCCGCTCGCGGGCTCGCGCGTAGCCGCACGCACGCGGCGCAACTCATCGATGCCGGCCTGGTGAGCGTCGACGGGCACCCCGTGGTGAAGTCCTCCGTGAAGGTCGGCGACGATCAGGTGATCGAGGTCGCGGCATCCGATCACTACGTGAGCCGCGCTGCGCACAAGCTCATCGCCGCCCTCGACGCCTTCGACGTCGACCCGTCTGGACGCGTCGCCCTCGACATGGGCGCCTCCACGGGAGGGTTCACCCAGGTCCTCGTCGAGCGCGGCGCAACCCGGGTACTCGCTGTGGACGTCGGGCACGGCCAGCTCTCCGCGGAGGTTGCCGGGCTCCCCGAGGTCATCTCGGTCGAAGGCTTCAACGTGCGGCACATGACACCGACGTCTCTCGCAGAGGCGAGCGGCTCGGCAGACGTTCCTTCGCTCGTCACCGGCGACCTCTCCTTCATCTCCCTCACTCACGTCCTGCCCGCGGCGGCCTCGGTCTGCGATCCCCGCGGCGATCTCGTGCTGCTGATCAAGCCGCAGTTCGAAGTCGGACGCACCGGCGTCCGAGAAGGACTGGTGACGGATGCCGGGCGCCGGGCCGACGCCGTCGCCACCGTCCTCTGGGCGGCCTGGGATGCCGGCCTCGGCACTCACGGCGTGATCGCGTCCCCGATCGCGGGAACCCACGGCAATCGCGAGTTCCTCGCACATCTCCGTCCCGGGACGAGCGACGACGTGAATCCGACACAATGGTTGGACACCGTGAACCGACTGGCGGGAGCCGCATGACCGACGCGACGCGCAACATCCTCGTGGTGGCGCACGCGCTGCGCGAGAACACCGTCGCAGGCGCCCGGCGCGTCGTCGCGGCCATTCACGATGCCGGCCTCCAACCGGTCGTTCCGGGGGATGACCCCGAACTCGCCGCGGTCCTCGGCGACCTCGACACCGTCGTCCTCGGCGAGGGCGGCGTCGACGTCTCCGACATCGAGGTCGCCATCGTCCTCGGCGGCGACGGCACGATCCTCCGCGCGGCGGAGCTGGTGCGGGCGGCATCCGTGCCCCTTCTCGGCGTCAACATGGGACACGTCGGGTTCCTCGCGGAGCTCGAGGCGGATGACCTCGACGAGGCGATCGGGCGGGCACTCGCGCGCGACTACGAGATCCATGAGCGGATGACGCTGTCGGTCGAGGTCCGTGACTCCGCCGGTGGCCTCGTGTACTCGACTTGGGCGCTCAACGAAGCGACCGTCGAGAAGGCGTCCCGTGAGCGGATGCTCGAAGTCATGATTGAGATCGACGACCGGCCGCTGTCATCCTTCGGGTGCGACGGCGTCGTCGTCGCGACCCCTACCGGATCGACCGCCTACAACTTCTCGGCAGGCGGACCTGTCGTCTGGCCGTCGGTGCAGGCACTCTGCCTCGTGCCGCTGTCCGCGCACGCCCTCTTCGCGCGCCCTGTCGTCCTCGGCCCCGAGACCGCTGTCTCGATCGATGTCCTCGAGCGCAATCAGGGTCTCGGCGTGCTCTGGTGCGATGGGCGCCGTTCTCATGACCTTCCGCCCGGCGCACGCGTCATCGTGCGGCGGTCGGGGCGTCCGGTGCGCCTGGCCCGTCTGCACCGGTCCGCGTTCACCGACCGCCTCGTGCGCAAGTTCCAGCTCCCCATCGCCGGCTGGCGCGGCGGCGCGGAGACAGCACTGTGATCGAGCAGATCCGCCTTCGCGATCTCGGCGTGATCGCGGGGGCGACGTTGCCGATCGGCGCGGGCTTCACGGCGATCACGGGTGAGACCGGTGCGGGAAAGACGATGGTGGTCACGGGGCTGGGGCTTCTGCTCGGGCAGCGCGCCGATTCGGGCGCGGTGCGCGCCGGCGCGGATCAGGCCGCGGTCGACGGTGTGTGGATCGTCCCCGAAGACGGACCGATCGTGGACCGAGTGCGGGATGCCGGGGGCGACGTCGAACCCATCGGAAACGGACGAGCGGAGCTCTACCTCGGCCGCACGCTGTCGAGCGAAGGCCGCAGCCGGGCCACGGTGGGCGGCAGAACCGCACCCGCGGGCGTGCTCGCCGATCTCGCCGACCAGCTCGTCGTGGTCCACGGCCAGTCCGACCAGTTGCGGCTGACGTCCGCCACCGCGCAGCGCGAGGCGCTCGACCGCTTCGGCGGCGCCCCGGTGGCTGAAGCGCTCACGCGTTACCGCGAGGTGTGGGATGCCTGGCGCACCGCCGCCGCTGAGCTCGAGACCCTGACGACCGAGCAGAGCGCCCGCGCCCGCGAGGCGGACGAGCTCCGCGCGGCGATCGCCGACATCGAGTCGGTCGACCCGCAGCCGGGGGAGGACGTCGAGCTCGCGCAGCGCGCGGACCGCCTGGCGAACGCCGAGGAACTGCGGATCGCGGCAGCGACCGCCCACACGGCTCTCTCGAACGAGGACGACCTGCCCGATGTGCAGGCTCTCCTCGCCGAGGCCCGCCGCGCTCTCGAGCGCGCTGCCGGTTCCGATGAGGTGCTCCGCGGGCACGCCGCGGCGATCGAGGAGCTCGGGTACCGCGTGGCCGACGTCGCGGGCGACCTGAGCGGCTACCTCGCCGACCTCGACGAGGGCGGCCCCCACGAGCTTGCTGCCGTCGAGGGACGTCGCGCCGTGCTGGGTGCCCTCATCCGGGTCCACGGATCGCTCGATGAGGCATTGACGCTTCTCGCCACCGGGTCCGCGCGTCTCGTCGAACTCGATGACGACAGCGACCGGATCGAACGGCTCACCGCAGACCGCGACCGGCTCCGCGACGACCTCGATGCGCGAGCCGCCGAGCTGACGGATGCGCGGCGAGCGGCGGCATCCCGTCTCGGTGAAGCCGTGACCGAAGAGCTCCGCCACCTCGCGCTGCCCGATGCGCGACTGACGGTCGCCGTCGAACCCGGTCCGGAGGCCGCTCACGGCCGCGACGTCGTCACGATCCAGCTCGCCCCGCACCCCGGAGCGAGCCCGCGACCCGTGGCGCGCGGTGCGTCCGGGGGTGAGCTCAGCCGCGTCATGCTCGCGATCGAGGTGGTGATCGCGGCGACCGACCCCGTTCCGACGTTCGTCTTCGACGAGGTGGATGCCGGTATCGGCGGCGCCGCGGCGATCGAGGTCGGCCGGCGACTCGCGAAGCTCGCCGAGACGAGCCAGGTCATCGCCGTCACCCACCTCGCGCAGGTGGCCGCGTTCGCCGGCAACCATCTGTCGGTCGTGAAGTCGAACGACGGCTCCGTCACGGCGTCGAGCGTCCGCCGCCTCGAGGGCGAGGAGCGGGCAGCCGAGATGGCGCGCCTGCTGTCGGGGATGGCCGACTCGGATGCCGCCCTCGACCATGCGCGCGAACTGCTCGCCCTCGGCCGGGCTCGCTGAGCGACACGCGTCTGAGCGACACGCCTCTGAGCGACCACCGGGGCGGGCGCCGGACCGGGCACGCGAGAGGGCTGATAGAGTGAAAGCCCGTGACGGACTCTTCGGGCGCGGGACGCAAAAACAACGACATCACCAAGCACATCTTCGTGACGGGTGGTGTCGTTTCGTCTCTCGGCAAGGGCCTCACCGCCGCCAGTCTCGGTAACCTTCTCACCGCGCGCGGTCTCCGCGTCGTCATGCAGAAGCTCGACCCGTATCTGAACGTCGACCCGGGAACGATGAACCCGTTCCAGCACGGCGAGGTCTTCGTGACCGACGACGGCGCCGAGACCGACCTCGACATCGGCCACTACGAGCGCTTCCTCGACATCGAGCTGAGCCAGGCGGCGAACGTCACGACGGGCCAGATCTACTCCGAGGTCATCGCGAAGGAGCGCCGCGGCGAGTACCTGGGCGACACGGTCCAGGTCATTCCGCACATCTCGGACGAGATCAAGCGCCGCATGCGTCTGCAGGCGAGCGAAGAGCCCCGCCCCGACGTGATCATCACCGAGGTCGGCGGCACCGTCGGCGACATCGAGTCGCAGCCGTTCATCGAGTCGGCGCGGCAGATCCGCCACGAGCTGGGCCGCGACAACGTCTTCTTCGTGCACGTCTCGCTCGTGCCGTTCATGGGCGCATCGGGCGAGCAGAAGACCAAGCCCACGCAGCACTCCGTCGCGACGCTTCGCTCCATCGGCATTCAGCCCGACGCGCTCGTTCTGCGCAGCGACCGTCCCGTGACGGAGTCCAACAAGCGCAAGATCGCGCTCATGTGCGACGTCGACGAGGACGCGGTCATCAACACCGTCGACCTGCCCAGCATCTACGACATCCCCTCGACGCTCAGCGATCAGGGTCTCGACGCGTACATCGTGCGCCGCCTGGGCCTCGACGCCAAGGCGGGCGAGATCGACTGGACCCGCTGGAACAAGGTCCTGAACGCGGTCCACAACCCCAAGCACGAGGTCACCGTCGGCCTCGTCGGCAAGTACATCGACCTGCCCGACGCGTACCTGTCGGTGACCGAGGCGCTCAAGGCCGGCGGTTTCGCCCAGGAGACGAAGGTCCAGATCGTCTGGATCCCCTCCGATCTTTGCGAGACGCCGGAGGGCGCCGCGAAAGCCCTCTCCGCCGTCGACGGGATCGTGATTCCCGGTGGGTTCGGCATCCGCGGTATCGAGGGTAAGCTCGGCGCCCTCAAGTTCGCCCGCGAGCAGGGGCTTCCGACGCTCGGCATCTGCCTCGGCCTGCAGTGCATGGTCATCGAGTACGCCCGCCACGTCGCCGGCATTGAGGATGCCTCATCGAGCGAGTTCGATCCCGACACGACGCACCCGGTCATCGCGACCATGGCGGAGCAGGTCGACATCCTCGACCGCGGCGACATGGGCGGCACGATGCGCCTGGGCCTGTACGAGGCCGCGTTGGCCGAAGGGTCGCTCGCGGCCGAGCTGTACGGCTCGGACCGTGCGACCGAGCGTCACCGGCACCGCTACGAGGTCAACAACACGTACCGCCAGCAGATCGCGGATGCGGGCCTCTGGTTCTCGGGCCTGAACCCCGACCTCGACCTCGTCGAGTACGTCGAGCTTCCCCGTGACGTCCACCCGTACTACATCGCGACGCAGGCGCACCCCGAGCTCCGCTCGCGCCCGACCGAGGCGAACCCGCTGTTCCGCGGTCTCATCGCCGCAGCGCTCGACCGCCACCGCGCGAGCGAGCTGTTCGACGTCGAGAACGAGGACTGACGCATGACGGATGCCGCGCCCCTGCAGGACGACGCCGTCACCGTCGAGGTGACGCAGTCGGAGACGGTGTTCGAGGGGCGGGTGTGGAACCTGCGCCGCGATGCGTTCGTCTACGGCGACGGCTCGATCGTGCGGGAGTACGTCGATCACTCCGGCGCCGTTGCCGTGCTCGCCCTCGACGAGGAGGGACGTGCTCTCCTCATCCGTCAGTATCGCCACCCGGTCGGCTTCCGCGAATGGGAGATCCCGGCCGGATTGCTCGATGTGCCGGGGGAGGACCCGCTCGAGGCGGCCCAGCGCGAGCTCGCCGAAGAGGCCGATCTGACCGCGGAGCGCTGGGACGTCCTGTCCGACTTCTTCACGAGCCCGGGCGGCAGCGACGAGGCGATCCGCATCTACCTCGCGCGTGGTCTTTCCGTCGCCCCGGAGACGTTCGCGCGCACCGAGGAAGAGGCCGACATCGAGGTGCGCTGGGTGCACCTGGATGAGGTCGTGGACGCGGTCCTCGCGCGGAAGCTTCAGAACCCCTCGCTCGTCATCGCCGCCCTTGCGGCCGCGGCGGGACGTTCTCGGCAGTGGACGACGCTCGGCGCGGCGGACGCACAGTGGCCGGGGCGGTCGCGTCCGGTGGGCGCAGACCGACCGCAGGGCTGAGGCCCGGATGAGGCTCGCGCGCGCCGTCGACGCGTTCCTCCGGCACATCACGATCGAGCGCGGCCTGTCGGCGCACACCGTCTCGGCGTACCGGCGCGACCTCGCCGGATACCTCGCGTGGTTGAGCGAACGCGGCGTCGACGACACCGACGCCGTGACGGGCGAGCTCGTCACGGCGTTCGCGGCGGAGCGCGCAGCATCCGACCCCCCTCCCGCGTCGACGTCGTTGGCACGGCTGCAGTCGGCGATTCGCAGCTTCCACCGCTTCCTGGCGCGCGAGGGCATCGTGACGGACGACCCGACGACGAAGCTCCGGCCCCCGAAGGCGCCGATGCGTCTGCCGAAGGCTCTTCCCGTGGACGACGTCATCCGGCTCCTGGATGCCGCCGGCCCTGCGCCCGCCGATGCCGCGCCCGGCGAGCTCATCGGGCTCCGCGACCGCGCTCTTCTGGAGCTCCTCTATGCGACCGGCGCGCGCGTGTCGGAGATCATCGACCTCGACGTCGACGACCTGATGCACGGCGATGTGCTGCGCGTGCGGGGGAAGGGCTCGAAGGAACGGATCGTTCCCGTCGGGTCGTACGCCCGGGCGTCGGTCGATGCCTACCTGACCCGAGCGCGGCCAGAGCTGTCGCGCCGAGGCCGCGCCACCTCGCGCGCGTTCCTCGGTGCGCGGGGTGCGGCCCTGTCGCGGCAGAGTGCGTGGCTCGTGATCCAGCAGGCGGCTGAACGTGCCCAGATCGCGGCCCACGTGTCTCCCCACACGCTCCGCCATTCCTTCGCGACTCATCTGCTGCAGGGCGGCGCCGACGTCCGCGTCGTCCAGGAACTCCTGGGTCATGCGTCCGTCGCGACGACGCAGATCTACACGCACGTGACCGTCGACGCCCTGCGCGACGTGTATCTCACCTCGCATCCCCGCGCTCGGTGATCCCGGTCGCGTCTGCGGGGGAGTCGCTCCACGGCGCCCTGCGATGGGATGACTAGACTCGGGTGAGCACGGCGAAGGCGGGAGATCAGTGGCGAGCAAGCGGAGCACGGCGGACGGCGATTCGGCGGTGACGACCGACGCCCCGATGGGGCCGACGGGTCGTCCCTACCACGGCTTCCCGACCCCTCCGAAGCTCGACGGCCACGGTCCGGCCCGCATCATCTCGCTCTGCAACCAGAAGGGCGGCGTCGGCAAGACGACGACGACCATCAACCTGGCGGCCGGACTCGCGTCTTACGGACGTCGCGTGCTGGCCGTCGACTTCGATCCCCAGGGCGCACTGTCGGCCGGCCTCGGTGTGCAGACGCACGAGTCTGCGACGATCTACGACCTGCTGCTCGACCCGAAGCGCGACCCGAACGAAGTCATCGTCTCGACGTCGGTCGAGGGTCTCGACATCCTCCCCGCCAACATCGACCTGTCGGCGGCCGAGGTGCACCTCGTCAACGAGGTCGCGCGTGAGACGATCCTCGCGCGGGTCCTCCGCAAGGTCGCCGGCGACTACGACGTCATCCTCATCGACTGCCAGCCCTCGCTCGGACTGCTCACGGTCAACGCGCTCACCGCGAGCCATGGCGTCCTCATCCCGCTCGAGTGCGAGTTCTTCGCCCTCCGCGGCGTGGCGCTCCTCATCGAGACGATCGACAAGGTGCGCGACCGGCTCAACCCCGCGATCACTCTCGACGGCGTGCTCGCCACGATGTACGACCCCCGCACCCTGCACTCCCGCGAAGTTCTCGAGCGAGTCGTCGACGCCTTCGGCGACGACGTGCTCGAGACGGTCATCGGCCGCACGGTGAAGTTCCCCGACGCTTCCGTCGCCGGTGTGCCGATCACGAAGTTCGCTCCCGAGCACTCCGCCGCCCAGGCATACCTGCGCCTCGCGCGGGAGCTGGTCTCCCGTGGCGCCGTCGCCTGACGAGGGCCCCGACGCCGACGCCGCGCCTTCTCCGGCCGACACGACCGAGGCCGCGGGAGATCGATTCCGTGTCTCGCTGGGCAACTTCGACGGGCCCTTCGACCTGTTGCTGACCCTGATCTCGAAGCACGAACTCGACATCACCGAGGTCTCGCTCAGCGAGGTGACCGACGAGTTCATCTCGTACCTCAAAGGACTCGACGACGACGCCGACCTCGACCAGGCATCCGAGTTCCTCGTCGTCGCAGCGACGCTGCTCGACATGAAGGTCGCAGGCCTTCTGCCCCAGGGCGAACTGGTGGATGCCGAGTCCGTCGCCCTCCTGGAAGCCCGAGATCTGCTGTTCGCACGGTTGCTGCAGTATCGCGCGTTCAAGGAAGTGTCCGCGTGGTTCGCCCGCTGCCTCGAACGCGAAGGCAAACGCCACACCCGGGCCGTGCGTCTCGACGAGAAGCATCGACGAGCTGTTCCTGAACTCGTCTGGACGCTGTCGCCCGACGATTTCGCGGCCATCGCGATGCTCGCGTTCGCGCCGAAGGAGATCCCGCACGTCGGGCTCGACCACCTGCACGCGCCGCTCGTCTCGATCCGGGAGCAGGCGGCGATCGTCGTCACGCTGTTGCGGGATGCCGGTCAGCTCAACTTCCGTGAGCTCGTCGCGGGTGTCACGCAGACCGGCGTGGTCGTGGCGCGCTTCATCGCCGTCCTCGAGCTCTATCGCCATGCCGCGCTCTCGTTCGAGCAGCTGGAGCCGCTCGGCGAGTTGACGCTGCGCTGGACCGCCGACCGCTGGTCCGAAGAGAACCTCGCCACACTGGGAGCCGACTATGACCGATGACGCAACCGAGACCGAGGCGCCGCCCCGCTCGCAGGAGCCCGGCGACATCGCACGACGCCTCGAGGCGATCCTCATGATCATCGACGAGCCGCAGAGCCTCGTCTCGCTCGCCGCCGCCGTCGGAGCACCCGTCGTGGCTGTGCGTCGCGCCGTCGACGACCTGGTCGCCGACTATGACGGCGAACGTTCCGGACCGCGCCGCGGTTTCGAACTCCGCGAAGTCGGCGGGGGATGGCGGTTCTATGTGCGGGACGAACACGACGACCTGGTCGCCGAGTTCGTCAACGGACAGGCGCCCTCGCGACTGTCGCAGGCCGCGCTCGAGACCCTCGCCGTCATCGCCTACAAGCAACCCGTGTCGCGGAGTCAGGTCGCGTCGATCCGCGCCGTGAACGTGGACTCCGTCGTCCGGACGCTCCTCGCGCGCGGGCTCATCACAGAAGCGTTCACCGACCCCGAGACCGGGGCCATCAACTACCGCACCACCGACGCGCTGCTCGGCCACCTGGGGATCAATTCCCTCGACGAGCTGCCCCCCATCTCCCCGCTGCTGGACGACGGCTCCGCGGGATTCGAAGGAGAGACCATCCGATGAACGACCAGTCCGACGAGAACCGCGTCCGCCTGCAGAAGATCCTCGCGAATGCGGGCGTCGCCTCTCGCCGCGTCTGCGAGCAGTACATCGTCGAGGGACGCGTGCGGGTCAACGGCGTCGTGATCACCGAACTCGGCTCGCGGGTCAACCCGGAGACCGACCAGGTCGACGTCGACGGCACCGCCATCCAGCTCGACACGAGCAAGCGCTACGTCGTCCTCAACAAGCCCACCGGCGTCGTCTCCTCCATGAAGGACGACCAGGGCCGTCCCGATCTGCGCCGCTTCACCGCGGACTGGCCCGAGCGCCTCTACAACGTGGGGCGGTTGGATGCCGAGACGAGCGGCCTCCTCGTCCTCACCAACGACGGCGAGCTCGCGCACGTTCTCGCACACCCGTCGTTCGGCGTGACGAAGGTCTACATCGCGAAGGTCTCGGGCCGTGTCCTGCCGCAGACGATCGCTCAGCTCACGAAGGGCATCGAGCTCGAGGACGGCCCGATCGCGGCCGACAAGGCGCGACTGCTCGACGCGAGCGGCGACACGAGCCTGGTCGAACTCACTCTCCACTCGGGGCGGAACCGGATCGTTCGTCGCATGATGGCCGCGGTCGGTCACCCCGTTGAGGAGCTGGTACGACGCCAGTTCGGCCCACTGCACCTGGGCACGCTCCCAGCGGGCCGCGCACGCGAATTGACTACAGTGGAGCGTGGTGCGCTGTTGACTCTCGCGCGCCAGGCGGACACCCCGCCCGGGGACCCCACTCAGGAGCAGTTGTGACCGACGCCATCGACGCGCGCGCCCGTGCCGTCCGCACGAGCGGCGTCGTCCGCATCGTCGGCGCCGGTCTGCTCGGCTCGAGCATCGGGCATGCGTTGCGGGCCCTCGGCGTCGACGTCGTCCTCGCCGACGCATCACCCGCGCAGTTGCGTCTCGCGGTCGACTACGGCGCGGGGCGCGTCGCGCGCGATGAGGACCGACCCGGCCTCGTCGTCGTCGCCGTGCCGCCGGACGTGACCGCCGATGTCATCGAGCGCGAGCTCACCGCCTTTCCCGACGCGGTCGTCACCGACGTGGCGAGCGTCAAGCTCGAGCCGCTCCTCGTGCTCCGCGAGCGCGGCGTCGACCTCTCCCGCTACATCGGCTCGCACCCGATGGCCGGCCGCGAACGCGGCGGTGCCATCTCGGCGCGGGCCGACATCTTCTTCGGCCGGCCGTGGGTCATCTGCCGCGACGAGGAGACCTCCGCGCGCGACCTGGCCGTCGTCGAGGGCCTCGCGCTCGACCTCGGTGCGAGCCTCGTCGAGATGACGCCCGAGGAGCACGACCGCTCCGTGGCTCTCGTCTCGCACGTGCCGCAGCTCGTGGCATCCCTCCTCGCCGGTCGATTCGTCGGCGCGGAGGACGCATCGCTGCGTCTCGCGGGCCAGGGCGTTCGCGACACGACCCGCATCGCGGCATCCGCTCCGGAGCTGTGGGTGCAGATCCTCGGCGCGAACTCGCAGCCGGTCGTCGATGTCCTGGACGCCCTCGCCGCCGATCTGACGACGGTCGCCGGAGCGCTCCGCGAGCCGGATGCGCCCGGATCGCGACGCGCTGTCGCCGACACGATCCGCCGCGGCAACGAAGGCGTCGAACGCCTCCCCGGAAAGCACGGCCAGAACCGTCGATTCGAGACCGTGGTCGTCATGGTCGACGACACCCCCGGGCAGTTGGGACGCCTGTTCGGCGACCTCGGCGAGCTCCAGGTGAACGTCGAGGACTTCCGTCTCGAGCACTCGCCCGGAGCCCAGTTCGGCCTCGGCGAGATCAGTGTCGTCCCGTCCGCCGTCACCGTCGCCACCGACGGTCTCGCGGCGCGCGGGTGGAAGATTGCGAGCCTCAATGACTGACCCCATCACGATCGCCATCGACGGTCCCGCCGGGAGCGGGAAGTCCAGCGTGTCGAAGGAGGCCGCGCGTCGACTCGGCTACGGCTACCTCGACACGGGCGCCGCGTACCGCGCGCTCGCATGGCACGTTCTCCAGCACGGCGCCGACACCTCCGCCGCCGCCGCCGTCGTCGACGCGGCCGGCGACTTCGACTACGCCATCTCGCTCGACCCCGATGAGTACTGGGTGCGCGTGGGCGACACCCTCGTCACCGACGCGATCCGCGAGCCGCACGTGAGTTCCGCTGTGAGCGGTGTCGCGCGGGTGCCGGTCATCCGCGAGCAGGTGAACGTGCTGTTCCGCCGCCTCGTGGCGGAGTCCGGCCGTCCCGGCGTCATCGTCGAGGGCCGCGACATCACCACCGTCGTCGCCCCCGATGCTCCCGTCCGGATCCTCCTGACCGCCGCCCCCGAGGTGCGCGCCGCCCGGCGCAGCGCCGAATTGACCTCACAGGATGCCGCGGCTGTCGCCGCCGCGCTGCACAAGCGCGACGCATCCGACTCCCAGGTCGTCGACTTCCTCACCGCCGCCCCCGGCGTGACGGTGGTCGACTCGACCGACCTGGACTTCGCACAGACCGTCGACGCCGTCATGGACGTCGTGCGGTCGGGAACGGAAGGCTCGCGATGAGCGCCGAAGACGATTACGAATACGAAGCCGGCCCCGACCGCATCGAGGAGAAGCTCGCCAACCTCGACGAGGAACTCGCCGAACAGCGTGCCGCCGCCCTCCGCGCCTCGCTCGCCGACTACGAGCTCGACGAGGACGACGATGAGCTCCTCGCCGGCTTCACCGCCGGCGGCGAGGTCGTCGAGCTGCTGCCCGCCCTTCCCGTGGTGGCGATCGTCGGACGGCCGAACGTCGGCAAGTCCGCACTCGTGAACCGCATCCTCGGCCGTCGCGAGGCGGTCGTCGAGGACACCCCGGGTGTCACGCGTGACCGTGTGAGCTACAAGGCCGAGTGGATGGACCGCCGGTTCACCCTCGTCGACACCGGCGGTTGGGAGCACGACGCCAAGGGGATCGACCGTTCCGTCGCCGCGCAGGCCGAGATCGCGATCGAACTCTGCGACGTCGTGATGTTCGTCGTCGACGCCATGGTGGGCGCGACGGCGACCGACGAGCAGGTCGTCCGCATGCTCCGGAAGACCGACAAGCCGGTCTTCCTCGTCGCCAACAAGATCGACGACGCCCGCCACGAGCCCGAGGCTGCGGCGCTCTGGAACCTGGGTCTCGGCGAGCCGCACCCGGTGTCGGCGATCCACGGTCGCGGCGTCGCCGACCTCCTCGACGAGGTCATGAAGGTGCTCCCCGAGATCTCGGCAGTGGCGAAGAACGAGCTCGGCGGACCGCGCCGGGTCGCGATCCTCGGCCGCCCGAACGTCGGCAAGTCCTCGCTCCTGAACAAGGCTGCGGGGGAGGAGCGCGTCGTCGTCAACGACCTCGCCGGCACCACGCGTGACCCGGTGGACGAGGTCGTCGAGCTCGGCGGCAAGCTGTGGCGTCTGGTCGACACCGCCGGCATCCGTCGTCGCGTGCACCTGCAGCAGGGTGCCGACTTCTACGCATCGCTCCGCACCAGCGCCGCGCTCGAGAAGGCCGAGGTCGCTGTCGTCGTCCTCGACGTGACCGAGACGATCAGCGTGCAGGATCTCAACATCATCGACCTGGTCCTCGAGTCGGGCCGCGCGCTCGTTCTCGCCTTCAACAAGTGGGATCGTCTCAACGACGACGACATGGACAACGCCGATCGCCGGCGCTACCTCGAGCGGGAGATCGAGCAGGACCTCGCGCACGTCACGTGGGCGCCGCGCGTCAACCTGTCGGCCCGCACGGGACGCCACCTCGAGAAGCTCGTCCCGGCGCTCGAGACCGCGCTCGAGTCGTGGGATCAGCGCATCCCCACCGGCAAGTTCAACGCGTTCCTCGCCGAACTCATCGCCGAGCACCCGCACCCGCTCCGCGGCGGCAAGCAGCCCCGCATCCTGTTCGGGACGCAGGCGTCGACTCGTCCGCCGACATTCGTGCTGTTCACGACCGGGTTCCTCGACCCCGGCTACCGCCGGTTCATCCAGCGGCGCCTGCGCGAGATCTTCGGCTTCGAGGGCACGCCGATCATCACGAACATGCGCGTGCGCGAGCGTCGCCAGCGCTGACGCTCTGCCGCCGTCGCTTCGAGAGGAGATGACGCGTCGCGAGGAGGCATCCGGTCGAACCGGTCCTCGCGAAGCGTCATCTCCTCTCTGTTCGTCGGCGAAGCTGGGGATCTGTTCCGGGACGTGACGGATGCCGCGCCCGGCCGCCGTGCGCGTGAGAGGGTGAACGCATGAGGATCGAGGAGCCGTCGAGCGGGCCACCGCGCCCGACCGGCCCCCGCGATCCGGGCGATGCGTGGGTGATCACCGATGCCGGTGAGAAGTACTGGGGCCGGTTCGGCGCAGCGGGTCTGCTCGCGCACGATCGTGAGCGCGGCGTGCTCCTGCAGCACCGCGTCGCGTGGAGCCATCACGGCGGCACGTGGGGCATCCCGGGCGGCGCGCGTCATCAGGGCGAGAGCGCGACGGATGCCGCGATGCGCGAGTCCCACGAAGAGGCCGGTGTGCCCGGCGAGGCGCTGCTGCCGCGCTTCACCAGTGTGCTCGATCTGGACGTCTGGTCGTACACGACCCTGGTTGCCGACGTGGTCCGGCCGTTCGAGCCGGTGATCGCCGATCCCGAAAGTTACGCGCTCGAGTGGGTGCCGCTCGACCAGGTCGATTCGCTGCCTCTGCACCCCGGGTTCTCCGCCTCCTGGCCGCCGCTGCGTGATCTGCTCGCCGTTCGGCCGACCGTCCTCGTGGACGCGGCGAACGTGGTCGGGTCGGTTCCCGACGGATGGTGGCGCGATCGCGCCGGTGCTGCAACGCGTCTGCTCGATCGGCTCGACGGTTTCTCGCGGGCGGGAGTCGCCGCAGCGGAGTTCTCCCTCCCCGGAGACACCTGGTATCCGACAGTCGTCGCGGTGCTCGAGGGTGAGGCGCGGAGCGCCCCCGATCGACCGGGCGCCGTCGAGGTGGTGCGGGCGGATGCCGCGGGTGACGACACGCTCGTCGCCGAGGCGCGGCGGCGCGTCGGCGACGGAGAGCGAGTCCTGCTCGTGACCAGCGACCGCGCGCTCGGCGAGCGGGCGGTCGCGGTGGGCGCCGAGGTGCGTGGGGCGTCCTGGCTGCGGGATCGGGCGTGAGGCGGAGGCTCCTCGGGGTCGCTGTCGTTCTGGTGGCGGTGGCCGCGGGGTTGGCTGTGCACGTCGGCGCGGCGGACACCGCGGCATCCGACATCGCCGGTGACGCGCTCTACGTCATCGCCGTCTGGGGCGGACTTGTCGCGCTGTTCCCGCGGTGGTCGTCGTGGCTCGTCGGCGCGATCGTGCTGGTGTGGTGCGTGGGGGTGGAGCTCTTCCAACTCACCGGCTTGCCCGTGCGGTGGGCGGGGGAGTGGCCGCCGATCGTGCTCGTGTTCGGCACCGTCTTCGACGCGCGCGACCTGCTCGTCTACGGCGTGACGGCCCTGGCCATCGCGGGGACGGATGCCGCAGTGCGCCGCCCGCGGCGACGTCGGCTCTCAGACTGAGTCGAGGTCGCGCCCGCGGAGCCGTTCGATGTCGCGTCGCTCACGCTTGGTCGGCCGGCCGGCTCCGCGGTCGCGGACGGCGACCATGGCGACCGGCTCACGCACGGGCGTGCGGTCCTCCGCGGCGACGGCGGCGACGGGAGCGCCGACGCGCTTGGTGAGGGTCTGGCGGACGACGAGGATGCGGTCGAACCCCGCGATGCGCACGCGCAGTTCGTCGCCGATCCTGACCTGTTGGGCGGCTTTGGCTTTGTCACCGTTGACGCGCACATGTCCCGCACGGCATGCGGTCGTCGCTGCCGAGCGAGTCTTGTAGACGCGGACCGCCCACAGCCAGGAGTCCACGCGAACGGCATCCGCCATGTCCGTCCTCCTTCTGTCCGGTGGCTCCATCGTAGGTCGGGTCAGGATGCCGCGAGCCGCCGTTCGACGCGGGTGAACATGGCCTCGTCGAAGGCGACGATGCGAGCCTCGGTCACGCTCGACGGTGTCTCAGCCAGTGTCGTGACGGCAGCGTCGACCGCGTCGTCGAGTGGCCAGCCGTAAATCCCCGCGCTGATGAGAGGGATGGCGACGGTCGTGGCGCCGAGCTCGTCGGCTACGTCGAGAGCGCGGCGATAGCAAGATATGAGCAGGTCGCGGTCGCGTTCGCCTGCCGCATGATTCGGGCCGACGACGTGGATGACCCAACGGGCGGGAAGATCGCCGGCGGTCGTCCACCCGGCATCCCCGGTCGCGAGGCCGTGGGGGAAGCGCGCGATGCAGTCGGCGAGGACCTCGGGCCCGCCCGCACGGTGGATGGCGCCGTCGACTCCGCCGCCGCCACGCATGGCGCGGTTCGCCGCGTTGACGACGGCGTCGACCTTTTGGCGGGTGATGTCGCCGCGGACGGCTGTGACACGACTCATGCAAATGCCCTCGCGACAAGGGGGCATTCGGCACCGGAACGAGCGGTATCTGACTGAGTGGGCCCGGTGGATATCGGCGTCATGCGGGCAGAGTAGCGGCGGTAACGGACACGCGGAACCCCGTGGCGGTTCGCGGGCGGCCCCGGGACCGGTTAGGATAGTGGAGTTGTCCGCAAGGGCAACGGACCGGGATGTGGCGCAGCTTGGTAGCGCACTTGACTGGGGGTCAAGGGGTCGCAGGTTCAAATCCTGTCATCCCGACCGGACGAGGCCCGGAATCTCAACAGAGGTTCCGGGCCTTTTGCATGTCCATCTCGCGTGGGCGACTCCACAAGGGCTCCAATGCATGGTGAGACAAAGGCGCCCGAGAAGCTGGACGAGTCTCGTCCGGTCCGTTCTCTGACAAGGGCACACCCCTCCGCGAGGCTGTGCAGCATGGGTATGGTCGTGATCCCGGTGCCGCGGCCTGCCCCTGATAAGGAGGGGGCTCTGGGCCGCCACATGGCGCACAGGCTTACCATGACCCCATGAGTGCGCAGTCGAGGGTGTGGGCGGCCACGGCCGGAGTCGTGTCCGTCGGCGCAGCCCTCGCCGTCGCCGAGCTGATCGCGCTCATGGTCGCTCCGCAGAGCAGCCCGCTGTTGGCCGTCGGCTCTCTCGTGATCGACCTCGCGCCACCGTGGGCGAAAGACGCCGCCATCGCACTCTTCGGCACGAACGACAAAATCTTCCTGCTGGTGCTGCTGTCGGTGCTGCTGGCGCTCGTCGCCGCCGGCGCCGGCATCCTTCACCTCGCTGCTCCGCCCGGAGGTGTTCTCGTCCTGGGCGTGCTCGGCGCCATCGCGGCGCTCGCGGTCATGACCCGCGCACAAGCGACCGGAGCGTGGGCCATCCCGACAGTCCTGGGCATCACGGTGGGATGCCTGCTGCTGCACATGCTCATCGTGCGCCTACGGCGGTCCCTCCCCAACCCCAACGGCGCCACGGCATCTCCTTCCTCGCCGTCGCGACGTGGTTTCGTCGCTCTGCTCGCAGGGTCGGCCGCGGCGGTGATCGTCGTCGGCGTGGGCTCGCGCCTTGCGAATGCCGCGACCATCACGACGCAGACCATCCGTCGGGCCATCACCCTGCCGAAGCCCACGGCGGCGGCTCCCGTGCCCGCCGGGGCGTCGCTCGACGTCGAGGGGATCTCGCCGCTGATCACTGCGAACGAGAACTTCTATCGGATCGACACCGCCTTGCAGGTGCCCGCCATCGACCCGGAGACTTGGCGTCTGCGCATCGTCGGCATGGTGGAGAACGAGATCGAGATCGGCTTCGACGAGCTGCTCGCATTGCCGCTCGGCGAGTCCATCACCACCCTCATGTGCGTCTCGAACGAGGTGGGAGGCAGCCTGATCGGGAACGCACTCTGGCTCGGCTATCCGATCCGCGACCTGCTGGCGCGGGCCCGGCCACTGGCCGGCGCCGACATGGTGCTCTCTCGCAGCGTCGACGGATTCACCGCGAGCACGCCGCTCGAGATCCTCCAAGAAGAGGACCGTAATGCGATCTTCGCGGTCGGCATGAACGGCGAGCCGTTGCCGCCGGAGCACGGCTTTCCCGTGCGCATGGTCGTGCCCGGCCTGTACGGCTATGTGTCGGCGACAAAATGGGTCACGCAGCTCGAGGTCACCACGTTCGACCAGGCCTCCGCTTACTGGACCGACCGCGGGTGGTCGGAACGGGGACCCGTCAAGATCGGCTCACGCATCGATGTGCCGACGAACCGCGCTTCCATGACGGCCGGCTCGATTGCTGTCGCGGGCGTTGCATGGGCTCAGCACACCGGCATCCGGGGCGTGCAGGTGCGCGTCGACGGCAGCGACTGGCAGGACGCGCGCTTGGCGACGGCGATCTCCTCGGACACCTGGGTGCAGTGGGTGTACCAGTGGGATGCCGCCGCCGGCACTCACGAGATCGAAGTCCGCGCGACGGACGCCGACGGTCAGGTGCAGAGCGGTGACGACGTCCCCGTCGTCCCGAACGGCGCCGAGGGCTGGCATTCCATCTCGGTGACCGTCGGCTGAGCGGACGTCAGCTCGCAGCGAGGAACGCTCTGGCGGCGCAGACCAGCTGCGAGTGGCCCACGTCGATCGCCTTTGCTCAGCCGACGGTCGATCTGAACTTCGCTTGACGGCCCGTCCTAACCCGGGTTAGCATCATCCACACATGGCGTTAACCCGGGTTAGTCGCCTCAACGGAGAGGGCTCACGTGTCGATCGACAGGCAACGCGCGGTGACGATGCGCGACATCGCCGAGCGGGCGGGTGTGTCGCGGACCGCGGTCTCGTTCGTGCTGAACGACCGCCGCTCCGTCTCTCTGTCGGATGAGACGCGAGACCGCGTGCTGAGCGTCGCCGCCGAGCTCGGCTATCGGCGCAACGCGAGCGCCCAAGCGCTCGCCCACCAGCGAAGCGACTGGTACGGACTCGTCACGGAGATCGTCACCGCCCCATTCGCCGTCGAGATCATCAAGGGCGCTCAGGATCGCGCGCTGAGGGACGGAAAGTACCTCCTCATCGCCTCGACCGAGTCGGATGCCGAGGCCGAGTCCGCTGCTATCGAGCGATTCCTGGAACAACGGGTCGAAGGAATCATCTACGCCGCGACATGGCACCGTGCCGTCACCATCCCGGACATCGCGAGCGAGGTTCCCACCGTTCTCGTGAACTGTTTCGACGAGGAGGGCCGCTACCCTGCGGTCGTCCCCGACGAGCGCACGGGCGGGCGACGCGCCACCGAACGACTTCTCGCTGCGGGACACCGTCGAATCGGCTTCGTCAATCTCGATCCCGGGATCCCGGCGGCAGTGGGAAGACGCTTGGGCTACCACGACGCATTGCGCGACGCGGGCCTCGACATCGACGAATCCCTCGAAATATCTGGACACGCGACAGCAGACGGCGGCTTCACTGCGGTCGACGCTCTGCTCGACCTTCCGACGCCTCCCACTGCGATCTTCTGCGCGAACGACCGCATGGCCATGGGAGCGTACGACGCCATCAAGGAGCGCGGACTGCGCATCCCCCACGACGTGGCCGTCATCGGATTCGACAATCAGGAGCTCATCGCGGCGTACCTGAGGCCGAGTCTGACGACGGTCGCCCTGCCCTTCGATGAGATGGGCGCCCGAGGCGTGGACATCCTCGCCGCTATCACAGCGGGCCAGTCGACCGACGCCACACGGGTGACGGTCGACTGCCCGCTCCTGGAACGCTCGTCCGTGTGACTGGACATCGCTGAACGAGCACACCCTTCGCCTTCAAGGAAGAAGAAAGGAACACCATCATCATGACACTCCGTAGAGGCCGCGCGCTCGCGGCGGTGGCCGCCGCGGCGGCCTTCGCCCTTGCGCTCGTCGGATGCAGCGGCGGCGGGAAAGACACCGCCGCCGATCTGGACGGCACTCAGCTGCTCACTATTCCGCGGGAGGACATGGGAACGTTCGACCGTAACTTCAACCCGTTCTCCAACCCCGACTTCCCCATGACCCAGCAGGCGATCTACGAATCGATGCTGATCTTCAACCCCGCCGACGGCACGACCACGCCCTGGCTCGCAACCGAGTGGGAGGTGGCTCCCGACGGGACCGGGGTGACCTACCACCTCCGTGACGACGTGAAGTGGTCCGACGGCGAGCCGCTCGTGGCCGACGACGTCGTCGTCAGCTTCGATCTGCAGCGCCAGATCCGCGGCGGATTCGACTACATCGAGAAGATCACCGCCGTCGACGACACGACGGTCCAGTTCGACTTCTCCGAGCCGTTCTCGCCCGCTCTTCTCGACATCGGTCAGCAGTCCATCGCACCCGCCCACATCTGGCGCGAGTTCGACGACCCCGCCAAGGAAACCAACCCCGAGCCCGTCGGAACCGGCCCGTACACCGAGGTCACGAACTTCCAAGCGCAGTCGTTCGATCTGCTCCGCAACCCGGAGTACTGGCAGCCCGACGCCCAGCGCATCGAGGGCATCCGCGTGCTCGCCTTCGCCGGCAACGACGGCGCGAACCTCGCCGCCGCCAACGGCGACGTCGACTGGGCGCCGCAGTTCATCCCCAACATCGAGAAGGCCTACGTCGAAAAGGACCCGGAGCACCGCTTCTACTGGTTCCCCCCGACCGGCTCGATGGTGAACTGGCAGTTCAACACGACCAAGGCACCGTTCGACGATGCGAATGTACGCAAGGCGCTGTCGATGGCCGTGGATCGTGAGCAGGTCGCGGAAATCGGGATGCAGGGCTACACGAAGCCCGCGGACTGCACCGGGCTGACCGGGTCTTACGACTCCTGGCGTGACGAGGATGTCGTGTCCTCCTGCACCTGGACGAAACGCGACCTCGACGGCGCGGCGAAGCTGCTCGACGAAGCCGGAATCACCCTCGGCTCCGACGGCAAGCGCGTCCTGCCCGACGGCACGCCGTTCGAGTTCGACTATTCGGTGGGCGCCGCGTCGAGCGACTGGGTGTCGGTCGGCAACGTCATCGCACAGAACCTCGCCGAACTCGGGGTCACGGTGAATGTCGCTGCGCGGGACTGGGCGGAGGTCGTCTCGGGCTATGAGACCGGCGACTTCGACTCCGGAGTGGTGTGGAGCAACTCCGCACCGACGCCGTACCAGTTCTACCGGGGCGTCATGTCGACCGAAACCGTCAAACCGGCCGGCGAGCAGGCCTTCGAGAACTATCACCGCTTCGGCACCCCGAAGGCGGATGCCCTCCTCGACCGGTTCGCTGCGGCATCCGATCAGGCGACGCAGACCTCGGTCATGAACGAGCTTGAAGCGCTCTTCGCGGCGGAGGCCCCGGTGGCGCCGCTGTTCCCCGGGCCGGAGTGGGGAGCGGCCAGCACGGCGCGCTTCACCGGGTGGCCGACCGAGGACGACCCGTACGCGACTCTCTCGACGCGTGCGCGTACCGCGGTTCTCATCCTGACGACGCTCGAGCCCGTCAAGGGCTGATTTCGGCAGCCCGTTGCGCCACCCGGTGTGGTGGCGCAACGGGCACCGAGGAGGAACACCATGGGATACATCCTTCGGCGACTCGGGTTCTACCTGGCCGCCTTCTGGGTTTCGATAACCCTGAACTTCATGCTGCCCAGGCTCATGCCCGGCGACCCCGTCTCGCGCATGGTCGCACGACTGCAGGGGTCGATCCGGCCCGAGCAGATCGAGGCGCTGCGCCGGTCGTTCGGCGTCGACGACGCCCCCCTGTGGGAGCAGTACGTGCGCTACCTGGGGCAGATGCTCTCGGGCGACATGGGCTTCTCGATCTCACGATTCCCGACGCCCGTGACCGACGTCATCGCCGGACAAGTGGGGTGGACCGTTCTGCTGGGGCTGACCTCGTTGATCATCGCGGTGGCCATCGGCAACCTTCTCGGCATCCTCGCCGCCTGGCGTCGAGGCGGGGTTCTGGATTCCGTCCTCCCGCCGGTACTGATCTTCATCGGTTCGTTCCCCTACTTCTGGCTCGCCATGGGACTGCTGTGGCTGTTCGGCGTGACCCTCGGCTGGTTCCCGCTCCGTCACGCGTTCTCGATGGGCACGGTCCCGGACTTCTCGCTCGACTTCGTCGGCGACGTGGCCTACCACCTCGTGCTGCCGGCAACCTCGATCGTCCTCGTCTCGATCGGCGGGTGGATGCTGGGGATGCGCAACACGATGATCGCCACGAACGCCGAGGACTACATCGTCATGGCCGAGGCGAAGGGCCTGCGTCCCGGCCGGATCATGATGCGATACGCCGCGCGCAACGCGATGCTCCCGTCGGTGACCGCCTTCGGCATGTCGCTCGGCTTCATCGTCGGTGGCGCCCTGCTCACCGAGGTCGTCTTCGCCTACCCGGGCGTCGGATACCAACTTCTCTCCGCAGTGCAGAACCTCGATTACCCGCTGATGCAGGGCCTGTTCCTCACCATCACCACCGCGGTCCTGATCGCCAACTTCCTCGTGGACATCGTGTACGTGCGGCTCGACCCGCGCGTGCGCGTCAGCTGATTGGAGCGTGACGATGTCTCTCGCACAAGAACCCAACGCGATGGCCGAGATCGACCTCGGCGGTGAACCCGACTCCACCTCGCGACGCCGACCCGCCCGTGAGGGCCTGATCCAGGGCCTGCTCTCGAACAAGAAGGCGATCGCGGGCCTCGTCATCCTGGCGGTGTTCGCCGCGATCGCGTTGCTCGCGCCGGTGCTGTCGCCGGGCGACCCGACCTTGATCCAAGGGCTCGGCGCTCAGCCGCCGTCGGGGGATCACCTGCTGGGCACCACCGCCAAGGGACAGGACGTCTTGGCGCTGAACCTGTGGGGCGCGCGCTCCTCGCTCTTCGTCGGGTTCATCGTCGGCATCCTCGCCACCCTTGTCGGCCTGCTCGTGGGGCTCGCATCGGCCTACCTCGGCCGGGTGGTCGACAACGTCCTGTCGCTCGTGACGAACGTGTTCCTCCTCCTGCCCGGGCTGCCCCTGCTCGTCATCCTCGCCGCCTTCCTCCCGCAGGGCATCGGCACCGTGATCCTCGTCCTGGTGATCACGGGGTGGGCGGGATCGGCGCGCGTGCTGCGCTCGCAGGCGTTGTCCATCCGCGGCAAGGACTTCGTCGCGGCCGCACAGGTCACCGGTGAGGGATCGTTCCGCATCATGTTCCGCGAGATCCTCCCGAACATGGCGTCGATCGTCATGAGCACGCTCCTGGCATGCATCATCTTCGGCATCGGTGCGCAGGCCGGGCTCGAGTTCCTCGGCCTGGGCGACATCAGCACGGTCAGCTGGGGCACGAACCTCTACTGGGCCAGCAACGACGGGGCGCTGCTGACCGGCGCATGGTGGGTCTTCGTCCCTCCGGGCGTGTCGATCGCATTGGTCGCCTTCGCGCTCGCCCTCGTCAACTACGGCGTCGACGAGACGACCAACCCTCGCCTGCGTCGCCCCCGTCGTCGGGTCGCCGCAGCCCAGCCCACCCCCGTTCTGTCGAAGGAGGTCTCGCGATGAGCGCTCCTCTGCTCGAGGTCGATGACCTCACCGTCGAGTACGTGACCGACACGCGGGTCGTCACCGCCGTGGACCGAGTGAGCTTCACCATCGGTGAAGGCGAGGTGTTCGGACTTGCGGGTGAGTCGGGATGCGGAAAGTCGACCATCGCGAACGCGGTGCTGCGTCTGCTTCGCGACCCCGCCGTGATCGCCGGCGGATCGATCCGCTTCCGCGGCACCGACGTGCTCGCGCTCACTGCGCAGGAGCTTCGCGCCTTCCGGTGGCGTCAGGTCGCGATGGTCTTCCAAAGCGCGATGAACTCGCTGAACCCCGTGATGACGATCGGCGATCAGATCGCCGACATCTACACGACGCACGATGGGGTCTCGAAGAAAGAGGCGCTGCGCCGCGCGGCAGGCCTCCTCGACCTGGTCGGGATCCCGCGCGACCGCCTGCGCTCCTATCCGCACCAGCTCTCGGGCGGGATGCGGCAGCGCGTCGTCATCGCGATGGCGACGGCACTCCGACCGCCGCTCCTCATCATGGACGAGCCGACGACGGCTCTCGACGTCGTCGTGCAGCAGGAGATCATGGCGCAGATCAAAGACCTGCAGCGCGAACTCGGGTTCGCGGTGCTGTTCATCACGCACGACATGTCGCTGATGGTCGAGCTCTCCGACCGGATGGCCGTGATGTATGCGGGCCGCTTCGTGGAGACCGCACCGGCCGTCACCGTGTTCGACGAGCCCCGGCATCCGTACACTCGCGCCCTCATGAACGCCTTCCCGCCGATGACCGGTCCGCGCACGCGGCTGACCGGCCTCGGCGAGGGCATCCGATTCGCCCACATCCCCGACTTGGTCCCCGTCGCCGCAGACCACTGGGTCGCGCCGTCGGGGCCCACCGACTCCTCGACGGAGGTCGCTCGATGAGCCCGTCCGACACACCAGTCCTGTCCATCCGCGGTCTGGAGAAGACCTTCTCGATCGGCAGCGCATTCTCGCGTGGCCGCGTGCGGGCGCTGGGAGGCGTCGACCTCGACATCGCGCACGGTGAGGTGGTGGCGCTGGTGGGGGAGTCGGGCAGCGGTAAGTCCACGCTCGCCCGCTGCCTCGCCCGCCTGGAGCAGCCTTCGGGAGGCACCTTCTCGTTCGAGGGGCGCGACGTCCTGACGTCTGAGCGCCGGGGCGCGAGCCGCGCATACCGGTCGGCCGTGCAGATGATCTTCCAAGACCCGTTCGGGTCGCTCAACCCGGTCCACCGTGTGGGGCACTTCCTCGAGCGGCCGCTCCGCCTCCACGACGCGGCTGCGGGGCGTTCGGAGATCGATGCGGCAAAGCGCCGCTTGATGGCGAAAGTGGATCTGCCGGCAGAACTGCTCGACCGCTACCCGCATGAGTTGTCGGGCGGGCAACGCCAGCGCATCGCCATCGCGAGGGCGCTCGCCGTCAATCCGCGACTCATCCTGGCCGACGAACCGACGTCGATGCTCGACGTGTCGGTGCGTATCGGCGTGCTGAACCTGATGCGCACGCTCTGCGAGCAGCAGGGAATCTCGATGCTCTACATCACGCATGATCTCGCGTCGGCGCGCTACATTGCCGACCGCATCGTGGTCATGTTCGCCGGCGAGTTCGTCGAGGGTGGAGATGCGATGGCGCTGTTGGCCGATCCGATGCATCCCTACACGCAGCTGCTCATCTCCGCGGTGCCGGACCCGCGGCGCCGCGGATCGTTCGATGCCGCCGAGCGCGCGCGGTTGCGACGAGAGGTGCTGCACCCGACGACCTGCCGGTGGGAAGGAACGGGCGACCAGCCCTGCTCGGCCGACACCCCCGTCTTCCACCGCGTGAGCGATACGCCCGAGCACTGGGTCCGTTGCCAGCTCTATGCGCCGCCCTCCGATGCGCCCGGCACCGCGATCGACAGCCCCGCGATGGATGAGGAGTCCACCGTCCTATGACCGACATCGTCACACCCCTGCAGGCCATGCCGTCCGAGATGCTCGAGCGAGCCGCGGCCGACCGTCACCGTCCGGCGTTCCATTTCACGTCGCCTGCCGGCTGGCTCAACGACCCCAACGGCCTCACGCAGCGCGACGGGGTGTTCCACCTCTTCTACCAGTTCAACCCGTTCGCTGCGGTCCACGACCGCATCCACTGGGGTCACGCCATCAGCGAAGACCTCGTCAATTGGCGCGACCTGCCCATCGCGCTCGCGCCGAGCGAGGGGCCCGACGTCGACGGGTGCTGGTCCGGCGTGCTCGTGTACGACGGCGACGTGCCGACGATCGTCTATTCCGGCAGGCGCGGTGATCAGGAACTGCCCTGTCTCGCCACCGGGTCGAGCGACCTGGTCACCTGGACGAAGGACACCGGCAACCCCGCCATCGCGGCGCCGCCTCCCGACCTCGACATCGTCGCCTTCCGTGACCACTGCGTGTGGCGCGAGGGCGACACCTGGCGGCAGATCATCGGTGCGGGCATCCGCGGTCAGGGCGGTACGGCCCTGATGTACGAGTCCCCGGACCTTCGGCAGTGGAACTATCTCGGTCCGCTGCTCGTCGGAGACTCCGAGGACCGTCCACGTGACGCCCCGGATTGGACCGGCACGATGTGGGAATGCGTGGACCTGTTCCACCTCGACGCCGACGATGTCGACCGCGACGTGCTCGTCTTCTCCGCCTGGGATGAGGGCGTGACGCATCATCCGCTCTACTGGACCGGGCACTACGAAGGCGTGCACTTCGAGCCGGAGGCGCTCCACCGCCTCGACCTCGGTGGGCGCTACTTCTACGCTCCGCAATCCATGCAGGATGCCGGCGGTCGCCGGGTCCTGTTCGGCTGGATGCAGGAGGGGCGGCCCGACGCGGCGGCTGTCGCCGCGGGGTGGTCGGGCGTGATGTCGCTTCCGCGCGTCGCGACGCTGCGAGCAGACGGGTCGCTGCACCAGGCGCCCGCGCCGGAAGTGTCGAGCCTCCGGCAGGAGCTGCTGCACGACGGGCCGGCCGAAGGTGCCTCCGTGCGGGGCGACCAGCTCGACCTCGAGCTCGACATCGACCTTCCCGAGGGCGGCTCGGTCGAGCTCGCCGTGCTGGCGTCGCCTCAGGGCGACGAGCGAAGCGTCTATCGCGTGTCCCGCTCGGACGGCGAAGCGACGATCCTCCTCGACCGGTCGCGATCCAGTCTCGATTCCGACGTCGACACCGCGGAGCTCTCCGGGACCTTCCCGATGAGCGGCGACCGGGTGGCTGTGCGGGTGCTCGTCGACCACTCTGCACTCGAGGCGTTCGTGAACGGCGTCCCGCTGGCGGCGCGGGCCTACCCGACGCTGCGTGATGCGGTCGGCGTCGAGATTCAGGCGTCGGGAGCACGCGTCCACCTGCGTGCCTGGGAAATGAGTGCGGCAGCGACGCCGCGCTGACCGAATCGGAGGAACCATGACATCCGCAATCTCGAGGCGCTCGCTGTTCGCCGCGACCGGGGTGGCAGCGGCTGCCCACGTACTGACGCCCGCGCTGGGCTCCACCGTCGAAGCGGCGGAGCTTCCCGCGGCGAGAGGGAAGGGACACCCGGCATCCATGCGACCGACCTATCACTTCAGCGTTCCCGACAACTGGAAGAACGATCCCCAACGCCCCATCTGGGTGAACGGCGAGTACCACTACTACTACCTGTACAACGCCGACTACCTCGACGGCGGCGGGGGGACCTCCTGGCGCCGGGCGACGACCACGGACCACGTCTCGTTCCGGGATCGCGGCGTCGCGATTCCGAAGTTCACGAACGCGAACGGCGACTGCTGGTCCGGGAGCCTCGTCGTCGACGACCGCAACACGGCCGGGTTCGGGGGAGGAGCGATCGTGGCCCTCGTGACACAGGCGCCCGAGGGACGACAAGCCCAGTACCTCTGGTACTCGACCGACGGCGGACGCACGTTCCGGCCGGGCGGCGCGGCTCCGGTGCTCGCGAATCCGGGAACCCCCGATTTCCGGGATCCGAAGGTGATTTGGGATGAGGAGCGGGCTCGGTGGTTCATGGCCAATGCCGAGGGGCGCCGCATCGGGTTCTACACCTCGCCGGATCTTCATCGGTGGACACGCGTCGGGGAGTTCTCCCGCGACGACCTGGGTCTTCTCGAGTGCCCTGACATCTTCCGGATGACTGCCGACGACGGGACGACCCGGTGGATCCTCGGGGTGAGTGCCAATGGGAAGTCTCGAGGCCTGCCGGCGACCTACGCGTACTGGACCGGACGATTCGACGGGGTGTCATTCGTTCCGGATGCCGCCGAGCCCGCGTGGCTCGATCATGGCTTCGACTTCTACGGTGCCGTCACCTACGAGCATCGCGACGCATCAGGTCAGATCGACCCGACGGTGCGCCACGCTCTCGGATGGGCGAACTTCTGGGACTATCCGCACAACACCCCCACCCTGGTGACGGACGGCTACAACGGAGACGACATGATCGTCCGCGATCTCCGCCTCGTTCGTGGTTCCGACACCTATTACCTGGCGTCGGCGCCGACTGCCGCGCTGCGGGGCTACGCGTTCCGACAGCATCGGCTCGGGGACGTGACTGTGAACGGCACCCGCGACCTGAACGTACGATCCCGCGCCTACGAGCTGTCGTGCGAACTCGTGTGGGACCGCGGTGCCCACCCCGAGAACATCGGCTTCGAAGTGTGCCGTGCGCCGGAAGGCGGTCGGCATGTGGCGGCCGGGGCGTTCGTGAACGGTCCGTTCACCTACGTGAACCGTCGGCCGACGATAAACCCGACCGGGGGCGAATCGCAGGCGCCCTTCGACATCGGCGGAGGGTCTCTTCATGTGCGACTTCTGGTCGACCACGCGAGTGTCGAGCTCTTCGTCGGGGACGGTCGAGTGGTCCACTCGCACCGAGTGTTTCCGTTGGCGTCCGATGACGGCATTCGGCTGTACTCGCATGGTGGTGCGACGACGTTCCGCGATCTCCGGATTCGAGAGCTCAGAGCTCCGCGACGCGGATGATCGAGAACGTCTCCGTGAATCCGTGACGTCCCGGCGATCAGCCGTATGACCTCACGAGGTTCAGCGCTCGCTCGCTCACCGATGCGTCGCGGTCGGCGAGCGCGTCGATCGTCGCCCGCAGGCGTTCGACGCGGGCGACCCAGTCCGGGCCGCGCTGCTCGCGCCGGGGCAGCACCTCGAGCGTCTGCACCTCGCGCCACGCGGTGAGCAGCACCGTCTCGTACAGCTGCTGGTCAGCCTCCGCCGCCTCGCCGCGATGCCCATCGGCACGTCCGAGGACGGCGACCGCGTCGAGCCGTGACAGGTCGAGACCGAGCGCGAGCGCATTCAGCTTCTCGCGCAGACCGCGCAGCTGCCTCCGTGCCCTGCGCGAACCGGCGTTGCGGAGGAGCAGCTGGGCGATGGACCACCCGACCATCGCAAGCGCCTGCACACCGGTCCATGTCGCCAGGGCGACCGTCCAGAACAGTGCGCTCGCCGGGAGACCGGCAGCCCGAAGGTTGTTGTATTCCATCTCTCTGCCCAGATCCGACATCCGCGACGCGACGAGCCACCCCACGGGGATCGTCGAATCCTCACCCGGCCTATTCCACATCGCGGGCTCGGTCGCGTTGAAGTAGTAGGCGCCCAGCCTGCTGTCCACGCCCGAACTCAGCGTCCCTGTGAGCGGAAGGCCGACACCGTAGGAGCCGTCGTCGGCGATCCAGAGGGGGACGACGGCGTGTCCGGGGCGCACCTCGCCGGTCGCCGTGTCGATGGTGTCGGGGGAGACCGCCGCCACCTCGCTCGTGATCCGCGGATAGACCTCGAGCAGCTCGAGGTAGTCGAGCTGAACCAGGTTCTCGCCGCGCTCGTGCGGCCGGACGGTGACGTAGTCGTCCATCGGGAGCAGCGCCACGACGATGTCGAGCCGCTCGGGGAGCAACGCGGCATCCGAGCGATCCGCGTTCGACGCCATCGCGTCGCGCACGAACCCGAGCGACAGCGTCTCGATGTTGGGCGGCTCGCGTTCGGCGAGTGCCGGGTCCGAGTACGGCGGAAGCAGCGCGGGGTCACCGATGACCTCGAGCGCCGCGAGCGGCTCGTCCCCGACCAGCGTGCGCCCGTACGTGGCGTCGCCCGCTTCCGCCGCGGATGTCGCCGCGAACCCGGCGATCAGCGCGATGACGAGCGGCAGACCAACGACGGCGAGCGGTGTGAAGTCCGGTGACAACCGATCCACTCGGATGCCGGTGCGGGGCTGTCGATCACCGCCGGAACCGTCCTTCGCCTCATCGATCGCCTCGGCGATGAGCAGGATCCGCTCGGCAGGATGCGACGGCGGCTCGGTCTTCGGAGCGAGATCGAGCGACGCGCGCAACTCCTCGAGGGTCTCCGTCCTGCCGCCCGTGGCGACGCGCGTTCGATTCTCCACGCGCTCGGTCAGAGCTTCCGCGTCGATGTGCGAGGTGACTCCTCGGGGCACCTCTCGCTTCGCGCGGCGTTCGATCCGTGCGAGCGTCGTGGCCAGGCGGTGTTCCGCTCGCCGCCACCGCGTCAGGAGGTCGGCGTGGCGAGCGACGACATCCGGACCGACCTCTGCGAACGAGGTCTCAGCCTCATGAACGAGCGCGAGGAGTTCGCTCCGCTGCCGGGTCAGCACCTCACCCTCATCGACGGTGAGGAGATGACGGCGCTGCAGGACATCGTCGAGTGCGAGTGTGGATGACAGGGCGATCTGTCCGAGGACCGTGCCGCCGCCGGCGTGCCCGACGCGGAGCGACGACGCGGCGACGAGGGCATCGGCCCGGCGTCGGAGCGCTGCGACGCGAGAGGCGAATCGGGGAAGCTCGAGCGGTTCGGCGGGTGCCCCGCGTTCGTGCACCGCCGCACCCGGGTCCAGCAGCTCGCGGGCGAGCACCTGTTCCTCGTGGGCGAGTTCGAGGCTCTCCTCGCGGATCGTCGACCAGTCCGCCTGCAGTTGCTGCTGGATGTCTCCCGCGACGCGACGCGCGCCGCCCTTCGCCGCGCGGTCGAGTTCCGCCCCGGCGATGCTGACGTGAGCGTCGAGGAGGTCGAGCTCGAGGACCACCCTGGCGAGCTCCAGGCGGGCGAGCGCGAACACCCGCCTCCGGCGGCGCTCCCGAGCGAGGTAGCGCGCCCACAGAGCCATCATCAGCAGCCCGACGAGAAGAGGCAGCGCCGCGACCGACACCCAGAACACCGGCGAGCGCGTGCCCCAGTCGAAGGCGCTGGACGCGGCGGTCATCGCGGCACCGACCACGGCGCTCGGTCCTTGTCCCTGCGTGAGGTTGTTGAGGAAGGTTTCGCGGATGCTGGAGCTCGCATCGTAATTCGGCTGCCAGTCATCGCCCGCGGCGAGCTTCGCCACCGAGGCGCGTGAGGCGTCGGTGAGGGTGAGGTCGACATCCTCCTCGTCCATTCCCACGGAGAGCATGACGTCGGCGCCCTGCGGGAACTCGCCGTGCTGGGACTCGTCCCACGTCAGCTCACGTTCGACGATCAGGATCGTGAACGGCTCGTAGCTGAGTGCACGGTCCTCCGCCACCGCGTCGACGCTCTCCTGCGTGATTCCGTACGGAAGGCCCTCCTCCACGAGGAAGGTGATCGGCTGATCCGGCTTCGCGAGGATGCGAGCCTGCGCCACCTGGCCGAGGCCTGCCGACAGCGCAGCGAGGGCGACCGCCAGCACCGGCACGATCCATTTCGTGCGATACACACGAGCGGCACGGGGACCTTTGCCAACCATGTGTCGATGCTATGCGCCGCCCTCACCGCCATCGATGTCCGCACCGCCCCTAGGCTCTCCTGGTGAGCATCGGGGAGTGGGTCGCGCCGGCGCGGCTGGGGAGGGACTTCCGCTGGCTGCTCGCCTCGTCGTGGACGAGCAACGTCGGCGACGGCATCGCGCTCGCCGCCGCGCCTCTGCTGATCGCGTCGATGACCGACTCGCCGCTGCTGGTCGCCTCCGGCGCCGTCATGCAGTTCCTGCCGTGGCTGCTCTTCGGGCTTCACGCCGGTGCCATCGCCGATCGCGTCGACCGGCGCCTGCTCATCATGGGCGCCAACGCCGTGCGGGCCCTTGTCCTCGTGGCACTCTGCACCTTCCTCCTCATGGGTGTCGCGAGCATCTGGATGGTCCTCGCCGTCGCCTTCGTCTACGGGTGCGCCGAGGTCTTCGTCGACACGACCAGCAGCACGCTCCTGCCGATGATGGTCCGGAAGGCCGATCTAGGGATCGGCAACGCCCGCCTGCAGGCCGGGTTCCTGGTCGCGAACCAGTTCGGCGGTCCGCCACTCGGCGCCTTCCTCTTCGCGGTCGGCTCCTTCTGGCCCTTCGCCGTGCAGGCGATCTGCGTCGCGCTCGCCGTGGTGCTCATCTCGCGCATCGCCGTGACCAAGCCGCCGACGGACGGCGAGGAGCGGCCGCGCACCGCCGTGCACACCGACATCCGCGAAGGCATCCGATGGCTGTGGCGCAACCCGCCCGTTCGCACCCTGGTCATCGTCATCCTGACGTTCAACATCACGTGGGCGGCGCCCTGGGGCGTGCTCGTCCTCTACGCGACGGAGCACCTCGGGATGGGGCCGGTGGGCTACGGCGCGCTGACGACGGCATCGGCCATCGGCGGATTGGTGGCGACATTCGCGTTCGGATGGCTCGAACGCCGCTTCACGTTCGCGACCCTCATGCGCATCTGCCTCAGCGCCGAGGTCGCGATGCACCTCGCTTTCGCCCTCACGACCTCGGGTGTCGTCGCCTTCGCCATCATGATGGCGTTCGGCGCCTACGCCTTCGTCTGGGGGACGATCTCGACGACGGTGCGCCAGCGCCTCGTCCCGCACGAACTCCAAGGACGCATCGCGTCGGTGAACATGGTGGGCGTCTTCGGCGGCCTCGTCATCGGGCAGGCGCTCGGCGGCGTCATCGCCCAGCTGTGGGGTCTGACCGCGCCGTGGTGGTTCGCCTTCGTGGGCGCTGCCATCACCCTCGTGCTCGTGTGGCGGCCGATCACTCACATCGCGGCGGCGAAGATCGACGGCGGGGAGGATGCCGCGCACTGACCCGCGGCATCCGCCTCGTCAGTGCTCAGAGCTCCGCGACGCGAATCAGGACCTTGCCCACGGTCGCCGCTTCGACGGCGTCGTGCGCCGCCGCGGTCTCGGCGAGCGGGAACCAGGTCAGCGGGAGGCCGTGTTCCTCCCCGACGGGGAGCACGCCGTCCTGGAGGGCCAGCGTGATGTCGGCGATCGCAGCATCCAGTGCCGGTTCGCCGACCGTGTAGAGCAGAACTCCCTGCACCCGGATGTTCTTCGCGAACGTGGGCCGGATCGGCATGCTGAACGTGTCGCCGTTGTCGTCGGCGTAGAACGCGATCACCGCGTGGCCGGCGGCGACCTCCGCATCGACGGCGGCGTTCGTGGCGAGGGACACTTCGACGAACTGGTCCACACCGTCGGGAGCGACGTCCCGCACCTTCTCGACCAGGTCGCCCTGCGTGTAATCGATGATGTGGTGAGCACCCGCCGCGCGGGCAAGGTCGGCCTTGGCATCGGAGCTGACGGTCGTGATGACGGTCGCCCCGGCCCAGCGAGCGAGTTGGATGGCGGCGTGGCCGACAGCGCCCGCACCTCCGGCGACGAGCACGGTGCGACCCGCGAGAGCGCCAGGGGCGAGACGTGCGGGGCCGTCCTCGTGGACGGTCAATGCGCGGTGCGCGGTGACGGCGGGCACGCCGAGGCTGGCTGCGGTCGCGAAATCGACGCCGTCCGGAAGTCGGATGGCGCGGGATGCCGGGACCACCGTGTACTCCTGCGCGGTGCCCGTGGGGCGCTGGTGCTGGGCGAGGTGCACCCACACGCGGTCGCCGACGGAGAGCCCGTCGACACCGTCGCCGAGCGCATCCACGATGCCGGCGCCGTCCTGATTGGGCACGGTCTCGGCGTAGGAGGCACGCTGCGTCCCGCCGGCGCGGGACTTCCAGTCGGTCGGATTCACGCCGGACACGGCGATGCGCACGCGCACCTCGCCGGCGCCGGGCACCGCGATGTCGCGGTCGACGAGGGACAGGACGTCGGATGCGCCCGGGGCGCGGTAGATGATCGCCTTCATACCGAAAGGGAACCTGCTGAGGCGCCGAGGCATTCCGTGACCGGAGGATTGCCAGGCGCACTGTGAAAGGCTCGAGACAGCGGCATGAGCTTCGTGCCGCACGCAGGAAAGGGGGCCCCGTGCCCACCTGGCTCGAACATCTCTGTCATTCCCTGATCGGCCGGACGCGATCGCACGACGATCTCCCGGATCTCCGCGACCTCCCCACCTCCCGTGTCGAGGTCGAGCGGACCTACTACCTCGTCGACGATCCCGAACGTCGCACCCGCGACGACCGGCTCTACGTCTTGCGTGTCGGCCGCGGCCGCACACGTCGCGCCGTCGATGTCGCGGTGCACTCGAACGGGCGCGTCGTCGGATTCCTTCCGGCGGATTCGGCTGCTGCTCTCGCCGCGCCGCTCGCGCGTCTCGGTGGCGCTGCGGTCGTCAACGGGGCCGGCCCGCGTCCCGGCACCACTCGACTGCGTGTCGATCTTCCGAGCGCCGCTGCGATGCAGTCGGTCCCTCGGGCGGACGAGTTCGCCGCGGCCTGACGGCGTCTCACTGCGCGACGAGTTCGCCCGATCCGTCCGCGTTCACCCGGAACGACGAGTCCTTGTACTCGGTGCGGAGCGAGAACCTCATCTCCGGAGCTGCGACCGGTTCTCCGAAGGTCTCGCTGTCGATGTCGCTGTCTGTGCCGCGCGTGACGAGGACGCTCGCGTCGTCGATGCCGAGCCCCGATTCCGTCGAAGCGTCGCTCAGCAGAGACCAGACCTTCGGTAGGGCGATGTTCTTCCAGACGAACTGCTCCGCAGCGAGCTCCGGCTGTGAGGGGGCAGCCCCGGTGTGCTCGACGATCCCGCCTCGGTACATCCACACGTCGGTCTCGGTTCGTCCGGGAGTCACGGGTGCCTCGACCCTGATGAAGTCGGGGCGGATGAGGACGGTGACGATGCGGTCGTGCCCGATCTCGTCCTCGAGCGCCTTCGCGGCGACGGAGAGTTCGTCGGGGCGGCGCAGGTCGACACCGAAGCGCCCCTCCTGCGCAGCCTGGACGGTCATGATGACGGCCCGCGTGTAGGGCGCGACGACGGCGCCTGCGGCGACGAGCGCGACGACGAGGAAGAGGATGCCGCGCAACATCCGCCCGCGAGGCCCGATTCCCAAGAGCGGTCCCCGTCGCGCTCCGTTCACCACCCGCATCGCTTTCGGCCAGACCAGCGTCGGGACCGATCCCCGCGGAGGGACGACGAGGTCGGCGATCTCCGCAGCGGACACCTCGCCGTCGACGAAGCCGAACTCGGGACCTCCGTCGATGAGTACCGCGACGCGTCGGATCGCGCCGGCCTGGAGGGACGACAGCTCGACGAGCGGCACGACCGTGCGCACCGTTGTCGCATAGCCGGCGCCGCGCCGCGGCTGCACCGTGACGTCTATTTCGCAGAGAGGCTGATCGTTGATCTGCGTTCCGGTCTGGCGGACGGCCTCGATGCGCGCCACCCCCAACCGGTCCTCGGCCCGCGCCCGGATCAGGTCCTCTTGCGAAACGGCCGTCGAGGCGAGCCCCGACGCCCCCAGGCGCATGAAGACAAGGCTGAGGATGCCGACGGGAAGCGCGATCGCAAGGACCCAGATGCCGGCTCCGGGAGGACCGACGAGAACGGCGATGGCGCCCCCGATGAGAGCGCCCACAGCTGCGGACAAGACGAGGCGAAGCACGATTCGTGAGCCTATCGAGCGGTGAAGAACCTTCCGAATCGTCGTCGCGCACACCGCCGCTCTGAGAGGCTTGCCGTGTGATCGAGACGCTCCTGGGCCTGGTGGTCGCCCTCCTCGTCGTCGCCCTGACCACCGTCGTTGGACGGTGGGCGGGTATCGCTGCGCCGATCCTCATGGTCGCCGTCGGCGTCGGCGGCAGCTTCCTGCCGATGTTCGACGACTTCGTCCTCGACCCGGAGTGGATCCTTCTCGGCATCCTGCCGCCCCTTCTCTACTCGGCAGCCGTCTCGATGCCGGCGATGCACTTCCGACGCGAGTTCGGCGCGATCGCGGGGCTTTCGGTGTTCCTCGTCATCGGAACCGCGCTCGCTCTCGGGCTGTTCTTCATGATCGTGATCCCCGATCTCGGGTTCGCGTGGGGCGTCGCGCTCGGCGCGATCGTCAGCCCGACCGACGCGGTCGCGACGTCGATCATCAAACGCACGCCCGTCTCGAAGCGTGTGATCGCGATCCTCGAGGGGGAGAGCCTCCTCAACGACGCCACGGCGCTCGTGCTGCTGCGAACGGCGATCGCGGCGGCCGCGGCATCCTTCTCCTTCTGGGGAGCGGTCGGCACGTTCGCTTACGCCGTCGTGGTGGCCGTGCTCATCGGCGGCTTCCTCGGGTGGCTCAACCTCACGGTGCGACGTCGCGCGACGGACCCGACGGTGAACACCGTGCTGTCGTTCACCGTGCCGTTCCTCGCTGCGATCCCCGCCGAACTCCTCGGCGCTTCGGGCCTGGTCGCGGCGGTCGTCGCGGGCATCATCACGGGAGTCGGCGGACCGCGGGTGTTCTCTGCCCGCAACCGACTCTCCGACGCGCAGAACTGGCGCACGGTCGAGCTCGTCCTCGAGGGGCTCGTGTTCCTGTTCATGGGGCTGCAGCTGACGACGATCATCTCCGACGTGCAGGCTGCGCACGCCGGTGTCGCACCGGCGCTCCTGATCGCGGCGGGCGCGTGGTTGCTCACCGTCGTCGTCCGGGCCGGGTACGTGGCTCCGCTCCTGGCGCTCCTCTCGCTCAGTGCGCGTCGCGTCCGCAGGCTGCAGCCCCGGCTCGAGACCATCGCGCAGCGGCTCGAGAGCGAGGAGGGCGAGAAGAAGCTCGTCGCCGCCTTCGCCCGTCGGGGTCGGACGGTCTCCCGCGACACCGTCCGCCGCTTCGGACCCCGGGTCACGCGAGGCCTCGCGGACATCCGCTACTTCCAGGAGGCGCCGCTCGGATGGCGCGAGGGCGCCCTCGTGGTGTGGGCGGGGATGCGGGGCGCCATCACGCTCGCCGCCGCGCAGACGCTCCCCGAGGACACGCCGCAGCGGTCGGTCCTCATCCTCGTGGCGTTCGGCGTCGCCGTCCTCTCCCTCGTCGGCCAGGGCTCGTCGGTCGCGGCGATGGTCACCGTGCTCACGCCCGCGGGTGCGCAGGAGGAGACCCGCCAGCGGGAGCGCGAGGAACGACGGCACATCCTCGAGCTGCTCCGCGAGAGCGCGGCGATCGTGCCCGCAGTCGAGACGACCGGCCGACGCGGACCGCTCCCTGATCTTCGAGATCGAAAGCGCTCACCGTCTGGAGGTCATCGCCGAGCAGCGCCGCGCGCTTCTCGACGCCCGCGACAGCGGCACCTTCGACGCCGACGTGCTCGCTCACGAGCTGGCTGTCATCGATGCGGCGCAGATCGCGATCGAACTGCGCTCGGACCGAGGCTGACCTCGATCTAGCGGCCGAGCGCGCCGGCGATGTCCTCGACGTCGCGAAGATCGTTGAACACGTGCAACGCGACACGGGCGTTGCCGGCGCGGCTCGACGCCACGATTCCCGCCGCCCGCAGGCGCGCGATGTCAGCGCCGTCCTCGTCCCGCCACGTCACGATGGGGGTGGCCCGCTCGGGCTGGGGCAACCCGAGCCGCTCGCGGAGCGCCGCGGCCATCCCCGTCACTTCACGGTGCAACGCGTCGGGATCGGCCGCCGCGAACAGGGCGAGTGCGGGCTCGGCTCCGACGAAGGCCTGCCACGCCGGCGAGACGTCGAAACGCCGAGCGGATGCCGCCAGTGCCGCATCCGTCCCGTAGCACGACGCCCACGGGTCCGAACCCGCATACCAGCCGGCCTGTCGCGGCGAGATCGTGGCCGCGTAGTCCTCGCTGAGCGTGAGGAACGCGACACCGCGCGGCGCGCACAGCCACTTGTAGGCGTGACAGACGAGCGCGTCGAACGCGGCGGCGGCCACCGGCATCCATCCGACGGCCTGCGTCGCGTCGCAGAGGGTTCGCACGCCGTGCTCCCGTGCGGCCGCGACGATCGCGTCGGCATCGGCGACGACTCCCGTGGCGGACTGCACGATCGAGAACGCGACCAGCGCGTCACCCTCGTCGATCGCGTCCGCGAGAGCCGGCAACGGCACGGTCCGGACGGTGATCCCGCGACCGGCGTGGACGAACGGGAGCACGAGGGAGGAGAACTCGCCTTCGGGGCATACGACGACGGCGTCGTCGGGGAGGGATGCCGCGATGAGGCTCACCATCGCCGATGTCTGCGCCCCGAGGGCGACCGCGTCCGTCGCGACACCGACGAGCCGTGCGAACGACGTCCGGCACCGCTCGGCGACCTCCGCGTAGCGGATCGGGTCCGGGAGGGCGTCGAGGTCGTCGCGCACCGCCGCCCGCGTGGCGAGCGGTGGGATGCCCGCGGTGCACGCTGCGACATAGCCGCGCACGTCGGGGAACGACGCGCGGACGTCGGCGGGGGAGAGGGGCATGCCTCCATGGTGTCGAGGACCGACGAATTGCACTACGGCAGGTATTGCATCGAATGCATGACGTCGCGTTATATGTGCAGGTGCCGACTTCTCTCCCCGACCTGTCCGTCGCCGAACTTCGGATCGTGAAGGCCGTCGGCGACACCGGCTCCGTGACCGCCGCCGCCGTCGCACTCGGCTACAGCCAGCCCGCCGTGAGTCAACAGCTCCGCCGCCTCGAGTCGCGGCTCGGCATGGCGGTGGTGGAACGCGTCGGCAGACGGATGCGGCTCACCGAAGCCGGCCGCATTCTCGCTCGCCACGCCGCCTCCATCACGACCGCGCTCGGGGCGGTCGCCGGCGAACTCGCCGATCTGAGCGGGGGCAGAACGGGGACGGTGCGACTCGTCGGGTTCCCTTCCGCGTCGCCGACCGTGCTGCCCCGGCTGATGCGACGCCTCGCCGAAACCGACCCGGGCGTGTCCCTCACCTACGTGGAGGCGGAGCCGCCGGAAGCGGTCGCGGCTGTCCGGGCCGATCGCGCGGACATCGCGCTGACCTTCAGCCATCCGGGTGGGGGCACGGATGCCCACGGTGACAGCATCCGCGGACTCGACGCTCGCCGCATCGGCGCGGAGGATCTCCTGCTGGTCCTGCCCGACGGCCACCCCCGGACCTCGGACGACGTCGTCGAACTCGAAGCCCTCGCCGCCGACGACTGGATCGCGGGGTGTCCGCGGTGCCGCAGCCACCTGCTCGACTCCTGCTCGCGAGCCGGGTTCCTTCCCCGCATCCGCTTCGAGACGGACAACGTGGCGGCCGTCGAGCAGCTCGTCGCCCAGCGGGTGGGGGTCGCCACGCTGCCCCGATTGGCAGTGGCATCCTTCCCGCTCGTCGACGGTGTCACCACGCGCCCGCTGGCCTCCGGAGACCGGCGGGAGTTGCACGCGGTGTCGGCGCGAGGCGCGGCACGTGTCCCCGCCGTCGCGACCGTGCTTCGCCACCTCGAATCCGCCGTCGCGGAGATGACCATGCCAGGGCCGGAGGCCTCCCGATCGAAGTAGGGTGAGCCCCATGCATCAGCGTCCCCTCGCCGCCACCGGCCGTTCCGTATCCTCGATCGGCCTCGGTACGTGGCAGCTCGGGGCCGACTGGGGAGACGTCTCCGAAGCCGATGCGCTCGACGTGCTCGCGACCTCGGTCGAGGCGGGCGTCACCCTCTTCGACACCGCCGACGTCTACGGCGACGGACGCAGTGAGACCCTGATCGGCCGCTTCCTCTCCTCTCACCCCGGGCACGGTGTCACGGTCGCCACCAAGATGGGCCGTCGCATGGACCAGGTTCCCGAGAACTACACCGCCGCCAACTTCCGCGCGTGGACCGACCGCTCCCGCACCAACCTGGGCGTCGACACCCTCGACCTCGTGCAGTTGCACTGCCCGCCGTCCGCGGTGATCGACGCCGACGAGACGTACGACGCGCTCGACGCCCTCGTCGCCGACGGTGCGATCGCCGCCTACGGCGTCTCGGTCGAGACCTGCGCACAGGCGCTCTCCGCCATCTCGCGTCCCGGGGTGACGAATGTGCAGATCATCGTCAACCCCTTCCGACTCAAGCCGCTCGACGAGGTCCTCCCCGCCGCTGACGCCGCAGGCGTGGCGATCTTCGCTCGCGTCCCGCTCGCCTCGGGCCTGCTGAGTGGCCGATACACGGCTGCGACCTCGTTCGCCGGCAACGATCACCGCTCCTACAACCGCAACGGCGAAGCCTTCGATCGGGGCGAGACGTTCTCCGGAGTGGACTACGAGACCGGGCTCGTCGCAGCGGAAGAATTGAGCGCTGCTCTCCCCGAGGGGGTGTCTCTCCCGGCGGCATCCCTCGCCTGGATCGCGTCCCGTCCCGGTGTCACCTCCGTCATCCCCGGAGCGCGCACAACGGCCCAGGCGCAGTCGAATGCGGCGGCGGGTCTGATCGACCCCGCGACCCTCGAGACGTTCGCCGCCGCGGTCGTCGACGTCTACGACCGGAGGCTGCGGGCCGACATCCACCCGCAGTGGTGATCGCCGGGGTGGGGATGCTGCCCACCCCCGCTTGCGAGAAGTCGCTACCGTGACGGCATGATCGTCGACGTCGCTGGGGTCCTCTTCCGCTGGGAATCGCGGAGGGACGACTGGTACTTCGTGCCGCTCTCTGAAGAGGTGAGCGCCGACATCCGTGACGTCCCGCGCCCGGGACGCGGCTTCGGGTCGGTGCCGGTGCAGGTCACGATCGGCTCGTCGACGTGGCGGACGTCGGTCTTCCCCGACGCGGGCCGCGGGGTGTACGTCCTCCCGCTGAAACGGGCGGTCCGCGAACGCGAAGGCATCTCGGACGGAGACACGGTCCGCGCTCGGCTCGACGTTGTCGACGGCTGAGGTCGTGTTCGCCCCGTTCATCGGCGCCCTGGGACCGGTCGCCGTCGTCGCCGTGAGTCTCGCCTACGTATGGTTCGCCGTCGCCTCGATCGTGCTGGCCGTGATCGACGCCCGGACGCACCGCCTCCCCAACGCCTGGGTGATGCCGGGATACCCAGTCTTCGCTGTGCTCCTCGTCGTCGCGTGTCTGGCCGGCGCACCCTGGCCGTCCCTCCTCCGCGCGGCCATCGGCGGCGCTGCGCTCTTCGCGTTCTACCTCCTGCTCCGCGCCGCCGGCGGGGGAATGGGCGGGGGAGACGTCAAGCTCGCCGGAATCGTCGGGATCGCTCTCGGCTGGTCGGGGTGGGCGGCGCTCGCCGTCGGCGCATTCGCGGGGTTCGTCTTCGGCGGTGTGTACGGCGCGCTCCTGCTGGCCACCCGCCGCGCCGGTCGCCGGACGGCGGTGGCGTTCGGGCCGTGGATGCTGCTCGGCGCGTGGACCGGCATCCTCCTCGGCGGGGCTCTCGTCGAGCGAGTCGGGCTGTGACACCTTTCCGGCACTGACAGATCCCTGCCCTCGATGCAAGGGCGTTCGGGCAGGGCGGGTCCGTGACTACCGTGAAGCCATGGCCGACGACACGAAGACCCCGCTCGTCCCGCGCCTGATCGCTCGCGCGCTCTCGTTCCGCGTCGTCCGCGCGTACCTCCGGTACAGCGAGCGCCGCGGCCCGCTCCTCGCCGACAGCGTCACGTATCGCACGCTCTTCAGCGTGTTCGCGGGGGTCCTCCTGGGCTTCTCGGTGGCCGCCCTGTGGCTCGCCGGCAACCCGCAGGCGTGGCAGAGCCTCATCAGCGCGGTCGACGGCGTCATCCCGGGGCTCATCGGCAAGGACGGCATCATCGACATCGAGAAGCTGGGTGAACCGGTCGCCTTCTCGTTCGCCGGGGCGTTCTCCCTCGTCGGCCTCGTGCTCGCGGCGATCGGCGCGATCGGCTCGCTTCGCGCGGCGCTCCGCACGATCGCCGACAAGGTGCACGACGACACCCTCGTATTCATCGTCCTCGGTCGGAACCTCCTCCTCGCCGTCGTCATCGGCGCAGGGCTGGTCGCCGCGGCTGCCGCGACGGTCCTCGGCACCGCGGGAGTCGGCCTGGTGGCGGGCTTCGTGGGCGTCTCGGCCGAGAACCCCGTGACCGTCGGCGTCAGCGCCGTGGTCGGCATCCTGGTCACGTTCGCCCTCGACACCGCCGTCGTCGCGCTGCTGTTCCGTGCACTCTCGGGCGTCCATGCTCCGGCGCGCGCGCTGTGGACCGGTGCGCTCATCGGCGGAGTCGGGCTCACCGTGCTGCAGCAGCTGTCGAGCCTCTTCGTCGGTGGCGCCGGCTCCAACCCGCTGCTCGCGTCGTTCGCCTCGCTCATCGCGTTGCTGCTCTGGATCAACCTGTCGTGCCAGGTGATCCTGATCGCCTCCTCGTACATCGTGACGGCGACGCTCGAGAGCGAGGACCGAGTCCGCCGGGTCCACGGCGCGACCACGCTGGTCGAGCGTCGCGTGCAGACGGCGGAGGACCAGGTGAAGGCCGCCGCCGACGAACTGCGCGCGGCGCGCGAGGCTCTCGCGGCGGAGCGCAGCGCAGGCTGATCGGTCGGTCGCCCGTCTCCGCTTCGTCACCGCTGTGTGAACTCTGACGCATCTGATCGATGCGAACGGGCGAGGGTGTGTACCGTCGAACCGTGAAGAACCCGCGCCTTCAGCCGAGCCACCCGATAGCCCTCGCGCCCGTACAGGCACCCGAGCCCACCGTCGATGGATTCGTGACTCAATTCCTCCGCAACCTCAACAACGGGCGCGGTGTGGCGCTGTCGACGTCGACAGCGAACGATCGCTACTTCGCGCTGGCCGCGACGGTCCGCGATTACCTCATGGCGCGGTGGCTGGAGGATGTCCGACGTCAGCGCTCGATGCAGTCGAAGGGCGTCGCCTACCTGTCGGCGGAGTATCTGCTCGGCCGACAGCTCGACAACAACCTGCTCGCTACCGGTCTCACCGATATCGCCGCCGAGGCACTCGTCGCCTGCGGTCTCGATCTCGAGGACGTGCGCGCGCTCGAGGTCGAACCCGGCCTCGGCAACGGTGGCCTCGGCCGATTGGCCGCATGCTTCATCGATTCGCTCGCGACGCTCGGCGTGCCGAGCATCGGCTACGGCATCCGGTACGAGTACGGCATCTTCCGTCAGACATTCGTCGACGGCGAGCAGGTCGAACAGGCCGACTCGTGGCTCGCGCTCGGCTCGCCGTGGGAGTTCCCGCACCCCGAGGCCGCGCAGACGATCTCGTTCGGCGGCCACACCGAGACCTATGACGACGAGGGCGTCACCCGCACGCGATGGGAGCCGTCCTGGAACGTCCTCGCCGTGCCCTACAACTACATGGTCCCCGGCTACCACAACGGTCGCGTCAACACGCTCCGGCTCTGGAGCGCGCAGGCCACCAAGGGATTCGACCTCCGAGTGTTCAACGCGGGCGACTACCAGGAGGCCGTCCGCGCGCAGACCTACGCCGAGAACATCTCGAAGGTCCTGTACCCCGAGGACTCGACCCCGCAGGGCAAGGAGCTGCGCCTCCAGCAGCAGTACTTCTTCGTCGCGGCATCCATCAGCGACTTCGTGAACCTGATCCTGCCGAGCGACTTCGACATGACGCAGCTGCCCGAGCGCGTCATCTTCCAGCTCAACGACACCCATCCCGTGATCGGCGTGCCCGAGCTCATGCGCGTGCTGGTCGACGAGCGGAAGCTCGAATGGGATGCCGCCTGGCAGATCACCCAGCAGTGTTTCGCCTACACGTGCCACACCCTCCTTCCCGAAGCGCTCGAGGTCTGGTCGGCGGATCTGCTGGGTCGGCTGCTGCCGCGGCACCTCGAGATCATCTACCGGATCAACGACGAGTTCCTCGAGCAGGTCCGCGCGCGATTCGGGGACGACGGCGATCGCGTCCAGCGGATGTCGATCATCTCTCCCGACGGGTCGGTGCGCATGGCGTTCCTCGCGACCGTCGCGGGATCCAAGGTCAACGGTGTCGCAGAGCTTCACTCGCAGCTGCTGCGGGAGAAGGTCCTTCCGGACTTCGACGAGTTCTACCCGGGCAAGTTCACGAACGTGACCAACGGCGTCACGCCGCGACGCTTCGTGCGACTGGCCAACCCGGGACTGTCGCGGCTCATCACCGACACGATCGGCGCGGGCTGGCTCACCGATCTCGACCGGCTCCGGGAACTCGAGGACTACGCGGATGACGCGGAGTTCCGCTCGGCATTCCGCGCCGTGAAGGCGGCCAACAAGCGGGTCCTCGCCCGCACCCTCGCCGAGCGCGACGGGCTCACTGTCGCCGACGACCACCTCCTCGACGTGATGGTGAAGCGCCTGCACGAGTACAAGCGTCAGACGCTGAAGCTCCTCCACATCATCACCGAGTACGACGCGATCGCCTCGGGCCGCGTCACGGCCGACCAGGTCACGCCGCGCACCTTCGTATTCGGGGCGAAGGCAGCCCCCGGCTACGCGATGGCGAAGCGCATCATCCACCTCATCAACGCCGTGGGGTCCGTCGTCAACGACGACCCGCGCGTCGAAGGGCGCCTGAAGGTCCTGTTCCCACCGAACTACAACGTGACGCTCGCCGAGCGCGTCGTCCCGGCCGCAGACCTGTCCGAGCAGATCTCGCTCGCGGGCAAGGAGGCGTCCGGCACCGGAAACATGAAGTTCGCCCTCAACGGCGCGCTCACGATCGGCACGGACGACGGCGCCAACGTGGAGATCCGCGAGCTCGTCGGTGACGACAACTTCTTCCTGTTCGGCATGGCTGAGCCCGAGGTCGCCGACCTCCAGGCACGCGGCTACCACCCGATCGATTTCGTCCGCGCGGATGAGAACCTCTCCCGTGCGCTCGATCTGATCTCTTCCGGGGTCTTCTCGGACGGAGACGCGTCGGTGTTCGAACCCGTCGTGACCAACCTGACCCACCACGACCCGTTCATGGCCCTGGCGGACTACACGGAGTACATCAAGGCTCAAAAGCGAGTCGACGTCCTGTACGCCGATCAGGATGCCTGGACCCGCGCCGCGATCCTGAACGTCGCGCGGAGCGGGTTCTTCTCCTCGGATCGATCGATGCGCGACTACATCGATCGCATCTGGCATACACCGCCGATCGTCTGATCCGTCTGGATATCACTGGTCCGCCGTGCTGACAAGGCAACCGGGTCCACGGCCGCACGCGATTACAGTCGGTGTCGGAGGTACACAACATGGCTATTGCACGACTTCACGGCGGCCCGCTCGACGGCCAGGTCATCCCGCTCGAAGAGGACACGGATCGCCTGATCCTGCCCTACAGCGAGACGCAGATCACGTACGAGCGCGCCGGCGCCGACGAGAACACGGGGGAGGGTGACGGACCCACATCCGCCGACTTCCACTTCGTGGCGGCACAGGACGACATCGACCCGTCGGCCGACGAGCGCGACGACCGTTCGACTCTTGACGACTGAGCCGGAACACTCGCTCGAGATCGAGCGCACGTACGACGTCGACGCCGGGACGCCGTTGCCCGATTGGGCGCGGCTTCCCGGCGTCGCCGTCGTCGGCGAGGCCGAGCCGCGTGAGCTCGACGCGCACTACCTCGACACGGATGACGGCGCCCTCGGCCGGGCGAGGGTCGCCCTCCGCCGCCGCAGCGGCGGTCCCGACGAGGGATGGCACATCAAGCGGGTGACACCCGAGGGCAAGGCGGAGTCCCGCTGGCCGCTCGACGACGGCGACCCCGAGCACATCGTCGTTCCGGCGGCGATCGAGGCTGTGCTGGCGGAGATCGCCGCACCGCCCTTCGCACCTCTCGCGCGGATCCGGAACGCACGCACGGCGTATGCGCTGCTTGACGCGTCGGGCGAGCTCCTCGCCGAGTTCGTGGACGATCGCGTCACCGCGACCGACGTCCGGCGGGGCATCGACACGTCGTGGCGCGAGTGGGAGCTCGAGTTGGGCCCGGCGGCGCCGACGGATGCCGCTGCCCGCGACGCCCTCTTCGACGCCGCAGACGAGCTGGTGCGAGCCGCCGGGGGAGAGGTCTCGGCGTCGGGATCGAAGCTCGAACGTGCTCTCGGGCTCTGACGGTTCTCACGCGTTAACGCACTGACGCCGCCCCCGGCTTCGTTCGGGGCGGCGTCAGTCGTGATCGTCAGGTTACTGAAGACCCATCCGTTCCGATAGGTCCTTCCCTGCTGATCAGAGGTTGATCATGTGGCCGGCGAGGCCGTGGAAGGCCTCCTGCAGGCCTTCCGACAGCGTCGGGTGGGTGTGCACGTTGCGTGCGGCCTCGAGCGCCGTGAGGTCCCACTTCTGGGCCAGCGTCAGCTCGGGCAGGAGCTCCGACACGTCGGGTCCGATGAGGTGACCGCCGAGGAGTTCGAGGTGCTCGGCATCCGCGATCAGCTTCACGAAGCCGACCGGCTCTCCCAGGCCGTTGGCCTTGCCGTTGGCCGAGAACGGGAACTTCGCGACCTTCACGTCGTACCCGGCGTCGCGAGCCTGCTGCTCGGTGAGTCCGAACGAAGCGACCTGCGGCGAGCAGAACGTCGCGCGCGGCATGTTGCGGTAGTCGCCGAGCGTCTGGGTCTCGGCCTTGCCGATGGTCTCCGCGGCGACGACGCCCTGCGCCTCGGCGACGTGGGCGAGCTGCAGCTTCGCGGTGACGTCGCCGATCGCGTAGACGCCTTCGACGTTGGTGCGCATGTGGTCGTCGATGTCGATCGCGCCACGGTCGGTGAGCTTCACACCGGTCTTCTCGAGGCCGAAGCCCTCGACGCGCGGCGCGAAGCCGATCGACATGAGGACCTTGTCGGCCTCGATCTCGCCCTTCGCCCCGTCGGCGTTGGCGGAGTACGAGACGGTGACCTTGTCGCCGGAGTCGACGACGGACTCGACCTTGGTCGAGGTGAGGATGTCGATGCCGTACTTCTTGTACTGGCGCTGGATCTCCTTCGAGACCTCGGCGTCCTCGTTCGGCAGGGCACGGTCGAGGAACTCGATGATCGTGACCTTGACGCCGTAGTTGCTCATGAAGAACGCGAACTCCATGCCGATGGCGCCGGCGCCCACGATGACGATCGAGTTCGGCAGCTCACGGGTGAGGATCTGCTCCTCGTAGGTGACGACGTTCTCGCTGAGGGTGACCCCCGGCAGCAGTCGCACGGTCGACCCGGTGGAGATGATGACGTTGTCGGCGGTGACGGTCTCCTTCGAGCCGTCGGCCTTCGTGACCTCGATGGTCTTCGCGTCCAGGAACGATCCGCGCCCGTCGTACTCGGTCACCTTGTTCTTCTTCATCAAGAAGTGGATGCCTTTGACGTGGGTGTCGGCGACCTTGCGGCTGCGGTCCCAGGCGACACCGAAATCGAAGCTGACGTCGCCGCTGATGCCGAAGAGGTCGGCCTTGTGCAGGAAGGTGTGCGCCAGATCGGCGTTCTTCAAGAGAGCCTTGGAGGGGATGCAGCCGACGTTGAGGCAGACACCGCCCCAGTACTTCTCTTCGATGATGGCGGTGGACAGTCCGAGCTGTGCCGAGCGGACGGCCGCGACATAGCCGCCGGGGCCGGCACCGAGGATGACGACGTCGTAGTGAGGCATGCGTCCAGCCTAGTCCGACGCAGGTGCCTCATTCCTTCGTGGCGCCCTGTCGACCGCGAACGATCGCGACGGCGATCACGACGCCGACGGCGGTGAAGATGATGGCTCCGCCGACCGCGTACGGGACGGCGTTGAATCCCTCGGTCGACCCCTCCGCTCGCTCCGCGGCGGACTCGCCGCATTGCTCTACGGCTTCGACCTTGCCGACCTCGCCGACGGAGAACGAGTACTCGTCGGAGATGGGATGTCCGTCGCTCGAGACCGCCTTCCACTGCACGAGGACGGCACCCTCGACGGGTCCGCTGATGCGCTGAGCGACGGTGTTGCCTTCCACGATCGGATCGCCGATGCCGATCGGGGCGCACTCCTCGTCGAAGACGGCGAAACGGGTGGCACCCGGTTCGGTCGACGGCGCGTCGCTCAGCGTGAGGGTGATCTTGTCCGGTGACGTCCCCAGGAGCGCGTCCGGCGATGGATCGGACGCAAGCAGCTCATCGTGGGCTGCGGCCGAGGACGCAGGCGCGAACATCAGAAGCGCGCCGATGGCCGCTCCGACGAGGGCGCCGGCGAGGCGGGGGGCGCGTCGTGAGGTGGAGGACATGCGCGAGACGATAAGCGCAGAGTCGCGTTCGCAGCGGGCCCTGTCGTCAGTCCGGACGGATGACTACGATGCGGGCCGTCACTCCGTTCGTGGCGTCAGACCAGCGACAAGGCGTTGAATCGCCGTGACCCCACCGCGAGGACACCGTGGCGGCGGTGGTAGGCGACGGGGTCACCCGGGCTCGCATCGGACGCCGCTCCCGCACCGTTCCACAGTGAGAAGCGTTCGGCGCCACTCCAGCTCATCAGTTCGATCTCGCCCGTCTCCGCGGACACCTCGGTCACGACCGCATCGATCCACTCCGCCGGATCGGCGTCTGCCAGTCGAGCGGGGACGAGATGCAGCGCGTGGCCCGGCGCGAACGTAGAACAGGCCCGTCCCGTGCGGCACATGCACGTCGCTTCCTGACGCGCGACGGCGGCGGGGATGCGGGGGAATGGCCGGGACACGATCTGCTCCTTGTTTCCTGCGGGTGGTGTGCGTCAGGCTACGCAAGCGGACTCTGGATGGTCGTGCCCGACGACACACGGAGAAACACCGCTGACGCGCGCCGATCCCGGGTGCTCGGCAACCCGGAGCGTGACCGATCGGTTACTGTGGAAGAAGGAGGACATCGTGGACGACAATCAGCGACCGAGCGGCGATATCAATCGTGCTGCCGAGACGTCTGCGCACCCACGACTCGTGGACTCGACGCAGACCTTCGGCCACGACTCGGACCTCTCTTTCGTGCCTTTCGGCGCCGAATTGACGGCCGCGGAGGTGGAGGCGATCAATGCGCTGCCCGCCCGCGCCGCTCTGCTCGTGGTTCGCTCGGGACCGACTGCGGGTGCGCGCTACCTGCTCGACACCGATGTGACGACGGTGGGTCGTCATCCCGAGGCCGACATCTTCTTCGACGACGTGACGGTGTCCCGTCGGCACGCGGAGATCACGCGTACGGGGGCGACCTACGAGTTGATCGATCAGCGCTCTCTCAACGGGACCTACGTCAACGGCGAGCGTGTCGATCGTGCCACCCTGACAGACGGTGCCGAGGTGCGGGTCGGAAAGTTCCGTCTCAACTTCTTCGTGGCTCCGGCAGAGCGGGCGATCAGCGCGTGAGCTCGGCTGCCGCCACCCGGGGACGAGTTGCGTCCTCGGGGTCATTGAGTATTGGCCAGGTTCTCGCGAGGCTGAGCCCCGAGTTTCCTGCACTGACCGCGAGCAAGCTCCGCTTTCTTGAAGTCCAAGGGATCGTGACGCCCGTGCGCACCGACTCCGGCTACCGGAAGTTCTCTTCCGCTGACGTTGAGCGCCTTCGCACCGCGCTCACGATGCAGCGTGATTTCGGCATCCCGCTGGCTCGTATCCGTGAGTATCTCGAGGAGCATGGCGAGGAGGCCGCTCCTGCGCCTCCCGCATCGATCGTGCAGACGACGAGGCGCTACCGTCGCGATGAGCTCATCAGCACAGCCGGTGCGTCGCCCACCCTGTTGAACGAAGCCGTGTCGGCAGGGCTCATCCTGCCCGCCGATTCCTTCGACGAGCGCGCGTTGGGATTGCTTCGATCCCTGGTCGCGCTGAACGCCCACGGCATCCAGCCGCGCCACATCCGGACGATCCGGCAGAGTGCGGAGCGCGAGGTCGCCTTGATCGAGAGCGCGATCGCACCGCTGCTGCGTCGCGCCGATGCCGGCGCGCGCGCCCAGGCGAGCGAGGCTGCTCCCGAGCTGGCGCGCAGGCTCGAAGAGGTCCGGCAGTTCTTCGTCGGTGCGGCGCTCGAGCGCCTGACGCCGTGACCGTCGCCCGCGACACGCCGGGGCCCGCCGAGCGGATGTCGTTGCCCGAGGCTCGTCCCTCCTCTAGCGTTGAAGCACCGATCACCTGCAGGAGGCCTCGATGACTGCGCACGACGCGCTGGGCGAGCAGAAGTTCTCGACAGAGCTCCTGTTCACCGACGGTCTCCCCGAGATGGATGACGAAGTCGGTTACCGCGGTGCCCAGGCGGCACGCGCAGCCGGCATCACCTACCGTCAGCTCGACTACTGGGCGCGCACCGAGTTGGTCGAGCCCACCGTGCGCGGCGCAAGCGGCTCCGGATCGCAGCGTCTCTACGGCTTCCGCGACATCCTCGTTCTGAAGCTCGTGAAGCGCCTGCTCGACACGGGAATCTCCCTCCAACAGATCCGGATCGCCGTCGACCAGCTTCGCGCGGCTGGCATCCGTGACCTTGCGGGCACCACCCTTATGAGCGACGGCGCCTCGGTGTACCTTTGCACGTCGAACGACGAGGTCATCGATCTCGTCAGTCGCGGTCAGGGCGTCTTCGGCATCGCAGTCGGCAAGGTGCTCCGCGAAGTGGAGACGACTCTGATCGACTTCGACGCACAGCAGTCCGACCACACGGACGAGCTGGCCGCGCGACGAGCGGCCCGATCCGCCTGACGAATGCCCTGATTTCGGCGCTCTGTTCTGCGCCGGCAGGTCCGCGTCCGCGCCTGCTTCCCGGCTCAGGCGGGGGTGCTGGCTCCCGTGACCGGAATACGGCCCGTCCGGACGATGCGGTCGAGCAACGAGTCGAAATCTGCGGCCAGTTCCTGCGCAGAATCGCCGGGCCAGATGTGCAACGGCTTCGCCGCGCCCTGGGCCTGCTGGAGCGACGTGCGCTCGGGGAGCTGAGGAGCCAGCACGAGCGGGCCGAACATGTCGCGGAGTTCCTTGATGCGGAACTGGTGTTCGATCGACTGCGGTCGGACACGGTTGACGACGATGCCGAGCGGCTGCAGGCGAGGGGAGAGGCCGCGACGAATCTCTTCGATGGCGCGGAGAGCGCGGTCAGCGGCGGCGACGGAGAAGAGGCCGGGCTCGGTGACCACGACGACGCGGTCGGATGCCGCCCACGCCGTGCGTGTCAGCGCGTTCAGGGACGGCGCGCAGTCGATGAGAACGAGATCGTAGTCCGCCTCGATCGTCGCCAGCGCTTCTTCGAGCTTCCAGACGTCGCGGACGCTGGGGTGCGGTCCGTCGAAGTTGATGGCGGACGGACTGCCGATCATCACGTCGATCGTGCCCGGGTGCACCTTCGCCCATCCGCTCGAGGTGATCGCCTGACGGACGACCTTCTCTTTGGGGTTGGCGAGGACATCGGCGACATTGAGTCGGCCGGCGACTTGGATGTCCATCCCCGTCGACACGTCGGACTGCGGGTCCAGGTCGACGACAAGGGTCCGTACCCCGCGCGCGAACGCCGCGGAGGCGAGGCCCAGGGTCACGGTCGTCTTGCCGACGCCACCTTTGAGGGAGCTGACGGAGAGTACGTGCACAAGGCTCCACGTTACCGTCCCGTAGGCTGTGAGGGTACTCAGCCCGTACCTCGGCGGCCCCGACGCAGCGGCCCCGCACCCTGTAGAGGTGAAGAGCATGTTTCGCAAGATTCTGGTCGCCAATCGCGGAGAGATCGCCATCCGTGCCTTCCGTGCCGCGTACGAGCTCGGTGCCCGCACCGTTGCGGTGTTCCCGTACGAGGACCGGTACTCCTTGCACCGACTGAAGGCGGATGAGGCCTACCAGATCGGCGAGGTCGGCCACCCCGTCCGCGCGTACCTCGACGTCGACGAGATCATCCGTGTCGCGCTCGAGAGCGGTGCCGACGCCATCTACCCCGGCTACGGGTTCCTCTCCGAGAACCCGGAGCTGTCCGCACAGGCCGCAGAGAACGGCATCGCGTTCATCGGTCCTTCCGCCACGGTCCTCGAGATGGCGGGCAACAAGGTGACGGCGAAGCGGCACGCGGTCGCCGCGGGCGTTCCGGTGCTCCGCTCGACGGAGGCGTCCGACGACATCGATGCGCTCGTCGCGCAGGCGGACGACATCGGCTTCCCGATCTTCGTGAAGGCCGTCGCCGGTGGTGGCGGACGTGGGATGCGGCGGGTCGAGCACCCTGACGCGCTTCCCCCTGCCCTGTCGGAGGCCATGCGGGAGGCGGGCAGCGCGTTCGGTGACGCCCGGGTCTTCCTCGAGCAGGCCGTCCAGCGGCCGCGGCACGTCGAAGTCCAGATCCTCGCCGACAAGGCGGGGAACACCGTCCACCTCTTCGAGCGTGACTGCTCCGTGCAGCGCCGGCATCAGAAGGTCGTCGAGATCGCCCCCGCGCCGAACCTGTCCGACGAGATCCGTCAGAGCCTGCACGCGTACGCCGTCGCCTTCGCCGAGTCGATCGGGTACGAGAACGCAGGGACTGTGGAGTTCCTGCTCGAGACCGCCGGTCCCCGCGCGGGCGAGGTCGTCTTCATCGAGATGAACCCGCGCATCCAGGTGGAGCACACGGTGACCGAAGAGGTGACCGACGTCGACCTCGTGCAATCGCAGATGCGCATCGCCTCGGGGGAGACCCTCGACGATCTCGGTCTTCGACAGGAGCAGATCCAGCTGCGCGGCGCGGCCCTGCAGTGCCGCATCACGACCGAGGATCCGGCCCACGGCTTCCGCCCTGACACGGGCAAGATCACCACCTACCGATCGCCGGGCGGCGCCGGCATCCGTCTCGATGGCGGGACGACGGCCGCCGGCTCCCAGATCAGCCCGCACTTCGACTCGATGCTGTCGAAGCTGACGGCTCGAGGCCGGGACTTCGAGGCAGCGGTCGTTCGCTCGCGGCGCGCGCTGGCGGAGTTCCGCATCCGCGGCGTCTCGACGAACATCCCTTTCCTGCAGCGCGTCCTCGACGACCCTGCTTTCGTCGCCGGCGACCTCAGCACCGCGTTCATCGACGAGCGGCCGGAGCTCGTGCTCGGCCGGGAGTCGAAGGATCGCGGCTCGAAGGTCGTCTCCTGGCTCGCCGACGTGACCGTGAACCGGCCGAACGGCGACAGTCCGGTCCACACCGATCCTGCGGCCAAGCTTCCGCCGGTCGCACTCGACGCCGAGCCCGCTCCGGGTTCACGTCAGCGCCTCCTCGAGTTGGGCCCGAAAGAGTTCGCCGCGGCCCTGCGGGCTCAGCGCGGGCTCGCCGTCACCGAGACGACCTTCCGAGACGCGCACCAGTCACTGTTGGCCACGCGGGTGCGCACGAAGGATCTCGTACGCGTCGCACCGCACGTGGCGCGCCTCACGCCTCAGCTGCTGTCCGTCGAGGCCTGGGGCGGGGCGACGTACGACGTCGCGCTCCGCTTCCTCGGCGAAGACCCCTGGGAGCGTCTGGACGCACTTCGCGCGGCGCTCCCGAACGTCGCGATCCAGATGCTCCTCCGCGGGCGGAACACCGTGGGCTACACGCCCTACCCCACGAAGGTCACGGATGCGTTCGTGGCTGAGGCCGCGGCATCCGGGGTCGACATCTTCCGCATCTTCGACGCGTTGAACGACGTGAGTCAGATGCGGCCGGCGATCGAGGCGGTCCTCGCGACCGACACCGCCGTCGCCGAGGCGGCCCTCTGCTACACGGGAAACCTCCTCGACCCCGCTGAGGACCTCTACACGCTGGACTACTATCTGCGCCTCGCGGAGCAGATGGTCGGGGCCGGTGCCCACATCCTCGCCATCAAGGACATGGCCGGTCTGCTGCGCCCGGCCGCCGCGACGCAACTCGTCACGGCGCTCCGAGAGCGCTTCGACCTGCCCGTCCACCTGCACACGCACGACACCGCGGGCGGTCAACTGGCGACGCTCCTGGCGGCCAGTGCGGCGGGAGTGGATGCCGTCGACGCGGCCGCCGCGCCGATGTCGGGTACGACGAGCCAGCCCTCGCTGTCGGCGCTCGTGGCGGCGCTGGCCGACACCGATCGCGACACGGAACTCGATCTGCAGGCGGTCTCGGACCTGGAGCCCTACTGGGAAGCCGTCCGGAACCTGTACGCGCCGTTCGAGTCGGGGCTCCCCGGCCCGACCGGCCGGGTGTACCACCACGAGATCCCCGGCGGACAGCTGTCCAACCTTCGCCAGCAGGCGATCGCGCTCGGACTGTCAGAGGACTTCGAGCTCATCGAGGACATGTACGCGGCCGCCGACAGGATGCTCGGACGCATCCCCAAGGTGACGCCGTCGTCCAAGGTCGTGGGCGACCTCGCTCTGCACCTCGCGGCGGTGAAGGCCGATCCTGCGGACTTCGAAGCGCACCCCGAGAAGTACGACGTGCCGGACTCGGTCGTCGGATTCATGGCGGGTGAGCTCGGTGATCTCCCCGGCGGGTGGCCGGAGCCGTTCCGGTCGAAGGTCCTCGCGGGCCGCTCGGTGAAGGTAGGCGTCACGGAGATATCCCCGGATGATGCCGCGGCGCTCGACGCCGAATCGGCGACGCGTCGCGACACCCTGAACCGCCTTCTCTTCCCCGCACCGACGAAGGCGTTCCACGAGGTTCGCGAGACGTACGGCGACCTCAGCGTGCTCGACACGATTGCCTACCTCTACGGCATGAAGCCCGGTCAGGAGCACGTCGTCGAGATCGAGCGGGGCGTACAGCTGTACGTCGGTCTCGAAGCGATCGGCGAGGTCGATGACAAGGGGATGCGGACGGTGATGGCCACCCTCAACGGTCAGCTCCGCCCCGTCACAGTGCGGGATCGTTCCGTCGCCGTCGAAGCTCGTCAGGCCGAGAAGGCCGACACGTCGAAACCGGGTCAGGTGGCGGCTCCGTTCTCGGGTGTCGTCACCGTCAAGGCGGACGTGGGGACGAAAGTCCGCGCGGGCGAACCCGTGGCATCCATTGAAGCGATGAAGATGGAGGCAGCCATCGCCGCCCCCGTCGACGGCGTGGTGGAGCGCGTCGTCATCGCGTCGACCGCGCAGGTCGAGGCGGGCGACCTTTTGCTCGTGGTCCGTCCCGCGGACTAACCTGGTGCGTCGGGCTTTTCGAGCCCCGAGATCCACCAGGAGTGACCCCCGTGATGCGTGAGCGCGACAACGAGACGTCGGACGACGTCGACAACGGTGTGCTCGAGCGCACCGACAACCTCGAGACGACCGGGATCGGCATCGTCGACGGTGCCACGGCGCAGATCGATCTCGCCCTGCCCACGCTGTCCGACGGTGACGACGATTACGTCGAGGATGACGGATCCGCCCTTCCGGTGAGCGAGCACGACCTGCGCTACGGCGATCAGGATGCCGAGGTGCACGAGGTCGCCGCGGACGACGTCGCCACGGAAGATTCTGCGATCGCGGAGAACGAGCGCGACGAGTCCAATGAGGTCGTCGATGCGGACGTCGTCGCTCCGCACGGAGAGACCACTGTGTCCGCGCAGACGGGCGTCACGAGGCGCGCCATGCACCACCCGGTGTCCAGCGACAAGCATGCGCTCGAGCGAGTGCGCGGCGCGCGCGTCGAGGAGGAACCGCTCCAGTCCCGCCGACTCGACCAGTTGAGCGCCGATCGCGAGAGCCCCGACCTCCTCACGGCCGACCGGCTCATCGACCGCACGCGCGTTGCGGGGGCGGAGCCCGAGGGCATGTGGCAGCGACTCGTCTACGGCGCCACCGGTGGTCGGGTCGTGCTCGCGGACAACGCCCGCGTCCGTGCCCGGAAGGACCTCGACGGTCGCATCTCTGCGCCGCTGACGGGTGGCGCGAAGTTCGTGCCGGTCCTGTCCCGCAAGGGCGGCGTCGGAAAGACGAGCGTCACGACGCTCCTCGGGATGGCCCTCGCCGACGCGCGGGAAGACCGCGTGATCGCCATCGACGCGAATCCCGATCGGGGGACCCTGGCCGAGCGGATCGAACGCTCGAGCGGCAAGACCGTCCGCGACCTCGTCCGCGCCCGCGCCGACGTCTCCGGCTTCAACGATCTCTCCGCCATCGTCGCCCGGGACGAGACGCGCCTCGACATCCTGGCCTCCGACGCAGACCCGCACCTCTCCGAGGCGTTCAGTGACCGCGACTACCACGACGTCGCCGCCATCGCGGCCCATTACTACTCGATCGTCCTGACGGACAGCGGCACCGGGATCGTCCACTCCGTGATGGATGCGACGCTCGAACTGGCCGACCAGCTTCTCATCGTGGCGGGCCGGAGCATCGACGAAGCGAAGCTCGCGTCCGAGACGCTGTCGTGGCTCGAATCCAACGGGTACGCCGACCTCGCCCGCGGCGCGGTCGTTGTCCTCAACACCTCCCGTCCCGGTGCGAGCCTCGTCCGACCCAGCGAACTCGAGGCGCACTTCCGCACCCGCGTGCGCGCCGTCGTGACGATTCCCTACGACGCCCATATCGCCACCGGCGGACCGATCACCTTCCGTCGCCTCTCCGCGGCGACGCGCGGCGCGGCCCGGGAGCTCGCGGCCGTCGTCGTCGAGGGCCTCCGCGCCACGGGGACGGTCCGCTGATGGCGGTTCGTCCCATCCGCCTCTTCGGCGACCCGGTGCTCCGGAGCGTGAGCAACCCCATCGAGGACATCGACGAGGGCGTCCACGGACTCGTCGCAGACCTCGTGGACTCGGTGGCAGAACCCGGACGCGCGGGCGTCGCCGCCCCTCAGATCGGGGTCGGCCTGCGGGCTTTCAGCTACAACGTCGACGGTGTGATCGGGTACGTCCTGAACCCCACCATCGAGGTGTCCGGCGACCCCGTGCCGACGGGGGAGGGATGCCTCTCCGTTCCTGGCCTGTGGCACGACGCGATGCGTCACCCGTGGGCGCGTGTCACCGGCATCGACCTGAACGGCGAGGAGATCGTGATCGAGGGTGAGGGGCTGCTCGCCCAGGCGCTGCAGCACGAGTACGACCACCTCGAGGGCATGCTCTACCTCGATCGCCTGCCGAAGGACGTGCGCCGTCAGGCGATGCGCGAAGTGCGAGAGTCCGACTGGTTCTGACCCGCATGACAGAAGGCCCCGGTTGCCCGGGGCCTTCTGTCATCTGCGGTCAGTTGCCGAGCGAGATGTTGGTCGTCGACACGTTCGCCTGGTAGAGCTCGTCGATGTCGGCCGCGAAGTCCGACAGGATGACGTTTCGCTTGATGCTCATCTTCGGCGTCAGATGGCCGGATGCCTCGGTCCACTCGGTGTCGAGGATCACGAACTTCCGAATCGACTCCGCACGGGAGACGGTTTTGTTCGCTTGGTCGACCGCGGACTGGACTTCGGCGAGGACCTTCGGGTGCGCGATCACCTGCGACATCGGCATGTCGGCAGCCAGGCCGTTGTTCGACATCCATGTCGGCAGCATCTCGTGGTCGAGGGTGACCAGTGCGCCGATGAACGGCTTCTGGTCTCCGACGACGACGACCTGACCGACGATCGGGTTGGCGCGGATCGGATCCTCGAGCACAGCCGGAGCGACGTTCTTGCCGCCGGCGGTGACGATGATCTCCTTCTTCCTGCCGGTGATGGTCAGATAACCGTCCGAATCGAAGGAACCGATGTCGCCCGTCCGGAACCAGCCGTCGTCGAAAGCGGCAGCCGTCGCTTCGGGGTTTCGCCAATACTCCTTGAAGACGTTGACGCCGCGCACCTCGATCTCGCCGTCCTCGGCGAGGCGGACCCCGACTCCGGGGAGCGCGGGACCGACGGTTCCGATCTTCGACTTGGTGGCGAGGTTAACCGTCGCGGGAGCCGTCGTCTCGGTGAGGCCGTAGCCCTCGAGGATCTGCACACCGAGGCTGTGGAAGAAGTGGCCGAGGCGCGAACCGAGAGGGGCGGACCCCGACACCGCGTGGGCGACGCGGCCACCCATCGCGGTCCGCAGCTTGCTGTAGACGAGGCGGTCGAAGAGCGCGAACTTGATCTTCATGCCGAGCGGGATCTTCTCGCCGTCCTGCAGGCGACGCGAGTGCTCGACCGCGACGGCCGCGGCGGCTCGGAAGATCTTTCCCTTGCCACCCGCCTCCGCCTTCTGCTCCGCCGAGTTGTAGACCTTCTCGAACACACGCGGCACGGCGAGTAGATACGTCGGCTTGAACGAGCCGAGGCCGGCGAGGAGCTTCGTCGTGTCGGGCTCGTGCCCTGTCTTCACGCCGCCGTGGATGTTCAGGATCGAGATGAACCGGGCGAACACGTGTGCGAGCGGGAGGAAGAGGAGGGTCGACGCGCCGGGCTGCTGAACGACCTCGCGGAGTGCTTCGGCGGAGTTCCGCGACAGCTCGACGAAGTTCTTGTGGGTGAGGACGCACCCCTTGGGGCGACCGGTGGAGCCCGACGTATAGATGAGGGTGGCGATGTCGTCGGTGTTGGCGAGTGAGCGTCGACGCTCGATCTCGTCGTCGCTGACGTCCGAGCCGCGGGAGCGCAGCGTGTCGAGGTCGCCCGTCTGCATGGTCCAGACCTCCCGGAGGAGCGGCACCTCTGAGCGGATCTCAGCGACGCGGTCGGCGTGCACCGAGCTCTCGACGACCATGGCGACGGCGCCCGAGTCGGTGAGGATCCAATTGATCTGCGACGCGGAACTCGTCTCGTAGACCGGGACCATGACGGCGCCTGCGAAGAAGAGGGCGAAATCGACAAGCGACCACTCGTACGTCGTACGGGCGAGGAACGCGACCTTGTCCCCGGGCTGGATGCCGCTGGCCGCGAATCCCTTCGCCAAGGCGAGGACCTCGCGGTGGAACTCCGCGGCGGTGATGTCGCGCCACCCCTCACGGTCGGGGACGGCGAACAGAGCGAGCGACGGAGTCGCTTTCACCCGCTCCACCAGGATGTCCGAGGTGTTGGCGGTCGGATCCGCGGGTACGACAGCGGGGACGTCGAATAGGACGGCGCTCATGGGCGGCAACTCCTTCGGTACCGGGTGGCGTCAGGTGCGACTGAGTCTAGGGCATCGTGATCCTCGATCCCGGGGCGACGCCGCGCGGCAGCGCCCCGTTAGACTCACGGATGCCGTGCGACAGCGCGCGTGCGGAGGGGAGTGGCGTGCTCAACGTCGGCATCGACATCGGTGGGACCAAGATCGCCGGGGGCATCGTCGATCCTGATGGCGCGATCCTCGATCGTCGGCGTGTTCCCACTCCCGCCGATCCCCAGGCACTGGCGGATGCCGTCGCCGCCATGGTCGACGACCTCGTCACCGACCGCGTGGTCCATGCTGTCGGTGTCGCGGCGGCCGGCTTCATCGACGCCAGCCGTTCCGTCATCCTGCACGCGCCCAACATCGACTGGACGGACGAGCCGCTCCGCGACGAACTGGAGCGGCGCATCGGTCGCCCGGTGACCCTCGAGAACGATGCGAACGCCGCCGGGTGGGGCGAGTTCCGCTTCGGCGCCGGTCGCGACGTCCGCGACATGGTGATGATCACCCTCGGCACCGGCGTCGGCGGCGCCGCGATCATCGATGGCGACCTGCTGGTCGGCGGAAACGGCATCGGCGGCGAACTCGGCCATCTCCGCTTCGAACGCGGGGGCCGCCCCTGCGGGTGCGGGCAGAGCGGATGTCTCGAACAGTACGCATCCGGCCGGGCGCTGCAGCGGGAAGCCGCGGACATCGCGGCATCCGGATCGCTCGGTGCCGGTCTTGCTGCCGCGCGCACCGCCGACGGCATCGTCCCGGGGGCCGCGATGGCAGCGCTCGTGGCCGCCGGCGATGCAGGAGCCCTCGAGGCGGTGCACCGCGTCGCGACCGCGCTGGGGGAGGCCTGCGGAGGGTTCCAGGCGGTTCTCGACCCTGCCCTGTTCGTCATCGGCGGCGGCGTGGCCGATCTCGGTGAGCGACTCCTGCATCCCGTCCGGGAGGCCTACGCGACGGCGCTTCCCGGCTACGGCGAGCGGCCGATCGCCTCTTTCGCCATCGCGACGCTGGGTAACGACGCCGGGCTCATCGGCGTCGCCGACCTCGCCGGCGGCCGAGTCTGACATGGTCTACTGGGTCCTCAAGTACCTCATCATCGGACCGATCGTGAAAGCGATCTTCCGTCCGTGGATCGTGGGACGCAGCAACATCCCGGCATCCGGTGCAGCCATCATCGCGAGCAATCACCTGTCGGTCAGCGACTCCGTGTTCCTGCCGCTCATGATCGATCGGCGCATGTCGTTCCTCGCGAAGAGCGACTACTTCACGGGTTCCGGGCTGCGGGGATGGGCCACGCGCGTCTTCATGAAGGGGACCGGCCAGATCCCGATCGACCGGACCGGCGGCAAGGCCTCGGAAGCCTCGCTGAACACCGGCCTCCAGGTGCTCGGGCGGGGTGACATCCTCGGGATCTATCCCGAGGGCACCCGAAGCCCCGACGGGAAGCTCTACCGAGGCCGCACCGGACTCGCCCGCATGGCACTCACCGCTCGTGTTCCGGTCATTCCCGTCGTGATGATCGGCACCGACGACATCATGCCCATCGGCCGTTCCGTCCCTCGGGTCGGGCGCGTGGGCATGGTCATCGGTGAACCGCTCGACTTCAGCAGGTTCTACGGCATGGAGTCCGACCGCTTCGTCCTCCGCTCCGTGACGGACGAGATCATGGTCGCGCTGCAGCGTATGGGGGAGCAGGAATACGAGGACGTCTACGCGTCGACTGTCAAGGACCGTCGTCCGGCCGCAGCGTCCTGAGCTCGCTCGTCACACGACCGATGGGGCCACCCGCCGCCACTAGAATGAGCGGATGCCCACTCCTCTCGACCACTGGCGTTCGCTCCCGATCAAGCAGCAGCCGTTGTGGACCGACGCGGATGCGGTCGCTGCCGTCTCCGCCGAGATCGCGACCCTCCCGCCCCTCGTCTTCGCCGGCGAGGTCGACAACCTCCGCGACCGCCTCGCGAAGGCGGCGTCCGGGCAGGCGTTCCTGCTTCAGGGCGGCGACTGCGCCGAAACGTTCGCCGGAGCCACCGCGCAGCAGATCCGCGACCGCATCAAGACGGTTCTGCAGATGGCGGTCGTCCTGACGTATGGCGCGTCGATGCCCATCGTGAAGATGGGGCGCATGGCGGGACAGTTCGCCAAACCGCGCTCGAGCGACACCGAGACGCGGGGCGACATCACGCTGCCGGCGTACCGGGGAGACATCGTCAACGGATACGACTTCACCGAGGCCTCCCGCACCGCTGACCCGCAGCGCCTGCTGAAGGGGTACCACACGGCGGCATCCACGCTGAACCTCATCCGCGCCTTCACGCAGGGTGGATTCGCCGACCTCCGCGAGGTGCACAGCTGGAACCAGGGCTTCGCGAAGAACCCCGCCAACCAGCGCTACGAGCGTCTGGCGGGCGACATCGACCGTGCCATCAAGTTCATGGAGGCGGCCGGGGCGAACTTCGACGAGCTTCGCGGGGTCGAGTTCTACACCGGCCACGAGGGTCTGCTCATGGACTACGAGCACCCGATGACGCGCATCGACTCGCGGACGGGCACGCCGTACAACACCTCCGCGCACTTCCTCTGGGTGGGTGAGCGCACACGTGAGCTCGACGGTGCGCACGTCGACTACTTCTCGAAGATCCGGAACCCCATCGGCGTGAAGCTCGGGCCGTCGACGACGCCCGAGACGGCGCTCGCGCTCATCGACAAGCTCGACCCCGAGCGTGAGCCCGGTCGGCTCACCTTCATCACTCGGATGGGCGCGGGCAAGATCCGTGACGCGCTTCCCCCGCTGTTGCAGGCGGTCAAGGACTCCGGCGCGACACCGCTGTGGGTGACCGACCCGATGCACGGCAACGGCATCACGACGCCGACCGGGTACAAGACGCGTCGCTTCGACGACGTCGTCGACGAGGTGCGCGGCTTCTTCGAGGCTCATCGATCGGTGGGGACCTTCCCCGGCGGCATCCACGTCGAACTCACCGGTGACGACGTCACCGAGTGCCTCGGTGGCTCCGAGATGATCGACGAGGCGACCCTGGCCACGCGCTACGAGTCGCTGTGCGACCCGCGTCTGAACCACATGCAGTCGCTGGAGCTGGCGTTCCTGGTCGCCGAGGAGCTCGGCAACCGCTGACCGCACGACCCGAAGGCCCGGTGACCACGATCGCCGGGCCTTCGCCGTTCCCGGATGCCGTCTCGATCCGTTTCAGCCGAAGGGCTGGAACTGGGGGGTCAGGCTGATCGTGATCCCGGGGCGCTGCATCGTGCCACCGTCGGGGGTCATGGATCGGACGCGGTAGACGTCCCAGTAGCGCCCACCGAGAGGGATCTCCGCATCCTCGATGTTCGGGTTGACCTTGAAACCCGCCGCTTGGAGACGATCGACCGCTGTCCGGACGGTTTCGCCGACGACGTTCGGCACCTCGACCGGCTTCGGGCCGTCGGACACGACGATCGTGATCTCCTCGCCCTGCTGCCAGGAGCCGCCACCGCCCGGGCGTTCGGGGACGCGGATCACGAGGTCATCTGCGACCGTGCTGCTGAACTCGCGTTCTTCCTTCACCTTCATGCCGGCGCTCTGGAGGATGTCCGTCGCCTCGTCGCCGCTCTTGCCGACGACGTCGGGCAGGGCACCCACCGATACACGGAGCTCGGCCGTCGAGCCCTGGAGCACGGAGCAGCCCGCGGTGCACTCGACCGGGTCTTGCGAGCCTGCCTGCGTCACGTAGACGCGGACGATGCGGTCGGCGGCGAAGCTCGTGAAGTACTTCTTGGTCGCCGCGACGGTGATGTTGTTCTCCTGCAGGAGGGTTTCGACGTCGGTCCGCGTCCGGTCCTGGAGCGCCGGCAGATCCACGGTCGCGGGACCGGACGAGATCTCGACGGTCACCGTCGCGTCGCGGTCGAGGAGGGTCCCGGCATCCGGGTCGGTGCCCACGACCTCTCCGGTGGGGACCTCGAGGCTGTGCACATCACTCCGCTTCGCGACGAGTGCATTCTCAGCGAGCGCTCTGGAAGCAGTGTCGAAACTCATCCCCTCCAGTGACGGGACCGAGACGAGTGAACCCGGTCCGGAACCGAACCACCAGCCCACGCCGCCGGCGGCGGCCGCGAGCACGAGGACGACAGCCAGCAGCCAGCCCCCCTTCAGCGTGTTGCGATGCGAGCGTCGACGGAGCCGGGTCGCGTTGTCGACCTCGGTGGTGACGCTCGGCGCGGTGAAGGTCCCGGGCATGACCCGGGTGACTTCGTCGGAGTCCAGCGAGTCATCGACGACGACCGTGGCACCGGCGGGAGTGGAACGCACGACCTGCGGAAACACCCCGAGTTGCTTCTCGATGTCGCGGAGGCGTTCGAGCATCTCGCGCGCATCCGTCGGACGGTCCTCGGGGGAGCGCTCGGTCGCCCAGAGGACGAGTTCGTCGAGTTGTTCCGGGACGCCGGGGTTCTTGACGCTCGGGCGGGGAACGGAGTGGGTGGCGTGCTGATAGGCGATCTGCATCGGCTGCTCGCCCTTGTAGGGCTGGTCACCGGTGAGCATCTCGTAGAGCATGATGCCGAGCGCGTAGATGTCGCTCCGGGCATCGGCGGTACCCCGGGTGACGAGCTCCGGGGCGAGGTACGCGATCGTCCCGAGGAGCATCTGCCCCGTCGCGGTGTTCGCGCTCGTGGCGCGCGCCAGACCGAAATCGCCGATCTTGATGCGGCCGTCTTCCGCAAGCAGGACGTTCTCGGGCTTCACGTCCCGGTGCACGATGCCTGCGCGATGGGCGGCCGAGAGGCCCGACAGGATCGCGTCCATGATCGTGATCGTCTGAGGGAGAGTGAGGCGCTTCTGCTCGCGCAGCAGCTCACGGAGCGTGATGCCCGGGAGGTACTCCATGACGAGATAGGCCATTTCGCCGTCTTGGCCCTGGTCGAACACGTTGACGACATGGGGATCGGCGAGGCGCGCGGCGGACCGGGCTTCCTGGATGAAGCGGTTCTGGAAGACGGTGTCGTCCGAGAGATGGCCGTGCATGACCTTGAGGGCCACGCGGCGCTCGAGCCGAAGATCTGTGGCGACGTAGACGGTCGCCATGCCGCCGCGCGCGATGCGCCCGCGAACCCGGTACCGGCTGTCGACCAGGCGGCCGATCAACGGGTCGGTATGCGGGTTGGCGTTCACGTCAGAAGTCTACGGAGCCGACCCTGCGAGCCCGGGTAACGGCGCACCCTGGCTCGGACGCCGATGCGGATTCACCCATACGTCGCGAGCCAGCGCCGCGCCTGCTCCTCCCACGGCGCGTAGCGCTCGGGGTACGCCGAGATCTGCACAGCCTGCGCAGCATCCCCGAAGTCCATGTCCTCCCAGCCGTCGATGTCGAGGAGGCCGCGGGTGCGATCGCCGTTGGGGTCGGTGGGGCCGCCGAAGAACGCGGCCGCCGAGCGACGCGGGTCGCGGATCTCTGCTTCTGAACCCCACCCCGCGCTCGGGCGCTGCTGGAACAGCCCGAGCGAGTCGCGGTCGCCGCCGTCGAGGTTCCGGATCCACGACTCGACCATCGCCGTGGCGAGGGCGATGGCGATCCCGTCACGCGAGACCCCGCGCTCGCGCCCCACGTCGATGATCGTCCGGACGTTGGCGATCTGCTCGGCATCGAGCACGACCTGCGCGGCGCCCGAGCTGGCCACAGCCGGCGCCGGCGTCGGCGCTGCGGTCGGGATCCGAAGTTTCTGTCCCGGGTAGATGATGGACGTCTCGTCGAGACCGTTCGCCGCGAGCAGACGCGCGAGGCTCACGCCGCTTCGCGTCGCGATTGCCCACAGCGTCTCGCCCGAGGAGACCTCGTGAACGGGTCCGGCGGCCGCCTTCGCCGGGGCGGCGCGGACGACGGCGCGAGGGGCGGCCAACACTCCGACGGTCAACTTCTGCCCCGGGTGGATCATCGTGGACGCGCCCAGATCATTGGCGCGGGACAGGGCGGACACGCTCATGTCGTGGCGCGCAGCGATCGACCAGAGCGTGTCGCCCGCGCGGACGGTGTACGTGGATGCCGCGGGTCGGGCCTTCGGCGCGGGTTCCGCCGCGGTCCGGACGGCCTTCGGGCCCAGTCGCAGGACGTCGCCGGGGTGGATGACCGACCGCCAGTTCAGCCCGTTCCACGTGAGGACATCGGCCGTGCGGACGCCGTTGGCGGCCGCGATCGCGCTGACGGTGTCGCCGCGCTTGACGACGTGCGCGGCGACCGCGTTCCGGGATGCGGGAGTTCCGACGACGTCGAGGTCGTCTTCTGCGGCCGAAGGCGCTGCGGACGTCCGGGCGGAGAGCGGCTCGGGAGCCGGGCGTTCGTGCCCGTCAGCCGTCCCGGCGTCGAGGGGAACGAGCGAGAGTGACAGGGCGATGGACCCGATCATTGCGGGTCCGCTCATGTGTCGGACGGAGGCGGGGAGGACGTCGTTCCGGCGCACAGGTATTCCTTCTTTCAGCCTCAGATCGGTGGATCCCCCTCCGAAACCGTGACACGCGCGTGTGACTGGTGTCAATCCATGAGGCAGATGTGACTGGTGGTACAAGCGCGTGGGCAAACGTGATGCGATAGTGGAGGAGTGAGTTCTGATGCACCCGTGTCCACTGATTGGCTGAGTCTTCCCGAACTGGTGGAGCTGACGGGGGAGCCGCTCGGGCGGGTGCGCCGCATGCTCGACGAGCACCAGCTCGTCGCCTCCCGCCGTTTCGGAGCTCCGCGCGTCCCGTCGGTCTTCCTCGTCGAGGGTGAGCCCCTCTCATCGCTGCGCGGCACGATCATCGTGTTGCACGATGCCGGCTTCTCCGACGACGAAGCGATCGACTGGCTGCTCGCCCCGGAGGAATCGATCGGGTTCGCTCCGATCGAGGCGCTCCGCCAGGGGCGCAAGAGCGAGGTCCGGCGCGTCGCGCAGACCCTGGCCTGAGCGCAGGCCCTGGCCTGAGCGGACGGATGCCGCGCGTCAGGCTGCGCGGACAGTCGCTGCGCGTGCCAGGTCGCGGAGTTCGCTGACCGCGGCGTTACCGAGCCGCGCACCCCGGAGAGCTCGATCAGCCTCGGTCGCCCACTCGGTGATCCGAGCTTCGACGCGGGCCAGAGCGCCGGTCTCGACGATGGTCTGCTGCAGGTGGGACACCTGCTGGGGTGTGAGATTGCGGTCGCCCACGAGTTCGTCGAACACGCGAAGCGCTCCCGGCGCGAGAGCGGCGCGGGCGTAGGCGATGAGCAGAGTGCGCTTCCCCTCGCGCAGGTCGTCACCCACGGGCTTTCCCGTCACGACGCTGTCTCCGAACACCCCGAGGACGTCGTCGCGCAGCTGGAACGCAAGGCCCACGGGATGCCCGAAGTCAGCGAGCACGCGATATTGCTCGTCGTCCGCACCGGCCAGGACCGCGCCGAGCTGCAGCGGATGCTGGACGCTGTACCGCGCCGACTTCAGCGACGCCACGCGGAGCGCACGGTCGGGGTGCGTATCGACGGGAGCGGCCACGTAGGCGGACTCCTCGGCGACGTCGAGGAACTGACCGATGGTCACTTCGCGGCGCATGCGCGCGAACTCGGTGCGAGCGCGGTGCGCGCCCATCGGGTCGATCTCCGCCAGACCCTCTTCGAGGAGGTCGTCACTCCACGCCACGAGCAGATCGCCCAGCAGGATGGCGGCGGACCGGCCGAATTCCTCGCCGTCGCCCGCCCATCCCTTCGATCGGTGCTCGGACTCCCAGGCCCGATGCGACGCCGGGCGACCTCGGCGGGTGTCGGAGCGGTCGATGACATCGTCATGGACGAGGGCGGCGGCATGGAAGATCTCGAGGGCAGCGGATGCCGCGGTCACGGCGTCCGGAACGCTCGGTGCTCCGCTCGTTGCGGCCGTCGCGACAGCGCGCCACCCGGCCAGGCAGAACTTCGCTCGGAACCCCTTGCCTCCGGTGGCCGCGGACGCGCCCGACTCGACGAAAGCCTGCGCCTCCTCGCCGAATTCGGATGCGGCGTCCCGCTGGGCCTTCAGGAACCTCTCGACTCGCTGGGAAACGGCCACGATCGGATCGGGGAAGGAGGACACGGGCCTAGCCTAGTGATCGCGCGGACGCGTAGACTTGATGGACCGAACCGAGGGGGATGCATGCCACTGTCAGAGCAGGAGCAGCGTCTGCTGGACGAGATGGAACGCCATCTCATGCGCAACGACGCCGATGTCGTCAGCGCGGACCGGGGATCCGCTCCCCTCAGCTACCGCAACATCGTCTACGGCTCCGTCATCGTGCTCTTGGGTATCGCCGGGCTCGTCGTCGGAGTAGCGACGTCGCTCATCGTGATCGGTGTGATCTCTTTCGTTCTCATGGTGGGAGGCGTCGTTCTCGCCTTCACGCCCGCGAAGGGCGCGGCGGCATCCCGCGCCGCCACCGGAACCCGCAAGCCCCGTCCCGCCCAGGCCCCGGCCTCCGCCTCCTTCATGGACCGGATGAACGATCGATGGGATCGCCGTAACGACGATCGCTGATCCGGCCTCCACAGCCCTCCACTTCTGAAGCACCGACCTCCGGGTCGGTGCTTTTTTTGTGCCCTCCGGGCGTCGGGGGTACAGGCCAGGTGTGCGGAGTGGCGCGGCGCAGCGTCGCCGTCCCCGAGATCTGTCGCAAAGTGGAGGAAAGTGGAGTAAAGTGGCGTCAACCTGGAGCGGGCCGGATGTAGGGGGGTGACCGAGCGATGTTGTTGGGCACCCACACCCCGAAGCTGGACGACAAAGGTCGGGTCATCCTGCCGGCGAAGTTCCGCGACGACCTCGGCCCCGGCATCGTCATCACCCGCGGTCAGGAACGGTGCCTCTACGTCTTCAGCTCGGTCGAGTTCGAGCGCGTGTACGAGCGCATCCGGGAAGCGCCCCTGACCAACAAGCAGGCTCGTGACTTCCAGCGCATGTTCCTCTCGGGCGCGAGCGCCGAGAAGCCGGACTCGCAGAACCGCATCACCATCCCGCCGCACCTGCGTACCTACGCCGGGCTGGAGCGGGAGCTGATCGTGACGGGTGTCGGCGCGCACGCCGAGATCTGGAACGCCGACGCGTGGAACACCTACGCCGACAGCAACGAGGACACCTACTCGGACATGGAACAGGAGGTGATTCCCGGACTCTTCTGATCCTCGACTGCGACTCCCAGCCGCACGCCCTGACGCACTTCCCCGGCGCCAGGTCGGAGCGGATGGGGATCGGGGTCGAGGGCCCACGGACCCGAACGCACCATGACACACGACGACATCCACACCCCCGTTCTGCTCGACCGCTGTGTCGAGCTGCTCGCCCCTGCGCTCCAGCGGGACGGCGCGGTCGTCGTGGACGCCACACTCGGCATGGGCGGTCACTCCGAAGCGCTCCTCGACCGCTTCCCGCAGGTGCGCCTCATCGGCCTCGACCGCGACACCGACGCCCTCCGGATCGCGGGGGAGCGGCTCGCCCGCTTCGGCGACCGGGTGACCCTCGTGCACACGGTGTACGACGGCATCGCCGAGGCCGTCCGCAGCGCAGGCGTCCGCCAGGCCGACGGCATCCTGTTCGATCTCGGCGTCTCGTCGCTGCAGCTCGACGACGCCGACCGGGGCTTCGCATACTCGAAGGACGCGCCGCTCGACATGCGGATGGATCAGACCTCGGGCACGACCGCCGCTGACGTCGTCGCGACCTACGGCGAGGGAGACCTGCGACGGATCTTCGAGCGCTACGGCGACGAGAAGCTCGCCGGACGATATGCCCGAGCGATCATCGCCGCACGTCAGCAGACTCCGATCGAGCGCTCGGCGCATCTCGTCGAGATCCTGATCGCCGCGACGCCCATGGCCGTCCAGCGAGAGCGCAGCGGACACCCCGCCAAGCGCGTCTTCCAGGCGCTGCGCATCGAGGTGAACGGCGAGCTGTCGGTGCTCGAGCGCGCGCTTCCCGCCGCGCTCGGCATCCTGCCCGTCACCGGTCGGATCGTGGTCATGTCGTACCAGTCGCTCGAGGACCGCCTCGTCAAGCGCGTCTTCGCTGAGGCCACCCGCTCGACGGCACCCGCGGGACTCCCGATCGAACCGCCCGAGCACGCCCCCCGGTTCCGCCTGCTCACCAAGGGCGCGGAACTGGCATCCGACGAAGAAAAGATCCGCAACCCGCGCGCCACTCCGGTGCGGCTGCGTGCGGCCGAGCGAGTGAGGGAGGCGTCATGAGCGCTTCGGCCCAGGCCACCACAGTCATCGAGACCGCCCCCGACGAGCTCCTCCTCGGCTCGGAAGCACCCATTCTCCGCCCCGTCGGTCGCATCGGCGCCGGCGTCGCGCCTCGGCGTCGCCCCCGCCGCGTGTTCGGCGTCGTCGCGGTCGCCGGCGCGCTCGCCATCGCCGGGGTGCAGATGGGGTTGTCCATCGTCACGACGCAGGGCGCCTTCGAGGTCAAGAGCCTCACGTCGCAGCAGCAGGACGCGAACTACCGCAAGCAGATCCTCCAGGAGGAGGTCGCCGGTCTCAGCTCGCCTCAGTTCCTCGCGGCCAACGCGGCGGCTCTCGGCCTCGTCGCCGGCGGTGAGCCGAACTACCTCCGCCTCAGCGATGGCACGACCCTCGGTCCGCAGAAGGGCGCGTCGGATGCCTCTTCGATCGAGGCGCTCTCGCGGGCGGCGGTGTCGAACGCTCTCGTCGCGGGCGTGCCGCTCGTCACCGACCCCGAAGCGAGCCTCGACACGGGCGTCTCGATCGACAAGGACCTGCTGGCCAATACGCCGACACCCCCATCGATCACCGACGGACTGCCGACCCCCGCCACACACTGAGATCATGACGACACGAGCAACCCGAAGCCCGCGCCGTCGCACCGTCGTCGCTCTCGCCGTCGTCCTGGCGGTCTTGGTGGCGTTCGTCGTCCGGCTCGTCGACATCCAGATCGTCAACGCGAGTCAGCACGTCGAGGACGCCTTCAGTAAGGGCATGCAGACCACCTCCACGCTCCAAGGGGCAAGAGGATCCATCGTCGATGCGAACGGCTCTCCGCTCGCCACGAGCATGCTTCGGTACAACGTCGTGGTCGACCCGATGCTCGCGGAGCAGGGGATGTCGCTGCGCGACGAGAACGGCGCGATCGTCAAGGACGACGCCGGCGACGCGGTCAAGGTAACCTGGCCGGAGATCGCCGCTGAGATCGCAGAGGTGACCGGGCAGGACGCCGACGACGTGCGTGCGACCGCCGACGATGCGGTCGCGAAGGATCCGAAGAGCCGCTACCAGGTGATCAAGCGGCTCGTGTCGACGGCGGAGTTCCGGAAGCTCGCCGACTTGCAGATCCCGTTCGTCAGCTTCGAGCCCGTTGCTTCGAGGTCGTACCCCGACGGCGCGGTCGCCGGCAACATCCTCGGCTTCGTCGGTTCTGACGGCAAGCCGTTGGAGGGCGTTGAGATGCTGCAGGACTCGTGCCTGGAGCCCACCAACGGCAGCATCCGCTATCAGCGTGGTGCGAACGGCGTGACCATTCCCGGGACCGCGGTTGAGAAGCCCGCCGTCAACGGCGGAACGCTCAAGCTGACGATCGACTCCGACCTCCAGTGGTACATGCAGCAGCTGATCGCCGAGGAGACCGACCGATACCAGGCCGACTGGGGCGGGGTGCTCGTCATGGAGGTCGCGACGGGCAAGATCCGCGCGATCGCGGAGACCAACACCGTCGACCCCAACGACCCCGGCGCCAGCGAGCCACAGGACCGCGGCTCGCGGCTCCTGCGGTTCTCCTTCGAGCCGGGTTCCACGTTCAAGCCCGTCACCGCCGCGACCGCCATCGAGCATGCGGGAGTCACGCCCGGAACGACCGTCACGGTCCCCGACCGCATGGTGTTCGACAACGGGGCCGTCGTGAACGACTCCGAGAAGCACTCCACCGAGAACCTCACACTCAACGGCGGCCTCGTGACCTCCTCCAACGTCGCGATGTCGCAGTTCGGCGCGATGGTGGACCCGCAGACCCGGTACGACTACCTGAAGAAGTTCGGCGCCGGTCAGCCTTCCGGTCTCGACTGGTCGGGCGAGCCGAAGACGACGCTGAGCCCCGCAGACACGTGGGACAACCAGACGAAGTACGCCACCACCTTCGGGCAGGCGTTCACGGTCACCGCGGTCCAGGTCGCGAGCGCGTACCAGACCTTCGCGAACGGGGGAGTGCGGATGCCGGCATCCCTCGTCGAATCGTGCACGAAGGCGGACGGCCAGGTCGTCACGCCGAAGCTCGCCGCCCCTGAACGCGTCATCAAGGAGGAGACGGCGAAGGAGGTCTCGCTCATGCTCGAGAACGTGTTCGCGCAGGGGACGCTGGCCGACGACGTCGCCCTCCCCGGCTACCGCATGGGCGGCAAGACGGGCACGGCGCAGATCTCGGACGGCAAGGGCGGGTACAAGAAGAACCTGTACTTCACGTCACTCGTCGGCTTCGCTCCCGCCGAGGATCCGAAGTATGTTGTCCTGACGGTCTTCGACGAGCCTAAGAAGCAGCGCATGTCGTCGGCCAACCGCTCGGTGTTCAAGAAGGCGATGGCGCAGGTGCTCACGCACTACCGCGTCATGCCGTCGGGCTCGGAGACCCCCCTCCTGCCCGTCACAGGCTGAACCCGAGCGCACGAGGAGATCCCCCGCATGATCCGCATGACGCTTGCCGAGGTGACGCACGCCATCGGCGGTACGCTCCACGTCCACGGCACGGACACCCCTGAGACCGTCGTCTCCGGGGTTGTCGACACCGATTCGCGTGAGATGGGACCAGGTTCCGTCTTCGTCGCCAAGCCCGGCGACGTGACGGACGGTCACCTGTTCGTCGGCACCGCCGTCGAGGCGGGAGCGGTGCTCGCGATCGTCGAACGCCCGGTCGAGGTCCCTGTCACGCAGATCGTCGTCGGCGATGCCGTCGTCGCTCTCGGCGCTCTCGCGCGCGACGTCGTCGCCCGTGTGCGAGCTCATGGCAACCTGCGGGTCGTCGGCATCACCGGCTCCAACGGCAAGACGACCACGAAGAACCTCCTCGCCCGCATCCTTCAGGACGAAGGGCCCACGGTCGCCCCTCGCGCGTCGTTCAACAACGAGGTGGGCGCGCCGGTCACCATGCTCCGCGTCGCGGATGACACCCGCTTCCTCGTGAGCGAGCTGGGCGCCTCGCGCCCGGGGCGTATCGCGGAGCTCGCCGGTCTCATCACCCCCGACATCGGCGCGGTCCTGATGGTCGGTCTGGCGCACGCGGGGGGCTTCGGCGGCGTCGAAGCCACCCAGAAGGCGAAAACCGAACTCGTCCAGGCGCTCCGTCCCGGCGGCACCGCGGTGCTGAACTCCGACGACGCCCGTGTGGCGGCGATGGCGGTCGCCGCTGCGGAGCGCGGCGCCTCCGTCCGCTGGTTCGGTCGCGGTCCCGCTGCGGATGTCCGGGCTGAGGACGTCGAGGTCACCGCATCCGGCACCACCGCGACGATCCACGTCGACGGTCGCAGCCTCCCGCTTCACCTGCGGGTGCTCGGCGAGCATCACATCATGAACGCCCTCGCCGCGATCACGATCGCGCAACTGCTGGGGGTCGACCCTGACGATGCGATCGCTCGGATGGGGACGGTCGAGATCGCCGAACGCTGGCGGATGCAGCCGCTCGGCACCGAGCGGGTCCGCATCATCAACGACGCCTACAACGCCAGCCCCGATTCGATGGCTGCCGCGCTCCGGACCGTCGCGCAGATCACCGCACCCGGACAGCGCAAGGTCGCCGTTCTGGGCGCGATGTCCGAGCTCGGTGAACAGGCGGGGGAGGAGCACGATCGCATCGGGCTCCAGGCCGTTCGCCTCCGTTACGAGCGCATCGTCGTGATCGGCACCGCCGCGCGACGCCTTTTCCTGGCTGCCATCAGCGAGGGCTCCTGGGACGGCGAAGCCGTCTTCTTCGAGACCGCTGACGAGGCCTACGACTACCTGACGGCCGAGCTCCGCGACGGTGATCGCGTGCTGGTGAAGTCCTCCAATTCCGCCGGGCTCAGGTTCCTCGGCGATCGTCTGGGAGAATTCTTCTCGTGAGATCTCTGCTGGCCGCTGCGACGATCTCGCTGGCTTTCACTCTGTTCCTGACGCCCCTGTTCATCCGGTTGTTCCGGAAGATCGGATGGGGGCAGGTCATCCGTACCCCGGAGGACGCCCACAACCCGAGTCACCACACGAAGCGGGGAACGCCCACGATGGGCGGGATCGTCTTCATCCTGGGAACGATCGTCGGGTTCCTCGTCGGAAGCTACACCGGTGGCACCGAGCCCACGATCTCCGGCCTGCTCGTCCTCTGGATGATGGTGGGCCTCGGGATCATCGGCTTCATCGACGACTACATGAAGGTCCGCTCGCAGCGGAGCCTCGGGCTGTCGGGGTGGCGGAAGATCGCCGGCCAGATCGCCGTCGCGGTCCCGTTCGGCGTCATGGCCCTGAACTTCCCGAATCAATACGGCGAGACCCCGGGTTCCGCCTACATCTCGTTCTTCCGCGACATCCCGACCCTCTCCTTCATGGCGCTCGGCGCCATCGCCGGGTGGATCCTCTACCTCACCTGGATCTCGTTCATGTCGGTCGCGTGGTCGAACGCCACCAACCTCACCGACGGACTCGACGGTCTCGCGACCGGCGCCGGCATCTTCACGGTCTCGGCATACAGCCTCGTGACGTTCTGGCAACTGCAACAGCGCTGCCACTCGGCCGCACTCGTGACGGAGTACACGGCGGCCTGCTACGACACGCGCGATCCGATGGGTCTCACGATCGTCGCCGCATCGTTCGTCGGCGCCCTGGTCGGATTCCTCTGGTGGAACGCCCCGAAGGCGAAGATGTTCATGGGCGATGTGGGCTCGATGGCGATCGGCGGCGTGATCGTCGCGATGGCCGTCCTGAGCCGCACCGAGATCCTCTCCATCATCCTCGCGGGCGTCTTCATCATCGCCCCCGCCTCGGTCATCCTGCAGCGCTACTACTTCAAGGCGACGGGGGGCAGACGCCTCTTCCTGATGAGCCCGTTCCACCATCACCTCGAGATGCGCGGCTGGCCCGAGATCACGATCGTGGTCCGGATGTGGGTGATCGCCGGCATGCTCGCGATCTTCGGCGTCGCCTTGTTCTACGTCGGCTGGCTGGCCGCGGTATGAGCACCGACCTCGATCGACTGACCAGCTGGAACTCCGACTGGTCGGGGCTGCGGGTCGTCGTCCTCGGGCTGTCGATGACGGGCTTCTCCGTCGCCGACACCCTGGCTGAGCTGGGCGCCGAGGTCCTCGTGGTCACGGAGCACGCGGACGAGGAGTACGCGAGGCTCCTGCCCGTCATCGGCGTGCAGATGTGGCAGGGGGCGCTGGACGCCGTTCCCGATGAGCTCGTCGCGCATCGCCCCGACGTCGTCATCGCATCGCCCGGGTTCGCGCCCCACCATCCCGTCGTTTCGTGGGCTCTCTCCGCGGGCGTGGCCGTATGGGGTGACATCGAACTCGCGTGGCGCGTCCGCGACAAGGTCCTCCGTCCCGACGGGACGCCCGCCGACTGGGTGCTCATCACGGGCACGAACGGCAAGACCACGACGACGCAGCTGACCGCGACCATGCTCGTCGCGGGCGGACTCCGCGCCGCTCCGTGCGGCAACATCGGGGTACCCGTGCTCGACGCGGTCCGGGACCCCGCGGGCTTCGACGTCCTGGTGGTCGAGGTGTCGAGTCATCAGCTCTGGTACCTGGGGCTCCAGTCCGGGGACGATCGACTGTCGCCGCACGCGAGCGTCTGCCTCAACCTCGCCGCGGACCACCTGGAGTGGCACGGCTCGTTCGACGCCTACCGCGACGCGAAGGCCGTCGTCTACCAGCGCACCCGGGTGGCCTGCGTCTACAACAAGAGCGACGTCGCGACTCGCGAGATGGTCGAGGACGCAGAGGTCGTCGACGGATGCCGCGCCATCGGTTTCGATCTCGGCGTCCCGGGTCCGAGCGACCTCGGCGTCGTGGACGGGATCCTCGTCGACCGCGCCTTCCTCGAGGAGCGGCGGACCAACGCCCTCGAGCTCACGACGGTGGACGAGCTCGTCGAGGCGGGCCTCGCCGCACCCCACGTCGTCGCGAACATCCTCGCTGCAGCAGCGCTGGCACGCTCGTTCGACGTCCCGCCCGCAGCGATCCGAGACGCCCTGCGCGGCTTCCGACTCGACCCGCACCGCATCGAGGTCGTCGCCGTCGCGGATGGCGTGACGTGGATCGACGACTCCAAGGCGACGAACCCGCACGCGGCGGCATCCTCCCTGCAGGCGTACCCGGGCGCCGTGTGGGTGATCGGCGGGCTGCTGAAGGGCGTCGACATCGACGATGTGGTCGCATCCAGGGGTCCGGCGGTGAAGGCGGCGATCGTGATCGGTGTCGACCGCGCCGAGATCGTCGAGGCTTTCGGGCGACACGCCCCGGCGGTTCCGGTGTTCGAGGTCGACCACGCTCAGACTGAGGACGTCATGACCGAGGTCGTCGCGCTCGCGGCGGGCGTCGCGCAAGACGGAGACGTGGTCCTCCTCGCTCCGGCAGCGGCATCCTTCGACCAGTTCGCCTCGTACTCGGATCGCGGTCGGCGCTTCGCCGCCGCGGTGAACGCACGGATCGGAAAGGACGCCGGTGACAACCACGACCGACCGTCCGGCCCCGTCGGATCCGGCTGACCGAGGTTCCTCCGCCTTCACGGCGCGCGTCGCCCTCGGCAAGGTCTTCGCCCCGGTCCCGAGCGAGTTCCTGCTCATCGCCTCCACGGCGCTGATCCTCACGATCTTCGGCCTCGTGATGGTCCTGTCGGCCACCATGGCGACGTCCGCCGAGGGCGGGCCGTTCCAGACGGTGCTCCGTCAGGCGATGTTCGCGGTTCTCGGCGTGCCGCTGATGTTCGTGTTCAGCCGTTTGCCGGTTCTCTTCTGGAAGCGCATCGCCTGGATCGCCCTCGGTGTCGCGCAGGCTTTCCAGCTGCTCGTGTTCACCGGCCTCGGTTACGACTTCGATGGCAACCGCAACTGGATCTCCATCGCCGGCGTCCAGGCGCAGCCGTCGGAGTTCCTGAAACTCGCCTTCGCGCTCTGGCTCGGGTACGTCCTGTACCGCAAGCACACGCTCCTCGGACTGTGGCGGCACGTCTTCATCCCCGTCGTGCCGGTCTCGGCGATGGTGATCGGCTCGGTGCTGGCGGGCAAGGACCTCGGCACGGCGATGATCCTCGTGCTGATCCTGCTGGGTGCTCTCTTCTTCTCCGGGGTCAAACTGCGGGTGTTCATCATCCCCGTCGTCGCCGCCATCGTGATCGTGGGACTCCTCGCGCTCACGAGCGCGAACCGCATGGCACGCATCACCAGCTTCCTCAACCCCAACTGCCTGGACGAGTATTACAAGGGTTGCTACCAGCCGCTCCACGGCATCTGGGGCCTTGCGAGCGGCGGCGTCCTCGGTCTGGGCCTGGGGAACTCCCGCGAGAAGTACGCATGGCTGCCGGCGGCATCCCACGACTACATCTTCGCGATCATCGGAGAAGAGCTCGGCCTCATCGGGTGCATCGTCGTGCTCGCCCTCTTCACACTCTTCGCCGTCGGCGCCTTCCACGTCGTCCGGAAGACCAATGACCCGTTCATCCGCATCGCCGCGGGCGGCATCACGGTGTGGGTCGTCGGCCAAGCGCTCATCAACATCGGCGTCGTGCTGCGCGTCTTCCCCGTTCTCGGTGTGCCCTTGCCGTTCATGTCGCAGGGCGGAACCTCGCTCGTCTCGGTGCTGATGGCCTGCGGGGTGCTGCTGGCGTTCGCCCGCACGCTGCCGTCCTCCGCGCCGGTGGCTCCGCCGGCCCGCCGGTAGGCTCGATCCGGTGACCACGTACCTTCTGGCCGGCGGCGGGACCGCGGGCCACGTCAATCCGTTGCTCGCCGTCGCTGACGCTCTCACTGCCCGAGAGCCCGACGCCACCGTCCTCGTCCTCGGTACGCGGGAAGGTCTCGAGGCGCGCCTCGTGCCCCTCCGCGGGTACGAACTGCTCTTCGTCGACAAGGTCCCGTTCCCGCGTCGACCGGATGCCGCGGCTCTCCGCTTCCCCGTCCGCTTCGCGCGCGCGGTGCGTCAGGTCCGGAACCACCTCCGCGAGCGCGGCGTCGACGTGGTCGTCGGCTTCGGCGGCTACGCCTCCGCCCCCGCGTACATCGCGGCCGGCCGCGCGGGTGTGCCCGTCGTCGTGCACGAGGCGAATGCCAAAGCGGGACTCGCGAACGTCCTCGGCGCGCGGCGAGCCGCGGCATCCGGTGTCGCGTTCGACGGCACGCCGCTGCGCGGAGCGGAGGTCGTCGGGATGCCGCTCCGGCCCGAGATCGTGCACCTCGACCGAGCGGCCCTCCGCGCCGAGGCCGGCGAAGCGTTCGGGCTGGACCCCGCCCGTCCGGTCCTCCTCGTCTTCGGCGGGTCGCTCGGTGCCGTCCGGCTGAACCGAGCACTCGCGGACTCGTGGCAGGACGTGGTGGCGGCCGGTTGGCAGATCCTCCACGCGGTGGGGGAGCGCAACGACGTCGCCGAGCCGGGTGACCCGTCCTACCGCGTCGTCCCCTATATCGACCGCATGGACCTCGCCTTCGCCCTCGCCGACGCGATCGTGTCGCGCTCGGGCGCGGCGACGGTGAGTGAGATCAGCGCCCTCGGCATCCCGGCCGTCTACGTGCCTTATGCGGTCGGCAACGGCGAGCAGGCGCTCAACGCGGCGTCCGCCGTCGCCGCGGGTGCCGCCGTTCTCATCCCCGACGGCGAACTGAGCGGCGACCGGGTCCGCTCGACGATCGTCCCGCTGCTGGCCGATGCTGATGCGCTCGACCGGATGCGGGCTGCCGCGGCGAGCGTCGGAACCCGCTCCGGCAGCGAGAACGTCCTCGGTCTCATCGATCGCGCCCTCGCCCGCTGATCCGCGGCGCCGGACGCCCCAGCGCGCCGCAGCGTCCTCCCGGCGGCCCCGACCTAGACTTGACGGGCCATGATTCGACCCGATCTCTCGCTCCCCATTCCTGCGGACATCACCGCTGCCCACTTCATCGGGATCGGTGGTTCTGGGATGTCGGGCCTCGCCGGGATGTTCCTCGATCGCGGCATCCGCGTTTCGGGGTCGGACCGATCCGACAGCGCCGCGATGCGCGCCGTCGCCGCGCGCGGAGCCGACGTGCACGTGGGGCATGACGCGGCGAATCTGCCCGACGGGGTGGACGTGGTCGTCTTCACCGGCGCGATCTGGCCGGAGAACCCGGAATACCTGCGGGCGAAGGAGCGCGGCGTTCCGGTCATCCACCGGTCACAGGCGCTGCACTGGCTCGTCGGCGGGCGCCGCCTCGTCAGCGTCGCGGGAGCGCACGGCAAGACCACGTCGACCGGCATGATCGTGACGGCGCTCCGCGCCATCGGCGCGGATCCGACCTTCGTCAACGGTGGCGTCATCGCGTCGCTCGGTGTCTCGAGTGGCACGGGATCGGACGACCTGTTCGTCATCGAAGCGGACGAGTCCGACGGGTCGTTCCTCTTGTACGACACCGCGGTCGCGCTCATCACGAACGTCGACCCCGATCATCTGGACCACTGGGGCTCGCGCGAGGCGTTCTACAAGGGCTTCGCCCGGTTCGCGGACGCCGCCTCCCAGGCGGTCGTGATCTCGTCCGACGATCCGGGTGCTCGAGAGGTCGCCGCGTCCCTCACGCACGACAACGTCGTATCGTTCGGCACCGCGCCCGAGGCCGACGTGCGGATCTCCGACATCGTCACCGAGGGACCGGTGTCCTTCACGATCCACCACCGGGGCGAGTCGGTTTCCGGCGCGTTGGCCGTTCCTGGCGCGCACAACGCGATCAACGCCGCCGGCGCCGTCGCCGTCCTCCTGACGCTGGGGTACGAGCTGGAGCCCGCCGTGCGTGCGGTCGAAGAGTTCGGCGGCACTGTCCGGCGCTTCGAACTGCACGGCGTCCGCGCCGGCGTGGCCGTCTACGACGACTACGCCCACCATCCGACCGAGGTCGACGCCGCCCTCTCGGCGGCGCGCACGGTCGTCGGCGAGGGGCGGATCATCGCGGTTCACCAGCCGCACACGTACTCGCGCACGCAGGCGATGTACCGCGAGTTCGCCGACGTCCTCGAGTCCCGCGCCGACCACACCGTCGTCCTCGATGTCTACGGTGCCCGCGAAGACCCGGTCCCGGGCGTCACCGGTGCGCTCGTCAGTGGTGCCTTCGCGAACCAGGATCGGGTCCGCTTCGTCGCCGACTGGCAGCAGGCCGCCGAGTACGCGGCATCCGTCGCCCAGCCGGGGGACTACGTCATCACGCTCGGCTGCGGGGACGTCTACCGCATCATCCCGCAGGTGCTCGACGCCCTCGGGCCGGAGCGGGACTGACGATGCGACGGCCGTCGCCGCTGCCGTCCACGCCACCGGCACGTCAGCGACGAGAGCCGGCGCCGTCCCGTCCTCGAGAAGCGGCGCCAGAGCCCGCCGCGGAGGTCACTAAGCCGGCTCCCGAGCCGCCTGCGACGGGTCGCCTCGCGCCGGTCGTCCCGTTCGAGCCGTCCCCGTCCCCGTCCGCGCCCGCGGCTGAGAAGGGTGACGCCGCTTCGGATGCCGAGGCGGAGCGCCCTCTCGGTGTCCGCGACGTCTGGGCGGCGGCACGAGCACGTCGCCGCGCGCTGCGTCGCGAGGTGCGTCGCTTCACGGTGCGCCAGCGCCGTCGTCGCTACGCGTGGCTCGGCGCCCTGGCGGCGGTGGTCCTCGTGGGGCTCGGCGCAGTCGCGACTGCCTATAGTCCGCTGTTCGCCGTGTCCAAGATCACCGTGGTCGGCACCGACCGACTCGCCCCGGCCGCCATCGAACAGGCGCTCGCGGGCGAGATGGGTACTCCGCTCGCTCTTGTCGATTCGAGCGCTGTGAAAGCCGCACTCGTCGCGTTCCCGCTCGTCGAGAGCTATTCGATCGAGGCCCGTCCGCCGCAAGAACTCGTCGTCCGCATCATCGAGCGCACCCCCGTGGGCGTCGTGGAGACCAAGGCCGGGTTCTCGCTGGTGGATGCCGCCGGGGTGGTCCTCGGTACGACGAAGGATGCCCCGAAGGGGTACCCGGTCATCGACGCCGCCGGCGGAGCCGGGTCGCGGACCTTCCGCGCCGTCGGTGCGGTCTACCGCTCGCTTCCTGCCGACCTTCGGGCACAGGTGACCGAGATGTCGGCCACCACGCCCGATGACGTGACCCTCACGATCGACGGTGCCGACATCCTCTGGGGGAGCGCGGAGAAGCCGGTCGAGAAGGTCCGGGTGCTGAAGGCGGCGATGGTCGCGCAGCCTCCGTCGAAGGTCAAGGAGTACGACATCTCCTCGCCTACGGCCGTCGTCATCCGCTGACGCGACATCCGATCCGACGACACGCCCGCCGCGCTGCGGGCTGCCGTCGTGGTCGCGCCTACGTTCGGAATCAGGAATTGCATACTCGGCAATTCTTTAAACCTCTGGTTGAGGTTGAAGGTTTGCACTCGAGGTTCAGGACGATACGGAGGCCGGCGTGAGCCAGAACCAGAACTACCTTGCTGTGATCAAGGTCGTTGGCGTGGGTGGTGGCGGTGTCAACGCCGTCAACCGCATGATCGAGCTCGGCCTTCGCGGCGTCGAGTTCATCGCCGTCAACACGGACGCTCAGGCGCTGCTCATGAGCGACGCCGACATCAAGCTCGACGTGGGGCGTGAGCTGACTCGCGGTCTGGGCGCCGGCGCCGACCCCGAGGTGGGTCGTCGCGCTGCCGAGGATCACGCCGAGGAGATCGAGGAAGCGCTCGCGGGCGCCGACATGGTCTTCGTCACGGCGGGTGAGGGCGGTGGCACGGGAACCGGTGGTGCACCGGTCGTCGCACGGATCGCGAAGTCGATCGGCGCGCTGACCATCGGCGTCGTGACCAAGCCGTTCTCCTTCGAGGGGCGCCGTCGGCAGACCCAGGCCGAGACGGGCGTTTCGAAGCTGAAGGAAGAGGTCGACACCCTCATCGTCGTTCCGAACGACCGACTTCTCGAGATCAGCGACCGCGGCATCTCGATGATCGAGGCGTTCGCCACGGCAGACCAGGTTCTGCTCGCCGGTGTTCAGGGCATCACCGACCTCATCACGACCCCGGGCCTCATCAACCTCGACTTCGCCGACGTCAAGTCGGTCATGCAGGGTGCGGGCTCCGCGCTCATGGGCATCGGTTCCGCCCGGGGCGCTGACCGCGCCATCAAGGCCGCGGAGCTCGCGGTCGAGTCGCCGCTGCTCGAGGCTTCCATCGAGGGCGCCCACGGCGTGCTGCTGTCGATCCAGGGTGGCTCGAACCTCGGCATCTTCGAGATCAACGACGCCGCTCAGCTCGTCAAGGAGGCCGCGCACCCCGAGGCCAACATCATCTTCGGTACCGTCATCGACGACACGCTCGGCGACGAGGTGCGCGTGACCGTGATCGCCGCCGGTTTCGACGGCGGAGAGCCGGAGAAGAAGGTGGAGCCGATCACGGTGTCGCGCCCGGCATCCGCTCCGGTGCTGCCGCCGCTGCCCGCGGACACCGTCGCCCGCGATCTCGCGGCCGCCGAGAAGAGCGGCGCCCGCGAGTCGGTCTCCGTCTCGGCGCCGTCGTCCTCGAGCGATTACGACTCCGCGTTCGGCGATGACGACCTCGACATCCCCGACTTCCTGAAGTAACCCGTCGTGGATCTTGGCTCGCGGCTCGCCGACATCGACGCGCGCATTTCGGATGCCGCTCGATCGGCGGGCCGCGATGCCACGACGATCACCCGTATCGTCGTGACGAAGTTCCACCCCGTGGAACTGGTGCAGGACCTCGCCGACCTCGGTGTCACCGATGTCGGCGAGAACCGTCAGCAGGAACTCAGCTCGAAGCGGGAGACCTACGCGGGCCGTCCACTGCGGTGGCACTTCATCGGCCAGGCGCAGACCAACAAGGCTCGGGCCGTTCGGCGGGATGCCGACGCTGTGCACTCGCTCGACCGAGCCCGCCTCGCCGACTCCCTGCACACGGCGCGACGCGAGGATGACGAGTCAGACATCCTCGACGTCCTAATACAGGTGAATCTCACCGACGATCCCGGTCGCGGGGGAGTCGAGCCGTCCGGCATCGTGGAGCTCGCAGAGCACGTGGCCGCGTCCTGCCCGTCGCTGCGCTTGCGCGGAGTCATGGCGGTCGCGCCCCTCGATGAGGAGCCCGCTCCGGCCTTCGCCCGGCTGGCCGACTACGCCGGCCTCGTCCGCGGTGTCGTGCCGGATGCAGAGTGGATTTCCGCCGGGATGACCGGCGATTTCGCCGAAGCGATCGCGGCAGGTGCGACACACCTGCGGATCGGTTCGGCAATCACGGGCCCGAGGCCCGTGCACGGATAGCCTCGTCACAGACGAGCAATACGGAGGATGCGATGTCGAACCCGCTCAAGAAGACCATGGTGTACCTGGGCCTCGCCGACGAGGAAGAGGTGTACGAGGAGCCCGCTCCCCGTCGGGAGAAGCAGGTCGAGAACAAGACTGCGCCGGTGACCCCGATCCACCGCCCCGCCGTCGTCCGTCAGCCTGCTCCGGCCACGGTGAGCGAGATCGTCACCGTGCACCCCAAGCAGTACCGCGACGCGCAGACCATCGCGGAGAACTTCCGCGACGGCATCCCGATCATCATCAACCTCTCGCAGATGAGCGACGCTGACGCGCGCCGCCTCATCGACTTCGCGAGCGGTCTCTCGCTGGGTCTGTACGGACGGATCGAACGTGTGACGAGCAAGGTGTTCCTGCTCTCGCCGGAGAACGTCGCAGTGTCCGGCGAAGGCGCGATCGCCCAGGGCGACGCGGACTCCGCCCCCTTCACTCACTGACGCCGTGTCGGTCATCGGCCTCATCGCCGGGATCCTCAACGCGCTCCTGCTCATCTATGTGCTGTTCCTCCTGGCACGTCTGGTGTTGGAGTACATCCCGATGTTCAATCGGGAGTGGCGTCCGCGGGGCGGCTGGCTCGTCCTCGCGGAGGTCGTGTTCACTGTCACGGATCCGCCGATCAAGTTCTTCCGGCGCTTCATCCCTCCGCTGCGGATCGGACCCATCGCGCTGGATCTCGCCTTCCCGATCACGATGCTCTGCTGCTTCGTCCTGCTGTCGATCACGCAGGTGCTGAGCCGCGTGTGACCACCGCGTCGTCGCACCCATGACAGCCGCGGACTATGCTGTCGGGGTACGGCTCGCGCCTCGCGGGTCTTCGTTGACCGGCCCGCTTCCTGAGCCCCGAAAGAGGAAAGACACATGCCTTTGACTCCCGAAGACGTCGTCACCAAGCAGTTCCAGCATGTTCGCTTCAAGGAGGGTTTCGACCCCGATGAGGTCGACGACTTCCTCGACGAGATCGTCGTCGAGTGGCGCAAGACCATTGCTGAGAACGAAGAACTGAAGGCGAAGCTCGCCGCGTTCGAGTCCGGTGAGACGCCCGCTGCTCAGGAGTCCGCTCCGCAGACCGAGTCGGCCCCGCAGACCGAGGTCGTCGAAGAGGTGCCGGATCCGGCCGAGCCCGTCGCCGAGGCACCTGCTGTCGCTGACGCCGCCGCCCCTGTGGCCGCCTCTGCGGGCATCATCGAGCTCGCTCAGCGCCTGCACGACGAGCACGTTGCCGAGGGCAAGGCGCAGAAGGAGAAGCTCATCTCCGAGGCGCAGGCCGAGGCTGACACCATCCTCAACGACGCTCGGGCGAAGGCCCGTGACGAGATCACCCGCCTCGAGAGTGAGCGCGGCACCCTTGAGGGTCGCATCAGCGAGCTGCGTCAGTTCGAGCGCGACTACCGTGTTCAGCTCCGCGGCTTCATCGAGGACAAGCTGCGCGACCTCGACGTCGCCGGCACCTCGGGCTCGACGCCCATTCCTGCGTCCTGACCGTTCGCACATTGTCGAGCCGAACGTCCGCGACGCGGACGACACTGCGCGCCGCAGCGGCCGGCACCACCATCGCGATCCTCGCGGTGCTGGTGCTGGCCGCTGATCAGTTCACCAAGTACCTCGCTCTCGCGAAACTGCCCGAGCGGCAGGCGGTGCCCGTCCTCGGGGACTTCCTCCAGCTGTACCTCACGTTCAACCCGGGCGCGGCGTTCTCGCTGGGCGAGGGCGTCACGTGGGTCTTCACGCTCGTACTCGCGGCCGCGGCGCTCACGATCGTCTTCCTGGCCGCGACGCGCGTTCGCTCCCGTGCGTGGGCAGTCGTCCTCGGCCTCCTGCTCGGCGGGATCCTCGGGAACCTCACCGACCGCCTCTTCCGCGATCCCGGGTTCCTCGTCGGCCATGTCGTCGACTTCATCCACACGCCGTGGCTGTGGCTGTGGTTCCCGTCCGCCATCTACAACGTCGCGGACATGTTCATCGTCACGATGATGATCGCCGTCGCGATTCTGGTGCTCCTCGGTCGTCGGTTCGACGGCACGCGCGAGAGGGATGCCGCGCGCGCGGCAGCGGCAGCAGAGGCGGACGCTGACGTCTCGGCATCCGCTGACCCTCATGCCCAGCCGTAGCCTGCCCGTCCCGGACGGTCTCGACGGCACCCGGGTCGATGCGGCGCTGGCGAAGCTCCTCGGGTTCTCCCGCACGTTCGCCGCCGAGGTCGCCGAGAGCGGCGGAGTCCACGTCGACATGCGACCGGTCGGCAAGTCCGACAAGCTCGTGGCCGGTGCCTGGCTCCAGGTCGACTGGGAGGAGAAGCGCGGACCCGAGATCGTCCCGATCGCGGTCCCCGATCTCGGGATCGTCCACGACGACGACGAGATCGTGGTGGTCGACAAGCCCTCAGGGGTTGCGGCGCATCCTTCGATCGGGTGGGAGGGGCCGACGGTCGTCGGCGCTCTCGCGGCCGCCGGATTCCGTATCGCCACATCCGGCGCTGCCGAACGTCAGGGTGTCGTCCACCGGCTCGATGTCGGCACGAGCGGCCTGATGGTGGTGGCGAAGACCGAGCGGGCGTACACCGCGCTGAAGCGTGCGTTCAAAGAGCGCGAGGTCGACAAGGTCTATCACACCGTCGTCCAGGGGCATCCGGATCCCCTCGTCGGGACGATCGACGCTCCCCTGGGGCGGCATCCGAACCACTCCTGGAAGTTCGCGGTCGTCCCTGACGGCAAGGACTCGGTGACGCACTACGAGACTCTCGAGGCCTTCCCGCGGGCATCGCTCCTCGAAGTCCATCTCGAGACCGGGCGTACGCACCAGATCCGCGTGCACATGGCCGCCCATCGGCATCCCTGCGTCGGTGATCCGCTCTACGGCGGCGACCCCACCCTGGCGCAGCGCCTCGGGCTCACGCGGCAGTGGCTGCATGCGCACGAACTCTCCTTCGCCCACCCGGCGACGGGGGACTGGGTCACGTTCCGCTCGGAGTATCCGGCGGATCTCGCCCATGCCCTGGAGATCCTCCGCGAGCAGTGACACCGGCCGGGGGAGTGCGGCATCCTGCTGTCATGGACATCGAGGTGCGACCGGCGACCTCCTTCGAGGACATTCGGACGATCGTCGGGCCGAAGCGTCCCGACGCGAACGTCTGCTGGTGCTTGACCTATCGACTCCCGGGACCGGAACACCGGGCACTGGCGGGACCGGCTCGCGGCGACCGCATGCGCGAGCTCGTTGCAGAGGGCCCGCCAGGCGTCCTGGCTTACGACGGCGATGAGGTCGTCGGATGGGCAGCGGTCCACCCTCGGTGCGACACGTCGTTCGCGAAGAACCGGCGGATCCCTCATGTCGATGACCTCGACGTGTGGTCGCTCTGGTGCATCCGGGTGCGCCCTGGGCATCGTGGAAACGGCATCGCCCACGCCCTGGTTTCGGGAGCCGTCGACTACGCGCGGTCCGAGGGAGCGCCGGCGGTCGAAGGCTACCCCGTCGACAATCGTGGCGAGAAGGTCGACCTCACGATGGCGTATGTCGGGACGCGTCGCCTGTTCGAGCAGGCTGGTTTCACCCTCGCCGCAGAGACGGACTCCGTACTGAATGGGTTCCCCCGGGTCGTCATGCGACTCGACCTCGGCTGAACCTCAGCGGCCGCCGGTGAAGCTCGCGGGGTCGTCCTCGGCGATCGCGAGGGCGATCTTGCGGACGTGCGGCGGATCGACGTCGACAAGTTCGCCGAGCCCGTAGAAGCCGACCTCGGTCAGTTCGCCGTCCGCGGGATGCGGGTCGCCCGACACCCAGTCGCACCGGAACACGAGGTCGAGGTAGTCGACCTCGTCACCGTTGGCGTAGACGATCCGCGGGATCTGCTGGACCGCCGCCAGCCGAGTCGCACGCACGACGACTCCGGCCTCTTCGAGACACTCCCGGACCGCCGTGTCGGCGGGTTCTTCGCCCGGCTCCACGATGCCGGACACCGACTGCCACTCGCCGTTGTCGGCCCGCTTGCCGAGGAGCACCTTCTCGTCGCGGAAGACGACGGCGGTCACGCCGACGAGGGGGAGCGGGGCGGTGCCGATCTTCTCGCGGAGGGCGAGGACGAACTCGGGGGTGGTCATGCCGACCAGCCTAGGCGCCGTGTCAGAACCGGAACGTAGACTCGATCCGTGGCATCCGACTCCTTCGTTCACCTGCACGTCCACAGCGAATACTCGATGCTCGACGGGGCCGCGAAGATCGGCGCGATGACGCAGGCAGCCGCCGATTACGGGATGCCGGCCATCGCCGTGACCGACCACGGCAACACCTTCGCCGCGTTCGAGTTCTACCGTGCGGCCCAGTCCGCCGGCGTCAAGCCGATCATCGGCCTCGAGGCGTACGTCACTCCCGGCACGCACCGCAGCGACAAGTCGCGCGTGGCGTGGGGGTCCCCCGATCAGAAGAGCGACGACGTCTCGGGATCGGGTGCCTACACCCACATGACGATGTGGAGCCAGAGCACCGAGGGCATGCACAACCTGTTCCGGTTGAGCTCCCTGTCGAGCATCGAGGGCTACTACTTCAAGCCCCGCATGGACCGCGACCTTCTGCAGACCTACGGCAAGGGGCTGATCGCGACGACGGGGTGTCCGTCGGGCGAGGTGCAGACCCGTCTGCGTCTCGGCCAGTACGAGGCAGCGCGCGCCGCGGCGGCAGAGTTCCAGGACATCTTCGGCAAGGAGAACTACTTCGCCGAGATCATGGACCACGGCCTGTCGATCGAGCGCCGCGTCATGACCGACCTCATCCGGTTGTCGAAGGATCTGAACATCCCGCTGGTCGCGACCAACGACTCGCACTACACGCATCAGCACGAGGCCGATGCCCACGAGGCGCTGCTGTGCGTCCAGTCGGGCTCGACGCTCGACGACCCGAACCGCTTCAAGTTCGACGGCGACGGGTACTACATCAAGACGGCGCAGGAGATGCGCCAGCTCTTCCGTGACCACCCCGAGGCCTGCGACAACACGCTGCTCATCGCAGAGCGGTGCGAGGTGGAGTTCAACACCTCCGCGAACTACATGCCGCGTTTCCCGGTGCCCGAGGGTGAGACCGAGGACAGCTGGCTGATCAAAGAGGTCGAGGCGGGCCTCCACTACCGGTACCCCGACGGGATCCCCGACCGCGTTCGCAAGCAGGCGGAGTACGAGACCGGCATCATCTTGCAGATGGGCTTCCCGGGGTACTTCCTCGTGGTCGCCGACTTCATCAACTGGGCGAAGGACCACGGCATCCGCGTCGGTCCCGGCCGCGGCTCCGGTGCCGGATCGATGGTCGCCTACGCGATGCGCATCACCGACCTCGACCCGCTCGAGCACGGCCTCATCTTCGAGCGCTTCCTGAACCCCGACCGTGTCTCCATGCCCGACTTCGACGTCGACTTCGACGATCGTCGCCGCGGCGAGGTCATCGACTATGTGACGGAGAAGTACGGCTCCGAGCGCGTCGCGCAGATCGTCACGTACGGCACGATCAAGTCGAAGCAGGCGCTGAAGGATGCCGGTCGTGTCCTCGGCTTCCCGTTCTCCATGGGCGAGCGCCTTACGAAGGCCATGCCGCCGCCCGTCATGGGCAAGGACATGGAGCTCGGCGGCATGTTCGACGCGAAGCATCCGCGCTACAAGGAGGCGAGCGAGTTCCGCTCCCTCGTCGACACCGATCCCGACGCGAAGACCGTCTTCGACCGCGCGATCGGACTCGAAGGGCTGAAGCGCCAGTGGGGCGTCCACGCCGCCGGCGTCATCATGTCGAGCGAGCCGCTGATCGACATCATCCCGATCATGCGCCGCGAGCAGGACGGCCAGATCGTCACGCAGTTCGACTACCCGTCGTGCGAGACCCTCGGCTTGATCAAGATGGACTTCCTGGGGCTTCGAAACCTCACGATCATCTCCGACGCCCTCGACAACATCCGCACCAACCGCGGCGAGGAGCTCGACCTCGAGCACCTCGAGCTCGACGACCGACCCGCGTACGACCTCCTGAGCCGCGGAGACACGCTCGGGGTGTTCCAGCTCGACGGCGGCCCCATGAGGGCCCTCCTGCGCCTGATGAAGCCCGACAACTTCGAGGACATCTCCGCTGTCATCGCGTTGTACCGACCGGGCCCCATGGGCGCGAACTCGCACACGAACTACGCGCTGCGCAAGAACGGCGTGCAGCCGATCACCCCGATCCATCCCGAACTCGAGGAGCCGCTTCGCGACATCCTCGACACGACCTACGGCCTGATCATCTATCAGGAGCAGGTCATGGCGATCGCGCAGAAGGTGGCCGGTTTCTCGCTCGGCCAGGCCGACATCCTCCGCCGCGCGATGGGTAAGAAGAAGAAGTCCGAACTCGACAAGCAGTACGCGGGCTTCTCCGGCGGCATGAAGGAACGCGGGTTCGGCGACGCGGCCATCAAGTCGCTCTGGGACATCCTGCTTCCCTTCTCGGACTACGCGTTCAACAAAGCGCACTCCGCCGCATACGGTCTCGTCTCCTACTGGACCGCCTACCTCAAGGCTCACTATCCCGCCGAGTACATGGCCGCGCTCCTGACGAGCGTCGGCGACTCGAAGGACAAGATGGCGGTGTACCTCAACGAATGCCGTCGCATGGGCATCCGTGTCCTCCCGCCCGACGTGGGGGAGTCCATCCGGTACTTCGCCGCCGTCGGCGAGGACATCCGCTTCGGCCTCGGCGCGGTCCGTAACGTCGGCACGAACGTCGTCGACGGCATCGTGTCCGCCCGCACGGACGGTCCGTACACGAGCTTCCACGACTTCCTGACGAAGGTGCCGGCCCACGTCGCGAACAAGCGGACGGTCGAATCCCTCATCAAAGCGGGTGCATTCGACTCGCTCGGATCGACACGACGCGCGCTCATGGAGATCCACGAGGACGCCACCGAACAGGCCGTCCTCGACAAGCGCCGTGAGGCCAACGGCGAGGTCGGCTTCGACTTTGACAGCCTGTGGGGCGACGACGAGCCCCAGCAGGTGGCGCGCGTGCCCGAACGCCCCGAGTGGACGAAGAAGGACAAACTCGCGTTCGAACGCGAGATGCTCGGCCTCTACGTGTCCGATCACCCGCTCGCCGGGCTCGAGATTCCGCTGGCGAAGCACGCATCGACCTCGATTCACGATCTGCTCGTCTCGGACGACATCTCCGACGGCGACATCGTGACCGTCGCGGGGCTGGTCACCAGCGTCCAGCATCGAGTCGCGAAGCAGAGTGGCAACCCCTACGGCATGATCACGGTCGAGGACTTCGACGGCGAGGTGACGGTCATGTTCATGGGCAAGACCTACACCGAGTTCCAGTCGATGCTGGTGGCGGACTCGATCCTCGTCGTCCGCGGCCGCGTGTCTCAGCGTGACGACGGGCGCAACCTCCACGGTCAGTCGGCGTTCGTACCCGATCTGGGATCGGTCGACGCAGCGGGTCCGCTCGTCCTCCTTCTGCCCGAGCATCGCGCTACGGAGACGACGATCGGTCAGCTCGCCGCCGTGCTCGACCGGCATCCCGGTGCGACCGAGGTGACGTTGAAGCTGCATCGCGGAGGTGTCGCCAAGGTGTTCGAGGTGCCGGCTCAGGTGGGTGTCACCGTCGACCTCTATGGAGAGTTGAAGGGGCTGCTGGGACCGCAGTGTCTCGGCTGAGTCGCCGCAATGGCGCGGGGTAGGATCGCAGGCGGCGCTCATCGGCGCTGTTCGGAAGGAGCATCGTGACTGACCAGAAGACGAACCCCGAAACGCCGGACGAAGCCGGGAGCAGCGTCGAAGACCTCGACGTCACTCTCGTTCGTGCGCCGGAGACCTCCGTGTACGAGACGAGCGTCGAGCAGGAGACCGAGGCGTACGACTTCACCACGGATGCCGCTCCTGCACAGGACGCTGTCGTCTCCGAGCCCGTCGACCCAGAGCCTGTCGCTGCAGAGCCCGTAGACGCAGATCCCGTCACCGCCGAGCCCGTCGCTGCCGACGAGCAGCCGGCAGCGGAGGCATCCGAGGCGGGGCACATCCCGCCGCAGTACGGTATCGGCCCGTTCTCGCTCCGCGAGGTTTCGCTGCTCGGTGTGTGGGCACTCGCCTTCCTGTTCTCGTTCTTCCCGCTGTACGGCGACGACCAGTTCAGCCGCCTCCTCGGCGGGGCGACGGTCTGGACCTCCGGGATCGACTGGGTGCTGACGATCGGTGCGCCCACCGTGGCCGTCTTCCTCATCACGCTCCGCCGGTTCTCGCCCGACGGCATCCGTCGCGTCGGCTCTCTCGGGATCGATCAGTTCGCCTCCGTCGTCTTCTCCGTTTCGGTCGTCATCTGGCTGAGTTGGTTGTGGACGAACATCGCACGAGGAGCGGCAACGGGCGTCTGGCTCAGCAGCTGGGTCGTCTGGGTGGAAGTGATCCTCATGACTGCGGGCGTGGCGCTGACGGTCCTGGCACCGTTCATCCCGCCCTTCCACGAGGACTTCCTCCACCGGGTCGAGACCCTGTCCCACCGCGTCGCCCGTCGTGCCCGTCCCGTCGTCGCACGCCCGCTGTCGGATGCGCGGTACACGATGGCAGCGCCGTCCGTCGACCCGGAGCCCGCGCCGTACGGTGACCCGATCGAGGACGACGAGCCCGCTCCCGCCCCCGCATCCGCGCAGCAGGCCTTCTGGGCGCTGGCTCCCGCGGAACGGGACGTCGTCGACGAGAACGGAACTCCGCTCTTCCGCATCGGCCCGACCGCCTGGGCGCTGGTGATCGAGGACCGCGGAGATTCGTTCGTCGTTCGTCACGAGGATGGTCGGATCGGCTACCTCACCGACGTCTCGGGCGTCACCCGGGGCTGAGCCGCCGGTAGCCTGGAGGGATGCTCCGCACGATCGACCTCCGGGGTCGCGCCGTCACACCGACCGACCTTCTCGCCGCCGTACCCCGCGCCACGGCCGCACGTGACGAGGCCCTGGCCACGGCAGCGTCGGTCGTCGCCGACGTGGCTGAGCGAGGTGAGGTGTCGCTGCGTGAGCAGGCCGCACGCTTCGACGGCGTCGAGGGGCACGACATCCGGGTCCCAGGCGTGCACCTCGATGAGGCGCTCGCGTCCCTCGACCCTGCGATCCGCTCTGCTCTCGAGAATGCGATCGGACGCGTGCGGCTCGCTTCGGCCGCGCAGGTCCCTGCGCCCGTCGTGACCGAGATCGCTCCCGGCGCTCGGGTGGAGCAGCGCTGGCGTCCTGTCCGGCGTGCAGGTGTCTACGTCCCGGGTGGCAAGGCGGTCTACCCGTCGAGTGTCGTCATGAACGTCGTCCCCGCACAGGTGGCCGGTGTCACGCAGGTCGCGCTCGCTTCGCCGCCGCAGCGAGAGTATGGCGGGCGGGTCCACCCCGTCATCCTCGCCGCCGCGAAGCTGCTCGGCGTCACCGAGGTGTACGCCATGGGCGGCGCGGGAGCGATCGGCGCCTATGCCCACGGAGTCCCCGATCTCGATCTCGCCCCGGTCGACGTCATCTCCGGCCCGGGCAACAATTTCGTCGCCCTCGCCAAGCGTGTCGTGGCGGGCATGGTCGGTACCGACTCCGAGGCGGGGGCGACCGAGATCCTCATCGTCGCCGACGACTCCGCCGACCCACGTCTCGTCGCGGCAGACCTGGTGAGCCAGGCCGAGCACGACGAGCAGGCTTCTGCACTGCTCGTCACCGACTCGGCGGAGCTCGCCGATGCGGTTGCCGGGGAGGTCGACCGACGCGCGGCCGCGACCCGGCACGCCGATCGCGTGGCGCAGGCTCTCGCCGGTCCGCAGTCGGCCATCGTCCTCGTCGACGACATCGCGACTGCTACTGCTTTCAGCAATGCCTACGCCCCCGAGCACCTCGAACTCCAGCTCCGCGACCCTCGTCCCGACGAGTACGTCAACGCGGGCGCGGTCTTCGTGGGGGCATGGACGCCCGTGAGTCTCGGTGATTACCTCGCCGGCAGCAATCACGTGCTTCCGACGGGCGGTCAAGCGCGGTACGCGTCGGGCCTCTCGGCATCCACGTTCCTGCGTCCGCAGCAGGTGATCACTTATGACCGCGACGCCCTGCAGGCCGTGCACGACGACATCGTGACGCTCGCGAATGCCGAGGTCCTCCCCGCGCACGGCGAGGCCGTCACGGCACGCTTCGACGCGTAGTCTGGATGCCGCCATGCACTGCCCCTTCTGTCGCCACTCCGATTCCCGTGTCATCGACTCGCGCACGAGCGATGACGGACTTAGCATCCGTCGCCGTCGCCAGTGCCCCGAATGCGGCGGCAGGTTCTCGACGATCGAGACCGCGAGCCTCAACGTGATCAAGCGCTCCGGCGTGATCGAGTCGTTCAGTCGCGAGAAGGTGATGTCCGGCGTGCGGAAGGCCTGCCAGGGCCGCCCCGTGACCGAGGCCGACCTCGCCATGCTCGCTCAGGCGGTGGAGGAGTCGGTGCGCCAGACGGGCGTCTCGCAGATCGACACGAATGAGATCGGGCTGGCGATCCTCGGGCCGCTCCGCGAGCTCGACGAGATCGCCTATTTGCGGTTCGCGAGCGTGTACCAGGCGTTCGAGACCCTTGACGATTTCGATGACGCGATCGCGCTCCTCCGCGCCGACCAGGCGCAGAAGGCGCCGCGACAGGACGCCTGAGCACGACGCCCTAGGCTGGGAGCCGATGTATCGACTCCTCTTCGACCTCGTCCTCCGCCGGCTCGACCCGGAATCCGCTCACCACCTCGGGATGGGCGTGATCCGCCTCGCCGCGGTACCCCCGTTCTCGGCCGTCGCGCGCGCGCTGACCCGACCGGCACCGGAGCTGCGGACCGAGGCGCTCGGACTCGTCTTCGACTCGCCCTTCGGCGTGGCAGCCGGGTTCGACAAGAACGCGGTCGGAGCGCTCGGCCTGCACGCACTGGGCTTCGGACACATCGAGGTCGGCACGGTGACCGCGATCCCGCAGGACGGCAACCCCCGCCCGCGTCTGTTCCGCCTGCCGGCGGACCGCGCCCTGATCAACCGGATGGGCTTCAACAACGACGGTGCGGCCGCCGTCGCTGCGCGGCTTGAGCGGATGCGGCGCCGCAAGCATCGTCCCGTCCTGGGTGCGAACATCGGCAAGTCCCGCGTCGTGGACGTCGCCGACGCGACGGCGGATTATGTCGCGAGCACGCGCCTTGTCGCGCCTGTGGCGGACTATCTCGTCGTGAACGTGTCGTCCCCCAACACGCCCGGGCTCCGCGGCTTGCAGGCCGTCGAGACGCTGCGGCCTCTTCTGACCGCGGTGAAGGATGCCGCCGGTGCCACGCCTCTTCTGGTGAAGATCGCCCCCGACCTGACCGACGACGAGATCGACGGCATTTCGGCGATGGCGGTGGATGCCGGCCTCTCCGGCATCGTGGCGACCAACACCACGATCGCTCGCACCGGACTGACGACGGATCCCGCGCGCGTCGAAGCCATGGGTGCGGGAGGTCTTTCCGGCGCCCCGCTGCGCGAGCGCTCGCTCGAGGTGCTCCGCCGGGTCCGCGCGGCCGTTCCGGCAGATTTCTGCGTGATCGCCGCCGGGGGAGTGGAGACGGCATCCGACGTGCGCGATCGTCTGGCAGCCGGCGCGGACCTCGTGCAGGGCTACAGCGCGTTCGTCTACCGCGGTCCCCTGTGGGCTCGGCAGATCAACCGCGGACTCGTGCGCTGACGCACGGCATCCGGAGTGCCACGCACAGAAGGCCCGCACCTTTGGGTGCGGGCCTTCTGCGGTGAGGTGTGGATCAGCTGGGGTACTCCCCGCGGCGTACCTGCGCCTTCGGCAGCCGCATGAAACGCATCTGCACCGAGCGCATGGCGGCATACCAGCCGAGACCCTTCTCGCGGCGATCGCCCCACTTCGCGGCGGCGAGCTTCTTCACCTTGCGGGAGAGCATGGCCATGTCCGCGACCACGAAAAGGAGATACGCCCAGAGACCGACGTACGCGTAGAAGACGATTGCGGTGTTGGGCACGAGGGCGAAGAGGATGACGATGACGAGAAGCGGCATCACCAGCTCGCCGAAGTGCCAGCCGGCATCCGTGTAGTCGCGGGCGAAACGACGCTGCGGACCGCGGTCGCGAGGCGTGAGATAGCGCTCGTCTCCGTTGGCCATGCCGATCCGTGCCTTGTCGCGCTGCGCTGCGAGCTCGGCCTTGGCGCGGGCGCGGGCCTCTTTCGTGTTGGCGACGAGGGGCCGCTTGCGCGCCGCTTCCTGCTCGGCGCGCGAGGGCGTCGGGCGGTTCTTCCCCGCGCCGGTGGGGGCGTCGGGGGCGGTGTCGGCGGGGGGCGGTGTCTTTGCCACGGGGTGGTTCCTCGAAATCGGCGAAAAGGGCGTGCGACATAAGATTACCCGCATGACTTCCGACACCACTCGGTCCGCCGCGGTGCGGGAAGCGGCCCTGACCCAGGTCCCCGCCGCCCTCGCCGATCTGGGTTCCCTCGTCCGCATCCCGTCCGTGGCTTTTCCCGGATTCGACCGCGCGGAGGTGCAGCGGAGCGCGGAGGCGGTGAAGGCTCTCGTCGACGAACTCGGAATCTTCGAGCGCGTCGAGATCGCGACGGCCGTCATCCCCGAGACCGGTGAGGAGGGGATGCCGGCGGTCCTCGCGACCCGCGCTGCCCGCAACGGACGGCCGACGATCCTCCTTTATGCGCACCACGACGTGCAGCCGGTCGGCGATGAGTCGCTGTGGGAGTCGCCGCCGTTCGAACCGACGCTTCGCGACGGTCGCATCTACGGCCGCGGCGCTGCCGATGACAAGGCCGGGATCATGGCTCACATCGGCGCCCTCCGTGCGCTCATCGAGGCCGCGGGACCGGACTTCGACCTCGGCGTGAACCTCTTCTTCGAGGGCGAGGAAGAAGCCGGATCGGCATCCTTCGCGCAGTTCCTCAGCGACAACGCCGACGCGCTCCGTGCGGACGTCATCGTCGTCGCCGACTCGGGCAACTGGGACTCCGAGACCCCGGCCCTGACGGTCTCGCTCCGGGGCAATGCGCGGTTCACCCTCGACATCGAGACCCTCGATCACGCGTCGCATTCCGGCATGTTCGGCGGCGCGGTCCCCGATGCCATGCTGGCTGCCGTCACCCTCCTCGCGACGCTGTGGGATGCCGACGGCGCCGTTGCGGTGGAAGGCCTCGAATCGCGGGATGCCGCGACGCCCCCGTACTCCGAAGAGACGCTCCGGAGCGAAGCCGGGCTCCCCGACGGCGTATCCCCGATCGGGCGCGACGAGATCCTCAGCCGCATCTGGAACAAGCCGTCCGTCACGATCACCGGGATCGACGCGCCGAGCGTCCGCAATGCCTCCAACACCCTGTCGCCGAAGGTGTCCGTCGTGATCAGCACTCGTGTCGCGCCCGGCCAGGCGGCGGCCGACGCATTCGCGGCGATCGAGACGCACCTGCGCGCGCACGCACCGTTCGGCGCTCGGCTCACGTTCCGCGACGTCGACTTCGGCGACCCGTTTCTCGTCGACACGTCGGGGCCTGCGGTCGAGAAGGCCCGTGCGGCGCTGGAGAGCGGGTACGGCCGGACCCCCGTGGACATCGGGGTGGGTGGATCGATTCCGTTCATCGCCGACCTCGTGCGGGAATTCCCGGGTGCGGAGATCCTGGTCACCGGAGTCGAGGACCCCCACGCGCGGGCACACAGTCCGAACGAGTCGCTCCACGTCGATACCTTCCGTCACGCGCTGATCTCCGAGGCCTTGCTCCTCGCATCGCTCGACGCGTCTGAATAAACCGTCGTCCGGATACCCGCGCCGCCCGGCCAGACCGTGTGAGGCGACGTAGAATCGTCTCAGTACGCCGCCCCCGTTCCTCAAGAACACTGGCGGCCCGACCATGGGGAGAGTCATGACCGACATCGCCACGCAGTCCACCGAGACCGTTCCCGCTCACGGCGTCGCCCTGTCCGACGCCGCGGCCGACAAGGTGAAGAGCCTTCTGTCGCAGGAGAACCGCGACGACCTGCGGCTCCGCGTCGCCGTGCAGCCGGGTGGTTGCTCGGGTCTCATCTACCAGCTCTACTTCGACGAGCGCTATCTCGACGGCGACAAGACCGTCGACTTCGACGGTGTCGAGGTGATCGTCGACGACATGTCGGTGCCCTACCTCGACGGCGCGAAGATCGATTTCAAGGACACGATCTCGGAGCAGGGCTTCACGATCGACAACCCGAATGCTGCGGGCAGCTGCGCCTGCGGCGACAGCTTCCACTGATCCATCCGGGCTTCCCTCGGTCGGCCTCGGCATCCTGAACGGATGGCCGGAATCCCGTAAGAGGTTGCCCTAGACTGGCATGAGTCTGACCTTCATGTCCCCGAAAGGTGCACCGTGCGCGTCAACCGCCGACTCCGTTGGGTAGCCCTCCCGCTTGCGATCGCCTCCGCGGTCGCCCTTGCGGGATGCAGCCCTACAACAGCGAACGGCTTCCTCCCCGGCTTCGATGAGGGAGGCGGGCAGGCGACGAACCACACGTCGATGATCGCCGGCCTCTGGACCACGTCGTGGATCGTCGTCCTCGCCGTCGGCGTGATCACGTGGGCCCTCATGGGCTTCGCGGCGATCGCGTATCGCCGCCGTAAGGGCCAGTCGGGTCTTCCCGTGCAGCTCCGTTACAACATGCCGATCGAGATGTTCTTCACGATTGCGCCGGTCATCCTCGTGCTGGGCTTCTTCGCTTTCACGGCTCGCGACCAGGCCATCCTCGAGACGCAGTACAAGGACCCCGACGTCTGCATCACCGCCATCGGCAAGCAGTGGGCGTGGGACTTCCAGTACAACGGAAACGACTGCGACAACCCGAAGGATGCCGTTTGGACCATGGGCGTCCAGGCTCAGACAGACGCGCAGGGCAACATCACGAGCGAGCTTCCCGAGCTCGTGCTCCCCGTCAACAAGAAGGTGACGCTGCAGCTCGAATCGCGCGACGTCATCCACTCGTTCTGGGTCGTGGACTTCCTCTACAAGAAGGACATGTACCCCGGCCGCGAGAACTACTGGTCCTTCACCCCCACGAAGGAAGGCACGTTCGACGGCAAGTGCGCCGAACTCTGCGGCCAGTACCACTCGATGATGCTCTTCACCGTGAAGGTCGTCTCCGAGTCCGAATATAAGAGCTACATCGCATCGCTGGAGTCCAAGGGACAGACCGGCGACATCGACGATGTCTTGGACCGCCAGCAGAACGCACCGGGAACGGGCGCGCCCGCCGCTGAGGGAGAGCACAACTGATGGCCACCATCGCACCTCCGGCCCCGACAACGACGCTTCCCCCGCGTCAGGCTGCGCTGCTGAGTACCTCTCGCGTCGAGCACAAGGGCAACATCGTCGTCAAGTGGATCACCTCCACCGACCACAAGACCATCGGGTACATGTACCTGATCGCATCTGTTCTGTTCTTCATGCTCGGTGGCGTGATGGCGCTCATCATCCGCGCCGAGCTCTTCGAGCCCGGCATGCAGATCGTGCCGACGAAGGAGCAGTACAACCAGCTCTTCACGATGCACGGCACGATCATGCTGCTGATGTTCGCGACGCCGCTGTTCGCCGGCTTCGCCAACGCCTTGCTGCCGCTCCAGATCGGCGCTCCCGACGTCGCATTCCCGCGTCTGAACGCCTTCGCCTTCTGGCTCTTCACGTTCGGCTCGACGATCGCCGTCGCCGGATTCCTCACCCCTCAGGGCGCGGCTGCGTTCGGATGGTTCGCCTACCAGCCGCTGGCAGGCGAGAGCTTCAGCCCCGGCGCCGGTGGAGACCTCTGGATGCTGGGCCTCGGCATGAGTGGTTTCGGCACGATCCTCGGTGGCGTCAACTTCATCACGACGATCATGACCATGCGTGCGCCCGGTATGACGATGTGGCGCATGCCGATCTTCAGCTGGAACACGCTCGTCACCAGCATCCTGATCCTGATGGCCTTCCCGGTCCTGGCAGCGGCGATCTTCGCTGCGGCTGCTGACCGCATCCTCGGCGCTCACATCTACGACCCGGCCAACGGCGGCGTCCTGCTCTGGCAGCACCTGTTCTGGTTCTTCGGCCACCCCGAGGTCTACATCATCGCGTTGCCGTTCTTCGGCATCGTGTCCGAAATCTTCCCGGTGTTCAGCCGAAAGCCGATCTTCGGATACAAGACTCTCGTCTACGCCACCATCGCGATCGCCGCCTTGTCGGTGTCGGTCTGGGCACACCACATGTACGTCACGGGCGCTGTCCTGTTGCCGTTCTTCGCCCTCATGACGATGCTCATCGCGGTTCCGACGGGCGTGAAGATCTTCAACTGGATCGGCACGATGTGGCGAGGGTCGATCACCTTCGAGACCCCGATGGTCTTCGCTCTCGGCTTCCTCGTCTCGTTCGTCTTCGGTGGTCTGACCGGCATCATCCTGTCCTCGCCCCCGCTCGACTTCCACGTCTCCGACTCGTACTTCGTGGTGGCGCACTTCCACTACGTCGTCTTCGGCACCGTCGTCTTCGCGATGTTCGCCGGGTTCTACTTCTGGTGGCCTAAGTGGACGGGCAAGATGCTCAACGAGCGCCTCGGCCTCGTGCACTTCTGGCTCCTGTTCATCGGCTTCCACATGACGTTCCTCATCCAGCACTGGCTGGGCGCGGACGGAATGGTCCGCCGGTACGCGGACTACTCGGCCGCCGACGGCTGGACATGGCAAAACCAGGTGTCGACCATCGGCTCCATGGTCCTCGCGGCCTCGATGGTCCCGTTCCTGCTGAACGTCTGGATCACGGCTCGGACCGCGCCGCGGGTGACCGTCAACGACCCATGGGGCTACGGCGGATCGCTCGAGTGGGCGACCAGCTGCCCGCCGCCGCGGCACAACTTCACGTCGATCCCGCGTATCCGCAGCGAGCGGCCCGCCTTCGACCTCAACCACCCGGAAGCCGGCATCCCCGTCGGCGTGGGCCCGGCAAAGGACGCTCCCGATGCTCCGGTTGTCGATCTGACGAACGGAGAGGTCAAGTAAATGAAGACCAACACCAATCTCTGGTGGGTTCTCACCTCCTTCTTCGGCCTTGTCGCGGTGGTGTACGTCGGCTGGAACATCCTCGCCCACCCTCAGCTTCCGGTCTTCAACCGGATCGAGTGGGTCGGATCGGTAGCCCTCGTCTTCGTGACAGCGATGGGCGCGATGATCGCGTTCTACACCGGTCGCGTGGAGAAGGCGCAGGGTGGAACCCTGCCGGAAGACTCCCTCACGGCGGACATCGACGACGGTGACCCAGAAATGGGCGAGTTCTCGCCGTGGTCCTGGTGGCCTCTCGTGCTCGCCGGTTCCGCTGCCATCGCGTTCATCGGTCTTGCTGTCGGCGAGTTCATGATCCCGATCGGCTTCGCCATCTTCATCGTCGCCATCGTCGGCTGGGTCTACGAGTACTACCGGGGCTACTTCGCCCGCTGAGTCGCCATGCGTATCAGTGCAGGCGTCTGTTCGGACGTCGGAGCCCACCGGGCCGTCAATCAGGACGCTGCCTTCTCGACGCCGTTCGCCGCAGCTGTGGCGGACGGCGTCGGCGGTGGTCCGTCGGGTGACCTCGCAGCCGCCGCGATCATCCACCGCCTCATCACGATGCGCGGTGCCCTCCCGAGCGCTGAGAACCTCCTGGAACGGCTTCGCGCAGCGAACTGGGACATCGGAGCCCACGTGAGGCGGGATGCCGCCCTCGCCGGGATGGCGAGCACGTTGACCGGTGTGTGGCTCACCGTCAGCGGTAGCCTCGTCCTCGCCCACACGGGTGATTCGCGGGCCTATCTGCTCCGAGACGGTGAGTTCACGCGGCAGACTCGTGACGACTCGTATGTTCAGGCTCTCGTGGATCGCGGCCTCGTGCGTCCGGAGGATGCGTGGACTCACCCGCGCCGCAACATCATCACCGCCTCGTTCGGCGGCAACGATGACGACACCATCCGCGCGGAAACGCGCGACGTCCTCGCCGGCGACCGGTGGCTTCTCTGCAGTGACGGAGTCTCCGATTACGTGCCGGAGGAGGCAATCGGTGCCATCCTCGGCGGCATGTCGGATCCCGCGGCTGCGGCGCACGCGACCGTCGACCTCGCGCTGACAGCCGGTTCCCGTGACAACGTGACGACGGTCGTGTGCGACGTTGTCGACGGCATGCCCGATGTCGACGCGGTGCCCGTCATAGCCGGGGCAGCGGCATTGCGGTGGACCGAAGTCATCGAAGCTGGCCTGGCGACCGCCTGAGGCTACGTCACGGCCGCGCGCGGACCGGCATCACCAGCGGGTCGAACATGCGGGGGAGCGGCCCCTGGGCGGCTTCGACGGGCAGACCTTCGCGCGCCCAGTACTCGTAGCCGCCGATCATCTCGCGCACCGAGTAGCCGAGCTGGGCGAACTCGACGGCGCCGCGCGCGCCGCCGTTGCAGCCGGGGCTCCAGCAGTAGACGACCACGGGCGTGGTGAGAGAGATCTCGCGGGGCGCTCGTCGAGCGATCTCGCCGTGGGGCATGTGCACCGCTCCCGTGGCGTGCCCCTGGTTCCAGGCTTCCCGATTGCGGACGTCGACCAGAATGAAGTCGTCTTCGGCGCGCTGGGCGGCGTACACGTCGCTCGGGTCTGTTTCGACGAGCAGTTTCGTCTGAAAGTAGGACAGCGTTGCAGCGGGCGAGATCGTCATGTTCCGACGCTACGGGGACGAAGAAGCGGCGGGGTCTGACCAATCGGTCAGACCCCGCCGCTTTCCTGCCAGAACAGCTCAGTCGTTCGAGCGGTCGTCCTTCTTCCGAGGCGAGTCGTCCACCACGATGATGTTCGACGGACGGTTGGCCGTCTCCGGGTTGTGGCCGTCATCGATCGGGCGGAGGGGAGCGTCGGGGACTCCGGCGCGCTCATGAGCGCCCTGGATCTCCTCCTGCTCCTCGTGCTCGATGTGCTCGAGCTCGTGGTGCTGGTGAGCGATCGCGGCATCCACCTCGGCCTGCGTGACCGGCGACAACCGGTCCTCGAAGAACCAGCGCGACAGCGAAGCGCGGACATTCTGGGTCCACGGGATGCGGCCGTGGTCGTTGGGCCGGACCACCAGAGGCTCGTGAACCTCGAAGTCGATCAGCTTGACCCGCTCGTACACGTCGACGGGCTGGTGGACCTCGATGTACTCGCCTCCGGGGAGACGGACGATGCGACCCGACTCGTAACCGTGGAGCGCGATCTCGCGGTCCTTCTTCTGCAGAGCGATCGCGATGCGCTTCGTGACGAAGTACCCGACGATCGGGCCGACGAACAGGAGCGCCTGGAGGGAGTGGATGACACCCTCCATGGTCAGCGAGAAGTGCGTGGCGATGATGTCGGACGATGCAGCAGCCCACAGCACGGCATAGAAAATCACGCCGGCGACGCCGATCGCGGTCCGGGTCGGAGCGTGGCGGGGACGCTGCGCGATGTGGTGCTCACGCTTGTCTCCCGTGACCCACGCCTCGATGAACGGGTACACCGCGACGAGCACGATGAACAGGGCCAGGACCGTCAGAGGCAGCAGGATGCCGAACGAGAACGTGTGGTCGAACAGGACCAGATCGAGGTTCGACGGTGCCAGGCGGAGGGCGCCGTCCGCGAATCCGATGTACCAGTCAGGCTGGGTACCCGCGGAGACGGGGGAGGGGTCGTATGGTCCGTAGTTCCAGATCGGGTTGATCGTGAACAGTGATGCGATCAGGACGAGCACACCGAACGTGATGAACAGGAAGCCGCCCATCTTCGACATGTAGATCGGGACCATCGGGTAGCCCACGACGTTGTCGTTCGTGCGCCCGGGGCCGGCGAACTGCGTGTGCTTGTTGATGATCATCAGCATCAGGTGCGCCGCGATCAGAGCGATCAGGATCAGGGGCAGCAGCAGGATGTGGAGGGTGTACAACCGGCTCACGATCGCCGTTCCAGGGAACTCGCCGCCGAACAACAGATAGGACGTCCACGTCCCGATCAACGGGATGCCCTTGATCATGCCGTCGATGATGCGGAGACCGTTACCCGAAAGGAGGTCGTCGGGAAGCGAGTAGCCGGTGAAGCCGAGGGCCATCGCCAGGACGAAGAGGACGAATCCGATCACCCAGTTGAGCTCGCGCGGCTTACGGAATGCGCCGGTGAAGAACACGCGGAGCATATGGACACCGATGGCCGCGATGAACAGCAGGGCCGCCCAGTGGTGCAGCTGGCGGACCAGCAGGCCACCGCGGAGGTCGAACGAGATGTTCAGGGTCGACTCGAGCGCAGCGGACATCTCGATGCCCCGCAGCGGCGCGTACGCACCGCTGTAGTGTGTGGGCGCCATCGATGCTTCGAAGAAGAACGTCAGGAACGACCCGGACAGGAAGACGACGACGAAGCTCCACAGAGCGATCTCGCCGAGCATGAACGACCAGTGGTCCGGAAAGATCTTCCGGCCGATCTCCTTGACGAGACCGGAGATGCTGGTCCGCTCGTCGATGTAGTTCGCGGTCGCGCCGATGAAACGACCGCCGAGGGGCTTCTCGGTCGTCGTGGCCACGGTGGTGGCCGGTGAGGATTCAGTCGCGGTGCTCAATGACGCTCCCAGAAACTTGGCCCGACGGGCTCTTCGAAGTCGCTCTTCGCGACCAGGTAACCGTCTGCGTCCACCGTGATCGGCAGCTGGGGGAGCGGTCGGGCGGCCGGGCCGAAGATGACCTCGGCGCCGCGCGACACGTCGAACTGTGACTGGTGGCAGGGGCAGAGCAGGTGGTGGGTCTGCTGCTCGTACAGCGCGACGGGGCATCCGACGTGCGTGCAGACCTTCGAGTACGCCACGATCCCGTCGTAGGACCAGTCGAGGCGGTTGTACTCGGCGGGGAGCTGCTCAGGAAGCAGCCGCATGAGGAGGACGATGGCCTTGGCCTTCTCCTCGAGGTAGCCGTCGAGGTGGTCGACGTCCTTCAGCGATTCAGGGATGACGTGCACGGCGGATCCGAGTGCGATGTCCGCAGCGCGGATGGGAAGGCCGGAGGGGTCGTGCGCGAGACGCTCGCCCTCTTTCCACATCGTGTGCTTCAGCAGAGCGACGGGGTCACCGACGAAGGGGTGATCCGGGTTGTTCGACCCGTGCGGAGCAAGGCCACGGAAAAGAGTGACACCGGGCACGATCGATGCGACCACGGCGGCGATGAGACCGCCGCGAATTGCCGTGCGGCGCCCGAAACCGGACTCCTCGTTCGCTTCGCGGAAGACGTTGACCGCAGCTTCGCGAGTCGATTCCTTGCCGCGGGTCGGGTGACGCTCTTCGATGTGCTCCTTGTCGGGCATGATCGCCTTCGACCAGTGGATCGCTGCGATCCCGATCGTGAGAAGGGCGAACCCGATGCCGAGTCCGATGAAGAGGTTGTTGCTCCGGATGTCTCCGAAGTTTCCGGTCTCGATCGGGAAGAGCATGTAGGCGGCGATCGCCCACAGGCTGGCGGCGAGCGAGACGTAGAACAGCGTGTAGACGGTGCGGACCGCGCGATTCATCGCGGCAGGGTCCTTGTCGGTCATCCGCTCGCGGTGGGGCGGCAGACCGGGGTTCTGCACGGGGTCGGCGACCGCGACGACGAGTCCCGACGAAGGCCGAGCCTTCTCGAGCGCCTGCGGCTCTTCCTCGTGTGACATTGTGCTCCTCGCCTAAAAATTCTTTACGTCAGTGGGGGTCAGTTGGACTTCGCGGTGATCCACACCGAGATGCCGATCAGCGTGCCGATGCCGAAGATCCAGATGAACAGACCCTCGGACACGGGCCCGAGCGACCCGAGCGTGAACCCACCGACGGGTTCGCTCTTCTGGAGGTACATGAGCGACGAGATGATGTCGCGCTTCTCGTCGGGCGTGATGGTCATGTTGTTGAAGACCGGCATGTTCTGCGGGCCGGTGACCATCGCTGCGTAGATGTGCAGCGGGCTCGTCTTCGTGAGGGCAGGCGCGTACTTGCCTTCGGTCAGGGCGCCGCCCGCGGCTGCGACGTTGTGGCACATCGCGCAGTTGACACGGAACAGCTCCGCACCCTCCGTGAGGTTGCCGCCTCCGTCGAGGATCTCCTCGTCGGGGTATGTCGGACCCGGCGCAACGGACTGCACCCACGAGGCCATCGCCTTGATCTGGTCCTCCGTGAACTGCGGCGTCTTCTGCGGAGCCTGGGGGCCCTGCGCCTGCAGGGGCATGCGACCCGTCGACACCTGGAACTCGACGGACAGTTCGCCGACGCCATAGAGCGAAGGACCATCTGCGGTGCCCTCGAGGTCGAGGCCGTGGCAGGTCGCACAGTTCGCCTGGAACAGCTTCTTACCGTCTTCGACGGTCAGTGTGGAGGCGGTGTCGGTGGGCGATGTCGACGCCATTGCCGCGGATGCGCCGGCGTAGATGCCACCCGTGAGCAGCAGGCCGACGCCGATGAGAGCGGCGGCCGCCCACTTGCTGCGACGGCCAGCCTGCCGACGCGGGGTCTTGGATGCCATTGAGGAACTCAGCTCCGCTCTGTATTACCGGATGAAGTAGATGACGGCGAAGAGGATGATCCACACGACGTCGACGAAGTGCCAGTAGTAGGACACGACGATCGCGGAGGTCATTTCTTTACGGCCGAAGTTCTTGACGGCGAAGGCACGTCCGATGATGAGCAGGAAGGCGACGAGGCCACCCGTCACGTGGAGGGCGTGGAAGCCGGTCGTGATGTAGAAGGCCGACGCATAGGAGTCGGCACTGATGGGCATGCCCTCCGCGACCAGGGTGGCGTACTCCCACACCTGACCGGACACGAACACCGCGCCCATGATGAACGTGAGGTAGAACCACTCGACCATGCCCCACTGGCGGAAGTTCCAGAAGGACCCGCGACGGTAGGGCTGGAAGCGCTCGGCTGCGAAGACGCCGGCCTGCGCGGTGAAGGATGACAGCACGAGGATGAGCGTGTTGACCGCGGCGAACGGGATGTTCAGCAGTTCGGTCCGTCCGGCCCACAACTCCGGCGAGGTGTTGCGGATCGTGAAGTAGATCGCGAAGAGGCCTGCGAAGAACATGACCTCGCTGCCCAGCCACACGATCGTGCCGACAGCCACGGGGTCCGGTCGTTTCACCGAACGCAGTGCCTGGTTGTATGTCGCGGGAGTCGTCGTCACGCTCCCCATTATGGCCGATGTTGGGGGAGGGTTTCGCATTCCTGAAGGTACTTCTGTCTTTCCGCGGGGTCGGCGGTGTCGATGGGTCCGCCGGGAGTCGCCTACCAGAGTGCTGAGTAGGATCAGGGGTCATGGCGGACATGTACTCCTGGCCCGAGATTCTCACCACGGTGCTCGAGGGGAAGAACCTCAGCGTGTCCGAGTCGACGTGGGCGATGCGCCAGGTGATGCGGGGGGAAGCGACACCGGCGCAGCTGGCCGGCTTCCTCGTCGCTCTGCGAGCGAAGGGCGAGACGGTCGACGAGATCGTCGGCTTCCGCGATGCGATTCTGGAGGCCGCGGTCCCTCTTCCCGTGCCCGCTGACGTCCTCGATATCGTTGGGACGGGCGGCGATCGTTACGGGACCGTGAACGTGTCGACGACCGCCTCGGTCATCGTGGCGGCCACCGGCATCCCCGTCGTCAAACACGGCAACCGCGCCTCCAGCTCGAAGTCGGGTTCATCCGATGTTCTCGCCGCCCTCGGCGTCGACCTCACCCAGGCGCCCGAACGCGTCGCCGAGGTGCTCGAGGAGGTCGGGATCACCTTCGCGTTCGCGTCGGCATTCCACCCCGGGTTCCGGCATGCGGGTCCTACGCGGGCGGAGCTCGGGATCCCGACGGTGTTCAACTTCCTGGGTCCCCTCTGCAACCCGGCGCGCGCCGAGGCGAACGCTGTCGGCGTCGCGCACCTGGACCGCGTCCCGCTCATCACGGGGGTGTTCCAGACACGCGGTGCGACGGCGCTCGTGTTCCGCGGTGACGACGGGATGGACGAGCTCACGACCACCGGCCACAGTCGGGTCTGGGAGGTCAGTCGCGGCGACGTGCGCGAGCACGACCTCGACCCGCGAGACCTCGGCATTCCCCGCGCAGAGATCGCCGACCTGCTCGGCGGTGACGCCCAGCACAACGCGGAGATCGTTCGCCGGGTGCTCGACGGCGAGCCCGGGCCGGTCCGCGACATCGTCCTCCTGAACGCGGCGGCGGGAATCGTTTCGTATCGGTTGTTCCGGGATGCCGCAGAGCTCCAACGGCCGTTCGTCGAACGCCTCGCCGACGCCTATGCAGAGGCCGCTGCGGCGGTCGATGCGGGTGCCGCGCGGTCGAAGCTCGACGCCTGGGTCGCTGCGTCCGGACGCTGACTCGTCATGGACCCGATCGACGCCCTCACCGAGATCGCTGAACTTCTCGAGCGGGATAGGGCGTCGCGGTACAAGTCGAAAGCGTTCCGAGCGGCTGCGCAGACCCTTGCCGGATTGAGCCCGGCCGATCGCGAAGACGTGTCTCGCCTCCGAGCGCGAAAGGGCATCGGGGATTCCACCTTCGCCGTCATCACGGAAGCCTTGTCGGGACACGTCCCGACATACCTGGCCGAGCTCCGCGAGCGAGTCGCCCCACCGGAGCCGTCGGCGCTGCGCACCCTGCTCCGGGGCGATCTCCACGCGCACTCGGACTGGTCGGATGGGTTGACGCCTATCGAGCTGATGGCCGACGCGGCGCGTGCGCTCGGTCACGAGTATCTGGCGCTGACTGATCATTCACCGCGGCTGCGGGTGGCGAACGGGCTGTCGGCCGAGCGACTCCGCGAGCAGCTGAAGCTCCTCCCGGACTTCAGCGACGAGGCGTTCACCCTGCTGAGCGGAATCGAGGTCGACATCCTCGATGATGGTTCCCTCGATCAGGAGGATGAGCTTCTACGCTCCCTGGACGTCGTCGTCGCCTCAGCCCACTCCTCTCTGCGCATGGATCGGGTGCCGATGACGCGGCGGCTGGTGACGGCGGCATCCGACTCTCGTGTCGATGTCCTCGGTCACGTCACCGGTCGCCTCGTGTCGGGTGCTCGGGGGACGCGTCCCCCTTCGGTGTTCGACGCGCGAGCCGTCTTCGAGGCGTGCGCGGAGTACGGCACGGCCGTTGAGATCAACTCGCGCCCGGAGCGCGAGGATCCCCCCGACGAGCTGTTGGCTCTCGCGATCGAGATCGGATGTGTCTTCTCGGTCGATTCCGATGCCCACGCTCCCGGTCAGCTGTCGCTCCTCGATCACGGCGCCGCCCGCGCCGAGCGGGCGGGCGTGCCGGCGGATCGCGTCATCACGACCTGGCCAATGACCCGCCTGCGCGAATGGAAGGCGACGCGCTGAGCCGTCAGGCCCGAGCGGCCAGAGCCGCGGCCGCGCGCGTCGCGGAGGAACCCAGCGACCACGCCTCGGCCAGGTGAGTCACCACTGCGTCATCCGGAAGGGTGATGCGGGAGTCGACCTCCGGGAGATGGAGGGTCCTGACGACTTCGACGACACGCGGTGCCACGTCGAGGTACTCGGATGCGGCGATGATCTTCGCCTGTACTCCCGAACTCATTCCTTCGCCAGCCTGAGCGGCCCGCCGGATGCCGTCGAGGTCACCGTGTGCGGCGAGCAGAGTCGCCGCCGTCTTCTCGCCGACACCCGCGACCCCGGGCAGCCCGTCGGAGGCATCCCCTCGCATAGCGGCAAAGTCCGCGTATTGGGACGGGAGAACCCCGTACTTGGTCACGACGGCGGCATCCGTCAGCACCTCGAGCTTGCTCATGCCCCGACCGGTGTAGATGACGCGGACGCCGCGGGAGTCGTCCACCAACTGGAAGAGGTCGCGGTCGCCCGTGATGACGTCGACGGGCATCGTGTTCGTCGATGCCAGCGTGCCGATCACGTCATCCGCCTCGTGGTCGGCCGCGCCGATGATCGGGATGCCGAGTGCGCCGAGGGCTTCGCGGATCACCGGGACCTGGATCTCGAGAGGGTCGGGGACCTCCTCGATGTCTGGCGCGGAAGGGACCGCCTGGGCGACGCGGTGCGTCTTGTAAGACGGGATGAGATCGACACGCCACTGCGGACGCCAGTCGTCGTCCCAACAGGCGATCACGTGCGTCGGCTCGTACGTGGACACCAGTTTGGCGATCATGTCGAGGAAGCCGCGGACGGCATTCACGGGACGGCCGTCCGCCGCCTTGACGGTGTCGGGAACGCCGTAGAAGGCGCGGAAGTAGACGCTCGCGGAGTCCAACAGCATGAGGCGTTCGGTCACGCGCTCATCCTCGCACTCAGCACCCGGGGCCGCTCGGGTCTTCCGCGCAGGTGCGTTCGACGAGCGCGGTGTCAACGTCGACGATGCGGATCACGGTGGTGGGTGCAGTGAGCTCGAGCAATCCCGCGATCGGGAACCAACCGCCCCCTGCGTCGGCCTCCGCCGCATACCGGATCGTCACGCCGACCTCGTACTCGCCCGGTTCGCCGTAGCTGTGACTGGTGTCGGTCGCCGTGAACTGCGGCACATCGAGGTCTTGCCACGAGGTGCCAGGGCTGGTCGTCTCCCGGCGAGTGCCGTCGCCGTAGTCGAAGACGTAGGAGACGGGGGTGAATCGGACCGTCACGGGGATGTCGAAGATGTCACCGGTCACGGTGTGTTCGGTCGCGTCGACGACGAAGTTCGTCGGCATTCCCACCACGCCGATGCCGTCTGGTTCGCCGACGACCTGCGGCGGGTCCGGAGCGAACTCCGCGACGTCCTCGATGGTGGCGGTGGTCGGATCCGGGGCAGCGGGGGCAGGTGCGGGTTCGGCCGGCTGCTGCTCGGCTTGCTCCGTGCCGGGCAACGGCGCACCGCCGGGGGTGATGGTCGCGCCCCCGCACGCCTGATCGAACGCACACTCCGCAAGCCATTCTTCGCGAGTTCGGCTGCCGGGGTAGAACGCGTCAGGGTCGCGCACCGGGGGAGGGGCAGTCGTCGAGCCTCCGCCGTGCGCTTCGCCGCCGTTCGAGTTCCGTGAAGGCGGATCGGGGGTCCGGGTTTCGTCTCGGGTGGCGCCGATGGCGACGGAGGTGCCCTCATTTTTCGCATCGCACGTTGAGACCCACCCGCCGGCGCTGCATTCGCTGGACGACGTTGTCGCCGGTGCGAACGGGCTCAGTGCGAGCGCTACCAAGAGGACTCCGCTCAACACGAAGGTTCTCCATCACGACCGTCGAGCGAGACGATCTTAAAGGCGGCTGCATGTCTACTTAGATCGAGGGTGATGAGGACACTTTGGACGTCCGGGCGCTCGTCGTCGACAATCGATCTGCCTGAAGAGTCGAGAACGTCAACTTTTGAAACATCAACGCAACTCGCTAGCTGGGCGCGGTTTGCGTCTGGTGACCACTCGATCGGCTCAAGTCGGGAAATTTTTGATTCGCCTCGTACCGTCAACCTCTCGGCGTGGTACTCGCTCAGTGTTTTCCGCTCTTTGTTCACAGCGTCACCAGACATCAACGCATAAACCGGCTCGAAGGTCGCGGGATCCGACAGATCCACTTCATTCAACGCATCCACATACGCCCGATAGGTGGCCTCCGCCGCGGCGAAGGCTTCCTCCTTCGACGCGAAGCCTGTCGGAGTGGGAGTGGGGGTGGGAGTCGGAGCGGCGGCCGGTGTGCAGGCGGACAAGACGGCGGCGAGTGTGACCGTGGCTACCAGCACGGCTGAACGTCGAGCGATCATGCGACCACGGTAACGAAGAGACGCCGCCCATCCGCGGGTTCTCCACAGCGCGTAGGCTCGCGGAGGTCGTTCGGGAGCGGTGGGGAGGGATCATGTCGTTCGGAGCTGCGGCATCCGCTCGTCGAGGGCGTCGAATCGCGCTCGATGAGCCCTGCCCGTGTGGGCGACGTGAGTTCGGGGCGTGCTGCGGACCAGTCCTCGGTGGGCGGGCAGCGGAGACGCCCGAGGACCTGATGCGGTCGAGATACACCGCCTTCGCGCTCGGTGACGCGAGGCATCTGCTCGACACGTGGTTCCCCGCGACCCGGCCCGACGACCTGACACTCGACCCCGGGACCAGCTGGACCCGGCTCGACTTTCTCGGCGCGGAGACCGCCGCGGACGGTCGCTCGGGACGAGTGAGCTTCCGCGCCCACTGGCTGGAGTCCGGGACAGTCGAGACGGGTGCCTTGGAAGAAGACAGTCGATTCGTCAGACACTCCGGTCGCTGGTATTACGTCAGCGCCCTCTGATACTCTGGAGCGTCGCACGCGTGGCTCTTGAGTCATGCCCGGGCGACATCGCACCACCAACCACTCTGCCCCGATCGGCTGCCGCACGTCCTCGTGCGGATGAGTTCCGGGGCCCGATTACAACACCATCCAAGGACAACCCCCTACATGACTAACGCAACGACCGCCCCGGCCACCAAGCAGGTCGCCATCAACGACATCGGATCTGCTGAGGACTTCCTGGCCGCGGTCGAAAAGACCCTGAAGTTCTTCAACGACGGAGACCTCATCGAGGGCACCGTCGTCAAGATCGATCGCGACGAGGTTCTCCTCGACGTCGGCTACAAGACCGAGGGTGTCATCCCCTCGCGCGAGCTCTCGATCAAGCACGACGTCGACCCCAACGAGGTCGTCAACGTCGGCGACCAGGTTGAGGCCCTCGTTCTCCAGAAGGAGGACAAGGAAGGCCGTCTGATCCTGTCCAAGAAGCGCGCGCAGTACGAGCGTGCCTGGGGCGACGTCGAGAAGATCAAGGAGAACGACGGTGTTGTCACCGGCTCCGTGATCGAGGTCGTCAAGGGTGGTCTCATCGTCGACATCGGCCTTCGTGGCTTCCTCCCCGCGTCGCTCATCGAGCTCCGTCGTGTCCGCGACCTCACGCCGTACCTCGGCCAGGAGATCGAGGCCAAGATCCTCGAGCTCGACAAGAACCGCAACAACGTCGTTCTTTCGCGCCGCGCCCTGCTCGAGCAGACGCAGTCCGAGTCGCGCTCGAACTTCCTCAACAACCTCCACAAGGGCCAGGTCCGCAAGGGCACCGTCTCGTCGATCGTCAACTTCGGTGCGTTCGTCGACCTCGGTGGCGTCGACGGTCTCGTCCACGTCTCGGAGCTCTCGTGGAAGCACATCGAGCACGCATCCGAGGTCGTCGAGGTCGGCCAGGAAGTCACCGTCGAGATCCTCGAGGTGGACCTGGACCGCGAGCGCGTCTCCCTGTCGCTGAAGGCGACGCAGGAGGACCCGTGGCAGGTCTTCGCCCGCACCCACGCGATCGGTCAGGTCGCTCCGGGCAAGGTCACCAAGCTCGTTCCGTTCGGTGCGTTCGTCCGCGTGGCAGACGGCATCGAGGGTCTCGTGCACATCTCCGAGCTGTCCGGCAAGCACGTCGAGCTCGCCGAGCAGGTCGTTTCCGTCGGTGAAGAGGTCTTCGTCAAGATCATCGACATCGACCTCGAGCGTCGTCGCATCTCGCTGTCGCTGAAGCAGGCCAACGAGTCGGTCGACCCCAACGGCACCGAGTTCGACCCGGCCCTCTACGGCATGGTCACCGAGTACGACGAGAACGGCGAGTACAAGTACCCCGAGGGCTTCGACTCCGAGACCAACCAGTGGAAGGAAGGCTTCGACGAGGCCCGCCTTGCCTGGGAGGCCGAGTACGCCGCAGCTCAGGGTCGCTGGGAAGCCCACAAGGCTGCCGTCGCCAAGGCCCTCGAGGCCGAGGCTGCCGCTCCGGCCGACTCGGGCTCGTCGTCCTTCTCGTCCGAGGTCGCGAGCGGCGCGGGTACCCTCGCCGACGACGAGGCGCTGGCTGCTCTGCGTGAGAAGCTGTCCGGTCGCTGATCGACAACACCTGAATCGAGGGGTCGGAGCCATGTGCTCCGGCCCCTCGGTCGTTCCTGGACGTATCCCGTCCCGCCCGGCGCCCGGTAACGTGCAGGTGTGACGCAAGAGCACGAGGGATCGACTGCAGATCGATCACCGCCGCCACGGACGGGGGTGCGGATGCATCGGTTCTTCGACGCGCCCCGTCGGCAGCTCCCGCTGACAGAGCTTCGCGACCGTGTCGCCGCCAACAACCAGCTCCTCCTGACGGGCATCGTCGCCGCCATCTTCCTCTCTGGAATTCCCAGCGGCTGGCTGGCGGGGGCGCCGCAGTTCGCGCCGGGTGCAGTGATCGTCGTCGTGGCGGCCGTGGCCAGCCTCGCGGTTCCCTGGTCCCGCCTCCACCCCTCGTGGGTGGCCGTCATCCCCCTCCTCGACATCGTCGCCATCGGTCTCATGCGGACATCTGACGTACCGGGGATCGGGCTCTTATGGGCGTTCCCGACGATGTGGCTGTCGTCCATGGGGCGGCTGGGGTTCGTGGCGGCATGCGTCGGTTCGATCAGCGCGTATTGGATCGCCCTCCTCTTCGTGCCGGAGTTCCAACTCACGTGGGCCGTGATCGTTCTCCCCGCGGTCGTCATCGCCATCGGCGCATCCACGTACAACGCCACGCGACGTTTCCTTGCTCAGCGCGCCCTGCTCGACCGCCAAGCGGAGCGTCTGACTGCCGCTCTGCGATACGCGAGCCGGCAGGAGCAACTTCTGACTGAGGTCCTCGACACCGTCGACTTCGGTGTCCTCCGGGTCGGCGCGGACGGTGAGATCACCTTCGTCAACGACGCGCTCGGTCGTTTCCAGCAGCGCATCCCGGGATTCGGGCGAGTCGACGGCGGGGAGCAGATCTTCGCCGCCGACGGAGAGACCCCACTGGCGGCAGAAGACCGACCCCTTTCGCGCATCATCCGAGGAGAGAGCTTCAGCGACGTCGTCCTCTGGTACGCCGTCTCGGATTCGCGCCGTGCCGCGCTCAGCCTCACCGCCCGGCGGATGAGGGATGCCGACGGCAACCCCGCAGGCGTCGTCCTCGTCGCGCGCGACGTCACTGACGAGCGGACCGCGCTCAAAGCGCGCGACAGCCTCGTCGCCTCGGTCTCCCACGAGCTGCGCACTCCGCTGACCTCGATCATCGGATACCTCGAGCTCGTGCTCGACACGGAGGACGTCCCGGATTCGGTGCGTCGGCAGGTCGACGTCGCGTACCGCAACAGCGAGCGCCTCCTCAGCATCGTGTCCGGGATCCTCGCCGCATCCACCGCCTCACGGATGTCAGCAGAGGTGACGGTGTCGCCGGTGATCCATGACGTGGGATCGGTCGTCCGGGCCGCGGCATCCGATCTCGCCCCGGTCGCGAAAGAGCGGGCGATACGCGTCGATACGAGCGATGTGGACGACACCCCTGCCTTCATCGATCCGGCCCGCATCCGTCAGGTCGTCGACAATCTGATCAGTAACGCCATCAAGTTCAACCGCGACGGCGGAGCCATCGTGCTGAGCAGTTCGACGGACGGTGACGTGTCGTGGTTCCTCGTCCGCGACACGGGGATCGGGCTGACGCCGGAGGATCAGGAACGGCTGTTCGAGCGGTTCTTCCGCGCAGAATCCGGAGTCGCCGGGACGGGCTTGGGACTGGCGATCAGCCGAGAGATCGTCCGAGCCCACGGCGGCGATATCACGGTGACGTCCACGAAGGGAACGGGCACGACGTTCATGGTCCGCCTGCCCGCACATGCCACCGCCGTGCCCGAATCGTCCGAGGACGCGCCATGAGCCTTGATCTCTTCTCCGTGACGGTCATGAGCGCGATCGTCGCGTTCGTCGCCACCGCGATCTTCGTGATCGAGACGCTCCGTCGCCGGGATGCCGGCGCGGGCAGACTCTGGGCAGTTGCCTACCTCTGCGGGACGGTGACCACCTTCGCCTACATCTCGTGGGCAGCGGGCATAGGCGCGGAAGTGAGTATCGCGATCGGCAATGCCGCCTTCGTCATGACCCCGGCATTCATGTGGCTCGGCAACCGGCGTTTCAACGACCGCCCTATCGTCTGGCAGTCCATCGTCGTCGCGGTGCTCGCGGTGACGACGTTCCTTGCCGCCGTCATCCGTGTCCCGATCGAGGGCGCGTGGGGCGGATGGACGGTCATGGCCGCACACATCGTCTTCTTCTTCCTCGCCGGGGGATGGGAGGCGACGCGCCGGCCCATGGGCCGCATGGGCAACGCACGCCTGCTGAGCGGCGTCCTGTTCGCGGCCGCGGTGTACTACGTCGCCCGGCTCGGCGTCTTCATCGTCGGCGGCGGGCCCGACGAACCGTTCTTCGTCACCTGGTTCGGCTCCATCTCCGCCAACATCGCGACCGTCGTGCTGACGATGGTCGCCGTGGTCGTCACGTCGATCCTCCGCGCCACGAAGAGTGCGACCCAGCGTTACGAGTGGCTGAGTGAGAACGGCGTCGCAGCCGACGGCGTCATGCTCGCCAGGACCTACCGCGACGCCCTCGGGGATATGGCGGAGCGCGCCGGGTGGCGCCGCGAACTCGTCAGCGTGATCATCGTCCACGTCGACGGGCTCGACGAGATGGCTGCCGCCTTCGGGTCGGATGCCGCAGACGAACTCGCCGCCCAATGGCGCCGATCCGTGCGCCGTCACGCCCCGGCATCCGCCTTCGTGGGGGAGGACGGGGACGCGACCCTCGCGGTATGCGGTGTCGCCAGTACCGCTGCGGACGCGCGCCGACAGGGTGCGGTCATCTACCGCGGCTGCATCGACGACCTCGCGGGGAACCCGACTGGGCTGCTTCCCGTCGTGGGCGTCGGGGTCGCGCTGACGGAGACCGTCGGTTACGACACCGGTCTGCTCATGGAGTCCGCACGCGGAGCGGCCATCCGCGCGTCGCGGAGCCTCGAGGCATCCGTTCTCTTCGGAGGTCTCGATGAGGCGCGGTCCCACCTGACCTGACCGGAGCGTGGCATTCTCGAGGAATGCCTCTCATCGCACTGACCGGCGGAATCGCGTCGGGGAAGTCCACCATCGCCCGGCGCCTGGCAGAACACGGTGCCGTCGTGGTCGACGCGGACGGCCTCGTGCGCGAGGTGCAGCAACCCGGCTCGCCTGTCCTGGCCGCGATCGCGGCAGAGTTCGGACAGGACGTGCTGACCCCCGCCGGCGAGCTCGACCGCGCCGGGCTCGCATCCCGCGTCTTCGGTGATCCGGATGCCGTGGGCCGCCTCAACGCGATCGTCCACCCGGCAGTTCGCGAGGAGTCCGCGCGCCGCTTCCGCGCGGCCTTCGAGGCGGATGCGGAGGCGGTTGTCGTCTACGACGTCCCGCTGCTGCTGGAAGCGCGTGCGGAAGACCCCTGGGAGCTGATCGTCGTCGCTCACGCACCGGCCGCGCTTCGTCGCGAGCGACTCGTGACGCTGCGAGGGATGGCGCCGGCCGACGCGGACGCTCGGATGTCGGCCCAGGTGGACGACGAGCGGCGCTTGGCGATCGCCGACGTCGTCATCGACACCGCCGGCGACATCGCCGACACTCTCGCGCAGACCGACGCGCTCTGGGCTCGGCTCACCGCCTGACATCCCACGCCGAGGGCGAACGTCGGAGCCGGTGTCGGAGGCCCGCCCTACGCTGGAAGCATGCAGACCACGCGATCCGTCCGGCCGTTCGAGGTCGTCAGCGAGTACGTCCCGAGTGGTGACCAGCCCCAGGCGATCGCACAGCTCGCCGGCCGTATCAATGCGGGCGAGACGGACGTCGTTCTCCTCGGTGCCACGGGTACCGGCAAGTCCGCGACCACGGCTTGGCTGATCGAGCAGGTGCAGCGTCCGACGCTCGTGCTCGCGCACAACAAGACCCTCGCGGCCCAGCTGGCGAACGAGTTCCGCGACCTGATGCCGAACAACGCGGTCGAGTACTTCGTGAGCTACTACGACTACTACCAGCCCGAGGCGTACGTCCCGCAGACGGACACCTTCATCGAGAAGGACTCGTCGATCAACGCCGAGGTCGAACGCCTCCGCCACTCGACCACGAACTCGCTCCTCAGCCGTCGCGACGTCGTCGTCGTGTCGACGGTGTCGTGCATCTACGGCCTCGGGGCGCCGGAGGAGTATCTCCGGGCGATGGTGGCCCTGCAGGTGGGGGAGCGGTACGACCGCGACGCCCTCATTCGCAAGTTCATCGCGATGCAGTACAACCGCAACGACGTCGACTTCTCGCGCGGCAACTTCCGCGTGCGCGGCGACACGATCGAGATCATTCCGGTGTACGAGGAGTACGCCGTTCGCATCGAGCTGTTCGGCGACGAGATCGAAGCGCTGTACATGCTGCATCCGCTCACGGGCGATATCGTCCAGAAGCTCGAGAGCGTGCCGATCTTCCCGGCATCCCACTACGTCGCCGGCACCGATACGGTGCAGCGCGCCATCGGGACGATCGAGCACGAACTCGAGGAACGTCTCAAGGAGTTCGAGTCGCAGGGCAAGCTCCTCGAAGCGCAGCGCCTGCGTATGCGGACGAGCTTCGATCTCGAGATGCTCCAGCAGCTCGGGTTCTGTTCGGGCATCGAGAACTACTCCCGCCACATGGACGGACGGATGCCGGGCGAAGCGCCCCACACTCTGCTCGACTTCTTCCCCGATGACTTCCTGCTGGTCATCGACGAATCGCACGTCACCGTGCCGCAGATCGGCGCGATGTACGAGGGGGATGCCTCCCGCAAGCGCACGCTCGTCGACCACGGGTTCCGGCTCCCGAGCGCGATGGACAACCGTCCGCTCCGCTTCGACGAGTTCAAGCAGCGGATCGGGCAGACCGTCTACCTGTCGGCCACGCCCGGTCGTTACGAGATGGGCATCGCCGACGGGATCGTCGAGCAGATCATCCGCCCGACGGGTCTCGTCGATCCCGAGATCATCGTGAAGCCGTCGAAGGGCCAGATCGACGACTTGCTCGAGGAGATCCGCCTCCGGGTCGAGCGCGATGAGCGTGTTCTCGTGACGACGCTCACGAAGAAGATGGCTGAGGAACTCACCGACTTCCTCGGCGAGCACGGGGTGCGGGTGCGGTACCTGCATTCGGACGTCGACACGCTCCGCCGCGTGGAGCTGCTCACCGAGCTGCGCCAGGGTGTCTACGACGTGCTCGTCGGCATCAACCTGCTCCGCGAAGGTCTCGACCTCCCCGAGGTGTCACTCGTGGCGATCCTGGATGCCGACAAGGAGGGATTCCTCCGTTCCGGAACGTCTCTGATCCAGACGATCGGCCGCGCGGCTCGCAACGTCTCGGGTGAGGTCCACATGTACGCCGATCGGATCACCGACTCGATGGCCGCCGCGATCGAAGAGACCGACCGCAGACGCGAGAAGCAGGTTGCTTACAACCTCGAGCACGGCATCGATCCGCAACCGCTGCGCAAGAAGATCGCCGACATCACCGATGCTCTCGCACGCGAGGCGAGCGACACCCGCGACATGATGGACAGTCGCAGCAAGGGCAAGAACAAGTCGGGCAAGGGCAAGAGCCCCACCCCGCAGCTGCGGCGAGAGGGGATCGCGGCTGAGGGGGCGAACCAGCTCGAGGCGACGATCGAGGACCTCACGCGTCAGATGCTCGCGGCGGCAGACGAACTCAAGTTCGAGCTCGCGGGGCGACTTCGCGACGAGGTTCAGGACCTGAAGAAGGAGCTGCGGGCGATGGAGCGAGCCGGCCACGCCTGATCAGGCGCCCCTGTCATGGGCAGTGGATGAGCGGGCGCTCGCCCGTCCGGTCGAAGGTGTGCTGCGACATGGGGTTGCCGCAGAGTGGGCAGGCGCGCTCCGTGCGGATCGGTTCTGGTTCGGTCTCGTAAGGACCGACCGAGGCGGGACCGGCGTATCGGATGAGGCGGTTGTTCCACCACGCGTAGAAGCCACCTGCCGCGCGAATCCGCTGGCGGAGCGGCGGCCGAGATTCCCGTTCCTCATCCATACTGATTAGTGTACTAACTATTAGAGGGATGAGGACCTTGATGGACGATGACGCTCTGAAGCTGGAAAGCCAACTCTGCTTCGCGATCGTGACCGCGGCGCGGAATGTCGTCTCGATCTATCGGCCCGTCCTCGAGCCGCTCGGGCTCACGCACCCTCAATACCTCGTGATGCTCGCGCTGTGGGAGAGGGCGCCGCAGTCGCTTTCCGAGCTCGCCGCGACGCTCGCTGTCGAGCCCGCCAGCCTTTCCCCGACGATCAAGCGGCTCGAAACGCAGGGACGTCTGATCCGCCGTCGCCGGGCCGCCGACGAGCGGGTCCTCGACATCGAGCTGACGCCGGAAGGGCGTGCTCTGAGAGAGCGTGCACTGGATGTCCCGCGCCAGATCATGGAACGGGTCGGCCTCGGCGTCGCGGATGTCGAACGGCTGCGGGACGGCCTCCAGCCCTTCGCCGGCGGTCGCGACACGCGCGCGGACTGATCGCGGGGAGCGAAGCCCGGAGCCCATGTCGGTGGCCCAACCTAGGATTGACCGGTGCCCATCGTCCCCGTTCCCCACGCCTCCAAACTCAGTGTCCGCGGCGCTCGCGTCCACAACTTGAAGAACGTCGACCTCGAGATCCCGCGCGACTCGCTCGTCGTCTTCACCGGACTTTCCGGTTCGGGCAAGTCCAGCCTCGCGTTCGACACGATCTTCGCCGAGGGACAGCGCCGATACATCGAGTCCCTCAGCTCCTACGCGCGCCAATTCCTCGGGCAGGTCGACCGTCCTGACGTCGACTTCATCGAGGGACTCAGCCCGGCGGTGTCGATCGATCAGAAGTCGACCAACCGCAACCCGCGCTCGACGGTCGGCACGATCACCGAGATCAACGACTACATGCGCTTGCTCTGGGCGCGCGTGGGGGTGCCGCACTGTCCCGAGTGCGGCGAGCGCATCCAGCGCCAGACGGTGCAGCAGATCGCCGACCAGCTGATGGAGCTCCCGGAGCGCACCCGCTATCAGGTTGTCGCGCCCGTTGTCTCTCAGAAGAAGGGCGAGTTCGTCGACCTCTTCAAAGAGCTCTCCGCGAAGGGTTATGCGCGCGCGATCGTCGACGGCGAGACCATCCAGCTCGCTGAGCCGCCGACACTGAAGAAGAGCTACAAGCACGACATCGCCGTGGTCGTCGACCGCCTCGTCGCGAGCCCCGACATCCTGAGCCGTGTCACCGACTCCGTTGAGACGGCTTTGGGCCTGGCCGGCGGTACCCTGCAGATCAACTTCGTCGACGGAGAGGGAGACGACGCCTGGCAGAGCTACAGCGAGAAGCTCGCCTGCCCGAACGGACACGCGCTCCAGCTCACCGAGATCGAGCCGCGCACCTTCTCGTTCAACGCGCCGTTCGGTGCGTGCCCCGCGTGTTCCGGTCTCGGCACGCGCATGTCCGTCGATACCGAGCTTCTCCTCGGCGACGAAGAGCTCTCGATCGCCGAGGGCGTCATTGTGCCGTGGACCACCCAGGGCAAGGGGTTGTTCCAGTACTACGAGCGCCTGCTCATCGGACTCGCCGATGATTTGGGCTTCTCTCTCGACACGCCCTGGAAGAAGCTCCCCGCCGACATCCAGGACGCGGTCCTCTCCGGCGAGAACTACAAAGTCACCGTCAAGTGGAAGAACCGCTACGGCCGCGAAATGCGCTACGCCTCGGGCTTCGAGGGGGTCATCCCGTACATCGAGCGTCAGTTCACTCAGGCAGAGACCGATACGCAGCGCCAGCGCTGGGCTGAGTTCCTCCGCGAGGTCCCGTGTCCTGTCTGCAACGGTGACCGGCTGAAGCCGGAAGTGCTGTCGGTTCTCGTCCACGGACACTCCATCGCGGATGCCTCCCGCCTGAGCCTCGGCGAAGCGCAGGAGTTCTTCGCCGACCTGTCGCTCACCGACCGCGAGGCGCAGATCGCGGCAGCCGTGCTGCGCGAGATCCGCGCCCGCCTCGACTTCCTCATCCAGGTCGGACTCAACTACCTGAGCCTGAGTCGCGCGGCCGGATCATTGTCGGGCGGTGAGGCGCAGCGAATCCGACTCGCGACGCAGATCGGCTCCGGTCTGACCGGAGTTCTCTACGTGCTCGACGAGCCGTCGATCGGACTTCACCAGCGCGACAACCGCCGGCTCATCGAGACGCTCGTCCGCCTGAAGAGCCTCGGCAACACACTCGTCGTCGTAGAGCACGACGAGGAGACCATTCACGCCGCCGACTGGGTCGTCGATATCGGGCCCCGTGCGGGGGTCGAAGGCGGCAACGTCGTCCATTCCGGTCCCGTCGACCTGCTGCTGACCGACGAGGAGTCCATCACGGGCGCCTACCTGAGTGGGCGGCGTGCGATCGCGATGCCGAAGAAGCGCCGCAAGATCGACAAGAGTCGGCAGTTGCGGGTCGTCGGCGCGCGGGCCAACAACCTCCAGAACGTGACCGTCGACTTCCCGCTGGGCGTCCTCACCGCCGTCACGGGCGTGAGCGGTTCGGGCAAGTCTTCGCTCGTCAACGGGATCCTGTACGAAGTCCTGGCGACCAAGCTCAACGGCGCCCGTCGCGTGGCCGGCAAGCACACGCGCATCACGGGACTCGAGCACCTCGACAAGGTCGTGCACGTCGATCAGGCACCCATCGGGCGGACGCCGCGCTCGAACCCCGCCACCTACACGGGCGTGTTCGACCGCATCCGATCGCTGTTCGCAGAGACCAATGAGGCGAAGGCGCGCGGCTACCAGCCGGGTCGATTCAGCTTCAACGTCAAGGGCGGTCGCTGCGAGGCGTGCTCGGGTGACGGCACCATCAAGATCGAGATGAACTTCCTGCCCGACGTGTACGTCGACTGCGAGGTGTGCCACGGCCAGCGCTACAACCGCGACACGCTGACCGTGCACTACAAGGGCAAGAACATCGCCGAGGTCCTGAACATGCCGATCTCCGAGGCGGCGGACTTCTTCGAGCCCATTCAGGCGATCCACCGATATCTCAAGACGCTCGTGGACGTCGGTCTCGGCTACGTCCGGCTGGGGCAGTCTGCGACCACGCTCTCGGGCGGCGAGGCGCAGCGCGTCAAGCTCGCGACGGAACTGCAGCGACGCTCCAACGGCCGGACGATCTACGTCCTCGACGAGCCGACGACGGGTCTCCACTTCGAAGACGTCCAGCGGCTCCTCGAAGTCCTCAACAGCCTGGTCGACAAGGGGAACTCGGTGCTCGTCATCGAACACAACCTCGATGTGATCAAATCCTCCGATTGGGTCATCGACCTGGGTCCGGAAGGAGGCTCCGGCGGCGGCACGATCGTCGCGACCGGCACACCGGAGCAGGTCGCTGCGGTGCCCGAAAGCCACACGGGGCAGTTCCTCGCCGAGCTCCTGGATGTGGCGCCCGCGCGCAAGGCGGGCTGACGTGGCATCCGCTCTTCCCTACAAGCCGAAGCCGGGGGAGATCCCCACGGACCCGGGGGTGTATCGCTTCCTGGACAGCGACGGTCGCATCCTCTACGTCGGCAAAGCGAAGAACCTCCGGGCTCGACTGTCGAACTACTTCGCTCCGCTTCATACACTGCATGAGCGCACGCGTCGGATGGTCACCACGGCCGCGAAGGTGGAGTGGACGGTCGTGGCGACCGACATCGACTCGCTGCAGCTCGAGTACACGTGGATCCAGGAGTACTCACCGCCGTTCAACGTCCGGTACAAAGACGACAAGTCCTACCCGTACATGGCCGTGACGTTGGCCGACGAGGCTCCTCGCGTCATCGTGACGCGCAACCGGCGGATCCGTGGGGCGAAGTACTTCGGGCCGTATCCCAAGGTCTGGGCGGTTCACGACACGATCGATCAGCTCATCAAGGTGTTCCCGATCCGCACCTGCAGCGATTCCTCGTACAAGAAGGCCATGGCGTCGGGACGACCCTGCTTTCCCGGTCAGATCGGACGGTGCGGTGGCCCGTGCTCGATGAAGGTCACGATCGACGAGCACCGTGCGATCGTCGGCGACTTCATCGCCTTCATGTCGGGAAGCGACAAGCAGTACACGAAGCGGATGGAGGCCCGGATGCGGGAGGCCGCCGCCGCCATGGACTACGAGGCGGCCGCGTCGTATCGAGACAAGCTGCAGGCTCTCGACGCCGTCCTCAACCGCAGCGCGCTGGTGTTGACCGAGGACACGGATGCCGACCTGTTCGGCGTGGCGGAGGATGAGCTGTCCGCTGCGGTGCAGCACTTCATCGTTCGCGGGGGGCGTGTCCGTGGTGTGCGGGCAACGACGATCGACAAGGAACTCGACATCTCGGGCCCCGACCTCGTCGACCAGATCCTCCAGCGGGCGTACGGAGCTGCCGGCGCGGAGGACATCCCGCGTCAGGTGCTCGTCCCGACGATGCCGGACGACTCGGCGGAGCTGGAGGAGTGGCTGCAGTCCCGTCGCGGCAAGAAGGTGTCGGTCCAGATCGCGCAACGCGGGCAGAAGGCCGACCTCATGAGGACGGCGACGATCAATGCGCAACAGGCTCTCATGCTGCACAAAACCCGCCGGACGAGCGACTACACGTCGCGCACCAAGGCCCTGACCGACCTGCAAGAAGCGCTCGGCATGACCGAGGCCCCCCTCCGGATCGAGTGCTTCGACGTCTCGCATCTCGGCGGAACGGGCGTCGTCGCCTCGATGGTCGTGTTCGAGGACGGTCTGCCGCGGAAGGACCAGTACCGGTCGTTCTCCGTCAGCGAGACCACCGACGACACCGACTCGATGTACCAGGTGCT